>CAWBSS010000008.1:0-751686 GCA_963791515.1 uncultured Acidobacteriaceae bacterium | reverse complement strand
TCGCCTCACTCGTGCTGGAGGTTCGCGGCTGCTGCCGCGCTGAATCCAATTATTTCCGTCTACCGCGTTTCAAAATTCTGACCGCTTATTTCTCAGCGACCACAATGGAGCGGGGGACGGGGCTCGAACCCGCGACCATCTGCTTGGAAGGCAGAGACTCTACCACTGAGTTACCCCCGCTCATTCCCACTTGATTCCTGCCGCCCGCTACAGCGTGGAGCCTGGGACCGGGATTGAACCGGTGACCTCGTCCTTACCAAGGACGCGCTCTACCAACTGAGCTACCCAGGCTCGAACCGGCTTCCCTGACGCCTCCCAAATTTCGTTTTCGTCCAAAGCAACGCCGCGGATGCTCAGCTCTGTGATTTCGCTGCTGGCTCGCTGAACGTTTCTATTGAGCTCTCACCGAGCTCTCGTTCGGTTCAGCTCCTACGAGTCGCTGGTGGACGGGGGAGGATTCGAACCTCCGTAGCCCGCAAGGAGCGGCAGATTTACAGTCTGCTGGTTTTAGCCACTCACCCACCCGTCCCGCGAAAACATCCGGGACGCGAACTCAACGTCCCGCAAATTCGTTTGGGACGCTCGATCATGTCCCGTAAAAATCTTCGGGACACAACTGCATCGTCCCGCGCAAACAACCAGAACACGACCGGACATCAGTACGGGGAGCATCGCAATGCAGAAAGGGCTCGTGTCGGAAGACACCAGCCCTAGCGCTTTTGTCGCGAGGAATCCGTCCGCAACCTTGCCAAAAATCCCGACCCCTCAAAACTCAGCTGGCGGAGGGAGTTGAACCCCCGACCCTCTGATTACAAATCAGATGCTCTACCAACTGAGCTACGCCAGCCCTGCTCAAACCGAACAAAAGTATCACAGAGGCAATCGAATTGCAAGCAACTATCTTAGCCCCAGCAAAACCATTGCCAGTAAAGCACTTATTTCCGCAAACGTACCTGTTCGTAACATCAGTGCACCGCGGGTTTTGCGAATGCTGCATCCTCGATCGCTTCGTTATGCCGTATTTCTGTGAACTTGATTGTAAACGTCGAGTTCGGACTTTCCTGATGCACCGTGTATGGCAGCCTGATTCCGTCCACCTCGCGGAAATCGCTAAAATCCTCGGTAAACGTGGCCGGGCCGTCCACTGTGTGATGCTGCCCGACGATTCGGAGCACTAAGCTATTTTGCGTGTCAAAGTAGATTTTATCCGTGCCAAGGTCGCCAGATGATGCTTCGAGAACATAGGCATCGCGGTCATCGATTTTATCGGTGCCCGTCACTGTAATCTTCGAATACATCTGCTTCAAATCGAGTGGGTGATAAAAATCCGAATCGCGCTTCGTCTCCGCGAGTTCCTCGCCCATTTGTTCGCGCAATCCGTTTTGCGGGTCGTCTGACCAACCGATCGTTCCATCGAACCCTTGCTGGAAAACCGCGCCATTAAAGTTCACCGTAAAAATGCTTCGATTCGGAGCCTTCTCGCGGACTGTCACAAGCCCAGAAAGATTCATGGCTGGAACGTCGATCGTGCCGGTAGAGATTCGCGTCGTTAATTTCTTCCATGCCTCCCGGCCGCCGATGGCTTTAATGTAATTTTCGAGAACTTGATCCGCCGTGAGAGCGGGGACTGCGGCAGGTGCAGGGGCGGCAGGTGCAGGGGCGGCAGCTGCCGACGCCGCTTTCGGATCCGAGGGCGCGCTGGTCGCCGACTGCGCGCACGCTAACGGGCCCAATGCGATGCTGATCCCAGTCAGCACGGTGAGCCGCGTTACGTTCCATTTCAAAGACAACCACCTCTCCCGCACTGTGCGCGCCACCAATACAAATTGGAAGTTTTTAAGGCCAGTTTGGTTGCCGCCGCTCGAAATACAGGCCAACTCCCACTATTCTACACGTATTTCGCGCCGCGAACTTTACACCCATTCGTCCTAAACCTATACTCGACTCCTTGACTCTTTCTTCGACGAATCGAGCGGTAATCGCAGTCATCGCCCTGATCGTATTGATGGCAGGTGGTATCGGTTTTTATTTCTATCGCAACCGAGCGGGCGGTCCCAGCGGTGCGGGCGGCGGCCGGGGCGGCCCTCTGGCTCCGCCACCGCCGCCATCACTTCCCGGAATTGCTGCTGTCGCTCCTCCGGATCTGCTGAGCGAACTCCCGGCTGACGCCCCTGCTGTCGGCTATGTAGATGTAGCGGCGTTGCGCGCATTGAAGACTTCGCCTCTCGCGAGGCTGCTCGGCCTCACCTCTCCCGGCCCCGAAGCCGATCAGGAATATAAGGAATTCGTCCGCCAGACTGGTTTCGACTACACGCGCGACCTGGATAAGGCAGCGATAGCCTTCTGGCCTCACAGCTTCGCGGTCGAGCCTGGCAACGGCATCGGCGAGAACCGTCTGCTCGCCGTCGCGGATGGCCGCTTCGATCAACAGAAAATCAAGGCCTACGCGTTGCGCAGCGGTAAAGCTCTGCCGTCCACAAATCCGGCGGTTTACGAAGTCCCAGGCAACCCTACCGTCTTTTTCCAGTTTCTCTCGCCCACCCGAATCGCCATCGCCAGCGGGAACAACGCGCTCCGCTTGCTAGGCGAATCGTTGAGCCCATTGCCACGCGACCCGGTGATGAAGGCGCGTTTGAACCGAGTGGCAGGCGCTCCCATTTTCGCAGTGGCCCGCACGGATAATCTGCCGCAAAGCTTCTACGCGAATTTTGCCAACGCGCCGCAGCTCGAGAAATTGGCCCGCAGCGTTCGCGGCCTGTCGCTTGCGGGAAAGCCTGCTGGAAACGACATCGCCGCCGCTCTCGATGCCGAATGCGACTCGGTGAAAAGCGCCTTCGAGATTTCGACCCTGCTCGATGGCTTTCGGATGGTCGGCTCGATGGCGCTCTCCGACCCCAAAGCCCTCACGCAAGTGACGAAGGAACAGGCAGCCTTTGTGCAAACACTCATCCGACAGTTGAACATCACGCGCCAAGACCGCTGGGTGCGCCTCCGTCTCGATATCACCCCTGAAATGCTGGGCGAGCACCATGCCCCGGCCACCGAATCACCCGCCACAAAACACGCATCGCCTTAATTCGAGACCCTTCAAAGGAACGCGCAGGCACCAGTTGCAAGCCACATCTTTTTTTGCGCTGGCCGCCAGATTCAGAAAGAGGAGAGAGCTAGGAAGAACTAATCTGCAGCGGCTACCGCGGTGGGTATATTCCGTAGATAGCGCCACGGATTCACAGGCGTATTGTAAATGCGCACTTCGTAGTGCAAGTGCGGGCCGGTGGAACGGCCGCTCGCGCCTTCATAGCCGATCACTTCGCCGCGCTTCACATGCATTCCTACCTGAGTGTTGAAGTTCGAAAGGTGGCCGTACCAAGTGGTGACGCCAAATCCATGATCGATTACGACCAGCTTGCCGTACCCTGCGCGCCGATCGACCACCGTGATAACTCCATCGGCGGAAGCCCGCACGCCATCGCCATAGTGCGAGGCAATGTCCAGCCCGGCGTGAAACGCGCCTTCTCCGCTAAACGGATCGAGCCGCTCGCCAAAATGGCCGGTAATTTCGCCGACCACGGGCCACAGAGTCGGCACGATTCCAAGCGCGCTGAGCTGCATCGAGGGCATCAGTCGCAACCCGCCATTTGAGACGGTCACCAGCGACGCGTTCTTTTCCAGATAGCTGAACTCATCGAGCGACTGTTGGAACTCGGCTGTGGTGCCTTCCGTGACGTCGGTGAGCGCAAAAGGAGTCTGCTGGAAGCGGTTCAGTCCGTAGGCCATCGCCACTTCGCTCGCTAGCGATTGCAGCGAGTTCAGACGCTGGTTGGTGTCCTTTACTTCTGTCTGGAGCTGCTTGTACTGCTGCTTCAGGTTGTCCTGCTCCCGGCGAAGCGAATTGTAGTTCGTGGCTTTCAGCAGCATCCGGGAATAGGAGCCGATGCCGGCCAGGATCGTGATCCCGCCCACGATGGCCAGCACCATCAGCACGTTCAGTACGTAGAAAGGCACCCGCAAGCGCCGCATGCCGCCCGAAGCGCTTGAGGCAATAAAAAACGTGTATGACTTGCTTTTCATCGTCTGTTTTTGTCCAAAATTAGTTGTGCACCAGTTGGCCGAACGCCGCGCGCCCTTTACCACGGCTAGCCGGTTCCCTCAGAAGTCTGAACCGAGAGCTTTGGTCCGAAACGGCATGGATTGTAGAGAGCATGTTGCCTGCCGTCAACTTCATTCTTCCATTTTGCATAGACGCGCTTGGCCTTTGCTTTCTCACTCCACCCTAAGTCTATAATGCTGCGGGTACTACCTTACCCTATCGGCGAACTCTGCCACAACTGTACTGAAGTTCAGGCATGCACAAAGAAGACCAACTGGTCGATAAAATCGCCCGCGCAGTGCCTTCCATCTTGGGATATGGCGCTCCCGGTGCCCTGCGCCTAGGAATTGGCGACGATTCGGCCATCTTGTCTCCTGGGAGCCGTAACGACTGGGTTTTGAGCTGCGACGCCTTTTTAGAAGGAGTCCATTTTCTGGCGAAAGCGCATCCCCCGGACTCCGTCGGCTACAAATCCCTGGTTCGCGCGGCCAGCGATCTAGTTGCGATGGGCGCGTCGCCTCAGTATTTCTTAATGACCCTCGCACTACCCGCGTTCCGAATTGGAACATGGCTCGACGCGTTTCTCGCAGGAATGGCCCGTGCGGCTCGCTATCTTGGAATGCGCCTGATAGGAGGGGACACAACCAAAAGCGGGTCAGTCTCAATCAGCATCACCGTACTCGGCGAAGTCCCTCGCGGCCGAGCGCTTACCCGGTCAGGCGCCCGTCCGGGCGACCTTATATATGTTACCGGAAAGCTAGGCCGCGCTCAGCTTGGACTGGAGCTTGTGCGAGCCAAACTGGCGCGCCGGAGTGGACTTCGCGACGTGTTGCGTCAGCACCTTTACCCCCGAATCCCGGTGAAGCTTGGTGAATGGCTAGCCAGGAGCCAAACCGCAACCGCGATGATGGACATCTCCGACGGCCTCTCGACCGATCTCACCCGTCTCGGCACCGCCAGCCGGGTTGGTGCCCGGATCGAGGCCCAACGGGTACCATGCGTTTCGATCCCAGCGGGTCTTTTCCGCGGTGCCAGGAAGCTGAAATTGAATCCCCTGCAAATGGCGCTTCATGGCGGGGACGACTATGGTCTGCTTATCACGGTGCCCCGTCGGCGCGCGAACAGGCTTCAGGGTGCGCCCGATTTTTCGAGCCTTACCTGCATCGGTGAGATAACGACTAGCCGTAGAATCCTGCTCATCAACGACGACGGCTCCGCGACGCCTCTCGAGGCTCATGGGTGGGATCCGTTCGGCCGCAAATGAATCACCCGGCGTGGTAAGGTTTCGTCCACAATCACGACTGCGAGGATGTGCGAAACGATGCGATTCAGAGATTTCGATTATTCGTGGCTATTCAACGTTCTTTCGGTCTTTTCGGTCGTCCTTTTCTTGATTCCTGGTTCAACCCTTGCGCAATCCACAGCTCGACGAACCGGTCCTGCACCAGTCATCACTTCGGGTTCCATCTCAGAACAGCGCGCCGCCCGCGCGCTCGAGTCCGTCCGCCAGAATCCGCTCGAACTGCGCGACTTTCTCGTGCGCATGCCCAAAGGCGCCGACCTTCATAGCCATCTGGCAGGCGCCGTGTACGCCGAATCATGGATTCGCGATGGCGCCGACGACAAGCTTTGCGTCGATCTCGACACTCTCTCCTTCTTCAAGACCGATGCGATGACGCGCAGCATTCCTCCGCAGCCCGTTTGCGGCGAAGGCCACTCCGCGGTGTCGCGCGCTTTTGAAAATCAGCATCTCTACGATTCGCTGGTGGACGCATTCTCGATGCGCTCCTTCGTTCCTTCCGCCGGTGTGAGCGGCCACGACCATTTCTTCGACGCGTTCGCAAAATTCCAAATCGTCGATCCGCGCCACACCGGCGAATGGCTCGACGAAGTTTCCTCTCGCGCCGCCGTGCAGAACGAGCAATACCTCGAACTGATGGACACGCCGCCCTTTGTCCACACCATTCAGATCGCGAATGATCTCGGCTGGCAAGATGATCTCGCCAAATTTCGACAGGCGCTGCTCGATCGCGGTCTGCGCGATGACGTCGCCGTTGCCCGCGCTCACTGGGATCGCGCTGAGAAGCTTCGCAACGAGCGCCAGCATTGCGGACAGCCCGATGCTTCGCCCGGCTGCAATGTTGAAATTCGCTTTCTTTATCAGGTGCTTCGCGGTTTCCCGAAACAGCAGGTATTCGCGCAAGCGCTGCTCGGGTTCGAAGTGGCGTCGGTTGATCCGCGCGTCCCCGGCATTAATTTCGTGATGCCTGAGGACGGCTACATCTCAATGACGGATTTCGCGCTACACATGCGCATGGTCGATTTTCTTCACGGGCTTTATCCGAAGGTTCGCATCACTCTGCACGCCGGAGAAATTGCGCCAGGGCTGGTTACTTATGAAGGCCTCTGCTGTCACGTCCGCCTCGCAGTGGACGAAGGACATGCTGAGCGCATCGGTCACGGCGTGGATGTGATGTATGAAAATCGGCCCACCGATTTGATGAAGGAGTTGGCTGCAAAGCACGTAATGGTCGAAATTAACCTTACCAGCAACGATTTGATTCTCGGCGTTGCAGGAAATTCGCATCCCTTCCCGCTCTATCGCAAATTTGGCGTGCCCGTCGCTCTCTCCACCGATGACGAAGGCGTCTCGCGCATCGATCTCACCCACGAATACGTCCGCGCCGTTCAAACCTACAATCTGCGTTACGCCGACCTGAAAAAAATGGTGCGCACCGGTCTCGAGCACGCATTCCTGCCGGGCCCGAGCCTCTGGGCGGCACCGGATGATTTCTCCCGCTCGAATGCTGCCTGTTCGCAGGATTCGCTCGGCGCGGAAAAACCCACATCCGATTGCGCCACGTTCCTGCAATCAAGCAAACGAGCGCGGCAACAATGGGAACTCGAGCACCGCTTCCGGGTTTTTGAATCAACCTTCTGATTTTTGAGTTTTTGCTCGCCGCGGCAAGAAATGCCAAAGCTAATTCGGCTTGGGCGCCGAAATTTTCTCTAACGGCTTCACCACGGCACTCGCGGCGGCTGGCGTCACCGCTGACTGCGGCGCGACGGGCGTCTTTGCCGGCGGCAAAGCCTGCGTGTGTGTTAATCCCTGCTCGGCGGCATCCGCGGGTGGCGCCGTGTCTGGCGTATCCACCTTCACCTGATGTCCTACCGCTTCCTTCTCGAGGGGCACCACATTCTGAAAGTCCTGCGCCGGATAGGCCTCAACCGCCTGCTGCATAAATTCGAGCCAGATTGGCAGCGCCGCCCGCGCTCCCGTTTCTTTTTTCCCGAGCGAGATGCGTTTGTCATCGTTCCCCACCCACACGCCAGCCGTGATGTGGGGAGTGAATCCGATATACCACGCATCCGTGAAATCGTTTGTCGTGCCGGTCTTCCCCGCTGAAACGCGTCCCAATTCTTTCGCGCGCACGCCGGTTCCAAACTGTACAACTTCCTCGAGCATCGCCGTCATTGTCCGCGCCACATCTGGCTGAATCACGTCCTTCACATTGGGCCGCGGCTCTTCGAGAACTGCTCCATCGTACGAAGTCACGCGGCGTATATCGTGCGGTTCGATGTGAATCCCATCATCAGGAAATACAGTGAACGCGGATGTGTGCTCCAGCAGCGACAAGTCGGCCGCGCCAAGCGCCAGCGGCAAATACGGCGGAAGAGGGCTCGTGATTCCGAATCGTCGCGCCATGTCGATTGTGTTCTGCACGCCGACGTGCTCGAGCAATCGCACCGCCGGCACGTTGCGCGAGTCGGCCAGTGCTCGCCGCAGCGTGATGCGCCCCTCGAATTTTAAATCGTAATTTTTCGGCGAGTAATTCTGGCCGCCGCTGCGGAACGTCACCGGCTCGTCCACGATCGTATCGAAGGGCGTTGCTCCCTGCTCGAGCGCCGTCGCGTACACATACACTTTGAACGAGCTGCCCGTCTGCCGCACCGCCTGCGTCGCCCGATTGAATTTCGATTGGTCGAAATCGTATCCACCCACCATTGCCTTCACTTCACCCGTCGGGTTGTCTATGGCGAGCAAGGCAGCTTGCGCCACAGGCTGTTGCTCGAGCTGCACGTGTAGCGTCGAGCCCGCTACTTCCTTGATCGAAACCACCACCACATCGCCCACTTTCAGAAGCTGCGAAGGAGATTTCTTCCCCGTCCATGCGAAATCCGATGGCGTGAGCATCGCGTGATAGGTGCCCACCCTCACAGTTGCGAATGTCGGCTCGACCGCCGTCACCAGTCCCGGAATGTAATCGCCCTTTGCGGGCGTGCCACGCCATTCCTCATTTTGATAGGCATCCAGCTTGGCGGAGGGATTCGGCCCGCCGGAATTTTGCGAGCCGGAGCTTTGCGTGAAAATGTTCGGCAGATTTCCCCGCCAGCCGTGCCGGCGATCGTAGGCGTGCAGCCCATCCCGCACGGCCTGCTCTGCGGCTTTCTGCATTGCGACATTCAGCGTCGTGTACACGCGCAAGCCCTGTTCGTGAACGGCAGCCGTCCCGTAGGTGTGCTCGAGGTACTGCCGTATGTCCTCCACAAAATAGGGCGCGAAATCATTGCGCGCCGACGATACATGCAATCCCAGCGGCTCCTTGGTCGCACCCGCCGCTTGCGCTTGCGTCACTTTCCGATCGTGCGCCATCAGCGACAGCACCAGGTTCCGCCGCGCCAGCGCCCGCTCCGGATGCACAATCGGAGAGTAAATCGGCCCGCGAATAATCGCCGCCAGCGTTGCAGCCTCGGGAAGAGTCAGCTGCCCGACAGGCTTGCCAAAATAATATTCCGATGCCGCCTCAAAGCCGTAGTTTCCCGCTCCCAAATAGATCTGGTTGCAGTACATCGTAAAGATCTGTTCCTTCGTGTAATGGCGCTCGATCTCGATCGCCAGAATCGTCTCCTGCAACTTGCGGTGAAGGCTGCGATCCGCGCGGTTCAGGAAAAGGCCGCCGGCCAGCTGCATGGTCAGCGTGCTGGCGCCTTCTTTCATCCCATGATGACGAACGTCGTGCCAAGCCGCCTCCAGCACGCGCGGAAAATCCACGCCCCAGTGCTCTTCGAAATGCTGATCCTCGGTGGTGAAGATCGCATCCCTCAGCACCTTGGGAATCTGGCCGTATGTCAGCAGGATTCGGCGTTGCAGTGCGAAGGTTCCGATGGACTGGCCGTCGTCGGCGTACAACTCCGTCACCACATCCGGCCGGTAATCCTCGAGCGCGTGAATCTCAGGCAGGTCGCTTGAATAGACGAAGAGAACCCCAGCCGCCGCACCGATGCCGATCGCGCACACCACCAGAAATCCAAACGCGAGGCGCCCAAACAGCGTGCCTCCGCCGATCTTCATCGTCGCTCGATAAAAACGTTCCATTAAACGGCCATTCTATCGCATCCGCCTGCACCCGACGGATCACTACCTTTATGCGATGTTTCCAAAATTTATCAGCCCTTGCCCAAAACCCTTAGATGCCGGCCGCAATGGTTGGAGTAGTATTGCCGTTGCGAAGAAGAGGCTAAGCACAGTTTCGGGGAAAATATGGAAGCGGATCCCATTCTATTTCGCGATTTGACGTATGTATTCCTGGCCGCCACGCTGGGCGGCCTACTCGCCTGGCGCCTGAAGCTGCCTCTCATCCTCGGCTTCGTCGTCGGCGGAGTCGTCATCAGCCCTTTCACTCCCGGCCCTCAGCTATCCGACCTGCACACTTTCGAGGTATTCGCTGAAGTGGGTGTTGTGCTGCTGATGTTCTCCATCGGCGTGGAATTTTCCATTCCAGACTTGATGCAAGTGAAATGGGTGGCGATTGGAGGTGGCACGCTTGGCATTATGATGTCAATCGCGCTCGCCTTGATTGCTTCCTGGCTCACCGGGTGGAGCATGGCGCAGGGCATCGTCGTAGGCGCCACCATTTCCGTCGCGAGCACGATGGTAATGGCTCGCCTTCTCACCGATCGCGGCGCACTCGGCACCACCTATGGACGGGTGATGATCGGCATCACGCTCGTCGAAGATCTCGCCGTAGTTTTCATGACCGTCGTCCTTCCAGTCTTCAACGGGCCATCGGAGGGCCGCCTCCAGAAGATCGCCTGGACGCTCGGCAAAGCCGCTATGTTGCTCGTTCCCCTCACGTTCCTGGCAATCACGGTGGTTCCGAGACTCCTCCGACGCGCGCGCCGCACCAAGGATCCGGAAATCTTCTTGCTCGTCGCAATCGCCATCTGTCTCGCTTCCGCCGCACTCGCGCAAACACTGGGTTTCTCTGTGGCCCTCGGCGCGTTTCTCGCCGGAGTTTCCATCAGCGGCTCCGCTGACCTGCACGAAGCTCACACCACGCTGCTACCTCTGCGCGACGCTTTTGTTGCCATGTTTTTCGTCTCGCTCGGCACCCTCGTCGTTCCCACAGTAATCGTCCACAATCTTCCGCTACTCGGCATCATGCTGCTTCTAATCATCTTTGGAAAATTCGGCATCTGGTTCGCGGTGATGAGAATTTTCCGCTATTCCAAATGGACTGCCATTGCTGTCGCCGCCGGACTCACCCAAATCGGCGAGCTTTCCTTCATCCTCGTGGAAGTCGCGCGCAAATCCGGAATGGTCGGCGACGAGATTTTCACCGCGACTCTCGCCGCGTCCTTAATTTCGATTTTCCTGAACGTCTTTATCGTACGAGGTGTGCTGAAGTGGGTGGAACCGAAGCTGCCCGCCGCCGAACGCGCTACCGCTCCTTCACTAAAGGAATCGCACGCCTGAAAATTAAGCCAGCGCCGCTTCCGCGTCCTTGATCGTCGGATACGTTTTGAACAGTTGCGAGACGTGGGTCATGTCCAGAAGCGCTGTCACCTGCTTGTTCATTCCCGCGAAGGCGAGCTTGCGCATCCCTCTTTGCGCGCCCACGTGCGCAGCAACCAGAGCTCCAAGCCCCGCCGAATCAATGAACTCCACATCGCTAAAGTCGAGCACGAGAGCAGGGCCCGTCTCGCTGCGCATGGCGTCTTGAAAAATGAACACGGTTTGAATATTCAGGGGTCCCTTAAGATGCAACACACGCTGACCGTCTCGCGCACCGGCAACCGCTACAACTTGGAGATTTTCTTTCGGCATAGGACCCGGATTCTAGCGAAAACACCTCGACCGCATTGTGAATATTCTGTTACAACGTCTGTCGGCCCGGTCTTTTCAATCAACGGCCGCCATTGACGGCTATTTTTGCGATACCTTCTCGTCGCCTGCCACGATTGCATCTGCTTCAATCTCCACAAGCATCTCCGGCGAGACGAGGCCGCTCACCTGCACCATCGAGCACGCTGGCCGAATCTGCCCGAAAAATTCCCCGTGCGCTCGTCCGATTTTCTCCCAATCCCCAATATTCACCACGAAGATTCGCGTTCGCACCACGTCCGAAAGCTTCGCCCCTGCCTTCGTCAGCGCCGACTCGATATTGCGGATCGTCTGCACGGTTTGCGCGTAAGGGTCTTTTTCCCCAAGCACTTTCCCGCCAGCATCCGTAGCCGTTGTGCCCGCCACGTGCACATACGGTCCCATTCGCACCGCCCGCGAGTAGCCCACAATCGGTTCCCACGGCGTCCCAGACGAGATATTTTGTCGTTCCATTTCACTCTCCCGCAATTGCCATCAAGACTGCCACACCAAAAGAATATCACGCACGCAACCCTCGTTGTCGGAACCTGGGAACATCCCCCGAAACTGCGCTGGACAGATTTTTGCGAACTCTCTAAGCTGTGTTTTCAGTTCGCCGAGGAGAAATATTCGTACATGAAGTGCAACAACGTTCTCGAAACCATGGGCAGCACGCCCCTTATCCGGCTCAATCGCCTCACCAAAGGCCTCGAGCCCGAAATTTACGTGAAGGCCGACTACATGAACCCCGGCGGTTCCGTGAAAGACCGCATCGGCAAATGGATGATCGATGATGCCGAACGCCGCGGCGTCCTGAAACCAGGCGGCACAATTATCGAAGGCACTTCCGGCAATACCGGCATGGGCCTCGCTCTCGTCGCCGTCACGCGCGGCTACAAAGTCGTCTTCACAATCAATGACAAGCAATCCCGCGAAAAAATCGACTTATTGAAAGCGTTCGGCGCCGAAGTGATCGTCTGCCCCACGGCCGTCGAGCCAGAAGATCCGCGCAGTTACTACTCAGTCGCAAAAAAACTCGCGCGCGAAATTCCCAATTCCTACTACCCGAATCAATACGAAAATCCCATGAACCCGCAGGCCCACTACGACACCACCGGCCCGGAAATCTGGGACGACACCGAAGGAAAAATCACCCATTTCGTCTGCGGTATGGGCACGGGCGGCACGATCAGCGGCGTCGGCCGCTACCTCAAAGAAAAAAATCCAAACGTCAAAATCATCGGCGTCGATCCGCTGGGATCGCTTTACTACGATTTTGTAAAATCGGCAAAGGTTGGCAAGGCCACCACCTACGTCGTCGAAGGAATTGGCGAAGATTTTTTCCCCGGCACGATGAATCTGAAAATTGTCGACGACGTTGTCCAGGTGAATGACGAAGAGTGTTTCGTCTGGGCCCGTCGTCTGGCCAAGAAAGAGGGAATTTTCACAGGCGGCTCAGGCGGCGGCTGCGTCTCCGGCGCTCTGCGCCTTGCAAAAAATGGCAAGAAAGGCGACTTCATCGTCGCATTCCTTCCCGATTCCGGCACGCGCTATCTCAGCAAAATTTACAACGATGGCTGGATGCAGGAGCACGGCTACATCGACGCAGAGGTCGCAATTTCAGCCGCGGACGTAATTCGCGTGAAGCACCAAAACGGAAAATCGCGCGACCTGGTAATCGTTCGCCCGTATCAAACCGTATTCCACGCCCTACAAACCATGCAAAAAGAAGACATCTCTCAATTGCCTGTTCTCGAAGACGACAACCACCCCATCGGCACCGTCTTCGAAGACCAGATTTTAAATCTCGCCCTCCAGGGAAAAGATCTCCGCAAGCTCGTAATCCGCGAAGTAATGGGCGCCGCCCTGCCGCAGGTTCCGGCCACCGCCCCCGTCGAGCGCATCACCCACATCCTCAGCCACGACAGCCCAGCCGTCTTCGTCGAAATGCCCGGCGGCAAACTCGAAGTCCTGACCAAATTCGACCTGATGGACACAATCTCAGGCCTAGTCTCCCAATCCCGCTAATTTGGAGTGCGGCTTGTCCTGAGCGGAGCCGAAGGGCGGCTTGCCGCCGCTTTGTTATTCGCCCGGCTTGCCGGGCGGCGGCACATGCTCCGCCTCCCGCTTTACCACTCCCTCACCTCCGCCGCCCGAATCATTGACACCTCCTCCCGCCCCACGTACAACAATAAAATAGGCCATGAATCGCCGCCTCTCAGCTCTCGCGCTCGCCGTAACCTGCCTCTGCGAAGCCTCATCCGCCCATGCGCAAGTACAAGTCGGCGCCGGCATGACCCAGGAACGCCTCGTCCCCCGCGGATCATTCCCCGCGCAGCTCTTCGGCTCCTGCACCGGTGAAATCGCGCCCTCAATGGCCATCATCGCTGGCGGAGTGGCGGTCCAAGGCCTCAAACCGCTCGACACCTCCGCCGATCTCGATAAACAAACGGCCGCCATCGCAAAATACATCGAGGAAAATCACGGCAAACTCATCCTGCTCGAACGCGTTCGCACCCTGAAAAATCCTGCTCCCTACGGGTCCTCCGACCCCGGCCAGCCCTTCGAAATCATCCAGCGACTCCACGTCGAGCTTCCTCTCTCCGCACCCATCGACGCAATTCTCCAGCGCCTCCTTGAGCTCGGCCTCGATCGCTTCGGCGAAACCGTTCTCTCCGCCAATGGACACCGCGAAGAAGCCGTTCTCTACCGCGTTACCGATCTCGATTCGTTCACGCACGCCATGCAACAGCGCTGCATGGCCGACGCCTGGAAGACGTGGTGTTCCACCGACATCGCGAAAGATGCTTGCAAGACCGCCGATCCGCCCCCGGACCTCGAAAATTTAACTTTCAATGCCCGATCGGATGAACAGGTCTTGATACCCGGCGTTGCCGCCACCTACTGGACGCTGAATTCCTTCCGCGGCGCGCCCCGCAATCCCTCGAAGGACTTGCTCGGCAACATCACCGTTCATTTCACCGGTTCCGTCTCCGCGATGTACCGCATCCCGCCGGAAGAAAAGCCTTGAATCGTCGCGCTCCGGCGAATTCACCCGAACTTACGCAGCCCTCACGCCGGATCATTCTTGTTCTAACGATGATTGTTTTTGCATTCCACCCGCAACCCGCCGCCGCTCGCGAGCCCATCGAGCGCCGCTTGTTGCGTACAATCCAAATCGGGACCCCGCAGGACATCACAGTCGCAGAAATCCAGCGCATCGCCGAAAATCCCAACGGCAAGTACATCGACAACATCCTCGCCCGCTCCGCACTCCTCGTTCTCCAGCAGGACATTCCAAAACTCGTTCCCTACAACGAAGTCCTCGACAGCGTCCTGAACAATCTCGTACCCGACAGCAACGCGTTCCCCACACTCCCAGCACTTCCCGATTTCCACGGCAAAGAAACCGTCTTCACCATGGTCTACGCCATGGTGATGAGCGGCAATCAGGAAGCAGTCACCGATATTCTCGAGAAACATCTCCTCACCGGCGGCAAGTACAAACAAGCCATCATAATCTCCGCCCTTCGCAATATCGGCATGCCACGCACCGTGGGCTTGATCCAGAAATACGGTGAATCGGGTCAGGAGAGCAATCTCGCGCAGACAGCAATCGCCGACGAAGACTATCCCGTCCTCTTCGAAATGCACGATCGCTGGAACATGATTCCCCCGGCCGGCCGCACTCGCGACAATCTCCGCGCGATCGTTCAAAGCGGTTGCGACCAGCGCGCCGCCATGGCCGCCTATTGGCTCGGTTTCTTTGCACCGAGCATCGATCCCAATAGAGAAGCAGCCGACGTGCAAGCGCTTGAAGCCATCGTTCGCAACAACACGCCCCATTGCGAAATGATGGAGCACGTAATCGCGCTCAAATCTCTGGCCCTGCGCTCTCCCAAATCGGTTGCTTACTGGAGCCGCCTCGCGCGCCAAACCTCCAACGTCTGGGAACGCCACCAGATCGTCATCAATGCCTGGGGCCGCTTCGGTCGCAAATTCGCGCCCGCGGCTCTCGATCTTCTCAAGACTGAACCCTCGCAATATATCCAGTGGGAGCTTCTTAACGGTAATCTGCAAACGCGACAGGACTACGTCTACCGCGACTACTGGGACATTTGGATTCCTGCGAATATCCTGGTCCCCATGGAATTTCCCGAAGGCGGTCGCCGTCCCCCGCAACCAAAGATGGACGAATCAGATCTGAATGCGCTGCTCGAGTGGCTTGAATCCGGCGCCCGCCCCAAAGACCCCTGGGTTTACAACCACATGCTCTACCATCTCGCCGACTTCGTCTCAGGCAACGACACGCGCCGTCTCCTTCGCTTCTTCAACGCGCATCCCGAACGCGCCAAGAATTACTGGATCATCGAGCATCTCAGCGATCCGGCCGCGCTGCCCTTGCTCGAATATTGGTCCACCCTGCCCGCGCCGCTCGACCAGCTCGAAGTTCTCAAAAGCCTCATCGCGCGTCTCGATAATCGCAGCCATGCGCAGTCGCCTGCCACGCGACCATGCTGCGAAGCCACCGAAATCTGCCTGCTCGACCATCTAACGCGCGCCGAGCCCCAGTCCCCCATCGAGATCCACTCCGAAAAAGACGCTCAAGCATGGCTGCATTCGACAAGCCCCGCAGCCTCCGACTTCAACATCACCTACGCCGACGACACCAAGCGCTCCGCCACAGTCACCTTCAAAGCTGGCCTAGACCAACACTGGGAATTCATCTACGACTGCTGGCGCCGCACCGACCCAACCGCCATCACCTCCCGCTGACCGCGCCTCATTCACTCCGGTAGCCACGACGACGCCTTCCTCGTCGTGGGCCCGTCCCTATGTGACACACTCCGGATTTCTCCCTTGCAGCGCCGGCATCCTGCCGGCTCTTTCGGCCTCGCCCTGCCGTCGCGTGCATGGTGGGCGCGGGATGCTACAATATTCGTCCCTGCTAGTCGCCATAACAACGAGAGGCCCTAACCAACAAACTCAATGCGAATTGAAGATTTCAACGATCGGCTGAGGCACGCCGTCCTCGTCGCGGATGGCGCCATGGGTTCGCTCCTCTACGAATCCGTCGGCCCCCAGCGCTCCGTCGACGAACTCAATTCATCCGACGCCGAATCGGTCTTTCGCGTCCACCAGACGTATATCGAAGCCGGCGCGCAGGTGATCGAGACAAATACCTTCGGCGCCAACCGCCACAAGCTCTCGCAAATCGGCATGTCTGACCGCGTCGCCGAGCTCAACCATCGCGGCGTGAAAATCGCCCGCGAGGCTCGCGAGGCTGCCAAGCACGAAGTCCTGATTGCGGGTTCAATCGGACCACTTGGAATCGTGCGCCAGGTCCGCGATTTGCCTCATGAACAGGTTTTCGCGATTTTCAAAGAGCAGGCCGGTGCGCTCGAAGAGCGCGGCGTCGATCTCTTCCTCGTCGAAACTTTCAGCGATCTCGACGAGCTGCTCACCGCGATTGACGCGATTCGCTCCTTCTCGAATCTTCCCATCGTCGCCGAGATGACTTACTCCGAGGAAGGCGCCACGATGGGCGGCATGCGCCCGCAGGACGCGTGGGAAAAGCTGAAGCAAAAAAATATCCAGGCCGTCGGCGCCAACTGCACCGTCGGTCCTCAATACCTGCTCCCAGTCATACGCGAACTGAACGGCATCAACATGCCCCTTTCAGCCATGCCCAATGCCGGTTTCCCCAAGCGCGTCGGCGACCGCATTGTCTATCCGAAATCCTCGCCTGAATATTTCGCGCTCTTTGCCGAAGAGGCAGCCGACCTCGGTGTTCGTCTGCTCGGCGGATGCTGCGGAACGACGCCGGAACATATTCGCGCCATGGCAATCGCTGTAAAAAAACTGCGCCCATCAAAATCGGGAGCAGACGGAAAACCGGCCAGCATCATCGAAGTGCTCGAACCTGAAGAGCGCACAAAGCGCATCAAGACGCGCGAGCCGGAAAGCAAGCTCTGGAAAAAATTGAAAGCGCAAGAATTCGCAGTCTCCGTCGAAATAGATCCTCCCAAAGGAGTTTCGATCGACCGCATCGTCGAGCAGGTAAGCCGCGTCATGGCCAACGGCCACGTCGATGCGATTGACATCAATAGCGGCACGCTTGCCCGTGTTGGAATGGACGCGCTGGTGCTCGCGGGAGCGCTCGAAGCCCACGGATTCGAAACGATTCCTCATCTCACCACGCGCGATGCCAATATCATCGGCCTTCAGGCGATGCTGCTTGGCGCCTGGGCGGTTGGCGGCGTGCGCAACGTTCTGGCGATCACGGGCGACCCTCCATCCCTCGGCGATCATCCCGAAACGAGCGGCGTCTACGAAGTCGATTCCATCGGCCTCGTCAAAGTCCTCGCGCGCCTGAATCAAGGCACAGACTGGGCGGGCAAAGCGCTTGGCGGCGCCACGAATTTCACGATTGGTGTGGCCGTGAATCCCGTAGCGGAAGATATGGATGACGAGTTGCGCCGCTTCGAGGCAAAAATCCAGGCCGGCGCGCACTTCGCGATGACGCAACCGATCTTCGATCCCGCGCACTGGCAGAAATTCTTAAAACGCCTCGGCGGCAAATCACCGATTCCGGTCCTCGTCGGCCTATGGCCGCTCACCAGCTACAAGCAAGCCCTGCGCCTGAACAACGAAGTGCCCGGCATCGTAATTCCCGACGCGACCCTGAAAGAAATGGAATCCGCGGGAGACGCCGCCCGCGCGCGCGGTTTCCTGCTCGCCCGAAGAATGCTCGATTGGGCCCGAACGGCCCGCAGCGAAGGAATCGCCGGAGCCTATTTGATACCGCCGTTCAAGCGCTACGAAGAAGTCATCGAGTTATTTTCATGATCTCCACAGCGTTTGATCTGGTCGTGGTCAAAACAATGCGGCTCGATCACGTAAATCCAGTGCCTCCGGCAGGCGTACAAGAGATGGAGGAGCTTTCGTGCGAATCTATCTGACCGCTGCCGTATATTTGTTCCTGTTTCTGTTTCCCGCCGTGTCATCCTCGAAGGCAGGCGAAAATCTGAAGATCAATCCCAATCTCGACTACTCGAGCGATAGTATCGACGGACCGCTGATTAACGGCGATCACATGGACGCCGGTGCCGCCCAAGGTCGCGTCAACTACGTTCTTATTTACGGCGAAGGTTGCTATAACTCGAAACGCCAGGCCCGGCGCACGGTCGCGCTGTATGAGAAGTATCGCGGTCGCGTCAACTTCGTGATTGTCGACCTCGACAAACCGCTCTCATCCGCGCAATCCGAACTGGTAAAAAGCCACTACGCAGGTTCGATTCCGCACGTTGTAGTTCTTGATAAGACGGGAAAGGCCGTCTACGACAACGCAGGCGAAGTAAGCGAAGCTGAAATCGGAAGCGTGTTGGACAAAGCTCTCGCGCAATAACAACCGAAAAATTTAAAAGAACCAAAAGCGTTTCTTGCCGCGCATGCCGCGCGAATCGGATTTCTTCGAGGAATCGTCGCTTATTTCCGGTACGAAGGGCAGCGACTGCCCTTCGTACGCCGCGCGCGGATTATCCACCAGCAGCGCCCGCGCCACATCCTCGCCATGTGTCTTCGCCACCCACTCAAAGGTCTCCCTCAAGCGCAGCGGCCGCGACGTCACGTTGTGCGCATCGCTCGCAATGAAGTGCACCGCGCCATCCGCCAGCCAGCGCTGCGAACACTCCTGCGCCGACTTCCCGAATCTGCC
Source organism: uncultured Acidobacteriaceae bacterium (assembly GCA_963791515.1). Classification (GTDB taxonomy): domain Bacteria; phylum Acidobacteriota; class Terriglobia; order Terriglobales; family Acidobacteriaceae; genus Sulfotelmatobacter. Next base: position 732,735 of record CAWBSS010000008.1, on the reverse strand, counting down.
AAGCAGCGATTGCGCGGTCACCTGCACGTAGCAACCCTGCGCCAGCCACTTGAAAAGCCGTTCAGGCTGCGCGCGAATCAAAGGGTTCCGTTCCGGATGCGTAACAATCGGGGCCAGTCCCGCGAGTTGCAGGTTATGCAGCGCCTGGTCCAGCGAAGGCGGAATCGAAAAATCGGCGAACTCCACCAGCAAATAATTCTTCTGATTCAGCGTATAGCGGTTCGGATCGAAGCGAATATCTTCGAGGTTCTCATAGCTGAGATGAAAATCGCAGCCAGTTGCAAGAATCAGGCGCCCTTCAAAAACCGCCTGCAATTCATCGCGGCGTTCCTTGATTTTCACCGGATCGAACACATGGTCCGAGTGCGCATGCGGCGTCGCGATCACATGCGTAATGCCGTCGGCGATAGCCATTTCCGCCATGGCGATTGAGATTTCAATCGAATCAGGGCCGTCATCAAGGCCCGGAAGGATGTGGCAATGAATGTCGATCACGGCAAGCGAGAATAGCCCAGCGTGTCGCGGTTGACAATCGAACCCCGTCGCGCCGCGGGACTCCAAACGTCCCATTGCTTTCCGACTTTTCCGACCCCTGCTATCATCAATGTTTCAATTTAGAGTATTTTTAGAATCTGATATCCGATAACAAGCGCAAGGAGAGTAAGGGTGGAGCGGAAACCGGAGTTCTTTGCGGAGAAGGGCATCAAGATCGGAATCATCGGCTGCGGTTACGTGGGACTTCCTCTCGCACTCCGGTTTGCCGACGTCGGCCAGCGCGTCACGGGATTCGATCTCGATCAATCCAAAATTGAAAAGCTGAATGCCGGCCAATCCTACATCCAGCACATCCCCGCCGAAAGAATCAAAGCTCACGTTGATGCAAAGCATGTCGATGCGACATCCGATTTCACCCGCCTTCGCGAGATGGATGCAGTCCTCATTTGCGTCCCCACGCCCCTCGACGAGCGCCGCGAGCCGGACCTGAGTTACGTCGAGAACACCGCGCGCGCCATCGCACCCAACCTGCAACGCAATCAGCTCATCGTTCTCGAAAGCACCACCTATCCGGGCACCACCGAAGAGTTGGTACTGCCTATTCTCGAAAGAGGCGGCTTGCGCTGCCCTATCGCTCACGGCGACGGCAACGAAAACGTCACGACCGATTTCTATCTTGCCTTCTCGCCCGAGCGCGAAGATCCCGGCAACAAACAATTCGGCCTCGCGCAGATTCCCAAAGTAGTCGGTGGCGTGAACCCTCCCAGCGGCCGCGCCGCCGCGGCACTCTACGCGCAAATCGTCTCGAAAGTGATTCCGGTCAGCTCCACGCGCGCCGCCGAAATGGTGAAGCTGCTCGAAAATATTTTTCGCTGCGTGAATATTGCGCTCGTGAACGAGTTGAAGCAGCTCTGCCTGCGCATGAATCTTGATATCTTCGAGATTATCGATAGCGCGGCCACAAAACCCTTCGGCTTCATGCCCTTTTACCCCGGCCCCGGCCTCGGCGGTCACTGCATCCCGGTCGATCCTTACTATTTGTCATGGAAAGCTCGCGAATACGATTTCGCCACGCGCTTCATCGAGCTCGCCGGCGAAGTGAATACGGCGATGCCCTACCACGTGGTGGACGCACTCACCGCCGCGCTCAACGAGCGCAGCAAATCGATCAAAGGCTCCAAAATCCTTCTGCTTGGCATGGCCTATAAAAAGGACGTTGACGATCTCCGCGAATCGCCTTCCCTGAAGCTGCTCGAATTGCTCACGGCTCGCGGCGCTCTTCTCGATTACAACGATCCTTACTTCGCCGCCCTGCACAAAATGCGTCACTACGATTTTTCCAATATGAGCTCGGTCGCTCTCTCGCCCGATCGCCTCGCCAGCTACGATTGCGTCCTGATCGCCACCGATCACTCGAGCTACGATTACGAAGCCATCGCCCGCGATGCCAAGTTGGTAGTGGACACGCGGAACGCGACTCGGCGCGTGAAACAGAACCGCGAAAAGATAGTTAACTGCTAGTGCTATCAATCATTTACGCCGGAAGCGCCGGGTGTTAACTCCTAAATTGCCTCTGGTAAGAGAGTCCCATTGCCCTCGGCGTTTCCGAAAGCTATCGTTTCGGCATGGGAACCACAGCGTCTCCGAAGCCGGGCTGGAAGGCCGATCCTGGACGCCGCCGCAGCATGAGAGTGCTGCTTAGCGTTCCCATTCTCGTAAGCGGAAAAATCGCCGGCAATCAGGATTTCAAAGAAGAAACGCGCACCCTGGTCGTCAACGCGCATGGCGCATTGATCGCACTCGAGGCGCAAGTCGCCGCGCAACAGAACGTGACGCTTTCGAATAAATCCACTCAGCAATCGATCGAGTGCCGCGTGGTGCATATTGGAGGCGCGCAAGGCGGTAAAATGCAGGTCGGCATGGAGTTCATCAAGCCCTCAGGCAAGTTCTGGCAAATCGATTTCCCCCCAGATGATTGGGTCGTACCGGAAAACTAAGCGGTCACCCTCGCAACGTTCTTCGGCTTCATTGCACTTCGGACACTAATTCCACTCGCAGGTTTCCAAACGGCATCTCCGCTACCAGCAGCACAGGCGTTCGCGCCGCATCGTTCGCCAGCCACGCGGTGAAGCTTTCGCCCGATACTTCCGTTCCACGTTGAAATAAGCGAATCGAGATTTTCGATACCGAGAAATTTCCGGCCGCCACTGCTACCGTCTCGGCCGGAACGTCAAGGCGCGCCCGCATGTCATACACATCGTGGCCGTCATAAACCGGCGCCCGAAACTCCGGCGTCTGCGCCCAGTCCACGCCCCGCAACGCATACGCGGCGCCGAGAGGATCGCGGGTACCGGGCGTGACCACGACTCCTGCCACATGGCCTCGCGAGGGTTGGCCTTCCGCCACGAAATGAAAAACTTCCGTCTGCTTCTCTCCCATCTCATTCAAATATGTTTCGTATTGCCGGCTCTCGAGCGTCGCCGCGTCGGTATAGGAATCGAATTGATCGTCCACCATAATGAGAGCGCGCATCGGGCTTAGCGTGTGGGCCGACGCGCGAAAATGCCAGGTTCCCCAGCCCATCAAATCGCGGCGCTCGGGAACCGTGAGTTCAATAGACGCTGCATTTGCAAAACTCGCCCACGCCACACGGTAGTCGAGTTTCTCGCCGGTACGAAATGGCATCCGCGCTTCGGAGGGCGCAGTTAAAGCTTTCTTCGCGCTATGCGCGGGCGATTGCGCCTTTCCCGATGCTGTTGCCAACGCACCGACGCAAGAGACTCCTGCTATCGTAACGCACAGAGCCGCCCCGGCAAGCCAGGGCTTAGGAAAGCGGCGGCAAGCCACCGCACTCCACATGAGCCGTGCCGAGTCCGAAGTTCTCTGGAACTGGGTTGTCAGAGGCATTTCAAACCCATAAATACGACGCCTTCCTTGTCCACTTCCAGCGGCTAGGCTATATTCAAGCGTACTCCAACGGCACCACGCTGGCCACCGCGTCCGATTCCGCGTTGCACAAATATCTCGGCGCGCATCAACGAATCTCAGGAGAATCCCCGCATGCGCTATCTCGTTACCGGCGGCGCCGGCTTCATCGGCTCGAATATTGTCGACGAACTTGTCCGCAGAAATCACGAAGTCGTCGTCCTCGACGATCTTTCCGCCGGCAACGAGTCGAATCTCTCAGCGGTGCGGAGCAAAATCGATTTTCGCATCGGAAGCATCACGGACCTCGCAGCGGTAGAATCGGCGGTGAAAGGCGCAGATTATGTGCTGCATCTCGCGGCTCGCACTTCGGTGCCGCGTTCTGTTAAGGATCCACTCGACACCAACCGCGTCAATATCGACGGCACGCTCAACGTCCTCGTGGCGGCCCGCGACGCAAGAGTCCGCCGTTTCGTATATGCCGCATCCTCCGCGGCCTATGGCGAAACTCCCATCCTTCCCAAGACGGAATCGATGCAGCCGGAACCGATTTCTCCCTACGGCGTCGCCAAATACGTTGGCGAGCTTTACGCGCAAACTTTCGGCCGCAACTATGGCCTGGAGAACGCCTCGATCCGCTACTTCAACGTCTTCGGCCCGCGCCAGGATCCCACCTCGCAATATTCCGGCGTGTTATCGCGTTTCATGCTTGCCGTAATTCGGGATCAGCCGCCCGTGATTTACGGTGACGGTGAACAATCGCGCGACTTCACCTATATCGACAATATCGTGGACGAAACGCTGCGCGCCTGCGATGCCAAAGACGCCTCCGGAAAGGTTTTCAACGGAGGCACCGGCGCGCGCATCACTCTCAATCAGGTAATAAAACTCCTCGAAAAAATCACGGGCAAGAAAATACAACCCCAATACGACCCGCCTCGCACCGGCGACATCCGCGATTCGCAGGCCGACATCTCGTTCGCGCGAAAAATCCTCGGCTATCGGCCGGTCGTCGAATTTGAAGAAGGTCTCCGCCGCACCTGGGCCTGGTACTCGCAGTCCTATACAAAAAGTTAGGCTGGCTTTGCCGTTGAAAGCATCGTGGAATTCCTGGTGATCGCTGGCGACGCACAAGTTAAGAACAGCCGCGGCGCCTATCCGGGTCTATACGGCCCGACCGTTCAGATGCTCCGGCAATTCCACCAAACTATCCAGCATCAAGTCCGGCGGGTGCGCTTTCATTCCTTCCATGCCCAGGCCATAACTCACGCCGCAAGTCCACGTACCAGCGTTTCGCGCGGTCCGCACGTCCACATCCGAGTCCCCGACGATCATCGCCTCGCGCGGCGCTGCTTCCAATTCGCGCAAGAGCGTTTCGGTCCCCATCGGATGGGGTTTCTTTTTTTCGAAGCTGTTGCCGCCATAGACGTAGCGAAAATAGCGCAGCAGGCCAAGCCCATCCAGAATCGCGCGACTGAAATGCACCGGCTTGTTCGTCAGCACGGCCATCGGATGGTGCTCGAGAAGCGCAAGACCTTCCCGCACGCCCGGATAAGGCACGGTGTTGTCGAGCATGTGTGCGCGGTAATAACTCAGAAAATGCGCGAGGCCCGCATCCACTTCTTCGTCGCTCGTAGCGTCGCCCAGCGCGCGACGCACCAGTATCGGCGCTCCATTTCCCACGTAGCTGTAGATTGTTTCGTGCGGCAACGGCTCGCGCTTCATGTGCGCAAGCGTCGCGTTCACGGCGTGCGCCAGATCCAGCTTCGAATCGATCAGCGTCCCATCCAGATCGAAGATCAGGACGCGCACTTCAGCAAAACGGTGATTCACTCCTGCCAACGGCTCCTCCGACCCATCGCGCGTATACACAACCGAAGAGCACGCAGCTCGCAGACGCGCGTAAATGAGCATTCCCATTGTAAGGCAGGCAGCGCACGCTTCAGCTTGCCCGGAAAATAGCAAGCTGAGAGTTAGCGGTTAGGCAGCGCGTGTCTCGACTTCCGCGGTCAGTCCCTGTATCATTCCTGCCCATGAGACTTTCAGCGCGCAACCGCATCATCGGGAAGGTGGAGGAAATTAATTTCGGCGACATCATGGCTCATGTTGTCGTCCGCTCGGGCGAAGTGATTATCGAAAGTGTGATCACCCGCCGCAGCGCCGAGGAAATGAAACTGAAAGTTGGCGACACAGTTGGCGCTATTATCAAATCTACAGAAGTGATTTTAGAAAAAGCCTAGCGGCGGCGCGCCCTTCCCGCCGTTTCGCCAGCGAGAGCAACAACTAATTTAGAATCGGGCTTCGTGAATCTCACCACTCGACAAGCCGGTGCGGCAACAATCGTCGACGTAAACGGCGACATCACTCTCTACAACGCGCCGCAGCTGCGCGCCATGCTCGTCGAGCAGCTCAAGGACAAGCACGCCGCCCGGCTGATCATCAATCTCTCCCAGGTGAAATATATCGATAGCGCCGGCGTTGCCTCGCTCGTCGAAGGCCTCAAACTTTCCCGCGAACTTAAAACCGGTTTCGCCCTGTTCGGGCTCCAGCGCAGCCCGCGACAGGTGCTGGAACTGACCCATCTCGTGAAAGTCTTCTCCATTTTCGAAACCGAGCCCGAAGCCCTCGCCGCTGCTCCGTAGCTTTTCGTTTCTCAATTCAGCAATCCCTTGAACCGCTTGCCAAACATCTCCGCCGCAGTGTCATCGGACACAAAGCGGTTCAGCATGCCCAGGTCGGCGTTGATAATCACGTCTGTGTCCGTCACCTCCACGGTGCCCTTAATCGGCGTGCTGAGCATGGCCATCTTCGCCGACAGTTCAAAATTCAGGACCGAACCCTGCCAGTTCTTCGACTTCACCGCCAACTGCACAGGAATCCCCGCGTTCGGCTTCGACATTTCGTCAAACGACTTGTCAATCGTCTGCATCACTTCCGCCTTCGTGCGATTATGCGCGATGGTAATCTTCATCCGCTTCTGTGACCTCAAGCTCTATGCTGCGCGATTGCCTTTCGTTTGTCCAGACGGGGCAGGTTTTGCGCGGAGTTACACTACGTCGGCGATTTTCGATTCCATTTTTTGAAAGTACATCATGCCCGTAACAACGATAGCAACCACCGCGGCCGACGAAACCAGGATCATGCGCCCCGGGGGATTGCCGGTGCCGGAAAGCGACCAGCGGAAGCCCTCGATTACGCCCGCCATTGGGTTCAAGCCATAGAGCGGGCGCCACTTTGCCGGGACGAGCGAGCTGGGATAAGCCACAGGGGAGGCAAACATCCAGAACTGCACCAAGAACGGAACCACGTAGCGCACGTCGCGGTAGATCGCGTTGAGAGCCGAGAGCCATAGGCCCACGCCCAGGGCAGTCAGCACCGCGAGCAGCAAAAACAGCGGCAGCATCAGCATGGCTGCAGTTGCGTGCATTTTGTAATAGATCATGATGACTACAAACATCAGAAACGAGACGCCAAAATCCACGAGGCCGGAGAGCACCGCCGAAAATGGCAGGATCAAGCGCGGGAAATACACTTTGGTGATCACGTACTGATTTTCGACGACTTTGTTCGTCGCGTTCATGAGCGCGCCTGCGAAATACATCCACGGAAGCAGCGCGCTGTAATAGAAAACAGGATACGGCAGGCCGCCCGACGGAATGTGCGCCAGCTTGCCGAAGAAGAGGCTGAAGACCAGCATGGTCATGAGCGGCTGAATCACGGCCCATGCGGCGCCAACCACGGTCTGCTTGTAGCGGACTTTCAGCTCGCGCCACACGTAGAAATAGAGAAGCTCGCGGTACTCCCACAGCTCGGCGAGAGGCAGCACCCACCACCGTGTGGGCGGGGTGATGCGGACAACCGGCACGTCTGGCGGCTTTACATGTTCGGGTCCCTGCCCCGACGCCGCAGAAGTCGTGTCAATTGCGCTCATTCAGAGCCACCATCCGGTTGCGATTTCATGTGCTCGACATCGCCTTGTTCAATGTTACGCATCAATTGGCCTCTGTGGGCAACGTAACGCTTCAGAGTTCCGGCGATCTGGACCGGCACTACCGCTACTTGATTGTACGCTGCCTGGCGCCAGGAAATCGGGCCGCGAGCGGGAATCAGGTGCGTGCCCCATTGGAAGATGAGTCCAAAATTCCAGAGAATCAGCAGGATTGTGGCGGCTTGAGCGGCGAGCCAAATGCGGCGCTCGTTCCAGGCGCGCGCGAAATAGTCGATGAAGCCTGCGAGGCCGAGAACGAAAAGAACGGTGAGGGAGACGAAGAAACGATTGCCGAAGGAGGAAAGGCCGTCCCAATCCTGATAACAACCGATCACATAGAGGAATGCGGCGAAAGCAATGATCGAAAAAAGGCCGAGAATTTCGTCGCGCTTGCGCAACAGCCACATTCCGATTACGGCGGGGAGGGTGATGGGGGTCCAGCTGAAGAGGCCGTGATCGGCGGAGAAGCAAACTTTGAGGAGCGCGGGGGAATTGAGGAACCAGCTCTCGCCGTAGCCAAAATTGAAATAACTGCCATAAATTATTTTCTTGGCGATGAGGGTGGGCACAAAGGCGGCGATGAGGGCGAGGGCAAAGGCAACGTTTTTCAGGAATTCGCTACTGAAGGATTTCAGGTCGCGCCGTGCGAGTTCCTTCCAATACGTGAATAAAGATTCGAGCGCCGGAAAGATGAGGAGAATCGCATTCGGAGGATAGACGTCCATCATGAGGCCGCCGATTGCGCCGAGCAGGATCCATTCGGACCAGGAGCGGGCATCGCGGGTGTGGTCCCAATACCAGACAAACAGCGCGACGATAAACGCGGAGAGAGCATGCGACCAGGAGGGATTGAAGTACATATAAAGCGGCAGCGAACTTGCGAACCAGATTCCGAGAGTCGCAAGGAACGCATATCGCTCGGAGAGATATTTGCGGGCAAGCCGAAAGGAGAGCCACAAAGCGAGAAAACCATAGAACGCCGTGCCTAGCGCCATGGCGACAACGTACGGCTTGGCGAAGCCGTCCAGCGGAACGTGGCCGCCGAGGGCATCGTAGGAAAGAACGAAGAGATGGGCGGCGAGCAAAAACGGAGACCAGAGAATCGCGGAGCCGATCGCGAAATGATTGTCCACGTGGCCGGTGGGCGTGAACTCCTCGGAGAGAAGATTGCCCGCCGCATCCGTTCTTCCCGTGCGAAAGGAGGGATTGGCCCTGAGCCAGTCCTGCTGGAAATTGAGATTGTGCTGGATGAGCAGCGCCCGGCCGAAGGCGTAGTATCCAACGCCGTCGCCGCGCACCCATGGATTGACGAGCGGGAGCGAGAGTACGAAAAGAAGGGCCAGAATTTTGTCGTAGCGCGAGAGCCTAGCCAATCGGGTTCGTCCCTGAATGAATCCCAATTTTGTTCAAGGCTGGAATCTCCGTGCGTTGCGATTGCGCTACGAGGCGGCTTTCGTGTTGAATGCGAGCATATGGTCCTGACGATCCCATTTTCGAAGTATCGCGATAATCGAAAGGGGCGGAAGCGGAAGCCACGGATCGATCAGGCGAAAAAGGGGCGTCAATGCGTTCAGCAAACGAATCTGCCCCAATCCGAAAGTGCGGCGCTTCATTAATTTGCCGTTGATCCACCATGCGGGTACGCCGGGGCGGTTAAACTTCAAAATCTTCTCCACTTGAAATCCGGCTTGTCGCGCGACGCTACTGAGTTGCTCCTCGGTATAACGGCGGCAATGTCCCAGCACTTCGTCCAAGCTGCCGTAGAGTTTCGGACCGAAGGGAACCAGGATAATCGCGGTTCCTCCGTCTGCCAGAGCATCATGGATGTTTCGCAGAGCGCTGACGTCGTCGGGGAGGTGTTCGACGACATTCAGGCAGACAACCGTGTCGAAATTTTGATCCTTGGGAAAGGAATCGCCGCTAGCGCCATCGATATAGGACACGTTCATATAAGGCCGAGTGTTGCGAAGCGATTCGAGGTAGTTCAAGTAGGCCGGGTTTACGTCCGTGGCCCAATAGATCGAACGCGGCATCAGGTTCACGGACATGTTGCCGATACCAGCGCCGATTTCGAGGACTCGATCTCCTACGTGAGGCCTAACGACGTCCGCCATCCATTTGTTGAAGCGCGGAGCGCGATTGAGCCTTTCAAGGATTTCTCCGCCCTGGGCGTCGTCGGTGTAAATGCGGCTCGAAGCGCCGTAATGCAGGATCGCCCATAGAGCGCGGGCGCCATCTCGCCAACCAATTTTCTTTCCTTCGCGATAGGTACGGCCCGAATAGCTGATCGGAACTTCGAAAACGCGCGCGCCACGCTTTGCCAGCTTGATGGCGAGCTCCGGCTCAACATCAAAGGTGGAGCTTTCGAGCGGAATGCTCTTGAGTAAGTCCGCGCGAACCATCTTGTAACAAGTTTCCATGTCGGTGAGATTGAGGTCGGAAACCAAGTCGCAAAGAAACGTGAGCAATTTATTACCGAGCGCGTGGCGGAAGAAAAGAGCGCGCTTGTGTCCGCCGGACATAAAGCGCGATCCAAAAACGGCATCGGCGTCCTCGTACAGGAACAACTCGACCATCTGCAAAAGGTCCCACGGATGGTATTCGAGGTCGGCGTCGTGAATTACGACGAGCTCACATTCGGCGTGCGCGAGAGCAGTGCGAATCGCAGCGCCCTTCCCCTGATTCTTGTCGTGCTGAAGCCAAGTCCACTGGAGTTTGCTATCCGGCCGGTCGGGTTCAAGTGAATTGCGAAAGCGCGCAATGGCTTCGGCTGTCGCGTCCTTCGATCCGTCATTCACCACTACAACCTGCACGCGGTGCAGAAGTGGCGAAGTTTCCAGGATTTTCAGGCGCTCGAGACTCGCTTCGACGAGGTACTGTTCGTTGTAAGCCGGCACGATCACAGAGAGGCTCGTGCTCGTCTGCGGTCCGTCGGTCTCAGCCCGGTAAGCAGAGGTTCCCGTGGCCGGACGCAACCAACGCCGTTTGTTGAAACGGTAGCGTGACACGCTGTTTTCGACTCGAGAGGTCTCGTCGATCATGCTGAGATCAATTCTACTAGAGTATTGCACCCGAAATCAGCGCTAGATGAATTTGGAGAGCATTTCTTAACCGGGATTCGTGATAATCCCCGTTACGAACGTCTACGCCCCAGACTATAATCTCGAATCTCGGTGCTCCCATGAACAGAATTGGCGCTCCAGCACAGGTCGGATCGACTTTCTAGTCCCGTCATATAACTGGCCTGAGCACGCATTGTGGTCTGGCCCAGGAGGAAAATGTTCGCTAGACGTGATCTTTTGAAAGGTATCTGTTCGCTGAGCTTTGCACTGGGCCATGGAATTTTGGGCGCGTCCGGCTCTGCGTCCCGCCAGCACACTTCTGCTCCCCTTCGTTGGCCGAAACCGATCGGCAGCCCTGTTTTGGAAAGTGTTCGTCCTGCGATCGAGCTCTCTCGCGACGTCTTTACCCATGTCGACAAGATTGTGGAGGTGGCCGGATGGATGGGCTACGAAGAGCTCGCGATGCCTGTCTATCCGATACCTACCGGGGTGAAATCCACCGAGCCAAACGACGTCATCGATCTGCTCCTGGTGGCCAATTCCATTGACACGGCTTTTAGTGACTTCACTACCCACGTCAAATTTCAAGTGGACTACGAGGGGCAGCATTGGTCCGATTCGGACGCCATGTTCGCCTGCCTGAATCGAGCAATGAATGCGGGCGTTCCCATGCTCGATGGTGGATTCCTGGCAAAACTCACGCGACCCCAGATGGAGAAAATCTTCGCCGGCAATATCGAAATGCAGATGCTTGACGAGAAATTGGAAGTGCTTCACCAGGCCGGCTCAGTGCTGGCTGAAAAATATAATGGACGGTTCCACAATTTCATCAAATCGTGTCCGCCGCTGCTCTACGATGAAGGTAACGGTCTCATCGAGCGCATGGCCAAGGAATTTCCGCGGTTTAATGACGTCAGCCAGTACGACGGGAATGAGCTCAAATTCTACAAACTCGCCCAACTGGGGCTTTGGTTTTCCTATGCCACTTATCCCAAGGACGGTCCCGTGCGACTAAATGACGTCAACAAAATGACCAGCTTTCCGGACTATATCGTTCCGGTGGCGCTTCGGCTTCTCGGGATTAACAGCTATTCCCCTGCGCTCGAACACGCCATCGATTCATATCAGTTGATCCCCCGCAATTCCACTCAGGAAGTTGAAATCCGTGCGCACAGCATTTACGCCACCGCCCTCCTCCGTGAGGAAATCAACAAACTTCGTTCAGCAGACCAACAGGTGATCATTCCACAGGTGAACGAGCGGCTTTGGACTCACTATCACACCACGAGTTGGCCTCACCATATGACGCGAACAATCATGTATTAAGGCGATTCTGGCGAAGCATCCGTCGACGAACGGTGTGACAAATCACGGGCTAGCGCAATCCCCTTTTTAAATGCAAGCCTGCGGCGCACCTTCTTTCGTCCTTGCCAGGAAGAAAATAACCAGAAAGCTGGAGCACGCTGACGGTCGAGGTGTGGCAAATTGCCAGTATGATTGCCGAATACAGAATGTACCGTATAGACATCCTCGAGGGGTTTGTTAGCATCCGCACAGCGATTTGCCTCCTTCTGTGACTTGCGCCCGAAGCGGCACTGGGTGGTGTGTTCGCTAGCGCGGAGTTATATCCAATTTAAGAGCACCGACGAATTCCTGCCAGGAGTGTGCGCATGGTGGCGGTAGCGGGAATATTTGCGGGAGCCGACGATTTTGGCCGCGCGTCGACTGCCCTATGCTCCTCATTCCAATACATTAACGGAGCGAATCGACGCGTCCACCGCGCGCGGTTGTGTTTTGTGTATCTCGGCCCTGGAGAACGATGACAGCCAGCCTTTGCCCCGATGATTGCTGACGCCGATTCGACATAACCAAGGAGCGGAGATGAACAACTACGATGGGCCTGATTTCTCCTTAGATGCGGCAGTGCTTCGAATTTGCCTGCTTTTTGCTTTGATCTTTGCGCTGTGTCCAAGCGCAGGCGCGCAATCCACCGCCTTGCTCAACGGAACGGTTTCCGATCCGTCGGGCGCCGCGATTGCGACAGCAAGAGTAGTCTTAAGGAATACGGGGACAGGCATCGAATGGAATACGCAAACCAATAGCTCTGGGCTATATGTCTTTCCGTCGCTTCCCCCCGGGAACTACCAGATCACTGTCACTGCGGAAGGTTTTCAGAAATTACTCCTCTCGGATCTCAAGCTGGATGTTGCCACCGCCGTAACCAAAGACATCCAAATGCGAGTCGGCTCGGTCACCCAGGAGGTGCAAGTCACCACAGAAGCTCCATTGATCGAGACTTCCACCCCTGGCGTGGGGCAGGTTATCAACGCAAAAACGGTACAAGAGATTCCATTGAATGGCCGCCACTTCGTCGATTTGAACCTGCTGACGCCCGGCACCGTCACTCCTCCAGCGAATGGATTCCTGACGGCCCCGCTCCGGGGCCAAGGCTCGTTTGCCATCAACACGGCGGGCCAGCGGGAAGACACCACAAACTGGTTGGTCAATGGCATCAACTTGAACGATCCGGTTCAGAATCAGGTCACTTTCCAGCCACCCGTTGACACGCTGTCGGAGTTTAAAGTGGACAATTCCACGTTTCCGGCACAGTACGGGCGCAATTCGGGCTCTATCGTCAATATCGCTACCCGCTCTGGCGCCAACGAGTTTCACGGCGAGGCTTTCGAGTTTTTCCGTAACAACGCCCTCGACGCCCGCAACTTTTTCAATGCTTTTCCCACTCCTCAGGCTCCTTTCAAGCACAACGAATTCGGCGGTGACGTGGGAGGTCCCATCAAGAAGAACAAGATTTTCTTTTTCGTGGCCTACGAGGGCATCCGCCAGAATCAGGGTTTGACTTTGGGTGCCATCGTTCCGAGCCAAAACGAGATTGCAACGGTCACTTCTCCGGCTGTTTTGAGCCTCTTAAAACTTATTCCTCCTGCTAACACGCAGGGTACTGACAAGACTGGGATTCCTGCGAATTTTAACGGGTTTAGCGGGGCTGCTCTCGCCGATGTGAGTCTGAACCAGGGCTCTGGGGACCTGGATTTCGAGTTGACTCAAAATGACCGTCTTCATTTCTATTACGTGATGCAGAAGGATCTCCGCGAGGAACCGACCCAGGGCGGCGCAGCGGCGGCCAATATCCCGGGATTCGGGGATACCAGGGACGGGTTCCGCCAACTGATGACCATCAGTGAAGATCATGTCTTCAGTCCGGCGCTGTCGAATACGGTGCGCCTCGGCTACAACCGCATCCACCTTACCTTCACTCCGACCCCCTTGAATCCTGCCGATTTTAATATCGGCCTTCCAGCAGGTTCCCCGGTGGGCGTGGGCATACCGAACATCAACGTCACAGGCGATCTGAATTTCGGCGGACCACTCAACGAACCTCAGGGACGCGGCGATACGACTGTCGTGCTGAACGACACCCTGAGTTGGCTCAAGGGCCGTCACTCCATGGCTTTCGGTGGTGAAATCCGGCGGGCTTACAACAACAACATTGCCGAGAACGTGGGCAGTTTCACTTACCCCACCATGACAGCTTTCCTCAGCGATCTGGCTACTAACTTCACCGTCCTGCTCGGCGCTGGAAATGACCGGATCTTACAACCGTCGTACGGAGTGTTTGCGCAGGACAGCTTCAAATGGAAATCCAATTTCACCTTCAATTTCGGCCTGCGGTATGAATGGAATTCCACGCCGTCCGAGGCCAGGGGCCGTTTCACGAACTTTGACCTCGCAACTGGCACGCTTTTTTCTTCGCCCCAGCCGTATCACACCAATAACAAAAACTTCCAGCCTCGAATCGGTTTCGCCTGGGATCCTTTCAAGGACGGCAAGACTTCCATTCGCGCCGCCTATGCGATCTTGACCCAGGATCCAACTACGAACATCGTGAGCCCCCTGAGCGGCAACCCCCTCATGGCCTTCCCCATTAGCATCAGTAGTGCGGCACCCGCGATCTTGCTCGAGAACCCTCAGGCTTCAGCCACCGGCTTCAGCCTAGGTCCTAGTGCGATCGATTCAAACTTCGACAACATGTATGCGCAGGATTGGAATGTCAGTGTCGAACGCCAGATCACTAACTCGTTGGGCGTAGAAGCTGCATACGTAGGTGTGAAGGCTACTCACCTTCAATTGACAGGCAATTTCAACCAACCGTTCGTTACGGATGGTTTCTACGACCCAACTCGGCCTTACACCACTCTTCCGCTTACAAGCCCCGTCCTGCCGGCCGAGTGTGCTCCTCCCAATCCTCCGTGTAGCGTCGGCAATATCCCTCGCGTTTTCAGCCCCGGGAATTCAAACTACAACGCGTTTTGGCTCACACTTAACAAACATCTATCCAGGGGTTTCGAGTTCCTGGCCGCCTACACGTATTCACATTCTTACGACTACAGCTCCGTCAGTTCCGGAGATGCGGTTCCCGTCCAGAACGTTTACAACCCCCGCGGAGATTACGGGCCATCAGAGTTCGACACGCGTAACCGGTTCGTGCTGAGTGGTTTCTACCAATTCCCATTCAAGGGGAACCGGCTGGTGAGCGGATGGCAGGTTGGACTGATCACCATGGCTCAGGACGGAAACCCGATTACTCCGCTTCTGACCATCGGTCCGGCGCCCGGCTCCTCACTCACAGTGAGGCCCGATCAACTGCAACGCGTCTCGAGCACGGGCCATCACGCCCAGTTCTACTCGAACACTCAGCTGTGTGAGCCTTTCATCGCGCCGCCGATGGGCCCGGCGCCCGCAATTCCGGACTGCGCCACTACGCCCAACGCTGCGTTCGCGGTGCCCTGCACGTTCAACGATATGCCAACAAGCAAAAACAACTACCCCATCATTCCCGGAAGCTGCCATCCCGGAAGCGCCCGTCGCGATTCACTTCCCGGGCCGGACTTTATCAATACTGACTTCTCCATCGTCAAGAACACGAAGATCACGGAACGGGTGAATTTGCAGTTCCGCTCCGAATTCTTCGACATTTTCAACCATCCGAACTTCGGTAACCCGGTCAATACAGCAACCAGTACCGCGTTCGGTCATATCCTTAACACTCGGTTTCCGGTCGGCGACTTCGGCTCGGCGCGTCAGATTCAATTCGCGTTGAAGCTGATCTTTTAGCTGGGGCACTTCGGACACTTCGGTTCGGCGGAATGCCAGAGCTTGACGCCTCATCGCCGGGCTGCAATAACAGGTGAGACGAATTACTGGCAAGACGAAGGATCGGAGAGAGCATGAAGCCGACAAGTCGTCCGAATGGCGAGGACGCTTCAGCGAAGATCACGGAGCGGATTCAGGATCTGGGGGATTGGAGAGGAGAGACGCTCGCTCGTGTCCGTCAGCTCATCCACGATGCCGATCCCGACATTCAGGAGGAGTGGAAATGGGAGAAGCCAAAATCTTCCGGAGTTCCCGTCTGGTCCCATGACAGGGGCATCTGTACGGGGGAATCGTACAAACAGGTGGTGAAGCTCACCTTCTTTCGCGGAGCTTCCCTCAAGGATCCGAAGAAGCTTTTCAATTCCAGCCTCGAAGGGAATGTGCGGCGTGCGATCGACCTGCGCGAAGGGGAGAAGATCAACGAAGCTGCCTTCAGGCAACTCATTCGCGAAGCGGTGGCGGCCAATTCCGCAGCGCGCGCTCAGCGGGCAGCCAAGAAGAAGTAAGCCGGGCTCTCGGTGGACTGTCTCACTGCCGGCCAATAACTCGTGCCAACAGCTCGTGGATTGTAAGCCACTCCGAGATATTTTCAGTCGGATGCCGTCTGGGCTGCCGCCAATTCGTCTCTCGCCGGGATAAGTCTTGAAGCATTGCGCTTCCTACTGTGCGCAACCACGCGATCCACAATTTCCGTCAGGGGCGTAGCCGGACGGAATCCTGTGAGGCTCTCGAGTTTCTTGAGTGACGGGATGCGCCGCGGCATGTCTTCGAATCCCGGCTCATACGCGCGATCGTACGGGATGTAAGTAATCGGCGAATCGCTTCCGGTCCGTTCCTTTACAACTCGCGCCAATCCTTCGATCGAAATTTCTTCGTCGGTCCCGATATTCACCACCTCACCGACGCAGCGGTCATTGGCCAGAAGGCGAATCAGCGACTCGACGCAATCACGAACATCGCAAAAGCATCGAGATTGTTTTCCGCTGCCGAATACCGTAATCGGCTGTCCGGCGAGCGCCTGCTGAACGAAATTCGGAACCACCATGCCATAGCGACCGGTTTGGCGCGGCCCGACTGTATTGAAAAATCGCGCAATCTTTACGGGCTGCTTGCGCTCCTTCCAATAGGAGAGAGCGAGAAATTCGTCCAGCGCCTTGGAAGCGGCATAACTCCAGCGAGCCTTCGTGGTAGGTCCAAGGACGAGATCGGCGTCTTCGTGGAACGGCACCTTGTCACTCTTGCCATAAACCTCAGAAGTGGAGGCGATAAACACGAGCTTCTTCTTTTTGGAGGCGGCGTCCAGAACGGATTGGGTTCCGTGAATGTTCGTTTCCAGAGTGCGCACCGGGCTCTCGACGATCAAGCGCACGCCCACTGCCGCGGCCAGATGGATAACCACGTCGGACTCGTCAACGAGCTCGGCGAGCAGGTGCTTGTTCTGGATCGAATCGAAAAAATGGTGGAAGCGATTGTTTGATTTCAGATGGCGGATGTTTTCGACGCTTCCGGTCGAGAGGTCGTCGAGAATGAATACTTCTTCACCCTTTTCCAGAAGAGTTTCCGATAAATGTGAACCGATGAAGCCAGCCCCGCCCGTGATGAGATAGCGCATGTGATTGCTCCCTTGTTCTAGGTTTCGTTCGAATCGCCCGGATTGGCTGGGAACCGGGACGGTTTAGCCACGTCTTCGCCGTAACCATAGCCGTATGCATATGGGTAGTAGCGATACGAATAGTAGTAATCGGGCGCGCTCGAATCGACGGCGTTCAGCACCACGCCGAGCAGGCGGCTTTTCACCGCCGTCAGGAGATCGCGCGTCCGGGTGAAAGCTTCCTTGGGGGTTTCTCCGCTGCGGACCACCAGCAGCACGCCGTCGGTAAGCGCCGAGAGAATTACCGCGTCCGTGGCCGCCATCACCGGGGGCGAATCAATCACAATAAACTTGAAACGCAAGCGCAGCTCGGCGATCGCTTCGCGCATGCGGTGAGAGGAAAGAAGATCGGCGGGACTGGGCGGCACCGGACCTGTCGTGAGCGCTTCAAGATTACTGATGGTGGGGTGAGGATAGAGAACTTCATCGAGCGTGGAAACACCGGCAAGATAAGAGCTCAGTCCCACTTCTTTGCCGATCGTCAAGTTCAGAGCGCGGCGAACGCCAGGTTTTCGCAGGTCGGAATCCATCAACAGCGTGCGATCGCCCAGCTGAGCCAAAGTGACGGCCAGGTTCACCGCCGCGGTCGTTTTCCCTTCGCGCGGCAGAGCGCTCGTCACCAGAATCACCTGTGGAGGATGGTCCGCTTGTGAAAGCAACAGCGACGTGCGCAATGCGCGGAAAGCCTCAGAAATTTGCGATTTCGGCTGAACGTAGGAGAGCAGTTCGACGCGGGGACCAGACGCCGATTGGAGTGCTGCGTCACCCTTTGCGCGGCGGCTGTAATTTCCATTCAAGCCGGGGAGAGAGGGCACTACAGCCAGAGAAGGCAGGCCTGCGAGCGCTTCGATGTCATCTGGAGACTTTACGGTGTTGTCCAGGTATTCGCGGAAGAGCGCGAGCCCAACGCCACCGACGAGACCTACCAATACGGCAAGGAGGATATTGCGCGCTTTTTGAGGTCTTGAGGGGCTCGACGGCGTAAGCGCCGGATCGACGATTCGAATATTGCTGGATTTCAGGCCGGCGGTAATTCCGGCTTCCTTCAACTTTTGCAGCAGGCCGTCGTAAAGTTGCTTGTTTGAGTCCGCATCGTGCTGAAGAATTTGATACTGGACGAGCTTCTCGGCCATGTCATTCGCTTCGGCCTTTTGTCTATCGAGATTCTGCTGCAAGAGCTCGACACGATCTCGAGAGGTGTTGTAGTCCTCTTCGACCGTCTCAATGAGTGTCTTTCTGGCTTTCTCCAGATTCTGTGTCACTTCCTTTTGCTGGGCGGCGATTCTCAAAACCTTCGGATAATTCGGCCCGTATTGATCGAGGGCTATGAGGTACTGTTCAGCCAATTCAGACTTGTGTCTAAGGAGTTCTTGAATCACCGGATTCGCTTGTGCGGCCGGCAACGCATCCACGTTTCCAGATACGGCCATGCGATACAGCGCTTCCTTCTCCGCTAACTGTGTCTGCGCATCGGTCACTGCTTTGTTGAGGTCGCCCAGCTTCTCGGTCGTGATGTCCTGCTTTTCGTTCGTTCGCCAGATTTGATTTTGCCGTTCATAGGCGATTCGTGCGTCTTCTGACTTTTCGACCTTGATTCGCAGTTCCTCGAGTTCGCCGGAAAGCCAGCTGGATGCCTGCGTTGTCGCATCGTACTTGCTGCGAAAGTTCTCTTCGATAAAATTCTGCAGATGCGCGTTCACCACACGAGCCGCGAGTTGGGGGTCTTCCGCTTCGAATCCCACCTCGATCAGTCGGCTATTGGGCACGCGATGCACGCTCAGGCGGCCAAGAAACGCGCCGAGGATCGCGGGACGCGCTTGCGACGTATTCCCGTGCGTCCACACCAGCGAATTCGCCACCCCGCCGAATTCCGAATAGCGCCCGAGATCCATGGACTTAATCGTTTGCAGGGCCAAAGTCTCGCTCTGGAGAATCTTGGTCTGCGTCTCCAGGTAATTATCCATGTCCGTCAGTTCGTCGTACGAAGCAGTCGGCCCTTGAAAAGGAAGGACGCTTTGCGATTCACGATCCACTTCCACCCGTGCGGCCGCTTGGTACACCGGCTTCATTTTGAACGAAGCAATCGTAACGACGGTCACCACCGTGACGAGGAAGGTCAGGATGAGCCACTGATGCTTCCGTAAAATGATGAGATAGTCGAGCAGATGCGGCTCGCGCGGCATCTGCTCCCACGGAAGAATCGAAGGAGCAGGAATCACCGTAAGCGAATCAGCCGCTCTCCGGTCACGCGCGACGAGCCTGGATGCTTCTTCCATTTTGTGAAAACAGTCCTTTTACGGCGTGGGCGGAGGATTATTATTACTGCTGCCACCACCGCTTTGAGTGGAACGATAAATTAAGAGACCACTGCCGATGCTAACGGCCGCTTGGAGTCCTTGGACCGCAACTTTTTTGGCCAGACTGTCCGGGATGTATAGAATGTCATTCGATTTCATCGCGACGTCTTCGGACGTATCCTTTTCGATCTGCTTGATGTGCACCGGAATCGCTTCGCGTTCACCGGTCTTCGGATTCACTCGGTAAATTACGGCGTCATTCGGCTTTGCGAAGCCGCTCAAGCCACGCGCCAGGGCCACAGCCTTCAACACCGTGGGCGGTTCTCCATGGCTCTGTATGGGGTACCCGCCAGGTTGCGCTGCACCGCCGCCCAGCACGTAGATAATCCCAGCCTTGGGCACCTCGATCACATCGCCCCCGAATACCTGGATGTTGAACGAAGCATTTCCAGTGTCGAGAAGATCCTGTAGCTGAATCCGGATTGTCTGCACCCCCGAATCCGAGTTCGAAGCACCGGAAGTTTCGGCGACAGGCTTCACAAATTCTTGCTGAGTTTTACGCGTCACCAAAATAACCGTCCCGGCGCTGTCGGCGATGCCTCCCGCATTTGCCAAGACCTCGAGCAGGGTCGTCGGACGCAGCAACTGCGTCGTCATCGGGTGCCCCACCGCCCCCAGAATCGTCACGGGTTGGCTGTTCTGCTCTTTTACAAACACGGAGACCTGCGGGTGAGACACCAGCCCGGTTTCAATGAGCTTTTCCTGAATCGTTTGTTCGAGTTGGAACGGGGTAACGCCGGCGACATGAATCCTCTCGTGGACGAGAGGAAGCGCTATGTTTCCGGTGCTGCTGACGCGGACGTCGCGCGAAAGCTCGGGAACGTCAAATACATCGATATGAATCACATCGCCGGCTCCGATGGGAATATCGGTGACAGTTGGTTTGGCGATGTGGGAAAGCTGCTGGATTCGGTCGTTCGTCTGCTGCGTTGTCTCTTCTGGCGCCTGGCCATATGCAGTCTGCAGGCACAGAAAGGCCAATAAGATCCCTATTGAAACAGGCTTACACACCCAGTCCTGCGCCTTGCGGACTGTGACACCCATAAGATAGATAACCCCGTCAAATACTATGCCTAGCCTCACCACTCCTGTCAATCAAGGGGTTTCCACCATCGGCGCTTGCGGTGCGACACGCATCGCGTTGGAACGATTCTTTCAGATCCCTTTGAATTCACCGCCGTCCATTCGCAGCGAAGCTCCGGTCAACCACTTCGCCCGGGTCGACACCAAGAAGGCCAGAAGATCCGCAATCTCTTCCGGCTGGCCAAATCGAGCGATGCCGGATTCCTCTGGATACCTTTTAATCGCTTCCTCGACGGTCATGTGGTGGGCGGGCGCCCACTTTTGAAAAAAGGATTGCCGCCGGCCTGTCATCACGGCTCCTGGCGAAACGCTGTTCACCTGAACGCCGTCCTTGATTCCTTGCTCTGCGAACGCTTTCGCCAGGGCGATAATCGCCGCATTGGTCGCAGCCACCGCCGCAAATCCCGGCTTGGGGTCATAAGCGGCAAGCCCCGAAAGCAGCACAACAGAACCTTTGGAAGCCTTCAAGGCATCCCAGGCTCGTATCGTCAGCCGGCGAGCTCCGTGAAACTTCAGCGCCATGCCGTCGTCCCACTGCGCGTCCGTCATCTCGAACAGATCGATTTGAGGCACGGCCCCGGCGATATTCACCAGCGCGTCGATTCGCCCGAAGCGAGCAAGTGTGTCACTCACGATTTTTTCAGCGGCCGCCGGTTCGCGCAGATCAAGTGCAAGCACGAGACTTTCAGCTCCCAGGGGCTTCGCTTGTTGAGCTGTCTCCTGCAGGTGATCTTCATCCCGCGCGACCAGTGTGAGAGACGAAAAGTCCTTCGCCAGCCGAAGAGCGGTGGCCTTTCCAATTCCTTGGCTAGCCCCGGTAACGATGGCTACAGAATTTGGCATTGCTGGTTCCTCTCCATGGCTTGCAAAGTTTCCGTCGCTACTCGCCCATCGCACTCCGCGCCTTCCCGCTCGAAATCTTCTCGCGCACTGCCTCCGAGATAATATCCACCACAAGATTCGGCGCCGTATACATCGGGCTGTGGTCCACCGGATGAGAGTGGATTTTCGCGCCCATCCGTTCAGCCATGAAACGCTGCGTCGTCGGTTTGATCATGCGATCTTCTTCCGCGAGCAAGTACCAGGTTGGCTTCGTCTTCCAGGTCGGTGTGGGAGTCACTTCTTGAATGCATTTCACGGCGATCGGCCGTTGCACCGCCGCGGCAATAATTTTTTGCTCGGCGGAAGCTTTATGAATCACTGCATTACGAAACCCCTCTTTCGGCATCCAGATGAAGCCGTGCCGGTCGGGTTCCAAATGAGGCGCCTCTGGATGCGGCTTCTCGCGATAAAAAACTTGCGCCACTGTCTCACCCTCGCCGGGCGCGAGCGCCGCGATATACACGAGAGCTTTGATTCGCTCATCTGTCGGCCCGGCAATCACCGCCCCAGCATACGCATGCCCAACGAGCACCACAGGCCCGCTGGTTCTCTCCAATGCTCTTGATAAAGCCGCGATGTCATCGCTCAGCGACGTCAGCGGAATGGGAGCGCAGATCACATCAAGGCCCAGCCGGTCGAGCGGCAGGATGACGTTCTGCCAGCACGAGCCGTCAGCCCACGCCCCATGAACCAAAATAATCGTCCCGTTTTCAGCACTCATCTTTAAATTTCACCTTTCGATCCGAGGCTATATTCCGTTCGCTGCAAAGAATTCTCGCATCGCCGCCGCAATCTCTACCGGGTGCGTTTCCAAAGCAAAATGTCCTGTGTCGAGCATCTTCACCTGGGCGCTGGGAATGTCCCTTCGGAACGCTTCCGCTCCTGCGGGAATGAAGAAAGGGTCGTTCTTGCCCCAGATCGCCAGCAGAGGAGGCTTCGACTTACGAAAATATTCCTGAAATGTCGGATAGAGCGCCACGTTGGTCGCGTAGTTCAAGAACAAATCGAGCTGAATGTTTTTGTTTCCGGGCCGCTCCATGAGCGCCATATCGAGCGTGTACGATTCCGGCGCAACGCTGTCTGGGTCTGCCACTCCATGCGTGTACTGCCAGCGCGTGCCGTCGAGCGTCAAAACATTCTTCGCAATCACTTCGCGATTTTCAGCGTTCGGAACGGCCCAATATTTTCGGATCGGCCCCCACGCATCCCCGAGCCCTTCTTCATAAGCGTTGCCGTTTTGCGAAACGATCGCCGTAATCCGTTCCGGATGAGCCATCGCAAGGCGGAAACCCGTCGGCGCACCGTAATCGAATACATAAATCGCGTAACGATCGAGCCCAATCGCCTTCGTGAAGGAATCTACCGTCGCGGCCAACCCGTCGAACGTGTATGTATATTTCCGCTTCTCCGGCACTACCGTAAATCCAAAACCAGGCAAGTCCGGCGCGATCACCCGGTAGCGATCCGCCAGCCGTGGAATCAACTCGCGAAACATAAACGACGAAGTCGGGAACCCATGCAGCAAAAGAACCACCGGCGCCTGCGGATCTCCTGCTTCTCTGTAAAACACTTGGACGCCATCGGTTTCGACCCTGCGAATAAATGTGACCGGGACCGCAGAGCGAGCGGCCTCCGTACTCGACGCCCCCAATTTTTGCCTTTGCGCGGAAACATTTTGAGCCATCACGAATACCTCCTCATGTTATTTGCCCCAGACGTCGGAAATATTAGGTGCGCAGGCCTTTCGATTCGACGCTCGGTTGATGCGCTTTGTTGATAGTTGACCAGGACGATTCAATTGCGCAGTCACTCCTGTCGCTTTGAAATGTGACCGATGTTTAAATCGCAGTTCAAATCCGATGTTCAAATCCGATGTTCAAATCGCTGTTCAGATCGATGGTTACTGCACAGCTAAATGCCCGGCAATCGGGTAATCACCCGATTGCAATCGACACTTCGCCACTCGATGCCACGTCTCGTGACATCGGTCGCAAGCTTCGGTGGCGCATTGTCCAGGATCCGCAAGCGCGTCGTGTTGCGAATAGCCGTGTTTGGCTTCACTCAGTAGAAGTTTACTGATTGTTCGCCTTTGATTCGGGTTGCGCTGATCGAGACGGTGCCACGGGCCTTGTGATGTCGTCCAGATATGCGGGCGTTCCCGTGACGCGCTCCAAAGCGGGGTAGCGTTCCCCATCGTGATAATCGATGTTGGCGGTGGAAAGAAACGTATCCGACTGAAGCGTGATGTGAATAGGCTCGGATTTGCCCTTCGCGTCGCGAATCGCAGCTCGAAGTCGATCCCCAGAGAAAACCTGCCCGTTGACAGCGATGATCTTGTAACCCGGAGCAAGTTTTGCCTTGGCAGCAGGGCTGTTCCAGCGGACATCTTGAATGTTGCCGTCGCCACTAACGAAGAGGCCAATCGAGAACCAGGCGTCGACCGTGGGAATGGCTCCAGGAAGGCCGGCGAGAGCCGACTGGACCACTGCTACGGAAGCATTCGGCTTGTCGGCGTACACCAGTTTATAGCCACCTCGCTCAATGCCGGCAAGATCGGCGTGCGGGGTAATTTTGACAATCTGCTCGCGGAGAAACGTCGCCCAATCGTAGGGCGCCACCGCATTCAGGTCTTGGACCAGTTCGTCAAAAGTATAGGTAACGATCAGCGGCCCGGTATTGCCGCCCTTTCCCAGAAAAATGTGCTGGAAGTCGTCGAGAGACTTCTGATTGTTGGTCAACTTGCGAATGAGCGTGTCGGCATCCAGCCAGACGAGTTGGCCCTCATCGTAATAGTCCTGGCCACGTCTCCAATTGGACCAGGCCTGATTTCCCCCGCGAAGAACGCTGGCGGCGATTGCGGTGTCTTCCGTCGACCGCCACTCGCGGCCGGGCGTGTAATCGAGATTGGCAGCGGATTGGGCAAGAATATCGCGGTATTGCGATTGCGACTTCAGTCCTGCGCGTGCGGCAAGGATGTTGCCGAGGTATTGCGTCATACCCTCGTACACCCAGAGCAAGGCCCCTTGCTGCGCCGTGGCGAAATCAGGCTGGTAGAGCCCCACGGGGCGGCGATACTTGCCGTTCCATGAGTGGCTGAACTCGTGCGGAAGCAGGTCGGCGCCAGCCAGGAGATAGCCTTCATCCGAGAAAAATTTTTCAGGCACTCCGTATTCGGACGATTGGCCGTGTTCCAGAGTTGTGTCGCTGCCAATAACGTCAGAAAGAGCCACAAGAAAATGGTAGTCGTGGTAGTGGTGCGACCGGTATAAGGCATCCGCTTCGCGCACGAGATTCGCAATTCCAGCCTGCAGAGCTGGCGAAATCTTCGAGTATTCGGGAGCATCGGAAGCGACATCAACATAGTGCTTGGGCGAAATTTCCGGAGCCACAGCGAATTCCTGGAAGTATTGGCCGGTGAGTATCGGGGAATCCTCAAGCTGCTCAACATTTGTCACGGCAAAGTGAGTGGTGCTGCCGGGAGAGGGAAGAGGATACGCGCCACCACCGATAGGAGTTAGCGCCGTGCCGACACTCCAACCGGCGGGAACAATCAACGATGGCTGGATGGGAATGTCGCGGACCGGCGTGTGGGCCGGATAGATCATGAGCGTCTCCCAATCGAACAGCGCCAACTTCTGCGTGATATTTGTCGTAACGATGCAATCGAGATGCGCGTGAAGCGTGGTAACTCCCTCGGGAATCGTCACGTGAAACTGGTAGAGATCCACATCGTCGCGGCGCCACGCGAGAGGCTGGCCGTTGGCGGTGAAGACCACGCCCGTGACACTGGCGACAGGGCCTAAAGGTTGGTGAGTACCGGGAATCCATTTGGGAGTGGTAAGCGCGCGCGGGCCAGCGGTCACCGGCAAATCGACTTCAGCGTGATAGAGCTTGCGAGGGGCGTCAGAAAGATCGACGGTGATCTGAATCGCCGCCTTCTGGCTCTGCCCCCAAGCGGGTACGGCAAGAAGCAAGCACACCGTCAGGAGCCATCTGCGCATTCGCCCTCCTCGCGTTCTGTCTTGGTTCAAACGGCAGGAGTCTACCACGCGCAGCCGAACCCCCGGCTAGGGACTCACCACGCCGTTTTCGGCGAGTCATTCGCTGGCTATCTTCGAACTAGCGCTAAGTCTTTGGCTTCTGTTTAAGGGATTAAGGCCGTTGGGGTAACCGAGTCCGATAAAGTAAGCAATTGAACACAGCTATCTCAGTCTGAGATAGCTAGTTATAATCCCTGTTCGCAACATCTATCTGGAGCAAGCTGATTCGGATGGCCCGTTCATCCGTGTGTGCGCTACCTCTACCTATCTAAAATCGGAAAACATCTCGGAAAGTAATGTGTGCATCCCATTGGTGAGCAGATACCTGCTCACAATTTATACCTTGTGATAAATTTCATCGTGAAGGTAACAAAATGCGAAGGCGCACTCGTCCCATTAATAGGCGCTCGATGTTCGTCGCCTTTTTCTCACTGTTCGCGGTGACTACGGCTCTGAGTCAGACCGGATCATCCCCAGAGCAAAACCGCAAATCGCCTTCCATTAAGCTTCGTACAAGTTTGGTCCTCGTCCCGGCCGTCGTCACGGACCGTTTGGGCGCGCCCGTTGCGGGATTGACCCGCAACAGCTTCACCGTTCTGGAGAATGGACATCCTCAAAAGATCGCTTTCTTCGAACATATTCAAACACAAGCAGAACCCGTCAGGCGTACTGTCGCTGCCCCGGGGACTTTCACGAATACAATTGAGGCAAGCTCTCAGCGTTTGACGATTTTCGTGATGGACCTTCTGAATAGCTCGATCGCGGAGCAAGAGAATGGGCGCGATGAGCTGGTCAAGCTCTTCTCGAAATCCGGTGGCATTAAGGAGCCGTTCTGTCTCCTGACCCTTGATAGCGATGGGCTGACGGTAATCCACGACTTCACCACTGATCCTACGTTATTAGCGGAGGCTCTGAAGCAAGTGAAAGAACATGCCTCCGCCAAAGACGCACCCCAGATAAATCCGATGGAATTGACGTACCGCAATTTTCATGGCTGGCACACGCGTTCAGTGAACCGGGCCATCGCCACGCTCGCAGGGAGGGCTTCACTGCTAGCGTCTGCCATCAGGTCACAGGCGATCACGGAGACTTTGCGCACACGACTCACACTGGAAGCCCTGCGGGAAATTGGTGAGGCATTTGTCGGGATGCCCGGTAGAAAATCTTTGATTTGGGCAACAGGAGGGTTTCCGTTTGAAATCGATGACCCATCTCAGTTTGGAGCGCGTGAGAGAGATCTGTTACCCGAATATGAGAAAGCTTGGCGAGCGCTCAATCGAGCAGACATTGCGGTCTATCCCTTGGACGTCGAGCAGCTTGCCAGCACTGCTCTTGTCAGTGCCAGTGTGGGCCAACCGCTGCCAGAGCACTTCGACATTCGTTCCAATGTTACAAACCTGGAGCGATTCGCCGACGTAACCGGTGGGAAATTATGTGATCGAAGTACGGATGCCGAAACTTGCTTCCGAAAAGCCACCACTGACTCAAGTGATTACTATCTTCTCGGATTTTATCAGGGTTCGGCAACTACAAAGTCTGGATGGCAAAAGCTATCTGTCAGAACGAATGTCCCCAACGTGCAGGTGCGAGCACGCGCCGGATACTACTTAAGCGAGAGGCGGGACGACCTGCATACGCGCGAGGAGGATTTGCAAACTGCGCTGGCCTCTCCGTTAGACTACACGGCGATTCCCCTAACAGTCAGATGGACTGCTACTCTCAAATGGGAAGGTAACGAAAAGCGCCGGGTTGGGTTCAGCTTTGCAGTTCCTTTAGCGGCGGTGAAACTTGAGGATGAAGAGGGTGGTCATTTGAGCCTAGAATTTGCGGCTATGGCGACGAGCGAAACTGGCGCTTCGGTGGGCAGTTTCTTGCAGACCGCGGATGGGAAGTTGAGCGAAGGCGTCGCCAAAGCACTTAAGTCCAACGGCGTGATCTGTCAGGGGACCATCGATCTGCCGCCCGGGGAATATACGATGAGTTTCGCCGTGCGAGACAACCTAAACGGTCAGATTGGAACAGTCTCCGCGCCGCTGACTGTTCATTGATTTTCTATCCTATACGGGGCGATATTACGTTCGTTTTTCCTCTCCGTGATACTACGATTGTCAGCGAGTTCCCGATGAGCGTTTCACAATACCTGATCGAGCCTCGCTTACCGCCTTCCACGCACAGCTTCTCGGATAGATGTTGGTAAATCCGCTTATCACCAACAATCTCAAAATGCGATGGATGTAGCGACGCCTTTTCGACGAGTCATTCGCCGCTGCCAGCGGACAGAACGTGGTTCGCGGTGCTCGGATCTCAGCCCATGGGGTTTCAAGCAATGGGTGCCTCGTCCGGCCAAGCCGTTTCTTTCCTTGACAACTAGTTACCAGAGGGTTATCACGAGTCGTGGTAGTTATTCAAAACTCGGCCTGCGACAAGCAGTCAGCGAGACGCCGATCTTCGCGTCTTCCAACCGCCCTGTCTGCACAGTGCGAGCCAGAATTTCTAATCGCAAATGACAATCCGACCAGGATTGTCATCCTGAGCGACCAACGGGAGTCGAAGGGTCTCTCTTCTCGATGTCTTCCCCTCGAGCCTTCTGTTGAACGAAGAGTTCATCCCGCTCCGATTCCCTGCTCCGCTCACAGCTCTCGGGATGCTCGCGTTCTAATAGGAACATTAGGTATTTCAGAAAATGAGTTAAGTTGCACAAAAGAAATAAGAAAGCAAAATTCTAATAGGAACAAAATCGCGTTTCCAGGAATTGCGCCGCGCACGCTTTTTCTCCACAAAGATCCTCAGTGGCTCACCGACGTCAGGTAACTCCCGTCAGCGAGCCATTATCCTCAGCGCCCAACCTCGCTATAATAGACTTTCCTACGCGAGGAACTTTATGAGCCGGCAGCAAGCAGTCATCGCATCCGCAGCGCCAACCGAAGCCCAGGCGCGCATCTGGGACGCCTTCCGCCGCTGGGGCTACCTGCAAGCGAATCTCGATCCGCTGGGCGATTTGCAACCCGTCGAGCTTCCCGAACTCGCCGTCTCCGGGCGTGACGCCGAAGCCGCGCGCAAAATCTATTGCGGCACCATCGGCGTCGAGTTCATGCACATCTCCGATCCCGAGCGGCGCCGCTGGATCGAAGAGCGCATGGAATCGGCGGCGCCCGCCTCAACACCGGCAGCGGAACAGAAAGCAATTCTCGATCGCCTCGTCCGAGCGGAAATTTTCGAGCAAGTGCTTCAGACGCGCTATCTCGGAACCAAGCGCTACTCGCTCGAAGGCGAAACGGCGCTTCTACCGCTTCTCGACGCCATCCTCAATGCGGCGTCAGAACATGACGCGCAACAGGCCGTCCTGGCGATGAGCCACCGCGGCCGGCTCAACGTGATGGTGCATATCGTCGGCCGACCGGCCGCAGAAGTTTTCGCGAAATTTGAAGATGTGGATCCCCGCAGCGTTCTCGGCGGCGGCGACGTGAAATATCACATCGGCGCAACGGGCGAATTCCACGCAGCCAACGGCCGCAACATCGGGATTCACCTGGCGTCGAATCCCAGCCATCTCGAAGCGGTGGATCCGGTCGCCAACGGTCGCGCGCGCGCGAAGCAAACGCGCATCGGCGAAGGTGGCACCGAGGCGATTGTTCCGGTGATCATGCATGGCGATGCAGCGTTCGCCGGGCAGGGAATCTGGGCTGAAACGCTCAACATGGCCAACGTCGAAGGTTACAGCGTGGGTGGTTCCGTCCACATCATCGTAAATAATCTCATTGGCTTCACCACCGTGCCGCGCGAATCGCATTCCTCGCGCTTTTCGTCCGACCTCAGCAAGCGCCTGCCGATTCCGATTTTCCACGTGAACGCGGAAGATCCGGAAGCGGTGGCG
This sequence comes from uncultured Acidobacteriaceae bacterium, assembly GCA_963791515.1. GTDB lineage: Bacteria > Acidobacteriota > Terriglobia > Terriglobales > Acidobacteriaceae > Sulfotelmatobacter. The sequence goes on along the minus strand of CAWBSS010000008.1, from coordinate 703,206 downwards.
CGCGTCGGTCGCATCGCGCTCAACTATCGCTATGCATTGGGCTCGCCGGTCGTCGTGGATCTGATCGGTTATCGCAAGCACGGTCACAGCGAAGTGGACGATCCCACCATCACCCAGCCGCTGCGCTACAAGAAAATTCAAGCGCACCAGCCGCTCTGGCAAATTTACGCGCAAAAAATCGGTGTCGATGCCGAACCGATTGTCGAAAAAGTGCGCCAGGAACTCGACGCCGCGCAAAAAGAAGCCGAAGAGCTTGAGAAAAATCCGCCGATGCGCAAATTGCCCGCCTACTGGAATCCGTATCGTGGCGGACGTTACAACGCCTCGCTCGAAGTGGACACGGGAGTGCCCACCGCAGAATTGACCGCGACCGGCGAAGCGCTTGCAAGCTATCCGGATGGATTTCACATCCATCCCAAAGTAAAAAAGCTGCTCGAACAGCGCCTGGAAATGGCCCGCGGCAAGCGCCCGCTCGACTTCGGCATGGCGGAAGCCCTGGCCTTCGGAACATTACTGAAGCAGGGAACTCCGGTGCGCCTCAGCGGGCAGGACAGCAAGCGCGGCACTTTCAACCAGCGCCACGCGGCTCTGATCGACATCGAAAACGAAAAAGAATTTATTCCGCTCCAACACGTGGCGCCCAATCAGGCGTTTTTCGAAGCGTACAATTCAACTCTCTCGGAAGCTTCCGTACTCGGCTTCGAATACGGCTTCAGCCGCGACTATCCCGAAGCGTTGGTCTTGTGGGAGGCGCAGTTCGGCGATTTCGCCAACGGCGCGCAAATCATCATCGATCAGTTCATCGCGGCGGGTGAAGACAAATGGAATCTGCTCTCAGGAGTCGTACTGCTGCTGCCGCACGGCTATGAAGGACAAGGCCCCGAACATTCCAGCGCTCGCATCGAAAGATTTCTGCAGCTCGCCGCCCGCGACAATATTCAAATCTGCCAGCCATCCACGGCCGCGCAATATTTTCATCTGCTTCGCCGCCAGGCCATGCGCTCGTGGCGCAAGCCGCTCGTCGTCTTCACGCCGAAGAGCATGCTGCGTACGCCGGCTTCGTCATCCACGCTGGCGGAACTTTCCGCCGCGCGCTTCCGTCCTGTGATTCCCGACAAGGGAAATGGCACCGCGACGCGCGTCCTGCTCTGCACGGGAAAAATCGGCCACGAACTCGAAGCCGAAAGAAAACGCCGGAAGGATGAAACCACCGCAATCGTTTTTGTCGAGCAGCTCTACCCGTTCCCCGAGGCCGAGCTCGCCGCCGAAATGGACAGGCACGCAAACGCCCGCGAATTCGTCTGGGTGCAGGAAGAGCCCGCCAACATGGGCGCGCTCGCCTTCATGCTGCCGCGCCTCGAGCGGCTCGCGCGTGGCCGCTCGGTGCGCTCCGTAAAACGATCGGCAAGCGCAAGTCCCGCAACCGGCTCGCACAAAGCGCACGAGATGGAGCAGAAAACTCTTCTCACCGTCGCCTTCGCAAATCCTACAAGCAAATAAAAAATGTCACACGAAACGATGTCTTGTGCCCGCGAAATGGCACCCGCGGACAAAGCGAAATTTCATTTCCGCGAAATAATGAAGCTCTGTGGCCCGGGCGTCGGCCGCAATTCGTTCGACGAAAAACCGGCGCTCCGGAACATGCGCTCGTACTCGGACATCGGATAGGAATCGCCCGCGCGCGTTCCCGCCAGCATGATCAAGCTGAAGCCCGCCGCGGTCGCGGGCGTCACGCGATCCTCGTTGGGCACGAATTCCACCGTGACCACGCGCCCGTTGGGCGCGAGCGCCGCATGAATCTTCCGCAGCAGCTTTTCGATCGTGGGCGGATCGAAGTGATGCACGAAGCCGGTGAGCAGCACCACATCGTAGCCCGTTCCGAAATCCACTTCGAACGCATTTCCCGGAATCGTGTGATAGCGCGACTCGACCTTTGCGGCGCGCGCATTTTCCTTTGCCACTTCCAGCACAGCCGGCCAATCGACCGCGAATATTTCCGCATTCGGATTGTGCCGCGCGATCGCCACGCCGTACACGCCGTGCCCCGCCGCGATGTCGAGCACTTTCCATTTCTCTCCTGCGTCCGCGTTGACAAGCTTCGCGACACCTTCGGCCACAGGCCTTTGCATCGGCGCCATCGAACGGGCGAACTCGACCCAGATCGGATTGTTCACCTCCGTGGTGCCCCGGTCGTCTTCGAGCGAGCCGCCCTTGCGAACGATGGCCGTCAAGTGCCGGAAGCGATCGAACATTTCGGGCGTGGTGAGAAATCCTGCAATTGAGCCGATGTAGGCGGGCGAGCGGCGATCCAGGAACGTCGCCGCATCGGGCGCGAGCGAATACTTCTGGTCCTGTTTCGTCAGGAAGCTCATGATGGTGAGGTAATCGCAGAGCGTTCGCATGCCGCGCTCGGAGGCGTTGCAACGTTTGGCGAGCGCGGTGGGAGTGTTGGCGCCTTCGCCGATAGCACTGAAGACGTCGAGTTCGATTCCCGTTTTCAAGGCCGCAGTTTTCTGATGCGCGTTGAGAGTGTCAAAAATCCTCTCCGGATTCGGTTGTGAATGCTCAGCGGGCGTTGCCATAGTTCCTCCCATTGTCTATGCCGTGTAGTTCGATGAATTCCTTTTCAAGCGCCATTCTCTCGCGATGGCGCGCCAAAGCGCAAATGCGAAGCCGTGGTCTCAGCCGGCAAGGTTGCGGCATCGCTCGCGAATGGCACACTCGATGAGCCAGGCGTGTCCGATGAGCTAAGCGCGTGGCTGGTTGCGCTTCGTTGACTTGCTCTTAGGGCCGCCATAAGATGGCGCGCAGCCGGTTTTTCGCTCCGGCGCACTCCTCCCATGAAAGCGCCCCTACCCGAAAACGAAGCGGCGCGTCTCGAATCGCTTCACCGCTACGAAATTCTCGACACGCTGCCGGAGCAGGAGTTCGACGACCTCTCGCGCCTGGCCGCATTAATCTGCGGCACGCCCATCGCGCTCGTAAGCCTCGTTGACGAGAATCGCCAATGGTTCAAATCAAAGGTGGGAATCCAGCAATCAGAGACACCGCGGGATATCGCCTTTTGCGCGCACGCGATCCATGATTCGGGCGTGCTGGTGGTGCGCGACGCGCTGGCCGACGAGCGTTTCCGTTCGAATCCGCTCGTCACCGGCGATCCAAATGTCCGGTTCTATGCCGGCGCTCCGTTGCGCACGCCGGACGGATATGCACTCGGCACGCTGTGCGTGATCGACCGAGTGCCGCGTGACCTTTCGGCCGACCAACTCGAAGCGTTGAAAGCGCTTAGCCGGCTGGTGGTGAACGAGCTCGAACTGCGGCGCAGCGTCGGCGATCTTTCCAAGGCGGTTCGCGAGCGCCGGCTGGTGGAAGGCGAACTCGACCAGCTCTTCAATCTTTCATCCGATCTTTTTTGCATCGCGGGATTCGACGGATATTTCAAAAGGCTCAACCCATCCTGGGAACAGACGCTGGGGATTTCCCGGGAAGAGCTCCTTTCGCGGCCGTACGTCGAGTTCATTCACCCTGACGACCGCGAGATCACGCGCAAGGAAGCGCAGAAAATTGTGGACGGCGCGGTCACATTTTCATTCGAGAATCGCTTCCGACGCGGGGATGGGACGTATATCTGGCTGCTCTGGAACGCGACACCGAACAGCGATCAAGGCCTGATTTTCGCAGTGGCGCGAGAAATCACACTTCGCAAGCGCGCGGAGCGACGGCTGGCCGTGGGTTACACGCTGACGCGCGTTTTAGCTGAAGCGGAAAACCTGGGCACGGCGTCGCCTCTGATTTTGCGGGCAATCGGCGAGTGTCTTGGCTGGGAACTGGGCGCTTTCTGGCGATTGGACGAACTGGCGAACGTTCTGCGCTGCGTGGATCTCTGGCATGCTCCGGGGCAGGAGTTTCCCGCCTTCGAAAAAGCCACGCGCGAACTCACGTTCCGGCGAGGCGAAAGCTTGCCAGGGCTCGTCTGGACGGCAGGCCAATCCAAATGGGTAACGGATGTTCCCCAGCGAGAAAACTTTCCTCGAATCAAAATCGCCAGGGAGGAAGGATTGCGCTCGGGGTTTGGTTTCCCGATACGAATCGACGACCGCGTTGTTGGCGTAATCGAATTCGTCAGCCGCGAGATCCGGACCCACGAGCCTGAACTACTGGAAATGTTCGATTCGATCGGCAGCCAGATCGGGCAATTCATGGAGCGGCGTCGCGCGGAGAGCGAGTTGAAGCTGTACGCCGATTACCTGGAAGCGGCGCGACTCGCGCAGGAGGCGGATGCGCGGCGGCTGGCGCTGCTGGTGCACGAGCTGGAAATTGCGAAGGCGCGAGCGGAAGAGGCCACGCGCTCGAAGAGCGAATTTCTGGCAAACATGAGCCACGAAATTCGCACGCCGATGAACGCCGTAATCGGGATGACGGAGCTGGCGCTCGACACCAGGCTCACGCCGCAGCAACGCGAATACCTTGTCACCGTGAAGAATTCCGCTGGTTCGCTTCTGAACCTGATCAACGACATCCTGGATTTCTCGAAGGCGGAAGCGAAGAAGCTGCAACTCGATCGGGTGGATTTCGGGCTGCGGGACATGCTGGAGGACACGCTGCGCGCGTTGGCAGTGCACGCCCAGCAGAAAGGGCTGGAGTTGGCCTGTCACGTGGCGCCGGAAGTCCCCGACGCGCTAGTGGGAGATGCGGAACGGCTTCGGCGCATCGTTGTAAACCTGGTGGGCAATGCGATCAAATTCACAGAAAGCGGCGAGGTGGTTCTGAACGCAAGCCTGGAATCCAGAAAGAACCAGGGCGTGGTGGTGCATTTTTCCGTGACCGATACAGGCATTGGAATCCCGCAAGAAAAGCAGAAAGCGATCTTCGAGGCGTTTGCGCAGGGTGACGCCACCACCACGAGAAAGTACGGCGGCACCGGGCTAGGCCTTTCGATTTCATCGCAACTCTCGGAGTTGATGGGCGGCCGCATCTGGCTGGAGAGCGAACCGGGGCGAGGCAGCACGTTTCATTTCACGGTAAGCCTGGGATTGCAAACTTCTGGGGCTGGCGAGCAAGCGCCCGTGCCCGTGAAGTTGCTCGATCTTCCGGTGCTCGTGGTGGACGACAATTCGACGAGCCGCCAGATTCTTGAAGAGATGCTCAGCAACTGGAAGATGAAACCTGTGGGAGTGAAGAACGGCTCGGCGGCGCTCGAAGCGTTGAAGCGCGCGCAGAAGAAACGCGAACCGTTTCGGCTTGTGCTGGCAGACGGGCACATGCCGGGGATGGATGGATTCGATCTCTCTGCGAGCGTGCAGAAAGATGCTCAACTGCGCGGGGTGACGGTTATCCTTCTGACGTTTGCCGGCCACCGCGAAGATCAGGCGCGAGCGAAAAGCGTGGGCGCGGCGGCGGCCGTGACGAAACCCGTGAAGCAATCGGAATTGTGGGACGCGATCGTGACCGCGCTTCACGTACCGGGGCGCCAGAAGACGAGGCCGTCGGCAGCGCGAAGCGCGGCGCGGGGCGCGCATCGGAGGTTGCGGGTGCTGGTGGCCGAGGACAATCCCGTTAACCAGGAACTTGTGTTGCATCTATTGGAACGCAGGGGGCATTCGGCAATCGTCGCGGAGAATGGAAAACGAGCGCTTGCGGCGCTGGAAAAACACAAATTCGATCTGGTGGTGATGGACATTCAGATGCCGGAGATGGGAGGCATCGAAGCGACGGAAGAAATTCGAAGGAAAGAGAAGAGTGATGGCGGACACATCCCGATTTTCGCAATGACGGCGCACGCCATGCCAGGCGACCGGGAGAGATGCCTGGCAGCGGGAATGGATGGATACATTCCCAAACCGATCGACCCGAAATTGTTTACGCAAATCATCGAAACTGGCGCGTCACCGACTTCAGCGATGGCCGCTGAAGAAGAAAGAAACCCATCCGATAAAGCTAAAACAGACAGATCGGCGGATGCGGATAAGTTGCTTGCGCGTTTTGATGGAAATCGAAAACTGCTGGGATCGCTGATTCGGACGTTCCAGCACGACTGTCCCAAAATGATGACGAAAATCCGCGGGGCACTCTCGGCACGCGATCCGCGCGCGCTGGCAGAAGCCGCTCACGCGCTGAAAGGCTCGGTGGGAAACTTCGGTCCCTCCAGCGCCTTCGAAACAGCGCGGGAGATTGAAAAAACCGGCCGAGAGGGTAAACTCGACGGCGCCTGGGAACTCTACGCCACCCTGGAGGACGACCTTGCGCGGCTTTTGCCGGCACTGCAATCGGCCGGCAGCCCGAAGGGTGAGAAGGCCCAGTCCAGGACCAAACCCAGCAGGCCCGGACGAAACCGCCTGCACCATGGATCGCGGAGGAAACGATGACGCGCATTCTTGTCGCTGATGACGACCGCACAACCCGACTACTGCTGACCGAAATTCTGCGCGACGGAAAGTATACGGTGGTGGCGGTTCCGGACGGCGCAGCCGCGCTGAAGAAATTGAAAGAGGATAAGTTCGACCTGGCGCTGCTGGACGTATGGATGCCCAAGAAAAACGGCCTGGAAGTTCTGTCGGCGCTGAAGAAGAGCAGCAGGAAGCCAAAAGTAATTGTGATGACCTCGGACGACACGCCGGAAACGCTCTTGAGCGCCATTCGCGAGGAAGCGTATCAGTACGTGGCCAAGCCGATTGAGCCGAAATCGCTGCTGACCCTGGTGCGCGAGACCCTGGCAAAAACATCGAAGACTTTACCGATCGAAGTAATTTCCGCTCGCCCCACGTGGGTGGAACTTTCCGTTCCGTGTTCCTTGGAAGCGGCTGAGCGTATTGAAGCGTTCATGGCGCACATGAAAGCGGGATTGTCCGAGGAAGTGCAACGCTCGGTGGGCCAGGCATTTCACGAGTTGCTGCTCAACGCGGTGGAATGGGGCGGGAAGCTCGACCCCAGCCGCAAAGTGAGGATTTCCTATCTGCGAGGCAACCGGATGGTGCTGTATCGGATTGCCGATCCGGGGCCCGGATTCAAATTTGCCGAGCTCGAACACGCGGCCATCACGCATCGGGCTGACGAGCCAACGAAACACGACGAAGTGCGCCAGCAGAAAGGTTTGCGTCCCGGTGGATTCGGATTATTGCTGGCGAAGGCCAATGTAGATGATCTGCTATACAACGAAGCGCAAAACGAAGTGGTGTTCGTGAAATATCTCGATGACGACGGCTCGGGTGCTGCGAAGCAGGAAGCCGCGAGCTAGGAGCCGTCGCTGGAAACGACAGGCGATCCCGATTGACGATCCATCGTGCGACGTATACGATGGCTGCGGTTTCACACGGAGGAGATCGATGGCAAAAAAGAATCAATTGTTGAACGAAGCGGCGGAAAAAATCGGAACCGCGATGGGTAAGGCCAACCGCACCGCGCAGAAGGTGAAGAAGGCGGGTGCGATGGCAAAGAAAGAGCTCGAGGATATTTCGAAGCAGGTGGAAGCGCTCAAGAAGCAGTTGCAGAAGACGACGAAGCGGCTGCGGAAAGCTCTCGCCTAGCCTTCCAGATTTTGCGGCCTGTCAGGCGCGCTTTGCTCAGCTCGCCTTGCGTGATTTCTTCTGACGCTCACCGGCGCCGGTTTTGGGCACGGCGCGCAATAGCGCTTTTCTTGCCGGCTCCGCCGATAGGCTTTTCTTCAGCGCCGACATCAAATCCGGAACATGTTCGCGTTTGGCGCGCGGCATCACCGTCAATTTCTTGCCGTGTGCTTTCGCTTCGATCAGTTTTTCGAGTTCCTGCTGATAGGTGTCGGAATACTGATCGGGATTGAAGGATTCCGCGAGCGTTTCAATCAGCTGCATCGCGAGCTTGGATTCCGCCGGTTTCAATTCCGCCTGATTCAACTTGGCATTTTCCGCGATCCCGCGAATTTCATTCTTATAGAACATGGTGTGCAGCGTAAAACCATTGTCACGGGCGCGGATGATGACGATGTTTTCGCGTCCGTGCATCGTGACCTTTGCAACTCCCGAATAGCCGGTTTTGCGCATCGCGTCGAGCAGCAAGTTGTAAGCCCTCACGCCGCCTTCGCCCGGCTCCGCGTAGTAAGAGCTGTCGAAATAAACCGGATCGATTTCTTCGGCCTTCACGAAGCTCAGAATCTCCATCGTCTGGGCGGACTCAGGCTCGATCTCTTCGAGTTCCTGCTTCGTGAACATCAAATACTGATCTTTCTCGTATTCGTAGCCCTTTTCAATTTCGGAGCGGTCAACGAATTTTTCACAGGTCGGGCAATAAGTGGGCTGTTTGATGCGCGTATGGCACACGGAATGTAGCTGATTGAAACTGATCCGTTCCGATCGAGCTGCCGGCGTCAGTTGTATTGGGATGGAGACCATCCCGAACGTGAGAAACCCTTTCCAGGTTGCGGCCATTGTCCCCCTCCGGCGGAAAGGAGCCAATCATACACTCGGACGCCTCCCTGCTTGCATCGAATGCTTGCGGTATAACGATGCGGTTAAGAGCGAATAGAAAGCGAAAGTGGCGGATTTGAATTTCGGAATGAGTCAGGCAGGCGCCGACGATACGCAACCGTTTTAATCCATCACCAACCCATTTGACCCATCCTCCTGAGAATAATCGCGCTGTAATTATTCATGCGCTCGGGCCGTCGCTTCAGGGGAGCCGGCAGAATTGCAGCGAGCCGCGCCGCCTGTTGCCGGCTGATATTCAGTGCTGAGGTTTCGTCGTAGTAGCGACACGCCGGCTCCGCACCATAAATGCCGGGGCCCCATTCGACCACGTTGAGGTATATCTCGAGAATGCGCTTCTTGCCGAGAAACAATTCGGCCACCGGCACCAGTGTGGCCTCCGCGCCTTTGCGGAGGAAAGAGCGGCCCGTTCCGAAGAAAAGGTTTTTTACGAGTTGCTGCGTAATTGTGGAAGCTCCGCGAGTGCGATCGCCTTCCAAATCGTCTTCGGCGGCGATTTGGATCTCGTGCCAATCGAATCCATGGTGCTGGTAGAAGTTCGCGTCCTCTGCGGCGATTACAGCGTGCTGAAGATCGGGCGAGATTTGGCTGAGCGGAATAAATTTGTAGTGTTCGTGATACGGCTTGCGGTGAATCCAGGCCTGCAAGTGGCGCTGGACATGCACCGCGGTTGTCGGCGGGTCAATCCACCGGGCGGCCACCAGGATCAACGCGGCGAGCGACCAAAGCAACACCACGCCGATGACAAACCATCGAATAAAGGACCGGAAGGAGCCGCTTCCGAGCAGAGCCTTGATGTGTGTTTTCAGCATCGCGGTCGCATTTCGGAATGATAGCCTGAGCTTGCTTATCATCATCGCAGCGTAATAATTCCCTGGGTCTAGTACCCGCAAAACATCCTCCGTCGCACGCCTCCAAGAGGCATAACCCTTTTTTGCACAGCCACTTTGAGCTACCAGCTCTGGCTTGGCAAGATGAGTGCTTTCCCTTATCGCAGATCTTCTTTGAAGGCGCGAAAATTGAGCCTGCAGCAACAAGGTGAGCTATGAGCGGGACACGAAGTTCGAACCGGACTGAAACGATTGAGAGATTCCCCGACTCGATTCATGACGCAGCCGCAAATGAGAATCAGATCAAAGCACGGCTGCAAGCAATCACGAGCTTTGTCGAAGCCTTGAATACCTCCACCGTGAATCTTCTGCTGGCTGAGAAGCCCTTCGCGCGCGAGGCGTTGCAGGAGCTGGTTGTGAAGGAAGCAGGGCTTCGCTGGATCGCTCGGGTGGCGACTCTTTCGCACGGGGACGTGCGTGCTCGCCTGTGGGCCGACGTCGACGAGGCGCTCGATGATCTGGAATTGATCATTGACTTGGTGGGGCGCGCGGATGTCGAGTGGCCTGTGAACGAAGTTCTCCAGTTCAGTGACGAGCTGGCCTACATCACCTAGCACTCGACATAGCCACTTCAACTACTGGTTCGAGCACAAAGCTCGTCTTTTCCGGATAGCAACCCGACCATCCAATTCGCCACATTCCTCACTCTAATGGAATGGCAGAAATCACTACCTGAATCAATTTCGTTTTAGGGAAAAAGGCAGGCGGCTCGCAGCGATGCTCAAATCAATCATCTCGACATTATCAAAATCGCTAGGCCTCGTTGCCCTTCTCGCTTGCCTGATTTCCTCTCGCGCTTATGGCGACGTCGGCGTGATTCTCAAGAAACGCTCAACGAGAGCGTCGCGCGCGTAACAGGCTCGGGCCACACCGCTGTCTACTTCTCGCGAATCTGCCCCGATTCTCCCATCAAGCTCCGCCTTTGCCGACCGGGCGAAAATGGCTCGGTGATGAGCAATTACATTAATCTGGGCGAAGACGAGCGCTACGAATGGAACATCGCGCCATTCAACCTCTACGTCTACGGTGTTGACGATCCCGTCGATCGCCCCATGTTCGGCACCGAGAAAATTAAGGCTGTGCTCGAAGAGCGTTACCTCAATCAAGCATTGGCGCGCTACTGCACCGTGAAGGACTGCCTGAAAGGCGGCAAAGCGGAATGGCGCGAAATGGTTGGCGCCAACATGATCCGCAGCATGTACATTTTCGTCGTGAAAACCACGCTACAGCAGGATGAAGACCTGATCGCGAAATTCAACGCGCTGCCCAATGAAAATCACTTCAACGGCATGACGCGCAATTGCGCCGACTTCACAAAAAACGTGATCGACACCTATTTCCCGCACTCCGCGCATCGCGACGTGATCAACGACTTCGGCATGACCAGCCCGAAAGCCGTCGCGCGCACCTTCTCGCACTACGCGCAAAACCATCCGGCATCGAATTTCCGCGTGCTCCACTTCTCGCAACTGCCCGGCACGATCAAGCGAAGCACGGAACCGCGCAGCGGCACCGAACAGCTGTATCGCTCGAAAAAGCTTCTGATTCCGATGGTGGTCTTCGCCGACCACGAATTGCCCGTCGTGGCCGCCGCTTATCTGCTCACCGGACGGTTCAATCCCGAGCGCGAATTCGAGCAACACGCGACTGTCGAACCGGTGCAGCTCAACTCTTCCGCTCCGCCATCGCCGTCATTAACAACCAATAGCGGCCGTATCGCCTCTGACGGTGCTCTCGCTCCCGTCGAAGTTCACGAACGCGAAGAAGTGATCGGCGCTCCAGGCGAATGGGAAAAATACCGCAAGGCATTCGACACGATGGTAAATCAAGCTGTCCAGGACGAAATGATTCCCGATCGCGGTTACGTCGGCCGCATTTTCAAGCGCCTCGATAGTTCCGGGCATCCCATTGCCGACTCTGACGGAAGCCTTTGGCTCGAAGTTTCCGGCGCGAACGGCGCCTCAAAAGTAGGACTGAGCCGCAACAATATTTTTGCCCCAGGTTCTGATCCTCACCTTGCTTTCGAGGTGCTGCTCGCGCGCGTCGATGCGATTCTGAAAAGTCCCAAACATAGCCGCGAGACGATGATCGAGTTCAAAGAAGACTGGGCTCTTCTCGAGTACGCTCGCTTGCGCATCGCTTCAAGCGGGCCCTTGGCGGATTCGTTGTCATCGCAGGGCGCAGCAGCCACGGCGGTCTCGACCGGCCAAAAATAATCTCCGCGCGAGATTTCAGCCCGAGCCAGCCGGCATGCCGCCTCGTTTTTCTCGGCGCCCTGATGCTGCTATGATGTGCACGGAATCGATGCACTCGATGCGACCATTCGTATCGGCTTTTTTCGGCTTGGTTTTCCTTTTCTTCGCCTTCGCGCACTCTCCTCGAATCGTATCTGCAGGCCATCCGCCCGCGCACAATTCATCTCCACCAATTGTCATCGGCTTCGTTGGCGGTTTCATCAGCCACACGAATGCCGTCCACGGCGGCGTCCAACTCGCTGAGCGCCTCCGCAAGGAATACCCGGCACAGGTTCACATCGAAGTTTTCGAAAACCATCGCGGCGAACAAGCCCATCAGGAAATTCTGCGCCTCCTCGACGCGAACCACGATGGCAACCTCTCGCCCGAAGAAAAACAAAGCGCCCGCATCATCATTTACGGCCACAGCTGGGGCGGCTCCGAAACGGTTGCTCTCGCGCGCGAGTTGCAATCTGACGGCATCCCGGTGCTGCTCACCATTCAAGTGGACAGCGTTTCGAAAATCGGCGAAGACGATTCGCTCATCCCCGCCAATGTCGAACAAGCTGCCAACTTTTATCAATTGGACGGCTACCTTCACGGCCGCCCGGAAATTCGCGCCGCCGATCCGGCCCGCACCAAAATTCTCGGCAACATCCGCTTCGACTATTCCTCGAACCCCATCCAGTGCAACGGCTACTCCTGGCTCGCCCGCGCCTTCGAAAAGCCGCACATCGAAATAGAGTGCGATCCCAACGTGATCAATCGCGTTGAATCCCTGATTCGCTCGAACCTTCCCGCCGCCCAATCATCAAGCACGCCGAGCGCTGCGGCGCAATAATCGCGCGCGTCACTCGCCGTCCTGCTATCCGCTATATTCTCAAGAAGTCCGCGCGCGCAAGAATTGTTGAAGAAACCCCACGTCGCGCCGAAGCTTTCCGATACAATCGCCGCCGGCCGCGCACGTAATTGCCCGCGCCGCATTGAAGTCAAAGTTGATCGCGTCGCGTCGAGGAGAACTTTTTGAGCTTTTCCCAACGCCTGAAGGAAATTCGCGAAGGCTTCGAGCCCGCCTTCTGGGTCGCCAACTTCACGGAAATCTTCGAGCGCGTCGCCTACTACGGCACCACAGCCGTCCTCGCGATTTACCTCAACGAGCAACTGCACTTCTCCAACGAACTCACTGGCTGGCTCACTGGCACTTTCGGCCTCGTCGTGTGGTTTCTCCCGATTCTCGGCGGCACTCTCGCCGACCGCTTCGGCTTCCGCCGCGCGCTGATGTTCGCCTACCTCGTGATGGCCGTAGGATACTTCCTCCTCGGCTCGCTCAGTGCGCCGTGGATGCAGCCGCTGCGGCAGGCGCTCGGCGATAAATGGCTCGTCCTGATTATCTTGATGATTCCGGCGATGGGTCCCGGCGTCGTGAAGCCCTGCGTGGCAGGCACCACCGCGCGCGCATCTACCGAGAACGTCCGCGCCATCGGCTATTCGATCTACTACACTATCGTCAATATCGGCGGCGCGCTCGGCCCGCTGATGGCGTTTCTGGTGCGAAAACAAATGGGCTGGGGCGTCGAGAACGTCTTCCGCGTCGGCGCGCTCAGCGTCTTTCTGATGTTCTGGGTCACCCTGTTTTTCTATCGCGAGCCGCGCAAGCCGGGCGATGCGCAGGTTTCCAGCGTGCTGGCGGCAATCAAGAACATGTTCATCGTGCTGGCCAACCTGCGCTTCATGATTTTTCTCGTCATCTTCTCGGGCTTCTTCGTGATTTTCTGGCAGCAGTACGTTTCCATGCCGCTCTTCATCCGCCAGTATGTGAATCGCAATGCGGATGTCGACTTGCTACTCACTGTGGACGCGGTCGTGGTGATCTGTTTTCAGATCGCAGTGAGCTTCGTCACGCGCAAGATGCGCGCGTTCACCGCCATGGCGCTCGGCTTCCTTATTACGAGCATCGGCTGGATGCTGCCAGCATTCCATGCCACGGTGCCGGTGTTCATCGCCGCCCTCGTCCTGGTGGCCATCGGCGAAATCACGCAGGTCTCGCGCTACTACGACTACATCTCGCGCCTCGCGCCTCCCGGCCAGCAGGGCCTCTACATGGGCTACGCATTCCTGCCCATCGCCATCGGCTATTTCATCGCAGGTCCGCTGGGCGGCTATCTGGTCTCGCACTTCGGCAAGACCACCTCGCCTCAGCACATGTGGTGGGTCATCGCCGGCATAGGCTTCCTCTCGACGGCGCTCATGATCCTCTATGACCGCATCGTGAAACCATCCGCGACGGCCTCCGCATCCTAGCCGGCAGATTTCACCGACGTTTCGCCGTGCAGTAACAATCCGGCAATACCGCTCACCCAGAGTACCCGCGGTCTAAGACGCTGGAACAACGCCCGGCGTCGGACGGTAATTCCCCCAAAAGGAAGAACAGCCCTATGAAAATGAAAGCGGTAGTTTTGTGTCTGCTCGCAGTGTCCCTCGCGGGCGCAGCGTCTGCGCAGGAAGGCGCAATACCGAAAGGCATTCCGTCGCTGGATCACGTGTTCATCATCATGATGGAAAATCACGCCTACGCTCAGGTAATCGGCAATCCGAACGAGCCCTTCGTTAATAGTTATGCGAAATCTGTGAACTACGCCACGAACTACTTTGCCGTGGGCCATCCCAGCCTCACCAACTATCTCGAAGTCGTTGGCGGCTCGAATTTCGGCGTGCGCGACGATAATTCTCCCGACTGGAACAACGGTACCTGTACGCCCAACATCATGGGCACCGGAACTGTGTCCTTGGAAAATAACAAGACGCCGATCTGCCCGATCTATGGCAGCGGAACCGATGCGGCCACCCCCGTGCTTGATTTCTCCAACGAAACAACCGGGCCTCCGGGCGTGATCGACGTGGACGGCAAAGTAGGTTTTGCCCGCAATCCAAATACGGTTGGCATGACGATCGCCGACCAGCTCGTCGCCTCGGGCCGCACTTGGAAAAGCTATCAGGAGAGTCTGCCGCCCACGGGCGCCGAAGGCGTTGACAATGCCGACGGCTTCTTTTCGAATCTTGACGATCTCACCACGGCTCTTCCCGGCGAGGGACAGACGCAAGCCAACCTGGTCGATCTTTACGCCGTGAAACACAACCCCTTCGCATACTTCCAGAACGTGCAGGAGGGTTTCAATCCGCAACTCAGCCTGAAGCGAATGGGAGGATTCGAAGGCGCTGGCGGCCTGTTCACCAATCTCGCGGCTGGTTTCGCTCCCTCGTATTCTTTCATCGTGCCAAATCAGTGTAACGATCAGCACGGCCGCACCAACGCCGGTCCTGTGTGCGAGTTTGATCCCAATGACAATGGCACGCTGAACGGTCTGAACCCGGCCTTGATCTACCAGGGCGACGTCACCGTTGAGGCCATCGTCACTGCCATTCACAAATCTCCCGTGTGGGCGGAGGGTCACAACGTCATCATCATCGTGTGGGACGAGAACGACTACAGCATTTCCCCCACGACGAACAGAGTCCTGCTCACCGTGGAAACAAACTACGGAGTGAAGGGTGTGCGCAGCAAGAATTTCTACACGCACTTCTCGCTGCTCAAATCCATCGAAGCAGGTTTCCGGCTGCCCTGCCTCAACCATGCTTGCGATAGCAGCACCGCGGTGATGTCCGACCTGTTCGCCGCAGCCCCCACCGCAGCTGCCGCCGAATAAGCCGCGAAGCCGATCCACCCATCGCCGTCCGGTGCGCCACATCCACCCCGCACCGGCCGGCGATTTTTTTGCCCGCGGCCGCGGCGTCGCTTTTTCCTTTGTGCGCCGGCATCTTGCCGGCTCTCTTGTGTGGATTTTCGTGAAACGAAAGTGCCATCCGTTCGCGATTAGACTTGATCGCGAACGTTTGTTTTCTATCGTTTACGCGAAATTCTAATCGCGCGTTCTCGATTAGAATTTCAGCGGTTCCGACGGTCGATTCCGGCCGCGGAACCGCCGGTGTTCCGGGCGGCAGCGAGCTGCCGACAGAGTAACTGTCCGGCACAGCGGGAGGCGCTTTGCGCAGCTTGATTTGAATGTTGGCGGGCGGCGGCTGAGCCGCCGAAAGATGCAACTGCCCGCCAAGCGGTGGGTGATTCGAGACCGTCGCTTTTGTAAAGGATGTTTCTGCCCAGGCGGCGGACAGAAGGGTTGTGCGTCCCGCGCAGATCGATGGCGAGTTGGCGAGCGGTCGGCGTTGCGCGCCGTTTCTAGATGCGCTTAATTTGCTATGACCGACGCGTGACTTTGTGCGGGCGGGCGGCTTTGGGTTGAGCGGAGTTTTGTGGGGTGTGGGTGTCATGTGGGGTGTCCGTTGTGGGTGAGGCTTTGGGGGCGATTTGGTGGATGATGCGCTTTGGGGGGTTGACCCAGCGTCCTTTGGAGGTGAGGCAGGAGTAGGCGCGCATGGCGCGGAGGATGATGCTGCCGGTTACCTGCACGGCGTCAACTTGCTCGACGATGGAATCAAGGACGGAGTAGGCATTCTCGCGGCGGCGGGAAGCGAGGCCGGTGGCGTGGGCGTGGCGGTAGATCGCGGCGTGGTGAGCCAGGCCGTATTCGCGCATGATTTGGCGGGGGTTACGCCAGACGAGGAAGTCGGATTCGATTTCTTCGCGGCGAGGGTGGCGGCAGATGCAACACTTACGGGCGTGGCGGAAGAAGTCTGGTGTGAGGCGGACTTTGCGGCGTCCGACGACTTGGTCGATGTTCATGTCTCTTCATCGGGGGCTCGTCATATCTGCCCGACCTATGTTAACGGAATTATAACTAGTTGTCAACTGACAAAATTTGGCGTGTCTTAGCTCCATAATTCTGTCACCCCTTAACAGCAACGTGAAAATGTCACCCCATGAACAGGGAGACAGTCACGTTGAGTCAAAGAGAGTTGCAGCGAGTGGAAGTCATTTCCCGATGCGTGCAAGGTCAGTTGGCGTGTGCCAGAGCCGCGGAGCTGCTCGACCTATCGCCTCGGCATATCAAACGTCTCAAAGTCCGCTACCGGCAAGGCAGCGCCGCGGCTCTGGCTCACGCTAACCGCGGCCGTCCCAGCCACCGCCGCTTGCCCCAGCGCATCCGTCTGACCATCCTGCCTCTGGCCCGCACCCGCTACGCCGGCTTCAATGATCACCATCTCTGCGAAAAGCTCAGCGAGCAGGAAGGTTTCTCGCTGAGCCGCGAGACCCTCCGCCGTTTGCTCCGCACCGCGGGCATCGGCTCGCCTCGCAAACGCCGTCCCCCGGCTCATCGCCAAAGACGTTTGCGATCCGCTCGCGAAGGGGAACTCGTGCAGCTGGACGGCTCTCCCCATGATTGGCTCGAAGGTCGCGGCTCCCTGCTCACCGCTCTAGGCATGCAAGATGATGCTTCCGGCAAAATCCTCGCCGCTCAGTTCTTCTCCTCGGAAACTTCCCCAGGCTATTTCCGCCTGCTGCAGAGCCTCTTGCGCCGCTTCGGTGTTCCCCTCGCTTTCTACGGGGATCGTAGCGGCGTCTTTGTACGTAACGACGAGCACTGGTCGCTCGACGAACAACTCGCCGGGCAGCGCCAGCCCACTCAATTCGGCCGTGCTCTCCAACAGCTCGGCGTCACCTTCATCGCCGCGCAAAGCCCACAGGCCAAAGGACGCATCGAGCGCCTCTGGGGCGTGCTGCAGGATCGTCTCACCAGCGAACTGCGCTTGGCGGGCTCTTGCGATCTCGACTCAGCCAACCGCGTGCTACGCCGCTTCGTGACCGATTACAACCGCCGCTTCGCTCGCCCTCCCCGCGACGACGCGAAAGCCTGGCGCCCGGCTCCGAAAAATCTAGAGCGGATCTGTTGTCTCACCCACGATCGCGTCGTCAGCAATGACAATGTCGTCCAATGGGACGGCCACTGCCTACAGATCCACCCGCAGTCGCGACGATACAGTTTTGCCGGAGCCAAAGTGCAACTCCATCACGCACTCGACGGCCGAATCGCTCTCTACTATGGCGACACCCGTCTGCAATTCACCACCCGGAGGTGACATTTTTATGTTGCCGTTAGGTGACAGAATTACGTTGCTACAACACTGACAAAATTTGGCGGGGTCATCAATAGGACGGGGCCCGCCGTGGAGCCGTCAGACGCAACACTCCACGAGATCCACTCTTTTGAACGGTGCCTCGACACTTGTGGCGAGCGAAAGACAATCCTGCGCCGAAAGGACAGGATTCCGCACGCGGAGAGGAAACTCATCGTACGTTCGTCCATCAAGCTTCCTTCCTGCAAGTGACTTGCGTACGCCTCCCCACTGTTTGAAGAAGAAAGGAACTCCGGCTCGGCGGCACTGATCCCTCACGGACACGACCCATTCACGTTTCATTGGTCTCGCTCCCGGACCGCTCTCGCCACCAACAATCACCCACCCGAGTCCGTTTAAGTTCAACCTGCCCACGTCCTCCAGCAACGGTTCGATGGACAGAAATCGCACGGCAGCATCGGCCTTACGCAAGTCGTCGATACGCGGAAGTCCGTGCTTTCGATCTTCGACACTTACTCCCCACCAAATATGGGATTGCTCTGCGGCAAATTTGAGTGTCGTACTCAGAAGTTTCTGCAGGCGCTCGGACCGTTTAGTGAGGACTTGGTAGGTATGCCACTGCGCGGCCGTCATGACTCTGGCAACGGCACAGATGTAATCGTCCGGCACAGCGTCATGGAACAGGTCGCTCATTGAGTTTACGAAGATCATCTTTGGCGTTCGCCATCGCAGCGGCTCCCCGAGTTTTTCGGGCACCAAGCGTAGGTCGAACCCCTGTTCGTACGGATGGTTCTTGACTCCTCGAAAACGCTCCGCGAATGTCTCGGCATAGCAGTGCTTGCAGCCCGGGCTGATCTTTGTGCAACCCCTGACCGGGTTCCATGTCGCGTCTGTCCATTCAATCGCGGAATCCAGAGACATTACAGGCTCCTCTTCGATCGATACTTCCCGAAAATATCAAAAACGATCCTCTCAGCGGTATCAACCTGCGAAGCAAAGAACAAATAATAAACAACGGCTTCGTTCGAATTCCTCATAGGCAAGGGATCTGGAACCCTTTCAAAACCTGCGACCCTCCGAAGCCTCTGGCGGAACGCCTCAGCCACGACGTCGTTGGACTGCTTCTCAGGAAATTCGAACAAATGCCGGCAGTCTGATAGGCAATGTCTCGCCAAGATTCATCACCCCAAAACGCAGTCATTCGTGCGGCTTGTGCCGCAGAGACTCGTTCTGGATCACGCCACAAGACGTTGCGATTCATATCCGCCACTGGAAAGTTCAAGAAAAGATCGATTGTCTTCATCTGGCCTGCACGGGAAATCACATTCCAATCGAGGTCGAGTCCATAAGGATCGAGTATGCACAGCCCACGCCGGTAGTCTTCGTACCTGACTCTCGGGAAGACGTTTTCAAGCAGAATTTGATTGCAATCTCCCTCGTAGATTGAAACATCGCTCCGGTTACCTATCAACTTCTTCAGATTTTCAACCTTCTTAGGCTTGATGTCGATCAGGTGGTATTCCCGAAAGGGAGGCCGGACGTTCAGAGCATTTAGCGGACTACCGGGTATCAATTGCTGATCAGTTCTTGATAGGTGAACTCCTGCACCAGCGAACGCGTCGATATAAACGTGATAAAGGGATGGTTTTTTCTGCGACGCGAGAATCGTTGAATAGGCCTTCGCATATTTCTCCAGGATGTCGAGTTTTATCTCAGACCAGTAACCAATCTCGTCGAATTGGAACTCATCACCCACGTTGAAGAGTATTCGCTTTTTATTCGCCTAAAGTCAAGGACGGCTCTTGCTGCCTTTTTTCAACCAATTGCCCGAGTCCCGCCACTAGGGCCAAACTGAAAGTGAATGATCTGAGTGGTATCACCCGTTGGGGAGCACAGTCAATTGTGGAAACCACTGATACGCGCGGGAGCGGTGTCGGCAGGCAGGCCTCGACTGCGCTCCCTTCCTTCGTCAGGGCAAGCGGGATGACCGGGCACGGTGAAGCGCGGTACGAAAAGCGAAGCGAAGGCTCAGTAGATTCGAGCGCGTTTTGTGGCTTCGGATTGGGTTGGATCGGGCGGCGGCGATTTTTGCTGGGTGGCGACGCAGGGAACAGCTTCGGGGTACAGGCTGAAGTCGGGGAATGGCGCGGGTTCGAGCTTGTCGACCTTCACGAGCATCGAGTCAGTGTATTGCGGGGCGGCGTAAAAAGCGAAATGCTCCGCGCAAACGTAGTAATCAAGGAACCTTGGCTTGCCGCAGTCTTTAGCAGCGCACGTGTTCAAATCCATCATGGTGGTCTCCCTGGCGCAGGCTGTGATCGCGCGTCGTTTTTCAGGTTCGTTTTCAGGTTCCGGGCGTTGGAATGCCCGCTGTTTGTCCCGCTAAATGCGAAACGAAGGGAGCCGGCCGCGACTCTGCGACGTTTGCTGCGGCCATCGCTCCTGCGAATGCCTCGGTTAGTTCTTCACGCCTTTGTGACCCACAGCAATGGGCTGGTAAACGGGGACGAAATTCGGAAGGATTGTCTTCATATTGTCTTCATGGAGCGCTTCGAAAGGAGATGAATGAGAACTAACCAGATGTTGAAAAGGGCCATGGGGAAGCTCCTTGTAGGGCAGGTGATTGCGATGATAAGCGGGCGGGGTGCGAGATGGAATCGGCGCGACGTCGGATTCGGCGAAGGGGAACTGTGTAAGGAGAAAAGCTGATTTTGGAGGGGAAAGGCTAGTGGCGAAGATGAGGAGAAGGGCGCGATGAGATTGCGGAGCATGGCCGCTGGCCACGTGTGTCTCCGGGCAAGCATACGTGTCCGCTGAGCCTCGGTGTTGGCAAGGCTCGGCTGTGCGGCCGATCGGAGGTGCATCACGCAAGTGACACATTTCGCTGGCCTTCGCATGGAGGCGAGTTGTGCGAGCGGCTGGCACTCATCCTGCAACCATACGGGTCGGCGAACCGGGCGGGCCCAAATTGGCATGTTTACCCAAAGGGTGCGCGGCGGGTGGCGGCGCGGATTTTTGTTGGGTGCGGCGCGGCGTGGCGTGGCATTCTAAAAGGCCAAGCGAAATGACGAAATCCATTCATGTCGGCGGGCGTCCTGTGTGGGCGGAGATTTCGCTCAAGGCGATCCTGCGGAATCTTGAAATTATACGCGAGCATGTGAATCCGGGGCGGCGGGTGGGGCGCGTTGGTCGCGAAGCCGGGAGTGAGACGGGGGGCGGTTTTCTCGGAAATGAGAAGCGCACAGGCAAGAGTGCCTGTGCCACTCAAGGCGAAAATCAAAAGAACCGGCAGGAGGCCAGCGGTACAAAAAGCCAAAATCAAAAGAGCCGGCAGGATGCCCTTCGACGAGGCTCAGGACAAGCCGGCGCTACAAGGGACGAACGGCAAAAGGGGCGGATGATTTTGGCTGTGGTGAAGTCGAATGCTTATGGGCTTGGGGCGGTGCCGATTTCAAAGGCGCTGCAGAAGGCTGGGACGGAATGGTTTGGAGTGACTTGCGCGAACGAAGGGATTGAGCTGCGCGAGTCGGGGATTCGGAAACGGATTCTGGTGCTTACCGGATTCTGGCCGGGCGAAGAGAAGCGGCTGCTGGAAAATTATTTGACGCCGACGGTGACGCGCGTGGATGACTTGCGGCATCTCGAGCGCGCGGCGAAAAGTTTTCTTGGAAAATTCGCGCGCGGAAGATCATCTTCCAAGGAATCTTCGCGAGTTCCCTTCCATCTAAAAATCAATACAGGGATGAACCGGCTGGGGATTTCGGCGTTGGAAGTGGAGGCGTTTGCGAGGGCGCTGGCGGAATGTCCGCACCTGGAATTGGAAGGAACGTTCACGCATTTCGCGTCGGCGGAAGATTTTATTGGCGGGCAGACGGTGACGCAGGAAGAATTGTTTCGGTCGTGTCTCGACCGGCTGCGGGCGCTGGGCGTTGAGCCGGGGATCGTGCACCTTGCGAATAGCGGAGCGATTTGCGCGCGGCCGGAGACGTGGGCGGACATGGTGCGGCCGGGCGCGATTCTCTACGGTTATCATCAGCGCTTCGACCCGCCGGAAAAGCGGAGCGGGGTGATGGCGGAGATGTCGCTGGAGCCTTCGCTTTCGTTGCGCGCGCGGATTATTTCGCTGCGCGACGTCCCGCCGGGACAAGCGGTGGGATATTCGGCGCGGTTCATCACCGAGCGGGCGTCGAAAATCGCGGTGATCAATGCGGGGTACGCGGACGGGGTGGTGCGCGCGCGAACGAATCGCGGTTGCGCGCTGGTGCGCGAGCGGCGCGTGCCGCTGGTGGGCACGATTTCGATGGATTTGACGATGCTCGACGTGACCGATGTGCCGGGCGTGGCGCTTGGCGATGTGGTGACGATTTACGGCAAGGATGGAAAAGCGGCGATCGAAGTTTCTGACGTTGCCCCGGAGATTGGCACGGTTACGTCGGATCTGCTGTGCGCGCTGGGGCGGCGGGTGCCGAAGTATTATGTTTGAGTTGAGCGGCGCGACGTCGCGCGGAGAAACGTCAAGGCGAAGAGAGATCCCTCCGCTTCGGTCGGGATGACAGGACACAAAGGCTCGCGGCGAGAAAGGCCACCGCGAAAAACCCACGACGAGGAAGGCGTCGTCGCGGCTACCACGGCTAAGAACGGCTCGCGGCTCGGGGTGACCGCGGGTTAACTCTGGTGAAAGCTGCGTAGTTCGCTTCGTTGACTCGCGCGCGAGGGGCGGTGCTATACTACGGCCTCATAAGACTAATTCCGGGCCATTTTTCTTCCGGCGCGCCTTGCACTTTTCATAAAGCCGGGCTGCAAGAAAATGTGAATCGGATAGCGAGGTTTCATACGTAACCGATTCGTTTTCATACTTTCATAAGGTGCCATAATGCAACGGACCCCTAGCGGACCCAGCCGGCAGCAAAACAACACCGCAAATTCTGAGATTACAGCGCACAAGTCTAACGTAGCTGCACGCGTGCACCAGGATCAGGTGGGAACATTCTGGGACATGCTGGCGATTCGCGTGGTGTTTACGGCGATTTGCGTGGCGGCGGGATTTCATTTCCGGCCGTTCAGCGTGTCGAGGGAAGCGGGCGCGGCGACGGGATTTTTCTTTGCGCTGGCGGTAATTCTCTTTGAAGTACGGCTGCGGCGCGCGAGCATGCGGCGGCTGATTGGCGCGGCGACGGGCTCGATTCTTGGAATCGTGGGCGCGTATTTTACGACGCTGGTGCTGTCGCACACTTCGATGCCGGAGAGCACTCGGTCGTTTTTCAGCCTGGCGATTTTTCTGGTGATGGCGTACATCGGGCTGATTCTGGGCGCTAACAAAGGCGACATGCTCAACCTGCAGGCGCTGGGCGGACTTTTTGGCAGCGAGCGCAGCATGAAGCATTCGGTGAAGCTGCTGGATACGAGCGTGATTATTGACGGGCGCGTGGCAGATATCGCCGAGGCGCAATTTCTGGATGGGACGATTATTATTCCGCAGTTTGTGTTGCGCGAGCTGCAGCTGGTGGCGGATTCGGCTGACCCGTTGAAGAGGCAGCGCGGGCGGCGCGGGCTTGAGGTGTTGCAGCGGGTGCAGAAGATGGCGCATCTGGAAGTGCAGATTGCGGAGGACGATTTTCCGAGCATCGCGGAAGTGGATTTGAAGCTGATCGAGCTGGCGAAGCGTTACGACGCGAAAATTGTGACGAATGATTTCAATTTGAACAAGGTGGCGACGCTGCAGGGCATCGAGATCATGAACGTGAATCAGCTGGCTAATGCGTTGAAGCCTGTGGTGCTGCCGGGCGAGTCGATGCGGGTTTTTATTTTGCGCGAAGGCAAGGAATACAATCAGGGCGTCGCGTATCTGGATGACGGGACAATGGTGGTGGTGGATGGCGCGCGCAAGATGATCAATAAGACGATCGACATTACGGTGACGTCGGTGCATCAGACGACGGCCGGGAAAATGATTTTTGGGCGGTACGACGAGCGCGGCGAAGTGGCGCGCGTGGCGACGGCGGGCCAGGGGCAGGCGGCGCAGTTGCAAGGCGAATCGCAGCCTGGGCCGAGGGCGGTTGAGAGTTCGGGTGGCGGGGAGCGTCCGCCGCGGCCGTTGTATCCGGAATCGAATCGGTCGTAGTTCGGCGGCGGGTTGCAGTTCGCACATAAGCCTCGAGCGTTAAAGGCTCGCGGGAAATGCACCGCGAAAGGAACGCGCTGCGCGCGGTTTTTTTACCCAGGCCTTCCGGCCTGGGCTAACTTATGTCGCGCCTACGGCGCTTAGGTAACCTCCGTTAATTTTCTTCCTGCATCATTCTCGACAATCTGCAAAGACTTCCACGCCAGGGTCTTCTCGCTTGCGGGGTTTGCTTGCGATAGACTGTTAGCCCTTTGATGAGCCGGATTGCTGCTATCGTGCCCGCCGCTGGACTTGGCACCCGCATGGGGGCTGAGACGCCGAAGCAGTTCCTCGAATTGGATGGCATGCCGTTGATTCTGTTTACGCTGAGACGTCTGGCGGCGTGCTCCGCGATTACCGAGTTTTTTATTTCTACGCGGGCGGAGGATATTGTTTCGCTGCAGGATACTGTGGCGAAAGCCGGGCTTGGGCGGCCGGCGCGCGTGGTGCATGGGGGCGATACGCGGCAGCAGTCGGTGGCGAATGCGCTGGCGCAGGTGGATCCAACGACGGAGATCGTGCTGGTGCATGATGCGGTACGACCGTTCGTTACATTGGAGCAGATCGAGCGCGTGATTGCAGAGGCGCGGGCGCGGGGCGCGGCGATTCTCGGGATTCCGGCGATTGATACGGTGAAGGAAGTGAAGCGCGCGAGTTTGCCGCAGGATGTGGCGTTGATTACGTCGACGATCCCGCGCGAACGGATCGTGCTGGCGCAAACGCCGCAGGCTTTCCAGTATGAATTGATCCGCGATGCATTTCGCGCCGGGCAGAAAGACGGCGTGACGGCTTCGGACGAGTCTGGGCTTGTCGAGCGCCTCGGGCATGATGTTTACGTGGTGCAAGGCTCGGATCGCAATTTGAAGATTACGCGGCCGGCGGATATGGAGCTGGCGCGATTTTATCTTGCGCAGGAGCGGCGAAAGCAGGCTGTATGAGTTCTACCCCCGAGCCATTAGGCGGGCCATCGGACAACCGCCCCCAGAAAGCGGTCCGGACACTTTTGTTCTGGGTGCTGATGATTCTTCTGGCGTTCGTAATTTTCAAAATGACTTCCCAGTCTGACGGCGGTCCGACGAGCCGCCCTTTGAACTACTCGGACTTCATGGAGCAAGTCGATAAGAACAATGTGGCGGAAGGCAAATTTTTCATGTCACAAAATACCGCTGATTTTGATGGCCAACTGCGCAGCCCGGCGGAGAGAATTCGCGCCACCGTTCCGAAGGATGATTTTTCGGCGCTTACAGCCCGGCTTCGCCAGCAAGGAGCCCGCATCGAGATTGCTGAGAGTCGGAGAAGTGATTGGAAGGCCAGTGTGGCTAACTTCGCTCCACTAATATTGCTAGTCGCATTTTGGATTTTCATGATGAAGCGCACGACCATTAAGGGCCAAGCAAAGTAATTGCAACTGGGGGTTCGATGACGCGCAGTGGCATCGGATACGATTTGCATCGGCTGGCCGCTGGGCGGAAGTTGATGATTGGCGGCGTCGAGGTGCCGTTCGACAAAGGCTCGGTGGGGCATTCTGACGGCGATGTGTTGTGCCATGCGCTTTGCGATGCGCTTTTGGGGGCGGCGGGGCTTGGTGATATTGGGACGCATTTTCCGGATACCGATGCGAAGTGGAAGGAGGCGGCGAGTTTGGTGTTTCTCGAGCATACGCGGAAGCTGCTTGATGAACGTGGGTTGAGGATTAGCCATTTGGATGCGGTGGTGATTTGCGAGCGGCCGAAATTGGGGCCGCATTTTCCGGCGATGCGGGCGGCGATTGCGAGGGCACTGGGAATCGCTGAGGATCAGATTAATTTGAAGGCGAAAACGAATGAGGGGACGGGGGAAATTGGGCGGGGCGAGGCGATCGCGGCACATACGATTGCGACGCTCGAAGGGTAAAGAAACAAAAGTCAAAGAGCCGGCGGAATGCCGGCGTTACGGAATGGCAGCGTTACCATCAATAGCGTGCTTGGTCTTCTTGGATCTTGCTTTTCGCGTGCCCTACGACTGACCTTCGTCTTGGACTAACAAACAACATGAATTGGTTGACAGGATTTCATGCGGTGGAGGAGGCGCTGACGGCTGGGAGCGCGATGGATCGTATCGTCATCGCGCGGGGGCGGCATGGGGAGAGGCTTGAGGCGATTGTGCGGCTGGCGAAATCGCGCAATGTGCCGGTGCGGTTTGAGGAGCGGGTGCAGATTGACCGGTTGACCGGGACGCGGGAGCACCAGGGAATTGCTGCGCTGGCGGCTGCGAAGCCTGCTGTGGAGCTGGAGGATTTGCTGCGCGCGAAAAATGCGCAGGGGTTGCTGGTGGTTCTGGATGGCATTGAGGATCCGCACAATCTGGGGGCGATTGTGCGCACGTCGCTTGCGGCGGGGGCGAATGGGGTGGTGATACCTGAGCGGCGTGCGGCGGGGCTTACGGACACGGTGGAGCGCGCGGCTGCCGGGGCGCTGGCGCATCTTCCTGTGGCGCGGGTGAAGAATCTTGTGCGCGCGATGGAAGAGATGAAGGAAGCGGGGTATTGGCTGGTGGGGCTCGATGAGCGCGCGGAGAAGAATTACACCGAGGTGGCTTTCAAGGGTGCGGTCGGCGTTGTGCTGGGCGGTGAGGGCGAAGGGTTGCATGAATTGACGCGGAAGCGGTGCGATTTTTTGGTTTCGATTCCGACGACTGGGCCGGTGCGATCGTTGAATGTGTCGGTCGCGGCGGGGGTGGTGTTGTTTGAGGCGGTGCGGCAGCGCGGGTTGGAAAAGGAAAAATAGAAAAGGGAAAATGGTGGGAACGGCCTGGTTGAACAGCGAGGCGTTCGCGTGCGACGGGAGGGGAGACCGAAGCGAAGTCAAAAGAGCCGGCGGGACGCCGGCGTTACGGAACTGCCGCGTCGCCGTCAAAATGCTACTTGGTCTGCCTGGGTTCTGCGTTTTGGGCGCATCGAAGCTGAGTCAAAGACGGCGCTGAGTTACTCGTCGTGTTTCAGCTGAGTTACTTGTCGTATTTCAGTAATGAGAAGACGTTTGTGGCGGGGAGCTTGGCGCGGCCGTTTAGGAAATTCAGTTCGACGGCGAAGGCGGCGCCGGCGATTTCGCCGCCGAGTTGGCGAATCAGGTTAATGGCGGCTGCGGCTGTGCCTCCGGTGGCGAGGAGATCGTCGCAGAGAAGGACGTGCTGGCCGGGTTTTATGGCGTCGGCGTGGATTTCGAGCGAATCGCTGCCGTATTCGAGCTGGTAGGTGACGGACATTGTTTTCGCGGGCAGTTTTTTTGGTTTGCGGATGGGGACGAATCCGGCGTTGAGGCGATAGGCGAGAGCGGGTGCGAAAATGAAGCCGCGGGCTTCGATTCCGGCGACGATGTCTACTTTGTGGCCGTTGTAATGCTCGCAGAGGCGGTCGACGAGGGTGTGGAAGCCGCGTGGGTCCTGCAGCAGGGTGGTGAGGTCATAAAACAGAATGCCGGGCTTGGGGTAATCGGGAATTTCGCGAATCAGTTTCTTGAGATCGCCCATCGCGTCTTTCAGATTTTCCATTGAGTCCTCAGGTCCAAGTATCGCGCTCGACTGAAAACCGGGCCGAAAATTTCGGATCGACCGGTGCCGGTTCTTCGGTCACGTTCGAGACCGATGCGCCGTTCGGGCCGCGTTCGAGTTCCGTGCGTAACGATGCGAGCACCAAAGCGGGACCGATCACGTAAACTTCCACGCGGCCGTCGCGCAGATTCTTCACGTAGCCCGCGATGCCGAGCCGCTGCGCCAACTGCCGCGCGAAATAGCGGTATCCGACTCCCTGAACCATTCCACTGACGAAATAGCGCCTGGCAACCTGTGTCTCGTGCATGGCCGACCGACTCGCGAACTGCAAACGCGCGATTTTAGCAGAGGTGCGGGCGGGCTCATCACGGAATTGAGAGGCCCGAAGGACCTCAGCGTTACTTTGAAGCGAGGAGTTGCGTGAAGCAAACGCGGGCGGCTCTTAGAGCCGCCCCTACTGGGGATGTGCGCTTTGGTGCTTCTGTCTCAGGATTGGCGCGGTGTGAGTGCGCGCTTTGGTGCTTGGCGGAAACGTGGCAGAATTAGCGGAGTGTCCGCGCGGGCCACTCCTGGACCTCGATGCGTTTGCGGCAGATGAGACGAAATAGATGGAGAGGCCTGCCGGTAGCGCTTGCCATTGCGTGTGCTGCAGCGTTTAGTGGCGCCGCTCCGCGACATCCTCCAGCGACAATTCCTTTGCAAGCTCAAATTCCTTCGCAAGCGGAAACGGCGGGAGCGCCGGCGGCGGGCGGCCTGGAAATTGTGGAAAATGGCGGTTATCCCGAGCTTCGGGTGGACGGCAAGCCGTTTTTCATTCATTCGGCGGCATTCTTCTACTACCGAATACCGGTGGATCAATGGGAGCACCTGCTGCAGGTGTACCGGTCGTACGGAATCAATACGATCGATCTTTATATTCCATGGAACTGGCACGAACCGAAGGAAGGCGAGATTGATTTCGACGGGCGCACGAATCCGCGCCGCAATCTTCGCGCGCTGCTGGCGCTGATCGAAAGCGCGAATTTGCGGTTGATCGCGCGGCCCGGCCCTGAAATTCTCAACGAGTGGCAGTACGGCGGCTATCCCGGCTGGTTGCTCGAGCGGCCCGAGTACAAGATGGATCCGATTGATTGGATCGAGGGCCGCTATGCGCCGCTGGATAATTTGAACGCGAGTGACGCGGAAGCGGCGGCGGAAGGCTGGCTTGCGAATCCGACGCACATGGAGAAGGCGCGGGAGTGGCTGGCGGCGGTGGCGAAGGAACTGGCGAAGTACAGCGCGCGGAGAGTGGTTCATTTCGAGAAGGATGAGAAGACGGCGGCGCGTGACGTGAGTGGGCCGCTGCTTTTTGTTCAACTGGGCGATGACTTTGCGATTGGCAGGTCGAATGGAGTGGGGCCGAACTTCTGGCGCTACGTGGAATCGCTGCGCGGCGCAGTGGAGGCGGGCGGAGTGACGGTGCCGGTGTTCATCAATCCGACCGACATGCGGGTTTCGGCTTCCGGTTCGGATCGCGAGCGGCCGATTGGCGTGATGGGTCAATGGTATCTGGAGAGGCGGCCGGAAAATGCCGGTGGCGTGAGGCGTTTTACGGCTAGCGACGCGGCCGAGGTGGAATTTTTCACTGAAGAGCTGAAGACGCAGCCCGCATTTCCGCCGGTGATGATCGAGTATCAGGCGGGTTGGTATACGCCGGGCGATGATGACGGGCCGATGGCGAGCCCGCCGGAGAATACGCTTCTAAGCTCGCGGCTGCTGATCGCGAACGGAATTCACGGAATCAATTATTTTCCGCTGCACGATACGTACTCACCAGCGGGTTATTCGGTGCCGTGGGCGAATCGTTCGTATCGCTGGGATGCGGCGCTTGCACCGGACGGCGAACAGCAGCCGCGGATGCACGCCGTGATTCGCAATATGGAAATTCTCCAGCGATGGGGGCCGCAGCTTGCGGCTTCGCACAAGCGAGCGGACTTCGGAATTATTTATCCGATGGGCACTTATCCGCAGGAGCTGCTGGAGGGGCTGGATATTTCGACGGTGTCTACGACGGTGATGCGAATCGAGCGGCTGAGTGCCACGGCGATGCTTTCGAGCGAGCTGCTCGACGCGGAATATCAGCCTACGGAGCAACTCTCGCGAAACGCGGTTACTTTGCTGCCGGTGTTCGATCCAGGAAAGCCGCAATTTCAGATGTCCGAGAAGGCGCAGGGCGCGATCGTGGAATACGTGCGGCGCGGCGGGACGCTCGTGGTGTTTCCGCAGAGGCCGCGGGGGAGCGTGATTGATGCTTTGTGGAAGAATGCGCGTGAGGGCGAGGCGAACGATGCAAGTGATTTGAAATCAGCGATTCGCGCGAGGTGGAAATTCGGCGAGGGCGAGGTGATTTTTTCGTCGAAGGATTTTTATTCCTGGATCGCGCTGGAGCGCGCGCTCCCGGAAATTCGAGGCGAGCGAGAGGCGGATTGGGCGGCTGGAGTGCTGCGCGGGTTTCTGCAAGCTGCGGGCGTGCGGCCCAGCGTGAAAAGCAGCGGAACGCCCTCGCAACCGAGTGACCTGCTGGTCAACGAGATAGTTTCAAATGAGGGGACGGAGGAACTGGGGGCACGCAAGAGTGGTCGGGGTTTTGTGAGCGTGACAAACTTGAGCGCGAGCGACACGGCGGAGGAATCGTTTGAAATTCTATCGACGGCAGCACCGGCTCGCGGAAGCGACGTGGCTTATATTCCACTTCACGTGACGGTGCCTCCCCGGGAATCATTGCTGCTGCCACTCGAAGAGCCGGTATGTTTCGCGGATCCCGGAAACGCGCCGTGCGGCGATTCGGTGACGACGGGCAGCGCGGAATTTCTTGACGCTCGGCGGGAGGGGAAGACCCTTGATCTGCTGCTCTACGCTCCAACACGCGCGGAGATTCGAATACGGCTACCGCAAAAACCACTTCGCCTTTCGCTGGATGACAACCATATCGAAGGGGAGTGGGACCCGGACGGCCATGAATTGCACGTAAAGATCCTGCGGGGGATGGCGCCGCAATTCATTCGTGTTTTGTCGCTTGAGCTGGCAAGGAAGCCGAACGTCGAGGAGCGAGAAAAGCCCGTGAAACCCTCGCTCGGCGAGATTGACTACTTTGTTGCGAATGCAGTGCGATTGCCCACAGGAGCGGACACGGGGATGCGGACTTATCCGCCGCTTGTGATTGCGGGGAAGAATCGTGGCTTTGTGGTGGTGATGCAGGCAGATCAGCAGACCGGCGTTCCGAATTTGTCGCTCGATATTTCCGTGAGCGGGCCTTTACGCGGGAGCGGTGTGCTTCGGCTTTTACCCCGGGGCGTGGCCGTGGAGAAGGTAGCGCTGAAGCCTGCGCAAAATGAATTGATGGCGCTGCCGCCGTCCACGGATGGGTTGTTACATGGCACGGTGGAAATAAAAATGGGGCACGAGCGGCGGGCATTGCCTGTGGCGTTCTTGCAGCCGAGGGAAGACGGCTTGTATCGCTACCGTTACGATTTCGATCGCGACGGAGCGGACGAATGGGTGCTGGAGAATTCGAATTTGCGTCTGATTGTTTCGCCGGAATCGGGCGGGCGGGCGCTGGCGTTGGTGGACAAGACTTCGGGGCAGAATTTGGCGACCAGCGTGGGATTGCTTCGGGATGGTTTTTCATTTACTGCGAATCCGGCGGGAGCGGATGAAGCGCGCGCGCGCGGGCGTCATGGGCTTTTTAATCGGCCGTATGCTGCCGAGTGGATTGGTGAACAGAAGAATACGATTTTGAAACTCCGTTATGACGCGCCTGATGTTCTGCCTGGAGGGGCAAGCATCGAGAAAGCGATCCGTTTTGAGGGGCCGAGCGAGGTGCGCGCGGAATACAGCGTCGCTTTGAAAGATGCCTCCCCTGGGACTGGCGGGATGGAGAAGCGGGCGCAATCATTTGTGGTTGTGAATTCGTTTCCTGCGACGGCGCGACCGGGGCGCCAGACGACATTTTGCTGGCCAGCGGAGGGTGGTGTTGAACAGTCTGCCGCCAGCGATCAGAAACAGCGGGCGAAGGGCGGTTGGCATTGCGAGGATTTCAAGCCGGGTGGCGAACCAGTTGAAGTTCCGAGTGGAGCGAAACGTGTCGAGGTGCGCACGACGGGGCGCGCAGCAACGACCTTGGAATGGGATTGTGCGGCAGAATGCGGGCGAATGACCATTGAACCGAAGCATTTTTCCGGATTATTTCGGCTGGAATTTCCGAAATTGACGCCCGGCGCTGATGCAACGCACTACACGATTCATATTCGAGCGAGCGAAAGAGAATAAAGGTGACGCGGAAAGGCGCAGTGTGAACTTGGACAGCGCGAAATGCATCTAAGAAGCATGGAAACATCAATGCTACGTTTTTCCCTGCTTGCGGCGATCTTAGCGCTTTTGTCTTGCGCGGCGCCTTGTGTTCGGGCGCAGGACCCCGGGCCGATGGCGCCTCCGCCGAAGTTTGATGTAAAGCGAATTCCGGCGCAGCCGCATCCGGGACCGCCGCCGATACCAGAACCTGAAATTATCCGGAAATTCGCGGCGAATGAAGACGTGATGAAGAAAGAGTACGACGAATATAACTTTGCGAGAACGATCCGCATTGAGGAGCTCACCGATCCGGGCGGGAAGTTTATCGTGTCTGGCGTGGTGTACACCAAGGCCGATGGGGAACGAACCCTGCGCGTGGAGAAAGTGCCCGAATCAAACTTGAAGCAGACGGACTTCACGCTCGAGGATGTAAGGATCATCGCGCAGCTTCCGCTTTTCATTTTGACGACCGAGGAAATCCCGAATTACACGTTCACATACGCGGGCCAGGACAAGCTCGACCAGCTGAATACTTATGTCTTTCAAGTAAAGCCGAAACAACTGAGCCGCAAACGCCGGTTTTTTGAGGGCGCGGTGTGGGTGGACGATCGGGACCTGACGATCGTGAAAAGCTATGGAAAATTCATCAGCGAACTTGCAGGGAATGGAACGAAGCTGCCGTTCACAATGTTCGAGACTTTCCGCGAGAACTTCCAGGATAAATACTGGCTGCCGACTTACACGCGCTCGGACGATTTCATCGAGAACGATAAAGTGGGCGAGATGCACATCCGTATGGTGATTCGCGATACGGACTTCAAGCTGGCTGGCCCGGGAGCACCGCCGCCTGCGACCGGGAACGCGAATGAAGGACCCGGCGGAGGAACATCGCAAGATCCGCAAAAACCTTCATCACCTTAGAGCGGGCACTCATGCGCAACGAGCGGAAGTACTTGACCGACCATCAGTCGGTGGATTCTTCGATTCGCTGTAAATACTGCGGCAGTTCGCGAATTGAGTTGAGGATGACATCGGGACGAGCCCCGCGGACCCGTTCGGCGGTGGGAAACGGTCCGAGAACACCAATCGGCCGAACGCCTGCGCGGCGCGACATTTCGATGTTTTCGGCGGTGTCGCCGACATAGACGCAGTCTTCGGGCGCCAAGCCAATTCGCTCGAGAGCCAGATTCAGAGGAGCGGGGTGCGGTTTTCTTTTAGGGGCATCCTCACAGCAGACGCAAGTAGAAAAATAGTCGGCCAGCGCGAATTCCCGCAGCTGCTTTTGTACCCTGGGCCGATTTCCGCTGGTGACGACTCCCAGAACGAACTCTCGCTTGAGTGCGCGAATCAGTTGTCTTGCACCGGGCATCAGCCGGGGGTTTTCTCGCTTGTAGGCAAGAGTCCAGATGCGGTCCGCTTCGTCCCATTTAGAGCGCGGGAGACGCGCGGCGCGATAGACGCGGTACCAGTTAGGTGAATAGTGGCGGGCAAGATCGCTGAGATCCCACTTGATGCCCAGGGCTTCGAACATCGCGAGATAGGCGCGCGAGTCTGCGCCGAAGGAATTGACGATAGTGCCGTCCCAATCAAATAGCACGGCGCGAGCAGAAAACTGCCTGCGTTTCACCATGGAATCGTAGCAGAGATTTGTGACTATGCGGTGCGGTAGCGAGTGGGGACGACGTCATCGCGGCGAATCGCGAAGTCGTCAAAGCTCGCCGCGTAGCCGTGCCAGCCGGGCATGTCCGAATCCTCCGCTCGCACGATATGCGCGGCGGTGCACATCTGCACGGAGCCTTGGCCAAGCGGCCGTTCGACAAGCGCTACTTCGAGTTCGATCGCCGTGCCGGCTTCGAGCAAACAAGGCGCGAGGAAATAGACCCCGCTCGAACTTATATTCCGCGTCACGAGGACAACGGGAATCGGCTCGACCTTTCCGCCCACGCGAGTGAGACGAAGCGGCAGTGAGAGGTAGGCGCGCGGATTGCCACGCCGTTCTCGAGCCACACCAATGGCGTGAGTCGGAATGCGAGCGAAGCGTTGCGGTCCGGGCTTGTTAGAAAAAGCAGCAACTGTGGTAGTGCGGACTTCAGATTCACGCAGCGGCGAAACGAACGCCAAGTTACTACGTTCCGGAGCAGCCCCCATAGCGTCTCCTCAGCCCTGTCCTGAATTGAAAGCCTAAAACACCCCAACTTGGTTCGACAAATATGCTCGCAGCCTGGGAGTGGGTCAAGGCGGTACAGGCCGAAAGTGTTGTATCGTGTAACATGGCATGACCCCGGGTCAAGTCCTTTCTGATGTTGGTCTTGGGCCATGAGAAATGGTGGCCTAAGGTCTAGGAGACCGCGAGACCTTCGGCCGAAAAGAAGTTTTTTTCTGCGCGATCTTTTAAAAACACGCCCAGAGGAAAACAGCAAGGTTTGAGCGCAAGAAACGGATAGTAGCTTGGCCCCGGAGTGCGTTAATTTCGAGGCGTAGGAAGAAGTAGCGGGCGAGAACCTATGACACCGAACACGCTTCGAGCAGCAACGGAAAAACGGTATGAGCCAGCGGCCGCGCGGTGGCGCGCCGTTCAGTCGCGCGACCGCGGGGCGGACGGCTTATTCGTGTACGCGGTGCGATCTACCGGAGTTTATTGCCGTCCGTCATGCGCTTCACGGAAGCCACAAGCGAATCAGGTGGTATTTTTCCCTTTGCCGGAAGCAGCGGAGCAGCAAGGTTTTCGCGAATGCAAGCGATGCAAACCACGAACCGCCAATCTGCGCGATCCGAGAACGAAGGCAGTGGCGCAAGCGTGCAGAGAGATTGATTCACGGGTACACGACGGAAACGAGGCGCCCGTAACGCTCTCCGCTTTGAGCGCGCCGCTGGGACTGAGCCCGCATCAACTGGAGCGCGCATTTCGCAGCGTGATGGGAATCACGCCGCGCCAGTATGCCGACGCGCAACGGATGCGGCGGTTGAAATCTCAATTGAGAAAAGGAGACGACGTGACAACGGCACTGTACGACGCAGGTTTTGGATCGAGCAGCCGGCTCTATGAGCGAGCGCCTTCGCAACTGGGTATGACCCCTGCCACTTACCGGCAAGGCGGGGCGGGAATGCGCGTGAATTATACGATTGTGGATTCGCCGCTGGGGCGGTTGCTTGTGGGAGCCACGGATCGCGGCATCAGCGCGGTTTACCTTGGGGAAGCCGATGCGCGGCTGGAAGGGGCGTTGAAGAAGGAATATCCGCGCGCGGAGATACGACGCGATCGCAATGGCCTTGAGGGTTGGGTGAGCAAAATCCTGGAGCATTTGCGCGGCCGCGAACCGAACCTGGATTTGCCGACCGATGTGCAGGCGACAGCGTTTCAGCGGCGCGTGTGGGAGGAGCTTCGGCGGATTCCGTATGGAACCACGCGCACCTATAGCCAAGTGGCACGAGCGATTGGACAACCGGAGGCGGTGCGGGCTGTGGCGCGGGCGTGCGCGACGAATCCGGTGTCGGTGGTGGTGCCGTGCCATCGCGTGGTGCGAGGGGACGGCAAGCTTGCCGGTTTTCGTTGGGGGGTGGAGAGGAAGCAGGCGCTGCTGGAGCATGAATCTGCCGGCGCGCGAGTGAAACAAACGAAGACAGCGCGAGCTTGAGTGATTCGCGAATCGTTTAAGCAGGCGTGCCACTGGAAGAATTCAAAAACGTCGGCCGGACGCCAGCAGTACAAACTTCAACTGCCGGTCGGTCGACTGATTACGAGGGACACTTGCGCTTGAGCGGGTTGCGGCATATCTTCTGGGGCTTCGGTTCGCACATTTGAGGTATGGACCGTCCGGGAGATTGTCATGACCGAAATCGAAACACGCAAGCTGCTATTGCAGTTGGCTCAGATGCTGCGCGCCCACTTTGAATATTTACATACGCTGCACGATTCCACGATTGCGCTGTTTGATGTGCTACGAAAAAAGAATCCGGAGATCGAGACGCTTTATCGGCAGCATCCTCTGGTGAGGTCGCAGCACCCGCAGGGGCAGACAGCTGAGGAAATGCTTCGCAGTATTGATGGGCTGATCGAATTGCTAAAGTAGCCGCTTGGATTCACTGTAGGTAGTCAGTAGCGCGTTGCACCGTCGGGACTGAGGGGCACCGGTGGGGATAGCGCGCCTAGTTCCGATCTTCATTTGGCGGCCTTGTGCTTCTTTGCGGTGTTAGGCGGGTGGGCGGCATGGCTGTGATCGGACCCGCCATCGAATCCATGGCGAACCATCGAAACGAATGCCGCGGCGGAGCGTGGAAGCGTGCGGTCCCGGCGGTAGATGAGGCCGAGTTCGCGCCAGAGATCGACGTCGGTTATTTCGATCAGCTTCACTTTACCGGCACGGACTTCGTCGCGCGCAAAGCTTGCGCTGATCAGCGACACGCCGAGGCCCGCGGCCACAAATCGCTTGATCATGCCGACGCTGGGAAGTTCCATCGGAATGCGAAGCTGCGCGCGGTATGGCCGGAAAAGCTTGTCGAGCAATTGCCGCGTGAAGCCCGTCTTAGGAATGATCAGCGGCTGGTCTGCGATTTCCGCTGGCGTGACGGTCTTGTGCTTCGCGAGAGGGTTGTCGGGGCTCACCATCAACATCAGGCGATCGCGAAAAATCGGATGTGTTCTAAGGCTCGGCGATTTTACGGGAAGAGTGACGATGCCGACGTCAACGGCGCCGTCTTCAACTTTTTCGACTACTTTGCGGCTGAAGTTGCGATAGACGCTGATCTGCACGGACGGAAACAGACGATGAAATTCTGCAAAGACGTCGGGCAAGACGTAGAGGCATGTGGCTTCATTGGCGCCCACGGCAAGCGTGCCGCGTGGGGCGCTCGATTGGTCAGCCACGGCGCGCAACGAATCATTCTTCAATGTGATTAACCGGCCGGCATAGCCGAGTAAGACTTCTCCGGCGGCGGTGAGCTTCATTGATTTCCCTACGCGGTCGAAGAGCTTTTGGCCGTATTCCTCTTCGAGTTGGCGAATCTGAGCGCTGACGGCCGGTTGCGAGCGAAACAATTTTTGGCCGGCGCGCGAGAAGCTGCCTTGCTTTGCGATTTCGAGAAATGTGGTGAGGTAGTCGAGGTCCATTCTGGATGCAGTGATTATAGCAAACGGGCAGGCTTACACCTCGATACGGCTACAACGAATCATGCCCGGGAATTTTAGGCTGCGCCGCTCGCGGAACCAGTGTTCTGCGCGGAGAGAAATTCAAGCACAGGCTTGTGTGCAGCGTCGGGCTGATCGGTGGAATAAATGTGGCCCGCACGAGGGATCATGACGATTTTTGATCGTGCTATTCGGCCAGCAATCAGCTTTCCGTTTTCGGGGGGCACGAGCTGATCAGTTTCGCCGTGCACAACGAGCGTGGGAGCGGCGATCTGCGCGATGCGGCTGTACGCTTCCCACATCATGATGCCTTGCAACTGAGCCATGTAGCCATCGAACGTTGCAACCCACTGCAGGCGAATTTTCAGGTCTTCCTCGATTCGCGATGGCGGCGTTCCTTTGTCGTAGATGTAAGGATTGATGGCGCGCGCAGCCTGTTCTGGCGTCATGCCCTGGCGTGTGAGGACTTCGATGACCTCTGGCGCTGCGCGTTTCGCTTCCGGGCCGCCCGCCGCTGTGCAGCCCAGGATCAACGACTTCACTCGCTTGGGGTATTGCAGCGCAAATTCTTGCGCGATCATTCCACCCATCGAGACTCCGTAGAGGTGCGCGCTCTCGATTCCCGCCGCGTCGAGCACGGCGGCGGCATCAGAAGCCATCGTCGCGATCGGATACGGACCTGCAGGTACATCGCTTCGCCCGGCGCCTCGATTGTCAAAGGTAAGCGTGCGATATTGCTTGGCGACCAGCGGTTTCGTGCGATACCACATGTAGGATGGCCAGCCGAGGCCCATGATCAGCAGAAGGGGCGCGCCCTTGCCTTCTTCCTCCCAGTAAATCTTCACTCCGCCATTTTCTGTGAACGGCATTGAACCTCCCGATTCTGCGCGCGTGCGATATGTGAAATGCGCAGTCTCTATGCGTCCGCCACTTTGAGCATTAACTTGCCGGTGTTTTCGCCTTTGAAAAGCTTCAGAAACACTTCCGGGAAGTTCCCGAAGCCCTCAGCGATATCCTCGCGTGTCTTGAGCTTTCCGGCCGTGTACCACCCGGCCATTTCTCGCATGGCCTCACCGTATCGGCTCGCATAGTCGAAGACGAGAAAACCCTTCATCGTGGCGCGATTTACGAGGAGCGAAAGGTAGTTCGATGGCCCTTTAATGGGCGTGGCGTTGTTGTACTGCGAAATCGCGCCGCAAATCAGGACACGCGCGCCACGCGCGAGCTGCGAAAGCGCGGTATCGAGAATTTCGCCGCCCACATTGTCGAAATAAATGTCGATGCCCTTCGGGCAGTGCTGTTGCAATGCCTTACGCACATCTTCCGCTTTGTAGTCGATAGCGGCGTCGTATCCAAGTTCCTTGACGATGAATTCGCATTTCGCAGCGCCGCCGGCGATGCCGATTGCGCGGCAGCCTTTTATCTTCGCAATTTGCCCCGCAATCATTCCGGTCGCGCCGGCCGCCGCCGAAATCACCACGGTCTCACCGGCCTTTGGCTGCCCTACATCTAGCAAGCCGAAGTAGGCGGTCATGCCCGTCATGCCGAGCCCACCGAGGTAGACGGGCAAAGGCGCAATCTTCGGATCAATCTTGTTGAGACCTTTCCCATCGCTGATCGCGTATTCCTGAACACCCATGAGCCCCGTCACATAATCGCCCGGTGCGAATGCCGGATTCTTCGACTCGACCACGCGACCGAGGCCACCTGCGCGCATCACCTCGCCAATTCCCACCGGCGGAACGTAGGACTTGCCTTCGTTGATCCAACCGCGCATCGCTGGATCGAGCGAGATGTAGAGGATTTTGACGAGCAACTCGCCGTCGCGCACGTCTCGAAGCGGCTCCTCCGCATATTTCCAGTCGCTGCGCTTTGGCAAACCGACCGGCCGAGCCGCAAGTTCAAACTTGTGATTGAGAGTCGTCAAAACATCCTCCGAAGATCGAAATGAATCCTATTCGCCGACCCACAGGTGCCAGCTGACTTTCTGATAGTCGCCCACAGATGAAAGTGACTATCGTGCTGCGCATTGTATATAATCGCCGCCGACATGCCAAATCAGGAGACGCTTTACACTGTTGCCGACCACATCGCCACCATCACTCTAAATCGCCCGGATAAGTTGAATGCGTGGACGGCGATCATGGAGCAGGAAGTTCGTTCGGCCATCGAAGAAGCGGAACGCGACGAGAATGTGCGCGTGATTATTCTTACGGGAGCGGGGCGCGGATTTTGTGCTGGGGCGGATATGTCGCTGCTGAGCAGCGTCGTCGCAAGCGGCGTGGACGAGCGAGTTCGCAGGCAGGCTTCGAGCAGCTCGACGTCCGGATCCGCTGACGGTGTCCGAGCGGACTTTCGCAAGAAATATTCCTACTTTCCAGCCGTCGGAAAACCGGTGATTGCCGCGATCAATGGCCCCGTAGTTGGTCTTGGGCTGGTCATCGCGCTGTATTGCGATCTGCGCTTCGCGTCAGACGCGGCGAAGTTTAGCACTGCGTTTGCGCGCCGCGGCTTGATTGCGGAGTATGGACTCGCCTGGATCCTGCCTCGTCTCGTAGGGCACGCAAACGCTCTCGATTTGCTGTTTTCCGCGCGCATGGTCGATCCGGCAGAGGCGCTTCGCATTGGTTTAGTGAATCAGGTTTTTCCGCAGGACGTATTTCTCGCAAAGGTAAATGAATACGCGCGCGACGTGGCTGCGAATTCCAGTCCGCGCTCCACGCGCATTATGAAACGGCAGGTTTACGACGCGATGTTCCAAACGCTCGGCGAAGCATTTGATGTGGCCGAGCGCGAAATTCTGGCAAGCTTGCAGTGCGAGGATTTCAAAGAAGGCGTCGCGCACTTCCTCGAGAAGCGCGCCCCGGCTTTTACAGGCCGTTAAGCCGAAGCTATCCCGATGACATTCGAATACAGCGAGAAAACCAAGGAACTGCAGAAACGCCTTCAGCACTTCATGGGCGAGTTCATCTATCCGAACGAGCACAGCTTTGACGAAGAGGTGGAGCGAAATCGGTGGAAGCCGACAGAAATCATCGAGGAATTGAAGCCAAAAGCGCGCGCTGCGGGCTTGTGGAATCTGTTTTTGCCAGACGCCCCCGGCGGAGCCGGACTGACAAATCTCGAATACGCGCCCCTTTGCGAAATCATGGGGCGATGCCATTGGGCGCCGGAAGTTTTCAATTGTTCTGCGCCGGATACGGGAAACATGGAAGTGATTGCGCGCTACGGCACGCCCGAGCAAAAGGAGAAATGGCTGAAACCCTTGCTGGCAGGCGAGATTCGTTCGTGCTTTGCGATGACGGAGCCGGATGTGGCGTCGTCCGACGCGACCAACATCGCATCCAGCATCTTGCGTGACGGAAACGAGTACGTGATCAACGGAACAAAGTGGTGGACCTCCGGCGCCGGCGATCCTCGCTGCAAGATCGCCATTTTCATGGGCAAGACCGATCCATCCGCAGCCACGCACAAGCAGCAATCGATGATTCTGGTGCCGATGGATGCCCCCGGGGTGAAAATTGAGCGCCTGCTGCGCGTTTTTGGCTACGACCATGCTCCGCACGGGCATGCCGAAGTCACGTTCAAGAATGTTCGTGTGCCGGCAACAAACATGCTGCTTGGTGAAGGTCGCGGATTTGAAATCGCGCAGGGCCGTCTCGGACCGGGCCGTATTCATCACTGCATGCGATGCATCGGCGTCGCAGAGCGCGCCCTCGAAATCATGTGCAAGCGAGTCCAGTCGCGCGTGGCATTTGGAAAGCCGCTGGCTGAACAAGGAACAATTCGAGCGGATATCGCAGCGTCGCGGATCGAGATTGAACAGGCGCGACTGCTGACGCTGAAGGCCGCGCACATGATGGACACTGTGGGAAATAAAGCAGCGCGCGCGGAAATCGCAATGATCAAAATAGTCGCGCCGAACGTAGCCTTGAAAGTTCTGGACCGCGCGATTCAAGCGCACGGCGGAGCAGGCGTTTCGGATGACACGTTCCTCGCGGCGGCGTGGGCCGGCGTTCGCACCTTGCGTCTAGCCGACGGGCCGGATGAAGTTCACGCCGAGTCGATCGCGCGCCTTGAGCTCGGCAAATGGGCAAAGCCGGCGCACAATTAAGCGCTCACGGAGATTCAGGTGCCGTCTGTTAAAATCGCCTCCATCGAATCTCTAAGCGATTCCATCGGCCGTGAAATAGCAGCAAGCGATTGGCTCGTCGTGACCCAGGAACGCATCTGCGCGTTTGCAGAAGCCACCGGCGACCGGCAATGGATTCACCTGGATCGCGAACGCGCCGAAAAAGAATCCCCGTACGGCACAACGATCGCGCACGGCTTCCTGACGCTTTCGCTGCTTAGTTCGCTGATTCAAGATGCGATGCAATTTGAGCGGATGGGCCGGCGCGCGATCAACTACGGACTGAATCGAGTCCGCTTTCCTTCCGCCGTGCGCGCAGGTTCGCGGATACGCGGACGATTTACGCTTGCCGCCTTCAAAGATCTCGGCGATGCAGTCGAGCTTGTACTTTCTGTGACGGTCGAGTGCGAAGGATCAGTTAAACCGGCGTGCATCGCGGAGTGGGTAGTGCGGCACTACCGCTAAACACTGCTGCTGGCAGAAACGTTATCGAACCCGCTTAAGTCCTCGCTGCAAAAGCGCTAGATCGCGCCCGTTTCAGCGCAATGCAGAGAAGCCCGCAGAAGTGCTTCCACCACCACAGGCATTCCGGCGAAGCGTTCGTCCTTCGTCAGCCCCTGATGATAGCGGTAGTAGATTTGCTGGACGATCACCGCAACCTTGAATCGCGCGAATGCCACATAAAAATCCATGTGCGAAACGTTGCGGCCAGTATTCTCGGCATAGCGCTCGACGAGTTGTGCGCGCGTCATGCTGCCCGGACGTGTCGTAGGACCCCATCGAATTTTCTGCAGCGGCTCGGGATCGTCCGCATCAATCCAATACGCGAGGGCCGTGCCTAAGTCGGTGAGTGGATCGCCAATCGTGCACATCTCCCAATCGAGCACGCCGACGATTTTCGTGATATCGCCCAGATCTAAAACCAGATTGTCATACTTGTAGTCGTTATGGACGAGCGCGGCGTCGCTCGTCGAAGGCATGTGCGCCTGCATCCAGCTCACGATGCGCTCCACCTCCGGAAACTCGTGCGTCCGTGAACCGTGATAACGCTCCGTCCACCCTCGCACCTGGCGCTCGAGATAGCCTTCCGGCTTGCCAAGATCACCGAGACCAATTCTCTGGTACTCCAAGCTGTGCAATCGGGCGAGATTCTCGACGAATGATTCGCTCAGGCGTCGCGCGGTGTTCTCAGTGAATTCGAAGCTCGCGGGAGGATCCCTCCGGATAATCACGCCGTGAATCGGCTTCATCAGATAGAACGGCGCGCCGAGCACGGATGTGTCCTCGCAGTACAGAACCACTTCAGGCGCCTGCGGATAAACGGCATGAAGCTTCGAGAGCACACGAAATTCGCGGCCCATGTCGTGCGCGGATTTCACCTTGCTGCCAAACGGAGGACGACGAAGCACTAACTCGCGCCCCCCAAATTGCACAGAATAGGTAAGATTCGAATGCCCGCTGGGAAACTGCTTTACGTCGCGAGGCCCGCGTTCATCGGGAAAATGTGCTCGCAGGTAGGCATCGAGCGCCTCGAGATTCAGCTCTTCGCCGGCACGGACAGCCGTTGCGCGATCCTCGAAATCCGGCAACGCGCTCTCCTCAAGGCTTCGATGCCGCGACGCCCTGTTCTCTTGTGAAGTCCGCGAACTTCTTGCCTTGCTCCGCCAATTGCTTCAGCAGAGGTGCAGGCTCCCAACTTTCGCCATGCTGCTTCTGAAATTCGACGACGCGATCATAAACTTTCTTCAGCCCAACCGTGTCCGCGTACCACATCGGGCCGCCTCGATACGCTGGAAATCCGTAGCCATTCAGGTAAAT
The DNA here is from genome assembly GCA_963791515.1 of uncultured Acidobacteriaceae bacterium. Taxonomy (GTDB): domain Bacteria; phylum Acidobacteriota; class Terriglobia; order Terriglobales; family Acidobacteriaceae; genus Sulfotelmatobacter. Next base: position 660,504 of record CAWBSS010000008.1, on the reverse strand, counting down.
GATGTCGATATCGACGGCCCGGAGCGCAAACCCCTCTTCCAAAATGCGCGCGCCTTCATTCACCAGAGCGTAGACGCAGCGATCGACAATCTCATCGGCGGAAATTTGGCGCTGCGGAATTTTGGCTTCTGTCGTCCATTTGCGGACTAGCTCTGCGACTTCCGGGTCGGGCGTGGCGCGGCGATTTTCGTCATATTTATACCAACCTGCGCCCGTTTTCTGCCCGTAGCGTCCCATCTCGCAGAGCTGATCCTCGGCAATCGGCTGGCGAATGCCGGGCTTCTCGAAATGGCGATATTCCTTGCGAATGCGCCAGCCAACGTCAAGTCCCGCCAGGTCGCCGGTCGACAGCGGGCCCATTGCCATGCCGTAATCCACCAGCGCCTTATCAACTGCCTCGACGCTCGCTCCCTCCTCCACAAGAAATTGCGCCTCGCGACGGTAGGGACCAAACATGCGATTTCCCACAAAACCGCGACAATTTCCGACGAGCACGCCAATTTTGCCCAGCTTCTTCGAAAGTTGCATGCAAGTGGCGATCACTTCCTTGCTCGTCGCTTTACCGCGAACAATTTCGAGCAAGCGCATCACATTTGCCGGGCTGAAGAAGTGCGTGCCGATCACTGAAGCAGCGCGTGACGTGGCTGACGCGATTTCATCTATATTTAGAGTGGAAGTATTGCTGGCAAGAATTGCTCCCGGCTTGCAAACGCGATCGAGTTCCGCGAAAACTTCCTTCTTCAGCGCCATTCCCTCGAACACAGCTTCGATCACCATGTCCGCGTCCGAAAAATTATCGAAGGTGAGCGTCGGCTGAATTCGCTTCAGGCATTCGTCCACGAACTGCTGCGTGAAACGGCCGCGCTTCACGGAGCTCGCATAATTCTTTTGAATGTTTGCGATTCCGCGATCAAGCGCCGGCTGGTCGGCGTCTTTTAACAGCACCGGAATTCCGGCATTCGCAAACACCATCGCGATCCCGCCGCCCATCGTGCCAGCTCCGACGACGGCCGCTTTATTCACGGGAATCAGCGGCGTGTCTTTCGGAACATCCGGAATTTTTGCCACTTCGCGCTCGCCGAAAAACACATGAATCAGCGCTTTGGATTGATCCGAGAAGAGGCATTTGACGAAAAGTTCCCGCTCCTTCTCGCAACCCTGCTCGAAAGGCAATTTCGTGGCAGCTTCGATAGCTTCAATCGCCGCCAAAGGCGCCATCAGCCCACGCTGTTTCGTACGCGTGGTTTCGCAAGCCGCGGCAAAAATCGGTGCATTTTGCTCCTCCGTTCCCAGCTTCTCGTTTCTCTCTCGCGTCTTGGGAGCAGGCTTCTCAGCAACTTCGCGCGCAAAAGCAATCGCACCCGCAAGCAAATCGCCCTCGATCAACCGGTCAACGATCCCGTATTTCAGCGCGTCCGGCGCCTTCACCGGCTTGCCTTCGACGCACATCTCCACAGCCTTGTCGACACCGGCAAGCCGAGGCAAACGCTGCGTGCCCGCCGCGCCCGGAATGATGCCGAGTTTCACTTCGGGCTGCCCCACCTGAGCATCGGGCGATGACACACGATAGTGCCCGGACATCGCAATCTCGAGCCCGCCTCCGAAAGCGTTGCCATGAATTGCAACTACCACTGGCTTGGCGCAATTTTCGATTTTGAGAAGCAGCGGAAGCAGCCCCGCGCCGCGTTCGGTTTTTCCGGACGTCATCTTCTCGAATTCTTTGATATCCGCGCCGGCGATGAAAGTTTTACCACCACCAATTAGAACAGCCGCCTTCACGCTGGAATCTTTAGCAATCTGATCGATTGCGTCGCCGATGCCTTCCGGCACGCCCGGGCTCAGAGCGTTCACCGGAGGGTTGTTGATCGTGATAATCGCGATGTCGCCGTTCTTCGTTACCTGTACCAGGTCGCTCATTGTGTCGCTCTCTCTTTTGGAATTCTTATGCGCTCTTCGCAAGCCGTTCATCAGCATCAATCACAAGCCGCGCGATCCGCTCGCGGTGGTATGTGGAATCGCCGAAAGCTGTTTCGGAAGATTTCGCTCGCCGGTAATAGAGATGCACGTCGTTTTCCCACGTGAAACCCATTCCGCCATGCACTTGAATCCCGCGATTGCCCACATTGCGCGCAGCGTCGCTCGCATACATCTTCGCGATCGATACCGCAACGGATGCATCAGGCGCATTTTCTTCCAGCGCCCAAGCGGCATAGTAAGCAGCCGAGCGCGAGCTTTCCGTCTCGAGATACATATCCGCGCACTGGTGCTGCACCGCTTGAAACATCCCGATCGGCTTGCCAAACTGCTTTCGCATCTTGGCGTATTCCACCGTGATGTCGAGGGTTCGCTGCATTCCGCCCACCAGCTCACACACAAGCGCGGTCGTTGCAACGTCGAATCCCTTTGCTAAAGCGGATACGTCTCCGATCTTCTCCGCGGGCGTGTTTTGGAATTCAATTCGATAGAGTTTGCGCGTCAGATCCATCCCCAGCATCGGCGCGATTTTCATTCCGGAAGCCTTCGACGCCACGGCAAATATGCCGTTGCGCGCGATTACCACGATAAAGTCCGCCACGGCCGCGTCCGGCACAAAAAGCTTCGCGCCACTCAGCGCGCCATTCGCAGCGGCCATATGAATATCCGCAGGATTCCAGCTGGCATCCGCTTCAAGAAACGCCACCGTGGAGCGCGCATCTCCGGCACAAATCGGTGCGAGATATTTCTTCTTATGCTCCGGGCTCGCAACCGCATCAATCACCGCCCCCGCAAACGCCACGGTGGAAAAGAGCGGCCCGGGCACAAGCGCCCGCCCTGCTTCTTCCATCAGCAGCGCGAGCTCCACCTTTCCAAGCCCGACACCGCCATATTCTTCAGGAAAAATAATGCCCGTGTAACCCTGCTCGGCCATCTTCTCCCACAAGCTCTTGTCGTAAGCCGTCTCAGTCTCCATCAGCCGGCGGACTTCTTCCATCGAACATTCGCCGGCGAAGAATTTCCGGGCATTGTCCTTCAACATCTGCTGGCTTTCGCTCAATCCGAATTGCATCGCCTCTCCTGGCTAGTAGCTTCTGGGCAAGCCCAGCACGAAATGCCCGATGATGTTTCGCTGCACTTCCGACGTACCGGCTTCAATCGTGTTCCCACGGGTTCGCAAGTAACCATACGACCAGATTCCGTTGTCGACGGCGTCCTTATCCCCAGCGAGCACCTGCCCGTAGGCGCCAAACATTTCCTGCGCGATCTGCTGAAGCCGCTGATTCAGTTCGCTCCAGAATATTTTCTGAATCGAGCCTTCGGGCCCCGGAACACCGGTTGCAGTGACGCGGCTGAACGCGCGCAGCTGATTCCAGCGCATGATCTCGATTTCCGCGTAGCATTGCGCGAGTTTCTGGCGAGTAATCGGATCCTGTGCCGCCGGATGCCCGTCCTTCTGAAATTTATGCGAGAGCTCAATCAAACGGGTTATCGCGCGTTTGAAGATCAGGTGCAACCGCGCGCCATAAGAACCCCGCTCATACATCAGAGTGCTCACCGCCACGTTCCAGCCGTCATTCACTTTGCCAAGAAGATTCGCCACAGGCACGCGCACGTCGCGAAAGAAAATCTCGTTGAACTCACTCTCCCCCGTCATCTGCTTCAGCGGACGAACTTCCACGCCTGGCGATTTCATATCAATCAGCAGCACCGAAAGCCCTTTGTGCTTCGGCACGTTCGAATCCGTACGCACCACAAGCTCACACCAATTGCCAATCCAGCCGTAACTCGTCCACACTTTTTGACCATTAACGACGTAATGATCGCCATCCAGCCGAGCTTCCGTTTGCAGCGCTGCCAGGTCCGAACCCGCATTCGGCTCCGAAAATCCCTGGCACCATATTTCTTCCGCGCTCAGAATCTTCGGAATGAATCGCTTTTTCTGCTCATCGGTGCCATACGCGATGATTGTCGGGCCAATCAACCCAAGTCCGAGCGAGTTCGCCATCGGCGGCGCTTCCACACGCGCCATCTCCTCCCAAAATAGCGACTGCTCCATCAGTGTCGCGCCGCGCCCACCATATTCTTTGGGCCAGGAAACCGCCGCCCATCCGCCTTCATACAATTTTCGCTGCCACGCGCGCAGGTACGGAAACGATTCCTCGAGCGGTTTCTCTCGCCACTCGCCCCAATCCTTCGGAACATTCGCCTCAAGCCAACTTCTCAGCTCGTCGCGGAATTTTGTCTCTTCAGGAGTGAGATTCAGATCCATTCAGCAATCCTTTCAAAAAAGCGGCAGCAACACGTGCCCCCAAAAAACCGCAACCTATTTCGCAACTTTCTGCGAATCCGCCGCAGAAGCCTGCGGCCGAATCGTTTCGCTTCCCTGCCAATATTTCTTGCGCAGCTCTTTCTTCAGAATCTTCCCGGTACCCGTCTTCGGAAGCGATTCGAAAAACTCAATCGACCGCGGCGCCTTATAGTGCGCCACGCGCCCGCGGCAGAATTCGAGCAATTCCGCCTCCGTAGCCCGCTGCCCCGGCTTCAACACCACCAGCGCTTTCGGCACCTCACCCCACCGTTGATCCGGCACCGGAACCACCGCAAGTTCGTACACCGCAGGATGAGCCAAGAGCGCCTTTTCTATTTCCAGCGAAGAAATATTTTCGCCGCCGCTCACGATAATGTCCTTCTTCCGGTCGACAACCAGCAGATACCCTTCCACGTTAATCGTCGCCATATCGCCAGTGTGAAACCAGCCGCCGCGCAAAGCTTCGCGACTCGCATCCGGATCGTTCCAGTAACCCTTCATCACTCCGTCAGTGCGCGCAACAATTTCTCCAATCGCCACGCCGTCATGCGCCACATCCACATCATTCGCGTCCACCACTCGAATTTCCATCGCCGGCGCCGCATACCCCGTCATCGCCTGCCCTGCGTAACGATCAGCTCCCTCCCAGCGCAGCCACGGCTTCATCGGCGAGATCGAAAGCATCGGCGAAGTTTCCGTCAGCCCGTAACCCGAAAAACAGGTGCACTTCAACTTCTCCTCCACCTCGCGCACCAAAGTGGGCGACGACGCCGCTCCGCCTATCACTACGCGATTCAAAGTGGAAATATCGTACTTCGGCCGCTCCGGGCAATTCACCAGCGCCGTCGCCATTGTCGGCACGAGGCTGCACGACTGCACCTTTTCCTGCTGGATTAGCCGGAACACTTCGCGCGTTTCGAATCGCTGAACCATCACGTGCGTTCCGCCCATCAACGTGAGCGAGTGCGCCACGCCCCAGCCGTTCGCATGGAAAAGCGGAATCGTGTGCAGCTCAATGCTCTCGAGCCCGGTGTTGAACGCAAGCGCGACGCTCATCGCGTGAAGATACACGTTGCGATGTGTGAGCATCACGCCCTTGGGATTCGCACTTGTCCCACTCGTGTAGAAAAGTTCCGCCACAGAATCTTCGTCCACCTGCATGAAGTCAGCCTGAACCGGTTTCGCGTCAGCCAAAAGCTCATCGTAATTCTTCCGCTCAAGCCAGTCGGCCGCAGGCGTGCCCTCGAGCAAAACGAATTTCTCGATTCCCGGCACATCTTTCCGGAAAGCATTCGCGAGCTCGACAAACTCCTTGCCCACAAACAACACCTTCACGCCCGCATCCCGCAAAATAAACGCCAGCTCATGCGGCGCCAGCCGAATATTCAGCGGCAACAGAATTGCCCCGGCCTCCAGCACACCGTAATACGCCTCGATCAAGCGATGGCAATTCATGCTCAGAAACGCCACACGATCGCCAGGAGCAACGCCCAATTCGTGCAAGCTCCCGGCAAGCCTGCGAACCCGCTCGGCCACTTGCGCATAGGTCAGCCGCACGTCGCCGCAAACGATGCCGAGTTTGTTCGGAAATTGCTGCTCGGCGTATCTCAAAAAACGAATGGGAGTCAGTGGAATTTTCATGGCCCTGTCGTACCGCCTCTAAGCTGTCTGCCCTCCGTCAACCACCAGCACATCTCCGGTCACGTAATCCGACGCGCTCGACGCCAGATACACCGCGGCTCCCTTCAAATCATCGTCGCCGCCAAAACGGTGCGCCGGAATCCGCTGCAGAAAATAATCCTTATTCCGTTCGATCACCACTTGCGACATATTCGTCGGAAACCAGCCCGGCGCAATCGCGTTCACCTGAATATTATGCACGCCCCATTTGCACGCCAAATCCTTGGTAAACGCAATCACCCCGCCCTTGCTCGCGTGATAGCCGATGGCCTGAAATTCCGGCGGAGCGCCGCGAATTCCCGCCACCGATGCGATGTTGATGATCTTTCCCTTTCGCTGGCCGATCATCACTTTCCCCGCCGCCTGCGAAAACAAAAACGTACCCGTCAAATTCGTCTCCAGCACCTTGTTCCAATGTTCGAGCCGCATTTCCTCCACCGGTGCGCCCCAGGCAATCCCTGCGTTGTTGATCAACACGTCGACGCGTCCGAACTCCGCAACCGTCGCGTCAACCACATCCTTCACGCTAGCCGAATCCTTCACGTCGCAACCAAGCGCCATCGCTTTCACGCCCAAGCCTCGCAACTCCGCCGCCGCCGCTTCGCATCGTTCTTTCTTTCGCGCGCATAGCACTACGTTCGCGCCCATCTCCGCCAGCCCCTGCGCCATCTGCCGCCCCAGCCCGACGGAACCGCCCGTAACGATTGCTACGCGCCCGCTGAGATTGAAGAGTTCCCTGGTGTGCATTCAATATCCCGTGATATCCCGCGATCCGTCCTGCCGGAAGTTGCTCGCCGAAAATTTCACTGAGGCCACTAATCTGAACTTATTCACAGCGAAAAAAGCGACGCCCGCCGCCCAGCAGGCGTCGCCTTCGATCCGTCTGTTGCTCCCTAAAACGTTCCCGAGGCTAGTGCTGCAGGAAAAACGCAAACGGACAACCGCGATTCGAGCCCTTCGGGCATATCGCTGCCAAAGAGTCGAATGGACGCGGGTAAGGGCCCGAAATGAAATCAATAAAAGCCGGCGCCGTCGGAACGATCGCACCGTTCGGAGCAAAAATGTTGAGTTGAGGACCGAGCGCCGTCGCTTCGCCGTTCAACACATTCGCCTCCACGGTTGGCCAGTGCCCCGTCTCTACCCTTGTCAACAAAGTCCCCACAGCCGCAATCGTCTCCGCAGGTGTAAAGCTGCAGTGCCCCGCGCGCGAAACGAAAGTCTGCCGCAGGAAATTGCCGTTGCCTGCAAGATCCACGATCGTCCGATAAGCCGATTCGTTTTCATTTATGACGAGGCCGTCTCCCGTGGTGTGCATCGTCAGCACCGGAATATTGATCTCGCCGTTGAAAATTATATTTTGTTCCAGGTATTGCACTGCGCTTGGATTCGCCTTGATTCGCGCCGCTCGATTCAGCGTCTCAATATCTTCAAACAGGCTCAGTCCCGCCATCTGATACAGCGCCCACACTTCATTCAGGTTTGGCGATAGCAGTAGTTGAATGCCGTAGTCGATGTCGTTGTTCCAGGAGACATTTCCGCCGGCCCGCAATTCGAGTTCGGCTCGAAACGCAAATACGAAAGGAAAATCAACTTCCGAGTCCCACAAAAATTGATTTTGCTCTTGCGAAGCGAAATCATTCCGTGCCGGCTCGGGCGAAAGCGGAGTAAACCAGCCCGGAGTATCCGACAGCGCGGCACCCAGCGCGATTCGCGCCCGGCCCTGAGGCGTGGCCTGTGCCGCTGCGAGAATTTCTTCGGCGAGGTTCAAATTATTTGGGTTCGTGATGTTTACAAGCTGCAGGTCGCTGTTCGGCGCCAGAAGCGTCTTGAAAGCGAATTCCCCATCAAGCGCTGCGTTCCATGTGGCTACGCCGCCGGCCAGCACGCCGCACATCGGTTGCGCCGCCGTAAACCGTCCCGGATTATTCTGGACCAATCCCGCCGTGATAATCCCGCCGAGAGAATGTCCCCAGGCAATCGTCTGCTTGGGTTTGCCAAAATCCGCGTCAAACAAGTCCAGCACCTGAATCTGATCGACCAGAGCTTCCTGAATCGCCCAGCCTGTGTGAGCGTAGGAAGAGCCCGCAAGCGCAAAGCCGTTCGCCAGAAGAAAAGCGCCAGTAGCCGGATCGCCCACGTTCTGCGCCGGATTCGGGCTTCCGGGAACCACGTATCCATGGCTGTACAAGAAAAGGGTCCCGTTCCAGTTCGAAGGTACCTGGATCAGGTACGTCGCGCCATCCGCGAGCTTACCTGTCTTCGTGGTAAGGCTTACCTGTGCGTTTGTTGTGACCGCTACCGAGAACAAGAGGACGGCGGAAAATAACGCAACCAAAACCCCATGCTTAACTCCTCGCCACATCGGACACTCTCCTTCCTATAGAACGGCACGAATTTCGTTTGCCTCAGCCGTGCCGTTTTCACTGCGGAAATCGAATTATTCGCCGAGAGCCGAGCGCAATCAAAATCTAGAAATCGAACCGGACGCCCAGCTGGATTTCGCGCTTCGGAAATGCCGACGTGAACGAAAGCGGCGTACTCGGTGTGACTACGCTTCCATCCGCCAAAACCCTGCCCGGACGAATGCCGTGCACATTGAACGTGGTGTTGCCTCCTCCACCGACATCCGCAGGAAGCCCGAAGAGCGGGCTCACTTCGTTATTCACGCTGGCGAAGTTCGTATGGTTGGCGATATTGAATCCTTCCGCCGTCAGTCTCATGGAAACTCTTTCGCCCAGCTTGTGCGTCCAGCTCAAGCGCATATCGAAGTCAACGAAACTAGGACCGAGACCCGTGTCGCGGTTCGCGCCGATCGGACGCTCGTTCGTCGTGTGATTGTTGCCGTTCACTTCCGTTCCAGCCAGCAAGTTGAAGGGATGCCCGCTGTGATAGCTGAAAATCGGCGACAGCTGGAAACCGGCGAGAATCGGATTCTTCCAGGGGCTGTCGAAAACTCCGGCCACAACAACCTTATGCCTTTCGTCAAATTCCGAAAGCGCTCGATCGAGGCCCAGATTCGTCGGATCCTGCGGGCCGTAATCGGTGTTGTAGTCGGTGGACGTATCGAATCCCTTGCTGAAGGTGTAATTGCCGAACAGCGTGAAGTTATTACTGAACCGTTTCTTCGCTTCCAAAATCAGCCCTTCATAGAGCGCCGACGCTGCTGAAGTGTACTGGTTATTCTGAGCAACCAGAGCATTCACGAAGCACGGCGACACCGGCTGCCCAAAACCATTTAGAGTGATTGCACACGGATAGACGCCGCCCGCGCCGGGTCCGGAAATCTGCAAACCGGCGGCCGGGTCCGTAAGCGAACTGGTGTTCCAGTTTCGATAGGAGACAACTTGCCCATTCGCCAAGGCGATCGTGCTCTCGGGTGCCGGGAAGAGGTTCGTATCAATCGCTACCGGCAATCGAAGCGTGTGCGAATAGATACCGCTCGCACCGACCGTGAACCCCGGCGCAATCTGGCGCTCGATTCCGAGCGAAGCCTGCTGCGAATACGGCGGCTTGTAGTTGGGCGGGTTGCTGAAGACTGCCTGAAGCGGCGCCAGCTGCCCGCTATTGGACGGGATGATCCCGAACGCCGCGACGTCGGCCGGTGTGATGCAGGCATTCTGGCCGGGCGCCGGCGTCGTGCACGCAATCAGGTTCGTCCCCGACGGGTTACCAGCAGGATTGAACAGCCCCTGGAAAAGCGTCGCTGAATTGGCGATCGGCAGCGGCGCATTCGATGCGATCGTATCCGCGTAAATGGATATGTAGCGAGTGCAAGGGCTGGTACCGGTCCCGGGGAAGATCGGAAAACCGGGGAAACCCAAACCGCAGGTGTTGATGAGATTGTTCACCTGATCGGGCACCTGACTCTTGTTCTTCTGGTTCTCGACGGTCGTGTGGTTCTTGTTTAGCACGCCGAGGCTCAAACCCACCTGGTTAATCTGCGCGTCGACAGGGCCGTAGAAGATTCCGTAACCGCCGCGCACCACGGTCTTGTGATCCTTGAACGGATCCCACGCGAAGGAAATGCGCGGGCCCACATCTCCGAGGTAGGTGTTAAGCGGGTTGAACTGCGAATCGATCTCCCAGCGCACTCCGATATTGAGGGTGAAGTTCGGGAACAGCTTCCACGAGTCCTGAATGTAGAGGCCCGTGAGCGGCCGCGTGTACGCGGGATAGTCCGGGTTGCCGAAGGCCTGCTGATAGAGGACCGGCTGCGCCAAGGAAGCTGCCTGCAGCGAATTGATCGACGCACCCTGCGTGGACAGACCGCAGGGGTTTCCGGGGGCCGGGAGGAAGCAGGGGCTCAGCGCCACTCCCGGCAGGGGACCGAACACGAACCGCCCAGGCAAGAACGTGTGCGATTCCGTGTGGTTCCCCCGCAGAATCTCGTCCACGCCGAATTGAATCGTGTGATTTCCGCGAACCATCGTCACGTTGTCCGCGAACTCCCAGCGCCTCAGGATCGTTAGGTTCGGCAGAAAGATGTTCGTGCCGAGGTTGTTCGCAAAGCCGGGAATCTGGAGTCCCACCGACGCCGGGGTATTGGGGATTACGTTGAAGCTGTCGTAATTGAACTGCACTCGCAGCTCGTTCTGCGTTCGCGGGTTGAAGGTGTGGAACCAGGAACCTTGTAAATTATTGTCGTAATTGTGGATCGAGCTGCCGGCCGAGAAACCTGTCAGGGATTGCACGTCCGGATTCTCGATCAGGTTGTGCGCGAAGCGGTAACTCAAGCTAACGTGGTTGGCCTCATCGAAAACGTGGTCGATCCGGCCGTTGAAGAGGTAATCGTTCGTGTTGTAGTTGAAGAGTCCGCCGTTGTCGATGAGCTGGTTGATCAAATAATCGTTCAGCATCGCCTGGCCGGTGCTTCGGAACGGCGGATTGGGAGTTGCATCGACCGTCAATATCTGGCTGAGAGCAAAAGCGCACGTTTGCGCCGGTAGCGAAGTCGCCGGACTGGTAAGACACGGCACCACCGGATTGCCGGGCAGGGCGGCGAGGGCGCCGAGAACGCTGTTCTGAGGCGTAGTCGTCCGGAAAATATTCGTGTCCGTAAGCAGCGGAACCGCATTTTCCGAATTCTGGCGCAATCCTTCAAAGGCCAGGAACCCGAATGTCTTGTCCTTCTGAATCGGAAAACCTGCATTCACGCCGAATTGATACCGCCCGAGGGAATTCTTTACCGGCGAGCCTGTTGAATCGGGGGCCGCGGGATCGAATGTCTGTCCCGGCTGGAGCGCTTGAGTGAAGGCAAATGGATCGCGCGCATCCAAAGCATCGTTGCGGAAGAATCCGAATGCGCTGCCATGAATGTCGTTCGTCCCGGACTTCGAAACGATGTTGATCGATGCCCCGCTGGCTGCACCCAAATCAGCCTGGTAGTTGCTCCGATTGATTTGGAATTCCTGCACCGCGTCCTGGCTCAGTGTCGGCCTCACGCCGCCCGCGTCGTCGCTCGCCTCGCCGCCGTCCACCGTAATGCTATTCCCGCGGCCATTGCTTCCATAAAACGAAAGCCCGCTCTGCGGTGTCTGCTTCACGCGAAAGTCCTGGTCGTCGGCCAATCGTGTGGAATCGGCCACGCCGGGCACCAACAACGTAAAAGTCAGATAATCGCGACGGTCGATCGGCAAATCCTCGATGTATCGCTGTACGATCGTGTCTGCCTGGCTGCCGCGTTGCACTTCCACCACCGGTGGTGCCGCGTTCACTTCGACCACTGACTTGGAAGTCGCAATCGTGAGATGGAAGTCGAGAACGGCGATGCCGCCCACACTCACCGTTAGTCCCTTTTGCTGGAGCGCTTCAAAGCCCGACGCCTTCACGGTCACGTCGTAGGTTGTCGGAGGCAAACCGGTCAGGCGGTAGAAGCCGTTCGTGTCCGTTTCGGTCGAGCGCTGCACGCCGCGGTCGCTCTCAACGGCTACAACCAGCGCTTTCGGAACTACTGCGCCGGTCGGATCCGTCACCGTCCCGTTGATCGTTCCCGATGAGCCTACCCCTTGCGCCCGGGCCGCTGGAGTCGCGACCAGCACGCACACCAGACACGCGATCAGACCGGCTAGAAATGCTGACTTCATAAATCCTCCTCGTGAGGCCAAAGCATCGCCTGGCTGCTTGTGAAGTCGCACTACGCCCGCGGTTCTATCGAGCCGAAATTCGTCGGAACCACCTGCCATCCGTCCACCCGTTCCACCCATCCAAAATTATGATAGGGAATATTACATTTTAGTGACTAACGTCAAGCCGAATTAATCGCGGACCCTAAGATTTTTGGCAAGATGTTCCTGGAAGAGGAAGCGATGGCGAAGCAGAGGAGAAGGCCTAGCCGGGGAAGGTCAAAACAATTCGGCCTGAGACCTGCCCCGTTCGCAGGAGCTCCAGGGCCTCGTTGGCAAATTCCAGCGGCTTCGAGACAACGTCACAACGAAGCTTCCCAGCCGCCGCCATCGCCAGTACGCCGCGAAGGTCTTCGCGAGTGCCCACGGACGATGCCTTGATTCGCACCTCCCGGGCGGCCATCATAATCGGCGGAAAACAAATGCTTTCCGCCGGCAATCCCACCGCTAGAAGAGTGCCCGTCGGCCGCACGCTGTTGAACGCGGCGTCGTAAGCAGCCTTCGCTGCCGAGCAGACAAGTGCGACGTGTGCGCCGCCGTCCTTGCGAATCTCCTTCACCGCATCGCCGCGTGAATTGTTGAGGGCCTTCGCCGCTCCGAGAGACATCGCCCGCGCGAGCTTTTCATCCGAGATGTCCACCGCCGTCACTTCCGCGCCGAACTCACGCCCGATCTGCACGGCGAGATGGCCCAGCCCGCCGAGGCCAAACACCGTGAGCCGCTGCCCGCGAGAAATGCCCGCTTGCTTCAGCGCGCGATACACCGTCACACCGGCGCAGAAGAGCGGCGCCGCTTCGGCTGGCGACAGCCCGTCGGGAATTTTCAGCGCGTGGCTTGCGGGCGCTTTGAAATATTCCGAGTAGCCGCCATCCACCGTGACGCCCGTAATTTTCTGCTTGCTGCAAAGATTCTCATTTCCTTCCTTGCAGAAATCGCATTCGCCGCACGTCCAGTAAACCCACGGAACTCCGACGCGGTCGCCGATTTCCAAATTCCGGACGTTCGCGCCCTTCTCGGCTACGCGCCCCGCGATTTCGTGCCCGAGAACCAGCGGGCGCTTCACGATTTTCGCGAACTGCGGCCAGTCGCCGTCCGCAATATGTACGTCGGAGTGGCAGACGCCGCAGGCTTCGACGTGGATCAGAACTTCATCCGCGCCGGGTGCAGGACGCTCGATGTCTTCAATTGTGAGGGGCTGTTTGAAATCGTGGAGGACGGCGGCTCGCATTCGCATCCGTTCGATATGGGCTGATTGATGATGGGCTGGTAATTTTTCGGCGTTGACGCGAAGCTTAGGTCGTCACTCCGCGCAGAAAAAAATCTACCGCGTTGCGAACGCGTCCCACCAGCTTGTCAGGGCCCGCCGGACCTGCCACCCAGTTTCGCACCACGGTGTTGTAAAGCGCTTCCATAAATTCGGCGAGGTGATCGACAGGAAAAGCGCGCGTGATCTCTTCGCGCTTCTGTCCCTGTTCCAGAATTTCCTGCAGCAGGCTCACGGCGATTTTTTCCTGTCCGCGCATCTGCGGAGAACGCACCGGATCCATCGCTCCGGAAAGCACCACCGCCTGCCAAAGCCAGCGATTCGCTTCCACCTCATGGGCAAATTCGCTGTACAGACGCCGCAGGCGGTCCGCCGTGCTCGCGTCGCTTGAAAGTTCCATCTTCAGTTTTTCGGTAATACAAGAGTAGCCGCGATTGCCCACTTCGTAGAGCACGGCGTCCTTGGTGGGAAAGTAGCGGAAGAATGTGGGCTGGCTGATTTCAAGAACCTGCACAACATCTTCTACGCGCGTGTTTTCGTAACCCTTGGCGCGGAAAAGCCGCAACGCGGTGTCAATAATTTCCTGGCGCAGCCGCGCTTTCTTTCTCTCGCGAAGCCCCAGCTCCGCTTCAATGCCGAGCGCACCGGCTCGGCGCGCCAATCGTTTTGCTCCGCGCTGGGCTACGCTCCGAGCTGCAGCAGGTGCTGCGCCCTTAACTTTGGCGTTGGCCATAACTAATTCTCTCCGAGTATCACGCTTGGGCTGTTCGTAATCATCTTATACAGCTGAAAGTGAGAGTCACCATAACATAATAGCGACTTAACTTTAACTGGAGTCCTTTGAATAGCGCCGATTCTCGTTTTCAACCTTCCAGCTCGAATGGCTGACCGATTCTCGGACCTTAGATTCCGGCACACGAAAAGAGATTCCGGGGCACAAAAAGGCGACCCACGCCGCAGGACGCAAAACCCACGTTTATTTGCGATTAGAAATTTGTACTTTGTTGATTTTGAAGTGCTTAAAAAAAATTCTAATTCCGGATTTGCGATTAGAACTTCGGGAGGCGGCGGCTCCTGCCGATTTCGTGCCGGAGCGGGAAATCGGGAAGAGAAAACAGCGATTTTGTCCCGATTAGAAATGCGGCCGGGGCTTTGTTTTGTTAGCTTTGCGGGAAATTCTAATCGCGGTGTCTCGATTAGAAATCCGTGACTGGTAACTCGTGACTTGTGAGTCGTGAAAGGCGAACCGTGGCCGAGTGTGGGCAGGGTTCTGGGGGTGAGTGCGACGAAGAATGTCGAGCCTTGCGGCGGGTGCTTCGCTGCGAGCGAGGACGCCGATCGAATTTGTTCGCCGGCGGCTCGCTTTCGAGCCGCGATTTGAAACTCGATTTTCGTTCGTGATACATGATCGAAGGTAGCACGAAGCGCTGGGAAATTTTAGTGGTCAGAAGTGCAGGTCACAGACAGTTAGTTCTAGGACTGTACTCGTGAAGTCGAGGGCATGCCTGGAACACCGCAAAGTTTACTCGAACCGTTCGGAGGCCGACTTCGTTATGCCATCAGGGATTATCCCCATCTATCTCAGTCTGAGATAGCTGGTGCGAAGCGGAGTGGCTGTCGTGATGCCATGGTCATCGCCCAGCTCCACGCTTGCGTCGGATCGAAGGACCCGGTTCCGACGAAGCGCTGGTGCTTCACCGCTTCATAGCCGACCTTGCGCTCGCGGAGGAATTGCCGACAAAGGACCTTGCTAATCTAGGAACACATCTTCTCCTCTATGTCTGGTATCTAAGTCTGGATTTGCAATGCCGGCGACGTCTTACGGATCATCTCCAAGAGAAGTACCCGGTCAGGCTTCAGCAGTTCGGCGACGCGTTCTTTGTTGACTTGCGCGACGATGATTTGGCCAATCTCGGTATGCACATCCGAGAAAATCCCCACACTCTTCATCCTTTGTGTCTGAAACTCGTTGTCCTCGGTCGGGGTGACGTAGTGCACCGAGCTGGCATTGTAGCGGTGGATCAGGAACAGTTGGACGACCGTCATCAGTCGCTTCTTGCGCGCCGGCGCGAGGGTGTTCTGGTCGCGAATCGAGAGGATGCCGCGCCCGCGACGATCCTGGATGTAGGCGAAGACCACGTTGGCGAGCTTTTCCCCGCTGGGCTCGTTCAGCACACTCAGTTCCAACAGTTCCGAACCGGCCGTGTGCGGACGTAGCCGGACGCGAATTTTCGTCTGCATAGTCGCAGTGCTTGCTCCACTCCGCGAGCCACTCCTCCAGCAGCCTGGTCGGGACCTCGGTCTGAACCAGGTGCTGAAACTGCGTCGACCCCTTGCCCATCGCCTTCGTCGCCGCGGTGCGTCCCGACGAAGCCATCAATGCGGCGTCCAGCCGGGGCCCTCCGACTAGGGTCTGCGGCGTCCGATACGGTGACTCCAGCAGTCTGAACTTGCGCTGCAAGCGCGCCAGCGCCAGCATGCCGTCCTGCTTCAATGCGGTCGCGAACTCCTCGGCAGCCAAGCCGTCGATCTGGTGACCACCGTAGGTGATGAAGTTGAAGACGAAGCCGAGTTTCCCGAGTTCCTCGGGGAACCGTTTCATCTGCTCGTCGTTCATTCCCGTGGTGTCCCAGCTGAACGACGGCGAGAGGTTGTACGCCAGCATCTTGTCGGGATACTGCGCGTGGATGGCCTCGGCGAACTTCCTGGCGTCCTCGAGATCCGCCGTCTTGGTCTCCATCCACAGCACGTCGGCGAAGGGCGCCACAGCCAGGGACTTGGCGATGGCGTAATCGATCCCGGCTTGGATGTGATAGAAGCCTTCGGGAGTCTTGGGCAGCTCGCAATCCCAGATCACCTGGATGCCCATCGACTTCGCTCGCTCGCGCACCTCGTAGAAAGAAGCCCGTTTCGAGAATGCCAGCCATTCCTCGACGGTCATGTCGAAACGATCGCCCTCGGCCGTGCGGAACTCCAGCACCTCGGCGACCGCCAGCCCATAGGTCTTCAGCCCGGCTTCCGCCTGCCAGATTTCCACATAGCGCGTGTCTATCCTGTCGAGTGCTGCGTCGAACTCGGTTGCCGGCATATCCCTAAGAGCCTGGGCACTCTTGGCGATCATCGACATGAGCCCAACCCGCTCCAGCCATGCGAAGGCCGCCAAGTACTCGGCCTCGGACACAGCAAAAAGCAGGTGTCCGCGGACCTCCTCGACGCCCAGTTCGAAGAGCTTCCGCAAGATGGCGAGATAGCCGGCCTTGTAGCTGGGTAGCTCGATGTTGGTGGCGCCGAGGATGAAGGGCTGGTCGCGCTCGTCGCTCCGATTCTCGAGGAACGTCGCGGTCTCGGCGTCGGTTCGGGCCACAAGGATGCCCGGGACCCGCATGATGTCGAGCTGCAGGCGGGCGGCGTTGAGGCGCTTGATCTGCTCGTCCTCGGCCACGAGCACCTTACCGCCCTGGTGGCCGCACTTCTTCGCTCCCGGCTTCTGGTCTTCAATGTGGTAGCCCGGCACCCCGACCTCGACCATGCGGCGAATCAGATTGCGTACATGCGCGTCTCCACCGTGACCGGTGTCGGCGTCGGCGATGATAAAGGGCCGATAGTCGACGACCGGTGTCGCCTTGCGCTGTTCTTCGGTCATCCGCGCGCGCGCGAAGTGTTGGTTCTTGTCGGCGGTGAGAAGTGCCCGCACCAGTCCGGCGGCCTCGTCTGGCACCTGGCTGAGCGGGTAGCTGGCCAGGTCCGGACCCGGATCCTCTGAGAGCGATCCCCTGGCGGACGTCGCCCAGCCGCCTAGGTAAATGCCTTCCATCCCCATCCGCTTCATCATCACCGCCTGGCCCGGCGAATAGGGACCGAAGGTAGTGATCTGCCTGCGCTGTTCGAAGAGCTCGCGCAGCCGTGCATAGAACTCCTCAGCTGCCCGTCGCGCTACGGTGTAGTCGCCGGAAAGCGTGCCCTGCTGCTCGGCCACCTGGCGCGGGGAGTAGAGACGGACGATCCCGTCGAATCGCGGGCTCGCGAACCATTCCGTCGCGGCCGCGACCTGTTGGTCGAACATCGTCATAGTGGTTTCCTGGCTCTCAGCGCTGATAAACACTTTCCGCCTCCATGGATAATCGTGTCCTTCGCCGTATCAGTAAAATTGCCGTATTCTTCTTAGTCCGGCAACGGCCGGGCTACTTCTATGTAACCAGCCGTTCTGCCAATCGCAACCGCGGCTTCAGGGCCCCATGGGGGGAATTATTTCTGACCCGGAATCCCATTCTTGACTTCAACTGAGATCGGGTTGGGTTCACGGACGCGGGATGCCGCGCCACTGAGGGCTGGTCTGCCAGTTGCTGGTTTGCCGTTTGGAGAGTGGTGCCGATCCCAAAGGATCGGCGCGTTCCGCTACTAATCTCCCGACGGCAGCAGTTCGTCGTCCCAGCAATTACCTATCAACGACGGATAGTACAGAGCCGCAGCGGTGGCAATTTCGTGGCTGGGTGCCGCATCCACGAATGTGTTCACGAATGTGTGGTCGGTGTTGCTGGTGCGCCGGTTGGAAGTCGGAGTCGTCATCTATTTATCCCCACTCAAAAATTTGCGTCCGGAGTTTGGCTCCAGATGTAGTAGACCCCGGATTGCGCGTCCAGGCAAACCGCGCTGTCCGCGTGGACCCACTGGTCCGAAATGACCTAGTGCGCACGATTTGCGCCCAAGAACCGGCATTTATGATGTTGTCCTATGAAGGCCACTACTGTCCTTGAGAAAAATGTTGTTGCCAGACGCAGGCTGGCATTCTTACCCAGGAAGCCCAAGCATTCTTGTCGAAGCGGGCGGCTCGGTTCGAGCCCCGTCGGCAGGACCGCAAACTCCCAGCTCGTCGGAATTTCTAACCCTTGCCAGTTATGATTTATTGGACTAGAACGTCAATTGATGGTGATGGGCACACGCAGAGGTATTCCGGCTAACCTCCCGATTGACGCACGCTTCCTCTCGCAGTTGCAGGAACATGTTGTCGCGCGCGAAATCGAGCGCGGGATTGCGTGTCTGCGATCGCACCACGACTTGATTGCCAACCTCGACCCCTCCCAGGAAAACGCTGCTCGCCTGCTGGCACAGCTTGCGATATGGACGGACATCGGATTCAGCGGGCCGCCACTCAAAGAGCTTCTGCAACGCTTTGAACACCTCGAACCTGGATTGCGGTCGAAGCTCTCGATTGCCGATTACCTCTGCATGCGCATGGTCGAGGGAATGGTGGCGATGGTGGAAGAGGCGATGGAACCGGCGATCGGTCACTTTGATTTCGTCCTGAGCCTGGGGGAAGAGCTGGATGACCGGTTTCTGCTGGCCATTGTTTATTTCTGGAAGGGCCGCTGCCTGCGTAGAAGAGGCGAGTACGACGAAGCTCTGGTCTACACACTGAAGGGAAAAGATCTGGCGGTTGGGTTAGGGTATCCGCGCATGGCGGCGGTAATGCAAGTGCTCGAGTGCTGGCTTTATTTTCAGCAGGGAAAATGGAAAGAATCGGTGCGCAGTTCGCAGGCAGCTGAAAACGCGCTGCGCGAGACCGACGACTATGTGACGCTCGGCAATATTCAATCCTTCTACGGACGCATGGCGCGCCGGGAGGGCCGTTTCGATAAAGCGATTGAGTTTTTCGAAAGCGCTATTCGCTATTACACCAAGCGGGACTCACGGCATCTGAACCTGGCGCGATCGTTGGCCAACATGGCGCTCGCCAAGCGCGGAATCGCTCTGCAGTTGCAGAAAAGAATCGACCGCGACGCTCAGCAGCGGCGAAAGATGTCGGCCAGCCACGATCTTCGTAGTGTTGATCTTCAGAACAAAGATTCACGCAAGCATGACTATCGCGGCCGTTTGACTCAGCTCCGTCGCGAAGCGCTTGAGCACCTGGAGGCCGCCCGGGACATTTATCAGCAGCGTCCGAACCATCACGGAGCCGGCACAGTTTACCTGAATGCAGCATACATCCATCTCGATGGTGGAGATTTTCAGCGCGCCGAGGAAGAAGCGGTCTCGGCGTACGAACTCGGGGAAGAGAAGCAGGACTACATTCTGATGGGCCGAGCACGCATTCTGGAGTGCATGATTGAAAATGCGAAGGTGGAAGAAGAGATCGGTGGAGGCGCCGATCCGGGAAGCCATGCGCGACGGGCACTTGAGTGCAGTCAAGAGGCGATTGCCCTGGCGAAGCATACGCAGCATCATCTGCTGCTCGCGAACGCACATCTGTGGCAGGGATTGACGCAGTGCAATTCATTTTTCGACAATCCGGAAGCGGCTCGCGAAGCGTATGACCTGGCGCGGGCGTCCTGCGCGGCGAATCAACCCGACAACAACATGTGGCAGGATCTGCAGAGGTTGGGTGCGAAAATTCTGCGCAAGGGAAGTGTGCATCCGGCGCTGAAGGCGTGGTCGCAGGGCGCGGTGGGCGAGAAGACGTTCCGGCAGATCAGCGAAGAATTTGCCGAGATTGTGATCGCGCGGGTCTGGGAGCGCGAAGGCCGCAAAGTATCTCGAGTGGCGGCTCGGCTCTCAATTTCTCCCAAAAAAGTGCGGCGCATCCTGGCGCAGGTGAGACGGCGAAAGCCGCGTCAGGGCTAGCCGAGCAATATCGTACCTCCCTTGGTCGCGTAGGTCGCATCGGGATCGGTGGTGGACACCCGGTCCTGCTGATGCACCGGCTCTTCGGTGGGATTCTGCTGCTCCAGTTCCACCAGGTACTGGCGCACGGTTTGCTTCACTTGCGCCGCTTCCCCTAGCAGGCCGCGGAAAAACGACAGCACGACCTAAAATGCTGTCCAGATTTCGTGATTGTTTTGACTAAGGGGAGAGTTTTGGTTGCATTCGCTGTGGCCTGTAGATCCTTTTCCACCCAGCCGACACAGTTCGGCGTTGGCGTACGTCGCTTGCATCGTCAGATTTCGCAGGCGGACTAGGTTATAGGCAGCTGCGGCAAAGGTGAAGACCCATCCCACCTTGCATCCGAAGCACCCTTCAACGCGTTTCCTTTTCCTTTGACTGATGGCATATCCGGCGTGCTGCGTCGTACGAGCATCAATGGCGCTCCCACCGGGTCGCTCCAGGTTTTGGGCCACGTGCGGCGTGACCTTTAAGTTTCTGCACTCGGCCACGAAATCCGCCGTGTCGTATGCCTTGTCGCCGCCCACGGTCACCTGCTTCGTTCCCGGAATCTGTTCCAGCATCACCAGCGCGGCATCGCGCTCCGCCGTTCCGTTGGCCTCGAACACCTCGGTGTTCACGATCAGTCCGTTGCGGTTCTCCACCAGCAGATTCCCGTTGTAACTCAGCTTCGCTTCTTTGCCCTTGCCTTTGCGTGCCATCTTCGCATCCGGGTCCGTCTTCGATGCGTGCGTCTGGTTCGACCGCTTCTCCCCGTGGAAGTCCACCGTCGCATTGCCAGGATTGTCCGGCGGAACGGCGTTCTTAGCATCCTTGCGTTGATAACTCTTCACACTCGCCCACGCTTCCAGTAGCGTTCCATCCACGGTGAAGTGCTCGTCCGAGAGCAGACTCCGCTCCCGCGCCTGCTGGAGCACAGCTTGGAAGAAGGCTTCGGCAATGTCCCCATCGAGCAGGCGCTCGCGGTTTTTCGTGAACACGGTCACATCCCAAATGCCAACTCCACGATGGTACACGATTTAGAAAGTGGGGATTGTGCTCTCTGTGACTGTTAATCACACTCAATCGTGACGTTGACTGCATTGAGTGCATTGTTGATGTAAACAGGCCTCTACACAACTTGATAAAGTGCGCTTGACCAACAATGATGTTGGCGTCCGCCGGGAACTCCATCGGAACCGTTTTGATCTCCAGCATGTCTCCCTCCGCGCGGCGCACAAAATCTGTCTCTCACGCGATTCGCCTCCGATCAATGTGTACGCGTTCGAGATAGCGACCCGTCCGGAGATCGACGCGCACCCATTCCTCCGGTGCAATGAACAAGGGAACGCGAATCGAAATGCCGTTCTCGAGCGTCGCCTCTTTCCAGGCACTGTCTTGTTGGGAGTGCGTGGGTGGCGCGGTATGAACTACTCGAGCTTCCACGATATCGGGCAACACGGCACTGATGGGCTTTCCTTTAAAGAATTCCAGGGGTACCGTCGCTCCTGACTGTAAGAAGTTCACCGCGAGCCCAAGAAGTTCGCCGGGTACTTCGACCTGTTCGAAAGTTCCCGGGTCCATGAAAGTGCTTGTCTCGCCTTCACGGAAGAGGAATTCCATGTTCCGCCGCTCGACTTGCAGTGCTTCTACATGTTCCTGGGGCCGGAAGCGAGCTTCCCACAGGCGACCCGTAACCACGTTGCTTAACTCAGCCTTTACGACGCCACCCAGTTTCGCGGCGGCCGCCTTGGATTCGACCTTCAAGACTCTGTAGATCTGTCCTTCGACTCGGATGACCATTCCGTCCGTTAGTTCTGAAGCAGTCGCCATATCGGTCTCCTGTAAGGCAACAGTGTTTCCACGTTTCGACTTCTCCGGTCGCGGGAGACAAATGCCGCCGGGAATAAGTTACTCCGAGCAGGGGTTCACAAGTCACCCATGGCTCGACATCACGCTGCTGCACGACGCGCCGGATCCTCCGGCGCTTCGATATCCTCCAGTTCCTGCTTGCGATGCAGAAATACATAGGCCGCGAGAAGTGACAACATCAACAATGCCAGGATCATCACCAGCAGAGCGAAAGCGGTCATGTTGCGGACCGGGCCGGTGACCTCCCTGGCTTCCTGGCTGGCCAGCACGGTCCAGGGCAGACTCGGGTAGGCGTCCTTCAAACCGGTATCGGCGAAACCGATGAGGTAAGACTCGCCATTCGACAGGGTGTCGAAGATGTAACCAGCTTCGCGGCCCCGCAAGCTTCCGAGGGCGTCACGGATGGCAGCGTACTCTTCTGACTTGATCTTCATCGAAGGAGTCACACCCGGCGCCTCAATCACGGTTCCGTCCTCGCGCACCAGGAACAATCGGCCGGTGCGGCCGATCTGCCGGCGGTTGAGTTGAGCAAACAGCGGCGAGACGTCGACCGTGGTGGTTACGGCACCGATAAATCTCCCGGTTCCCTCTTGCAGGATGGGGTAGGCGATGCTGACGTAGTAAAGACGGCTCTGATCGTCATAGCGCAGATCCGACACGTTGATTGCGCCACTGCCCCCGGAGACGAGCACGCGCCAGGATTCCCGGTCCGTCTGAGAGTAATGTGCCGGTCGATCGGTCGCAGCGACGGTCGTTCCCGTGACATCAGCGACCGTGATCTTCAGCAGCGTAGGATTGAGTTCACGCGCACGCCGTAACTGGTGGGCCAAGTCAGAGGTGAGGATCTTCGCAGACAATCCATCCGTCTCCGAACTTTCCCAAGTTTGTTCAATGGCATCGATCTTAGCGCGAACAGCTTCCTCCGAAAGGCGCTCATATTGGCGGTTCGCGACAGTAACTGCCTGCACGGAACCCGGGGTGTTGGCGATCACACCGACATCCGTCACACATCTGGCCATGAACTCAGACGTAGATTCTGCCGCGGTGAGTGTGAGCGCGCGAAAGTTCTCACCGTTCGCCTGGCGTATGTGGCTGTCTCCTTGCATTGCCACATAGAAGCCAAAAACCGTGAGAGGAACAAGAATCAAAATGAGCCCGACGAGCAACTTCTGAAGAGATGTGCGGAATTCCAGACTGTCAAGGGGCATGGGACTACCTCCTCTTCGTGCTGTGAAGGACGAACACGGCACGATGGCGCCCAGGGAGGGAGCCAGTGCACAAGCAGAAGAATATTCCAGCAGGATAAAGCTACTTCTGCAGGATCTGTGCGTCTGTGACTTGCCGCACAGCGCTCCGTGCTTCTGTCCCTTGTCCCTGGTGGAATCCGCCTGAGCCGCTGGCGACGGTTCGGCAGACTAGGTCGAGCCATGTTCTTTCGATCATGCACTGGGAACTCGTCCGCTTCATGCCTCGCCAACGTCGGTTAGTTCACGCGTGTGAAGTGCAGGGGCGGGCCAAAAACCTGGTCACGCACCGGAGGAACATTCGTCCCGAAGGGCGGGATGATGAAACCTGAAAACAAATGGAAGACCTCAGCGCCGTTCTGCGTGCTCTCCACACCTTCTGCCATACCGCGCCCGGGTTAAACTGCCACACATTCGTAAACGCGCCTGGGAAGTGCGCTACTTCTTCGGATACCCAACAGACTGCGCCAGCAGAATTTTCTGGTTTGACCGCAACTTCATGATTTTGGCTAGCGCGGCGCGATCGACAGAGCCTCGGACGACTGTTGCCAATCCCTCAGAGGTGCAGAATAGATAGACATTCTCACTGATGAAACCTACATCAGCGGCAGTGAAGAATTCTGCCTCACTTCCCGATTGTCCCGTCTTGCTGACATCTGCGACGTAGACTAGGTTTAAAGGTGCTCCGGCGACAAAGGCCTGCATTCCAGTGGCAGCGCGCACATCTCGCGCCAGGATCGGCTCAAGACGGTTTGCTTGGGCATTGTAAAGAAATAGGCCATCGTCCATAGCGACGTAGATGTCAATTTCTTGCCAGTTCATCGCCGAGGGTGCGGTACGGCCGCCATCCGGACGGTTAATGCCGAACGCAGCCCAAAGGAGATTGGCTAGCACCTGCATGGGCAGCTTCTCCGAGCTAAACTCTCGTCGAGTTTTTCGTTCCTTAAGCACCTGCATGAGCGGACGGCCACCCTCGGTCTGCCGTTGGCAGTTGGATCGGTTTCAGATCCTTGGCTTGGATGACGATGCTGACAACAAGAGTGAGTAGTAAAGCCGATTTGCGCATAAAGATCCTCACTAAGAGACGCTATGAGGGTAGACTGGAGGTCGTCGGCGAGGAGGGAAGCGCTGCCATGCCTGCAGCAAAGACAAGATTGTAAGACGCTTTAACCATCAAAGCGCCCGTGGGTCCTCTTCTGAGCGGTTTGTCGCCGACGCGGACAATGATTTGATCGAAATCATCCACATCAACCTTTCTCCTCTATAGGGCATCGGCGGTAAGCGAAGCCAGATCGCTAAAAAGCCTCTCCAAGCTCCCTTCCTTCTCAACCTCGGGCGAACTGAGTTGTCGTTCCACCCGAGCTTCCATCTCGCGCAGCCGCGCCTCAGGTGCTTTCCCCGCAAGATGCTGGAACAGCAACCTGTGCGCACTCTTGCGCTGCATGACCTCCAACCCATCCAGCATCTGGCGATGCGATGTTCCTTCCCAGATCGCAAGGATCATCGCCTCGCGCAGCCAGCGTTCCACGCGATATTCCTGCAGTGTTCCCACGCCGCCGTACACTTCCATCGCCCATTTGGCCGTCTGCACAGCGAACTCTGCTGTCCAGTACTTGGCCAGGTGAGCTATCAAGCGAAACAAATGATAGGTCTCCGAGTAGGGCGGCTTCTCCTGCCATACCTTGTCGAGCAGACGCACTGCCTCCCAAGCCAGCCGGGCAGCCGCGCGTAGGCCCTGCACACGATCCTCGAACTGCCGCCGCAGCAAAGGATGTTCGATGATCGGTTTACCGAAGGCCGTGCGCCGTTCAGCGAAAGAATAGGCATCCGCGATTGCCCGCTGTGCGAGCGCTACGCTACCCATGCAATTGGCCACGCGCGAGAGGTTCAGCACTTCGAGAATCAAATAGATTCCATGCTCCGCTTGTCCCAGCAGCCAACTCTCGCTGTGACGAAGTTCGATCTCACCGGTTGGCACCGAGCGAGTGGCGACCTTGTCCTTGAGGCGGCGTATGCGATAATTCAGTTGCCCGTCTTCACCGCGACGCGGTACCAAGTAGAGACTGAGCCCCCGCACATTCTTCGGTGCGCCGTCCTGCCGGGCCGCGACCACCGCCAATTCCGCCCCAGCATTACTCGCGAAGTATTTGTCGCCGGTTAGCCGCCACTTATTCCCATCCCGTTCTGCCAAGGTCTCCACGGCCGCACCCAGGTCAGACCCACCCTTGATCTCTGTCATCCACGTTGCTCCCTGCCAGACGCTGTCATCGCGGTGCAACATGTTCGGCAAGAACCGTGACTTCAAGTCCGCCTCGCCATATTTAAAGAGGGGGGAGACCGTTGACAGAGAGACAGTATACGGACACGCCAGGCCCGGGTCGTAGAAACCAGTAGCGTAGAGAAGGAGGTAAGCAGGTATCAGCGAATTTTGCTCAAAGACTCGCCAGAGCACGCCTGCCCTGTATCCATGTTTCAACATGCGCCAATATTCCGGTGGGTAAAGGATTTCATCTACCCGCGCGCCCCACCGATCGAACATGCGTAGCCACGGTGTGCCAGCGCGGTCCACCGCGTCTGAGATCCCCTGCCCTTCGCGCTCGAACCACGCCGCATATTCTCGCAGCCAATCTTGATCTGCACAGATCCCGACCTGCTGCAGAAACTGTACCGGAGAGCACAAGACATCGAGGTACATGGCTAGAGTTCTCTCACTCCGTGGCGAATTTTGCAAGACATGCGGAAATGCCCTTGCCCGCGAGCAGTCGCCGCCGTCGATGACGTGCACAGGCGTCGCGCTTAATCGGTCGCCATCGCTACTTGTGTTTCAAAGTCAGAGGCATCATCCTCACCACCACGATAAGGACGGGGAACATCAGCATCAACATGCTCGTTCCGGTTCACTAGCGTGACCACAGCGAGTCAGGCGGGGCAGTTCGGGTCGACGAATCAGGTCCGCGAATTCCGGCTCAGATAGAAACTCGCGAGTTCACTCATGATCTTGTCAAACAAGCAGATGAACGAATTCAAAGTCCAAGGATGCCCGGTTGAGGTTCATTCGCTCACGGGCCCAGTCAATCTCCCAAGAAACTCATGATCATCGTTGATGCGCTGCAGATCGCTTCAACATGCACACGTTTCCTTGCACAGGATTTGTTGCTCCCTGAGCGGAATCGCACAATGCTTCCGTTGTGATTTGCTCTACCACTTCTTCGACCGCGCACATTACTTCCGCCGAAATTTCGCTTCCAAAATCGAAAAGCCGTCCTTCGATCCCGAATACCCGCAGGCGCTTCGGAAGCCAGTCAAGAATGCGAGCCAGTTTTATGGCTTCCGCTACGCCGTATCCGTGAGTGGATATGGATATGCTCCCTTGCGTCGTCACCTGGCCACCGTCCCAAAGCCACACCTTGCCAACGGGTGCCCCTGTCACCACCGCGTCCACAAGGACTACGTCATCGGTCCCATTCCATGCCGCGATGAGAGCCAGGGATTCGCCTGTGCAGATCTCAGCTTTCACACCCAATTCCCGCACGCGCTCCGCGACCATGACTCCGGCGCCGTCATCGCTTCGATCTCGATTCCCGCAGCCGATGACCAGCATGGTTCAGTCCACCCCCGTCTCTTCGCGCTCCACGACCACTTTCAGCGAGTGGGTCGCGCAGGAAATGCATGGGTCGTAGCTGCGCACGGCCTGCTCACACTTCCAGGTTGCCTCTTCGGTCGGCCAGGCCACCAACCGCGCAGCATATTCACGAAGGTCATCCTCGATCTGTCTAAGGTTTTGGGAGGTCGGAGGCACAATTCTGGCGGTGACGATCAGTCCTTTCTCATCCAAGGCGTAACGGTGATAGAGAATGCCGCGCGGCGCTTCAGTGATCGCCTGGCCTACGCCGGTCCGGTTTGGCGCCTCGGTTCGCGCTGCGCCTGGCGGTTCGTACTCGCGAATGATTCGCAACGCCTCAGCGCAGGCGAAGACCAACTCGACTGCACGCACCACGATGCTGCGGAAAAGATTCTTCACCGGCGGTCGCAGCCCCACTTCCAGTGCGACGGTACGCGCAACTTCCGGAAGCTTGTCAAAATTCAGGTTGAACCTCGCAAGCGGGCCGACCAGATACGAGCCTCTTCCCCGTACCACCGAGTGCAGCGCGTTCGAATGCTTAACATGTAACTCGACAAAGTGGTCCTCGTATTCCGCGGCGTCGATGTCCAGTCCACGGTTCGATACGAGGCGACCTTCGTTTAAGGGGTACTCGTCGGGGTGTCGCAAAGCCACAAACTCATAGTCCTGCTCGAACTTGGGAAACTCGAGGGAGGCTGTCCAGCGCACGGTTTCGAGCGAGGCCTCGAGCGCCCACTCCAAGTCGCTGACCAGTTCGTTCAAACGCTGCTTGGTGGGCACCTTGTAAAAGCCGCCGACCGCGGCCGAGATGGGATGAATCTCGCGACTACCCAGAAGCTGCACAATGCGGTTGCCAATCTTTTTCAGCCGCAGGGCGCGCTCGACCACGGCCCGGTGATCCGCCGCCATAGCAATCGCGTCGGGATAGCCGAGAAAATCGGGCGCGTGCAGCATATAGACATGAAGGGTGTGACTCTCGATCCACTCGCCGCAATAGAAGAGGCGGCGAAGAAGCCGGACCGCGGGGTCGATGCGGACGCCCAAGGCGCGCTCGATGGCGTGCACCGCACTCATCTGGTAAGCCACGGGGCAAATGCCACAGATTCGCGCGGTGATGTCGGGAGCCTCGGAAAAGTGGCGCCCCCGTAGGAACGCTTCGAACAATCGAGGAGGTTCGTAGATCTTCAGTTTCACATCCGCGACGCGGTCACCCACGAGCTTGATATACAGTGAGCCCTCGCCTTCCACGCGAGCCAGCGTGTCGACTCGAATTGTCCTTGCTCCGCGTCCGGTCATTTGTGCTCACACTCCTCGCTGGCCTTGCGGAACTGCCACGACCAGGCATTGAATCCTCGGAACGCGCGCACATTCTGATCGTCCGTCTGCCCCAGAACCCGGAGCTGTTTGGTAAGCGAAGCTGTATTTGGAGTCTCCATGGGACCATAGCAGCCGTAGCAACCGCGGTCGTAGCTCGGGCACAGAGCTCCGCAGCCCGCCTGGGTTACCGGTCCAAGACAGGCGATCCCGCGAGCTACGGCAATGCAGACATTCGCCTTGCGTTTGCATTCAATGCAAACGCTGTAGGCGGGAATATTCGGCTTGCGGCCTGTCAGCGTTGCGGTGATCAGTTCGATCAGGTGGTACTTGTTGATCGGGCAGCCCCGCAGTTCGAAATCGACCGGCACATGTTCGGCAATCGGGGTCGAGAGCTTCAGCGTACTGATGAACTGGGGCGTCGCGTACACAACGCGGACGAATTCGTCGACGTCCTTCCAGTTGCGCAAGGCCTGAATCCCTCCGGCGGTGGCGCAAGCCCCGATGGTAATCAGCGGTCTTACATTGCCTGCGTACTTCCTGGATACGCTGCGCGTCCTGATGGGTGGTGACCGATCCCTCCACGAACCCGATGTCGTACGGTCCTTTCAGCATCGTGCGTGTGGCTTCGGGAAAGTAGGCGATGTCCACTGCTGCAACGATTCCCAGAAGTTCGTCTTCGGCATCGAGCAGACTCAATTGGCAGCCATCACAGGAAGCGAACTTGAAGACGCCGATCTTGGGTCTGTGCTTCGCCTTAGAGCTCATACTTCTCCAATAACGGACGGATTTGCTCGTAGCGGAAGACGGGACCGTCTTTGCAGATGAAGTACGGCCCATACTGGCAATGCCCGCAGAGTCCGACCGCACATTTCATGTTGCGTTCCATCGAAAGATAGATGTCATCGCGACGTAGGCCGTGCGTTTCCAGTTCGCGCGTAACGAAGCGCATCATGATTTCAGGACCACAGACCATCGCAACGGAATGCGCCGGCTGCAGGCGTGCGTATTTGAATATCGTGGTGACCACGCCTACATGGCCTCGCCAGGCGAGTCCTCCGTAGTCGACGGTGACCAGTACCTGGGTTTCGTGGTTTCGAGCCCAGCTTGCGAGTTCTTTGCGATAGAGCAATTCGCGAGGGCTGCGCGCACCATAGAGGATGACAAGGCGGCCGTATTCCTTGCGATTGGCCAAGACGTGATAGACAAGTGGCCGCAAGGGCGCCAGACCAATGCCACCCGCAACGATAATGACGTCTTTGCCGCGTGCCGCATCAGAGGGCCAACCTGCCCCCAACGGACCGCGCACACCTACGCTGTTGCCCACGGGTTGGCTGACGAGCGCGTGTGTCGCCTGACCCACCGATCGCACGGTGTACACCAAGCGATTATGTTTCGCCGGGTCACCGCTGATCGATATGGGTAACTCGCCCACCCCGAACACCCAAAGCATGCTGAACTGGCCCGGTAGGAACGAACTGCTACCTTCTCCATTGCCGGGTTCAATCGTCAAGGTGAATGTGTCTGGCGTTTCCTTTGTTACTTCACGTACCACGTACGGATGCGTGCGCATCGGATCAACTTCGGCTTGTGGCGTCACTGTCATCGAGACACCGAGTAAACATCAAGCAACTGCAAACGGGTCGCTTCCAGGCGTTGCTCCATGATTTGGGAAAAGCGCTTTAGCACCGCATAGCCGAGGTCGTGGTTCTCCTCGCACTTCGTCCGGAGACACTTTCCGTCAAGGGCGATGGCACGTACGCCATCGATAGCCCGGGCGTGAAACTTCCACTGAAAGGGCGGCAACAGCCACGACCACCCCAGGAGTTCTCCGACGCTTAGCGTTGCCACAATGATCGGATGGCGCTGCGGAGCAAAAACTTCCACGGCCACCTTGCCTTCGCGAATCAGGTAGAAAGTGTTTGCCGGGTCACCCTCCTTGAGGATGTATGTGCCCGCTTTGAATCGAACATTGGCGGCACAACTCACCATGAGCTTGGTGAATTCACTGTCGAGTCCCTCGAAAAATGGATGCTCCGCGATGATGCGCTCAAGGTTTTCCATTCTGCTCTCCTTCCCGGATGGCCCGAGCTTCTTCAGTAATATCGATCCCCACCGGACACCACGTAATGCAGCGTCCGCAACCAACGCATCCTGAAGTGCCAAATTGGTCGATCCACGAGGCAAGCTTGTGAGTCATCCATTGCCGATAGCGAGCCTTGGCTGAGGCTCGTATGCTGCCTCCGTGGATGTAGGAAAAACTCAGAGTGAAACAGGAATCCCAACGGCGCCACCGCTCGGCATGATCAACAGTGACGTCACTGACATCTTCCACCGTAGTACAGAAACAGGTAGGGCAAACCATTGTGCAATTGGCGCAAGCCAGACAGCGCTGGGCGACATTGTCCCAGCGCGGATGATCAAAGCTTTGGTAGAGAAGATCCTTGATCCCGTTGGTGTCGATGCGCCGCGTCTGCTGGTTAGTGGCCTCCGTGACCCCGACTTCCTTCTGTTGAAGATCTTCTTCGCTGGCTGGAGACACCTCGACCTCAGCCAATACCTCGGCCCCGTGCTCACTTCCCGACTCCACAAGGAAACGGTGCCCTTTGGGTCCGAACAATTCTGTTAGGGCCAGATCATATCCACCAGTAACTCGCGGCCCGGTTCCCATCGACGCGCAGAAGCACGTCGCTGCCACCCTTGTGCACTGCACCGCAATGATGAACTTCGCTGCGCTGTACTGTTCGTAGACGGCATCGCGGAATTTGTCCTGAAGTAGGACGCGGTCTTGAACCGCAATGGCTGCCAGTTCGCATGACCGAACTCCCA
Organism: uncultured Acidobacteriaceae bacterium; assembly: GCA_963791515.1. Classification (GTDB taxonomy): domain Bacteria; phylum Acidobacteriota; class Terriglobia; order Terriglobales; family Acidobacteriaceae; genus Sulfotelmatobacter. The sequence continues at coordinate 629,636 of CAWBSS010000008.1, read as the reverse complement.
GAAATGCAAACGGCGGTTTAGACTGCGCCTCATTGTTCAGGATTCGGAAAGTTTTCCCCCGACGCTCGGCCGAGCCGAGTCGCACATCGGCCGGGTGGAGATACTTCTTCCAGCTCTGTGGTCCCACGGCATAGCCAAAAAGGGCCTGATCTTCGCGCTGTATGAGCCGGTATTGTCCCGGATCTTGCTCGTCGGTCCAACCTACAGGCAGGTCCTCAGGCGATCCAATCCTGTTATAGACGATCGCCCCATCCCGAACAGTCGGCCCAACCACCCCGTAACCCCTTCGCACCAACGCGAGGATTAAGGTCCCAAGATGTTTTGCTTCTAGAACTACAGGCTGTTTTGGAAACACGTTATCACGCCGTTCTTTTCCCATCTCGAGCAAGCTCGCAGCACCCACCAAGACCTCCACCTCAGACAGCAGTTACCGTTGCTGCTTTCAGGCCGACCGATTCAAGCTGCGATCGGTGCATCCAGCGGCACCAACTTCGCTGTGCAAGCAACGTCGATGTTGAGCACACTCACGATCGGACAGTCACGACGTGCCTCTGCCACAGCCTCATAAAAAAGGCGCTCGGTTGCCGGCCGGGCGTCGAGTTTCGGGGCATGTCACGGCCCTGCTTCCTGCATATTGATTGCGGATTTCCCGCCTCCATAGCGCCGGGAACAACAGCAATAGGGAAGCGAAAATGAGGAAAAGCAAAAATCCAAGTAGCAACATGATGGACCTCTGACTTGGTTGGCTCTTGACGAGCCATGCCAGACACAGCAGCCATTCGTCGACGCGGAGCTTCAAACCGGGCCCGCGTCATGGACTCGCGCCTCTTCCATCTAGTTCAGCCATAACGGACGTCCATTCGGTTTCCGGAAGGCAACTGTCTGGCCCTTTCGTGTAGTCGAGCGAGCAATCATGGCCTCATGCCCCTGGTAGATAATTCTCGATCCGACGACCTGGATTTCGTCCCCTCGACTGAAACTCAAATTGTTGCTACGAAGAAAACTCGTCGGAGCGACGTGTACCTGAACTGTTCCGTTCTCCGTTTTCACGATGAGATGAGTCCCCTGTTCGCCACTGATCGGACAGTAGAACTGCTGCACATCCTGGACCATGCCCTGCACGCTCACCTCGTCGGAACTGTCGTATGCTGGCGCGCGTTGCCTCGGGCTGGTGAACAACAAAACCACGAGCACGACAAGCGCGACGCCCAGAATCGTCTGTGGAGTTTTCATTGGCTCCTCCTATCTCCGAGACTGAGGCTGAAAAACCCGATCAAGCTGCCGCAGCCGCGGTTTGTTTGACTTGCGTTACAGCTTTGGGCAGTTCAAACTTCAGCAGCCCGGTCTGCAGTTCGACCACCGCTCCATCCGGATCAACCTCCGTTGGAAGGTCGATCACTCGCAAAATCTGGTCGGGATACCAATCGATGTACTCGTTCTTTCCTCCCTCGGTCTCGGTGGTGACAGCCTCTCTTTTTCCCAGGATCACAACCCGCTTGGATTCGATGCTGACGAAGAGCTCGTTTTCTCCGAAGCCGAAAACGTTGGCGCGAAGACTCAGCAAATCTCCTTTTTCGAGAGTCGCGACCGGCACAGGGCGTAACAGTTCCGACTCCGCTTGGAACCAGTCCTCCCAGTCGTGGCCATGCTCACGATTACGCTTTTCGAACAACTCAAACGCCCGCCGAGCAATTGCAAGTTGCACCGGTTGCATTTCCCAACGCAGTTGTTCGGGATCTCGAGGCTGCAAGAGCGTGGCTGGCGCTTCAGACGCGGATGCAGAAGCTTTGATGGATTTCATAACGCCCTCCTGCGAGCACTACAGGTGAAAGAGGATCGCTCGGCCCGCTTGTCGCAATCAGCAAACAGGCTGAAACGAGCCGCAGTGAAATAGCGCCGGATTTGTTGGAGAACAATCTTGCACTTTAGATTCTCCTCGTAGTTGGTAGGGCTGGCCGTGATCCCCGTCACTATCCGGCGATTTTCCACACCGAGCGTCGCAACTCCGCATAGGCAACGCAGTTGCTTGGGCGAGCTTTCTTGCGGTGATTGCGCTGCGGAGAGGCCTACGCGCGAGGACTCTTATTGCGAATCCCCTAAAAGATATCTCTCCAACAACCATGGAGATCTTCGTCTCCGATGTGACGACGAATTTCACAAATAGAGTCCTGACCGGGGTTTCAAGATCGGACTCGGTGCCTGGCGTCCCAGACAACAATCTACTTGGTGCGCAAACATGTACGTGGCAGGATCGATGCGGAAAAACCCAACTTCGACCCAGGGAAGTGCGTATGAGGAAAATCGTCCTCTCCGCTCTGCTGGTCCTCTTCCTCTCGTTCGGGTCAGCGGAAGGTTTAGCCCAGGAGAAGTCTTACATCGCGGTAGAGGGAAGCAACCTGAACAACGGTGTCGTGGTTGTGGACATCCTGAAAACTGGCAAGACATACGTACTGCACTGCAACCAGTGTATACCGAGGATGATGATAGCCGACAGAACAAACTCGGAGAGTACTGACTGATAGAAAAGCAATGAGAGGCACGGCTTTGCAACAGAACGCGGAATAGGCTAACGAAAACTGATAAGGCATTTTGCGTGCGCGGGTTGAGGAGCAGAATCACGAGAGACGTGGGGTCACTGTCAAGAAAGAGCCCCTACATAAACTGTGCATTGGTGAAGGAGTACGATCCAGTAATGCTCACCGAATGCAGTAATCCCTCGTCGAGAGCCAGGCAGGGGTTGACAGGAACTATCTCGCCCGGGAAAGTAACGCCTGGCGTGTAGCTTCGAGAGTGTGGATCAGCGACTCCCTAGGAAGCTTCTGGACGATCGGTTCGATGATCCATCCCATCCCCAGGGGCACATCCCGCGTCAGCGAGATGGCTCGGCACTCAACATACGCACCACCTTCCCGCTCCTGGAATCGCCAGTAGGAATACAGGCGCCATAAAAATCCGGAACCGGTTTCGGGAGGCAGCACTCTCTCCTTCGGGCTTCCGGCATGCTCCACTTCAGAAATCCGGGTCGTATACGAGCGACAAAGCCAGCGCCCTCGATCCAGCGAACGATAATGTACCTCATGATCAGTATCAAGGACCACCGTCACGATTCTCTTCTTGAGGAGCCGTAAGTAGATTTGGAAATCGTTGCCGCAGTGGCTTATCAGCCTTGAGGCAATCACCTCTGGTTTGTAAATGTTCTTGTGGTTATCGTAGTCCTGTACCAGCGCCAGCAACTCTTCGACGCTCGTATCAGGAATAAACGAGGCGCCGATCCAGTCATGAATCAAGCCATTCCGAACTTTGATTGGCCCGTGACCTGACCAGAATTGCGCTACAACCTGGCCTCCTCGAACCTGCTGCGCTCTCTCCAAATTGACATCGGACCACAGGAATGGGCTGCCGTCAGCCAGAGTCTGTTCCATAGCCGCTTCAGCGTCACTAATGTAAGCACTGAAACTCGTCAGTGTTTGTGGCTTCAACTGTACTGGGGTTGCAATTTGTGCCATCACCGACCTCAGGCGAATCGTGATCCGGCCATATTTGCTTGTCAAGTCGGCCCGCGACGTGACCCACCTTGCAGACTCTGTCCGTGCCCATTCTTATTCGCAACCGCGTGGAGGTCGCACCGCTGGCAGCGGCTTGCAACTGAGCCTATGGCCTCGCGCCGTGATCGTAATCACAAATGCGATCCGCAAGAACCCTCTGTTCATCGCTGGATTGGGCGTCCCACAAAATCACCCCTAACTGTGATCAGCGGTACAGTCGCCACTGTAAACCTGCGAGAGTCAGTTCTTTGTAGCCACACGCCCTACGTCCGCCGTGATTACCGCCGGAGGATTGGTTCCGTCCGCCAGGATCAGAGACGTGAAAATCATTCATGCATGGTTCACGTCGGTGTCATAAGCCACGTTCACAGTGGCGGTTCTGAGGAGTTGGCCATTTAAGGAGACATTAACGGTCATGCTGCCGGTGCAGTCTTTATTCACCTTGTAGGTTCCAGAGATATCCTCCACCTTCGTTTGCCCGGCAAGGGTGTGAGACTGGGTTCCAGCAACGTTGCCGCTGGAATCCAGGTGAGCGTGTCCCACCGCAGCTACCGGCAGCGGGTTGGGAGCGAAAACGGTCCCGTTGTACGTATAGGCCCAGTTTCCCGAGACTGAAGCGATGGAGCACTGAGTGGTGTAAGCCTGCATTGGGAGCAGACTCGCGATGCAAATCGTTGCTAGTACTAACCCCACATGGACAAAGTTGCGTTTCATAACGGCCTCCTTGGTTGATTTTGTTTTTGTGGGTTTCCCCTGACCCCTTCGTCCCACAAGCGACGATGCGCACGTTTATGCCTTCAAATGGTTCGGCGCACAATCCTCAACGGCTCTCCTGTCGCTCTCTTGTGCGTACCGGATTTCAGGAGGGCTCTTTGATGGGGAGCTGTCGTGGCCGGCGAACTAGTGCTAAACTACCGGCGCCGAATGGGTTAACCTGCATGGGGATCGCTCCTTCGCGGCGCCGTGTCCGCCTTGGCTCGTTCGAGATGGACGAGATCGCGGCAGAGTTGTCCAAGGACGGCGCCAAGATCAGGTTGCAGGAACAACCTTATCAGATCCTCCAAATCCTGCTGGAACGTCCGGGAGAAGTAATAACGCGAGAAGACCTTCGCAAGCGAGTCTGGCCTTCGGACACCTTCGTCGATTTCGATCACGGCATCAACAATGCCATCACGCGCTTGCGCGAGGCGTTGGGAGACACGGCCGAGATCCCGCATTTTATTGAGACCCTGCCGCGACGCGGCTATCGGTTTCTGCAGCCTTTAGCCGCGACAATCGCGGAGGCTTCCATTGCCGTGCTTCCTTTCCTAAGTCTTAGTACCGACCTTGAGAATGAGATTTTCGCGGATGGAATGTGCGAAGAAATTATTAGCGCCCTCATGCAAATCAACAAGCTTCACGTGGCGGCGAGGACGTCTTCCTTTTCCTTCAAGGGAAAACATGTCGATCTACGGGTGATTGGGGAACAACTCAACGTGCGAACCGTGTTGGAGGGTAGCGTCCGCAAATCAGGGAACCACCTTAGGATTACGGCCCAATTAGTAAATGCTACCGATGGGTACCATCTCTGGTCTGAGAAATACGACCGAGAAATGAAAGACGTATTTGCGGTCCAGGAAGAGATTGCAAAGGCTATTGCACAACGTTTGGAAGTAACGCTGGATTCTGAACGGCAACCCCTTTTCAGAGCAGGCACGGATAACCTGGAAGCCTTCAAGTTCTACATGCAGGGGGTAGTGTCCTCTATTAGGACACTACCGATTTGTGCGGAAACAGGGGAGCAGGTCACAGGTCAGCTGGTACGATATCATCGGCAACGTCTGGGAGTGGTGCGACGATTCCTGGCATGAAGATTACAATGGTGCTCTCTGTGACGGGGCCCCATCGCTCAATACTTCGCACCGCAGGGGCGGTTGGTGGATCGATTTCGAGGCGTTCCATATATTCAAGTGCTTCGCCGAGGTTTCAGGAACGTGCGGAGTGTGAGACTCAGTTCTGAGACGTATCCAGATCGCGCTGTTGAACCCACCTCTGAATGGGCTTTCCCGCTTTAGTTAAATAGCGCACGAGACACCATCCATTCGCTGACTTACTATCGTCGACGATTTCCACCTTGTCGCCCTTGACCAAGTACATCTTGTTAGCAGTGGACCGGTCTGGAGATCTGAACAACGGCGCCTTGTCACTGGTGATTAGAGCAGTGCGGGCTGGCTTGCGGAGGAGTGCCGTGTGTTGAGGGTCAATATAGTGGGATAGTTCTTCTCGAAGGGGATTCCATTCGGCGGTTGCTTTCTCGGATAGGGGGGGCAGCTCTTTCCCGTCGTCACTGCGAACGTTGAGGTTGCCTTTCGCAGCCACGATGAAGTGGATGCGATAGCAATATGGATCACTCTCGGAGTTGTTCGGCTGCTTCTCCGCGATGAGCAATTCGCCCGCCGTCGCGGCTTCACGGTTCTGGGCAGGGCACAGTGGCACGGGGCCGAATTTATCCGGGATCCCCTGGGCTTGAGCCCTGGCCAGATAGTCGGGACGGATGAATCGGCCTCCTTCGAACTCGAATGCCTTCACCGTGCGGTCACGCCGGTCATAGATGAAGATCTTGTTCCCTTCGGCGGCAGGCTTGCTGCACTGAATGAGGGTTGCACCGTCGGACTTGCTGTATGCCGCCAGCACGGAGTAGCCGGCGCAGGGCGCTAAGATCAACTGTTCGGCGATCACATTGACGACACATACGTCGTCTACGCACTCCGGCGGGGAAACGTCATCATCCGCAAAAGACGCACAAGAACAAGCCAACCAGATCAGTACCGCAATGCGCTTAAAGCCCGGCGACATACTTGCTCCCAGAATCGGCCAACAAACTCAACTGTGGATTTTTCCGCTCCGCGGTGACGTCATGTTCCTTCGACTTGTAGGAAGCGCCGGTCAAGATGCCCATCCTGCGGCTGAGGCAGTCCGATACCCACTGGTTCTTCGCCTTGCCTGCTCTTTCCGTGACCACAATCTTCATCAGTTCGAGCTGCGTAGCGGGTTTCTCGTCCGTGACTCTCTTCTTGATCTCCGCTATGGAGTTGTCGATGCCTTCCTGCTGCACGCACAAATCATAGATCGCACAATAGCTCCTGACTTCGACATTGATGAACAGCGTGGAAGTGATATCCCGGATGTTCTTTATAACTGCTACCGCGAGCGGGTGATAAAGACCCAATGCCTGCTCGCGCTGAATCTTGTTGAAATCATCGTTCGACCCGATTTTCTTGAAGGCTGACTCCCAGGCAGTCCGTTTGTTCTTGATTCGGTCGCGGGCCCACTTGAGCTGGTCTGCCTTCTTTCCGTCGTTTATTGCTTTCTTGAGAGTGTCGTAGTCGGCGTCCTCGCCGAAGCAACCGGCGAAAGCCGTTCCGTCCTTGTCCAGCATTTTCTTGAGGAGTGGGCCCAGGGTATTCGAACCGAAGTTCCACTGGATGAGTCCAAAGGAAGTTCCCTGGCCGTCGAAGTCGTCGGCAAGGGCCTGGTAGTTCATGGACTTGCCTCCTTCGAAATAGGTGGTGACTTTGAGCGCCATCTCTTGGGCCTGATCGAGCGTGATGAACTCGGGCGCAGGAGCGGCGGCGGGGGTCGTGGGCTGGAAATCGAACCCGATCGACATGGCAGCGCCATCCGAGTCTTTGCAGATCAGGTTGGTATACGGATCTGATGATGAATACTGGGGCAACGCTGGATCGCCCCAGTCAAGCAATCCGATAGGACTCGGCGTGTCCCCGAGCAGGGACGTAACGTTGGGATCAGCTTGATCATTGATTCCAAGTGGGCCTGGCGTTCTCGGCGGGACGCGGCAACTACTAATCGGAGGCGTAAGTGGACCTGGGCGGCAAGACCCCGCCATGGTTGAACTCCCGGCGGGGGCACAGGCAGTGTCAAAAGAGTAATCGGCGCCCACGCACGCAGAATGCTAACGGATTCCAAACCATTTCGCAATGCCGCTACTGCAGCAAATGCTTTTCGGCAATTCTGACCGGCTCGTTCGTGGACTCACTTAGTCCGAATGCGAAATCTGGGAATTCAAGCAACGTAAGCAAAGGGCCGGATACTCCGGGTTCGAAAGAGAACCTCTGGCCACCAGCGGATGCAGCCAAGCTCTTCTCCAGTCACAAAATCGCGATGCCTGGAGAGGGAATCCACGTTGCGTGATCCGTTTTTCCGCAGCCTGCTAGAACGTGTATGACACTCCCACCAGTGGCACGGGATTGTGCCGCAGTCCGTTGTGGTCCAACTTGAAATCTACGTTAGCATTCACAATCAGGTTCGCTACGGGATTGACCTTCACGCCAACGGTACCGTCCGAAGTTGTGAAATCATCTCGCGTCGGAAAGACGCTTGGGTAACCGATCGGACTGACGCGCGACAAACGGAGCGCATTGAAAAGTCGGAACGAGAGAAAATCTGCTGCAATAGTCAGCCTTTTCGACGCCGCAAAATCCGCGCCTACTGAATATTGAAGTGACGCCGGGAGTTGTTCCTTGGTGTGAGCACTGCTACCGGCATTCGGGTTTCCGAGAAGCGAATCACCATTCCACTGGTACGCGACATTCGCATGCGGCGAGATTCGCCATTGATAGGAGGCCACGAGAAATGGCCTTACGCCCCAGGCTCCAGATCCCAGAAAATTCAGCTCGTCCCCCGTGGGGACCCGCAAATCCGTTCCTGCGGCAATGCCAAAGTGTTCCGTTTGATACAGCGTCCCCTTTCCTCGAAAGGTCAGATCGCCGACCCCGGTTGCTCCCGAAGCCACGGCGCCAGGATTAAACACGCCGGAGTTGCCCTGAATTGTGGTTACGGAATTCAAATCGTATCCCAGAGTTGTATTAATGATGGGAACCACTATGGAAATATCAAACTTCTTGGCTAACCCGAATGTGGCCGAGGTCGTGACTTGGTTGATTTTGAGATCGATGCGGTTATCCGTCGCCGCAATGGTGAGGTTTCCTGGACAGAAGGTCCCGTTTTGAGTTAAAGGCTGATCGCAAGCCTCGAACACAATCGGAATGTGCTTCAAATCTATGTTATCGATGCTGGTGAACTCGAATCTCTGGTAATCGACTTCCAAGAAAAACTTGTGCCGCCCGACGGTCTCGGCGCGCTCCGCGAAAAGCGGTCCTAAACTCTCCGTCTTTCGAGTGACCACTCCCAGGGAAGCGTCAAACGTCAAAGATATTCCTGACGCAGGCGAGGGCAGCGGCAGAAGAGTCAACTGGCTGCCCACAGCCGAATAAACCGGAGACCAGGGCGTGAAGGGATTGCTCGAGCTTCCGGAAGGATTGCCAACAACCCGGGTTGGCAGGCAATACAGACTCCCGGAGTGACTAGCGCATACCGAGGTCTGTGCGTAGCCCCCGCCAATGGCTCCGCCGATCAGGAATAATCCCAGATGAATTAATCGCTTCGCGTTCACACGTCCTCCAACTGAGATCGACTCACTTCTTACTGAATGGAAAGCTGATTCATTCTGTTTATGGACCCGTTACGGTCAATGTTGCCGGAGCCGTGGCAATGGTGATGCCTTTCGCATCGGTAGCGATGACGTTGATCTGATACGCCCCCTTCGGCGTTACCGAGGTGGACGGGTTTGTGACGCGCGGCGGATTGCTGCCGCAAGCACTGAGAAGAGCCAGAGTCAAAGTCGCGGCCAGCATCCCCAGAAACCGCCCGGTATTTTTTCTTCCGAACCCGCTCATCGTGCACAGGCCAGCGACAACGATGGCTAACATAGGGAGGTAGCCCGTTCGTCCGTTAGGAACCGCCGATGCGATGAGGCCGGTCGTAGCAATCGTCAGCTTTGAGCTTTGCCCGGCAGTGATCTGCGCGGGACTGAAGAAGCAAACGACACCCGTCGGCAGCGATTTGCTGTCACAGCTCAGCGTGACCGGTGGATTCAGAAGTTGGATACCTTGGGGCAAGGAGATGGTGTAGGTATCAGACTGGCCGCTGCTAATGCTGGATTGCGTCGGGGATGAAACAATCAGCGGAGGGTTCACAGTTACCGTCACCGTCTGGCTGCTGGCTGATCCCACCGCGTTGGCAACCTTGACCCAATAATTCGTGGTGGCATTGAGGGCAGGTGTCGTAAAGGATGCGCTGTTGGTGCCAACCGGCGCCGACGTATTACCACTAGTTCCCTGGTACCACTGGTACGTGAGCGGCGCTGTTCCGGTGGCGCTCACCGCAAAGTTGCGGTCTGTCCGCTGCTGATGGAAACGCTCCCCGGCTGGGCGGTTATCGAGGGCGCAATTGCTACTGTGATCGTTGCTGTGTTGCTGTTGACGAACCCTGCCGAATTCGTCACCTTCACCCAGTAACTGGTCGTCGCTGTCAGAGCGGGTGTGGTGAAGGTGCTGCTGTTCCCGCCGACGGGAATTGTCGTATCCCCGGAGTTGCCCTGATACCACTGATAGCTAAGCTGTCCCGACCCCGTCGCGGTTACGAAGAGTGTGGCGCTTTGACCCGAAGTAATGGTCTGACTCGCAGGCTGCACCGTGATAGACGGAGTGCTGAGGACCGTGATTGTCGCGGTATTACTGTTGGTGGATCCAGCTGTGTTTGAGACTTTCACCCAATAGTTTGTCGTTGCCGTCAATGCCGGCGTCGTAAAGGAACTGCTGTTCGTACCTACCAGGGTTGACGTGTCCCCGGTCATCCCCTGGTACCACTGATAAGTGAGTGGTGTGGCACCAGTCGCGACCACGGTCAGCACTGCGGTCTGCCCCGACACGATGGTTTGACTCGCAGGTTGGGTCGTAATGTTCGGAGGAGCAGTCGAACTGACCGTCACGGTGGCCGTATTACTGTTCGTCGAACCGACGCTGTTTGAGACTTTCACCCAATAGCTGGTAGTTGCGGTCAATGCCGGCGTTGAGAACGAACTGCTATTAGTTCCCACCGGGGTTGAAGTGTTGCCACTCGTTCCTTGATACCACTGATAGGTGAGCGGCAGAGTCCCGGTTGCGACCACTGTTAACGTCGCCATCTGCCCTGAGGCGATAGTTTGGCTCGCAGGCTGGGTCGTGATGGTGGGGGCACTTGCGGAGCTGACTGTGATTGTCGCCGTGTTGCTATTGAGGCTCGTGCTCGTGCTGTTGCTATCAGTGACTTTCACCCAATAGTTCGTCGTGGCTTGTAGCGCGGGAGTAGTAAACGACGAACTATTACCAACAAGCGTTGAGGTATCCCCCAAGATTCCCTGATACCACTGATACTTCAGTGGAGCGACGCCTCCGGTTGCCGTCACTGAGAGGGTGGCAGTGCCTCCCGCTGTAATCGTCTGACTTGCAGGTTGCGAAGTGATCTGCAGCTGAGCGGCAACAACGACTGTCGCCGCCGAGCTTGTAACGGACCCATGACTGTTTGTGACCTGCACGTAGAAGCTTGTGGTTGTGGTCAGGTTCCCGGTGCTGATGGAGGCAGCATTGGTCCCCGAGATGGGCGTCCCAGTGGGTGGAGTTCCCTGAAACCACTGGTAGGTCAAACCCGAATTTGCGCCCGCAGGTGGTTGAGTGGTCACCGTCAGGGAGGCTGACGTGTTGTAAGGAATGGGTGGCGTGGGAGTGACAGATATGTTCCCAACAATGAAAGGCGTGACCAGCACGGCTGCGGTGGCGCTATCTGCGTAATCATTTTGTGCGTTTTGCGTGTTGGATACGCGAACCCAATAATTCGTATCCGTGACCACCGTCGTCGGGATTAGAAAGCTTGCGCTGATCGCACTCGTAATGGGATGAGTCGTATCTGAAGCGCTGCCCAGATACCATTGGTAGGAGACATTTGTGCTGGGGCTTGCCGTCACCGTCAAGGATTGGGACGCAGGATTCGTAGCTGGAATGGTCACGCCGCTGGGACCGGTGAGCGTGATCGTAGACACGACTTGTTGTGGCTGCGACACGCTTCCGCAACTGGTGGTTCCGTTGCAGCCGGAAATCGTGACCGGATAGACGCCCACCTGGTTATAAACGGTCTGTCCACCAATGAATTGACCACCAGTGCTGTTGTCGCATTTCGCAACGACTGTGTTGCTAGTATCACCAAAAAGGACGCAGGCGTTATTGCCGAAGTCCAGACCTAGATCGACGGTAGCGTTATTGCTATTGTTGGACGAGGCGGCGCAATACCCTGAGTTGATTGCGTTCTCGCAACCCGCGCTTAGACTACAGGTCGTCGGCGCAACTGTCTTTGGCGGAAATGGACTAGGGCCAGCTCCTTTCGACGAAGTCGCCCAATCAAACCAGCATAATGGTTGCGCTTGGTCCGCAATGGTAGTGATTGCGAACGCGGATGCCCCACTGCTTAAATCGACTTCGTCGGAAAGGCTAACGCAACTTGCAGGCGCGTTGCCAAGACAGAAGTTCTCCAGTGTCTTGCTGGGGACTGAACCGGAAGGCTCCGCCACTAGCAAGTTATCGTCCGAGGTCAGGCCTATGGCCGAAGGCGCAGCCTGTAATGCGGTGAACACGGTTGCTGAGGTCGAGGGCAGAGAACATGGCAGGGCCGAGCAATCAACACTGGCTGTTTCAACCTTATCGTTCTTGCTATCGGCCACATAGAAATCAAGCGATGGAAGTGCGCCGAGCAAATCCAGGGCTAAGCCCACCGGAACCGCCCCGCTGGGCAATGCGACACGTCCAATCGACGTAGCCGTCGAGGTTCCAATGTCGTAATCGGCTACCACCACGTTGCCGTTTGCGGCGTCTGTGGCGAACACCAGAAAATGTAGGCTGCTGTCGGAACCTATATAGCCTGGGCCTATGGAGAGTGCACTTACCGCTCCGAGCGCTTGCGTATCTCCGCTTACCGGTAGAATCGCTGTCGCTGTATTCGCGCTGGTGTCGATCAACCAGACTTGGGATACGGGAGCAGAGGAGGGCGAATCCATGCTTACCACGACAAAATGCGAATCTGGACTCGCAGCTACTTCTGGAATGGTCTTGCTCGAGCCTGTACCCAGCGGTATGTTTTTTACAAAAGTACCGGTGCCGTTTGAATTCAGAGTCACTACTGAAACGCTCGTATCGTTCTGATTTGCGATGTAAGCGGTCTGGCTGCCGGGGGCGGATGTGATCGCAATTCCGCCTGGCGCGTTCAGACAAAATGCGTTGGAACAGTTCGCAGGGTTTGTCCCGGTATTGATGTTCTGGGCGGTTGGGTTAGACAAGTGGAGGGCATTGATATACCAGAGTCCGTTGTCGGTAGTGGTCGCGTAGGCAGCGGAAGAATCAGTAGAGACTGCAATGCGGGTCGGCCCGGAGGTTCCGCCAACATTGGAAATGAGACTGGCAAATCCGGCGTTCGGTACAGGGCTACCGCCGTGTGGCGTGGTAGCGTTTTCCTGTATGCCCACAACCGTTACCGTGTTTGCAGAAGAGTTGGGGACGAACCCGACGTACTGCGCCGCCGCAACACCGCAGAGCAGTCCCATGAAAACCAGGAGCAGAAAAAAACCAACTACAAACTTTCCTTTTTCCGCACGTACCCCTCGTTCTCTCATCACCTGAACTCCCAAATCAGTTTTTGCCGCTAACGCAGGCAGGCGCACTGACAGATTCCAAGACCTCACGACCGGGTCCCCGATTATTAGTTCGAATTCAAAAAGCTAAGCCGGACTCGATGTTCTGGGACCAGATCAGCAGCGAGCTGGGGGGTGCGTCGCCGTGCGATGCAATTAGATCGGTCCGAGAATCTTTGAAGCTCAGATCACCAGTTGATCGAGCGGGGAAAATATTGACCGTTTCAGAACTGATTGTCAAGCACTTCTGCTCACCAGCCAGGACGTTTAAAACATACCCGCATAAACACCCCGGGGTGAGATCGGGAACTCGCGGTTAATGTCCTGAAACAGAATCGACCACCCAGCCGGTCGGAGTAGCACGCCTGAGTTGGATGTTGACTGCCGAAGCTTGGTCGGGTTGCACCTTGCCCCTCAGCGTGTATCGTAGCGTCTGCTGTGCCCGCACCGAGGCTTTCTCTCCGCTGACTTGTATATCCTGATCTTGATAACCTAACTGTATGCGAATTGCAGAAAAATTATTGAACGCATCCTTCAAAGCCTTTTGTTGTTCCTTTCCAATCGAAGGCCATATGCTCTTCATGCTGTCCAAGCTCTCGCTTTCATAGGCGTCGCGGTATCGTTCCAGAGCCTCGCGAACCGCTTTTTTATCGGGGTCCGGTCCAGATGCCTTAGGCGGCTCCCCTGCACTAACATTCACCAAAACTTCATCGCGCGTTGTGCCGCCGGGACCCCTCGCGATTAAAGTGTATTTCCTCGATTTCGGAGGGGACACAGGCTTTGAGCCTTTGGCGTCAACTTTCTCGTCATCGATTGTCACTTCCGTTGCGTTCTTCGTGTCCCAGGTCAGCGAGGCGTTTTTCCCCTGCTCGATGGTTTCCGGGGAAACCGAAAACGAGTCAGTCGGCGCCGCTTGGCTTTCTTTTGCGGAATTCGCAGGAGGCTGAGGTTGAAGTTTCGGCTGCTCTGGCGATTTTATTAGAGCCGCCGCCACGGGCAAGTCTTGTCCGGCCTTGAGCAGCACTTTCTTCGACCAGGTCTGGAACCCGGGCAGCCCCACTTCCACCGTATGCTCTCCGGGCTCAGCCCTCAGTTGCAGACTGCCCGAAGAAGGAATTGCTATTTCGGCTCGCTGATCCACCTTGATATGTGCTCCGGATGGGCCTTGCACCAGCAGATGCTGGTCTTGCGTCTTTCCCGTCTCCAGATTAAATCTCAAATTCAATTCGTGATTTTCCGTGACCTCCACTGATTTCGTGGAAGCCTTGTATCCTGGCATTTGCACTGTCACCTCGTGGTTACCCTGCGAGGTCTGAATAGACTCGCGTTTGTCCCTTCCTGTTTGGGCGCTGATTGAGCCGTCTACAAGAATCTCGGCCCCTACCACATTTGTTTCCACCGTGATCGTGCCACTCGCATGGTGGGATGGTGAGAAAGGCTCTGCCGTCAGCGGTAAGGTAAAAGAGGAAGGACCCCGTCGTTGCACCTGGATCCTCTGGCTGAAGGGAAGATAACCAGCGCGATGGGCTTCCACCGCGTGCCAACCGGTAGGAAGAGGTAGCGCGCAAGGAATCTGGCACAGTTTTCCATCGATCTCGATGGAAGTGGCGGGTGGATTTGTTTCGATGCGCACCGTCTCCGTGCTCAATCTGACGAGAACCCACTTGATCCCGACTCCCACAACCAGGACCACCACGCAGCCCATAAGCAACCACCTCTTTCGTGATCTTGATGCTTCACGAAGGAGCGGCGCAGTTTGTGAATCGCTGGGTACCACATCCGTCTGGAGAGGCGTGTAGGGTACGTTTACGGGCGGGAAAGCGGTTTCAGCCTCCGTTGTTCTTGGCTGCAGAATCCGGGTCGCCGGGGCATCGTTCAGTTGCGCCGGAACCGCCGCCGGTTCTTCTTTGACGTTCGCAGACTCGACCAGCTTCGCGGCCAAATTCCGCTGCTGTTCCTCCAGCCGCTGCAAACGTCGAATCTCACCTTCGAGGTTGGGATACTTCGGGTACAGATCCCGAAGCCTAGTCATCTGCTGCGCCGCTTCGGAATATTGTCTGGATGACTCAAACATTCCGGCACGATCGATGATGTTTTCAATTTCTTTCTTGCGCCGGCGTGCTATCGCAAGCCTGTTCTGGATTTCCTCGTTTCCCGGGTGTCTGCGAACCGCATCTTCGGACAATTGAACCTGACAACCTGGGTCGTCTTGCTTAGCTAAATCGCGGTCCAGGCTCTCACGAGCTTCTTGCTGCCGCACCGATTCCACGAAGGCTTGAAACTCGGCGGCCTGCAGGAGATTTGAGGGTTGTGCTTCCAGGTACTTTCGAGTCTCCTCCGTGCCGTGCTCGCGCAGAATTCTCTGGCCTTCTTGCAGAGTAGTTTGAAGTCTTCGTCGTAACTGATCCGCCTGGCGCCGTGCCTCGGCTAGCGTCGCTTGCAAACGCGGGTCGTCGATGACCTGAACTTGCTGTTCCAGGAACTCCACAACCGCCTCAGGCCCCTTCTGCGAAGAAAGCCCTCGATTCAGCTCCATGACTTCGGCAATCAGCTTGTCTCTCGCTTCCGTTTTGCGGGCCGTCTGCAGCAAATCCTCAATTTCCAGCACTCCGGGAAACTGAGCCCTCGCCGCTTCCAGCAATCGAATCCCCTCTCGGAGATCGTTTCGGGAAAGTAGCTCCCGGGCCCGGGCCAGTACACTGCGTTTGTGCTGTTCCGCTTCCTGCAGGGTGAGTCGATCCTTGATGGTCGACCGCAGCGACTGCAGCTGTGATTCTCCCGGAACCTCCTCCAACGCTCTTTCGAGGACGGCGAGGGCATCGAACCCTTTTCCCGCTTCCAGCAGGCCGTTCGCCCGCACAAACTGCTCTCTGGCAAACTCCGTCATTTTGAGCCGTCGTTGCTCGGCTTCTGACAACGCTTTTAGCTTAAGAAGACCTTGATCTTGTGGATGCCTCTGCACTCCTTCATTGGCAACAGCCAACGCTGACTCATAGTCTTGCCTGGCCAGTGCTTCCTCGATCTGAGCGGTGAATCTCTGCAACTCGGCCTTGCGTGTCTGCTGCTCCCGAACCGCGTTCGCGACTTTGAGAAGCGAATGCACTTCCAGCGAGGCGGGATCAATGGTCTCGGCAGCTTTCAGCATTTCGAAAGCTCGTGTTACATCGCGGGCTTCAATTTGTTCGCGGGCAATGTCCAGAAGTTGGCGCAGCTTCTGCTGGCGCTCGCGTTCGCCGGCTTGTCTGAGAATGACGAGTTGCAGCGCTTTCGCTGAGGTCTCGTCCGGGTCAAGGGCGAGCGCTTCGGTGACGGCTCGCTTGGCCTCATCCAGATCCCCTGCCAGTTGCGCAAGTTCGGCTTGACGAAGCGCCGAATGCAAGCGCGCTGATCGAGACTTGGCCTCTTGAATGGCCGCTCGCAAAGACAACAATTCTTTGTTCGTCGCATCCAGATCGATTGCCTGGGCTACTATGGCGAGCGCTTCATCGTACCGACGATCAAGGAAAGCCTCATCCGCCTGGGTTCTCAAATGGCGGGCCTGCTCCACCCGCCGGAGTTGTCGAACCCTCTCCTGCACTTCGCCCATCATGCGATGAGCTTTCGTATGATTTCTGTCGACCTTTAAAAGCTGCTTGAGATGATCTTCGGCTTTCGTCCAATCATTTCTCCGGATCGCGGCATCCGCTTGCTGCAGCCATTGAATCACCTCCGCATGCTTTTGCTGTTCTTGCACCACCTGCAGGTCAAAGGCGAGTTCGCGGCAACTGGCATACCGGCTCCCCCGATTCTTCGCTAGCGCCTTCTCCAGAATGGTGTCCAACTCCGGAGGGTATCCCCGACCGCAAGACGAAACGGGCACGGCGGGCTCGTTGATGATTCGATACATGATGGCCGCTTCGCCCGAGGCGTCAAATGGAAGGGTGCCAGTGAGAAGCCGGTAAAGCACCACTCCGGTCGAAAAAATGTCGGTCCGGGAATCCAGCGGTATGTTCTGGAATTGCTCGGGCGACATGTAATGAAGGCTGCCCACAACCTCGGTTCGGCTGATTCCGGTATCCCCAATCCGGGCAATCCCAAAATCCACGATCTTCACGCTGTCATCGTTCAACAACATTACGTTCGCCGGTTTGATGTCGCGATGAATGACACCCCGCTCATGCGCATAGTTCAGTCCGTTGCAAAGTCCGATACAGATATCCAGCTTCTGAGCAAGACTGAGCGCACGTCCAGAGGAAAGGACTGACTCAAGGCTCATTCCTTCCAGATATTCCATCACCAGGTAAGGTTTTCCTTCCTGGTTACCAAAATCGTAGATAGTGACGATGTTTTGGTGTTGCAGCCTGGCTGTTGACCTCGCTTCGACATCGAATCTTTTCAAAAGGGCGGCGTTTGCCCCAATAATCATCTTGATCGCGACGAGCCGGTCCAGCAGCGGATCACGCGCCTGGTACACGACGCCCATTCCACCTCGACCGATGGTGCCAAGAACCTCGTACTTGCCTATTGTCGTCGGTTGTTCCAACAAGATCGAAACCTCGGGGCCGCCGCTCGTGCGTTTGCCCAGGGATTATGCAAAACTGTGGCTTTGAATTGTATTGCCTTACGCAATCGGGGTAAATGGCCCGCATCGGCCCAGTTCTTTTGAGAACAAACGAGAGGGCCTGACCCCTGCGGCTTATTGTGCGCGTCCGCACGATGAACACCAAGAGTCACGTCGAGGCCATTCCCAGAGAACTCAAGCTTTCGGGGATAGCGCGATCGCGGTGGGGGGACCTTTGGGCCGGCGGCCCAACGATGATCACTGCTCAAGAGGTCGTTCAGGATAGCATTTGGGCGGATGGTCGCTCAATGGTTCTCTTAGGCGTAAGATGAGCGCCGCGGCTGTCTACTAAAGATGGGAGATAGAGATCGCCATGCGCGTTGGAGTCTTTACGCCTTTGTTGTCGCAACTGCCGTTAGCCGTAGTTCTCAAGAAACTCGCGGCGCTCCAGATTGGTACCGTCGAACTTGCCACGGGAAACTATGTCGGCGATGCGCATTGCAAGCTCTCCATGCTTGAAGACGCTTCGGCCCTCGCTGATTTCAAGAACATTCTTGGCGATCATGGCGTCAGCATTAGCGCCTTGAGTTGTCACGGCAACGCGCTGCATCCCGATATGTCCCAGGCGCAGCAACACCGCGAGGTAAGCCGGAAGACGATTCTGCTCGCTGAAAAGCTTGGCGTCCCTGTGATGGTTGACTTTTCAGGATGTCCTGGCGATTCACCGCATGCTAGCGCTCCCAACTGGGTCACCTGCCCTTGGCCTCCGGACTACCGCAAAGTTCTCGACTGGCAGTGGAATGAGGTGGTTGCGCCTTATTGGATTGGCCACGCCAAATTCGCCGCGGACCACGGCGTCAAGATCGCCGTCGAGATGCATCCCGGGTTTGTAGTGTACAACCCGGAGACAATGCTCCGGCTCCGCTCGATCGCAGGAGAGACCGTCGGCTGCAACTTTGATCCGAGTCATCTCTTCTGGCAAAGCATCGATCCCATCGCCGCCATCCGCGTCCTCGCAGGCTCCATCTTCCACGTCCATGCCAAGGACACGCAGCTCTATCCTTTGAACCTGGTTCGCACGGGCGTTCTCGACACCAAACCATACACCCAAGAACGCGATCGCAGCTGGATCTTCCGTACTTGTGGCTACGGGCACGGGGCCGAGTGGTGGAGCGAGTTTATCTCCACGCTACGTATGTTTGACTATGATTCCGTACTCTCCATCGAACACGAGGACAGCCTGCTCTCACCGGGCGAGGGTTTGACCAAAGCGGCGAACTTTCTCAACAGCATTGTGATCCGCGAGCAGGCGGCAAGTGCCTGGTGGTCCTAGTACGGAACGGATGGGAACTTAGGATGAAAACAATCAGAACGGCAATTTTCGGCACCGGGTTTATGGGCCGTGTGCATCTCGAAGCAGTTCGGCGAGTGGGATTTGTGGAAGCCGCTGCGATTGCAGGCAGAAACGAAGAAGCGGGACGACGCCTGGGCGCCGCTTTCTCCGTTCCTGCAATGACTGACTACCGCGATGTCCTTCGCGATCCCGCGATCGATGCAGTCCACATCTGTACGCCCAATGCGCAGCACTTCTCCATGGCGAAGGATGCGCTCCAGGCCGGCAAGCACGTAATCTGTGAGAAGCCGCTGACCACAACCGTGGCGGAGGCGGAGGAACTCGTCTCGCTCGCCACCCGGCAAGGAGTGCGCAACTGCGTTTGTCACAATTTGCGTTATTACCCCATGGTGCAGCAGATGCGCCGCCTGCGCGAAGACGGCGATCTGGGTGAGATTCTCGTCGTGCAGGGCACTTATTCTCAGGACTGGCTGCTGTACGACACGGACTGGAACTGGCGTGTCGACGCAAAGGCCGGTGGTCCTTCGCGTTGTATGGCTGATATTGGATCGCACTGGTTTGATATGGCCGAGCACATCACGGGACTGCGTTTGAGCTCTCTCTGCGCCGATCTTCAGACCTTTCATAAGACGCGCAAGCAGCCGAAGCATTCGGTGGAAACCTTCGCCAACAAGTTGATGGGGCCGGAAGACTACATTGAAACACGGGTGGATACCGAAGACTTTGGCGCTGTTCTCTTTCGAATGGGCACGCGCACGCGAGGCTGCGTTACTGCCAGCCAGGTCTCCGCCGGACGAAAGAACCGGCTGAGCATCGAGATCTATGGCACAAGGTCTTCTGCCGCATGGGATCAGGAGCGGCCCGACGAACTCTGGCTAGGTCATCGCGACGTCGGCAATGAGATCTTCGTGAAAGACCCGTCACTGCTCAAGCCTGGAGCCCGCGGCTACGCCGATCTTCCCGGCGGCCACAGTGAAGGCTATGACGACACATTCAAGCAGGTCTTTCGGCGCTTCTATGGCTCGATCAGCGCAAAGGGCGCAGCCGAGTATCCGCAGTTCACCGATGGATTGCGCCAGCTAACGATTCTCAACGCTGCACTTGAAAGCCATGGGAGGCGAGGCTGGATGGATGTCCCCGGCGCGTGAGCGACTCGATTCCTTACGCTTCCGGAAGTGTCCATGCGAACAATACGCCGCCGCTACTCGTCAGCACGTATTGGCGACCGTCGAGTTCGTAGGTGATTGGAGAACTCTGGATGTGCGAGCCTGAGCCTGCGTGCCAAAGCGTTTTGCCGTCGCTCGAATCCAACACAAGGAAATTGCCCATAGCGTCGCCGGTGAAGGTGAGCCCTGAATCCGTCGTCAGCACGCCCGCGCCTGACCCTTCGGGTCCAAGTTCGTGACTCCAACGAATCTTGCCGGTCTGGTAATCGATGGCGTCGATCACGCCTTTGCCCCAAACGTCGTAGTCTGCGCCTGCCCATCCATAGACGCCATCGGCTGGCTTGGCAAAGTAGATGCTCCAGCTGGGATGCGCATCCACAATAAACAAGCCGTTCTTGGTGTCGAAGCTGGGGGAACGGTAATTCGTAAGACCACCCTCGTCGGGCGCAATCAGGCGTCCATCGGGCGCTGGCTCCTTGGCGGGATTTGGAATCGGACGGCCTTGCTTGTCGACTCCTAGCGACCAATTCACGGGCCCGTAAGGAATGGTCAAGAGATTATTTCCGTTTGTCCGGTCAAGAACAAAGAAGTACCCGTTGCGCGAGGTCTGCATGAGCATCTTTTTCGGCTCGCCGTGGAAGTCTCCGTCGACCAGCACAGGAGTCTCAACGGCATCCCAGTCGTGCGTATCGTGTGGAGAGACCTGGAAGGACCACACTAGCTTGCCCGTATCCGGATTTAGCGCGACGATGGTGCACGTGTAAAGATCATCGCCCGGCCGCGTCGAGCCCTTCAGGACGGGAGTAGGATTTCCCGTTCCCCAGTAGACAAGATTGAGATCGGGATCATAAGTTCCCGTCATCCACGTCATTCCTCCAGTCGTTTGGTCAGGGGTTCCAGCCGGAGGAGTGGAGTTCCATTGCCACTGGGTTGCGCCCGTCTCCGGATCAATCGACCGTATGTAGCCGCTCAGGTTATCGAAATCTCCGGAAACACCAATGAGCACGCGGTTCCCCACGACCAGAGGCGCCATGCTGGTCCAATAGCCCTTTGTTACATCTGCAACTTGTACTTTCCAGCGCACGGTTCCATCTTTGCAATTGAGGGATACAAGGTGCGCATCGGGAGCCATAAAGAATAGATACCCCTTGTACATAGCGACGCCGCGATTCCCAATGTGCTCCCCCTGGCTCGTCGGGACGTTGTAGTGCCAAATCTGGTGGCCGGAGCGTGCATCCACAGCCCAAATATTGTCCGGAACGGTGAAGTACAGAATGCCATCTACCAGCAACGGCGAGGACTTGATTGGCGCGGTCTGGTCGGTCTGGAACGCCCAGGCAAGAGCCAGACTCTTTACGTTCTGCGGAGTAATCTGATTAATCGAACTATGACGTCGGCCGGAATAGTCACCGTGATACCCCGGCCAACTGTCGGCCGGCGGATGCAGAAGCATACGCTCATCCACCCCTTGCGCCAGCATCACGCCGGGAGATGCGAGCGCGATGAGTGCGCTCACAGCAAATAGAAATGCATTCAGAAAATTCATGTTGATTGGGGTCCTCGAACTTCTCGTAAAGAGCGAGCCAGAACTCTGCGGCCTAACGCAAGGTTTGCAAATACGCCATCATGTTGTGGATGTCGTCATCTGTGTACTTACTGAACAGTTCAACATGGGCGTTCACAGGCGCGTCGACCTTGTACTGCACATCGCGGGTCCGCCAGGATTGATACGAACCCGTAGGATCCGTGAGTCCAACCGTAAACTCATCCAGGTATGCCAGGGTGCCGGTGATCGTTTGACCGGGAGCAAGTGTTACCGTAACTCGCGATTTCGCGTGCTTGGGATATAGCATTTGCTCCTCGAGTCTGAGGCCCTGGAGACGCGATGCGATCCCGGCAAGATCCCCGGTCGGAGAGTGGCAGGTCGCGCATCCGCCTGCACCGTTGAAATATTGCTTGCCAGCCTCGGCGTTTCCGGTCTGGAGGTCAGAAGGATCCACCCCTTTGCGTCCGCCGGTTTTCGTGAGCGCATCGTTCTGCCGCGTGTGGATAAACGCTACCAGGCTGGCAATCTCCTCATCCGAACGGTCAAAGCGCGGCATGCCTTTGTCCGTGCGTCCATTGCGCACCACGGGGCCGATCTTGTCTCCATCCACGTCCTCGGTCACCAGCCTGGATCGTGTGAGATCCGGTCCACTCTCCCCACCGCCAGCATTGCGGCCATGGCAAAAGGAGCAGTCTTGCCGGAAAAGCGCGCTGCCTTTCCGGACCAGATCTGGCGGATATGACGTGGGCACACGCGCGATGTCGTGTTTGACTCCGCTGCCTGCTTGTACGGGGGTAGGTGTTTGCGCCGCGGAAACTGCGAGGCTCACGAGCAACTGCCCCGCCAACAGTACATTCCAATGCAAAGTTGAACGAAGAAAATTCATCTCAGGGGCTCAGTGTTGTTCGCCGGGCGATTGCGGCCGCGGATGAGAAGCCGTACTGCCTTCCGTCATGCCCAGCACCCATTTAATCGCTTCAAAATACATCTTGCGGATATCTGGGTCGTTCCAAGCCTCTTCGGTGTGGCCGAGGGTGGAATAGAAAACACGTCCTTTGCCATACGTCTTGTCCCATGCCACGGCGAAATCATGGTCCGTTCTGTGGACACGCGGATTGTTCGCGTAATTGAGTTTCGCGGGATCGAGGCTGAGAAGGACGTGAACTTTTTCGCGCGACCACTCTTTGGGCTGATAGATTTCGTCGTACTTAACGAATGCTCCGGGAAAGTGACGGACCGCGGGGAAGGTCGGGTCTTCGTTGACGATCGGCGCGTTGAACGTGGACCACGGGTGCTGGTCGAACCAGCCGCCAATCATCTCGCCATATTCGGGCCACTTGTAGTTGGTGTCCAAGGCAGCATGAACGCCGACAAAACCTTTTCCATCGTCCTTGATGAACGACATCATATCTTTCCTCTGGCTGTCGTCCAGGTCAAGTTCGCCAGTCGTGCTCACAAAGACTAGGGCATCGAAGTAATTGAGGTTCTTCGCGTTTCTTCCCAGGTCTTTCTTCGTGATGAGTTCGGCATCGGTGCGTAGCGTGGCATCCCAGAGACCGCTGTCGTGGCCCATGTTGTAGATTTCAGCCATGCCATCCGAAACCGAGTCGTGCTCGAATCCCTTGGTCTGGCCAATCACCAGGATGTGCTTGAGATGGACCTGCTTTTCGTGCGGCGGGGGTGGGAGCGAAGGATCCCCGGCCATCTGATTCTGGGCGGCCATGAGCGCTGTCAGAACTGGCAATGAGAAAAAGAGGAATAGGGCTATTCGAGCTGGGCGCAAGCGATCTCCCTCAAAGCATTCGTTCCGTGACACTGTCTGGCATGAAGGGACGCTTATAGGAGTCCTGAGATGCCGTCGAACCCTAAAGGTAACACAAGGAACACCGCGCGGCTTGGCCCAGTCTTTGCCCTTGCTTGGCGCTTTCTCAGGCTATTGCGCAATCTCTCTTCGGGGGGCCCGACAACCCTCACGACTGTTTCGAGCGAGTCGAAAACCCTTTCAAAACGGGCTACGAGGTCGTATTACCCGGTACACGCTTTCGCGGCCGCAACCCGCATCGCCGTCGCCTCAGTCTCGGGATCGGGGTGCAGGTGGGCGATGTCGGAACTTCGCTTTCGGTATGCACCGGAATGAGGATGCCGGTAAGCCGATCAATCGCCTGCAAGGTGAGTGACCCTGCTGCTCCATCTCCTGTCTGCGAGTCTCCAACCTCTCAGGTATCGTGTGGCGGGACTCCGGCGATCCAACTGAGACACCCGCCCACCGGGGCGGGCGCACTCCCGCAAGGCTGCCTCTTGCGTGGCTGCCCTCGGAAGCATAACGTTAATTGAGTGATCCTTCCTCGGTGTAGTGGAATCCTTGTCCATGTAACATCTCTTCCCGGTGGCCACGGTATTGGCGATTTCGGAAATTCTGCTCACGAGTTTGTGGAGTTCTTGGCCGAGTCAGGACAGAAGATCTGGCAGGTATTGCCATTGAGCCCTACGGGATACGGCGATTCTCCTTACCAGTGCTTTTCGGCATTCGCCGGCAATCCTCTATTCATCGATTTGCAAGCCCTCCGTGAGCAAGGGCTTCTGTCCACGCAAGACCTGACCAATTCACCGAACCTCGCTGATGAGCACGTCGTGTACGACCGCGTAATCGACTTTAAACAGGGGCTGCTTCGCAAAGCCGCTCATGCTTTTCTTGTGGACAGTACCCATGCTGACCGTCGCGCTTTCGACACTTTTTGCCAAAGCAACAGCGATTGGCTGGACGATTATGCGCTCTTCATGGCGTGCAAGAAGGTCTACAAGGACACGGCTTGGGTGCATTGGGATGCGGGAATACGACAACGGAACTTCGCCTCGCTAAGAGAATTGGGGAACCAATTGTCTTCCGAGACTGAGATTCACAAGTTTGCGCAGTTCGAATTCTTCCGACAATGGCAGAAGCTGAAAACTCACTGCAGTCGTTGCGGGATAAGCATCATGGGCGACATCCCCATCTACGTCGCACACGACAGCGCTGATGTATGGGCTCATCGTGAGTTGTTTCGTTTGGACGAGCAGGGCAACCCCACCGCCATTGCAGGCGTTCCACCCGACTATTTCAGCGCGACAGGTCAACTTTGGGGAAACCCTCTTTATCGCTGGGATGTGTCAGCCATTTCCGGTCACCGGTGGTGGATTGATCGCGTCCGGGCATCGCTCAAACTGTTTGATCTTGTCCGACTGGATCACTTCCGCGGTTTCGACGCCTACTGGGAGGTCCCAGCCAGCGCCTCGACGGCAGCTGGAGGTAAGTGGGTAAAGGGCCCCGGGGCGGAGTTCTTTCAAACTCTGCAAACTGAATTGAAAGAACTGCCATTCGTTGCGGAAAACCTCGGTGTGATCACTCCCGAAGTAGAAGCTCTTCGCAAGCACTTTGGCTTCCCCGGTATGAGCCTGCTTCAGTTTGCGTTCGGAAACGATCCGCAAGGGCCCAGCTTCCGTCCTCACAACTATTCTCGCGAACTTGTGGCGTACACGGGCGGACACGACAATGACACCACTGTTGGGTGGTGGACCAGTTCGGGTGTAGGGGAGAGCACCCGAACCGCAGAAGACATTCGCAACGAGCACGATTTCACCCGGGCATACTTAGGATTTCAAGACGAGCCGGTCAATTGGGTATTCATTCGCACCGTCTTGGCGTCTGTGGCAAACACCGCCATCATTCCCTTGCAAGATGTATTGGGTCTTGGCAGTGACGCCCGAATGAATTTACCTGGCACAGTAAGTGGAAACTGGAAATGGCGTTACAACTCGAAGACTTTGACAAAGGAAATTAGTGATCAGTTACGACGGCTAACACTTCTGTACGATCGTTGACGGTCTTTGCGTCTGGCTTTCACCAAAGTTGTGATGGCATTAATAACACATGCATGCTGAAGCGGTCCGTTACGGCGCGATGCCATCGAAGCCGGGACTGATCCAAGATGAGAGCCATCCGGTTACGTACGCTGAATGCAATGTCAACTATCGTCTGCATTATGACGGCGACGCGAAGACTTCGGCCACATTCTGTAGCGCACTGGCTGACGAAATTGTCACGGCTCGACATCCGGACCACAGCAGCAGTGTTGTACTGGATCTAGCCGCAATAGAGCGGGGACAGGCACGAAAACAAGAGGTGGTATGGTCTATCCGAATGCCCTTCGTGAGTCCGCTGAAGAAACCGGGCCTTCCCTAGGATTCTCCCCTAGAGGGGCGAAAGTTCGTCTTCATTCTCCTCCTCCTCCTTTTTTCCCCGAACAAACTTCTTCTCCAGAAAGCGCTGCGCCAGCTGTCGGCCCCCGATGCCGAATGCGATTGCCAACCCGAGCATCAGGGCTCCGAAGGCAATTCCGAAGGCAACCAGCATGGTCTGTTCTGCCAGACCCAGTTCTTCAAAGACAATAGACAATACGAAAACAATAATGATGCTGCGGATAGCCAGGCTCAAAACCCGGGGTGAAGGCACATTCGCATTCACGGCAGCCAACAGAGCAGCGCGAGAAAAAAAGCTAGCTGCCAGCAGTCCGACAAACATGATAATCATCGCTACGAATAGCCGGGGCAGGAAGAGAAAGAATCTTGCGATTTGTTCCTGCAGGCCCAGGATCCCGAGCACACTCACACCCAGCAGAATGAAGCCGAGCCAAGTCACCCAGAAGACGAACCGGCTCAAAATCTCCGTCGCCGACGGTAGAGCGGCTTTGGTGAGCAGTTGCGCGGCGCCGGCGTTTTCTGAAAGCTTGTCGAACTTGATGAGCCCCAGAATGCTGCGCAGAACCACTTTTACAACGTACGCGATCACCCAGCCCACAAAGGCAAGGATCAGCATTACGATGAGACGAGGAAGGTAGTGGGCGAAACCCTTGGCAAGCTCGTGCAGCGCCTGAGTCAGCTCGCTGATAATCATTTCCCGCATAGTTGCCTCACTCTCTCGATTTCCACATCTGCAGTAGATACGGTTTTAAGCGCTCGAACTCAAGGCACAAGGCTTCGATATTGTTCTCGACATCGTTCGCAGAAGCGTTGCGGTTCTCGATCAGGAACGTGAACACTCTCCCGCGGAAAAGCGGTGCCAGAGCCTGGATGATATGATCTCGACTGATCACAGATTTCTGATACGACGCGGCAAATTCGTAAACCGTCCTGACCCACAATTCCGAAGGGTAATGAAACTCCTCTTCTCCCAGGCGGGCGATTCGCTGGAGTTCTGCCCAGGTGGAAGGGGAAAGGATTAATTGAAAGACGGATTCCAATTCGGCAACTCCGGTCGAGAACATCTCGCGCATTCGTTTCCGATTTACCCGCACGGGATCCAGAAGCAACTCCTGGTCGCTCCCTGTAGTCGGAACCGGCTTGGAACCGGCCACGGCACTCCAGACGGGAAAGTCTGACTCCAATGCAGAGAACAAGGCGCCCACAGTTTGCCGCAGCGTGGGCACCAGGTCAGCGGCGCGCCGCTCGATGTGATCCTTTTCTCCAAGGAAGGACTGGCAGACACGGTATCCTCCCGTGATCGCAGCCAGTGCGAAGCGGAGTTCGACACCGGTCCCGCTGGTTCCATCATTCCAGCCGTTTTGGCCAAGGAACTGGCTTCCGAGACGGCCGGAAAATCCGAACTCAGGCGTGTATGCCTCACGGATTCTTACCCCGTAAAGTGCGCGGATCATCGGGTACAGCAGGTTGGTCATCAGCAGCCCTTCGAACTTGTGTCTACGATAGGTGGGCGTAACCAGATCGAAGCCGTCGCGATAAATGGGGCGCAGAAGCTTTGAGAGCCATTCGGAATCAATGTTCGCGGACTCGGGTGACATCACGATACAGGCCTTGGCGCGGAGCAGTTCGGCCGCCGCCAGAATAGTGCGCAACGCAATTCCGCTCTCCGGGCTGCTGGCGTACTTCGTGCTTATTGAGTGCAGCGTGCGGAGCGCATACAGATTGGAGCCTGGGCGTACGTCGTCGATAGAAATACCCGTTACTAATTCCGGAGTACCGTCACGCGAACCCCCATCGACATTAATGATGACGGCTCGCTCCCGGGGAAACCCGCTCAGGATGCCACTTTGAATTTTGTGCACGATCGACCCGATGGTCTTGGCGTTGTTGTGGGTGGGCAAGCCCACAAGGATGTCCACCTCGCCGACGTTGATCAGTTGGCGAAGAAAATCATCCGTAAGAAAGGTCTGATCCTCCACTTTCACTCCATGCGAATTACCGCCGAACGCCCCCGCAATCACGCACCCTATATCACGGTTTCCATTATCTACGTTCGGCTAGACTCGTCGCAGCCGGAACCAAAAAAACTGATAGGGCCCCAGCGTCAGCAGATAGGGCAGGTCACCCACACGCGGAAATATATTGTTGCCAAACATCTCGATTAAAATATTTCCCTTGTAGCGCCGCAAATCCAGTTCGACAGCTTGCGCGCTGCTCGAAAGATTGTTGACTACCAGCACTGCTTCCTTGCCCAATCGCCGCAAATAGGCCAGTATTCTATGATTGGCTGGATAAAGAAACTCAATCGATCCCCGGCCGAACGCCCCGGTCGATCGACGGACCGTAATGATGCGTTGCATCCATCGGAGAAGCGAGTGTTCGCTTTCTCTCTGCGACAAAACGTTTACGGCAGGATAACCATACACAGGATTCTGAATCAACGGAGCATACAACCGCTCTGGTTCCGCGTTAGAAAACCCAGCTGTTCCATTCCCCGCTCCACTGCATCGGAGTCCTCACTCCGTTGCGGTCGCCTAAACTAATGTTGTCGCCCATACCGATTTCATCGCCGTAATAGATGATAGGAGTGCCCGGCAACGACATTAACATCCCGTTCATCAACTCGATGCGTCTGCGGTCGTTGTTCAACAATGGAGCGAGCCGCCTCCGGATTCCGAGGTTCAGCCGCATGGTCTTGCTTTCGGCGTACATGTCATACATGTAGTCGCGTTCCATGTCGGTTACCATTTCAAGGGTCAGTTCGTCATGGTTGCGCAGGAACAGGGACCACTGGCAGGAGGACGGTATTTCGGGAGTCTGCTGCAAGATTTCAGTGATGGGCTTGCGGTCTTCCAACTTCAGCCCCATGAACATCCTGGGCATCAACGGAAAATGAAACGCCATATGAAATTCATCTCCGTCCCCGAAATATGGGCGAAGATCCGTGGGCCACTGATTGGCCTCCGCTAGCAGGATCCTACCGGTGAATTGTTCATCGAGTTTTCGCCTCAACTCCTTCAGAATATTGTGGGTCTCCGGCAAGTTCTCACAATTTGTGCCCTCCCGTTCCACCAGGTACGGCACCGCGTCGAGCCGGAAGCCGTCTACACCCATATCCAGCCAGAACTTCATCACATTCCACATCTGTTCCCGAACGGCGGGATTGTCGTAGTTGAGATCGGGCTGGTGACTAAAGAAGCGATGCCAATAGAAGGATTTCGACGTCGGGTCCCATGCCCAGTTGGAGGTTTCGGTGTCGAGAAAAATGATGCGGGTTCCTTTGTACCGGGTGTCGGTATCACTCCAGACGTACCAATCGCGGCGGGGATTGTTCTGCGAACTACGCGACTCTTGAAACCACGGGTGCTGATCGGAGGTGTGATTCAACACCATTTCGATGACGACTCGGATTCCTCGCTCGTGGGCCGACTCTAGAAGCTTGCGGAAATCCTCCAAGGTTCCGTAGCTTGAATGGACGGAGTTGTAATCTGCGATGTCGTAGCCGTCGTCGCGCAGAGGCGAGGGGAAGAAGGGCATCAGCCATATCGCGCTGATCCCCAGTTCCTGAAGGTAATCGAGCTTCTGTTCAAGTCCTTGAAAATCACCGATGCCATCCCTGTTGCTGTCGTGGAAAGTGCGGACGTGCACCTGATAGATGATCGCGTCCTTGTACCAAAGCGCATCCTTATTTAGTGGCAAACCACTTTCTCCGAGCAATTTCGTTACCTCCCAGCGAAGCAGGGCAATATGCAAGTTTATATGAAGCAACAGCCCTCGAATTTTATGGCGCCAAATGCCAGGTCGAAAAAGACCCTCGCAGGTGAAGCCCAGGTTGTACGGCGTGGACGTTCGTTGAGTGCGTGGCACTCCCACTCAGGTCGACGAAGTGTGGTGGTCGGCAGTGGGGCGCTTCCCTTGGCAACTTCGGGAAACGACGGATTACCCTGTGCTGCTCATCAACGACCAAACCCACACGCTCTGGCAAGAGTGATTGGACGGGAAGATTGGCCGGGGATAGCTCTCCGAGTTCGCGAAGTGGCCAATGGATTGAGCACTGCGGCGTATCCGCAGACAAAGCGCGAGAGGCGAGACAGTCTGCGTACCCAGTTCTCGGTCAAAAGCAAGAGTTTCTCCTCCTACGGACGAGATTGGCTCGGCCATGTCCGTTGAGACTTCCGGTAGTGGGCCAAGATTGGCCCACGACTAGGCTTCCCGCTATGTCTCTGTAATTAAATGGATTATTTAGCGTATAAATTTGAGCTTTTTGGAGTAAAATTGCACACCGTGTCTCTTCACGGGCTTGCCAGCCTAGAAGGCTCCTCGGTTGGACTAGCGCCGTGGGGCAGCACATCCCCCCTAAATTTCGTTTAGTCATCCTGCCTTTACGAAGGGGTATCATGGTTTCCCATGTTTTGCCGCAGAAACTCGCGGGCCGCTACGATGTGAAGGACGTCCTGGGACAGGGCGGTATGGGTCTGGTCTATCGCGCATATGACACAGTAATCAGGCGCGACGTTGCGCTCAAGACATTGCGCGACATACCCGAATCCAGCTCCCTCCAACTTTTCTACAAAGAATCCGATGTGCTCGCTTCGATGAGCCATCCCAACATCGTCGAGATTTTCGACATTGGAGAGTTTGAAGAGAGCGGCCAGAAGAAGCCTTACTTTGTTATGCCCTTGTTACCGGGCACAACTCTCGATAACCTGATCCGCAATGCTCGTCACCGTCTGACCGTGCAGCGCACGGTTGAGATCATGTCCCAAGCCTGCCGCGGATTACAAGCAGCCCACGAACGCGGTCTGGTGCATCGCGATCTCAAACCCAGCAACATCTTCGTAATGGAAGATGACTCGGTGAAGATTATCGATTTCGGTGTGGCTCACATGACGAATGTTCACACGACGGTGGGCCTGAAGGGTACTTTGCTGTACATGTCGCCCGAGCAGCTTGAAGGTAAGCCTTTGTCCGGGCTCTCGGATCTGTTTTCGCTGAGTGTGGTGTGCTACGAAGCGTTGACTGGAAGGCACCCCTTCCGCCGCGCCAACGAAGAAGAAATTGTCGACGCCATCCGGCATCAAATCCCTCCGCCGGCGTCGGAACTCAATAGCGAAGTGAACCAGTCGATTAGTCGCGTAATACATAAGGGGATGGCGAAACAGCCCTGGCACCGCTTCGCCAACGCGCGTGATTTCGGCGAGAGTCTCAACAAAGCGCTGCGCAATGAGCCGATTGAGTTTTTCGACGCCGCTCAGCTCCGCCCCAGGTTGGAACGTGCTACCAAGGCCCTGGAGGAAGGCGATTATCAGTACGCCGGAGAACTTCTGTCGGGATTGGAAGCAGAAGGCCACATCGATACTTCCATTGCGCTTCTGCGCCGGCAACTCGACCGATCGATTCGGCAGAAAACCATTGCTCAGTTGCTGAGCAGCGCAAAGGCCCGCTTCGAGGAAGACGAAGATCCCTTGGCCCTGCAAAAAATTCAGGAAATTCTGCAATTGGAACCGAGCAACGCGGCGGCCATGGGCTTAAAGAGCAAGATAGAAAGCCGGCGCAGCGAGCGTCAGATCGAAAACTGGTACCGTTTGGCACAGCAGCACATCGACAATCACGCCTACCTTCATGCCCGTGAAGGTCTGCAGAATGTGCTCCAGTTGAAGCCTACGGAAGCGCGCGCCATGCAGTTGCTGGGTGAAGTGGACCGCCAAGAGCAGGAATATAACAAACTGCGCCAGGAAAAAAAGCAACTGCATCATGCTGCCATGGACGCCTGGCAACAAGGAGAAATCAGCCACGCGCTGACCAAGCTGGCGCTGGTATTGGAACTGGACCGGCGGGCTCCGGATTCTTCCAGTCCGGAGCGAACCAGCTACCAGAACCTTTATGATCAGGTTCGCTCGGAACACGATGCCCTCAACAATGCTTATGCGGAAATGTGCAAGCATCGGGCCGACGGCAATCTCAGTAACGCTTTGCAGCTGTGTGACACATGGCTCTCGAAATATCCGAACAACGCTCTTTTTCAGGCTCTGAAGTTCGACCTTGAGGAACAGAGAAGGCAAGAGCTGTCGGCCTTTATCGCCACAGTAGACCGGCAGGTGGAGGGCGAGCCCGATCTTGACAAGCGGGTTGGCATCCTGAAGGAAGCGCTCAAGGTCCACCCCGACGAGCTCCACTTCCAGCGAGCGCTCCGCCTGGTCGAGGACAAGCGCGACTTAGTGAACTCAATTGTGGCCCGAGCTCATTTCCATGAAGAGCAGGAACAGTTCGGGGATGCGCTGGGCGACTGGGAAATTCTGCGCACTATCTACAACCGCTATCCGGGTTTGAATTTCGAGATCGAGCGCTTAGAGAAGCGGCGCGAGAATCAATCGCGGATCGAAGCCAAAGCTCGCCTTGCGGAGCAGATCGACGCTTGTCTGAAGTCCGCTTCCTACGCGCGAGCCCTGGAGTTGCTGCAGCAGGCGGAACCCGAATTCCCCAATGACGCCGAGTTAGCCGAACTGAAAAAGGCTGCGGAGGCGAGTCTCCAACAGGCCACGGAAGTGCAACGACTGATGACCGAAGGGCAGGGGTTATGTGCTCAGGGTCAGTTCCCTGAAGGCGTTCAACTTCTGCGGCAAGCTCATGAGCTCGATGAAAAGAACCCGGTTCCTCGGAACGTTCTATTCAATACTCTGATCGAACGAGCGCAGCTGTTTGTGGAGAACGATTGGCAGGCTGCCGAAGACCTCATCCAGCAGGCATTCGAGCTTAACCCTGGACATCCCTTGGCCAGGAATTTGCAAACGGTGGTGCTCGATCGGAAGCGCGATCATCTCGTCAATGAATGTTTTTCACAAGCGCGAAAACTCCGGGCTACGGCTGACTTCGCGGGCGCGCTGGCGCGGATCGAAGAAGCCCTCGCTACTTATCCCAATGAGAAGCGCCTGCTCCAGACGCGCGAGAACCTGCAAAGTGAGATGGCTCAGGCAGAACTGGCCAAAGCGCGCAGCCGCGATCTGGAGGAGCTTCGAAACCTCAAGCGGGAAGCCGAAAAAGTCACAGACATCTCGGCCATACGATCCTATCGGGATCGCGCGAAGGCTCTGGCTGCAAAATATGCGGACGATCCGGAAGTTCGATCGCTGGTGAACAGCCTGGATCAGCTTTCAAGGCCCACGGCAAGTAGTCAACTGAAGCCCCCGAACGTTACTGCAGATGGCGCAGGGGGCACAGAGAGCATGCCAAGTGCGACTCTGCTTTTCTCGCCAGGCGCCGTGGCCACCAAGCCTCGACCTCATCCCCCGTCCAGCCCAGGAAAGCCTTCTGCGCGATCGTTGCATTCAATGGAGGTCGAGTCCGAATCTGCGCCGTCAGCTACGCAGAGCAGCAGTCTTCGCCCACATGCGGCTTCCGCGCCATCGCGCTTTTTCTCCAATCTGGGTAGTTCCGTCCAGGCATTATGGGCTTCCAAACCCAGTGGGGCTGCGATTCTAAGCCGTCTGCGCGCGCTCCAAAACCCGCTAAATGGGCTCAATAAAAAGATAACGGCGATTGCAGCCGGAGTTTTGGTGTTGTTGTTGGCTATGACGTTGGTGCTGATGAAGGTTATTCATCATCGCCCATCTCAGCCTCCGGTGGCGTCCGTGAGTGTTCACATCCACGCTTCACCTCCAGGCGCTACCATTCGGATCAACAACGAAGTACGAGGCGTCTCCGACCTCGATGTCACCTTGCCATTCGACAACTACCAGATCGAAGCACAATTGGACGGGTATCAAACGGCCCAAACTGGGTTTGAAGCTCGGGCGGGTGCACCTGGCTCCGTCGATCTGACGTTGCAACCAGTGCTTCCGGTAGTAAAGCTAACGTCAGATACGGGTGCCGGCAAAGTTTTGCTTGACGACCAACCTGCCTTCGAACTGGATGGTGCGCAGTGGACTGCCGACCATCTCGCACCCGGACCGCACCAGCTAAAATTTACCGGACCGCAAGCGGAAGCTTCGTTTACTTTCACCGCCACGGCAGGCTCCGTCCCAATCATCAGCGGCCCGCTCAACGCCAAGGGTGGGCACGCGGTTGTGGTGAGTAATTGGGGAAACCGCTTACACGTCTATTACAACGATCCTCACGCAAGACTCTCGTTGGATAGCCAGCCCGACGCTGAGGTCGGGGTTGACGGGATCGACATTCCTAATGTTCTCGCCGGTCCCCACCAGTTGAGCCTAAGCCAAGGTATTGACCGTCACACCGTGGCCATCGATGTGGGAGCTGCGCCCACGCTCACTGCGTTCCTGTTATCAGATCAGGATATTGGAACTCTTCTCGTCGTGACTGGCGAGGACGACGTCCAGGTTTACCTGAACAACCAACTTCAAAAAAAGACCACGAAGGGCGGACAATTGCGAATTCCCAACCTGGCGCCTAAGGATTACACGGTCCGCATAGCCAAGAACGGATTTCAAAATCAGCCAGAACGGCAAGTTGCGATTCGCAAGGGGGATCTCGCCCGCCTTAATTTCGTGTTGGCAGCCGTCCCGCATGCGGCTTCTCTCGCCATCGATGGCGGAGTCGCCGGCACTTCGGTCTTGCTCGACGGAGTGGTTCTTGGAACGCTACCAGCGGATGGTAAATTTCGGTACCCAACCGTCACTCCCGGCGAGCACGCCATTGAACTGCGCAGGGAGCGCTTCAACCCCAAAATACTTCATAAGCGTTTCGTTGCTGGTTCGACCGTTACAGTGAGCGGCTCGGAAGGGGCGATGGACGCCGCGACAGGCCAGTTGAAGGTCACATTCTCGCCTGCCGATGCGATTGTGACTCTTGTGAAAGATGGAGAGAGCCCCACCAACGTTGCCAGTGGCACCCCAGTTGTTGTGGCGCCCGGAACCTACCAGCTTACGGCTCGCGTTGGGAACTTTCCCCGCTCGGCCACACTGGAAGTGGTAGCCGGGGAATCACGTACCATTGGTCCTCTCTCGCTCGCACCCAGCGGGATGCAGGACTTCGCCGATGCCGCAAGCTGGAAGCCCAACCAGGGCTGGTTCGTTCATCGCGGCGGAGGTTTCGTGCTGAATAACTCTTCTTCGACCTCGGGGACGTTTATATTTAGCGCCATTCTCGACAAGGGGCATCTTCTCCAGTGGGTATTCAACTACACCGATGACCGCAACTACGCACTGTTCCAGATGGATGAGAACTTTTTCTATCGCAGCGAAGTGCGTGACGGTAAGAAAACAGAAGAGGCCAAAGTTCCGTTCAAAACGGACAAGAAGAAATCACGGACCTTCCAGATCGTGGTTACATCCAACCGGATCGTGCACCAAATCCAGCAAGGCGATGGCTGGTTTTCCCTCGACTCTTGGATCCAGTCCAGCGGCAACCTGAGCTCCGGCAAATTTGGTTTCTATCTACCGGGCAGCGACGAAGTCAAGGTGTCAAATTTCAGCCACTATGGCGAGTTGAAACTGCGTTAGGCGGACAGCAGGTTTGCGATACTTTTGCGCAGGTCGTAAACGGCGAAATCCGCCCCGGGCACGACGTGCCCTTCGATCCCACGCGGACAGCTCAGAAAAAGAAAGTTCGCCGCAGCGGCGAAGAGATAGCCAGAACAGAGCGCGGGAAGCGTATATGTTAGGATCAACTGCCTGGCCAGACGGCACATGAAGTCTCCGTGCGGTAACGCAATTTCAGAAAGACGTCTTTAGCCCTGCCAATTCCCGGATCCTCGCATAGCCAGGCTTGATAGCGGAATAGATGAAATCGCAGCGTTCTTTATACGGCAAGAAGGCGCTCTTCATCGCATTGATTGTGATTCTCTC
Organism: uncultured Acidobacteriaceae bacterium; assembly: GCA_963791515.1. GTDB lineage: Bacteria > Acidobacteriota > Terriglobia > Terriglobales > Acidobacteriaceae > Sulfotelmatobacter. The sequence goes on along the minus strand of CAWBSS010000008.1, from coordinate 593,893 downwards.
AAAATCGTCCAGGGACAGGCCAAACGCGTCCGTGGCGGCTTCAAATTCCTGACTCATCGTAGTATGACTCATCAGCCGATTGTCCGTGTTCAGGGTGACGCGGAATTTCTCTTGATAGAGAATCTTGAACGGATGCTCGGCCAAGCTGGGCGTAGCGCCAGTGTGGACGTTGCTGAGCAGACAGATTTCCAAAGGGATGCGTTTGTCGAGAACGTATTGAGCGAGATCTCCCAACTTCACTGCCTTTCCGTTGACGACCGCAATATCGTCGATTAAGCGAGTACCGTGCCCGATACGGTGCGCCCCGCAATATTGAATCGCCTGCCAGATCGATTCTTTTCCGTAGCCTTCACCAGCGTGAATCGTGATGTTGAAATTCTCGCGCTGGATGTAGTGAAAGGCATCCACATGTTTTTTGGGAGGATATCCGCCTTCTTCGCCCGCCAGATCGAAGCCGACCACTCCGCGCGCGCGAAAATCGACGGCGAGTTCCGCCATTTCAAGCGAGGTATTCATGTTGCGCATCGCGCAAATGATCAACCCGGAGGAAATCCCGAAGTCTTTTCTTCCCCGTTCCAGGCCTTTCAGTACCGCCGAGACAATCTGCTGATGGGTCAGTCCCTTCCGGGTGTGAAAAACGGGCGCAAAGCGAGTCTCAAAATACACAATCCCATCTCGACTCAAGTCTTCGGCCTGTTCGTACGCGACGCGCTGCAGCGCATCCTCGGTCTGCATCACCGCGATGGTGTGCGAGAAGCCTTCCAGATACTTCGCGAGATTCCCTTGATTCGCTCCGCGAAAGAACCACTCGGAAAGGGCTGGGGGGGAATCGGTTGGAAGGTCTGTATATTTTGCGTCTCTTGCCAACTCAATCACTGTTTGCGGTCGCAGCACTCCATCCAAATGCTCGTGCAAAAGGACTTTGGGAAGGCCTCGCAATATTTCTCTGTCAAGGTTCATGGAATGAGATCTACTCGCAGCAATGATGGTGTCCAAACAAGGCAGCGAAACGTGGCCAGATGATACACCACTTCTCCAATCAGGCTCCCTCTATATCCCTGCAGCGAGGTGATATTGGGATTCCACCATTGCTCTTGGCAGGGTGGCCAGCGTTAGCTTACTCTACCCGCCTATGCCGTTTAACAAAACTCGCTTGCTCATCGCTCTTGGTCTGATGTTGGGATGCACGACGGCGGTTTGGGCGCAATCTCCCTTCACTCTGGAGCAGATCATGAGCTCGCCCTTTCCCGGCGAGCTTGTGGCCGCGACGCACGGCAACCGCGTCGCGTGGGTCTTCAATGCAAAAGGAATCCGCAACGTGTGGGTGGCTGACGGTCCGGACTTTATTCACACCGGCCGCCAGGTGACTCATTACAGCGCCGACGACGGCCAGCCTATCGCCAGCTTGCGACTCACACCCGACGGCAAGACGGTGCTGTATGCGCTGGGCAGCGAACTAAACGATTCGCAAGAGAGCGCCAACCCTGAAAGCTGGACGAAGGGAGCTAAACAGCAGGTCTTTGCGCAGGACGTGGATGCCAAGCACGCGACGCCCCGCCTGTTAGGCGAGATGGGTTGCCCGGATGAGGGCTGTGAAGATGTAGCGATTTCGCCCGACAGCAAGTGGACGGTATGGTCAGCAAAAAAGAAGTTGTGGCTCTCGAGCGTGGATGGCAAACAGCAGGCAAAGGAACTTGCTTCGGTTCATGGAGCGGCGGTTCAGCCCAAATGGTCGCCCGACGGCAAACATATCGCGTTCGTCAGCCGGCGGGACGGTCATAGCTTCATCGCTGTTTACGACTTCGATGGGGACTCGATCCGTTACCTAGTACCGAGCGTGGACAAAGATTCCATGCCGCGCTGGTCGCCTGATGGCAAGTGGATTGTCTTCGTACGTACCGCCGGAGATGAACAAAAGCTACCCCTGATTCCCGTGCGGCCCGAGCCGTGGTCATTGTGGATTGCAGATGCCGTGACCGGTACGGGTCGCTTGTTATGGCGCAGCGGCGGCAGGCCGGAAGATTCTCTGCCCGAACTGACCGAAGATGGTTCGCTCAACTTTGCCGCTGATGGACGAGTAGTGTTTGCCTCCGAACAGGATGGACGCAATCACTTATATTCGATTGCCGCCAGCGGCGGTGCGGCCACGCTGCTCACGGCCGGCGATTTTGACGTCGAAGATGTCACGCTCAGCTCGGACAAGACGTGGGTGATTTATTCATCGAATCAAGCTGATGTTGACCGCCGGCACCTGTGGCGCGTGTCGGCAGCCGGCGGCACGCCGCAACAGGCGCTGACCTCGGGCGACAGCATCGAGTGGTCTCCGGTTCAAACCGGAGACGGTAAAAGCATTGTTTGCCTGGGCTCGACGGCAACATCACCGGCTATGCCGTATGAAGTTTCGGCGCAGGGCCGCGAAATGATCGCGAAGCAGGCGCTGCCGACTGACTTTCCCTCTACCGCGCTGGTGTCGCCCAAGCAAGTGATTTTCCAGAGCGATGACGGAATCACGCTCCACGGCCAGCTTTTTCTGCCACAAAATCCTAAGGGCAAGGTTCCCGGGCTGGTTTTCATGCACGGCGGCCCCATCCGCCAAATGATGCTGGGCTTCCATTACATGGATTACTATCACAACGCGTACGCCGAGAATCAATATTTGGCCAGCCGCGGATATGCCGTGTTATCGGTGAATTATCGCCTGGGAGTCATGTACGGACGCGCATTCCGCGAAGCGCCCAATACCGTCTGGCGCGGAGCCGCGGAGTACAAGGACGTGGTTGCCGCGGGACGGTATCTGCAAACGCTTCCGGACGTTGACGCAGAGAAGATTGGATTGTGGGGCGGTTCCTACGGCGGCTTTCTGACCGCCATGGGTCTGGCGCGGAATTCAGAGCTTTTCAAGGCGGGGGTAGACTTTCACGGTGTGCATGACTGGAGCGTCTTTCTTACGGAGCGGCCCTATTTCGGCAATCTGGCGCTGCGTCCGCCGGACTCGGATGCTGCTATCAAACTGGCCTGGGAATCCTCGCCCGATGCCTACGTGGGCACGTGGAAATCGCCAGTTCTGTTCATCCATGGCGATGACGATCGCAACGTGCCCTTCAGCCAAACGGTGGACTTGGTGCAGCGGTTGCGGGCGCAGCACGTGCCCTTCGAACAACTCATTCTGCCGGATGAGATCCACGGCTTCCTGAGGTGGAGAGACTGGGTGCGAGGCTACTCTGCGACTGCCGACTTCTTTGACCGGACCCTGAAACGCGGTGAGAAGATCGGGACCGGCGGCTAAGGTCTCGCCCTGATTAGCAGCGCCTGCTACATCTGCCATCTTTGTAAAGTATTGTGATGCTCTCGGCATCGCCAGCCAATTCTCATATACTGTGGAATCCGCGCCGTCTTCGGCTTCATCAAATTCAGTGTCGCTGATGACCGCTTGGAAGACTTTCGCCCTACCCGGCCTGGAGATCAGTTAAACCGATGTGGATTGTTGCGTTAGCCCTCAGGCGCCCTTATACGTTTACCGTCATGGCGTTGGTGCTCATTCTCCTGACGCCGCTGGTCATTCTACGGATGCCGGTTGACGTCCTGCCCGACATCAACATCCCCGTGATCAGCGTAGTGTGGAACTACGCTGGCCTGGCTCCCGACGAAATGGCCGACCGCATTATCACCAACTCCGAGCGCGGCCTAACCATCACCGTCAACGACATTGAGCACATCGAGTCCCAGTCACTAAACGGTATCGGGGTCATCAAGATTTTTTTCCAGCCCACGGCGAATATCCAGACCGCGTTGGCGCAAACCACGGCGATGGTACAAACCATCCTCCGCGGCTTGCCGCCCGGAACCACGCCGCCTCTGGTCGTCAGCTACTCGGCCTCCTCGACCCCGATCGTCCAGCTTGGCTTGAGCAGCAAGACGCTGCCGGAGCAACAGCTTTTCGATCTCGGTCAAAACTTTCTGCGCACGCAGTTGGCAACGGTGCCCGGTGCGGCGACGCCTTACCCCTACGGCGGCAAAATACGCCAGATTCAGGTAGACCTCGACTTGCCGCAGCTTCAGGCCAACGGCCTTTCGCCCAATGACATCGTGAATGCGCTCAACGCGCAGAACCTGATTCTTCCTGCCGGCACCACAAAGATAGGTTCGTTGGAATATCAGGTCGAGATGAACGGCAATCCCCAAACCATCGCGGAACTGAACGAACTTCCGGTCAAGACCGTGAATGGATCGACCATCTATATGCGCGATGTGGCCCACATCCGCGACGGCTTCGCCCCGCAAACCAATATCGTGCGCATGGACGGCGCCCGCGGCGCCCTGATGTCGATGTTGAAGGTCGGCAGCGCTTCCACCATCACCATCGTCGAGGGTGTGAAGCGCATGGCTCAACTTGCATCTCAGTCGCTCCCGCCGGAGATGAAGATCAGCCCGCTCTTCGATCAATCGCTGTTCGTCCGCGCCTCCATTCGGGGCGTGGTCCTGGAAGCACTGACCGCCGCCGCCCTGACCGCAGCGATGATCCTGCTTTTCCTCGGTGACTGGCGTCCCACCATTGTCATCTCCATCTCGATCCCGCTTTCGATCTTCGTATCCATCCTCGTGCTCAGTGCGCTCGGGCAAACGATCAACATCATGACCCTGGGCGGTCTGGCGCTGGCAGTTGGGATCCTTGTGGATGACGCCACCGTGGAAATCGAAAACATCGAGCGCAACCTTGCCCAGGGCAAAGAGATGAAGCAGGCGATTCTCGATGGCGCGGCGCAGATCGCCGTCCCCGCCTTCGTCTCCACGATTTGCATCTGCATCGTGTTCGTGCCCATGTTTTTCCTGACGGGCGTGGCGAAATTTCTCTTCGTGCCGCTCGCCGAGGCCGTGGTCTTCGCCATGTTGGCCTCCTATTTCCTTTCTCGAACGCTCATCCCCACCCTCGTGATGTACATCATGCGAGGACACGAGCATAAGGCGTCCGGCCCGAAGACGTTCATGGGACGATTTCAACGCGGATTTGAAAGGGGTTTCGACAAGTTCCGCAGCGGCTACTACCAACTGCTGGAAACTACGATCGAGCATCGCGGGCTGTTCGCCAGCTTTTTTCTTGCGTTCTGCCTGCTGTCGCTGGTCTGGGTATTCTTCCTCGGGCAGGATTTTTTTCCATCGGTTGACGCCGGCCTGATACGGCTGCACTTGCGCGGCCGTGCCGGTCTGCGGGTGGAAGAAACAGCCCGTCTTTGCGACCAGGTGGAGCAGTTCCTGCATCAATACCTCCCCAAGGGCGAGATCGTGAACGTGCTGGACAACATCGGATTACCCAACTCAGGTATTAACTTGTCGTACAGCAATTCGGGGGTCATTGGAACCAGTGACGCAGAAATCCTGGTTGGTCTGAACGCGGACCACCGTCCAACCGAAGAGTTAGTGCAGCATCTGCGGCAGGAACTACCGCGGCGCTTTCCCGGGGTTGAGTTCTTCTTCCAGCCGGCGGACATCGTCACGCAGATCCTGAACTTCGGATTGCCCGCGCCGATTGATATCCAAGTGATGGGTGCAGACATGCAGAGTAACTACGGGATAGCCCAGCAGATTGCCAATAAGTTGCGCCGTGTTCCCGGTACTGCTGACGTGCATGTGCAGCAGATGCTTGGCCTGCCGACGTTGCATCTCGACATGGATCGCGATCTGGTGACCCAGGTTGGCATGAACCCGCGGGACGTCGCGCAGAGCGTGCTCGTCTCCCTGAGCGGCAGTTTTCAGACGGCGCCCGCCTTCTGGCTGAATCCCAAGAACGGCGTGACCTACCAGGTAGCGGTGCAGTCACCCCAGTACCGCATGACGTCGCTGCAAGACTTGCTGAATATGCCAGTCAATGATCCAGCCGTCCCGAACTCGCAGGTGCTGGGCAACCTGGTGCGGTTGGCTCCGACGTCGCGCCCGGCGGTGGTCTCGCACTACAACGTGCAGCCCGTCATTGATGTATATGCCAGTACGCAAGGGCGTGACTTGGGTGCTGTAGCCAAGGACACGATGAAAGTTCTGCAGCCGTTCATGGATCATCTGCCGCGCGGTTCGCGGATTATCGTACGCGGGCAAGTGGAAACCATGCAGTCCTCTTTCGTCGGCCTGGGGATTGGGCTGATGGGAGCGATCCTGCTGGTCTATTTCCTCATCGTGGTGAACTTCCAGTCGTGGCTTGATCCGTTCGTCATCATCACCGCCCTTCCGGGTGCGCTCGCTGGGATTGCATGGATTCTGCTGCTTACGCACACCACGCTGAGCGTGCCATCGCTAACCGGAGCAGTGATGTGCATGGGTGTCGCGACGGCCAATTCGATCCTGATGGTGTCGTTTGCGCGTGATCGGATGCAGGTCGGCGTGCCCGGCGTACAGGCGGCGTTGGAAGCAGGCTACACCCGAGTTCGTCCTGTGTTGATGACGGCACTGGCCATGATTATCGGCATGTTCCCTATGTCCCTGGGCTTGGGCGAGGGCGGGGAGCAGAACGCGCCACTGGGCAGGGCGGTCATCGGTGGCCTGGTGTTTGCGACTGTGGCAACATTATTCTTCGTGCCCTGTGTCTTCGCTATGGTTCACAGCCGTCGAGAAGCGCGGGCGAGAGAAGTTCAGTAATCGTAGGGAAAATGGATACAGATTGAGGGTCGAGCGAGCAATCATGCAGACGGAACCAGAAAAGAGTCAGTCGATGGAGGACTCGCACCATTCTCCTCCGCAGGTGACGCCACCTCCGGAACTTCCGGCAGCACCGCCGCGCAAGGCAGTGATCATCGTCGTGCTGGTGGTGGTAGTGCTCGCGCTAAGCGGTGCCGCAAGCATGTTCAGCCGCATTCGCGCCGGGCACGCATTGGCCAAGGAAACGGAAATCGATTCCGTCGCCACCGTCGTGGTCGTTCATCCCACGGCGGAAAAGCCCGACGAAGAACTCGTGCTGCCGGGATCGTTGCAGGCCTACGAAGAGTCCCCCATCTACGCCCGCACCAGCGGATACTTGCTGCGCTGGTATAAGGACATAGGCAGCCGAGTTAACAAGGGCGACCTGCTGGCCGAGATTGATACTCCGGAGGTCGATCAGGAATTGTCGCAGGCCCGCGCTGGCCGCCAGCAAATTGCGGCCCAACGGGATCTGGCGAAAATCTCTGCGGATCGTTGGCAAAATCTGCGCAAGACGGACTCCGTTTCCCAGCAGGAAGCCGACACCCAGTCGAGCGCGTACCAGCAGGCCCAAGCCAACCTGGCCGCGGCCGACGCCAATGTCCGTCGCCTCGAGCAGTTGGAGTCGTTCAAGCATGTGTACGCGCCTTTCTCCGGCGTGCTGATCAAGCGCAATGTTGATCCCGGCGCGCTGATCAATGCCGGATCTGGGGGCGTTGAGCTATTCATCCTTGCCAAGGTTGACCCAGTGCGCGTATTCACTAACGTTCCGCAAGCCTACTCCCCCGCCATCAAGAATGGAATGCAGGCCTATGTCACGCTGCAGGAGATTCCCGAGGAGAAGTTCAGAGGAACGGTGGCACGCACCGCCAACTCTATTGACCCGGCGACGCGCACACTGCTGACGGAAGTGGATGTTCCCAACAAAGACGGCCGCCTGTTACGAGGTTCTTTCGGCGAAGTGCATTTCTCGCCCAAGATCAATACTGCGAAAGTTACAGTGCCGGTGAATGCCATGCTCTTTCGCCAGGAGGGCGCGCGTTTGGCCATCGTGGGAGCAGACAACAAAGTGCAATTGCGGCCCATCACGATTGGCCGCGACTACGGCGCGACGCTGGAGGTTCTGGGCGGGGTGAGCCTCGAGGACCGCATCATCGTTAATCCCGCCGATTCCCTGGAAGACGGACAGACGGTGAATGTCGCCCCTGACAGGCAGGAAGGTCATTCATGAAATGGTTGGTGGCGGCGGCGCTCGGGGCCACCATGTGGCTGCCGGGATGCGCCGTGGGGCCAAAATACCAACGCCCGCCGGTCCAGGCTCCCCCCACATGGAAAACAGAAGGCCCTTGGCGCGAGGCCGTACCGAAGGACGCCATTCCCAAAGGGGTGTGGTGGGAGATTTTCCACGACGAAGAACTCAACAACTACGAGCAGCAATTACTGGCAGCGAACCAGTCACTCGTTGCCGCGCGGAATCGCCTGGATCAGGCTCGTTCGTTGGCGCGAGTGGCTTCTGCGGGTCTGTTCCCCACGGTGAGCGCAGATCCCAACGCATCGCGCAATCGGTACTCCGGGAATCGCCCCGAAAGCACGGTTCCGACGTCGGCACTCACGCAAGGTTTGTATCAGATTCCATTCGCTCTGAACTACGAGTTTGATCTCTTCGGTCGGGCACGAAAAACCCTACAGGCCGCCAACGCTAACCTACAAGGCACGGCGGCTGATCTGCAAAATGTTCAACTGGTCTTGACCGCGGAACTCGCTGCCGACTACTTCAGCTTGCGCGAACTTGATGCCGAAACTCAGGTGGTGCAGGAGTCGGTCAAGATTCAGCAGGAAGGACTGGTCCTGGTGAACCATCGCCATGAAGGTGGGATCGCCTCGGGATTGGACGTGGCGCAACAGCAAACGCTGCTCGACTCCACGGTCACGCAACTCTATCTTCTGCAGCAGCAACGCGCGCAATTTGAACATGCCATCGCTGCGCTGACGGGATCCCCAGCCTCCTCATTTAACGTTCCCGTCGCACCGTTGCGCGCCCTTCCACCGCCTGTTCCTCTGGGAATGCCGTCGGACCTGCTGGAGCGCCGGCCCGATATAGCCACCGCCGAACGGGCCATGGCCAACGAGAATGCTCTTGTGGGAGTTGCCCGGACTGCGTTCTATCCACAATTCACTATTTCTGGTAGTGGTGGTTTCCAGAGCATCAGCCTGGGCTCGCTGATTAGCGCTCCCAGCGCATTCTGGTCGCTAGGAGGCGATCTGCTGCAGCCCATCTTCAATGGCGGCCGCAATCGGGCCAATCTCGCCGCCACCCAGGCCGCTTACCAGGAGTCTGTCGCCAACTACCGCGAGTCTGCGCTAACCGCGTTCCAGCAAGTGGAAGACAGCTTGTCGGGCCTTGATTCCTTGTCCCGCGCCGCCGAGACTCAGAATGCGGCGGTCGCAGACGCGCAGCGCGCGCTGGATATCGCCAATGATCGCTATGTTGGCGGCCTGACTACATTCCTTGACGTCATCACCGCGCAATCTGTGCTGCTGACGAACCAGCGTCTCTCGACCCAGTTGATCGGCCAGCAAATGGTCACCTCGGTCTTGCTGGTCAAAGCGTTGGGCGGAGGATGGGACGTATCAGCGATCCAGAACGAGCAGGTCCATCCCACGGCGACCCAGGCCATTCAGCCCTAAAGCCGGAGGCTCAACGCGCATCGACCGCCGCACTCGGGCCCGCAGACGCAGGAGGCTGGCCCGAACGGCTGGTTAAGTTGAAGGCTGTATTCACCAAGCCGACGTGAGAGAACGCCTGAGGAAAATTTCCTAATTGGCGTCTTTCGACGGGATCATATTCTTCCGACAGCAGACCGACATCATTCCGGATTTCTAACAAGCGTTCGAACATCCGCACTGCGTCTTGATGGCGACCCTGCAACTCGTAATTGTCCGCCAACCAGAATGAGCAGGCCAGAAACGTTCCTTCTCCATGGGGCATACCGTCGACGGCGGGGTCTTGTGTGTACCGTCCTACAAAACCATTCCGCATGAGGTGTGTTTCGATGGCTTTAACGCTCCCGACTACGCGCGGATCGTCCGCGGAAAGAAAGCCGACCAGCGGCATCATCAGGATGCTGGCGTCGAGGTGTTTGGATCCGTAATACTGCACAAACGAGTTCATATCCGCGTCAAAACCCTGCCGGCAAACCTGTTCATGGATGGCCCCTCTAAGCTTCTTCCAGCGAGCGACATCCACGGTGAAGCGACCCAGTTCTGCCGACCTTAGCAGGCGATCGACGGCGACCCACGCCATCATCTTGGAGTGGACGAAATGTCGGCGCGGGCCGCGCATCTCCCAAATGCCCTCATCGGGCCGCTCCCATCCTGTCTCCAGAAACTCCAGCATCGCCAGGGCTACGTCGTGGCGCGCATGCTGCGCCGGTCCCAGTCCTGCTTCGCGCGCCAGGAAAAGTGTATTGGCCACTTCGCCAAAAATATCCAGTTGATATTGTTTATAAGCGGCATTGCCGGTTCGGACTGGGGCCGATTTCTCATATCCTTGCAGCCACGGCAGTTCCAGTTCGGTAAGTCTGCGTTCGCCCCGAAGTCCATAAAGAATGTTGAGTTCTGAAGGGCTGCCGGCCACGGCTCGCAGAAGCCATTCCCGCCAATCTCGCGCCTCATCGAGATATCCGGCATGCAGCAAGGATTGCAGGGTCAGAGTCGCATCTCGTACCCAGCAAAAGCGATAATCCCAGTTCCGCACCCCGCCAATCTGTTCGGGAAGGGAGGTTGTTGGCGCCGCTACGATCCCGCCTGTGGGCAGAAATGTCAGACCTTTTAACGTGATCAGCGAGCGCAGCACTGCGTCCCGCCACTTCCCCTGATAAGAACAGCGATCCGACCATTCTCGCCACCATTTCTCCGTGGTCTGAATTGCCGTGTCGAAATTCACCGCTGGAGGTTCATTCTGGTTTGACGGATACCAGGTCAGATCAAACGAAACCTTTTGCCCCTCCGCCACAGTAAAGTCTGCCCCAGTCTTCATATTTTCGCCGTGAAGCGGGGCATCCGAACGCAGCCTGATCATGTCTGGACCGGCAATGGCAGAAATACCACTCTCGGTCCGCCGAACCCAGGGCACCACCGAACCGTAGTCGAACCGGATCACCAGCTCCAGCCTCATGCGGATCTGCCCTTTGGTGCCCACGACAACGCGCAGAAGTTCAGGCATTCCGTCGCGAACGATCATGCAGTCGGTCAGCGTGGCCGATCCGCTTTCGGTCTCAAACTCAGTCTCGAGAATTAGCGTGCAGTCCCGATACCGGCGGCGAATGGCCCGGATTGGTTCCGCTGGCGAGATGGACCAATGCCCGTTTTCGGCAGTTCCGAGCAGTGCCGCAAAACAAGCAGGGGAATCGAAGTGCGGAAGGCAAAGCCAGTCGATCGAACCTTGTCTTGAGACTAAGGCAGCTGTGTGGCAGTCGCCAATCATGGCGTAATCTTCGATGGGAATGGACAGGAATTACGCTCCGCAAAATCGAAATTGGATTAACTCGAGCTTGTCTTGGAGTCGTCGACACTCGTACAGGCAGTACACCATTCTCGTAATAAATGCGTGGTCAACCCTCAGTCAACATTTTCTCACAGAAATTTATTCGTCAAGAAAGACGGCGATTCCCAGCTGCGCGGATGAGTCTCGCCTGAGGTATTTTATTCCCGGGTCGTTTGTTAACTTTAAGCGATGCCCGCGCCATCGTGTAGTGAACCGTCATATGCGCTCCCTCTGCCGCCCCGGCTACCATCGAAAGTCGTAAAAGGCGGTCAAGGCAGTCTGTCTCCTCTCCAAACGTGGCTTCAAACCCATTCAGTCGCTGGGTGATACCCTCTGTTTAGGGAGCAGATTACTAACAATCGATGAGAATTCTCATTGCCGACGACAATGATTGGGTCCGGCGCGGCGTTAGGAATATTCTGGCTTCCATGCCGCATTGGGAAGTCTGCGGCGAAGCGACAGACGGGCCTCAGGCAATTCAGCGGGCGACGGAACTTCTGCCCGATCTCATCCTTTTAGACGTAAGCATGCCTGGCTTAAACGGACTGGACGTAGCGCGCCTTCTCCGTGAAAAAGTGCCCGCCACCAAGATTTTGATCATGAGTCAGCATGACCCAGTTCTACTATTGCCACGTGCGCTGGAAGCCGGCGCGCATGCCTGCGTCGACAAGAGTCGCCTCAGTGCCGAACTGTGTCCGAGTATCGCAAGCGTAATGGATACTCTCGATCACAGTGGTCCGCGAAGGTAAAACTTTCCGATAACCGATTCCGCTCCGGTATTTGCTCGCGCCGAAAAACGCTTAACTCAAAGATTCTCTCCGTTCAGCTTGCAATTCCAAGTCGAACCAATCGATCCCACTGAGATTGCTCCAATCATATTGAAAAATAGCTGTGCGTCTTGGGCACGTGCGATTACGATGAGACATCGGTGCGACGACCCCATGCCCATTGATGCCCACCAGCATTTTTGGATGTACAGCCCTGCCGAATACGATTGGATCGACGATTCGATGGCCATGCTGCGTCGCGATTTTTTGCCAGACGACTTTAAGCCCGTACTAGAAAGCAACGACTTCCACGCATCGGTTGCGGTTCAGGCGCGCCAGACGCTGGAAGAAACCCGCTGGCTGCTCGAGTTGGCCGAGCGCTCTCCGTGGATTCTCGGCGTGATCGGATGGGCCGACCTGCGCTCGCCGGACATCCGATCGCAGCTGAACGTCATCACTCGAAATCCTAAGCTGGTCGGCATCCGCCACATTGTACAGAGCGAGCCCGACGATCGCTTCCTGCTGCAACCCGATTTCCTACGCGGTATTTCCGTCCTCGAAGAATTCGATTTGGCTTACGACATTCTGATTTACACCAAGCAGCTTCCAGTAGCCGCCGAGTTTGTAGAGCGGTTCCCGCGCCAGCGCTTTGTCCTCGATCATCTTGCCAAGCCGCCGATCAAGAGTGGCAACATCGATTCCTGGGCGCAGGGAATATCGCGGCTCGCCGCGTTTCCGAATGTGTTCTGCAAACTGTCAGGGTTGGTCACCGAAGCCGACTGGCAGCATTGGAGTCCGGAGCAGATCACCCCCTTCCTCGACGTCGCCTTCGAATCGTTTGGACCGGATCGGCTGATGATTGGCTCCGACTGGCCCGTGTGCCTGGTGGCCGCATCGTACGCGAGAGCAGTCGAAGTCATAAAAAGCTATCTCCTCCAGAAAAGGCCGGAGTGTCAGGATCGTGTTCTCGGCGGTAACGCACAGCGATTTTGGCGGCTGGGGGCGAGTTAACAAAGACGCGTTAAGAGACCTTCGGCTGCATCCCACGACCGATGTTTTACAATAGCCGGACGAATTAAAGACCTCGGTAAAGTTCTGACTGCGATGCATCTCAACGTGCTCCAACTCGATCCCCGTGACAACGCTCTGATCGCACTCACCGACTTGAAAGCCGGCGAGCGAGTTGAATTCGGAGGCCAGACCTACACTCTCCTCAAGAATGTTCCCGCCAAACACAAATTCGCCATGCGAGCCTTTGGCATCGCCGACGATGTGATTATGTACGGCGTTTTGGTTGGCAGAGCCGTCAAACCAATCGCGGCCGGAGAACTCCTGACGACGAGCAATATCCAACACCAGGCTGCGCCTTTCCGCGAGCAATTGAGCGAATTCCACTGGGCGCCACCGGACGTTTCGCGCTGGAAGCACCAAACTTTCCTGGGATATCACCGCTCCGACGGACAAGTGGGCACCCGAAACTATTGGCTGGTCGTCCCTCTCGTTTTTTGCGAGAACAAAAACATACAGGTTCTGAAGCAGGCATTCGAAGAAGAGCTGGGTTTCGCCACGCCCCAGGTCTACCGCCGTCAAGTCGCCGGACTGGCAAAACTCTATCGGGAAGGAAAGACAGAGAGTGTCGATCTTCATGCCTTCCCCGCAGATGCGGTTTCGTCTCCGAGCAGCCGCCTGTTCGAAAATATAGATGGCGTGCGCTTTCTTCTGCACGAGGGCGGCTGTGGGGGAACGCGCGAAGATTCCAACAATCTCTGCGGGCTCATCGCCGGCTACATTCACCATCCCAACGTTGCAGGAGCCACGGTCCTGAGCTTGGGATGCCAGCACGCGCAGATTGCAATCCTTCGCGACGAGATTCGTAAGCGCAATCCCAAGTTCGACAAGCCTTTGTTCATCCTCGAGCAGCAGCGCAGCGGCTCGGAGGCGGCGATGATGTCAGATGCGATCCGGCAAACGTTTCTCGGGCTGGTCGAAACCAACAAGGCTGAGCGGTCCCCCGCGCCCCTCGCCGATCTGTGCGTAGGCCTGAAGTGTGGAGGGTCGGATGGCTTTTCCGGCATCTCGGCGAATCCCGCCATCGGACACACTGCCGATCTACTCGCCGCTCTGGGTAGCAGAACGATTCTGTCTGAATTCCCGGAACTGTGCGGAGTGGAACAGGAACTCATCAATCGCGGCAAGAGTAAACAAGTCGGCAACCGGTTCATCCAACTGATGCGCGACTATGCCGCCCGCGCCGCGGCCGTGCGCTCCGGCTTCGACATGAATCCTTCGCCCGGCAATATGCGGGATGGGCTGTTGACGGACGCCATGAAATCAGCCGGCGCGGCCAAGAAGGGGGGCACGTCTCCGGTGACGGCCGTCCTCGACTATCCCGAGTATTCCATCGAACCCGGCCTGAATCTTCAATGCACGCCCGGCAACGATGTGGAGTGCGTGACGGCACAAGTCGGCGCCGGCGCAAGTGTAGTACTGTTCACGACCGGGCTTGGCACGCCGACCGGGAATCCGATCGCCCCGGTCGTGAAGCTTTCCACCAACTCGGTTTTGGCGCAACGCATGCACGATATCATCGACATCGATACTGGAGCGGTCGTCGCCGGGCAGAAGACGATCGAGCAGATGGGCGAGACCATCCTGGATCTCGTCATCCAAGTGGCGAACGGCGAAGTCCGAACCAAAGCTGAGATGAAGGCTCAGGAAGATTTCATTCCCTGGAAACGAGGCGTTTCCCTCTGACCAACGAAGACACAAAGGCACCGGGTTTCCGGCTGGACGGCAAAGTCGCCGTGATCACGGGCGGCGGCAGTGGCATTGGGCAGGCCATTGCTTTGAAACTGGCGGTGCATGGCGCAGCAATTCGTATTCTAGACGTAAACGAACCAGCTGCGACCGGGACCTGCCAGCGAATCACCGCAGCTGGTGGCACCGCCTCCGCACACATCTGCGATGTGACCGACCAGTCGGAGGTGAAGGCCAGATTCGAGGAGTTCTTCCGCCGCGACCACATTCACATCCTTATTAATAACGCAGGAATCTCGCATGTCGGCACCGTGGAGAGCACGACCGAGGAAGACTTCGACCGGCTTGTTCGGGTGAACGTCAAGGGCTTCTACAACTGCATGCGCGCCGTTGTTGGACACATGAAGAACTCCGGCGGTGGCGTGATTGTGAACCTGGCATCGATCGCCGGATCGTCAGGTCTCCCCGACCGCTTCGCTTACTCGATGAGCAAAGGAGCGGTCGTCGCGATGACCTATTCCGTTGCCAGAGACTATCTCGCGCACAACATCCGCTGTAATTGCATTTCGCCGGCGCGGGTTCACACGCCCTTTGTCGACGGCTATTTGCAGAAGAACTATCCCGGACGCGAGAAAGAAATGTTCGAAAAGCTGGCACAGTCGCAACCGATTGGACGAATGGCGGAGCCGGCAGAAGTCGCTTCCCTTGCCTTGTTCTTGTGCTCGGACGAAGCCGCATTCATTACGGGCGTGGACTATCCCATCGATGGCGGCTTCTTCAACCTGCGAGGCTAACGCATGGAACTGCAACTAAAAGATAAGGTCATCATTGTCACTGGCGGGGCCAAGGGAATCGGCGCAGCGATTGTCCATGCCTGCGCTGCCGAAGGTGCAATCCCAGTGATTGTGGGCCGCGATGCCGAAGCTGGCAAGCAACTGCAAGCCGAACTGCAAAACAGAGGCGCCTCCTGCGGACTCATCACAGTCGATCTCGACACTCCGGAAAGTTGCTCGGAATCCGTGGAGCAAACTCTGAAGAACTTTGGGAAGATCGATGCTCTCGTGAACAATGCGGGGCGCAATGACAAGGTCGGCCTGGAATACGGCAGTGTCCACGAATATGTGGCCTCGCTCCACCGCAATCTCGTCCACTACTACGGCATGGCCCACTATGCTTTGCCCCACTTGAAACATTCGCGGGGAACGATCGTCAACATCGGTTCCAAAACCGCGGTCACCGGCCAAGGAAGCACATCCGGGTATGCGTCCTCAAAAGGCGCGATCATGGCGCTGACGCGTGAATGGGCGGCTGAGCTGCTGCCCTACGGCATTCGCGTCAATACCGTCATTCCGGCCGAGGTCATGACGCCTCTCTACCGGCACTGGCTCGACACGTTTCCCAATCCCCAAGAAAAACTGAAGACCATCCTCACCAAGATTCCGCTCGAGCAGCGTATGACCACTTCGGAGGAGATTGCTGCGATGGTGATATTTCTGATCTCGGCCAAGTCCAGCCATACCACCGGCCAGCACTTATTCGTCGACGGCGGCTACGTTCACCTGGATCGCGCGCTGACATGAGGATCTCCGCATGAGCACATCGACGCCCATCACAGAGCGACGCTACGTCGTGCCGCTGGTATTGGTCACCAGCTTGTTTTTTCTGTGGGCCATTGGCGTCAACCTGAATGACATCCTCATCCAGCACCTCAAGAAGGCATTCGGTCTCACCGATTTCCAGTCGTCGCTGATCCAGTCGGCGTTTTTTGGCGGCTATTTCCTCGCTGCTCTGCCCGCGGGATGGCTGATGCAGCGACTGGGCTACAAACGAGGAATCCTGATCGGGCTGCTAGTCTGCGCCACAGGCACAATTTTGTTTATTCCTGCCGCTTCTGTGAGGGCCTACGGATTCTTCCTCTTTGCGCTCTTCGTGATGGCATGCGGACAGTCGGTGTTGGAGGTCGCCGCCAATCCCTATGTGACCACGTTAGGCCCCACAGAAAGCTCCGAGCGCAGACTGAATCTTGCGCAATCGTTCAACGCCGCAGGCGCCGTGCTGATCGCCCTACTCGGATCCAGATTCATTCTTTCCGGCATCGAGCACACTCCCGCGGAACTGGCAGCCATGAACCCTGCGCAGTTGTTGGGCTATCGGGTAGCCGAGGCCAACATGGTGAAGACTCCATATCTCGTAATCACCGGAGTCTTCCTGTTCGTGGCGCTGCTCATCTTCCTGACGAAACTGCCGGAGATCCGCGAAACCAGCGTTGAAGGTCTGCAGTCTTCGGACGCGAACCTTGGCGGGACTTTTGCCTTTCGACATCTGATCAAGGGCGTGATCGCCCAGTTCTTCTATGTAGGCGCGCAGGTTGGCGTGGCGAGCTTCATCATCCGATTCACCGAGTTCACCCTGCCCGGAACTCATGAAAAAGCCGCTGCTCACTATCTGCAGGCCCACCTGGCAGGCTTCATGATCGGACGTTTTACTGGTTCCGCGATCATGCAGAAAGTCGCGGCACCCCGCCTGCTCAGCTTGTTTGCTGGCGGCTCGCTGCTCTGCCTCCTGGTCGTCCTGCTTGCTTCGGGCGCCGCGCCAGTCTGGGCGATTGTCTTGATCGGCTTTTTTCATTCCATCATGTTTCCGACAATTTTCGCGCTGAGCTTGAAAAACCTTGGCCCATACACAAAGCTGGGATCGTCCCTGCTGGTCATGTCCATCATCGGAGGCGCGGTCTGCCCCGCGATCATGGGCAGGATTTCCGATGCCTGGAATATTCAGCGCGCGTTTGTGGTCCCGCTGGTCTGTCATGCTTACGTGTTCTACTTCGCAATGTGGGGATATCGGCCCGCCGTCGCGAGCGCGGGCACACCCTTGCCTATTCCCACTCTAGAGGCCGAATGAAACGACGCTTTTGCCTGACCCTCGACTTGAAAGACGATCCGATCCTGATCGCCGAATACAAGCGCTATCACGAAAAGATATGGCCTGAAATTACTCGAGGTATCAAAGACTCCGGCATCGAAGACATGGAGATCTATCTGCTCGGAACGCGCATGTTCATGATCATGGAAGTGAATGAGTCTTTCTCGTTTGAGGCCAAGGCCAAAGCCGATCAACTTAACCTGAGAGTCCAGGAATGGGAGAGGCTCATGGGAACATTTCAGAAATCGTTACCCCAAGCCAAGCCCGGCGAGAAATGGCTATTGATGAAAAGGGTGTTCAAATTGGAGGACTAGAGACTCCCCGGCTGTTTCAAGATCTACTGGCGAGCGATCGATTCGTCCGTCTGAACAACCTCAAGGGGTTGCGCTTTACTTTTCCGCGAGCCCTTTTTACCTTAATCTCTAATGCCCGTTTACTTCACCGCCGAATTCTTCCGTTTTCTTGCCCGTCTCAAGCGCAACAACGACCGCGACTGGTTCCTCGCCCACCAAGAGGAATTTGAGACTTGCGTGCGTCAGCCAGCCCTGCGTTTTATCACCGAGTTCGCGGCGCCCTTATACGAAATTGCGCCGCATCTCATCGCCGATCCGCGCCCCTCCCGCGGTTCCATGTTTCGCATCTACCGCGACATGCGATTCTCCGAAGACAAGCGCCCTTACAAGACCCACGTCGCCATGCGCTTTTCCCATCGCGGCAAGGACGTTCACTCTCCCGGCTTCTATCTCCATCTTGAAGCCGGTGGCTGTTTTGCTGCGTCCGGCCTGTGGCGCCCCGACCCACCGACTCTCCTCAAAGTCCGAAGCGCCATCGTGTCGCGTCCCGAGGAATGGCGTGCCGTGCGCCAACTCCTCAACTGGGACGACGCCGGCAAACTCCGCCGCCCGCCCCACGGCTTCCCGTCTGATCACGAATTCGTGGAAGACCTGAAGCTTCGCGATCTCGGTACCGCCGTGGACTTCACCGACAAACAAGTCTGCAGCCCCAGGTTCATGGCGATCTTCGGCAACGCCTGCCGCACAATGTCGCCCGTCGCTGCTTTCCTCAGCAACGCCGTCGGACTGAAGTTTTAGGGGAGATCCTCTTACGCCACGCTGGAGGTTTCCGCTTCCTCGTACAGGTCATCGATCTGCTCGCGATAGCGCTCCGCGATGGCCTTGCGTCGGAGCTTCATGGTCGGGGTGAGAGTACCGTCGTGTGCCGTAAATTCGTCCGGCACCAGCAGAATTTTCTTCAACGTCTCGTAGCGGGCCAGGCCTCGGTTCAGCTCGCCAACAATGCCTCCATACAGCGCCTTGACTTTCGGGTTGGCAACCAGTTCTTCGCGGTTTGAAAACGAGATGTGGTTCGCACGCGCCCATTCCTCGAGCAGAGGAAACGCAGGTGAAATGATCACGGAAGCGAATTTCCTCCGGTCTCCCAATACAACGGCTGTTCCTATCAATGCATTGAGCTTGAGGTAATTCTCGACCGGCTGCGGTGCGATAAACTTTCCACCTGATGTTTTAAGCAGATCTTTCTTGCGATCTGTGACCGACAGAAATCCGTCCGCATCCAGGCTGCCGATATCTCCGGTCTTGAACCAGCCATCCACAAAGGCGTCTCTGGTCTCCTCGGGCCGGTTCCAGTAGGCGCGGAAAACCGACGGACCCCGCACCAGAATTTCCAAGTCGTGCGCAATCCGGACTTCGACGTTGGGCAGGGGACGACCCACCGTGCCCAGTTTGTGGGCGCGCGGGTTGTTAATCGCGATTACCGGCGACGTCTCGGTCAGGCCGTAACCCTCGTGAATCCGAATTCCCATGCTCGCATACCACGCCGCTAGCTCCTTACCTAGAGGCGCTCCGCCCGATACGAAAATTTGAACTTTGCCTCCCATTCGGGCACGCACCTTTGCATAGACCAACCTGTGGGCCAACTTCCAAGCCAGAGAGGTTGGTACCTCGCCCGCCAGAATCTTGGGACTATGGGAACGGCCCACCGAAAGGGCCCAGCGGTAAATGGCTCGCTTCGCAAATCCCTTAGCTTTCTGTTCTACCTGACTGTAGATCTTCTCGTAGACACGTGGCACAGCTACGAAGACCGTGGGCATCACCTCCAGTAGAAACTGAGGCAACTGTTCGAGGAAAGGGCAATAGGCCAGCGTGACGCCGCGATAGAGCAACGCGATATCGGCATGACGCGCTGTCACGTGCGATAGCGGCAGAAACGAGATGCTGACGTGTCCGGGATGAACGTCAAAACCATTCAGCGAATTGAGTACATTTGAGGTCAAATTGCCGTGAGTCAGTTGCACCCCCTTTGCGGTTCCCGTAGTTCCGGACGTGTAAATGATGGAAGCCAGATCGTCAGGTGTGATCGCCCGCGCCCGGGCTTCCAGTTCCGTATCCTTTCCAGCGGGCCCTTTGTGCATCAACCCCTGCATCTGCACCGCATCGGCAGTTTCCACGGGATCCATCAATACCACTTTTTCTATGGCAGTTTGATCCTTAATGGAAAGGACTTTTTCCAGTTGCATCCCTGTAGAAACAACCGCCACTCTCGCCCCGGAATCGCACAAAATGTATGCCGTCTGCTGCGCCGTCAGCGTTGAGTAGATGGGCACAACCACAACGCCTACCAGGAAAGATGCGAAATCCGCGACTGCCCATTCGAATCTATTTTCACTCAGGATGGCTAGTCGATCGCCCTTGACCAGGCCCCAATGGCTGAGAGCTCGGGCCATGCCAACCACGTCGCGGTAAAACTGATGCGTGCCAACGGGAGCCCATCGGGATGCCTCGCGAACCAGCATCACCGGGTCTTGCTTGCGTTCCACAATGGCAAAAAAGATGTCGTTAAGGGTCCGAGGATTCATGGCAGGCTACCTCCTCACGCCACGAAAGGAAAGCCTTTCGCCTTTCCTGAACAGCGGATCGAAAGATCACTCGAGTTGCTTCTCCGCTATCTCAAATGTCCCCAGCGAAAAGTAGGGCCAACCGAGAAACGGATATAGTTCTGCCGGGGTGTCAGCAAGTTAGAAAACAGGTGAGTATTCACCCAGTCAGCCGCAAACCGCACGCCCACTTTCCGAGAGACGTTGAGGTCGAAACCGCCGCCCAGGCCAAAGAACAGTTCGGTATCAGTCTGGTGAACGCTCGGGATCGGTGCCCCCAGTTCCGTCAATATGAATCCCAATTGCGGAGGGAAAGCGATATCTGCGTTCTCGTGGATACCCCCGAAGCCAGGGCGGGCAAAGAAAGTGACTTTCTCCCATTTGCGCAGGTAGAACTGCGGGCCTGCGGCAAAGGTGTAAGTAGTTGATTTGAACGCCACATGAATCGAGTTTGGGTCGATGTTGATTTGGGTCAGCAACGGAGCATAGACCGTTTCGCTTCCGCTGATCGTCCCAGATCCACTGATGACGTCGCTACCCAGGGCACCGAAATCACCGCCGAGGCCTAACCAGGGCTTCACGGTCACACCGAAATCGGCTTCGAATCCACGCTCCGTGAGGTTGCGAGCAGGGCTGATCATGTAATCGAACCCGGTAAACAGGGTGTAACGGTTGATATCAGTCTGCTGCGCCAATGCCGGCAGACAAATAAGAATCATAAGTCCGCAAAATATTAAACGTCTCATTGATCTCATACGCCACCTTTCTTGAAGGACAATCGCGCTGCGGAAAAACGGGGGAGACGATTCGACTGCGGTACAGATGAGACTTGTAGTAAGGCCTTCCACCGCCCTCTCAGAATTCCAAACTCTTCCCATATCGGTCCACGCTGATGCTTGTGTTCCCTACGCGACGATCAACTGTGTCAGGGGATTCTCCTGCGCGGTGGTTGGCGCGCGTTCTGGTATTCGTTTCGATTCAAGGGACGAAAAGCTGCTGACAGTTGGAATCGGCACGGGCGCGCTCTTTGGCGGCGCGGAGACGGCCGACGCCACTCTCCGTTTGCTGCGCGGTCTTTTCCTTTCCGGCGGCCTAATTCCAACAGCGGCCCGCAATTCCATGAAGCTTGTCATCAGCAGCTTTTCAAGCCGTCGAAGATCGGGCGCTGCGTGCACATCCCCGCTGAAGCCGAAATACACCGTGCCGTCATAGCTCAGGATGGCGCAGTTAACCGCCATCTCGCCTCCGACCGGAACGTAGGGATAACAATGCAGCATCTTGTGGCCGAGCAGATAGAGCGGGAATTGCGGTCCCGGCACATTCGTACAGACCAGGTTGAACGGCGTAATGGGCAACTGGCTTGCAATCGGTCCAGCCAACCCCTGGACGGACGTCGGGAACATCCCGATCAAACCTCCCGCCAAACTGACCAACTCGGCGGCGTGCATGCGCTTGAGAAATTCCGTCCGCTGATGAACCGCGGCCAACAGCTTTCGCGGACGCCGAATACTCAGCGGAATGGTGACGGGAACCAGGGAAATGCGGTTTCCCAACTCCGACGGGTTGCCGTTGCCGCGCAAATTTACGGGGACCATGATCCGCAGCAACTTCTCCTTGATGCGGTCGCCATGCAGTTCACAGTACCGGCGAATGGTCGTGGTCACGAGAGTGAGAATAACGTCATTGATGCTGGTTCCGGATTTATGCCGGATGGCTTTGACTTCCGCCAGGGGAATCGCAGTGAAGGCAAATTTCTGCGGTCCCCGGTAGATTACATTGAACCGGAGACGCTCGGTAAAGGCTGTAATCTCGGGAAACAGAGCCGCAAACTCGTCGGTGTCCACGCTTCCGCCGTTAGCGGCCGCGCGTTCCGTCATACTCAGAAGATCGGCCATCGCGGAAAGAATCCGCTTCACGAAATCAGAATACGAATCGACGAACCCGGCTGTAAGTGAGGTCAGCGGGTCTCGGGGTGGCGGAACGCGGAACCTAATCTTCTTCTTCGGCAGACGCGGCGCTTCCGGGTTCGCATCCAAAAGCGCGTTCAGAATGCCTACTCCTGCAATGCCGTCGGTCAGACAGTGATGCATCCGCAAGATGATCCCGGTGCGATCGCCCTTCAGCCCGCGAATCACCGTCATATCCCACAGTGGGTGCCGCCGTTCCATCAGAGTGCTGAAAAGCTTTCCAGCAACTGCCTTCAGCTCAGTATCAGTGCCGTGCTTGAGTTGCACTTCGCGCACATGGCGGCGCAGATCGAACTCCGGGTCATATTCCCAGCTGGGAAGGCCTAGACCAAACGGGGCGGGCACAACCCGCTTGAGATAGCGGGGAAGAACCGGCAGTTTCGACTCGATGAACTGGACGCATTCTTCAAACGCAATCTCACCCTCGAAGATACACACGCTCGCCACATTGAGCGGCATGCCTTCTCGTTCGAGATGCAGGAAGACCGTGTCCCCCCAGGAAAGACGATCACTCTGTTGATGATTCTGCATCACAACTCTCCTAGTGGGTCGCCGCGCGATCCCGTTCTCAGTTCACGAAAGAAAACCGCCTCGTCAGCTTCACCAGCTTGAGCACTTTGTAGACATCGATGTTGACTCCGCGCAAGGCGACCTTCACGGATTTCTCGTCGGCTATGCGGGCAAGCTCTTCCATCGCTCCCAGCGCACTCGAATCGATCCGGCGCACGGACGAGAAATCCAGGACGGCTTCGCCTTCAGTGCCCTCCAACTTCTCCCCGGCCTCTCGCAGGGCTGAAACCATGCGCGTTTCATCAATGTTCAGAATCACAGCAATCATTGCCATACGCTCCACTCCTCACACCGTTTGTTGCTGAGACGCCCCAGCGTCCTTTGCCACTCCTCGCCCCTCATAAGCCTTCCAGAACAATTCGACCAGTTCCGTCATCAGCGGCATGCGAGGGTTCGATCGCCAGGAGGGATCGTCAAAGGCGATCCTCGCCAGGTCGGGCACCGCCCGCTCAAATTCTTCCTTCGAGATTCCCAGTTCGGCGATTGACCTCGGAAATCTCAGCTGGTCGAGCAACTGTTCCGTCGCCTCGATCAGTTTGTTCACCTTTTCTTCCACCGTATGACCACCCAAGCCCAGCAAGTCTGCGATCGTGGCGTATTTCTTGTGTGCCACATACCCTTGGGTGTAGGGCGACGGCATGAACTTGGTCGGAACCGCGGCGTTATATGCAATGACGTGCGGCAGCAGGAGCGCGTTGGCGCGTCCGTGCGCGACGCCAAAACGCGCACCAAACGCATGGGCCAGCGCATGATTTACTCCCACTGACGCGTTCGAGAACGCCATCGCCGCAATGCAGGCGGCGTTGTGCATCATGCAGCGTGCCTCTTCGTCGCGCGGATGCTCATAGGCAATCGGAAGGTACTTGAACACCAGCCGAATCGCCTGCATGGCGCTGGAGTCGGTGTAAGGTGATGCATAATTCGAAACCCCCGCTTCCAATGCGTGGGTCAGGCAATCAATCCCGGTATCCGCGGTCAGCCCCTTTGGCATGGACATGACAAACTGCGGATCGACGATCGCCACATCCGGCGTCAGGGAGTAATCGGCGAGTGTCACCTTGCGTCCCCGCTCCTTGTCGATCAGGACGGCGAAAGGAGTGACTTCGCTCCCGGTTCCGCTGGTGGTGGAGACGGCAATGAGCCGTGCACGATTGATCTTCTCCGTCGGATATTCCACCACTCGCTTGCGCAGATCCAGGAAAGGCGCGGCTAGGTATTCCAGGTCGGCCTCCGGCGATTCGTACTTGAGCTTCATGATCTTCGCGGCGTCGATCACCGACCCTCCACCGAGCGCGATGATCTGGTCGGCTTTATAGAAATTGAGCGCCTCCACTCCCTGCGCGATGACCTTCACCTCAGGCTCCGCATCGGGAATGACCTGGACATGCACGTGCGTCTTCGGACAAATGTGGCGCCGGACAATATCCACGTGGCCGATCTGCTCCAGAGCAGGACTGGTCACGATGATGGTCGAGAGTGACGGGAACTGGCGCAGATTCTCCACCGCGTTCATGTTGAAGTAAATCTGATTCGGAACTCGGAACCACATATGGTTTTGTGTCCTCCGAGCCACGCGCTTGATATTGAGGTAATGAAAGACGTTTACGTTATCGGTTGTGCTATTGCCGCCGCCGGTTCCACATCCGAAAGAAAACGTGGGAACCAGATCGTTGTAAACCGCGCCCAGCGCTCCGATCGATCCCGGTGAATTCACGATGATCCGGCCCGCGTTGATCACGTCACCAAACTTGCGGATAACTTCATCGTTGCGCGAGAAAACGACTGCCGTATGTCCCAGTCCTCCGGCATGGTTCACGTCCACACACACCCGAAGCGCCTCAGCGACGGACTTCGCTCGATAGACAGCGAGTACCGGGAACAGCTTTTCGACCGACAGCGGATGTTCGCGGCCTACCCCGTGAATCGGTGCAATCAGCAGCTTGGTGTTTGGCTTCACTGAAAGACCGACAAAGCGGGCGATATCGGTGGCCTTCTGGCCCACGGCCATGGGCTGCATGAATCCGGTCTGAGGATCAATCACCGTGCGCTCCAGTTGCCTGGTCTCTTTCTCATTGCAGATATGCGCGCCCAGGTCTGCGAATTTCTTCAGCGCCAGTTCGTAAATCTCGTCGTCAATCACTACCGTCTGTTCAGAAGCGCAAATCGTTCCGTTGTCGAAAGTCTTGGAAACGATGATGTCCACCACGGCCGTGTTCAGATCCGCGGTTTTTTCCAGGTAGACTGGCGTATTCCCTGCACCCACACCCAAAGCCGGCTTGCCGGAACTGTAGGCGGCTTTGACCATGCCCGGTCCACCCGTGGCATCAATCAGGCCCACATCTTTATGCCGCATCAGGCAGGCATTGTCCTGCAGCGTAGGCGATTCCAGACATGTAAAAACTCCCTCGGGCGCGCCATGTTTCACCGCGGTCTCATACATGATCCTTACGGCCTCGGAGCAACAAAGCCATGCCTTCGGATGTGGACTGAAAATCACTGCATTCCGCGTCTTGATGGCCATGATGCACTTGAACAAGACCGTTGAAGTGGGATTCGTAATCGGTGTGAGTGAGAAGATAACCCCAATCGGT
The DNA here is from genome assembly GCA_963791515.1 of uncultured Acidobacteriaceae bacterium. Classification (GTDB taxonomy): domain Bacteria; phylum Acidobacteriota; class Terriglobia; order Terriglobales; family Acidobacteriaceae; genus Sulfotelmatobacter. Next base: position 568,217 of record CAWBSS010000008.1, on the reverse strand, counting down.
TCAGCCATCTCTACCAGGTTGCGCTCGGGAAACTCGCGAATGATGCCAACGGTGCGTTTGTCCTTGACGTAGTTGTAGACGAACTCAGTGGCGACCATGTTCTTTAACACCTTGTCTTCCATCACTCCGAGCTTGGTTTCTTCAACCGCCAGACGCGCGAGATGTTGAGCTTGTTCCAGCCCCACCATCACCATCGCCTTAACGATGCGATCGACGTCCTCCTGCGTGAATTGCGTAAACACAGCCGCGGCGGTTCGGGCCTGACTGACCAGCCCGTCGAGATAAGCGATTCGTTCCGCGCTGAGGTTTTCTACGGCAAGCGGAATCTGAACCCGCTCCTTCACTGCTTCACTCGCGATCATCGCTACCTCCCGTGGATCTTGCGGCGAACCATCGCTGGTGCGAGCGTGTCTGCTCGGACACTGAGCCTCCGGATGAGTTCCGCGCCGGAACTTACCTCTTCTCTTGCCCACACGATTTTCTCGATTGCTTCAGGAACCGAGCCGTGGTGGGATTCGCACAAGGTGTAGGAGAAACGCTGGAGGTAACGACCGTCTGGGGTCCGGCGAGCACTTTAGTTCAGCCTCGTTCCCAAAGTAGAACTCTAAGGGTTGGCTTGGTCTACAACTGCTGTCACGTGGCGTTGTGACGAACATCACACGGTTTTCACAGGAGGAACAGAGCGGCCAGGAAGCTCGCGAGGCTTCGCACGACACCGCCATGTAACGGCGTCATGCAAGGGAGTGCGTGGATGGGGAACCGGCAGCCGCGTCATTCCACGTCGTCTCTGCCGCGGGACGGACGAAACTCATCGCGCGCTCGGCCAAAGCGGTGATGGTCAGACTTGGGTTGACACCGAGGTTTGCCGCCACAACGGACCCGTCGCAGATGTACATGTTGCGATAGCCAAAGACGCGGTGGTGATCGTCCACCACGCCCCGCTCCTGTGAACCCGCAATGACACAACCTCCGATGCAGTGCGCCGTACCGGGAATATCGAAGAGGATCTCGGGAAGCATGCTCATGGCGGTGCCTCCCGCGACTGTCGCGAATTCTCGGGCAAACTCGTTGGCCTTAGGAATATACGTAGGCACCCTGTCGCCGCGACTGACCAGCATCTTGGAGAACGGCCAGAACCAGCGCCGTTGCCATCGCATCTCGATATGCCCCTCCAACGCTTGCATGCAGAGCAGAACTGTGGCCTCTCGCGCCCAGCCCCAGGGCCGAAACAGGCGCAAAGTGTTGACCGGGTGAAGCAGCAGAGAGCTCAGGTTATTTTTCAGCCAGAGGCCGATGCGCAGGAAGCCGGGGCGGCCATCGGTCAGCATCGTGGTGAGAAGGCCCATGGTGTCAGAGCCACTTGGATAGCGCACGGCCTCAATGTGCGTGTGTTCGTCGATGTAGATACCGGAGCCAATGGCGATACCTTGCGACAGATCCTCGCCGCACCCGGGTACGCGCGCCCCGATGATCGACTCCGAATTCGTCCGAACATGTTTGCCCAGACGGCCGCTGATCCCCGGCAACGAACCGTTCTCTTTGAGCCGGAAGAGCAGTTCCATGGTTCCCAGGGAGGACGCGGAGAAGACCACGCCGCGGCAAGTGAGCTTCCGAGGTTGCTGCCGAATCCTGGCGGTGGAATTCACCGTACGGATTTCGTACCCAGCGCCGCCATCGCTCGCGCCGGCCAATGGTTGGACGTTCACCACCTTCGTTTCCGGGAAGACTCGGGCCCCATACTCTTCCGCCAGGTACAGGTAGTTGAGATCAAGCGTATTCTTCGCGCCATACCGGCAACCCATCATGCAACCGCCGCAGCCGATGCAGGTGGTTCGCGGTGGACCTTTTCCACCGAAAAATGGATCCGGGAAAGTCTTATTGGCTGCTTCACCTTCGGCGGCCTGGAAGATGCCCACACGCGTGCGATAGAACGTATGGCCGCAGCCGGCAGCGTCCCCCGTTTTCTTAAGGAATCGATCGGCAGCTCCAAGGATCTGATTTTGCGTTACGCCCAGCATGTGTGACGCGGTCTGATAGTGGGAAGGCATCTCCGCCTTCCAGTCAGCCAAGCCAGCCCAGGATCCGGTTTGCCACACTTTGTCCGGCGGAGAAAGAAGAGTGCCGGCATAGGTGATCGATCCACCGCCAACAGCACAGCCGTGGAAGATGGTGGCATGACGGAAGAAACGCATGTTGAAGAAGCCGCGCAGCCCCAGCTTCGGCCGCCAGAACCAGCGATGAATGGACCAACTCGTGCGCGGAAAAGATAGGGGCGCCCAGCGGCGCCCCATCTCGATCACGGCAACCCGATATCCCTTCTCTACCAGTCGAAGGGCGGAAACACTTCCTCCGAAGCCGGACCCGATCACGATGAAGTCGAAATCGAATTGCGGGCTGCGGGTTGCCATACAGCACCACCATCGCGCTTCGCCGGAATGACGCGATGCTACGCGACCAGGTACTTCCCGGTCTCGATGACTTTCTGAGCGATGGCCTGCCGCAGCGCCACCGTGTTGAATGGTTCGTACTTGCACAGCCGGCGCAGGATTGCCAGTTGCGACCTCAGCATGTCTCCCTCGCTGCACGCGGCAATGACCATTCTCGCCGCGCTTTCGATTTTCTCCATCGCGCCTGACATGTAGACGCGGGTCATTGCAACCGCATGCCCAGCACCCGCTTCGCCGTTGTGCGCGGCCAGTTTCTGCGCGCGCAGCACCGCTGACTCCATGGCATAGGTCTCGATGGTCATGTTGGCGATTGCGCCCATGATCTCCTGCTGATCCTGGATCGCTTGCATGTATCTCTGGGTGGCAATGCCAGCCGCGAATAGGCCAATCTTCTTGGCCGTCGCGACCAGTCTCCGCTCCTGGGCAAGAGGACCTTCCTCGCCCTCGTCGGCCGTTCCCGACAGCACCTCATCCATGAGTTTCTTGATCGCTGCCATCAATGGTAGTTGTCCGGACATGGCCCGCTTGAGCAGAAAGCCGGTGATGAGCAGCCGGTTGATTTCGTTCGTGCCCTCGAAGATCCGATTCACACGAACATCCCGGTAATTGCGTTCGGCAGGATATTCCTCCACAAACCCGTACCCACCGTAGATCTGCACGGTTTCGTCGACGACGTAGTCGATGAACTCCGATCCCCACACCTTGAGAATCGAACACTCGACGGCGTATTCATCGATCACCTTGCGCACCTGCGCCATGTCTTCGTGCCCTTCACCGAGCTGTGCAATGGCCGCATCCATCATGCCGACGGTGCGATACGCCATAGCTTCACCGGTAAAAATGCCAGCCGCCATGTTGGCCAGCTTCTCGCGAATCAAGCCGAAATCCGCGATCACCTTTCCGAACGCCTTGCGCTGCTTGGCGTACGCGATGGCACTCTCGATGCAGTTGCGAGCCGAACCCACGCAGCCTGCCCCCAGCTTGAACCGTCCCACGTTCAGAACGTTGAAAGCGATGTGGTGCCCCTTGCCGATCTCGCCGAGGACATTCTCCGCAGGAACCTGGCAGTCGTTAAGAATCAGCGGGCAGGTGGAAGAGCCGCGGATCCCCATCTTGTGTTCCTCCGCTCCCACTGAAAAACCGGGAAAACCACGCTCCACAATAAAGGCCGTGAATTTCTCGCCGCTTACTTTAGCAAAGACGATGAACAGGTCGGCGAACCCTGCATTTGTGATCCACATTTTTTCGCCGTTCAAAATGTAGTGCTTGCCATCGCCCGAAAGCTTGGCCTGGGTGCGGCAATTCAGAGCATCCGACCCGGACGACGACTCCGACAGCGCGTACGCACCGATGGTTTCCCCGCTGGCCAGCCCGGGCAGATACTTCTTCTTTTGCTCCTCCGTGCCGAAGTAGACGATGGGAAGCGTGCCGATGCAGGTGTGAGCACCCCACGTCGTGCTGAAGCCGCCGTACTTCGCCAGACGATCGGCAATGATCGCGGAGGTGACCTTATCCATCTGCATGCCCCCGTACTGTTCGGGAACATCCACGCCGCTCAACCCAAGCTCTCCTGCCTTCCTCACCAGCTCCCGGGTAATGGCGAAGTTCTTGTGCTCCATGTTTTCAATATTGGGCACGATTTCCTTGTTGGCGAATTCTTCCGCGGTTTGCGCAATGAGCAAGTGTTGCTCGCTGAAATCTTCTGGAGTGAAAACTTCCTCCGGCGCGCGCTCCTCGATCAGGAAGCCGCCGCCGCGGATCTTGCTAGCCGGTACTGCGGTAACCGTAGCCATATTCCCTCTCCCTCAAAACATTGATTCGTGTGTTTCGGTTAGTTAAAGAAACGGACAGGAGTCAGCGGAATCATCACGTCCACCTCTACGCCATACGCGTCCAGTCACCCGGTCGGAGCCGGGAATGTCGATGAATGATCGCAGCTCTCGTCCATCCGAGGGATTAGCAGCCTAGCGTTATAACAAGGCTCGCCTCCCCGACATCAAGCGGAAAAGGCGACTTCGGGCGAAAGCGCATCTTTCACCCGAAGCCGCATTAAGACGTAACCTTGCGGCAGACCAAAGCATTTCGACCGCAGGCGGATCGCGCGCTAGCCTTCGCAATCGTTTCCTGGTCCTTAGGCAACGGCCGCTGCCACTTTCGCCCTCTTCACTGGCTTCCGGGTGTGACGCACTGCCCTGGCAGCGGTCTTCGATCCATTCAGCGGTTTCACCATTACATCCATCAAGGCCTTTTGGGCGTCGACGTAACTCTTCACTGCCTCCCGCGTGAGCTCGCTCACCGGAAGAAACGGGAAGGGCTTCAGAAGTTCCAGCGTCTTGCCTGCAGTTTTCACGTTGGCATCCATCTGGCGTCCAGCGACATCAACCAGCCGCTTTTGCGCTTCCATGAACGAATCGGTGGCCTTCCGCGCCAAGTCCGACAACTCGGTCGGTTTCATTTTCTTTCCAGCGCCGTTGGTATGTTTGCCGCCAGTTGCTTTCGCAGTTTCCTCTGCAATGACGTCCATGAACCGCTTCTGCGCCTTGACGAAGTTCTCCATGGCCTCGCGGGCCAAATCCACCATGTGCTCCGCCTGGTACGGCTTGCCGGCCTTGGCGGCGTCCACCCATGTGCGTGTTTGCTTGCTGGCTATCTTCAGGTACTCTTCCTGCATCTGGATGAAAGTGTCCACGCTGCGCCGCAGCAGATCGGCCATCGCATGCGCCGCGGGCCAGTCTCCCATCCGCTCTTTCACGCCCGTCATCAGAATTTCGTTCTGTTGTTTACCGAGTTCAAGCAGAACTTCCTGTCCATCCAGAAAGTTCTTCATGCCTTCCTCGGCGACCTCGCTGAGAATGGCGGTTGGAGAATGACGGGGATCCGATAGCTGCTGCCGTACGGCCTGCATCACACTGGCATTCTGCCGCATCGCCAGATCGATGAGGATCCGCTGTGTCGCGAACAGCGTTTGCACCCCTTGCTGCGCCCAACCCGAAAGCAGAGAAAACGTCGACGACTCTTTCGGGTGAGTGGATTCATGCTTTGTTGCCGCTGCCATAAATTGCCTCCGATTGCTGCATTGCAGCATCGAGTAAAATATACGAGCCCAAAGGACTTGTGTCAAGATATTCCTGCATACGGGTGCAGAGCAGCATCGGGACTGATCTATGAAGCCCTCCGTAATCCTTATCAAGAAGTACGGCAACCGCCGCCTGTACGACACAGCCAGCAGCCGCTACGTGAACCTCGACGATCTGGCTGCCCATATTCGTGCGGGCAGGGACGTGCGTGTAGTCGACGCGAAGACCGGTCAGGACCTGACCCGCGTCATCTTGACGCAGATCATCACGGAAGACGCCAGGGATAAACCCACGGGTCTGCCGCTCGAGTTGCTGCGCCAGTTGATCATGGCTTCCGATGAAGTGCGGCAGGAATTTCTCATGTGGTATCTGAAGTCCGCGTTCGACACCTATCAGAAGCTGCAAGATACGGTGCAGAGCAGGCTGACCGAAGTCCAGTCTGCGATCTTCTCGCCCGTGGACATGATGAAACGCTTCCTGGGCACGGCCGCGTCGTCGCCCCCACAAACTGATACAGAGTCCGAGGTTAAGGCCCTGCGCAAGCGAGTGGCAGAACTCGAGGGTCGGACGGGAAAGTTTCAAAGCCGAAAACGCCGCTCTCGCAAGAAGCGCTGAGCCTTCGTTCCACCCGGTGTTCGAGCCGAGTTCACGGCGGGAAATCTCGCTTGGATCGGCGAGCATCGCGCGGTATAATTCCGCAGTGCAGCATTCGCCCTCTCCGCGTGCCGACGTGGAGATCGGGCAGGCCCAGGGACGAACTTGCCGCGTAAACATAAAATAACAGCAGCGCGGCCCTCCACGACTAAGCGGCGCAAGACTACTCCGCGACCCTATCCCAAAGCCAACACTTCCAGTTTTTGGACCGAAGCTCTATTTGGGGCTGAGATTCTCCTGTTGCACGCCACGCCCGTGTACTACGGCCTGGGTGTACCGCGCGGAGATGGATCCGCTGTCGTGATCATTCCCGGGTTTCTCGGTACCGATCTTTACCTTACCGAACTCCACGCCTGGCTCCAGCGGATCGGATACCGGCCCTATTTTTCCGGCATCGGCGTCAACGCAGAATGTCCGAACCTGCTCATCCAGCGTCGCCTGAACCAAACGATCGAAAAAGCATTGTCTGACACCGGACGCAAGATCCATCTGATCGGTCATAGCCTTGGAGGAGTGATCGCGCGCTCGGTCGCGGGCGCGCGGCCGAAAGACGTGGCTTCGGTCATCATGCTGGCTGCGCCCATCCGCGGCACGGTTGCGAATCGAGCCGTTCTCCGCGCTGCCGAAGCGGTTCGGCTCCGGATTCTCGAGGAGCACGGCCGCGGAGTACTCCCCGATTGCTATACCGGACGATGCACCTGCAATTTTCTGGATTCTCTTCGCCGCAAGGTTCCCCAGGCGATGGTCGAGACTGCGATTTACACGCGCCAGGACGGCATCGTGGATTGGCGCTATTGCATAACCACGGACCCTGAAAAGGACGTGGAAGTTCCCGGTACTCACATCGGAATGGCATTTAATCCAGCCGCCTATGCCGTTGTCGCCGAGCGTCTGGCCAAAGCTCAATCGCCCGAGTAGTCAGCCAACCATTTCGAGAACCGCCCCCGTAGTCGTCTCTAATTTCTCGGGCTGTCCGTCGGCACTATGTATGAGAAGTGACGCTGACGCCAGACTATTGTTCACCACCTCGAAGCTGCCCGTGCAATCGGTCTTTCTATAAGGAAGACGATGCACACTCGGACCGCGTCCGTCGATCGCAACCTCCAGCCGTAATCCGTTTCGCGCGGCGCAATGAAAATTCCACTGCAAGCTTTCTTGACTGCCTCCGGTTTCCCGCAAATCCCGGAACAGAGACTTCTGTCCGTCGTGCCAGAGCACCGCTTTGCGAAAGACCAGTCCGAACGGCATCTCGTAGACTAATGCTTCCAACGCGCTTGCAGGCCGGTCGAGCCGAGGAAAATACGCGTGCGTCCATGTCCAGAAGCTGCGATGCCGGTATCCGCAGTTATGTCCCTGCACTCCGAATCCAAGTGGGTCCCCTGCAAAGCTCCGCCCATCGAGCGTGATCTCCCCGGAAAAAACCGCGTCGCAGTGCGGCGTCCGCGAGAATCCAATCCACCCCTTATTGCTCAGGGTCACGCCAAACGTCGAACGGTAGCGCAGGTTCCAGGAGATGGCATGCCCGTCCACTTCCAAAGATCCTGTGCAGGAATCATCGTCGATGCCATTGTCTCCAATTCGAAACTGAAACGGACTCTGCCCTCTGCCGCTGATGTCCAACCCCTCTAGCGGAAATCCCTGAATGAAGCTGCGCGGCTTCCCGCCCGCCGGAAACCACGTGGCCCACACTTGCACCGGCATCCCCTGTGGCGTTCCGGGGCAGCCGCCGCGTCCGGGATTCATCACCAAATAGCGGAGCCACCACGCACCGCTGCCGTCCGCCAATCCCACACGTAGAAACCAGACTTCATAACGGCGCCGGACCGATAATCCGGAAAATACTTCGTTCAGAGTGGCCAAGGCTTTCCTGCTCCAGATCTCCTAGACTATCTCACGGCCCCTCTGAGATCGGTGATGGAGGTCACTGCGCATCCCTATGCAGCGGAGCATAGTGTGAACGGTCAGCTCACCCCTATGCTGGATGCGTCCGCCATGGCAGCGGGCTTCCGCCTGCTCGCGCCCGAACAGTTGCGCACTGCTCTGGAGAATTTCCTGCCTCAAGGCGCTACGCCGGCCGAAAGAATCAGCACCATTGAAGCAGGACTGCGAAGCCCCGCCGGTCAGTCCGTTCGGGACGCGATGGCGCGATGGATCGTGGACGAGGTCGTACCGGTAGATGCGCTCGTTCCGGAAGCCTACAAGCAGTGGCGGCCGCCGGTGCGCGACGCCATGATGTTCGTTGTGACGCGCCTCTCCCCAGCGCGCCTCGCTCCAAAGCTCCTGGAGCAGATCGAACTTCCCGCCAAAACGTCGCCCGAAGTGCGCTTGCTACGGCTCATCGCCAAGGTGCCAGGCCTGCAGAAACTGGGCCAGGTCATCGCGCGCAACCAGCATCTCCACCCCGCTCTGCGCAATGCGCTCGCCAAGCTGGAAAATGGAATTCGCGACGTCAATCCGGAAGATATCAGCGCCATCGTCAAAAAGGCGTTGGGGCCGCGGGTCACAACCTTCGCCGTAGAGATCGCATCCAAGATCCTCAAGGAGGCCAGTGTCAGTGCGGTCGTGCGCTTCACCTGGCGAAATCCCGACACCGGGCGTCGCGAACGCGGCGTTTTCAAAGTCCTGAAGCCTCACATCCCCGAATACTTCGCCGAAGACATGGACTACCTACAGGGACTGGCCCAGTACTTCGGGGACCGGCACCACACCTACGGATTTGCAGCTCATCTCATTCCCGATACCTTTCGGAAAGTCCGGCGCTTGCTTCGGCATGAGGTCAACTTCGCCCGCGAACAAAAGACGCTGATCGAAGCAGGGACGCTCTATCGCTCCTTCCCCGGAGTTCGCATTCCGCGCGTGATTCAGCCTTTGTGCACGCCCACGATCACAGCACTTACGGAAGAACGAGGAATCAAGGTGACAAGCGCGGCCGCCCGCTTGCCTGCCGCGCGTCGTCACAAAGTGGCCGAGCAACTTGTCGAAGCGCTGGTCGCCGTGCCTCTTTTTTCCTCGACGCAGGATGCGCTCTTTCACGGCGATCCCCATGCCGGCAACTTGCTTTACAACAACAAGACCGGCGAACTCGTCATCCTCGATTGGGCTCTGAGGGAACGCCTGAGCCGCGAGCAACGTCGTCATCTCGCGCTCTTGTTTCTGATGGTCAGCTTGCGCGATCCCGTGGGCACCTCCAGCGAAGTCTTGGCGCTCAGTCAACGTCGCATCCGAATAACCTCGCCCCGGGGCCGGAGGGTCCGCGAGTCAGTGGCCAAATTCCTCAACGAGATGCCGGCGTCCCGCATGCCCAGCGGCGCTGACGCCATGCGACTCCTGGAGCGCGTCGCGATAGAGGGCGTCAAGTTCCCCAGTTCACTGATCATGTTATCCAAGGTGATGTTCACACTGGAGGGAATACTGGGCGACATCGTTGGCTCCGACACGGGGATGGGCTTCACCCTCGCGCGTCACGTCGCCCAGCACTGGCTCGCTAATCGCTTTGCGTTCCGTTCGCCACTCATGACCCGGGACTGGCTTGCGCTACAGTGCAGCGCCCTGCTCTACACCAGCCGGTTGTGCGTGCTGTGGGAGCGAGTGCTTCTGAACCGCTTGCTGATGCCAAAGTCCACGGCAGCGCCCGCGATCACGGAAATGGCAGTGTGATCGTTCTAACTGCAAGGACCGCCCGTTACCGATTCAACCCTGCTCTGGCTTAAGCCGGTACTGCCTTGTGCCGCCGGGTTGTGCGGGCCCGGCCCTGCTTGGCACGGCCGACCGCCTTCTTGCCCGGCTTGATGAGCGACCCGACCATCGACTTTTCCGCGTCGAAAAAGTTCTTCACGCCTTCGCCGGTCCGGCGCGCCATCGGTAACAACCGCGAGGGCGACATCACTTCCATGGTTCGAGTGGCAGCGTCCAGGTTCACGTTCATCTGCTGACCCATGACGTCCAGCAGTCTCTTCTGCGCCTCGATAAAAGCGTTCCCTGCTTCGCGCGCCAGTTGCGCCAGTTCGGTCTTTCTTCGTAGCCTTGCCGTCGTGCGCTTTCCTGCTGCCGGTCGCGGTCGCGGCCTCCTGCGCCACCACGTCAAGGAACTTTTTCTGCGCGCGGGTGAAAGTTTCCACGCCTTCGCGGGCAAAATCAACCAGATGCGCCGCGCGATCGCCTTTCCCCGATTTCTCTGACTCCAGCCACTGGATCGTCTGCTTGCTTGTGGTTGTCAGCAATTCTTGCTGCATCCCGATGAAAGTATCAAGGCTGCGCTGTGCAAGATCGGTCATCGCAACCGCTGGGATGAAGCCGCTAATCCGTTCTTTAACTCCGTTGAAAATGATGTCATTCTCTTGTTGCACCAGGTTGAGAAAAGTTCGCTGTGCTTCCACGAGACTCGATGTTCCCTCGACGGCCAGTTCTTTCAGAATCGCCAGCGGGGAGTTGTCATCGTGGGGCGTGCTGTGGGTTGGCATAGATTGCCTCCAATTGCTGCATTGCAGCATTGACTATACTCTAGTATTTGCACGGCTCCCAGTCAATAGCCGCCGTGCCGGGATTGCGTCGCGTCACTACGAACTGTGATTCCCGTCACTGGAATGAATCGAGCGCGAGAGCAGCCTATTTTGTTATTAGAAGTGTTCGCCGGCTGCCCCTGGAACGATGCAATGGAAAAGCTCCCCGAAGTCGAAACTGCGAAGGCGTTAATGACCGAGGCGGTGACTTGGTCGGTGATGAGGTGGCTGCGCGAAAAGAAACGAGTGCGGAAGACCGCCGACCAGGCCAATGCCGCCCTTGATCAATTGAGCGAGGCAATCCGACAGCGCTTGCCGAATCAGGTAAGAACTGCTTACGAAGCGCTAGTCGCGCAAAATGCACGAACCGCCGCGCGTAACCAGAGACGCCACCGCCGCCAGTGAGCGCCCCAGAGGCAACGCTCATCGCCAAGAAGGTCAAGGAAGCGGATGACGAGGCCTACCGCGCCAGAATGGACGCCGAAGAAACTTTCGACCAGGCAGAGAAACAACTAAGCACGAGCCTCGCGCGAGAAGGATGCCGAAAAGCAATCCATTCCTGGGAGTTGCACGAAAAGGCGATTCGTAAAGCGGAAAGCGTCATTCGCCCGGAATGACAAACCCAGGCAGCAGTCCCTTGTAGATAGCCATTCCGACCACCGCATCCACGCCCATCGCATCCAATTCGTCGATCTCTTTTTGTGCTCTTATCCCGCCCGCCGCAATGAGTTGTCTGGTCGTGGCTTCTCGCAACGGACGGATCACTTCCTGCGGAAAGCCCCGCAACAAACCCTCCGTCTCCACGTGCGTGTAGAGAAACGCGCCGCACCAGGGCTCAAGCGCCTGCACCATTTGTAGAGGAGCGACATCGGTCACCTTTCGCCATCCGTGGATGGCCACTCGCCCCCCAATCGCATCGAGAGCGAACACCAGTCGCCTTGCACCGACCGCGCTGGCCATCCTTTCTGCGAAGTCCTTATCCAGTTTGGCCTGGGCAAACAGCGCCGATCCGATGATCACCCGCTGCGCTCCCGCCGCGATTGCCGCCTCAGCAGCCGCTACCGAGCGGATTCCCCCACCAACCTGGCAGGGTAGTTGGCGAGCGAATTCTCTGACCAGTTCGACATTGTCCCCCGTCCCAATGGCAGCGTCGAGATCAATCAGTTGTACCAGCGGATACTTCGAGAAGCGCCCTACCCACGCCTCGAAGTCGTCGAACTCCAGCGCCTTCTTCCTGCCCTGAACCAACTGAACGATCTTACCGCCCATCAAATCGATCGAGGGAATCAGCACGGCCACCTCACCGGAATTCCCTGAGCGGCGACTTGTTGCTTGAGGTCCACGAGCCGGCTGAAACCATAGTGAAAAATCGATGCCGCCAGCGCAGCGTCGGCGTGCCCCTCGCGAAATACCTCGACAAAATGCTGTGCGCCGCCCGCGCCGCCAGAAGCAATGACGGGAATCCGCACCGAATCAGCCACGGCTCGCGTCAATTCGCAATCAAAACCTGAGCCCGTGCCATCGCGGTCCATCGATGTCAACAGGATTTCGCCCGCGCCGCGCGATTCCGCTTCCTGCGCCCAGGCAATGGCGTCACGCCCCGCCGACGCGCGTCCTCCATGCGTGAACGCTTCCCAGCGCGATGTGCCCTCGGAGCGCTTGGCGTCAATGGCGACAACCACTGCCTGCGAGCCAAAGCGCTCTGCGATCCGCGTGATCAAAGTTGGATCAGCAAGAGCTGCGGAGTTGATGCTGATCTTGTCCGCGCCAGCCGAAAAAACCGCCGCCGCATCCTCCAGCGTGCGAATGCCTCCGCCCACCGTGAAGGGAATGAACAACTCGCGCGCGGCTCGGCGCACGGTGTCGAGCAGCGTTGCACGCCGTTCGTGCGCCGCCGAAATATCCAGAAGCACGATCTCGTCCGCTCCCGACGCGCTATGCGCCTTCGCCAGTTCGGCCGGGTCGCCCGCGTCGCGCAGATTTTCAAACTGCACGCCCTTGACGACGCGGCCGCCGTCCACGTCCAGGCAAGCGATGATGCGTTTCGTCAGCATGTCAGAGCGCACAAAAATTGCCCAGCATCTTCAACCCAATCTCCCCGGATTTTTCAGGATGAAACTGCACCCCAAACAGATGATCCCGTTCCACCGCCGCTGAAAACCGCCCGCCGTACTCGCAGCACGCCACCGTCGTCTCGCCCAGCGGCGCACGAAAGGAATGCGTGAAATACACAAACGATGACGACGGCACGCCGCGCAACAGCCGGCAGGACGAGTCCACCTCAAGCTGGTTCCACCCCACATGCGGCGATTTCACGCTTGCTGGAAAGCGCTCGCATTCGCCGTCCAATCACGCCCAGCCCCGCAGTCTCCGGAGATTCCTGACTCCGCTCAAACATCCACTGCATGCCGACGCAGATGCCCAGGAACGGAATGCCGACGGCCGATGGCATCGCCAATGGCATCCCGCAAACCCGAGCGCCCGAGCGCTGCCGTCGAGGCAAAATGACCCACGCCGGGAAGCACGATCTTCGTCGCTTTTGCAACCTCCCCAGGATCGGAAGTAATAGCGCACTCCTGTCCCAGCCAGTCCAGCGCCTTCTTCACCGAAACCAGATTCCCGGCGCCGTAATCCACGATCGCGATCATCACAGCACTCCCTTGGTGCTGGGCAGCAGGCGCGCCATGCGCCGGTCGCGCCAGCAAGCCGCGCGCAACGCCCGCGCAAAAGCTTTGAACAGCGCCTCAATCTTGTGATGGCTCGATCGCCCGTAAAGCACTCGCACATGAACATTGGCCCGCGCGCCCCGGGCAAAGCCCTCAAAGAAGTCGTGCACAAGTTCCGCTTGCAGATCGCCGACCAGCCGCGTGCGCACCTTGGTATCCACCACGGCGGCGGTGCGTCCGCAAAAATCCACGGCGGCCATTCCCATGGTTTCGTCCATCGGCATCAGAAAATATCCGGCTCGAAGGATGCCGCGCTTGCTGCCCAGCGCCTTATCAAACGCCTGCCCGAGCACGATGCCCACGTCCTCCACCGTGTGATGCTGGTCCACATCGAGATCGCCGCGGGCCTTCAGCTTCAGATCGAAGCCTCCGTGATGCGCAAAGAGTTCCAGCATGTGGTCAAAGAACCGGATGCCAGTGGACACCTGATAGCGCCCGCGCCCCTCAATGGTGAGCGAGATCTGAATCTGTGTCTCTTTGCTGACGCGCTTGATGCTTCCTTTTCTCATCGCCGCGATGCTCCTTGCGCAATGCCAAGCTCGTCGCAAGTTTCCTGGAGTGCGGTGAGCAAACGATCAACATGCTCGCGCGGGCCAAGCGTGATGCGCACACATCCCTCACAACCGTGATCGCTCGAACGGTCGCGCACCAGAATGCCGCGCCGCCGCATGTGCTCGACAAAGGACGCCGCAGCCCCCACCACCGCGCAAGCACGAAGTTCGCCTGGCTCGACCAGAATTGAATTCCGCTGGCCTCAAGCGCACGTTCAAGGCGGCCCCGTGACTCGCGAACTTCACTGACATAATGCCGGATGTACGCCTGATCGCCGAGCGCGTCCGGCAGGCAAGCCAGTGCCACCGCATTCACGTTGTAGGGCGAACAGACCCGCCGCACCGCACGCATTTGATCTGCATCGCCAACCAGCGCCCCAATGCGCAGCCCAGCCAGCCCGTATGCTTTAGAAAACGTGCGCGCCACAAACAGGTTGGAGAACTCGTTGCGCATAGCCAGCATGGTTTGCCCGTAGAACTCAAAGTACGCTTCATCCACGAGCACCGCCGCGTCCGGCGCCGACCGAGCGATTCGCAGCAGGTCTTCCGGAGGCGCGACCGTTCCAGTGGGATTGTTTGGATTGGCGATGGCGATCAGTCGCGTGCGCGGCGTAATGCGGTTGCACAGATCGTCGGCAGGAAAATGAAAATCCCTGCCCGCGGGAACGCTGATGACCTGCGCCCCCGCCGCCATCATATAAATCCGGTACATCGAATAAGTGGGCACAACGATCAGCGCTTCGTCGCCGGGCTCAAGATAGGTCTCACAGAGCAAATGGATCGCTTCGTCCACGCCATTCGTCAACAGCAGTTCCGCCGCCGCAACCCCCAAAATGTCAGCCACCCTCGCTTCCACCGGCTCGCGCTCGGGATAACTGGCGAGTTGTTCCGGACCCAACTGCCGCAAGCGTTCGAGCACTCGCGGCGAGCACCCAACCGTGTTCTCGTTGAAATCCAGACGCAGCCCAGTCCGCCCCGCCAGCGGAGGGTGGTACGAAGGCAGCGTGCGCACCGCCTCGCGTGGACTAAGCATGTTCGCACCTCACGCGGATCGACTGTGCATGCGCAGGCAGTCCTTCCGCCTCGGCAAGACATTCAATCGCCGGCGCAATCCGCCTCAGTCCTGCGGCAGAAAGCTGCTGCACCGTAATGACCTTCACAAAATCCACCACGCTCAGACCTCCTCGAAATCGCGCCTGCCCCGAAGTCGGCAACACGTGGTTCGGCCCGGATGCGTAATCGCCCGCTGCCTGCGCCGAGTAGTTCCCCACGAAGACCGAGCCAGCATTCTGAATAAACGGCAAGTCCTCCGCAGCGACCGTGATGTGTTCGGGCGCAATCCGATTGGCCCACTCCCGCGCCTGTTCGCGAGACGCTGCGACAAGAATTGCTCCTCGCCCTCGCAAAGATTCCAGCGCGCAAGGATTCCCTTTCGCGAGGCGTCCCACGCTCAGCCTCACCGATCGCGCTAACTCACGAGACGTCGTGATGAACACAGCCAGCGCCTCAGGATCATGCTCGGCCTGCGCGACCAAATCGGCCGCGATGAATTCCGGAACTCCGGAGTCGCTCAGAACGACGGCTTCCGTGGGCCCGGCGAGAAAATCAATCGCGCAGTCGAACGAGACCAGCTTCTTCGCCACTGTGACATAAGCGTTCCCGGGCCCCACAATCTTGTCGACCCGCGGAATGCTGCTGGTCCCGTACGCCAACGCCGCAATGGCCTGTGCCCCGCCCACGCGGTAAAACTCGCGCACGCCCAGCATCGCGGCCGCGGCCAAAACTTCCGTTGACGGCTTAGGCGACACCACGCGGATGTTCTTCACGCCCGCGACCTGAGCGGGAATCACCGTCATCAGCAAAGTGGAAACCAGCGGATAGCGCCCGCCCGGCACATAGCAGCCCACCGACTCCAGAGGACGCACCAATTGCCCGAGAGAGATTCCGCCGCGAGTCCGCGTCCAGTTGCTGGGCTTTTGCCATTCGCAGAAACGGCGGATGTTCTGTGCAGCCTGACGCAGAGACTTGCGCAACGCTGGAGGAAGCACTCGCCACGCCGCCGCCATTTCCTCCTCAGACACTCGCAGAGATTGTTTCGCACCCAGGCCATCCCACCGCTCCGCATAGCGCCGAAGCGATCGCTCCCCCCCGCAACGGACACCATCAATGATTCGCCGTACTCGCGGCTCCAACCTACTGAGGCCAGCCCCTCGTGCGGCAAGGCGTTCCACCATTGCGCCAGCCTCGCGGCCTGAAACGATCCGCATCACAGCACCACCTTATTCAGCGGATACTCGACGATGCCTTGCGCCTGGGCCTCTTTGAGCCGAGGTATCACGTCCCACGCTGCGCCCTCGTCGATCACCGTGTTCACCGCGAGCCAGTCCTCGTCACTCAGATGAGAGATCGTCGGCTTCTGCAGCGCGGGCAACACCGCCAGCACCGCCGCCAGGTTTTCCTTGCGGACATTCAGCATTAATCCGACCCGGTCCTGCGCTTCCATCGCCCCCTGCAGCATCAGAGCCAGATTGTCGATTTTTCGTCGTTTGTCGCGATCGGCATACGAGCACTTGTTGGCGATCAACTGCGTGTTCGATTCCAGCACCGTCTCCAGAATGCGAAGCCGGTTCGCCTTGAGCGAACTGCCGGTCTCGGTCACTTCGACAATGGCGTCCGCCAGCATGGGCGGCTTGACTTCCGTCGCGCCCCACGAAAATTCCACCCGCACCTCGACGCCTTTCTTGAGGAAGTAGTCGCGCGTAACTTTCACCAGTTCGGTGGCGACGATTTTTCCCGAGAGTTCCTCCGCCCGCTGAACGGAAGAATCCTCCGGCACCGCCAGCACCCATCGCACCTTGCCGCGGCTTCGCTTGGCGTAGATCAAGTCGCTCACCGTGACGACTTCCAGTCCGCTCTCAATCACCCAGTCGAGCCCGGTCAGGCCCGCGTCAATGGCGCCGTGCTCCACATAGCGAGCCATCTCCTGCGCCCGGATCAACATGCAATCGATCTCCGGATCCGCCGTGCTGGCGAAATACGACCGCCCGTTGGTGTATGCCGGCAGACCAGCTCGCGCGAATAGCTGTAACGTCGCCTCCTGCAGACTGCCCTTGGGAATTCCGATGCGTAGCTTCATCGCGTCTCCTTCGGCAAGAGCCGCCGTGTGTCCGACGGCCCGCTGGGAAACGGGTTCCGTGAAACAGGACCGAGTACCGCGATGGCAGACCACTCCCGCTCCCTCCACCTCGACGCGCAGCAGCAAAGTGTCGCGGTCACAATCTGTGTGGGCCGAGACGACCCGCAGCCGGTTCCCCGAACTCTCGCCCTTCATCCACAACTGCTGGCGCGTCCGGCTGAAGAACGTCACATACCCTCCCTCCAGCGTGCGCTCCACAGCCTGACGATTCATAAACCCCACCATCAGGACTTCCCCGTCGGAGGAGTCCTGCACCACGGCGGGAAGCAGTCCGCTCATTTTGTCGAAATCAAATTCTGCATTCATATCCCGTACTTCCTCTCTCGGAGAAACAAAAAGCCCGCTGAGCGTTGTCGCGTCAGCGGGCCGAAACTCCTGAAAAGTGCTGGTTAGATCAAGGATGCAATCTCAGGTGCACATCGCCGCCCGTCGCGCTATGCGCGTGATGGTGATGGCGATGATGGAAGTGAGACAACATCCTGTCAGGTAGAGTACGAGAGCGCTCCGTCCTGGTCAATAAGTTTAAGCTCTCAGCCGCACCTATTTTTTGGATGCAGCCAATTCGGATTTTGCATGCTCCCTAGGATGCCGCAACAAGTCCTGATACGATTCGGATTCACACTCGGCAATCTCTGCATGGTATTGACGGAGCAATCATGAGGAGTTCGTTTCCCGCATCTCGCCTTCTGATTCAAGCTGGATTGATTTTAGTTTGCCTCGTCGCACCTGTCCTTCGCGGCTACTCGCAAGCGCAGGTCACGAACGATCCTCCTTTCTATGGCCCGTTTAATGCGGTGTTCTTGCCTGACGGTGACGGCCTGAAAAAACCGCTGGTGAAGAACGACTCGGTCCTGCGGGCGGATTCACCCTGGTCGCTCTACGGCTGGGTGAACCCTGCCGAAGCGCTGAAATTGCCGAGCCTGGTGGCGGGCTTGGGCGACCCGGAGGAAGAGTTTTCAAGGTATCTCGGGCTGGGCGACGGGTACCTGATTCTGTGGATAGGCAAGGACAACAGTCTCTTCGGAACCACGTCGCTCGCCCCCGGGAAATGGCATTTCGTCGCGGGGACATTTGATGGCGAGACGTTCCGGATTTACAGCGATGGCACCCAAGTCGCCAGCGGCAAATTGGCTTCGGGAAGCGTCAGTCCCGTCCTCGAGATGGCTCCTCCTTCCCTGCCTTCCCCAAATTGGCGTCACTTTGGAGGATCAATCGCTTCTCTCACTGTCGTTCGAAGCGCGTTGAGCAGCGATGCGATCAAACGGCTCTTTCAAAAGCCTGACGATTTTTCAAGCATTGCATTCGAAGAGGGCTCGAAGCCCTGGCCCGTACAAACCCGGGGGCAAGCCGGATATCGCGCGCCTCAGGATCCAGCGACTATGCCACGCAGCAAGGCGCCATTCTCGGCGCCAGCAGCGAAGCCCCTTCAGGCCCAGGAGATTCTCCCCGCAAACGGCAATCACCAGTGGACGCTGGCCGCTGGCTGGAGCATGATTCCCGCGCCGAAAGTCAATGCGGACCCTCGGACGATCTCGCAGACCGGCTTCAATGCTCGAGACTGGATGTCCGCAACCGTTCCCGGAACCGTGCTCACGACGATGGTGGATCGCGGCGTCTATCCCGATCCCGATTACGGTTTGAACAATCTCGCCATCCCGGAGAGCCTGAACAAGCAGGATTATTGGTATCGAGTGGAATTTCACACACCCAAGGCGGCCAGCGGACGGCGCCTCACCCTGACCTTCGAAGGCATAAACTACCACGCAGACGTCTGGCTGAATGGCCAGTCCCTGGGCTCGATCAAGGGAGCATTTATCCGCGGCGCCTTTGACGTGACAGATATCATCAAGCCCGAGCGAGCGAATGTTCTGGCCGTACGGATCTCGCCTCCTCCTCATCCAGGAATTCCTCAGGAGCAATCCGTCAAGGGCGGTCCCGGGGAGAACGGCGGGATCATGTGTCTGGATGGCCCCACCTTCGTGGCGACCGAAGGCTGGGATTGGATTCCTGCCGTTCGCGACCGTGATACCGGCATATGGCAACCCGTAACGCTCACCGCAACCAGCGCAGTGAAGATTGGGGACGCGCAGGTGGTGACCTCCCTGCCCCTGCCCGACGCCGCACGCGCTGACGTCGAAATCAACGTGCCGCTCAAGAACCTTTCAAGCTCGCCAGTGACCGGAATGTTAAAAGCTGCATTCGGTGAGATCGTCGTGACCAAACAAGTCACCTTGGCCGTGGGCGAAAATGCAGTGAAGTTGGCGCCATCTGAGTTCGCTCAACTGACCGTGCAGCATCCGCGCTTGTGGTGGCCGAACGGCTATGGCAAGCCGGAGTTGTACACCCTGCATCTCAGCTTCTCGGAGGGAAACGCCGAGTCTGACACGAAACTGCTGCGATTCGGAATTCGCGAGATCACCTATGAACTGAGCCTGCTCGACAGCACGGGCCACCTCCGCCGTTTGGAATACTCGCCGACCACAGCAAGGCTGAAAACAGACACGGTCGTGGACGTTCGCCACGAAGGCATGCGCGAAATTCCCGCTGCCGATCCATTTCCGCCGGCCTTCCCCCCGGAATGGAAAGACGGATGGAAGTCCTGGGTTGCGTCGCTAGCGCCTGGTGGCGAGTTGTCTCCGTCGGTAAAGATGCTTGAAGATACGAAAACTTCCCCATACCTGGTGATCAAGGTCAACGGCGTGCGCATCGCTTGCCGCGGCGGCAATTGGGGCATGGACGACTCGCGCAAACGTGTTTCCCGAGAGCACCTCGAACCTTTTTTCCGCCTCCACCGTGATGCCAACCTGAACATCATCCGCAACTGGGTCGGCCAAAACACGGAGCAAACCTTCTTCGATCTCGCCGACGAATACGGATTGATGGTGTGGAACGACTTCTGGGAATCAACGCAGAACTACAACGTCGAGGCCCAGGATCCAGCGCTCTTTCTGGACAACGCCCGCGACACCATCCTGCGTTTCCGCAATCATCCCTCGATCGTAGTGTGGTGTGGCCGCAACGAAGGCGTGCCCCAACCCGTCATCAACGAAGGACTCATCGGGTTGATTCGTTCTTTGGACGGAACACGCTACTACTTCCCGAGTTCAAACCAGATCAATCTCCAGAACAGCGGCCCGTATAAATACATGGACCCGTCGCTCTACTACACCGCACTAAATCACGGGTTCTCCGTGGAAACAGGAACTCCGTCGTTTTCGACTCTGGAGTCTTTCCGCGCGTGGATTCCAAAGGAAGATCAATGGCCGATCGGCGATGACTGGGCTTATCACGATTGGCATCAGAGCGGAAATGGCGACATGGCTCCGTTCATGGCCCAAATGCAGGCGGAGTTCGGCGCTCCCCTGAGCCTGGAAGATTTCGAGCGCAAAGCGCAAATACTCGACTACGTAGATCACCGTGCGATTTTCGAAGGCATGAACGCACATCTCTGGTCTCCGAACAGCGGACGTCTCTTGTGGATGACCCAGCCAGCATGGCCCAGCAATACCTGGCAGATTTTGAACGCGGATTACGACACGCAGTCTTCTTTCTATGCCGTCAAGAAGGCTTGCGAACCACTGCATGTGCAACTTGATCTCTCGAACTTCAACGTCGCGGTGGTCAACACCACCAATGATCCCCATGCAGCCTTGCTGCTCAGTGCAAGCGTATATTCCCTCGAGAACAAGCTGTTGTTCCATCGCGAAGAGAAAAGAGATGCGGGCGCCGATGCCCTCACGGATGGGTTTCGGCTGGAACTGGCTCCGTTGCTCTCTTCGGAAGGGATCGTATTGGTGAATTTAGAGCTGCGGAATTCATCCGGCGAAATCGTGTCCAGAAATTTCTATTGGCTGGGAGCGGACAATGCTTCTTACCGACGTTTGAATCGTCTTCCTCCTGCTTCCCTGTCGGCAACCGCCAAATCCACACATGCGGGGGATGATATACGCGTGCAAGTTGAACTGCGAAACACCGGAACGACGGTCTCGCTGGCCAACAAGCTGACGCTTTTGAACGCCGCGGACGGTTCGCGGATTCTTCCTGCTTACTATACCGACAACTATGTCTCGCTACTCCCGGGAGAGAGCCGGCAAATCGAAATAGAGTATGCCGCGAAATCGGCAAATGGCCCGGCACAACTAGCGTTGCGGGGATGGAACCTCGCGAAACAGGTGGTTCCCGTCCCCTAGCTTCGTATCAGTTTGCTTGAAACACCGATTTTGGGTGTCGCAGCAATTCTTGCGTCTGCGTGAGAACTAAATTTCGAAGGTGCGGCGGGGTAGAGTTCCTGCTCTTAGCCGCGAAGCGGCGTAAGAATGCAGCCCACGGCGTAAGCCGTTGGTGAGCAGTGGTGGTTGAGCGAGCCCCGGAGGGGCGAAAGAGTAGTCCTCACGCACACACTTTTAACTCTGCGATACCGTTCCTGTTACAACTGCGAACTCCAGTTCTGAGGTACGCTGTGCGAGTTTTTCGCAGCCTATTGGGCTTACGTTCTGCCAGGCAACGATCTGAATCCTGACAGCCAGGGCCCCAACGTGCATTCACGATCCCGGTGAACCCGCCTTGATCTCTGCCGCCTTGCCGTCGTGATAGACAATCACCAGCGGCTTTCCCCCGTTCGGATAGCGCACCGTTTTTTCCTCGGAACTACTGCCCGCGTCTGGCACGCCCATGCCGATCGCAAAATCCGCCTGCATCTCGTTCATCCCGGCCTTCACCTGGTGCTGCTCCACCGCTTGCCAGACATCGGCCGGCCAGTGCTTGTACAGGTCGTGCGGATCCTCCACGAAAAGCATCTCATCGGAATAAATCTTGTACTGCTCGTCCGCCTCATACCCAATCGGCACCGCGTAGGTCTTCCCCTCCTTCTGAAACACGGCCATCACCTGCAGTCTCTGTCCCGCGCCCGGCGGCTTCGCCGTTACAACATCTTTGATCTCCAGCTTTTCGATCGGCAACAGCAGCCCCGCATCATGCGCGAAGTCCACCCGCTTGTTCGCCGCGTCGTACGAATAATACGTATAGCGATAGCCCTCTTTCACCCACACCGGCTGCTGGGTAAGCTGCTTCGCGCTTTTCAGGTCGTAGGGATAAAGCTTCTTGGGATTCACGTAGTAATCGGGATTCGAATACCCAACGTTTTGGCCCTGCTTCACCTTCTCTGCCGCAACCTTATCTTCATGCCGCTGGTACAGAATGTAGCCCGCGCGCAATCCCGCAACCACCATCGCGAGCAGCAGCGCCAGTTGTAACTTCTGTTTCGCCTCTGGACTCATCATGGGAGAACTGTACCAAGTTTCCAGCCGCAGCCGGAGTCAGCCCGTCGGGCCGCAGCTATAAGGTAAACTGGAAGAGAGGTATTGCTGCAATGCCCGCCATCACCGAACAAGATGTCCTGAGCGCTCTGAAGAGTTGCTACGATCCTGAGATTCCGGTCAACATCGTCGACCTGGGCCTGATCTACAAAGTGGACTTTGCCTCCGCGCCCGCCGACAATCCCGACGAATCGAAGCAGGACGTCACCGTCGAAATGACCCTCACCGCGCAAGGCTGCCCCGAGCACGTCAACATCAGCGCGCAGGTCAAATCCCGCGTCGAGCAGTTGCCCGGCGTCAGCAACTGCACCGTGAATGTGGTGTGGACCCCGCCCTGGACCCCCGAACGCCTCAGCCCCGAAGCCCGCAAACAACTCGGCATCGAGTGAACAAACGGCTGCCGCTGACCGCCATCCGGCTTCCGGTGTTGTTCTATCAGGACGTTGGTAACCAACGGTAGACTTAACCTCTGAACCCGGCAGCCCGAAACCGAGCGCCGGAAGCCCCTTCATCCCCCAATTTCTTCCCAAGGATCCGCCGCGCTCTGCCCCGCCGCTTCGGTAATTCGCTTCCCGGCTCGCCCAGCCATCTCCATCACGTGCATGCCGCGTTCGAAATAATCCGGCAGCGATTGCCGCACTCTTTCGAACTTTTCCGGATATTCCGACGCCAGCATCGCCAGACCAACCCCCGTGGCCAACACCCCCGCCGGATATCTTTTCTTCACAAACAAAATCGCTGCCGCGCCGACCGAACCGAGGACCACTGCTTTCTTCCATGAATCCATAGTCTCTCTCCCCAAAAAAGTCCTACGTTGCTGCGATTGTACCGCGCCCCGCCGCCCGGAGCGCACCAAACGCCGCAACCTTCCTCGCCTTCGCATGCCTTATACTTCCTGCTTTGCCGGAGGCCCGCATGTCCCCGTCGCATGTTCGCCTGATCAAATTCATCCTCTTCGTCGCTCTGGCCACAACCGTGTCAGCCCAGACCAAGCCGCGCGCCCGCGATCTGGGCGTCCCTTTCGATGGCACTCCCGGCCCCAACAATGCCATCACCGACGTGAAAGGAGTCGAGGTCGGCCACACCACGCTCATCTCCGGCGAAGGCAAACTCGAAATCGGCAAAGGCCCCGTGCGCACTGGCGTCACCGCCATTCATCCTCGTGGAAAAGCCAGCAACGACGCCGTCTTCGCCGCCTGGTTCACCCTCAACGGCAACGGCGAAATGACGGGCACCACCTGGGTCGACGACTCCGGATTCCTCAATGGCCCCGTCATGATCACCAACACGCACAGCGTAGGCGTCGTCCGCGACGCCGTCATCGCCTGGAAGGTCAAGCACGGCTCCCCCGACATGGAAGGCTACTGGTGGTCGCTTCCCGTTGTCGCCGAGACTTGGGATGGCTATCTCAACGACATCAACGGATTCCACGTCAAGCCCGAAGACGCCTTCCACGCCCTCGACGTCGCCCACTCTGGCCCCGTCGAAGAAGGCAACGTCGGCGGCGGCACGGGCATGATCTGCAACGAATTCAAAGGCGGCATCGGCACGTCGTCACGCGTGCTCGATGCAAAATCTGGGAGGCTACACCGTCGGCGTCCTCGTGCAGTGCAACTACGGCTCGCGCGAACAACTTCGCATCGCCGGCATCAACGTCGGCCGCGAAATTCCCGAGCACACCGTCTTGGCAAAAGGACATTGGCTCCATCATCGTGGTCCTCGCCACCGATGCACCTCTGATCCCCACACAACTCAAGCGTATCGCCAGGAAGATTTCGCTCGGCTTGGGCCGCGACGGCAGCTATTCCGGCGACGGCTCCGGGGATATTTTCATCGCCTTCTCCACTGCGAATCCCGGCGCCGTCGGCACCAAGGGACTGCACCAACTCACCATGCTCCCCAACGATTCGCTCGATCCAATTTTTCTGGCAACCGTTCAGGCCACCGAAGAAGCGGTGGTCAACGCCATGGTCGCCGCCGAAACCATGACCGGCATCGACAATCACACAGTGATCGCCCTGCCCCACGACCGCCTTCGCGAAGCCTTAAAAAAATACAATCGCCTGGCAAAGTAATCGGCGATCACTCGGGGTACCCACCGAATGCGGGTGCCCCACCCTAATCGCCGTCCTTTGGCGAGATAGGATGGGGATTTTGACTTTCTATTCTGAAGGGATTTTCTTGCTCTAACTGGGCCCAAACGTCCCGTTTCCCCGGCGGTAGTCCTGCAATTCAATTCCGAATCGCTTGAGCATCGACTGCAGCGTCGTGCGCTTGATTCCCAGCCGGCTGGCAGCCCCATCCGCTCCCGACAGCACGCCATTGGTCTCCCGCAAAACGCGAATGACGTGCTCGCGTTCCATTTCCGTGAGATTGTCGTCTGTGATTTCTTGCGGCGCATCCAATTCCACCGGCGGCGCAGCCAGCACCCGGTCTTTACTCAAGATGACCATGCGTTCGATCATGTTCTCGAGCTCGCGGATATTGCCGGGCCAGTTCCAGTTCTGCAGCACAGTCATAGTCTCGTCCGGGACGGTTTCAATGTGTTTGCCCATGCGTGCGGAATGCTTGCTCACAAAGTGATGAACCAGAATTGGAATGTCGGTTCGCCGCTGGCGCAACGACGGCAAGCTCGATGGGAAAAACATTGAGACCGGTAGAACAAATCTTCGCGAAACTTTCTATCCGCAATGTCCTGATGCAAATCACGATTGGTGGCGGAGATGATCCGCACATCGACGTGCAATGTGTGGACCCCGCCCAGCCGTTCAAACTCGCGATCCTGCAGCACCCGCAGCAGCTTCGGCTGCAGTTCGAGCGGCAATTCGCCGATCTCGTCCAGGAACAGCGTCCCCTTGTCCGCCAGTTCAATGCGCCCGACTTTCTGGCTGACGGCGCCGGTGAACGCTCCTTTTTCATGTCCGAAGAGTTCGCTCTCCAGCAATCCCGCAGGCACTGCCGCACAATTGAGCTTGATAAACGTCTTGTCGCGCCGCGAACTCAGCGCGTGCACCGAACGCGCCACCAGTTCCTTCCCCGTGCCCGTCTCCCCCAATAGCAAGACTGTAGAGTCGGTCGGAGCCACCACCCGCACGTTCTTCAACACTTCGAGCAGCGCCGGACTCTGCCCAATGATTTCTTCAAACCCAAGCTCCGCCTGAATTTCACCTTCCAGATACGACTTTTCCTGCGCCAGCTTGTCCCTGGCGTCTTGCAGCCGATCGGTCATCTCCCGAAGTTGCGCGATGTCCATGGAAGCGCCTGTAATTCCAATAACCTTTCCGGCTTCATCGAACAGAGGCTCAATCGTGATATCGAACGCGTAGCTCCTGCCGTCGTGCGGAATCACTACTTCCTGCCGCAACGCCAGCCCGGTTTTAAGAACCCGCCGTTTGAGTTCAGTCAGGCTTGCGGCCTTCTTCGCCCCGAGAATTTCTGCATCCGTTTTGCCGATGGCCTCGTGCTGCCAATAGAGCTGCGGGTTGTAAATCCAGGTGTAGCGCAGCTCGCAGTCCTGATTGAAAACCGTGATGGGAGAATCCTTGAGAGCCACCCGAAACCGTTCCTCGTTCCGGCGCATCGCTTCCTCCGCCTGCCTGCGCTCACTGATGTCGCGTAGAATTCCCTGCAACCGTCCATCCGGCAGTTGTTTTCCGCAAACCTCTCCCGGGAACACCGATCCGTCCTTACGCCGGAATTTCCACTCGCTCAGGACTATGGCGCCTCCTGCAAAGCGAGCCACTTCGGGCGCTATTCGCGGACTCTCCTCAGCCTCAACAATCTCAGGAATGGAAAGTTGCAGCATCTCCTCTCGCGTATACCCCAACATTTCGGCGCCAGCCGAGTTCACGTCGATGTATTTCCCCTGCGCGTCGGCAATGAAAATCCCGTCCGATGCCTGTTCCACCAGAAGCCGGAAATGCGTTTCGCTCGCCTGCAGCGCCTCTTCAGCCCGCTTGCGCTTGGTGATGTCGATCGATGTGGCCTGCACCAGCAGAGTGCCGTTGTCACCCCCAGCGAGTATCGCTGTATTGAACAAGACCCACGCTGGCGTACCATCTTTCCGCCGGAGCTGCATCTCCTGGCTGGAAAGCGCACCTTCTCGCTTCAGTTCACGCAGCCTCGGTTCCCGGTCGGCTAAGTTGACATAAAGCTCCTCCGTCCGGCGGCCGCGAACTTCCTCTCCGGTGCTATATCCAAGGACGCGCGCTCCCGCATCGTTGCAATCGAGGATCTCCCCTTCCATGCTCGATATCGAAACTCCTGCGACATTTTTTTCAAACAGTAGCCGGTACCGTTGTTCCGACCTGCGCAGCGCCTCCTCCGCCTGCCTCCGCTCCGTGATGTCCTGGACGGTGCCAACCGCGGCAACGCGGCGGCCCTCCGCGTCGAATTCGATGCCGGCTTCGCAGCGAATCCACCTTATCTGGCCTTCTGCCAGAACCCGGCATTCAATCTCGAATTTCCCGTCCGCCCGCGCGCTATTCCACGCCCGCTCGGCACTCTCACGATCATCAGGATGTATGAGGTCCATCGCCTTCTCCGGAGTGACGTGCAGCCCTGACGGCAGACCCATGATCCGGCAGCCTTCCTCGGACCATCTGACCGTCCCCTTCTGTATGTCAAAGCGCCAGCTCCCGATGTGGCCCACGGCCTGGGCACGGTTCAGGCTAGCCTCACTCCTAAGCAGCGCCTCTTCCGCCCGCTTGCGATCGCTCATGTCCTGGGCCATAACCAGGTACACCTTCTGGGGTTCCTGCTCACGCCACATGGGAGCGACGCTCACGTTTGCCCAAACCTCCCCACCATCGGGACGAAGATAGCGTTTCTCCAGTTCGAAATGCGCAGACCTCCCTTCGAAAAGTTCTTTTCCTTTTGAGACACTTTTCGCTACGTCCTCGGGATGAGTCACACTCTGGAAATCGAGCTGCAGCACTTCCTCCTCGGCCCGCCCGAGAATTTCGCAGAACTTGGGGTTGACCTCGAGAAAGCGTCCGCTGCTCGCGTCTACAAGAGCGATGCCGACTGGAGATCTTTCATATACGGCTCGGAATCGGCTCTCGCTCTCTTCCAACGCCTCGTCCGCTCGTTTGCGCTCGGTGATGTCTTGCAACACACACGCCACCCGATCGATCCCACCCGGCCCTTCGATGGGAAAGTAGGAGATGAAAAGGTCTCTCTCGCCCCGCGACGGGTAGCTGTATCGCATTTCGTATCGCACGATCTTGCCCTGGAAGCACTCATCCAGCTTTTCCTTGATGGTCGTCTCAAAGACTCCGGAGTTCAATATTTCCGAAATCCGGCGGCCAAGCAGTTCCTCTTTCTTCATCCCCCGATAGTTCAGGAAGGCACGGTTCGCGATCACGTAGCGGTAATCGCGATCCACCACGGTTATCATCTCTTCCAGACCTTCGACCGCCTTTTCGAATTCCTGCAGCCTTTTCGCCCGCCGCCGAAACAGATCGCCCATCCCACTAATCGCGACTCCGATTACCCCAAACAACACCAACCCGACGATGTCGCGCGGATGCCTGACCACGAACGAATTCAGCGGCTCCATGAAGAGATATGGGGCAATCACTGCCGAAAGAAGAGTCGCAAACACACCCGGGCCGAACCCGCCCAGCAGAGCGATCAACATGATCGTGGGATAAAACAAGAGAAAGGGATGGGTGAACCCGAGAGCAACATCCAGACCGTACCGCACCAGAGCTGCTGCAGTCACAGCCACCAGCGCAAACCCGTACTGCCGAGGCCAGGTGTGCAGCCAGTATGCGGACGTTACAATGGTTTCCCTTCGATCGGCAGAACTCATAGCCAACCTCTCACTTCATGGGATTCCCCTAGATCAAAACCGCGCGCCTTCGCAGCTTAGACGACTCTCTGCAAAGAGCAACAGCCTGCGCAACGTCTTCTCCCGCAAAGAAGCGTCCCGCCCAACAACCTTGCCTATTCGATGATCCGGCTCAACTGCCTCGGGGGAGGCCGCGAGCCAATGCTTGGCATCATGACCGGAGAGCACATTTCCGGTCTGTGATTCAAATCACAAGTTCAACCGCGCTTCCCAAAATGGAACTTCCTGCCGCTCTGTTGCGGCATATCCTCTCGAGATCGCGCTCTCCGAGCCAGTGTCCGCTTGTTGCACTCGGAAAGACTGAGCAAAACTGACCGGATTGCAAAAACGGGTGGCCGGCGTGGACAGGACTCTAGAATGACTCCAGGTAGAAACGGGGTGGCCGGAAGCCTGACCCGTGGCCTGTGGTTGCTGGCGCCACGGTTTGCTTGAGCAGTTCTGTGATTTCTGTCTCGAGTATCTGACGCTCTTCCGCGCGAAGACCGCTAAACCGGAACGGCTGCAGATAGCCGTGCAACCCTCGCATCGGAAACAGCATTTCGGCTTGGGGGCGCAAAATGCTGGAACCAACCGGAAGCGTCAGGTCAACCTTGGCTCGCTCGTCCACGTACATAGCGAGTTCCAGCAACCCTCCCGTGATGGAGAGCTGATGGAGTTTGGCTGGAATACGCCGGAGACTTTCGAGCTGAACTAGGACTGAAACACTCCCGCGCAAACTCACGCGCGGCGCGCGCGTTGGCCGCGATTGGGCGATGTGAGTCATTGCTGGCTCAATACTTCACGACCGCAGACCGAACATGGGAGCAGCTATCACCCTGCAGCCCACGCTGGATGACTGCCGTCAGCAGCCGATCCGTTCGGCGCATCCCACTCCAGTCATACTCATAGGCCGTTCCACAAGCCAGGCATATCTGATAATGACGGCCGTCGTCGTCAATCCGCGGCCACGAGAACCGGTGCGTACATCCTCGTCCGAGAAGACTCTTTAAGAAGTTCATTGGGTCACCACCTGGTTTCGGCTCTTCCAGTGATCGAGCCACCGGGAGAAGAATGGTTTGGGACGGCCGCCCAGCAGATCCTGGAGCGTAGACAGGAGGATGTTCGGCGGTTGAGATTTCGAT
This sequence comes from uncultured Acidobacteriaceae bacterium, assembly GCA_963791515.1. GTDB lineage: Bacteria > Acidobacteriota > Terriglobia > Terriglobales > Acidobacteriaceae > Sulfotelmatobacter. The sequence continues at coordinate 538,777 of CAWBSS010000008.1, read as the reverse complement.
AAAAACGAGTCGACCGACCGCAACTTGTTCTTCGGTAAGGGTCCATAGGCCGACAACAGCATGATCGGGATCTGGGAATTAATGCGCTTCATCTTCGCCGCCACCACGTCCCCGTTCATCCCGGGCATTTGGTAGTCGAGGACCACCGCATCCACAGGGTGCGAGCGGAACAACTTCAACCCTTCGTCCCCGCCGCTAGCTTCTAAAACCTCATAGCCGCTCTTTTCGAGCAGCATCTTGCGCCCAATGAGCCCGTTCCAGTGGTCGTCAATACAGAGAATGGTTGCCTTTGCGCGAGACATGACTGCTCAACTTCCGTTCCGGCCAGGTTTGATTTAGTTCAGCGGCGCAACTCTAGACGGCAAGCTGCGAGTGCTGGACTGCGAAGTGGTGGGCAGATTGATTCTGCCTGCAGCATCACGGACTTTCAAATTACGAATGTGCACTCCAGCAGCAGTTACCCTGCCCAGCAGAAAGAGAAGAGAGCAGTGAGATGGATTCGTAGCAGCAGAAGGCAGAAGCGCCTTCCGGTTTTCGGCGCTCGGCGTCCGGCCCCTTCTGGCCGAATGCTGAGAGCTCGATGCTCTGCTCGTCGGAAGCCGAAAAGCTGGAAACCGGAAGCCGAAAATGAAAAAAGGCGAGTCTCATCGACTCGCCTTCTCGCTCTTTTGCAGGACTTCAGTGTTGCACGGAACCGACCAGATCATTCTTCATCACATTAATTTCCACCCGTCCGCCGCTGCCGTGCTTCGCCATGGTTCCATCTCCGCCGGCAATGGGCGCATTTCCCATGCTGAGCACGTAAATGCGGTAGACCGGGATCGCATGGTTGAGCACCAGGTAACGCACCACCGAATCCGCGATCTTCTGCGAGCTGGCAATCGCAGCCTGGCCGCGGCCCGCAGCGAACCCGCGAACTTCGATGATGTAGCTGCGCTGATCCTTCAGCGGAGTGGCCATCTCGTCGAGCGCATCCTTCGCCGCCTTGCTCAGGACGCTCTGACCTGCACGGAATCGAATTTCAGTTTGCGCGCCCCCTTTGTATTGATCAAGGTTACTCACCATCTGTTCCGCCGTCGAGACCCGAGTCGTAGCCTCGGTCGCAGTCGTCTGCGCCATCTGCGCCTTGGTGCCAGCATCGATCGCATGCTGGTCCGCCAAGCTGACCTTTTCCGACGCTAGCTGAATCCCTTGTTGCGCGCGCGTATCCACGTCCTTGATCGTCTTGCTGTTTTCCGAGGTCAACTGGTCCAGTTCGTTGATGCGATCCCGAATTGGCCCCACCTGCCGCTGTACGTACTTCTTGTTCGCGAACGGGTGCGTGACCAGATTGACCAGGTTGGGATCGTCGCCGTCCCAGAAGTTCTTGGAGGTCGGGGGGGGAATCGGTTCTCTATCGCTGGTGCTCGCGCTCTGAGCCGCAGGAGCAGTTTGATCTCCCGTGGCTGTCGCTTGTCCGCTTGCGGGTGCGTTGGTTTGCTGCGCGAGCCCCGGAAGCGCAAATGCGGTAGACAAGAGCAGCGTTATGAGTATGTGATGTTTCATTTTCGACCTTCTTCCGAGTGGCACATCGGAGGGCCCCACTCCAGCCGGATGGGCATCTTGCTTGATCACCTTAGATTGTGCACTTAGAGGGCCAAAGCTGCAAGCGTTACATCAATATGGGAGCGGTTTTTTTGCGCCAATAAGTGCAGCATGTGTGCAGAACTCTTCATCTCCGCGTGGCAAATTCCTCGACCGGTCATCGCTCCGCATTCGCTCCCCAATCCGATTGTCCCCAAGGATCGAATATCTTCTCTGCCTTGTTCGCCGTAGGCCGCCAGCAAACAATCGGGTAACTGCTGTATCAACTCGTAGGAACTGCGGTATTTAATGCAGCGTGCGATCTAATTAGTATATGTGCTATTAGTCGACCGTTTCAGGTCGCCCAGGTTAACCGTTTGGGGGAATTCTATGCCTTCGTTGCGTATCCTCATCGTTGACGACAATCCGACCGTCCTGCAGGGAGTCCGGTCTTTGTTGTCCTCGCGGACCGAATGGCTCGTCTGCGGCGAGGCTCGGGATGGCGTCGAAGCGGTTGAAAAGACCAAGACCCTGCGGCCGGACGTTGTCCTCATGGACATCGCCATGCCCCGAATGGACGGCCTGCAGGCAACCCGAATCATCCGCCGAGAAGTCCCCGATTCCGAAGTGGTTCTCGTCAGTCAGAATGATCCCAACCTGGTGGCACGACAGGCTGCCGCAGTGGATGCCAGCGGATTTGTTGCCAAGTGTGACCTGTCGCACCAGTTGCTGCCCATGGTCGACAGAGTAGTTGCCGAACGGAACGGCGCAAACACTAAAACTAAAACTAAAAAAGTTCGTCAGACCCAACCGTGGCTGACAGAGGAACTGCGCTTCTTGCAACCGCTGGTGCCGACTCCCGCGCTGCAGGAGAGTGAACGACGCTTCCGCGAGATGATTGATGCGTTGCCCGCCGCCATTTATACCACCGATGCCGAAGGCCATCTCACCCACTTCAACCCGGCCGCCCTGGAATTCTCCGGCCGGGTGCCCGAACTGGGTACCGACCAATGGTGCATCAGCTGGAAAATGTTTCGGGCGGATGGAACGCCTTTGCCGCTCGACGAATGTCCCATGGCTATCGCGCTTAGGGAAGGCCGCATCCACGATGGAATAGAAATGATCGCCGAGCGGCCCGATGGCACGCGAGTCTGGTTCACGCCCTACCCGAGACCCTTGCACGATGCCCAAGGTAAGGTCGTCGGCGGCGTCAACATGCTGCTCGACATCACGGAACGAAAGAAGTCTGCGGAAGCCGACAGTTTGTTGGCTGCTATCGTGGATTCCTCGGACGATGCCATCGTCAGCAAGAGTCTGAATGGCATTATCACGAGTTGGAATAAGACGGCGGAGCGAATGTTCGGCTACACCGCTAAAGAAGCCATCGGCCAGCACATTACCCTTATCATTCCGGCGGATCGCCGTAACGAAGAAACCCGGATTCTTGATCAGCTTAAGCGAGGCGAGCGGGTCGATCATTTCGAAACTATCCGCATACGCAAAGACGGAACCCTGCTCGATATCTCCCTTACAATTTCGCCCGTGAAAGATGCAGCAGGCGCTATTGTGGGGGCGTCCAAGGTGGCGCGAGACGTCACCGAACGAAAGCGGGCTGAACGGGCATTACGCGAAAGCGAAGAACGTTTCCGGGCTATTGTCGAGACCACGCCGGAATGCGTGAAGCTCGTGGCTGTTGACGGCACTTTGCTTCACATGAATCCACCCGGCTTAACCATGGTTGGCGCCGATTGTGCTGAGATGGTCGTCGGCAAAAGTATCTATGACGTCATTGCCCCCCACGACCGAGACACGTTTCGTGCCTTCAACGAAAGAATCTGCCGCGGAGAGAAAGGTTCGTTGGAATTCGACATCGTGGCACTGGACGGCAGAGGCCATCACGTCGAAACCCACGCTGCCCCGCTGCGCATGGCTGATGGAAGGGTCGTTCAACTGGCCGTGACCCGCGACATTACTGAGCGAGTGCAGGTGCAGGAGCAATTGCGGAGAAGCGAGGAAGGGCTGCGAACACTAGCGGACCAGCTCGAAAAACAAGTGCACAGTCGCACCCAGGAACTGGAACTGCGAAACGCGGAAGTTCTGCAACAGTCGGAACAGCTTCGCGAACTCTCGAACCGCTTGCTGCAAACTCAGGACGATGAGCGGCGTCATATTGCCCGCGACTTGCACGACAGCGCCGGACAAATCATAGCCGCGCTAGGCATGAGCCTGGCGGGCATGGCTCAACACGTGACCAAGAATCCCATGCTCGGCAAAGCTCTTGATGACAGCCAGACCCTGGTCCAGCAGCTGAACAAAGAGATCCGCACCACATCTTATCTCTTGCATCCTCCCCTGTTGGATGAAAACGGTCTGCCCGAGGCCATTCGTTGGTACCTGCACGGTCTCACGGAACGGAGCGGGCTGAGTATTGACCTGAACATTGCCGGCGACTTCGGCAGACTCCCCAGCGAGATGGAACTGGCGATGTTTCGCATCGTGCAAGAATGCCTCACCAACATTCATCGCCATTCCGGCAGCAAGACCGCGACGGTTGGGCTATCCCGCAGCGCCGACGCAGTTGCCCTGGAAATTCAAGATCAGGGCAAGGGAATACCGGCCGAAAAGCTGGATCGGATTCGCGCCCAGCGTTCCGGCGTTGGTATCACCGGGATGCGAGAGCGTGTTCGCCATTTCAATGGCGCTTTGGCCATTCAATCGAGCCGCCTGGGTACGAAAATCTCGGTCACCTTGCCCCTCCCGGCGACCGACATTGCGGAGCCGGAAAACATGCTCCAACAACAGCCGTCCGGGATTGCCGGATAGGCCCGCCCAAGCTCCTCGGAACTGCTCCACCTCTTAAATCTCACCTTCCTGAAACGCTTGCCCCTTCCGTCTCACTATTGAAGAATGGACGCGACTGCCCAAAGAGCTTAGACCCGGCTGACCGCAGAGGTGCACGCAAGACTGTGTTTGGAGTGTGCGCGGGAAAGAGTGTATGTTTGGCCGCAGGCGGTCCGCCCCTCCGGAGGTGTTGTCATGGGAGTGACATTCCGACGCCGCATCACCTGGCCCAAAAATGACCTTCTGTTGCCGCCCGAACTCTTTAACATTAACGTTCCCCCGGGTTTGGGCTCGATGGATGTGCGAGCCCCGAACTTTGTCGACATGACCAAGATGATGCAGTTAGACCCAGGAGCCGGCTCTTCCTCCTCAGGCAGCCTGGCCATCACGGAAGGCCTCGTGAAGTCAAATGTGACGGTAAGCTTTCCCAATCCGGCAGCGCAATGGCGCCGGAATCCAGCACCCGGTGTAAAGGACACCAATCATGGACCATGCCAGTTCCAGTTCTCCGGAGGGGAAGTGCTTCTCGATTTCACACTCGAAATCTATCTCCTGGATACGGCGAACTTCGACCCTAAAGACGATCTTTCCGTCCAGATCTTTGCCTGTCTCTACGAACACGAACTCTTGCACGTCCTGGACGCACTCGACATTGCCAACAACTGGCTTACGCCCCGCTTGAACACAGAACCCACCGTAGCGCGCTACTTGGTGCAGGGCCAACCGTATGTCTACGGCACGCCCAGCATGGTGTTAGCCCAATTGGAAAAGGAATTCCAAACATTCATTGGTAACACCATTCAGGTCGCCATCTTCAACCTCTGGGCCACAGAATCCAATCGCCGCGAGCATTTGCGCGATGCCCCCGCCCAATACCAGATCGTCCAGGACAAAGTCGACGACCTGCGGGCCAGGCAGATTAATCGCCCTCACCACTGAAGCCCAACCGACCAACAAGTCCCGAGTCTGTGAACCGGTTTTGCGGCAGATTTCCACAGACTGACGGAATCGTCAGCATGGTTGGGAAGGGCATGACAGTCGTGCCCTAAGGCTAACAATAAAGACTTGGGCTTCAGCCCTTCAGGCTGGCTGCTCGTCGTGAGAATGCCCGAAACTCTACTTCCCCTCCAGACTAATGTCTCCCACCCCAACATGCGCCCGCAGTTCGTACTTACCTTCCCCGTGATACTTCAATGTCTTGCCGAGCCAGCCGCTGGTCTCGCCGTAGCCATCGCCATTCACATCGCCGATGCCAGCACTCGCATTGACCAGCCGATATCCCTCGCGCCCATTGGCCACGCGGATGTCGCCGACACCCAGACTCAAGTCCTTGTCGCCCTCTACGTCTTCCACCGTCACGTCGCCGACCTTGTCGTGCACATCGAGATTCGTCTTTTCGGGCACTTCGATTTCCACGTCAAACTGCGTATTAGAGCCAGATGTCGCGTGAAACTCGATCGTGGCATCGCTGCCGTGAACGTCAAAATCCACATGCGCGTCTTTGACGTTCCTTTCGTGTCGTGACTTGATGGTGTAGCGCAGGCTGATCTTGTTAGAATCCCCGCGCCTGATGTGCATGTCGCCCACACTCAGCCGCACGTGCACGAAGCCGCCGGCAACAAACTCGCGGCCATCGCTGTGCGTCTCTTCGTAGTTCCAGTCGCTGGCCGCGTTCACCGGAACCGCGCAGAACGGAACCAGGAACAGACACATCAGAATTGTTTTGTGAAGCGGATTCAAACGCACACGAGACTTTCCGGGCATGAAGCACCTCCCCGGGCGCAAGAACGCCTAATAATGCTACGCGGACGGAAGGACCGAAGTTCCCGGAAACTTCCAGGCCAGATCAATTCCCGAAGTCGGCCACTCCGTCCCACACCAACTGGACGGCGATGGCCAGAATCAGAAATCCAAAGATCTTGTTGATCGCACCCACTGCGCTGGGACCAAGACGCCGCACCAGCGGTCCGCCCATGCAGAAGAAGAGAGCGACGCTAAGCGCGATTCCTGCGACCCCGATGACCATTCCGAGATAGGCCGCCGGGTTGTCCACATGAGCCGCAAGCGCCATGACTACTCCAATCGCGCCCGGTCCCGACATCAGTGGCATGGCCAGCGGAGTGAGAGAGATGTCCTCTTTGCTTTCGGCTTCGTGACTTTCTGCGGCAGTAATGCGTGCGGTCGAGGTCACCATTCCCCACGCTGTGTTCGTCACGATCAGTCCGCCCGCAATCTTCAGCACCGGCAGCGAGATGCCAAAGAAGTGAAGCACGAAGCGTCCGAAGAAAAGAAACGTCACCAGGATAACGAACACCCACAGCCCGGTCTTGAACGCAGTGCGACGCCGGTCCTGCGCGCTCCAGGTCGAGGTCATGGTGAAAAAGACAGGAACGCCGCCGAAGGGATCGACAATCGGGAACAGCGCAAGGAACGTCGCCGCCGCCGAAGCAGGCAGCGTGCGCAGGAACTGTCCGAGGGCGTGAGCTGAAGTCATGCGCTACCGGTATCCTTCCAGCGTCTTCGCCGCGCGATCAAGCGCAGCCGCCAGCGCAGCCAACTGCTCGCGCGCCCTCTCGCTGTCGCCCTTGTCGAGAGCCTCATTCACGCCAGGAATCACTACCGCCGCGTAACCCGTGTATTCGCCAGGAGCATAAATCACGTGGCGAAACCACGGACGATGCGGCAGCCCCTCCGGCTCCAGCATCGCCCGCTCAGCCCCGCGCAAAGCCTGGTTCAAGCGCGCAGCATCCTGCGGCGGATTCTTCTGCTTTGCCAGGATCTTCACTCCAGCAGCCTCAAAACGTCGAGCAGCCGAGTCCACCGCGCGAAAGTCGAGCGCGTGCTCCCCGAACTTGTCCTCCGCCCGCTTGCGCGCCGCGTCCAGATACGCGGCAATCTCTTTCCCGTATTCCTCGTAGTCATAAGGCAAAACGTCGGCATCGGCCATACGCACGGCTTCCAGGCCAAAGACGCGTGCCATCTGCTGCTCGTAGACAAACTCCGGATCGCCGAATTTCTTGAACCACGCGAAGTTGTCGAACACCGAGTGGTACACGCCGTACGGACCGCTGGAACTCACGTCGCTCGACGGGATTCCCAGATGCTGCAAGAATGCAGTGTAATCGGAACCGCTGCCCAGGTCTCCGACCGGAACGTCTCCCTTCACCTGCACGGCCGGAAGGCGACGGCTGTCTCCAATCGCCTCAGTGGGAGATTGCGTCGAGGGCGCGTCAGGCTGCGCCGCTTTCTGCCAGGCTTCGTAGACGGTCCCACCTTTCGGGCTAGGCACAACCTTGGTGACGTCGCGCAGAAACTGTTTGAGACTGGGCACAGCCGACGCACCAAACTTCGGCCCGGAAACCGCGACATCCATATTGAAATACGCCGCCGCATTCGCCAGTTCCGACTCGTGCTGTTCCACCCACTCGGTCGAGCCCATCAGGCCTTCTTCTTCGCCATCCCAACTGGCGAAGATCAGAGTGCGTTTCGGCTTCCACCCCGACTTCAGCAAGTCGCCAACGCCGTGCACCGCCTCGAGCATCGCGGCGGTACCGCTGTTGGGATCGACTGCTCCGTAGACCCAGGCGTCGCGATGATTGCCCGCGACCACCCACTCGTCCGGCAGATTGCGCCCGGAAACGCGACCAATGACATCCCAGAGCGTGCGGAACTGGTAGTCCTGCCGGAGATGAATCCTCAGTTTCGACGGTCCTGGACCCACGTGGTACGTGAACGGCAGCGCGCCTTGCCACTCGCGCGGCGAATCCGGTCCACCCAGGTGCTGCAGCACAGGCCACACGTCGTGATAGGACAACGGAGTCACCGGAATCTTCGGCATCTGCGAAGATTGCTGCGGAGAAATGCGCTGCGACTCGGGCAGCGACGGCAACGACGCGACCCCCGGAGTGGTTGGGTCGCCGGGAAACTCGAACATGTATCCCACCGACCCGCGCTGCACGCCGGTGTCCGGCCGCCACGGCCCCTCCGGATATTTATCGCCGCGTCGCCAGCCATCATCCGCTGGATCGGAGTAGATAATCATGCCCGCGGCGCCGTGCTCCTGCGCCACAAACACTTTGACTCCGCGAAAATTCTGGCCGTAGCGCACCAGCACGATCTTGCCGCGCACATCGACTTTCAGCTTGTCGAGTTTTTCGAAGTCCTCGGGAGTCCCGTAGTTGGCGTAGACCACGTCAGCCTCGGCATCGCCGGAGGGCGACATGCCGTTGAAGGGCATGACCACGCGAGGATCGTCTTGATAGGGATCATTGTCCACGCGTTCGCGCGTGGGACCATGCATCTCAATTCCGGCAGGCGCGGTCAGATCGACCCTGATTTCCGCGGGATAGTTCATCCAGACTTTGTACTCGACGATTTGAGTGTCGAGCCCAGCGCTGCGGAATTTCTGTGCGACATAATCGGCCGTCGCTTTGTCCTCGATGGTACCCGCCATGTGCGGAACCTTGGTCAGGATGCGCAGATGCTCTTCCGCAAGCTTGGAATCGGGCACGGCCAGGAAGCGCGATTCCGCGGCCTGCTCCGCGGCCGCGTCGCGAAAACCGAAGATGGTTGTGGCTGGACTGGAAGACGGAGCCGCATTACCACTCGACCGCGTCGACCAACCGGAGAGCAATATGGCAGACGAAAGCAATGCTGCAGCAAAAATTTTCATGGGCTCCGAGGTGAAAGTTAGTAAGGTAGCACAGGTAGTCGCGGCAGGCGCGAAATGCCAGACAGGCAGTCGCTTTGTTCGCTTAATATTCGCCTAAAACACCAACCTCACCATTAGTATTTGTCATGGGCAGAAACGCCGCCTCCAGGTCTTTCTACCGCACCTGCCCCGTTCCTACAATTTCGTACTTCGACGAAGTCAGTTCTGCTAGCGCGAACGGCCCGCGGCAATGCAGTTTCTGCGTGCTGATGCCCATCTCGGCGCCGAAGCCGAATTCGGCGCCGTCGGTGAAGCGGGTCGAGGCGTTCCAGTAGACTGCAGCCGAATCTACGCCGCGCAGGAATTTGCGGGCGTTTGCCTCATCGTGAGTGACGATGGAATCGCTGTGCTTCGTGGAATAACGGTTGATGTGAGCGATGGCTTCGTCGACGTTGGCGACGACGGCTACTGCCATACACAATCGCAGATACTCCTCATACCAATCTTGCTCCGCCGCGGAAGCGACGTGCAATCCAGTTGCGAGTGTGCGGGCCTTGCCGTCGCCACGCACATCGACGCCAGCTTCGATTAACTTCTTCACGATGCGCGGAACATATTGGGCAGCGATCCGTTCGTGCACCAGCAACTTCTCGGCGGCGTTGCACACCGATGGACGCTGTGTTTTGGCGTTGATGACAATGCGGTCGGCCATGTCGAGATCGGCCGATTCGTCCACGAAGATATGGCAATTCCCTGCTCCGGTTTCGATGACCGGTACCGCGGAATTTTCGGTGACGAATGTGATGAGCCCTGCGCCTCCACGAGGAATGATGACGTCGACCAGTCCACGTGCTTTGATCAATTCCTGCACGGATTGCCGTGTACTCGAATCGAGCAGTTCGATTGCGCCCTCGGGCACGCCGGGAACCGCCGTCATAATCTGCGCTTTCATAATCTCAACCAGGCGCTGGCTACTTTGCGCCGCTTCTTTGCCGCCGCGCAGGACTATGGCATTCCCGGTTTTGAGCGCCAGCACCGCGGTGTCGACGGTCACGTTCGGACGCGACTCGTAGATGATTCCGACCACGCCCAGCGGAACGCGCACCTTGCGGATGCGCAGGCCGTTTGACTTGGTCCACTCCGCCAAAGTTTCGCCGATGGGATCGGGCAGGGCCGCGACCTCGCGTACGCCGCGCGCCATGTCTTTGATTCGAGATGGAGTCAGCAGAAGGCGGTCGCGCATGGCGCGCTCGAGACTGGAATGTTCCACGTCCTCGCGGTTCGCGGTGAGGATGCTCTCCTCGTTCGCTTCGATCGCATCGGCAATCGCAAACAGCAGCGCGTTTTTCTCGTCCGTGGATAGCAACGCCAATTTGGCAGACGCGGCGCGGGCGTGCAGCAATTTCTCTTGCGTCGAAACGGCGGTGGTGAGAGTCGTAGCCATTTGTCTCTATTATCGGTCCTTCTGAGGCGGAAAATAGGTTCCTATCTTCCGTTTCATACCCAGCGTAATCGCCTGAGGATGCCGCCCATTCACGATAGAAACATGGACACCGCCCTCGCTGGCCAGTTTGGCGGCGCGCAGTTTCGAAATCATGCCCCCGCGCCCCAGCGAGCTCTTGCCGTTGCATTTTGCTTCGAGAGCCGGAGTAAGTTTGCGAATTACCCGCTGCAGACGCGGCTTCTTGCGGCCGTTCGGAACCAGGAATCCGTCGACGTTGGTCAGCAGCAGCAGCCAGTCCGCTTTAACGGCTTTGGCCAACAGCGAGCTCAGTTCATCGTTGTCGCCGAAGGCGCCTTCCAGTTCGCGCACCGAGACGCTGTCATTCTCGTTCACGATGGGTACGACGCCAAGCGCGAGCAACTCGGCAACCGCGTTCTGCAGATTGCGATAGCGCACGGGGGAAGTGAAGTCGTCGCTCGAGAGAAGCAATTGCGCGACCACCTTCTTGCCGAAGAACAGGCGCTCGTAGGTATGCATCAGCTTGCTCTGGCCGACGGCGGCGCAGGCCTGCATGCGTGGGACATTGCCGGGACGATTCTGCAGCGACAGGCCCGACATGCCCGCGGCGATTGCGCCCGAAGTGACAATGAGGTATTCGTTCTTCGAGAGATCGAACTGATCGACTATGCCGCGGAGCAGGTTGATATCAATCTTCCCCGAGGGAGCGATAAGGCTGGTGCCGACTTTGATCACCACTCGCATAGTTTGGATGGACTGCGGGCCGGGGCAAATGCAATTCTTCGCTGCCGCGAAACTCCGACTCGGAGAACCCGGCGACCTCCGGCGGGAAGGGACAACATCTCTATCCTGCCGTTAGAATGGCTTTCTGGCAAGGTGATAAATCTTGCCGAATTGGCTCCTTATATGCCTGCTTCGAACGCCACCAGCCGCTTTTCCGATCGCGTGGAAAACTATGTGCGCTACAGGCCGGGATATCCTCGGGAGGCCTTGCGAGTCCTGGAACGCGAATGCGGACTCGCGCCGGGCCATGTGGTCGCGGACATTGCTTCGGGCACCGGAATTTGGACCCAGATGCTGCTAAAAAATGGAAATATGGTTTTCGGCGTCGAACCCAACGCCGAGATGCGCCAGGCGGGCGAGCGACTGCTGGCTTCGTTTCCGAAGTTCACGAGCGTGGCGGGAACGGCGGAAGCGACTACGCTAGCCGACGCGAGCGTCGATTTCGTCACCGCAGCCCAGGCAGCGCACTGGTTTGATCGCAAGCGCGCGCGGCTCGAGTTTGTGCGCATTCTGAAGCCCGGCGGATGGCTGGTGCTGCTGTGGAACGAGCGGCTCACGGATTCGACTGCGTTCCTGCGCGAGTACGAACAACTGCTGTTGAGTTACGGCACGGACTACGAAGACGTGCGGCATGAGCGGACCACCGACGCGGTGAATGAATTCTTCGATCCGGCGCCGTTTCAAGAGCGCGTGTTTGCGATGCGGCAGGAGTTCGACTACGCCGGGCTCGAGGGCCGGCTGCTGTCGTCGTCGTATGCGCCGGGGCCGGAGCATCCGAAGTCACCCGCCGATGCTGCGAGAATTGCGGCGCATCTTCGAGGCCCATGCCGTTGCTGGATCGCGTGCACATTCGATTACAAAACGCGAGTGTATTTTGGACAGTTAGCATGAGAGCACTCAAGAAACATGGCGCGACGATTCCCAAGGTGACCTTAAGAATCCTGCGAGGCGCTCCTCTGTCTGTCCTGGTTCTCCTCTGCTGTTCCAGCCAAAGCCGGTCGGCTTCAAAGTTAAACATCATCACCAAGGGCCCAGGGTTATCTGCGAATAGGTCGTTTGTGAGTTTCGCATTGGACTTGGGCGCAAGAGGCAATCATGCCTCCGACGAAAAATCCTTCCACATGACACCCGACGAATTCCGCCGCCACGGCCATGCCGTGGTGGACTGGATCGCCGACTACCACTCGCGCATCGAATCGTTTCCCGTGCTCTCGCAGGTGAAGCCGGGAGAGATTCGCGCTTCGCTTCCGGCGACTCCTCCGGCGCAGGGCGAGCCGTTTGAGGCGCTGCTGAAAGATGTGGAGCGGTTGATCCTGCCGGGCGTCACCCACTGGCAGTCGCCCAATTTCTTCGCATACTTTCCGTGCAACGCGTCAGGTCCGGGGATTCTCGGGGATCTGCTTTCTTCCGGTCTGGGCGTGCAGGGGATGCTGTGGTCGACCAGTCCGGCTTGCACCGAACTGGAAACGCATGTGATGGACTGGCTCGTCGGAATGCTTGGTCTGCCCGAGAAATTCCGGTCGTCGCACACGGGCGGAGGCGTCATTCAGGACACGGCTTCGAGCGCCGCGCTCTGCGCCCTCCTGGCCGCGCGGGAGCGGGCCACCCACTACGTGAGCAATAAGAAAGGGTGCGACGGGCGGCTGGTCGCGTACGCCTCGACGCAGACCCATTCCTCCCTGGAAAAGGCCGCGATGATTGCCGGCATCGGCGTGGAAAATCTGCGGCTGATCGAGGTCGACGAGAATCTCGCCATGCGGCCTGAAGCCTTGGCAAGCCAAGTGGACGCCGACCGGCACGCCGGGCTCACTCCGTTTTTCGTGTGCGCAACTGTGGGTACGACGTCTTCGAACGCGATGGATCCGGTTGGCGCGATCGGTGAAGTGTGCCGCCGGCACAATCTTTGGCTGCACGTGGATGCGGCCATGTCGGGCACGGCCATGCTCTGCCCTGAGTTCCGTCACCTGCAAAGTGGAGTCGAACTTGCCGATAGCTACAACTTCAACCCGCACAAATGGATGTTTACCAACTTCGACTGCAACTGCTTCTGGGTCGCCGACCGGAAGGCGCTGATTCAGACCTTAAGCATTCTGCCGGAATATCTGCGGAATCGAGCTACGGAGTCAGGTGCGGTCATCGACTACCGCGACTGGCACATCCAACTCGGGCGGCGATTCCGGTCGCTGAAGCTGTGGTTTGTGATTCGCCACTACGGCGTGGAAGGGCTGCAGCACCACATTCGCCAGCACGTGCAACTGGCGCAGCAGTTCGCGGAGTGGGTGCGGAAGGATGATCGCTTTGAATTGGCCGCGCCGGTGCCGCTGAATCTGGTTTGCTTCCGGCACAAGGGCGGAGATGCGGCCAATCAGTCCCTGCTGGATCGGCTGAACCGCAGCGGTGATTTGTTCCTGACGCACACGAAAGTGAACGGCAAACTCACGCTGCGGCTTTGCGTAGGACAGACCAGCACGCAAGCGCGGCACGTGGAGAATGCGTGGACGAGGATTCGCGAAGAAGCGGAGAAAGCGGCGGCTCCAGGGTAAACGGTCAGACTTCCCACGGGTTCAGAGTGGACACTTGCTTATTGGCGAAGTCGCTAATATTGCGCGATACAATGGTCAGGCTGTGCTGAAGTGCGGTCGCTGCCAGTAAACCGTCGATGGCTGATAAAGCCCGTCCCTTACCCTTCGCCTCAGCCGCCATCAGACCCCATCGGTCGGCGATCGGCGCATCAATGGATAGAATCCTCCCGGAAAAGCGGGCCTGTAAGTCCAACTCTAGCCACATCTCCAGTTGTGTCTGGCGTTTGCCCCGGGGCAGTCCGGCCACGCCTTTGCGAATTTCCCCTAGCGTGAGGACGCTGAGGTAGAGCAGACTTTCATCCGCGGCCTCCATCCACTCCAGCACGCGCGGTTCAGGCTTGTTGCGGACCAACTCCGAGATGCAATTGGTGTCCAGCAGGAATCCGCTCATATCTCAATGTCGCGTCCCGCGTCGCGGTCTCGCTCCAAGTCAAGGTCGACGCCTACCAGGGGAGATTGGCGGAAAAACTGCACAAGATTTTTCGGCTGATGAGACTTACCCACAAGCTGCTCGTATTGCTCCTCCGCCACCATCACGACACCTTCCTTGCCTTGGCGCGTAATACGCTGCGGTCCCTCGGTTCGCGCCCGACGGAACACCTCGCTGAATCGGGCTTTCGCGCTCTGAATCTGCCAGGATTCTCCGGCGACCTGGAGGCTGCGAGAAGAAGTTGACGGAACTCGACGATTGGGCTTCTTCAATAGTTTTCTCATGAGCTCAACCTAGATAATGACTAGTCTGACTAGACATAGTATAGACGTTTCGTCTTTCCGCAGTCAAGCAAAATTGCGCAGACGCAGCCCGGCTACTGGATTCTTATGTAACGATGAATTGGACCACGTGGGTGGCTAATCGGCCGGCATGGGTGCGGGGCGCGCTACCGCGGGACGGACTTTCGTAAGCACCGATGTTTCTTCCGGCGTCGCCAGCCACCTGCGCACTTCGGGTAGCGCCTGTCGCATGGCCGCTTCGCCGACGCGGATCAGGTCGGCGGCACGCTTGAAATCATCATAGGCGAATCCCGCGACGTCGGGTTCGATGACCAGATCAGCGGCTTCACGCCACAGGCAGGACATCGCATCCTGCGCGATGGCGAACGATTGTCCGATGACATCAAACAGATGGCGCGGCGCTCCGCCGTTGGCCCACGTGCCTTTCAAATGCACGGCCAGCACGCGGTCGGCGCCCATTTCACGCACCGGACGCGTGGGCACCGGATGCGAGAGCATGCCATCGACCAGGTAGCGGCCGCGAATCTCCACCGGCAGAAACATTCCCGGATAGGCGCAACTGGCGCGAACCGGGTCGATGATCGAACCGGAATGAAAGACCACGCCTTCGCCGGTATTGAAGTCGGTTGCGGTCACGCCGAGAGGGATGCGCAGCTCTTCGAAAGTCTTCACCTTCAAGAGGCGAGTGAGGAAGGAAATCATGCGGTCGTTCGAAGCGAAGCCGCAGCGCGAAAGGGTCCAGCGAGCAAAGGTGGTGAAGCGGACGCTGGCCGCCATGTCTTCCAATTCCTGGAGCGAGACGCCGCTGCAATAGGCCGCGCCGATCAGCGCACCCACGCTGGTGCCGGCGACGACGCGGACAGGAATTCCTTCTTGTTCGAGGACTTTCAAAACTCCCACGTGCGCGATGCCGCGGGCAAATCCCCCGCCCAAAGCCACGCCAATGGCTGGAATCCGGGACGGCAAAACAGGGGCAGCTTGGCGGGAGAGCTCCCGCCCAAAGGCTTGTACGGACCGAATAATCTTCCCCAGACTATTCACAGCAAACCCCACGTTTCCCGCCCGCTCCAACCGACTGCTAAAACTTTACCTAGCATCTATGATGCCACAATTGCGCAGAGGGCTGTAAGGGCACAACGGTGCCACATTCTATTACTTTGGGGAGGGCGCCGCGCACGGTAACTGTTACCGTGGAACCAGCATGCGTGTGACGAAATTCCTGTAGACCTGCTAAGTTGCGGACAGTATGATGCGCGAGATTTCAGCCGGTGGCGTAGTCATCCGGAAGGAAGACGGGGTCTGGTGGGTGGCCGCCATTGAGTTGCCCGCGGCGCCAACCGCTGTTTCCGACCCCAGCCAACGAGCAGTTCGCTCGAAATCGAAGGCGGTTTTGTGCCTGCCCAAAGGCTTGCTTGATCCCGGCGAGAAAGCGCTCGATGCGGCCCTGCGCGAAGTTCGCGAGGAAACGGGAATCACCGCGGTTCCGATCACTAAACTTGGGGACATCAAATATGTGTACGTGCGCTCCTGGGGCGATGGCGAGCGCGTGTTCAAGATCGTCAGCTTCTACTTGCTGCGCTATGAATCGGGACAGATCGACAGTATCGCCGACGAGATGCGCATCGAAGTCGGGCGCGCGAAGTGGGTACCCCTGGAAAACGCGCCCCAGCTATTGGCCTATGGGGGCGAGAAGCAAATGACGCGCCAGGCGCTAGAATATGTCGGAGCTCACGCGGAGCTGTGACAGGGGCTCTGGATAAATTGTCCTCCGAGCGATTACCATTGCAGGTTCACAAGTCCCGGCCGGGACGAGCCCGATGCCATCTTCCCACATTGCAAATCCACCATATTCTCCATGTCCTGCGTGGTTCGAACGTATTCATCTCGAGGCCTGATTATGAAGCGCATCAATAAAGTCGCCATCCTCGGCGCCGGAACCATGGGCGCCCGCATCGCCGCGCATTTTGCCAATGCCGGTGTCCCCAGTTATCTGTTCGATATCGTTCCTCCTGACGCCGACGGCCCCGCGCGAAACAAAATCGCCGCTGCCGGACTCGACGCCGCAAGAAAATCCAAGCCGGCCGCGTTCATGGAGCCGTCGCTTGCCCGATTGGTCACAGTGGGCAATTTTGAAGACGACATCAAGAAGCTCGCCGACGTCGACTGGATCATCGAAGCCGTGGTCGAGAACCTCGACATCAAGCGGGCTTTATTGAAGAAAGTGGAAGCCGTCCGCAAGCCCGGGACGATCGTCACCACGAATACCAGCGGCCTGCCCGTGGGCAAGATCGCCGAAGGATTCTCCGACGACTTCCGCTGGGCCTGGTTTGGCACGCATTTCTTTAATCCGCCGCGCTACATGCGGCTGTTGGAAATCATCCCTACGCCCGAGGCGGACCGCGCCGCCATCGACGCCATCGCTCACTTCTGCGACGTGCGTCTTGGCAAGGGCGTCGTCATCGCCAAAGACACGCCCAACTTTATCGGCAACCGCATCGGCACGTTCTCGGTCCTGAACGTCATCCGACTCATGCAGGAAATAGGCCTGACCATTGAAGAAGTGGACGCCCTCACCGGACAGGCCGTGGGATGGCCCAAGTCGGCCACCTTCCGCACCATCGATCTGGTCGGACTCGACATTCTCGGCCATGTGGTCGGCAACATGACCACCAACGTCCACGACGAGCGCAGCGACCTGCGATTGCCTGAATTCTTCGGCAAGATGCTGGAGCGCAAATGGCTGGGCGACAAAACCAAAGGCGGCTTCTACAAGAAAGCTAAGAGCAGTGAAGGCAAGGAAGACGAACGCCTCGCTTTGGACTGGAAGACGCTCGAATACCATCCGCGCCAGAAGCCGAAGTTTCCCGCGCTCGACATGGCGAAATCCATCGAGGACACCGGGACACGTTTGCGCACCCTGCTAGGCCTCGATGGCAGTGGCCCGCAGAAGGGCGACAAGGCAGGAGTATTTCTCTGGTCGGCGCTCTCCGATCTTTGGACGTACTCCGCCAACCGCGTGCCTGAAATTTCCGACTCCATCGTTGAAATCGATCGCGCGATGCGTCTCGGCTTTAACTGGGAACTCGGCCCCTTCGAACTGTGGGACGCCGCCGGCGTCGAAGCCACGGTGGCTCGCATGAAGAAGGAAGGCAAGCCGGTGCCGGCCAATGTCGAGAGGCTGCTGGCCTCGGGACAAAAGTCCTGGTACATCGATGACCCAAAATCGCCCGCGGGACGCAAGTACTGGGAACTGGGAACGGAAAGCTGGGAATCGGTTCAAGTCCCGGCTGGAGTGTGGTCGGTCACGGTCGCGAAGAAATCCAACGGCGTGGTCAAGAAGAATTCGGGAGCGTCGCTGGTCGATCTGGGCGACGGCGTGGCCTGCATCGAGTTCCACAGCAAGATGAACTCGCTGGGAGCCGACATTATTAGCCTGATTACGCAATCCCTGAAGCCCGGCGGTCCGGGGGACGGCTTCGACGCGTTCGTCGTCACCAACGACGCGACGAATTTTTCCGTCGGCGCCAACCTGATGCTGCTGCTCATGAGCGTGCAGGAAGAGGAGTGGGACGAGGTTGACCTCGCCATCCGCCAGTTCCAGGGGATGACGCAGGCCATCAAGTTCTCGCCGAAGCCGGTCGTCTCCGCGCCGTTCGGCCTGTGCCTGGGCGGCGGCACGGAAATTTCTTTGCACGCGGCCGCGCGCCAGCCGCATGCCGAACTGTATACCGGACTGGTCGAAGTCGGAGTGGGCTTGCTGCCGGGCGGCGGAGGCTGCAAGGAGATGCTCCTGCGCGCCGTGGACAGCGCGGCGGCATCGCGCGGAAAAGTCTCGGGCGAAGCTCTCGCCGGTTCCGTCGAAATGATGGAAGCGATGAAGAAAGCTTTTGAGGCCATCGCCACCGCCAAGGTCGCCACGTCGGCGCACGAAGCCCGCGCTCTCGGCTTCCTCTCCGATTCCGACCGCATCAGCATGAATCGCGAGCGCGTCCTCTCCGATGCCAAGGCCCGCGCGCTCGAACTGGTACGCGCCGGATACGAACCGCCGGTGCCGCGCACCGACATTCCCGCGCCGGGAGAGAATCTTCTGGCCGCGCTGAAGATGGGCGTTTACATGATGCGGCAGGGCGACTTCATCACCGACTACGAAGTAAAACTGGGCGGAAAGATTGCCGAAGTGCTCTGCGGAGGCAACGTCACTCCGGGCACTCCGGTGAGCGAGCAGTACATCCTTGACCTGGAGCGCGAGGGCTTCAAATCCCTCTGCGGCGAAAAGAAAACGCAGGAGAGAATTCAGTTCACGCTGAAAACGGGGAAAACATTGAGGAACTGAGAGGGTGCCCCATCCTAATCTCGCCGCACTTTGGCGAGATTAGGATGGGGACTTTGATTTCCCCGCAATCTCCGTGCCGCGCCCCGCGTTTCTCTTGCGCTACAATCGCCTCATGCGAAGACCTCTGCTAGCTACTGCTGCGGTCATCGGTCTGACCGTCCTCATTTCTTCAACCCCATTCGCCAACGCCCAATCCAACCAACAAAAAGAAGCGCCCGCGAAGGAATCTGCGCCCGACGTCCCAGATGCGATCGCCGTCCCTGCAGGATTGGAGCCTGTGCTGTTCGTGCGCGCCAAGGGATTGCAGATCTACACCTGCCAGGCTGGCGCGGACGGTAAGTTCAGTTGGACGCTCAAAGGTCCCAATGCGGAGTTGAAGGATCGAAAGGACAAAGTGATTGGGCAGCACTCCGCCGGTCCAACCTGGAAACTGAAAGATGGCAGCGAAGTCACTGGTAAAGCGGTGGGACATGTCGATTCTCTGGATGCGGACTCGATTCCCTGGCTGCTGGTAAATGTCGAGAGCCATGCGGGCAAGAGTGGTGTGTTGACGAACGTGACGACGATTCAACGCGTACATACGCACGGCGGCAAACCCGGCAACGACGCTTGCGACGAGTCTCACAAAGGCGCGGAAACCCAGAGCGATTACACCGCCGATTATTATTTTTACGCGCCGGCGAAGTGATGGTCGTGCGCTTGAAGCCGGCGCAGAACCGTGGGCATCTAATCGATAGCCTGCCGAGAACGGAGAAATATTATGCGTGAAGTCATCATCGCTTCTTCTGTCCGTACGCCCGTGGGACGCGCCTACAAGGGCACGCTCCGCGCCACTCGTCCCGATGAACTGGCCGCAATCGCGATCAAGGGCGCGCTGGAACGCGTGCCGCAACTCGATGCCAAGGAAATCGAAGACGTCATCCTGGGCTGCGCCATGCCCGAGGCCGAGCAAGGCATGAACGTGGCCCGCATAGCCTCCCTGCGCGCGGGATTGCCCGTAGAAGTCTCAGCGCTCACCATCAACCGGTTCTGTTCCTCGGGACTGCAGGCGATTGCCATGGCGGCTGAACGCATCATGAGCGGCGGCGCGGAGGTGATCCTCGCCGGAGGAACCGAGTCCATGTCGATGATTCCGATGGGCGGTCACAAGATCTCGCCCAATCCATGGCTCGTCGATCACTATCCGGACGCGTACCTTTCCATGGGACTCACGGCCGAGCGGGTCGCGCAGCGCGTGGGCATCACGCGCGAAGCAGCGGATGAGTTTTCGCTGCGCAGCCATCAGAAGGCGCTGGCGGCGATTCAAGCGGGAAGGTTCGACGACGAAGTTGTGCCCGTACCCGTGAGTTTCAGCACGCCGAATGGCTCCAAGCCGAAACGTCAGGAGATTGTATTCAAAGTAGACGAGGGGCCGCGCGGCGACACTTCGCTCGAAGCGCTGCTTGCGCTCAAGCCTGCGTTTCACATGAAAGGCACGGTGACTGCCGGGAACTCGTCCCAGATGTCGGATGGCGCTGCAGCCGCCATCGTGATGTCCGCCCAGCGGGCGAAGGCCCTGGGCATCAAGCCGCTGGCTCGGTATGTGTCGTTCGCGACAGCGGGATACAAGCCGGAAGAAATGGGACTCGGCCCGGTGTTCGCGATTCCGAAAGCGCTGAAGATGGCGGGGCTGAAGCTCTCTGACATTGATGTGATCGAGTTGAACGAGGCCTTCGCGGCGCAGTCGCTGGCGGTGATCAAGGAAGCTGGACTGGACCCGGAGAGAGTGAATCCGAACGGAGGCGCAATTGCGTTGGGACATCCCCTCGGATGCACGGGAGCCAAGCTGACGGCGACCCTAATCCGCGAACTGAAGCGGCGCAATGCTCGCTATGGCATGGTGACGATGTGCGTGGGCGGAGGCATGGGAGCCGCCGGAATTTTCGAAAACCTAAACTGACAACGTTGTTATAATTCGCCTCAGGAGGGTTCCTTATGACTCTCGCTCGCCTTCTCCTCGCCGCGCTGCTGATTTGCTCTCTGCCTGCTTTCTCTCAAGATCAAGAAATGAGCACAGCCCAGATCCCGGCCGACGGCGCTTCTGTTTCTGGGGCGAACAGAAATGCAGCGGCCACGCCTTCGGAGCCTTGGAAGATCATTCCAAATCCGCCTTCGGACTTGAACTCCGATTCGGCGGACCGCATTCGTGTTGACCAATTCCGTTTGAATCAAGGACCAGTGATCTCGCCCTGGGTCGGGCGACTGGATGCGGATACGACCTGCTATACGATGCGCAGCTATGTTGTAGCGCGCGATTCCAAGGATTCGGATTCCACGCACATGACGGGCTATTCGACCTGCCAACCCTCGACGCGTTACCGCGTAAGGACCACTGAGATTCGGTCCGGTTCCGTCGACCGCTGAGCCGCGCTGCGTAACACTTCTTTACCCAATTGCTACGCTCTTTGACAGGGTTTCGGAGTACTCTTTTGTCAGACGGCAACGTCGAAAAGAGGCCAAGGCATCCCCCGCCCTGGTTCGGTTGGTACGAGGTGCTTTATGCGGCTCTCCAGCCTTTCTGTTGCAGCGGTTCTTCTCCTTTCTGTAGTCACTTTTGCACAACATTCCTCCGGAGGCGGCGGAAGCTCGAGTGGCGGAAGTTCCGGCGGCTCGGGCGGCTCCAGCGGCGGCGGTTCCCACAGCAGCTCTTCTGGCGGATCGAGCGGAGGTGGCTCTCACAGCAGCTACTCCGGAGGATCCAGTTCTTCCGCGAGCAGTCACAGTTCCGGTGGTTCAGTTTCGCGTGGCGGATCGGTTTCGCACGGCTCGAGTGTGCGCGCTTCGAGCTCGGGGACGACCTTTTTCCGCTCCGATATGCATGAGTCTCCCTCGAATACTTTGCACTCGATCCGTGAGCCGAATGCGGGGGTACGAACCAAGTCTGAAGCGTCTGGCAAGAAGAGCTTCTTCTCATTCTTGCGTCATCCCTTCCGGAAACCTGAGCCGAAGCCCAAGCCGGTAGCCGACTTGCGGCGCAGGATTTGTTTCAAAGGCCCCTGCCCAGTCTGTCCCACAGGACAGGTCGGGGTCCGCGGCGGATGTGTGGGAATACCTGTCCCGAACCACAGGCGCAATTTCTGTTCACAAGGGGAGATTTGGAATGGCGGCGCTTGCCTGCTGCAGACCCGTTTTCTGGATGACTGCAGTAGCCTGCGCCTGGCCATGGATCGGCAAGCACAGCGAATGCATGCCGTTGAGGCGGCGCAGCAAAGCGCCTGCTCCACGGGACCGAGCCAGCAATGCTCGGACGTGAGCAGCACGGCGCAGAGTGAAAGCAGCCTCTATCGATCGTGGCAGGACCGGTACAACCAGTGTCAGCGGCGCTCGATGCTCGCCTATCCATTTGGCGGCGGGATCTGGAGTTATTCGGCGGGCCGGCTGTTTGATCGGTTGGAGATGGACTGGGATTATCCGTAGAGGGCGGGCAGATAGCAGTTTGGGAAGCAAGATTCGAAAGTGCCAAAACTGCGGCACAAAACCCCCATAAACACGGGGATCCTCGTATATCTTTCCTCTGCACTTCCGCATTAGAATTGTAGTGTTCATTCCGCCGCGTCCTTCATGGGCTCGGCGGTTTCTTTATCGAGGGATCGAGATGGCAACGACCACGGCAGTTCCAAAGAATAAAGTTTCCGGCGGCAGCTTTCTGCTGGAATCCAGACAGCCCGAAGAAGTTTTTACGCCTGAAGATTTCAGCGAGCAACACCAGCTTATCGGGCAGACGGCGGAAGAGTTTGCCATGAATGAAATCGTGCCCAACATTGAAAAGATTGAGCACAAGGATTTCTCGGTTTCTCGCGACCTACTGAAAAAGGCCGGGGAACTCGGTCTGAGCGGGGTCGAGATTCCCGAGGCTTATGGCGGCCTCGAAATGGATAAGGTGACCGCCGCAGTCATTGCCGATCACATTGCGAAATATGCGGGCTTCGCCACCACCTGGGGCGCGCACAGCGGCATCGGCATGTTGCCCATTGTGTACTTCGGCACCGAAGCACAGAAGAATAAATACTTGCCGCGCTTGGCTTCCGGCGAGATTGTGGGCGCGTATGCCTTGTCGGAAGCCTCGTCTGGCTCCGACGCACTCAACTGCCGCGCTCGCGCCGAGCTCTCGTCCGACGGCAAACACTACATCCTCAACGGCGAAAAAATGTGGATCACCAACGCCGGCTTCGCCGACCTGTTCACGGTCTTCGCCAAAATCAACGGCGAAAAGTTCAGCGCATTCCTGGTCGAAAGGAATTTTCCCGGTTTCTCCGTCGGCGCCGAAGAACATAAGATGGGCATTCGCGGGTCGTCCACGTGCCCCATCATTCTCAATGACTGCAAAGTGCCGGTGGAAAACCTGCTGGGTGAGATCGGCAAGGGGCACGTGATCGCCTTCAACATTTTGAACGTGGGCCGCTTCAAGCTGGGTGCGATGTGCGTGGGCGGAGGCCGGGTGTCGCTGGAGAACGCCATTGGCTACGCCAAGCAGCGCAAGGCGTTCAATAAGGTCATAGCGGACTTCGGGCTGGTGCGGGAAAAGATCGCCAATATGGCAACGCTGCTCTATGTGGGCGAATCGCTGGTTTATCGCACCGTCGGGATGATGGACGTTGCTCTCGGCGACGTCGACAAATCGGCTGCCGACGCCGGCAAGCAGACCCTTAAGGCCATCGAAGAATACGCCGTCGAGTGCTCGATCATCAAGGTGTGGGGCTCGGAGATGATCGACTACGTTGTCGACGAGACGGTACAGATTTACGCGGGCTACGGGTTTGTCGAGGAGTATCCCGCCGAGCGGGCGTATCGCGATGCCCGCATCAATCGCATCTTCGAAGGAACCAACGAAATTAATCGGCTGATCATCACGGGCTTCCTGCTGAAGCGAGCGATGACGGGGCAGTTGCCGCTGATGCCGGCGATCAAGAAGCTGATGGATGAAGTGCTCTCGGGTCCGTCGATGGCCGAAGAACTCGACGGCGCGTTGGCCGAAGAACGTAGATTGGTGGCGCAAGCCAAGAAACTGGGATTGTTTGCGGCCGGCGCGGCCACGCAGAAATACATGCAGGCCATTCAGGATCAGCAGGAGATCATGGGCGCGATCGCGGACATGACGATCGAGACTTACGCAATGGAGTCGGCCGTATTACGGGCGCAGAAAATTGCGCAGATGAAAGGCGACGCGGGCGCGGCTTTGCCGATTGCGATGACGCGGGTCTATCTGTCGCAGGCGATGGAGAAAGTCGAGTCCGCGGCCCGGAAGGTGATTGCGGCGGTTGCCGACGGCGATATGCTGCGTACCCAGTTGGCGATCCTGCGTCGGCTGGGGAAGTACGAACCGTTCAACACCATCGAATTGCGGCAGCAGATCGCGCAGAAGATGATCGAGCGGGGGAAGTTTACGCTGGCGTAAGAATCTGAACTACAGAGGACACAGAGTTTCACAGAGCGACTGAGAATCCTCTGTGCGTGCCCTCTGGGGTTAGTTTTCGCCTCTACCCCGTCCCTCTGGTACAAATGTCCCAATGAAAACCAGAGTGTTTTATTTCATTGCCGCAATCGCGATAGCTCCGGCACTGGCCGCGCAATCGAACGCAGCCCCGCAGCAGGACTCGGCGACTTTCGACCCTGACGGTACCGCCCACATCACGCGGGTGGTGCCGATGCCTTCGACCATCAGTCCCGAGGCACAGCACTGGCTGGCATCTCTTACGCTGAACAAAGGCGGATCGCAGACGCTGGCGGAGCGGCGCGCGAGTACGGATGAATGGCGGAAGTTTGGCTCCGGGGAAGCGCGCAAATACTATCCTGCGAATGTCGAGGAAACCACTACTGCGGGCGTTCGCACGGACATCATCACACCGCTCACGATGCCCAAGGCGAATCGCAACCGCGTACTGATCAACCTGCACGGTGGCGGATTCAATTCAGACTCCGGCTCTTTGATTGAAGGCATTCCAATCGCGAAGCTGGCCAAGACGAAAGTTGTGTCCGTCTATTACCATCTCGCGCCGGAGAATCCTTTCCCTGCCGCGGTGGACGATGTAGTCGCAGTCTACAAGGAACTTCTGAAGACGTACAAACCGAGCAGCATTGGAATCTTCGGAACATCGGCGGGGGCGATCTTGACTGCCGAAGTTGTGGTCCGGCTCAAGCAGCTGGGGGTGGCGCTTCCCGCGGCGCTCGGTATTTTCTCCGGCCTCGGCGACTTCAGCCGCGTGGGAGATTCCCGGCAGTTGTTTACTCTGAATGGCCTTTCGGGCGACATGCAGCCGATCGATCCCAATCATCTGCCCGACGATCAATATGTGGGCAAGACGGATCGGAAAGATCCGGTGCTGTCGCCGCTTTTCTCCGATCTGCACGGCCTACCGCCCAGCCTGCTCGTCACCAGCACACGGGATATTCTGTTGAGCGACACAACGATATTTCATCGCGCGCTGCTGCGGGCGGGCGTTGATGCGCACCTGGTCGTCTTCGAGGCGCTGCCGCATGCCTTCTGGTATCACTTTCAGTTGCCGGAAACTAGAGAGGCGCTGGAACTGATGGCGAAGTTCTTCGACGAACGAGTTGGTCGGTGAACTCGTCTCACCCATCAGATACAGAGTCAGCTGTGCCATGGCGTGGTTCGACAAACCACACACTCACGGTTCAATTTCTCCGCGCAAATGCTTTGCCAGCTTCTGGATGCGCTTCAGCTTCTCAATCGTGTCTTTGGGGTGCAGCCCCCGGTTCACCGATTCGATATCAAGCTGCAAGGACTGCGAAAGATCCAGGAGCTCCCGGGCCTCGCGCTGTAGCTGGGCTGGGTCCTGCTTGATTTTCGCCTGAGCCTTGGGGTCCATTTGTTCCTCCTGGGGGTTCAGGCGCGGCACATTACCCTGCTTGGTGGGCATGCGAGTCTGCCATGCAGGAGCTATCAGTGGCGAGTTGGGCGTATTTATGGATATGTATTCCAGCGCGTCTTGAGCCGGAGACAGTCGACAGAAAGCTGCGACGAGGAGGAGTGAACACGGAATGAGTAGACCCACGGCAGGCCTCCTTAGTTTTCAGACTGAAGTTGAGGTCTCTCGAGTGGTAACAACTTGTTGAGATTGTACTGCCGTGTGCCCGACTCTTGTCAGCAAGCGCGGGGGATCTTTCCCTGACGGGAAGCGCCGGGATGCAGAACGACCCTAAACAAAGTCGCTGCCAACGGGGCCTTCACACCAACTAAGCCGGAAGGCGATCTATTCTTTCAGGCTTGTTATAGCTATCTGCCAGTCCCCGCGCTCTCCTGTGGCACGAGCAGGTAACTCACGAACGCAACCTGCTTGCTGTCGGGCGACCAGGACGGAACGTTGATTGTGCCCTGCCCGCCGAACAGTTTGGCCAATACCGTGATCTTCTTATCCGCGACGGCCATCAGGCGCAGCGTCACGTCCTTATTTTCCGGATGGCCCGTCACGTCTGCTCCGTAGCTGAGGAACACCATCCACTGGCCATCGGGCGAAATGTGCGGGAACCAGTTGTTGAGATCGTCGGAGAACACTTGTTCCTGCTCGCTGCCATCGGGCTTCATGCGCCAGATCTGCATGTGGCCGGTGCGCTCGGAGTTGAAGTAGATGTACTTTCCATCCGGTGAGTATTCGGGGCCGTCATCCAGGCCTTTGGCAGTGGTCAGCCGGGTTTCTTCGCCTCCCGCTGCCGAGATCGCGTAGATATCGAAGTCGTCGTTGCGTTGGCCGACAAATGCCAGCGTCTTACCATCGGGCGACCAGCCATGCCAGTAGGACGGAGATTTCTGCGTGATGCGGCGCGGCGTGCCGCCAGCGATGGGCACGATATAGACCAGCGAATTGTGGTCGCCCTGCGAATTGTCGCTGATCGCAATCTGCGTGGCGTCTGGCGAAATTCCGTGATCGTTGTTGCAGCGAGTCGCGAGACCGGTATCAATCGTCGCGGGCTTGTCGCTGCCAACCGCCAGGCGCTCAATGTGGCCATCGCGATTGAAAAGAAACGCGCTGTTGTCATGCGTCCAGTTGGGGGCTTCGAAGCGACCTGAGGCGAGATAGATGACGCGGCGGTCGGCAGAGTCGATCGCGACGTTTTCAAGCGTGCTGTAGAGAGTCGGCTGGCCGGCCGCGGCGGTTGCAGGTTGCGTTAACTCGACGTTGGAGAACACTGCTTTTTCGACTACGTCCTTGTCGTGGGAACACACTCCCAGGCCGACGTAGAATGCCCCCCGCAGTGGAATGCGGAGCCAGCCGCCGGCCACTTGGGGTTCGCCGGCCGTCGCCAGGGACATGTAGACGTAATCGCCACGCTTGGCGATGCGCAGGCGTTTCGGGGCTGAGATGTTGGATTGAATCTCGCGCGTGACCACGCCCTTCTCATCGCGAAATTGCAGCGAGGTCAGTCCGCTGGCGTGCAGGGCCACATCGGCATAGACAGAATCCGCATCCAAGCTTTGCCGCAGCATCAACACCGCTTTCTTGTGCTCATTGCCACTGGTGGTCAAGAAAGAAGCGTCGGCCGTCAAGGTCACGTCGCCTGAAATTTTCTTCCACGCGAACTGAAAAGCGTCCGATGCGAACCACATGTTTTCGCCACTGCCGCTGATGGCGTAGGTTTGCTTCGAAGCGTCATAGTTGACGGAACCTGCGTGCAACACCGTGCCGACGTCGCTGTGACCCTCGAAGATTCCGACCGACGCTATGGCGCCTTGCGCCCAAGCGGGGCTGCCGATCACGGCAAGAATGCAAGTCAAGAGTGCGACCATCGGCAAAGTACGAAGACTGAAAGTGCAAAGATTGCGCATGAAAATCCTCCGTCGGGTGCAACCGGCAGCAGCGAGACATCCAACCCGGGATTGTAACTGGAATTGTAAATGGATCGGCACGAGATGCTGCGCTCGTCCTTAACTATTGATACCAATCTGCTGGCGCTTCTGGTAAAACGTCTGCATGAAAATCAGACTCCCCCTCTTTAGCATCTACTTTTGCGTTCTGCTTTTCGTTACTGGTGTCGTCGCGCAAGAGAGCAGTTCTCCATCAGCGAACCTGGCGCTAACGCCCCCCATGGGTTGGAACTCGTGGAACAAGTTCGCCTGCAATGTCAGCGAGGATCTGATCAAGGGCATGACCGACGCAGTAGTGAAGTCGGGCATGAAGGACGCGGGATACGTGTACGTCAACATTGACGACTGCTGGCAGGTGAGCCGCGACGCGAGCGGCAACATCGTCGTCGACCCTCAGCACTTTCCGCATGGCATGAAACCGGTCGGCGATTATATCCATTCGCTCGGCCTGAAGTTCGGGGTCTATTCAGACGCGGGGTCGAAGACTTGCGCAGGACGTCCGGGCGGCCTCGGGCATGAGTATCAGGACGCCATTCAATACGCAGCCTGGGGCGTCGACTACTTGAAGTACGACTGGTGCAACACGACCACGCAGGATGCGAAGGCGTCCTACGCTAACATCCGCAAGGCTCTCGACGCGTCTGGGCGTCCCATTGTGCTGAGCATTTGCGAGTGGGGCACGGCCAAGCCGTGGCTGTGGGGCAAAGAAGTCGGCGGGAACCTGTGGCGGACTACGGGCGATATCAGCGACAGGTGGGGAGGCCATGAAAAGTGGCCGGACGGCAGTTGCTGTTCAAACGGAGTGCTGGCGATTCTCGATCAGGAAGCGGAACTGCAGTCGTATGCGGGGCCAGGCCACTGGAACGATCCTGACATGCTCGAAGTGGGCAACGGCGGAATGACGGACGCGGAATACCGCTCGCATTTCAGTTTGTGGGCAATCCTGTCTGCACCGCTGATCGCGGGGAATGACCTGCGCACCATGCGGCCGGAAATTCATGACATTCTCACCAACAAAGAAGTAATTGCAGTGGATCAGGATGCGATGGGACGACAGGGCGAACGCGTCGCCAAGAATGGCGACCTGGAAGTTTGGGCGAAGCAGCTAAAGGATGGGAGCCGGGCGGTGCTGCTGCTGAATCGCGGCGGTTCCGAACAGCAAATCTCCGCGAACTGGGAGGATCTCGGTTATCCCAACGCCATCAGTGCTTCCGTACGCGACTTGTGGCAGCACAAAAATCTGGGAATGCTTACTGCCAAATTCTCGGCGGCGGTGGCGTCGCATGGCGTGGTGATGATCACAGTGAAACCTTAACGCAAACCACTTCACCACGGAGTCAGGAATTCTTTTTTAATTCTTCCATCACGCTCTGGATCAGTTCTTTCGCGTCGGTCAGGCTCTTCATGATGATTTGGATATCCATGACGGGCTTACCGGGCCAGCGTTGACTTTGGCAATAAACGCCGTGCTGGCCGACCAAAGCCATGGCGTCGGTGATCGTGTCCATGGTGACAGCTAGACGGCCGCGGGGCACGCCCATCATGGTCTCGTAGTGTTCCAGTTCTTCCTGCTTCTCGTCGAATACGGGCATCGTACGATTGTAACCGTGCCCGTGCGTGGGGCATAATGGGGCCGCTGACATAAACCCTACTCACACGTCAAAAGCTATCAGTACCATCAGTTACTTAAAGGAGAGACCATGCAGAAACGAATCGCCTTTGTCATTGGCATGATTTTCACCCTCAGCGTCTTCGCTGCCTGTCAGGGCAAACCCAGTCCGGCCGCTTCCGCGTCGTGCGATCTCGGCGGAGGCAAAACCATCAAGACGGACTATTCCAGCCCGCGCATGAAGGGACGCAAGATTTATGGCGACCTCGTACCGTTCGGCCAAGTCTGGCGCACCGGCGCGAACGAAGCGACCACCTTCGTCCCCAGCAGCGATGTAGTCGTTGGCGGCAAGACGGTGCCCGCCGGCAGCTACACCATCTTCACCCTCCCCACCGCTGACAAGTGGACCCTCATCATCAACAAGAAGACCAAGGAATGGGGAATCCCGTACAAGTATGAGAGCGACGAACTGGCGCGCGTGGACATGAAGATCTCGAAGCTGCCCGCGCCGGTGGAGAACTTCACCATCGCCTACGACAAGGCGGGCAGCGGCTGCACTCTGCGGATCGACTGGGAGAGCACCCGCGCGTCGGTGGACATCAGCGCGAAATGACGCAAGGGATAAATTGGTGATTGTTGTTTTTCAGATGGGGGCTTGGAACCGGTCAATTTTAGGATTGAGTCTCGTGCACGGTAGTTTTCAATCAACCATCAAAAATCAGCAATCAACGATTCCCCTACGGCGTTACAATTCTCCCAGCAACATTCCCACGGGAGGTCCCCCCATGCCCGTTTATGATTATGTTTGCCTCGAGTGTCATAAGCCTTTCGAAACCGTTCTGACCCTGAACGAACACGACAAGGAAAATCCCAAGTGCCCGCATTGTGGCAGTAAGAACGTGGAACAGGAAGCCGCCGCGTTTTTCGCGGTAACTTCAAGAAAAAGCTAGGAACCGCACGACAGCGTTGCGGGGCAGGTTCCGTATTACCGCTTTTTGTTGCCGGCACGCATCGGCTGCTTGTTGCGTGCCGGAAAGATGAGGAGAGCTTCTCAGCGCTTGCCGGTAGGTCGAGCGCCTCGGGGATGTGCCGGGCACAGAGGAATGCCGGGAAAGGAACACGGCAGGCAAGGCACAGCGGGCTAACTGGCGGGCTTCCAACGCAAGACGGGCTTCCTGGCCGCGGCGGTCTCATCCAGCCGCGAAACCCGAGTGGAGTGCGGGGCATCGAGCACCGTTTGCGGATCTTCTTCGACTTCTTCCGCGATCGACTTCATCGCCTCGATAAACAGGTCCATCTCTTCCTTCGATTCGCTCTCGGTAGGCTCGATCATGAGCGCTCCCGGAACGATCAGAGGAAACGCCGTCGTGTACGGGTGGAATCCGTAATCGATCAGACGCTTGGCGATGTCCATGGTGCGCACGCCCTTTTTTAATTGCAGCTTGTCGCTGAAAACTACCTCGTGCATTGTGGGCGTGGAATAGGGCAGATCGTAGGTGCCTTCGAGGCCTTTGCGGATGTAGTTGGCGTTGAGCACTGCATCTTCGGTGGTTTGCCGCAGGCCATCGGGTCCGTTCGCCTGAATGTAAGCCAGCGCGCGAACAAACATTCCAAAGTTGCCATAGAAGGCGCGCACGCGCCCCACCGATTGCGGACGGTTGTAGTCGAAAGCCAAGGTACCGTCAGATAGAGTCATCACCACTGGCGTCGGCAAGAAAGGTTCAAGGCCCTTCTTGATGGCCACCGGACCAGACCCGGGACCGCCACCGCCGTGCGGGGTCGAAAAAGTCTTGTGCAGATTGAGGTGCATGACGTCGACGCCGAAGTCGCCAGGGCGCACCTTGCCGACCAAAGCATTCATGTTGGCGCCGTCCATATAGAGCAGCCCGCCTTTGGCATGCAGAATGTCGGCAATCTTGTGGATGTCCTGCTCGAAGACTCCCAGGGTATTGGGATTGGTCAGCATGAGCGCGGCGACATCTTCATTCATCTGGGAGGCCAGCGCCGCGATGTCGACCATGCCACGCGAGTCCGACTTCAGATTCTCGACGGCATAGTTCACCATCGCGGCTGTAGCAGGATTCGTTCCGTGCGCGGAATCCGGAATCAGGATTTTCTTTCGCGCATTGCCTTTGGACTGGTGATAGGCGCGAACCATCAGCACGCCGGTCATCTCGCCATGGGCTCCGGCGGCGGGTTGCAGCGTGATCGCATCCATGCCGGTGATTTCAATCAGCTGCTCGCTCAGAGTTTTGATGATGTACAGTGCGCCCTGAGAAATCTTCTCAGGTTGGTAGGGATGCCCGTTCGCAATTCCCTCGACTCGTGCTACCGCTTCGTTCACCCGCGGGTTGTATTTCATAGTGCAGGAGCCCAGGGGATACATGCCAAGGTCAATCGCGTAGTTCCAGGTGGAAAGCCGCGTGAAATGGCGGATGATTTCAATCTCGCTCACTTCGGGCATGTTGCCGAGATCTTTTCTTTCTGCCGTGCCCAGAAGCTTGGCAGTATCCACTTCTGGCACGTCCAGTGGCGGCAACTTCCAGGCCGCCTTCCCTGCCGACGACTTCTCAAAGATCAAGCCTTCGTTCTGGTTGACGTGGCGGGTGGCTTTGCGCGTCGCGTGCTTCATCGCGCCACCTCTTCCACTTCTTCTTTGGAAGACCGTATCGAACGCTCGCTCTCGGCGACCAATCCCACGGCGGTGTCGATCGCGCTGCGCGTGGTCAATTCCGTACAGCACCACAAGGCGGCGTTCCCCAGTTCGGGATAAAACTTTTTCAACGGTAAACCGCCGACCATCTTATGTCCCAACAGGCGGCTATTGATCGCGTATGGATCTTCACTGGTCTGCACCACGAATTCGTTGAATCTAGGCGCACCGCCGAACAAAACGTTGCCCTGCTTCGCAAACTGGGTGGCCGCATAGGCCGTCTTCGCCAGATTCTGTTTAGCTAATTCCTTCAGGCCGACTTTGCCGTAGACCGTCATAAAGATGTTGACCATCAGCGCGATCAGGGCCTGGTTGGTACAGATATTCGAGGTCGCCTTCTCGCGGCGGATGTGCTGTTCGCGGGTCGCGAGCGTCAAGACGAACCCACGCTTCCCTTGCTTGTCGACGGTTTGTCCCACCAATCGCCCGGGCATCTGGCGCACATACTTCTCGCGCGTGGCAATGACGCCGCAGTACGGGCCACCGAATCCGAGGGGGACGCCGAAGGACTGCGCCTCCATGGCGATGACGTCGGCTTGGCGCGGAGGTTCCACGATTCCAAGGGAAACAGCTTCCGCAATCGAGACCACGAGCATCGCCCCGTGTTTGTGGGCGATCTCGGCAATTGCTTCGACGTCCTCGATCGTGCCGAAAAAGTTTGGCGACTGGACCAGCACGCATGCGGTCTCCGGAGTGATCGACGTCTCGAGTTCTTTCAGGTTCACCCGGCCATCGTCTGAGAAACCTGTAACCGATAGCGGCATGCCCTGATGCGTCGCGTACGTGGCCAGGACTTCGCGGTACTCAGGATGAAGGCTGCGTGCCACGACCACCGAACGTCGGCCAGTCAGACGGACCGCCATCATCACGGCTTCAGCCGCGGCGGTGGAACCGTCGTACATGGAAGCGTTCGCCACTTCCATGCCGGTCAACTCGCAGATCATGGTCTGGAATTCGAAGATGGATTGCAGCGTGCCCTGAGAAATTTCAGCTTGATAAGGCGTATACGCGGTCAGAAACTCGCCGCGCGAAATCAGTGAATCAATAATAACTGGCCGGTAATGGAAATAGGCGCCGGCACCCAGAAAGCTGGTGTAGCCCTCGCCATTCTCGCGCGAACGCTGGCGGAAAAAGTCGACAATTTCCGACTCTGCCAACTGGCGTGGGATGTTGAGGTCGCGCGTCAGGCGATACTCGGCCGGAATCGGTGCAAACAGATCATCGACCGAGCGCAGGCCTATCGCCTTCAGCATGGCTTGGCGATCGGCGGGAGATTTAGGTAAATAGCGCATAGAAACTGTTTAGATGTGCTTCGGGGTCATTTGGATTGAGGCGTCCCTCGCTTCATTTGAATCGAGTGCAAAATTCATGAAGAGGAGCCTCGGAGCGTTCAAACTCAGTGTCGGCGGCGTCAGACCTCGGGGCTTGGGCGTCACACCAGAGTAAGGGTCGGCTGCGGTCTGCGGTCTGATTGCTGAGGTCAGGTTTTTCAGTGTCCTGCCTCTTCCGCTACAAACTTCTCATAGTCCGCGGCAGAGAGCAGGCGATCAAGTTCGCTTGGATTCTTCAGCGTGAGCTTCACCATCCACGAGCCATGTGCATCTTTATTTACTCTCTCGGGAGATGTGGCCAGGTCCCCGTTGACCTCGGTCACGGTGCCGGACACCGGAGCAAACAGGTCCGACACAGCCTTCACCGACTCGACCGTGCCAAACGTCTTGCCTGCGGTCAGTTCGGCGCCGACCTTCGGAGTCTCGACGAAGACGATGTCTCCCAGCGACTGCTGCGCGTAGTCGGTGATGCCAACCGTGCCGGAGGTTCCGTTCACCTGAATCCATTCGTGCTCTTTTGTGTACTTGCGATCTGTTGGATAGGCCATACAAGCTTCTAGCTCCTAGCTGCTAGCTTCTAGCGAAATCCTCTGTGCCCCTTGTGGTTATGCGGTTTTCTTTTGCCGCTTATAAAACGGCGTCTGCACGACTACCGCTCCTACGCCCTGACCTCGGATTTCCACCTTCACCGCTGTGCCTACCGCTGCCAACTCCTGCGGCACGTAGGCCAGCGCAATATTCTTCTTCAAGAATGGCGCGGGAGACCCGCTTGTGACATATCCGATTTCGCGGCCGCCGGCGTCCTGCACTTTGTATTCATCGCGAGCGATGCCGCGTTCCGTCATCTCCAGGCCCACCAAAGTTCGCTTCACGCCTGCGGCCTTCGCTTTCTCGAGAGCGGCGCGCCCGATAAACTCCGACTTCTCCATTTTGCAGAACCGGTCGAGTCCGGCTTCCCAGACATTAATGGTATCGGAAATTTCGTGGCTGTAGAGTGGCAGCTTGCCTTCAAGACGCAGCGTGTTGCGCGACCCTAGTCCGCAGGGCACGACCCCGAACTCCTTGCCCGCCGCCAGTACCTCATTCCACACGCGCGCGCTGGTCGCTTCGTCCGCGGGGACATAAATCTCGAAGCCGTCTTCGGCGGTGTATCCCGTGCGCCCCATAAGAATATTGCCAAGGCCACACAGCTTGCCGCGCGTTACCCAGTAAAACTTCACCGCGCTGAGGTCGGCTTCGGTGAGCTTCTGCAGCAGATTCACGCTCTTCGGACCCTGGATTGCAATCTGGGTGAAGTCGTCTGACAGATTTTCTACCGCGCAGTCGAACTGGCGGGTGTTGCCGCGCACCCAGTGGAAATCTTTCTCGCGCGTCCCGGCGTTGATGACCAGAAGGTATTCGTCCTCGGCGAGACGATGGACGATCACGTCGTCCACAAACGTCCCTTCGGGATACAGCAGCGCGGAATATTGCGCCTGGCCCACAGCCAGCCGCGACGCGTCGTTCATGGAAATGTGTTGGACCGCGGCCAGAGCCTGGGGTCCGGCCAACCGAATGTCGCCCATGTGGCTGACGTCGAAAATGCCCACGCCCGTGCGCACGGCCATGTGCTCGGCGATAATTCCACCGCCCAACGCCGCGGGATACTCGACTGGCATGTCCCAGCCGTTGAACTCCACCATCTTCGCGCCCATCTGGCGATGGACGGCGTTCAGCGCAGTTTTCTGGATGTTGGTTGTGATGCCGGCGGGCGTCGCCTCCGCAGAAGACAAAATAGACCTCAATCAGCGGGCAGTGGCTGGCCTGCTGGGATAGGTGTGACTGACTACCGTATCACGCGGTTTTTCTGCGGGTCAAACCGAAGAGTTTTACCGCAGAGGACACGGAGGGGCACGGAGAAGTTCATTCGTCTTCCTCGGTGCACCCGGTGTCCTCTGTGGTTGAGATCTTGACTCTACCGACCGAACTGCACCGTCACACGCGCCCCTGCGGCTACGTGCGTTCCGGCGACGGGCGTCTGCTGGCGGGCAACGCCGCTGCCTACGGCTTCCAGTTCCAGGCCAATGTCCTGGGCGGCTTCCACGGAACCCCGTACCGTCTTGCCCACGAACAACGGGACTTCGATTCCGCCTTGCTCCACGTCCAGCACCACGGTTCCGGTGGAGGGTAATTTTGCTTGTGCTGCCGTTCCGGCGTCTGTCTTCGACGGATTTCCCTGGGTGCTCGATCCCCCAACCGCATTCGACGAGACCGGCTCGCGCATTGCCGCTTGCACGACGTTTCCATCGGCTCCGGCAGTCGCGGCCGAGAGCCTGCCCTGAGCTTGCCGAAGGGGCGCCCGCGTCACACTTGGCGCCTTCGTCCCCTCGGAAGAATCGCTGTTCACTTCTGCGGTCTCCAGAGGCTCGCCGGGATGATCCGGGGTGCCTTCTTCCAGATCTTTGTCTTTCGTCTTCGCCTGCGCCAGCAGCAACTGGTGCTGCGGGGCCAGCGGCAGATCATGCGGCACGTGCAGATACTCCAGCACTTGCTGCGAAATGCGGCGGAACACTGGCGCCGAGATCTGGCCGCCCTGGTGGAGTCCGACTGCCGAGTCCAGGATCACCGCGACCACGATCTGCGGATTGTTCACCGGAGCGAATCCGGCAAACGATCCGATGTATTTTGTCTTGGAATAGGCCCCCGTCGCCGGATCAACTTTCTGCGCGGTGCCGGTCTTTCCCGCCGACGTATAGCCCTCGAGAAGTGCCTTGCGACCCGTGCCCTCGAGCACGACTTTCTGCATCATCGAGCGCATCTCGGCGGCTGTGTAGGGAGAGATCACGCGATGCGATGCGCCGGGATGAAAAGCGACCGTCTGCGGCGTGCCCCGTGGTTGCACGGTTCCCGTGACAATGCGGGGCGCCACCCACACGCCGTCGTTGGCGAAGGTCGAGATGAGTCCGGCTAACTGGAGGGGCGAAATGCCGATCTCCTGGCCCATCGAGATCGCGGCGATCGAAACTTTCGACCACCGGCTTACCGGCTTGGTCAGGCCGCGGGTCTCGCCCGGCAATTCAATTCCCGTCTGCTGCCCGAAACCGAAGGCGCGGATGTATTTGTAGAAGCGGTCCTCGCCCAGGCGCAGCGCAATCTTGATCGCGCCTACGTCGCTCGACTCGGCGAGCACGCCCCATACCGGCAGCAATCCGTGCGGCTTCGAGTCGCGGATGCGCATGCCGTTGTAAACGATGGCCCCCATCTGGCAGTCGAAGATTTCATTGGGATTCGTGATTTTTTCTTCGAGCGCCGCCGAGATGGTAACCAGTTTGAACGTCGATCCCGGTTCGTAGACGTAGCTCACCGCGCGGTTGGTTAGCGCGCCCGGCGTAATCTGCTTCCGCAGATTCGGATTGAACGTGGGCCGATTGGCGAGTGCGAGAATTTCTCCGGTGTGCGGGTTCTCGACAATCACTGTGCCGGCGATGGCCCGCGTATCGTGAATCGCTTGATCCAGTTCTTTTTCGGCGATGTACTGGACATTTTTGTCGATCGTCAGGACCAAGTTGTCGCCCGGGTCGGGCTGAGTCTCGACGTCAGCGAACCACTGCCTGCGCGCATCGACCGAGATGAACATCTTTCCTGGGCGTCCACGAAGTTCATCGTCGAACTCGTGCTCGATACCGCTTTGGCCGGAATCTTCCATGCCGACGGAGCCCAGCACCTGCGCGGCCAGATCGCGCGCGGGATAAAAGCGCTTCGGCTCTTTCTGGAAGTGAATTCCCTGCAGCTTCAGGGAATTAATGCGTTCGATGGTTTCGTCGTTGGCCTTGCGCGCCACCCAGCAAAAAGTTTTGTGGGCGCGGCAGTCCGCCAACACCACGTTGTAGTCATCGCCTGTGATGCGCGTGATGAGAGAAACCGCGGTGGGAAGATCTCTGACTTCGGTGGGCACGGCGAACGCGGAATCGACCAGGACCGACATGGCCAACTCGTGGCCGGCGCGATCGTAGATAACCCCGCGCTTGGCGGCAAGAGGAATCGCGCGCTGCTGCTGATGTCCGGCCTGCTTGACGAACTTGCCGTAGCTGAAAATTTGCAGGAAAACCAGGCGGCCGCAGATGGCGACGCACCAGAGCACGAGTACGGCGCTGAGCAGGTAGAGTCGCGAGTTCTTGCCGGGATGGGGACTGGCGGTCGCCATGATTACTGGCCTTTACACCTGAGACAAACATGGCGGCCTACTTACAGACAGGCCGCCACCGAGATGCCGCCGAGCTTCGCTCGGCCCGTCGGGGTCTGAGACCCGGACCCACACAAGACCCACCACACAATTTGCCAACCAAATCTCTACTGACCCGGGATCACCGTCACCGGCGCGGCGCTTGCCATCACCGGGGCCTGAGCATCGGCCGACGCGCCATCCATGCGGATCACCTGTCCCGGTTCCGGTGGGACCAGGCCGATGCGCCGGGCCAGCACGTCAATCCGCTCGGGATCGCGCAACGAAGCATCTTCCAGGCGCAGCGCATGGTTCATCTCGGTTCGCTCACTGAGTTCACGCTTGGCCGATTCGATCTGGTAGCCGTACTCGATCGCCTTGAAGTGCTGCCAGGCATAAGTAAAGACCAGCAGGAACAGGCAAGCCAGCGCGGTGCCAAATTGCTTCATCTCGCGGTTGCGCCGCGGATCTTCCACCTTGACCAGACGTGAGTTGTCGATCGCCTTGGAGAAGTAGATCTCGGGTGTACCTGTCCAAAACGAACGACGCCCTGCCTCTGGATACGCACCGCGAATTGTTACCGCTGCTGCTGCCATTATGCCGCCCCCATGAAAACCTGGTCTCCCTGTGTCAATGGAATCTGCATGGCAAAAATCGCGTGCAGTTCCTGTTGTTCGGCGCTCTGTTGTCGCTCCGCCCTTTGGTCGACCCGATCTACTATCGCCATCAAATCGCTGATCAATGTTCCCGTGTACATGCCCGCTACCTCAATTTGGATTCCTACCACGGAACCCGTGTTTCCGGCTTCCGGAGCCGTCGTTGCTTACCGACCGAGCGGATCTTTGTCCGCTTTGACCTGAATCTTGAAGGCCCGGCACGCCATTACAGCTGTGCCGGGAACTCCGGCTGTTTTTCCGGAGCCAAACTCTAAAAGCTGGCTAAACTTTTTCTGCGGCCCGCAATTTCGCGCTGCGTGCCCGCGGGTTGCGATCGCTCTCTAGTTCAGTTGCCGTTACCGGCTTTTTGGTTAGCACCCGAAAGTGCTTGTCCTTTATCGCGCCCTCGCGGAAGGCATCCTTTACGATGCGATCCTCCAACGAGTGAAAACTGATCACCACCACGCGCCCACCTGGCTTCAGAATCCGGGGCGCCGCTTCCAGCAGCGCCCGCAGATCGTCCAGTTCGCGGTTTACGAAGATTCGAAGAGCCTGAAAGGTTCTGGTCGCAGGATGAATTCGCTCCGGTTTCATTGACCGGGCCGCAGCTGATATGACATCCGCAAGGTGTGCGGTAGATCGTATCGGCCGCGACCGGACAATGGCTCTGGCGATTCTCCGCGACCTCCTTTCCTCTCCGAATTCGTAAATCACATCGGCAAGCTGTCGCTCGTCGAGGTGGTTTACCACTTGTTCGGCGGTACGCTCCGACCGCGGGTCCATCCGCATGTCGAGCGGTCCGTCCGCCTGAAAGCTGAATCCGCGCGCCGCATCGTCTAACTGCAGGCTGCTGACTCCGATGTCGGCCAGCAATCCGTCCGCAAACGCGGAACTGAACCGCTTTCCGACTTCGGCAAACGAGCACTGCAACAGCGTGACCTGAGGAAAATCCTCTCCGGCCAACTTGGCGCGCGCGATTGCCAGCGCTGCAGGATCTTTATCGAGCCCAATCAAATGTCCCGGTGCGCCGAGGCGTTTTGCGATTTCGCAACTGTGCCCGCCCAAACCCACCGTGGCGTCGATATAGGTCCCACCCCGCCGCACGGCTAAAAAGTCGATCGCTTCTTTTAAAAGAACCGGAACATGGCTCGCTCTTCCACCGCCATGCCCAACCCCCTGAGGGGTGTCTGTTGATCCCTCGCCCACTAGATGCCCAGTTCGTCGAGCGTCTTCTCATCGTCAGGCGTGAACTTTTCTTCTTCGATCTCTTTCTTGAACAGCTCCAGGTTCCTGACCGTGAGAAACGTCAAATTCCCCAGAACCGCAACCTCGCCCTTGATCTGCCCCGTTTCGCGCAGCAACTGCGGCAGCAACAACCGTCCCTGCCCGTCCATCTCGACCTGCTGCCCGTAGTAGTTCGTCCGGTCCAGAAATTTCTTCTTCGTGGGATTGAAATTGGAGAGCCCGGCCAGCTTCTGCTCGATCCGCTCCCATTCCTCGAAGGGATACACTTGAGCAACCTTTCCATCCAAGCTCGTGATGTAGAATTGCTGACCGTACTTCTCGTCGATCACCCGCTTGAACTCGGCCGGGACCTTGAGGCGTCCTTTTTCGTCGACCCGGGTTGGATGATTGCCGCGAAACATGCTTAAATCCCCTATGAAGGCCAGTTCCCTTTGCCGGAACGCTTCTGCTAGCCACCACGACTGCAACCAGGGAGGTCAAAGCGGTGCAAAGATCGGTCAAGGTCGGGCGATTCGGGCTGTCTGTCGTGCTTTTGGGTCGGTTTCCCACCGGCTCCTCGTTTTCAGCGTCCGATTCTCATGGCCCTAACTGCCTTTACCACTTTATACCACTTTGTACCACATCTTAGCTGTAAGTCGTTTATTGTCAAGCAGAAACTTGATGGTGTCTGACCCACTTGGACACTGATTCGGGAAAGTACGAAGGCTTGTGGTTAACCAATCCGGCGACCACAAGGGGTTGGGTTTACGCCTTTGGTTCCTTCGCTATTCTTTCGCTACGAATTCCCTTGATCCCCGCGACTGGCGCGGATTTTCTTGTGGAAATCCGGGAATGCGATGGCCAGATCGGCAAAGTGCAGCAAGTCCTGGCGAAACTCCTGTCGTAGATCTTAGCGGAACTCAAGCAGGGACAGCCGCCCTTCGACTTCGCTTCAGGGCAGGCCCTCGTCTGTCCGCTCGAGCCCGAAACCGACAGACCGCCCGCAATCGATTTGGTGTACACTTCGCGCATCTCTCCCGGGCCCTGTTCGCAAATCCATCGTCACAGGAGGCGTTGCGTGTCACTCAATAGAGGAAGAATCTGGCTGGGTGGTTTGGCAGGAGGCGTGGTGTGGACGCTGTGGAGCTATCTTGTCGGGCATTACGCCATTACCGACGCGCGCTACGTGGCAGCCCAGAATGCGGGGCTGTTCTTGAAAACGCCGCGTTATCCTTATTTCGCGGTGCAGTGGATCGTGCTTCTCTTTATTCTCGCGATCGCGGTCGCGCATCTCTATGCCTGGGCGCGGCCGGGCCTGGGAGCCGGTCCCGGCACGGCGCTGAAAATCGGCTTTTTGGTGGGCTTCTTCGCGGGGTTTCCGGGCAACTTCGCCCAGGCCACGTGGTTCGCCGGCAGCCGCGCGCTTCCTTTTGGCTGGATGGTTGACATGTGGCTGGGCGCAATCCTAGCCGCGTTGGTCGCAGGCAGTCTGTACAAAGGGCCGTCGCCAGCAACAGAATCCGGTTCGCCGGCCACGCCCACAGCGAAGAAGGTCTAGTTCGAAAGATTAAAAGACAGAGCGCGAAGGCGTGAGGCCGGGAGTTTCGGGGACAGAGTTTGTGTCAGAGAGGATCTGTGTGGGGACGGGTCTTTGACCCGTCCCCGCAGCGGCGACTTCTGCCGCGGCTCATGCTTCCTGCGTTTCCTATTTCATCGGCTCCACGAACACAGCCGTGCCATAGGCGAGCACTTCGGTGACGCCCTGCATGACCTCGGTCGCGTCGTAGCGCGCGCCGACCACGGCGTTCCCGCCTAATTCGGCGGCATGTTGCAGCATCAGGTCGAAGGCTTCCTGGCGCGTTTTCTCGCACAAGTTGGTGAGCAGGGTGATGTTGCCTCCAACCAGCGTTTGCAGGCCGGCACCGATGGTTCCGAAAATCGAACGCGAGCGCACCACGATGCCTCGCACGACACCGAGCGTGCGCGTCACGCGGAAGCCATCGATTTCAAACTGGGTGGTCACCATATTGTGGGCCACCATCCTGCCAGCGCTGTAGCCTGTTGCCATTGCGGTCCGTCCTTTCGTGAACTGCTAACTATAGCGCGAGCAGACGATCAGGGCGAGTACGTCGACTTCAGACGTCGGAGGAGGTCTAAAGTTCGTCTTCGTTCATTCCAGTTGGGCGGTGATGAAGAATCCCTGCGACGAGTGATCGTACTCGACGTGAAGAACATTCGGCTTGCAGCAGACCTGGCAGTCTTCGACGTAGTTCTGGCGGCGGCCCGCGGACTCATCAACGGAAGTTGTGTTCCATTCTCCGCAGGCGGCACATTGGAAACCGGATACCATGGGTTTAGGGAGAGCATACCGCAGCTCTGGAGCGTTTTGGCCGCGCTTACGCACGATTGAAGTCGTGCCCTTCCATCTCTTGGGAAGAAACTGCCTGACCGGTTGGTTCTGCGATGTTGATATCTCGCCGGCTCATCTTTCTGTAAGTCGTTGAGCCTTCGTGCAAGTGGTTGACAATTCGTGGAGGGCGCCTGGCAAGCTCCAGGACGTGCGGTTTTGTAGCGGACGATGTTTTCCCCAGCCGCGGCATCGATCGTCGAAGCTAGGGCAGTTTCCGGCCCCGGAAAGGGCATTCTGGACGATGCGCGACAGGCATTTCGCAGCTTGGAATTTCCCCGTCGATATACATATGATTGAGTACTTCATATTTGTACGTACCCCTATACATAAATACCGAAACCGCTCTGCCGTAGATGGCTAAGCCCCTAGAGCGTGCTCTTCGGGAAACCTTCCGCGTTCCGCTTGCATCTGCCGCCTTCGCTTTTCAATCTGCGATCTGAAATCGAGAATCGCAAATCCCCGTATAATGGCCGGATTCCATTCCTCAACCTTGGGAGGGTTCATGATCTCGCGGCGACGATTTCTTGAAGTGAGCGGTGTAACGGCGGGGATGGCGGTGGCATCGCATTCTCTGGTAGCCGCTGCCGCTGCGGAGGGTGCGGACGATGCTTCCCTGCCGCCGTCACTGGCGAAGCTGAAATCGCGAAAGAGCGAGGCCACCCCGATTTCGCGAGAAGAGCGTCACGAACGCCAGGAACGCGCCCGCCAACTGATGGGCAAGAACGCGCTCGACGCCATCGTGCTGATGGAAGGAACGTCGTTGCGATACTTCACCGGCATCCGCTGGTGGGGTGGAGAACGCACGTTCGCGCTGGTGCTCCCCGCCAAAGGCGCGGCGTTCTATGTGTGCCCGGCCTTTGAGGAGGGACGCGCGCGCGAACAAATCACCAACGCCCCCGATGGCGAGCAGCCCGATGTGCGCGTGTGGCAGGAAGACGAGAATCCGTACCAGCGGATCGCGCAGGGACTCAAAGACCGCGGCATCGCCAGCGGCAAGCTTGGACTGGAGGAGACAGTGCGCTTCGTCTTTGCCGACGGCATTGCCAAGGCCGCATCCCAAGCAACCATCGCGAGCGCGACTCCGGTCACCGCAGGCTGCCGCATGATCAAGAGTGCTCGCGAAGTCGCATTGATGCGACTGGCGGCGCAAGTGACGCTCGCGGCCTACGCGGCGGCATATCGGGCGGTCAAAGACGGGATGACGCAACCGCAACTGGAAGATCTGGTGCGGAAAGCTCACGAACAGTTGGGCTTTACCGGCGGCGCCGACGTGCAAGTGGGCGAATTTTCCGCGTTTCCCCACGGCTCGGTAACGCCGCAGGTTGTACACGAAAGCACCATCGTTCTCATGGATGGCGGATGCGCGGTTGAAGGATACCAGTCGGACATCACACGGACGTACGTGCTGGGCAAGGCTTCCG
Source organism: uncultured Acidobacteriaceae bacterium (assembly GCA_963791515.1). GTDB lineage: Bacteria > Acidobacteriota > Terriglobia > Terriglobales > Acidobacteriaceae > Sulfotelmatobacter. Next base: position 495,405 of record CAWBSS010000008.1, on the reverse strand, counting down.
ACAAAATGAAGAGCGTCTTCGACATTGTCCTCCGTGCCCAGTCGGCCGCGCTGGCGGCGGCGCGTCCGGGAGCCGAGTGTGGTTCCGTCGATGCCGCGGCTCGGAAAGTGGTTACTGACGGGGGGTTCGGTCCGGACTACAAGTACTTCACTCACCGCCTCGGGCACGGCCTGGGGATGGATGGGCACGAGTGGCCATATCTTGTCCGCGGCAATCCAGCCAAGCTGCAGGCCAACATGACCACAAGCAACGAACCGGGAATCTATATTCGCGGTGAGTTCGGCATCCGGATTGAAGACGACATGCACATCATGGAGAACGGCGCGGAGCTGTTCACGCCAAAGCCGTTGTCGTTGGAAGAACCGTTCGGGAAAGCTTAACCGCGCGGTATTGTCCGCGGTCGCTACGCACGGCGAATGGTTGGCGGAGTGCGTGAGTCCGAAAACACGAACGTGAAAATGCTGCCTTTGCGCACGTTCGTGACCAGCACAGGGCGAAAACAGGCGAGGCACGTTCCACCGGCGCGGCGGACACAGGGGTAGACGATTCCCGCGGAGCCGAGTTCAAACAACTGAGTGGCGAGCGCCTGCGACGCCGCGTAACTTGTCGGAAGACAATCGGAGTGCTCCGTCGAAGCGCGAAGGTCGTGGAATTCCGCCCGGAAGTCCGCGAGGTAGTCGAGATAGTCGGACGTGTCTTCTTCCTCCCACGCAGTCTCTCTCAGCCAGAGTTGGCGATGATAGGAGACCTCCGCTTGCGAGGTCTCCAACTCGAACGACGCGTACCATGCACCTCGGTCTGAGGAGTTGAAGCGGGATCCGGTAGGCGATGGGTGGCAAAATGAGGCATTGATAATGCGATAAGAGGGAATCCCGAAGACCAGTTCCCTTTCATCAATGCCCGGGGACAGTCGCGATTCCGCTAGCAACCGGTCGTTCGTGGCATTGTCGAGTTCGAAAATGCCCTCGATCGTCTTGGGATCGTCACTGAGGCGAGTGAGTACAGAAGCGCCGTCACCGGCGAATTGCGCAGGAATCAGGCGATGGGTATCGCGCTGATCGATGGGAGTGGTTCCGAGCACAGACTTGTCTTGTCAGAACTTCATCTGCCGCCGCGACGATGATCGAGCATGCGGCGCACACCAATCATCCCGGGGACTCCTCCACGAACCAGCAACACCAATGGCGGGGCATTGTTAAACATAGGATTCGAGTTGGGGCGCGAGGTCCACTGATTCGCCAGCCGCTGGCTGAAGAGAATGTTCAGCGCCTTGAAGATGCCGATCAGGAGCGAGATGCGCGTGAGCTCGTCTTGCGAGAGCAGACCCTTGCGATTTTTCTTGAGTTGGTAGTAGCGCCCGTGGGAAGCGCCACCGAGCAGCGCCATTGCATCTTCGTTGCGCAACCCCCACTTCTCAACGATTGCGAAGAACGCAGAGATCGCCGGCGGACTGAGGCGCGAGCGAGTGGTGGCATCCGCCAAGTCCGGCAACTTTCGAAGGTCGAGGCCAATATCCGGAACGACAGCCACAGCATTCATGACTACTCCAATTATGGAGTATTTTATATCCATTTTTGGACTTATGTCAACAGGCAGTCATCTCCTTCGTTTTCCGACGGATACAGGCAGCCCAACCCTCTCGCGACTTACCAGCGCAGTTTGCTCAAATACTCGTAGCTTTTTGTGATGCTGGCGTAAGGGTCTTCCGGCTTGTCGTGCTCAACGATGTAATGCTTGATCCCGGCTTTTTCGGAGTGCGCGAAGATTTTCTTCCAATCGATGATGCCGCCGCCGACCGAGGTCAGGTCCACGGTGTCGCCGAAGTTCTGCGAACCCCCAGCGGTGATCGTGGGAAGTTTTTTTAAGTCCTTGACGTGAACCAGCGGAAAACGACCCGGATAGAGATTGAAATACTTCAATGGATCGGCTCCAGCCGCGGTAATCCAGCAAAGATCCATTTCCATCTTCACCAGACTGGCGTCGCACTGTTTGAGAAGCTCATCGTAGGGCAGCTTGCCATTGACGGGAAGAAATTCGAACCAGTGATTGTGATAGGCGAACTGAATGCCGGCCTTCTTGGTCTGCTCTCCGCAATGGTTAAATTTCGCGGAGGCCTGCTTCCAGATGTCGGGAGATTTGCGGAGATCCTCGGGGATCCAGGGGCAGACAATGTACTTCAAGCCGATGGTCTTGGAGGTTTCGATGACGGAGGGAAACTTCTCGTCGAGTTCGTCGTATTGAATGTGGGTGGCGGGCGCCGAGAGACCGTTCTTGTCGAGCGCCGCGCGTACTTGCTGGCCGGTGCGGCCGAAGTATCCGGCGAATTCCACTTCCTTGTACCCGATCTGTGCGACCTTGGCGATGGTGCCGTCGAAGTCGCCTTTCATCAGGTCGCGCACGGTGTAGAGTTGCACACCGATCTTTTCGATCTTGTGGTCGCCGGCAGCCCAACCCAGGCGGCTGGTCAATAGAGTGGCGGCGGTGATGGTGGTTGCCGTTTCAAGAAACGTGCGGCGGTTCATAGCATGCAAACTCATGATGGCGTTCCTCCGATTGCTTCGCTTGGGGGCGGAAGTCTAATCCGGGAGCATTATACGCGTGAGGCAGCTTTGAGACTGAGACAGAACTATCGACGCGACCATTAATACTCAGACTTAAAAGAAGGAGACTGCCGGAAGCGACAGAAACAAAAGAGAGGACGCCAGCTACGCGTCCTCTCGCAAAAGTCTGGTTTCGCTTTACTATTTCGACACTTGCAGATTATTGGTCACCGAGAAAATGCCGGAAACCCCATTGGCGCGGAGGCCGGCGAGATTCTTATCGGCTTCGCTGTCCACGACTCCCTCCAGGGTCACGCGCCCATTCTTGACGATAATTCGGATGGGCTTCTGCACGCCGAGCTCGTACTTTTGCAGCGCCGCATATTGGTAGATCGCACGGAAGAGCCGTATGCGAAGGCCGTCGTCCATGGAAGACGGAGGGAGGACTTCAATCTGGTTATCTACCCGCTCGACGCCTTCAATATGCTTGACGGCGTTTTCGGCGTCGGATTTGAGGACAGGCCGAACGACTTGACCAAGCAAGGTAACGTTGGAGCCGTCCACCTTAAAGGCAATGTAGTCGAAGACGCCGAAGAAAGGGAGCATCAGCAGTTCATGGCGAACCTCTTTGATAATCCGCTCCTGCGACTTGGCTGAGGGTTGGTCGCGTTGCGCATCTTGGGCCGTGCCCAGAGTGACGAGTGCAAGTAAACTGGCAAACAAAATCAGCAGCCTGTGTTTCATGTTGTGGTTTCTCCTTCGAACGAACTTTCCAGGGGGTATGGGTCAAGTCTACGCCCGGAGAAGTTCGATTTACGATACGGGGGATGCGGTATTCAAGCCTCGATCCGGGGGACGAGAATGATGCGGCATCCGGGAGAAAACCATAGGCCCCCAAGGAATCTCCAGTTCCTCCTCTAAGTTCCTCTGAGAGCTAAGTTCAAGTCTTTGCCGCAATCGAGCAAACGAATGTCGGCGCAATTGTTCAATACCCAGTCCGCCCCAGCTTCCCGCAACGCAAATTCCTGAACCGTAGTTTTGAAGGCGACGACTTTCGCTCCTGCAGCTTTGCCCGCACGGACTCCGGCAGGGACATCTTCGAGGACGACACATTCCGCCGGGGGAAATCCAAGAACGGCAGCGCCTTTCAGATAGGGCTCGGGATGCGGCTTGCCGTGGGTGATGTCATTCGACGTGATCAGTTTCTTCGGAAGCGGCAGGCCTGCAGCCCGAATGCGGACTTCGGCAAGGGGACGAGTGCAGGACGTAACGATCGTCCAACGGTCCTCAGGAAGGCTGGCCAGAAAGTCGAGCGCGCCGGGGAGCGGGACGACGCCTTCGAGGTCTTCGATTTCGCGGCGCTCGATCTCGCGGTTCTCGGCTTCATGATCGGCGTTTGGAAGATACTCGCGCACCGTTGTGAGGCTGGGGCGTCCGTGGGCGCGGGCTACGACTTCTTCCGGGTTGAACCCGTGCTCGATGGCCCATCGCCGCCACACGCGCGCGACGGCGGGTGTGGAGTTGATGAGGACTCCATCCATGTCGAAGAGAAGAGCGGCGCAGTGGATTTGGATCATGCTGTTAGGCCAGATCTTCGCCGCTACGATGTCCTGTAGATGGCGTGGTGGGCTTCGGTGTTGAAAACGATTTTGTTCAGGTCGATGGTCTCCGGCGGGGCTATCAGCCACGTGGCCGCAAGTCTCGACAGAACTGCAGGTTTGATCGTCATCTGGGAGCGATTGTAAACCAGCGGGCGCCTGAATCTGGGCGGCGGTTTGCCAGTTCCAAGTGGGTGATGAAGGTCACCCGATTTGGTATCTGCCATCACCTCATTCCTGCCGGAGCGGGCATAGTATTTTGAGCGTACGGCTGGCAGGAGTGCGCCATGCTGTCCAAGTGCGCGAATCCCGAGTGTTCCGAGATCCTTCGATATCTCCACGAGGGGAAGATCTTCTGCCTCGCACTCACCCCTGAAGTACCAACCGCGACGGGAATGCTGAATCCGCCGCTAGAAGAGCGATTCTGGCTGTGCGAACGATGCTCGAAGGAAATGACGTTGATCTGGGGTGGAATGCAGGTGAAGCTGGTGCCCCTGCCCACCAGAAAAGGGGCGCTCCCGCTGCCGCCTGCTTCGAAGAGTCAGCTGAAACGAAGACGGCCGCGCGCACGGGCCGCATCTGCCGGCCGTGAAGATAGATGAAGCCGCAGTGGCGAAGGAGGTACCTATGACAGTTACGGAATTGAACAAACCACTGAAGATGTCGAACACCGGTGCAGCTTTCCGGCACATTCTCGTGGCCACAGATTTTTCGGAATCGTCCCGGCGAGCGCTGTGCGACGCACTGGCGCTGGCGATGGAAGATAATGCGCAGTTATCGGTGGTTCATGTCTTGCATCCAGACCGTCACTATGGGGCTTTGGAGAATCCGCCCGAACTTGATCTGGAACGCATGGCAGCCGAGCGGCAAATCAAAGCCCTGGTGGACGAATTAGGACCGGAGCAGAAGATTGAAACAACTTTGGTAAAACACGGACCCGTGGCGGAGCAGGTAGCGGCGATAATCGAGGAGAAAGCAATCGACCTTCTGGTCATCGGCACGCGAGGGCGTGGAGGTCTTCAGAAGCTGGCTCTGGGCTCCGTTGCCGAGGAACTGCTGCGCGTCGCACCCTGCCCGGTGATGACGATCGGCCCGAAGGCGGATATTGCAGCCATTACTCACGGACCCGGGTTTCACAGGATTCTATTCGCAACCGACTTCGGCAAAGGGTCGGCGAAGGCTCTGCCGCTCGCGTTGGCACTGGCCAGAGCACAGCAGGCGAAACTGATCCTGTTGCACATGATTCCACCGATGCCCGCGACTTCGGCGAGTCTGTCGGCTTACGCACCGGCCGTCGCAGCCGCCGACGTGTTGCAGGAATGGGAAGGAACATCCCGCAAAAGGTCACTCCAGCAATTGAGAGCATGTTTGCCTGCGGAAACTGGCTTGCAGCAGGACCCCGAGTATGTCGTGGGAACCGACTTCTTGGGGGAGGGAATCCTGACGGCGAGCGGTAAGTTCAAAGTAGATTTGATCGTAATGGGAGCGAACCAGAGTGCGTCGGCGAGAATGGCCGCCCATAATCCCTGGGCAGCAGTGCATGAGGTCGTACGGAACGCGCCTTGTCCCGTGTTGACGGTTGCGGGATAAAAAGGGCTGCGCGCCGTGGAGAGTGGATCTCCCGGCGACGTCGTTATAGCCTCACTAGAACAGCCGAGCCTACTGCACCCACCTGTCCATTCAGGACTGAACGATCTTTTCCAGCGCCGGCCGGTTACGGATCACGAGGGTCGATCCCTTGAGCTGCAGCAACTGTTTCTTCTTGAATTCAGAAAACAGGCGGCTGACAGTTTCACGGGTGGTCCCAATGATCTCCGCAATCTCCTCGTGGGTGAGCGTGAGCTTGACCTGTGAGGATCCGTCAGTCTGCGGCGTCTTCGTCGACCAGGACAACAGCAGCTTGGCAAACTTTTCCGACGGCGAGGTGCTGAGACCGAGTGTGCGGATCTCCTCGTACGCGGTGTAGTAGTTGCGGCTCAATTGTTCGGCGACGCGCAAGGCCACTTCCCCGTTGTCCTTGAGAAATTGCAGCAAGGATTCGCGAGGAATGAAGTTGGCCTGGCCAGGCTCCATCATCTCCGCGGTAACTTCGTACGGTCGGTTGGAAACCACCGAATTGAGGCCGAGAACATCTCCTGACTCGGAGAGTTTGGTGATGATGGTTTTGCCTTCCCGGGAAGAGGTGGAAAGTTTTGCCTTCCCGGCACAGAGCACAAACACGCCACGGGGTTGCTGCCCCTCAATGAAGAGCATCGCTCCCTTGGGATAGACGGCGGTGGATTTTATTTCGTTGAGGCGTTGCCCGGCAAGCACGGAAAGATTACAGAAAAGGTGTTCTTCCCTCACCGGGCACGTGAGGCAATTATCAAGAATATTTAGGCCATAAGGGGCGCGCACTGAGCACCTCCCTTTGAACTCATTGTAGCACCGCACTTGAGCTTGTGATCACCATCACGAGCCCTCGTGATTAGGGACATACTGCAATCACAGACGAGCGTAGGAAACTGTGCCATTATGGGTGAGGTGTGCGGTGAAGTCGTTGCTTCTTAGCTCGCTGAAGTTATGAAAAAATACCTGCATCCCCCAGCGGGAGAAAATTCAGTGAGCGAGGCAACAACCCTGAAGCCGCAGGCGGATGCACCGAAGACGCCAACACCTCCCCGACCGGGATTGGAAGCGCTGTTCCTGCCCCGCTCTGCCGCTGTGATCGGAGCCACGGATCGTGCCGGCACCGTCGGCCAGAGCGTAGTTTCGAATTTGCTGGAAAGCAAATTTCCCATCCAAGTCTATGCCGTGAATCCCAGCCACGGCGAAGTCCTCGGGATCAAAACTCATAAGCGAATTGGAGACATCGCCGGAGGAGTCGACCTGGCGCTGGTGGTAACGCCGGCGCAGACTGTCCCCCAGATCATTGGAGAGTGTGTCGACGCGGGCGTGAAATCGGCAGTCGTGATCTCAGCCGGCTTCCGCGAGCAAGGACATGAGGGCGCTCTCCTGGAAGAAGAAATCCAGAAGCACTTGCGCCGAGGATCGCTGCGTTTGATTGGGCCCAATTGCATGGGGTTCATGAATCCGACCATTGGATTGAACGCGACTTTTGCCAAGTCCATGCCGCAGAAAGGCAGCGTCGCATTTCTGAGCCAGAGCGGTGCTCTGCAGACTGCGATTCTCGATTGGAGCCAGCGCGAGCAAGTGGGATTCAGCGCCATTGTTTCCACAGGTTCCATGCTCGACGTCGGCTGGGGCGATCTCATCTATCACTTCGGCGATGACCCGCATACCAAGAGCATTCTGCTCTACATGGAGTCGGTGGGAGACGCGCGCTCGTTTCTTTCGGCCGCCCGCGAAATCGCGCTCAGCAAGCCCATCATTGTGATCAAAGCCGGACGGTCGGAGGCGGCGTCGCGAGCTGCAGCGTCGCACACGGGAGCGTTGACCGGAAGTGACGATGTTTTAGAAGCGGCATTCCGCCGCTGTGGTGTGCTGCGCGTGCAGAACATCGCAGACCTTTTTTATATGGCGGAGGTGTTGAGCAAGCAGCCGCGTCCACGTGGCCCGCGACTCACCATCGTAACCAACGCCGGCGGTCCGGGAGTCCTGGCGACCGACTCTCTCATGGCGACCGGAGGCGAGCTCTCCGTGCTCTCCTCAGAATCCCTGCAGCAGTTGGACACCTTCCTTTCGTCGCACTGGAGCCACAGCAACCCGGTGGACGTGCTGGCGGATGCAGACGCGGAGCGCTTCGTGAAAGCGGTTGATATTGCGTCGAAAGATCCGGCGAGCGATGGATTGCTGGCCATCATCGCGCCGCAGGGACTGGCGGATCCGACGCAGGTGGCGGAAAGAATGCGGCCGCTCGCCCACTCCTCCACCAAACCACTGCTGGCCAGTTGGATGGGCGGCGACGGAGTGGCCGAAGGGACCGCGATTCTCAACGCCGCCGGTATTCCGACGTTTTCCTATCCCGACACCGCTGCGCGCGCCTTCACCTACATGTGGCGATACACCTACAACCTGCGCGGGCTCTATGAAACTCCAGCATTGGTGGAAGGATCGGAAGTGGCCGCCGACGCCCGCGGCAAAGTCAATGAATTCGTGCAGAAAGTGCGTGGCAGCGCCCGCACCATGCTCAATGAATTTGAAGCCAAGCGGCTGCTCGCGTATTACGGGATTCCGGTGGTGGATACGCGCGTGGCAGAAAACGAGGAGCAAGCGATCGCTTGTGCCGTGGAGATCGGGTATCCGGTAGTGCTGAAGCTCCTGTCCAACACCATCGCGCACAAGACGGATGTCGATGGTGTTCGCCTGAGACTGCAGACCGCAGAACAAGTGCGCAGCGCCTACCGCGCGATTCAGTCCGCCGTCGCCGAGAAGGCCGGAGCGGAACATTTTGCCGGAGTCACGGTTCAACCCATGGTAAAGCGCGACGGATACGAGCTGATCCTGGGCAGCACCGTTGATGCGCAGTTTGGACCCGTAATCCTGTTTGGTTCCGGCGGAGTCATGGTCGAGGTTTACCGCGACTGCGCCCTGGCGCTGCCTCCGCTGAACACCACGCTGGCACAGCGCTTGATGGAGCAGACAAAGATCTATTCCGCACTGCTCGGAGTGCGCGGACGCAAGCCCGTCAACCTGACCGCTCTCGAGGGTCTGCTGGTGCGCTTCAGCCAACTTGTGATGGAGCAGCCCTGGATTAGACAGATCGACATCAATCCACTTCTGGCGACTCCCGAGCAAGTGCTTGCGCTCGACGCGCGAGTGGTGGTGCATGATTCCACCGTGCAGGCCGAGAAATTGCCGCGTCCCACCATCCGCCCGTACCCGTCGCAGTACGTGTGGGAGTGGCGCTTGAAGGATGGCACTCCAGTAACGATCCGGCCGATTCGTCCAGAAGATGAGCCGCTCATGGTGCAATTCCACACTACCCTTTCCGAGCGCAGCGTCTACCTGCGGTATTTTTGTTCTTTGAGCCTGAGCACTCGGGTCGAGCACGAGCGGCTGGTGCGCATCTGCTTTGGCAGCTACGACCGTGGATTTGCGCTGGTCGCGGATCGCAAGAATCCTGAAAGCGGGCAACACGAAGTACTAGGAGTAGGCCGTTTCAGCGCCATCAATCGTACGGAAGCCGAGGCTGCCGTGCTGATTTCCGATCGATGGCATGGACTCGGCCTGGGAACAGAACTGCTCGCCAGTGTGGCCCGGGTGGCCCGCGAAGAAAAGTTTCGGAGGCTCTCCGGGGAAATTTTACGGGACAACCTGGCCACGCAAGCCATCTTCAAGAAGGTGGGATTTCGGCTGCACGCGATGGACGATCCATCGTCGGTGTCGGCTCTGCTGGAACTGTAACGGCCGCGCAATCATCCGACTCATTCAGACAATCGCTACCGGTTTGTTGATTTCGAGCTGCGGCTCGAACTTCAAGTTCGTTCCCAGGGCCCGCGAGACCAGGCACAGTTTCTCGGCCCGTTTGAGCAGATCCAGCGCCCGATCATGCTCCTCGGCAGACGCGATCTTGAGGTTCGGACGGATGACGATCTGCGTGAAACTATAGCCAGAATCGGCTTTGCGCACCGTGCCGCTGGCTTCCACCTGCAGGTCGGTAAAATCGAATTGAGCGTTGCCCGCAATCGCCCGCAAGGTCGTGGTATAGCAACTCGCGACGGCGGCAAGCAGAAGTTCCTCGGGCGTCCAGCGGCCTTCCAGACCGCCAAATTCGGTGGGAGCCGTGAAATGGATTGCATTGGGCGCGGAATCCGATTTGGCCAAGCCAGTGCGGCCGGATGTCCACCAGGCTGCTACTCGATATGCATGATCTTCACTCATGATCTTCACTTCTCCTTGGTAGAAAGTTCTGGGGGATTTGTTGTGCCGAAGTTGAATCGGCCTAGCACCTATACGCGGTCGCGGAGCAGCTGTCTAGGCCGCCCCTCGGTTTGGAGAAAGACCGCGCTCCTGCTCGATCTTCTCGATTTGTGCGCGAAGCCATGCGGCCAGAGCCTGTTCCATATCGGCCTGAGTTCCAGTGCGATAGAAATCCTCTACCGATTGACCCTGTTCCGTGAGTTCAATGAAGCGGCAGGGCACAGCCTCAGCACGACGCCCTTCGGGGACAAACTGCTCCAACAGGCAGCTCTCGCAAGGATGCGGCCGCGCCGGATCGCAGAAATTCGGGCAAATGGGGGAATCCTCAAAAACCGCCGGCGCCCGCCAAGGCGCGTGAGGAGAGCGTCCGTAGCCTCCGTCTTGCAGGAAGCTCAGTTCGAACCGGAGGACGTCCAGAATGTCACGATTGTCTTGAGCCATAGGGCACCTCGTTAGGTGGTAAGAATGCCAGAGGCAGTAGGGAAACTCCGTGTAACGGGTCACGAGGATTGGTGATTGTGGTCACACCAAGATGGCACGGCTTCCCAAGCCGGTCGGTCATTTGACCCAATTCTGAAAGATTCCCGGAATGGATCGTGTGACCAAGATCACAATGCGATGTGATTTGAAGATGGCGCCGGCCCCGGAGCCCGCCTCAGCGGCTTCCCCCGCCCTCCGCGAACTGGGCGGAGCAAATGCGCCTGGGCAGCGCGAAAACCGCGGCGCCCAGTCGCTTCAGATCGTCCATGTTGCGCTCTTGCAGCGCGCGCAATTCCGGATCTTGGATTTCGTTGGCAGGAAGCACCTGTGCCCCGCCCACATCGAACTGACGGCGCAAAGGTACAGCAGCAGGCTAATCCTTCACATAGACCGGCCCAGCACTGCGAGATGGCGGATCGGAGACGGCACGAATATAGGATATTAGCGCCTGGATGTCCGACTTGCTGACTGTGTTTCCCCATGCCGGCATGAGCGCCGACTTGTTCAGAGCCGGGCCACCGTGGCTGATGATGGCCGTGAGGTCGGCGTCGCTGATCTTGTTGAGAGTATCCCCCTCGGTGAAGGGGTGCGGCTTGACTTCCAGGTTATCGTAATTCGAAACGCGCTCCACCGTGGACTCGGGGTTGTGACAGCGCTCGCAGTACTGATCGTTGAGATGGCGTCCCAGCGTTTGCTCGTAGCCGAGGGCGATCTCTTCGATCTTCAGTTCCACTTTCTTGTGAGACTTACCGGTCGTGGATGCGACGATCTGGTAGCGGCCTGCCATGCCTCCAAGAGACACGTTGGTTGTGACCTGTCCGCTCGAATCAGTAAGCGCGCTGGAAGGATCGAAGGCAACTCCGGGGACAGCGGAGAATTGCACCAGCGCTCCGGCCACGGCAGTTCCCAGCTCATCGTTCACCTGCACCACGACGGGTTGCGGCAACAGGCTGCCGGTCTGCGCTGTCTGCTTTCCGCCGCTGGATTCGACGATCGCCGCACCGAATGCCGTAGGCTTGGGCAACGGCGCAGACTCGCTCTTGCGTAAACAGGATATTGCTGCCGAAGTTGCCAACAGGGCGATGAAAAGCGTAGCGAAGCCCGGAGAGTACCGAGTCATTTCTTTGCGACCTCCTGTTTGGCTCCGCCTTTCTGCGAAATCAGGAACGCAGTGAGAGCACGGGCATCTTCGTCGCTCATGGCACGATTGGGTTCGGCTGTGCCGGGGCGCAGCGCCTGCGGATTTTTCATCCAGTGGTAAATCCATGCTGCAGTGAGTCGCGAACCAACGTGCGTCAGAGTTGGGCCGATGTAGCCCTTGTCGGTCTTGGTGTCGACAATGTGACATCCCTGGCAGGAATACTTGCCATAGAAAAGCTGCTTGCCAAGTTCCACCTGGCCTTGCGAGTAGCCGCTCAAGGGCATGGACTCGCGGTCGACAGCGGGACTTTGGTAGACGGTCATGATGTAATCGGTGAGTTCGTTGACCTCGCTGTCTGTCAAATTGAACCGCGGCATGCGGCGAATCAGCGAGGGGCGTAACGTGCCCGGATTCTTCAGGAACTCGACCAGCCATCCACGCTGCACGGAGCTGCCTTCCCAGGTGAGATCCGGCGCCATATCTCCGCCGTGGCCGTTGATGCGGTGGCAACTGAAGCACGCCAGGTCGGTCATCAGCTTTCCGGCTTTGCCCGCAGGCTGGTAGTCCGACTCCGCCGTGGCGGCCACCGCGAGCGACGGCGGTAGCGTGTTGGAGCGGTCGTTCAGCGAGAGCAGCGCGGTGGTCAGCGCATCGATCTGCGCCGACGTGAAGGTGTACTGCGGCATCTTCAGGCCCGGGGAAAATGCACGCGGCTGCTTGATCTTGCCTGCAATGTAGTCCGGCAAAGTGTGCGGCATGCCCGGCAAAAAGATAAGCTGAGTGACGGGCTTGTTGCCAATGCGGCTGAGTTCGGGAGCGAAGTTCTCCGGCTTCTTGATGCCTGCGATTTCGTGGCAGGAGGCGCAGCCGTAGTCGGAAACCAGGCGCTTGCCGTGCGTAACCTGCTCGGGCGTTGCAGGCGCGAGATGTACGTTGGCGAGCAGGTCGGAATCGGTTTTGGCCAGAAGGAATCCGGACAGTGTCGCAACCTGTGGGTCGATCAAGCGGTAGTGCGGCATTGCCGTGCCCGGATCGTAAGCGCGCGGGTTCTTCAACCAAGCTTGCAACCACTCCGGCTTCACCTTGCCTCCCACCCGAGTCAACTCCGGGCCAACATCGCCGCCCACCATATTTCCAGCGGCGTTCTGCACGGCGTGGCACGACGCGCAGAACGATTCTCCGTAGAGGCTGGCGCCCGCGGCGGGATCAGCGGATGCCTTCGCAGAAATCGTGGCCGTGTCTCCTTCAAGTGGAGTGCTGTTGGCGATCAGAAACGCGGACATGTCACGCGCGTCATCGTCGCTCAACTTAAAATTCGGCATGGACGACGTGGAAGCGTAAGCTTGCGGATCTTTCAGCCATGCGTACACCCACTCGCGCGTCGTTTTGTCGGAGATGTGCGAAAGCGACGGCGGATCGTCGGTGGCTTTCATCGTCGTGCCATCAGACAACTTCACCGTATGGCAGTGCACACAGCCTTCGCGAGAAAGCAGGGTGCGTCCTTGATTGAGTTGCGGCGTTCCCGGCAGCGGCCCGCGGTGGCACTCGCCGCACGAAGACTCGATGTACTTCGCGGGCAGAATCGGCTGCTCCCACGCCAGCGTGCTGTTATGCGCCTCGGAAACCGTAGTGGCCGCGCCCTGTCCGCGATGGCAAACCGTGCATCCGAACTGATCGAGTTTGTGGGGGATCGCGGGATGCGTGCGGAAAGGCTGGACAGGAACATCCGTGAGGCTGGCTTCTTTCAACCCGACGTGGCAACTGGTGCAGCGGTCTACTACTCCGAGTTCAGGCAGCCAGATCTGCTGGATCCCGCCCTGGAAGTGGCGCTGCAGCGTATTCGCATCGCTGCGGTTGCGGACCATCCTGAGATAGCCGTGCTGATAGTGCCGCCACTCGCTGAAGTAATTCTTCGCAGGAGCGATCGCCAGCGAGCCTAAGAAGATGAGGCTCACAACGCCGAACGCGCGCACACTGTCCCCGAACAATTTTTGCCAGAGCGACGTAAATTTTTCTTTCATGAGCGCCGCACCCTTATAAGCATCTTCATCGACATCTTATGAGCCCTGCCACGGCCAGACGAAGGACCAACCCGGCCCGCGGAAGAATGTACCGATGGCGGTGAGCACCACCAGTTCGAATAAGAACCAGGTCATCACCCAGTAAGAAAGCGGCCTTGCGGCCAGATAGCGGCGGAAGGCCGTAGGCGATTGCGGAGAGCTTTGGGCCGCTACCAGCATCACTGCAGCCATGATCAGTGTCGGCACCAGAGCGGCATAAACCTTGAACAGAAGCAGGAACAACGATAGAGCGGTCGCGACGACATAAAAGATGCGCAGCCGCCTTTGCCGGTCCTTCAGGAAGAGTCCGTCCGCTTCGATGTTGACCCGGAAGTACGGAATGACAAGGAGCGCCATCACCACCAGTCCCGGCACCAGCACGCCCGCAACCACGGGCGGAAAGTAGTGCAGCATCTCCTGCAATCCGAGGAAGTACCACGGAGCCTTGGCGGGATTGGGTGTGTGCGACGGATCGGCAAGACCTTCGAGCGGCGCGTTGAACATCAGCGCGATCCAAACCAGCACGATCGCAAGCACCATCACCGCGACGGCCGCGCGGAACAGGACCTCCGGAAAAGTCTGGACTTGGTCTTCCGTCTCGGCCTTGACTTGCGCGGAGGTGCGCCGCGTGATGAACACGATGCGGCGCGGAGATTTTTTCGCGTTGGAGTCGACCCCGGCGGTGAAATCTTTGGAATCGGCCATGACTATTGTCCCTCCTTCGCCAGGGGGGCGCCGGTATCGGTACGGGCCCGCACCGTCGCAGGTTCACTGGCGTGCGAGTAGAGGCCGCCATCTTTCCGGATCCGCCAGAAATGGATAGCCACGAAGAACATCGCCGCCAGCGGCAGGATCATGCAGTGGAGCACGTAGAAGCGAAGCAGCGCGTTGGCGTTGACCGCGTTGCCGCCGAGCAGCAGGAAGTGAATCTTTTCACCCATCACCGGGACGGCGGATGCAATGTTCGACCCTACCGTGATTGCCCAGTACGCCAGTTGATCCCAGGGAAGCAGATAGCCGGTGTAGCTTAGCAAGAGCGTCATCAGAAGAAGGATGACGCCGATCACCCAGTTGAATTCGCGCGGGGCGCGGTAGGCGCCGCGATAGAACACTTTGAACATATGCGCGAACACCAGAAACACCATGGCGTGCGCGGACCAGCGATGCAGGTTGCGCAGGAATAATCCGGATGAGACTACGAACTGCAGGTCTTTGGTGTCGGCGTACGCCTGCGGTGCCGACGGGTGATAGTAGAACATCAGCGGAATTCCGGTCGCGACCAGGATTACAAATGTGCCGAGCGTCAACGTGCCCAGGTACCACGTCGCGCTGAAACTCATCATGCGCGTGCGCACCTTGGTCGAGAAAAGATGCAGGAAAACGTTCTGCTGAATCGCCAGCGCACGCTTCAGCGTGCTGGACCCAGTGCCGCTGCGGAAGATTGAGCGCCACACCCGCGTGCCGCGCAAATTGTCGAGGTATTGGTCTACGGTTTTCGCCATGCTTAGACCCTCACGAATGAATCCCGCGCCAGCGGCGGCACGTCAGTGGAGCGATCCACCAGAAGATCGCCGTCATCGTTGAGCCAGATGCGCTTCCACGGCAGCGGCTTGGGCGCGGGCCCTTCGATCTTGTCTCCGGGTTTAAACTTGCCTTGCTCCGAAACCGCAAACTTACTGCCGTGGCAAGGGCACGCAATAATGCCCAACTCCGGCTTCCACGCAGTCAGGCAGCCGAGATGCGTGCATACAGCGCTGAGAGAAAAATAGCCCTCGTCCGAGTGAATGATATAAATCCCCGAATTCACGTCGAGCGTGACCGAGTCGAGCGGATACCGATCCGGCTTGCCGGCATTCACCACCGGCGACGGCTCGTAGAGCACATTCGGGTCGAGATACTGATACGCGAACGCCGCCGTACCCGCTGCGGCAATGCCCAGAGAACCGAGCCCCAGTTTCAGGAAGAATTGACGGCGATTCACGTCATCGTTCTTTTTAATTTCGTCTGCCATCGTAGCCTCGTGCCTACTTCTGCAATCCCGCGCCGATCGAAGCGACTGAGATCAAGCCGGTCGGCTCCGCGGGAATCAGGTTGTACGACTCCATCGTGATCGTGCCCACGGGACAGCGCATGGCGCACAGCCCGCAGCGGATGCACCGGGTTTCATCCTTCAGCATGGCCGCTCCGGTCACCACGCCCAGCTCGTCGGCCGCGACCTCGTCGAACTCGACTCCGAACAATTCCTGGTTGTCGCGGATGTGTTGCACGGTTTCAGGCTCGAACCCGATGCGGTCGAGCGAAACCAGTTCCAGACATTTCTCCGGGCAGATATCCACGCAGCCGCCACACAGGATGCACATGCTGCCATCCTCAGGCACGCCTTCAAAAATCGTATTGACCCAGCAATGCAGACAGCGCTGCGCTTCGGCCATCGCGGCCGGCGCGTCATAGCCGACCTCAACCTCGGTTACGCCGGTCCGGCGTTCGAGCGGCAGCATCGGCACCGGCTGGCGGTTGATGTCGAGATAATCGAGCGGCATGGAGTGCCGCTTCAGTACTTCGACTTCGATGATCGGATCGGGATGTTTTCCGCCGCGCAGGTATTCGTCAATGCCCACCGCCGCGCGCTTGCCGTCGCCGACGCTGTCAATAATGAGACGCGGTCCGAAAACACAGTCCCCACCGGCGAAAATGCCGGGTGCGGACGTCATCAAGGTCTGCGGATTCACCGCAATCAGCCCACGCGGGGAGAGTTCGACTTTATCGTCGGGTGTCAGGAAGTCGAGACGCGGCGCTTGCCCGATCGCCATGATGATGGTGTCGCACTCGATCTGCGTTTCGCTGTTGTCGTAAAAAGCGGGATTGAAGCGCTTGTTCTGATCGAAGACCCACTTGGTCTTGAGAGTTTCGAGAGCGGTAACCTTGCCATCCCTGCCCAGAATCCGCTTCGGCCCGAGCCCGGGGTGCATGATTATGCCTTCCTCTTCGGCCTCGACGATTTCTTCCAGGGCCGCGGGCATCTCTTCGCGGGGTTCCAGGCACACCAGGTTCACCTCGCGTGCGCCCATGCGCAGCGCGGAGAGCGAAATGTCGACCATCTCGCGCGTGGCCACGGCGGTGACGTTTTCGCTGGAAGGCTCGGCGTCCTCGACGCCGCCGGCATGCTGCTTGACGACTTCGCGGGCCGCGGAGCGGGCGACATCCATAGCGACGTTGCCGCCGCCAATCACAATGACTTTCTTGCCAATCGTGAATTTGTAGCCCAGATTCACATTGAGCAGAAAGTCGATGCCTTTGTAGACCCCGTCGAGATCGACGCCGGGAATGGTGAGATCGCGGCTGCGGTGCGCGCCCACGGCGACGAGTACCGCATCGAACCCCTGGCGGCGCAAATCAGAGATGGTGAAGTCACGGCCCGCAGCCTGATTCAACTTCAGAGTGATATCTCCCGTCTCCAGAATCTCGCGGACTTGCGCCTCCACAACGCCGCGCGGCAGACGGTATTCCGGAATCCCCAGATAAAGCATTCCTCCGGCGACCGGAGCAGCTTCGAAAATCGTGACCGCGTAGCCCATCAGCGCGAGATCATGCGCCGCCGACAGTCCCACGGGACCCCCGCCGACCACCGCGATCTTGTAAGGGAGTTTGTTCTGCCCGCGCCCTTCATTGACGTTGATGGGATGCTTCGACTCGGGCCCGTACTGCTCGGTCAGAAAACGTTTCAGTGCGCGGATTGAGATTGGCCGGTCGATTTCGCCGCGGCGGCAAGCCGTCTCGCAGGGATGCGCGCAGACTCGTCCGCAGATGCTCGCCAAGGGATTAGGCTCGCGCGCCAGGCGATAGGCCTCTTCGAACCGCCCCTCGGCAATCAGGCCAACATAGCGTCCGGCATTGGTATGGGCCGGGCAGGCCATCATGCAGGGAAAGTTTGTATGCAGCCAATCCCCGTCGACCTTCTTGCTTTTAAATCGCTTCAGCATTGCGGCTTTTTAGTCCGAGCGATGACGGAACGTCAACCGAATCCTTAGGGCATGAACGCTGAAAGGAAAAGGATCGGGGAGCGGTCCCTATTGCTTACAGCCACTCCCTTTCTTGACAGTCCTGCGTGTACTCCTCACTTTGTCAGGGTGAAATCCGCTTTGCCCCCACCGGACACGGTCACCGGCTTGGACTGGTTCTTGGCGCCTTCGTGCCAGGCAATCACCGTGTAACTACCATCGGGAACGTCTTTGATCTTGTAATTGCCGCTATCGTCGGTTTCGGCAAAATACGGAGTTGGGCTGACGATGATATATCCCGCCATTTCCGGGTGCACATTGCAGAGCACCGGCACGACACCTGCCTTATCGAAGGTAAAGGATCGCTTTTCACCCTTGGGCCACGTGCCGAGGTTGTGTCCGGCTTTCTTGTCGCTGCCGATCGCAGTCCAGAAGACGTTGTGCTGCACGGTGTCGCTATTCAGGAAGTCGACCGCTGTGCCCTGTTGGACAACGATGATGTGCGGCGCAAAGACCAGCCCCTTTTGGTCCATCACCGGGTGTTCTTTGGGTGCGGGAAAGGTTTTGCCCGCGATGACGTCGACGTAAACCACCGAGTGTCCCTTCATTCCTGTAACTTTGCCCTCGATGTCGCCCGCCCACGCCGCGCTGCACAACCCTGCTGTCAGTACCACGAGAGAAAATGCTTTGCACTTCATTGAATTGTTCTCCTTATAGAATTGTTGATAATTGCTCACGTGCGTGTCAGAAAATGATCTTCGCATCCAGATAAACTGTGTTGTTGGCACCGGCGTTGCGACCCGAACCGTCATAGTTGGTCGCGCCGCCATTGAACCGTGTATATCCGGTGTATTGCGCTGCGAGCTGCAGATTCTGCCATGGCCAAAACGAGAAGTTCGCAATGTATCCCGCGCCTCTCGGGTCTCCATTGGCGCTGCCGCTCACCGCACCCGGCGCATACAGTACCGAATCGACGGTCCCCCCGGTGTTGAACACACCGAATGTACCGGTATAGCGATTGCCGAAATGGTATTCGGCATTTGCCATGAAAGTATTCAGATGGTGTGAGCCCTGTGCGGCTGCACCGGCAGCGAGGGTGGCCAACAAATTAGAGTTTTCGTGGATATATGTGCCTCGAAACGAAAGCACGTCCGTCCTGAATAGCGTGCGATCGATCTGAGTATCCACGGCAAAGTCCGTGTACTCATCCTCGGGGCCGGGACCGGTGAATGCGGCGTTGCGCACGTGCATGCCATAAGTGCCGAACTCATACTGTGTCTTTCCGGTCAATTGCTGCCAGGCGACGCGCCAGTATGGTGCAACCCCGCGGATGTTGTTTGAAGAACCGTCTCCTGGATTCGGCTGAGGACCGCCCACGTGTTCCGAGCGATAAATGGTTGCGTCCAGATACAGATGATCGTTCCACATCGCATAGCCGCCGAATCCTGCGACGTCCTGCGCCAAACCGCCATCAATGATGGGGGAAGCGGCCGGGGTCGGTGCAAAATCGCTGGCGACCCACGGGAAACCCCATGCCGGCGTACTGTTCCACAGGTCCTCTACGGTTGGATTGTTGTTGAGGTCCAGGCCGTAAACCAGTTCCTTGCCGCCCAGCTTCGTCTTGTTCGCGTAGCGGATATCCGTATTATCGCATGCTGAAATGGTCGTCCTGGGTGTCGTAAGTCACCTGAAGAAAGCTGCCGACGTTGCTGGTCCAGGCACCAGAAAGGAAGAGCGAAATATCTTGAGGAAACTCAAAATTGCCATTCTGGGTCGTCGGCACCGGAGACTTGGTTGAGGTAAATGAGGTATCCAGCATTACGGAAAGGGGCAGGGAAGACAGAAGATCAAGTGCGGCACGCTTCTTGCCTCCATCCGTCTTTATGACTTTGGTGTCGTCCGCCTTATCCACGTAACCGAGCAGCTTGAACCTTCGTCCGGCGGGGTTGAGTTCCGGAGGCGCGTAGTGGCAGCCACTGCACGCCAAGCCGGTCTGCCGCGCGTAGCTCGGGACCGCCACCGCGTGGGGCGGATTCACTGCGGTAAAAAACAGTAAAAGCACGATAGGGACTACCACAAGCAAAAAGATCGCCAATTTTTTCATCCAGATTCTCCTTATATCTCTGCTTTTCTGTTCTGTGCGCGGAATGCTGGAGTCTGCGCTAATAACGGATTCTGTGTCCCCGGGATGACCGAGAGCCGCCGGTCACGCTGGGAGCATCGGGCAGGTCGTGAAAGACGTCCCGTACTGGCGTGAATAAGCAGGAATGTCGAAGCTGCTCGCGGTCAAGAGAAAAACCGTCAGCAGCAAAAGGCTCATCACAAGCACGGAGCCGCGGGAGTGCATCGGCATCGCCTCCTGGTGATAAGTACGACAGGTTATTGGCCTCTGGTCTTGTTGCAAAGATGGGCCTGATACTAGCGATGGTCAGTGCTTCTGCGCCGGGTAATGAATCACACCTACGTGTGATTTCAATCACATGCCGGAGGTGCCGTAAAAGACTGCTGCAAAACAGCAGTCGCGTAAATTCCTCCTTTTCACGATGCCATCCCCTCAAGAAAAAGCAGCAAACGAAGGCTTCCGTCTGGGGTTCATGCCTTGCGATTCCCCAGCAATGACAGTTTCAAATTCGCAATTTCATCGACAAAAAGATAAGAAAAATCGAGTGGCGTGTCTGTTCATAATTGCTCAACTTTTTGATGGTATTTAGGGCAGAAAGTCAATGTGGCGCCGCCAAAGCTCTCACGATTGGCGAGACCCATCGTTCTACGGCTCGTAGGCGCAACAAGGCTCTGCAGCGAACAGGTCGCCGGTCATGGCATGCGCGCGGGCGCGAGAGCCTCCGCAAACATTGCGGAAGAGACAGCGTCCGCACTTGCCTTTCAGTCTGGAACTGTCGCGCAGCGATACAAACAGCGGCGAATCGCAATAGACCTCAGGCAGCGGCTGGGTCGTCACGTTGCCCGCGGAGAGAGGCAGGAAGCGGCTGGGATATACCTCACCCCGGTGGTTGATGAAGACGAATCCCTTGCCCTCGTTCACTCCTTTGGGCGGGCAGGTGATGACTTCGGCCTCCGTCATGCGGCCACGCGATTCCCGGACGCGTTGTTGCAGAACATAGCGCTGATAATGCTGGCCCTCGGTGGTCTTGATTTGGAAATGAACCACCTTGGACGCGGCATAGAGCTTGGCGAAGATTTGTTCATGCTCGTCGGCGCTGAGCAGTTCGCCCGCCTGGTCCCGGCTCGGCGGAACGAAGAAGAAAACATTCCACAAAGCCACGTCCAGGTGCGTGAGCAGCTCGATCATCGGACCCACGTCATGAAAGTTTCGGCGCGCCAGGATGGTGTTGATCTGCACCGGGAGTTGTACTTCATGGCATGATCCGATGACCGCGAGCGTGCGCCGGTGCGATCCCGGAACCGCCCAGTAAGCATCGTCTAGCGCGGCGGTGGAACCATGTAGCCAGAAGGCAACGCGCATCAGACCCGATGCTTTCAACGCAACAATCGTTTCCGCGTCCAGCAACGGACTAGGAAGCAACGTAAGCGAAGTGCGCACGGATCGGCCGGAGGCAAACTCAATGACCGGGAACAAGTCCGGGCGCAGCAGCGGATCGCCACCCGTCAGCGCCAGCAAAGGAACCTGCATGGCGGCGACTTCCTCGACCAGATGAAACGCTTCCGCAGTCGAAAACTGATGCCGATCGCGAGGCGCACCCGCCGCGGCCCGAGCAGGCGCGGCCTTCCCGGCACGGACTTGCGTCATCTCCCACGTCACCTGCAGCGGTCGCTGCGGAAAATCTGGAGCCATCGAAAACTCAGTTGATCCTGTCTCGGAGTGAGAGGACCTCCAACCATTACTGGAACGAGCGCCTCCGGAACTTCGAACTGGGGGATTGGACGTAGGCATGGCGAAATCCTAAGGTTCTGGAACCGATTGACGCAGTGCGGGGTCGCACGTGGTCTCGTGACAAACATCACAATCGACGGCAAAAAGACCCGTGATCCCTGTCACAGACCCCCGTGACTTCTGCCATAGGTCCAGTTTGGCGGGCATGTGATCCTACGGCTGCGAGTGAGTTCTCAGGATGCAAGACGAAAGCACGATCCCATTTGCGAAGCGTGTTTTCGGAAGTGTGGCAAGTCAGATGACGGACCACCCTTCCTCTGTGATATCGTGCCGATAAAATCTTCCTTAGGAGGAAGCAACGTGAAACTTATCTCTTTTCGATTGGGCCTGGTAACTCTACTGGCTTGTGGACTGATCGCGGTCTGCTCTTCATCGGCAGTGGCACAGGACGCAGCCGCAACCTACAAAGCGAAATGCGCCATGTGCCATGGCCCCGACGGCAAAGGCTCTCCCATGGGAGTGAAGATGGGCGCCCGTGACTTCACCTCTGCCGATGTGCAGAAGCAAACCGACGTGCAGTTGACCGCAACCATTACTAAGGGCAAAGGCAAGATGCCAGCCTACGACGGCAAACTGAAAGACACCGAGATCACGGACCTGGTCGCTTACATTCGCGGCTTGGCCAAGAAGTAATAACCCACGAAAGGCGGCCTCCATGCCGCCGCTCGGAGATCGTTCGATTCTGAAGAATTGGCGGGTGAGAGCATGTCCACGCGAACCACACGGAATATTTCTGCGCTTGGAGTTGCCCTCACCCTCTTTTTTTCTGCTGGGATTGTCCACGCCGCCGGCAAGCAGCCAGCCAGCAAGCAGCCTCCAAAACCAACGGCTGACGAATGTCTGGCCTGCCATAGCGACACCTCGCTGACCCACGACGTCAATGGCAAGCCGGTCAGCTTGCATGTTGATCCTCAAGCTTTCAAAGATTCCATCCACGGCAGCATGTTTACCTGTGTGGACTGCCACACCGACGTAAAGAGTTCGGCGCACGAAACTCCTCCCCTGAAAATCACCTGCGCGACCTGCCACGCCGAGGAGCAGGCTGCCTATGATCGAAGCTTCCACGGCAAGGCCGTCCAGGGCGGCAACAGCAAGGCTGCCACCTGCGTCGATTGTCACGGCAGCCCGCATGAACTTTTGCCCGCCAGCGACCCTAAGTCGCGTGTGCATCATGGCAACATCCCCGCGACCTGCGGCGCATGTCACAGCCAGAAATTTGTGATGCAGGATAGCGGTCAGAGCGCTCAGATGGTCGCTTCTTACGAGCAAAGCGTCCACGGACACGCCGTTTCTGCCGGCTCGGAGAAGGCCGCGGTCTGCACCGACTGTCACGGCACTCACGAGATTCTCGACGCCAAGGATGCGAAGTCTCCGATCTTCAAGTTCAACGTCCCGTCGACCTGCGGCCAATGTCACGACGCGATCTCGAAGGAGTACAAGCAGAGCATCCACGGACAAGCGGTCGCGCGGGGCAACTGGCAGGCGCCGGTCTGCACGGATTGCCACGGCATACACTCGATTAAATCGCTTTCCGATCCCAACTCCCCGGTCTCCGCAAAAAACGTGGGTCAGGCGACGTGTTCGCGCTGCCACGAAGGCATGCGGCTCTCGCAGGAATTTGGCGTGCAAGGCCGCCGCGAGTCCACCTATCTGGCCAGCTACCACGGGCTGGCGTCGCGCGGAGGCTCGCAGGTGGTCGCGAACTGCGCCAGTTGCCACGGCACTCACAGCATCTTTCCTTCGACTGATCCGCGGTCGACGATCAACCACGCCAATCTCGCCCGCACTTGCGGCCAGTGCCATCCCGGAGTCACGGAAAAGTTCACGGCGGCAAAGGTCCACGTGGACGCCCCGCTCTCGGCCGACATCGGCAGCAAGGCGGTCCGCTGGATTCGCCGCTTCTACATGAGCATGATCTTCGTGGTCATCGGCGGCATGCTACTGCATAACTTCATCATCTGGCGAGCCAAAGTCATCGCACGGCGCAAACTTCAGCACGATCTCGTGATGCGCATGCCGCTCCGTTTCCGCCTGCAGCATGCGACGCTGCTCACCAGTTTCATCGTTCTGGTGCTCACGGGCTTTGCTTTGAAGTTTCCTGATTCCTGGTTTGCCTCCATGCTCTCCCTAGGCGAGCACAAACGACACCTGCTGCATCGCATCGCTGCCGTCGTTCTGATGGGAATCAGCTTCTACCACATCTTCGACATCGCGTTCAGTCGGGCGGGACGAACGCTGGTCCTCGATCTGTTCCCCACGCTGGACGATGCCCGGGGCGCGTGGCAGAATGTCTGCTACTACCTCGGTCTGACTTCGCGGAAGCCTGAGTTTGCCCGCTTCAATTACGCGGAAAAGGCTGAGTACTGGGCTCTGGTCTGGGGGATGATCGTCATGGCCGTCACCGGAATCATGCTGTGGGCCAAGGTTCTCGTTGGCAATCACTTGCCGCGCTGGTGGCTCGACATCGCGACTGCCATTCACTTTTACGAAGCGGTCCTGGCGACCTTGGCGATCATTGTCTGGCATTTCTATCAAGTGTTCTTCGATCCCGACGTTTACCCGATGAACTGGGCGTGGTGGGACGGAAAAATGACGCTGCACCACTATCAGGACGAGCACGGACTCGATACGACGGTGATCGCTGCAACGGCGGACGAGCCGAGCGGAGTTGAACCGCCGCCCCGTAAAGAAAACCAACCCGAAATCACAGGCACTAAACATGGACACTGACAACACTCCACCACCTCCAGTGGAGCCCTGGCACCGTTCGCGCTTGCTGCTGCGCAACCCGATCAGCCTCGCAGGCATCGCGCTGGCGATCGTAAGCCTGGCCAACATTTTCCTTTTTGTCATAATCGACGCCATCGCCGTCAAGCCCAGCCCCTACGTCGGGATCCTGGCCTACATGGTGTCGCCCGCGTTCCTGATTCTCGGCTTGCTCCTCATGCTGGCCGGCGAACTGCTGGAACGGCGCAAAAAAGTCGCGCCGACTGCCTTCTATCCCCGCATCGACCTCAACGACCGCGCACAACGCAGCGCGGTGTTTTCCTTCGCAACGTTCCTGGTGGTCTTCGTCATGGTGAGCACCGCGGGGAGCTACAAAGCCTACGAATTCACCGAATCGACCGCGTTTTGTGGGCAGTTGTGCCACACCGTGATGAGTCCCGAATACACCGCTTATCAGCTTTCTCCGCACGCCCGCGTGGCCTGTGCGGAGTGCCACGTAGGGGCTGGCGCAACCTGGTTTGTGAAGTCTAAGCTCTCCGGCAGCCGGCAGGTTTTTGCCACCGTATTCAACACTTACCCTCGGCCCATTCCCACGCCGGTGCACAATTTGCGCCCGGCCCAGGAAACTTGCGAGCAGTGTCACTGGCCGAAGAAGTTCTATGGTGGCCAGCTCAAGGTCTTCACCCACTACGCCAACGATGAAAAGAACACGATGCGCCAGATCCGAATGGATATTAAGACCGGCGGCGGAGATCCGGCCACGGGCGCACCCGAAGGCATTCACTGGCACATGAACATCGGCAACAAGATCGACTACGTGGCGGCCGACGAGAAGCGCCAGATCGTTCCCTACATTCACGTCGAAGATCTGCAGGGCCGCGTCACCGAGTACTACGCGAAAGACTCGACGCTCAGCAAGGATCAGATTGCCAAGGCCGCCCGCCACCACATGGACTGCGTCGACTGCCACAACCGCCCCACCCACATCTACGTTCCGCCCGACCAGTCAGTCGATCAGTCCTTGCTGGCGCGCCGCTTGGACCTTGCCCTCCCCTTCATCAAGCAGGAAGCGGTCACGGTGCTGACCGCCACCTACGCCACCACCGACGCCGCTATGCAGGGGATCGCAAGCGGGATGCAGGACTTCTACGAAAAGAAATATCCCGACTTGGCGAAATCAAAGGCACTCGATATCCGCAACGCGGTTACCGAAGTTCAGGAGATTTTCCGCCGCACCACCTTCCCCGAGATGAAGCTGAATTGGCAGACCCATCCCAACAACCTCGGGCACTACTACTACAACGGCTGCTTCCGCTGCCACGATGGCCAGCATGTCAGCGCGGATGGCAAGGTCATCAGCAAAGACTGCAACCAGTGCCATACGCTCATGTCCGAGACAGAAGGTCCGACCAGTCTGGCCGCCACAGCATTGCCCACTTTCAAGCATCCGGTCGATTTGGGAGATCTGACACAAGTGACCTGCGCGGATTGCCATACCGGCGGAGTCGGCCCGTAACACCATGATCCATCGATAGTTATAAGCGGGATGACGGGTGCCCCATCCTAGCCGCGTTCTTTGCGGCTAGGATGGGGACTTTGACTTTGCTACCTGATCCTTCCTAGTCCTCCATTCCCTTTTCTGCGAATTGTGATTCTAATCACACCCCTCTGTGAACCCACGTCCCGACATGCACAACCCCATTCCTGCATCCTGAAAGTAAGGTGGTGGTCACGCCAGTGACCGCGATCGATAAGTCTGAATGGGGGATGTCAATGAAGCGCAAATTCAAGACCATGGACGCCAACGAAGCCGTCGCCAATGTCGCTTACCGCGCAAGCGAGGTGATCGCCATCTACCCGATCACTCCTTCATCGCCGATGGGCGAGTGGGCCGACCAATGGTCGTCGGAGAACGTGCCCAACGCCTGGGGCAGCGTACCCCACGTGATCGAGATGCAAAGTGAAGGCGGCGCTGCTGGGGCGGTTCATGGTGCCCTGCAGACGGGTTCGCTGTCGACGACGTTTACCGCGTCCCAGGGATTGCTGCTCATGATCCCCAACATGAACAAGATTGCCGGAGAGCTCACCCCGTGTGCGTTTCACGTAACGGCGCGCACCCTGGCCACGCATGCGCTCTCGATTTTTGGCGACCACTCCGACGTGATGTTCTGCCGCGCCACGGGATGGGCCATGCTCTGCTCGAACTCGGTGCAGGAGGCAATGGACCTGGCGCTCATCGCACACGCCGCGTCGCTTGAGACCCGCATTCCCTTCCTGCATTTCTTCGACGGCTTCCGCACCTCGCACGAAGTCAACAAGATCGAAATGCTCGAGGAAGACGACATGCGGGCGATGATCAACATGGACCGCATCATCGAGCACCGCCAGCGCGCGCTCTCGCCCGATCATCCTGTGCTGCGTGGCACCGCGCAGAATCCGGACGTGTTCTTCCAGATTCGCGAGACCGCCAATTCCTACTACGATGTCTGCCCGGCCAAGGTGCAGGCGACCATGAACAAGTTCGCCGAGATCGTCGGCCGCTCCTACCACCTGTTCGATTACGTTGGCGCTCCCGACGCCGAGCGCGTCATCGTCATGATGGGATCCGGCGCTGAAGCCGCGCACGAAACCGTCGAATACCTGAACTCGCGCGGAGAAAAAGTAGGACTGCTGAAAGTGCGCTTGTACCGCCCCTTCTGCGTGAAGTCGTTCATGGAGGCCTTGCCCGCCAGCGTACGCCAGATTTCGGTTCTCGACCGCACCAAGGAGTCGGGAGCGATTGGCGAACCTCTGTACCTCGACGTGGTCAACGCCCTGCACGAAGGCCTCAAGCTGGGTCATGGAAGACTGAAGAACGCGCCGGGAGTAGTCGGCGGGCGCTACGGCTTGTCCTCCAAGGAATTCACTCCCGCCATGGTCAAGGCCGTTTACGACAACCTGAAGCAGAGCAATCCGAAAGATCACTTCACGATTGGCATTCAGGATGACGTCAGCCACACCAGCCTCGACTACGACGCGGCGTTCTCCACCGAACCCGACAGCGTGGTCCGCGCATTGTTTTACGGCTTGGGCGCGGACGGCACCGTGGGCGCCAACAAGAATTCCATCAAGATCATCGGTGAAAACACCGACAACTACGGGCAGGGATACTTTGTTTACGACTCCAAGAAGTCCGGCGCAATGACGGTCTCGCACCTGCGCTTCGGACCGCAGCCGATCCACTCCAGCTATTTGGTTTCCAAAGCGAACTTCATCGCCTGCCACCAGTGGATTTTCCTCGAGCGCTACGACATGCTGAGCGCGCTGGTTCCGGGCGGCGTCTTCCTGGTCAACAGTCCCTTTGGGAAAGATGAAATCTGGGACCACCTGCCCCGCGAGGTACAGTCGCAGCTCATCTCCAAGAAAGCGAAGCTCTATGCCATCGACGCCTACCAGGTCGCGCAGGATGCCGGCATGGGTTCGCGGACGAACACCATCATGCAAGTATGCTTTTTTGCCATCTCAAAGGTTCTCCCGCGCGACGAGGCTATCGAGGCGATTCGCGAGTCCATTCGCCACACCTATGGCCGCAAGGGCGAAGACGTGGTCCAGAAGAACATGCAGGCAGTCGACGCGACGTTGGCTCACCTGTTCGAGGTAAAGATTCCCGAGAATGTCAGCAGCCAGGGTGAACTTCCGACCGCGTTCCCCGGAGCCCCGAAGTTCGAGCACGATGTTCTAGGCACAATTTATGCAGGCCGCGGCGATGAACTTCCGGTGAGCGCTTTCTCCTGCGACGGCACCTTCCCCACGGGAACAGCGAAATGGGAGAAGCGCAACTTGGCTCTGGAAATTCCCGCCTGGGATTCGAAAATCTGCATCCAGTGCGGCAAGTGTGCGATGGTTTGCCCGCATGCCGTGATAAGGATCAAGGTATACGACAGCAAACAACTGGAGCACGCACCGGCAACTTTCAAAGCCTGCGATGCCCGCGACAAAGAGTGGGCTGGCCTGAAGTACACGATCCAGGTCGCTCCGGAAGATTGCACTGGATGCGGCATCTGTGTCGATGTCTGCCCCGTCAAGAACAAGAGCGAGGTAAGGTTGAAGGCCATCAACATGCTGCCGCAGCCTCCGCTGCGCGCCCCAGAGAGCGAGAACTGGGAGTTCTTCCTGAAGATTCCGGAACTCGACCGCAGAAAAATCAAGGTCGGGACGATCCGCCAGCAGCAAGTGCAGGAACCGCTGTTCGAGTTCTCGGGCGCGTGCTCGGGATGCGGCGAAACTCCTTATCTGAAGCTGGTCTCACAACTATTCGGCGACCGGGCCGTGGTCGCGAATGCGACCGGTTGCTCGTCCATCTACGGTGGCAACCTTCCGACTACGCCATGGTCAAAGAATGCCGACGGCCGCGGCCCCGCCTGGTCAAATTCCCTGTTCGAAGACAACGCTGAATTCGGGCTGGGGTTTCGGATCTCCATCGACAAGCAGACCGAGTTTGCCCATGAACTGCTTCGCCGTATAGCCGGAACCGTTGGCGAAGAACTGGTCGCGGCCATCCTCAATGCCAAGCAGAAAGATGAAGCCGACATCTACGAACAGCGCCAGCGGGTTGACCTTCTAAAAGAAAAGCTGGCAAAGCTCAACTCGGCCGATGCGAGACAACTTCTTTCCGTCGTCGACATGCTGGTGAAAAGGAGCGTATGGATCGTAGGCGGCGACGGCTGGGCCTATGACATCGGCTACGGCGGGCTCGACCATGTCCTGGCCAGCGGGCGCAACGTCAACGTCCTGGTGCTCGATACTGAGGTGTACTCCAACACCGGCGGGCAGGCTTCGAAGTCTACCCCGCGTGGAGCGGTCGCGAAGTTTGCCGCGGGCGGCAAGCCGGGTCCCAAGAAAGATCTCGGACTCATGGCCATGACCTATGGCAACGTCTACGTCGCCAGCGTGGCCATGGGCGCTAAAGATGAGCACACCCTCAAGGCTTTCCTGGAAGCGGAAGCCTATGAGGGGCCGAGCATCATCATTGCCTACTCGCACTGCATTGCCCACGGCATCGACATGACTACGGCGATGACCGACCAGAAGGTCGCGGTCGACTCGGGCCAGTGGTTGCTCTATCGCTACAACCCGGAGAGGACCGGGGCGGGCGAAAATCCCCTGGTACTGGACTCGCGCGCTCCCACCCGCAAAGTGCAGGACTACCTGCTGCAGCAGACGCGATTCAAAATGCTCACCAAGAGCAAACCGGAAGACGCAAAACGTTTGTGGAAGCTGGCGCAGCAGGACGTGGAGAATCGCTATCGCATGTATGAATACATGGCCAGCCGCAAGACGGAACCGGCAGCCGCTGCCAACGATGCCACGGAACAACCTGCGCCGCCCCCAGTGAAGCCGGTACCGACGGGCGTTACGCGCTAGCCGCGCGAGGAGAAAATCATGATCGATCTCAGCACGAAGTATCTTGGCCTGAAATTACACTCGCCGCTCGTGGTCTCGGCCTCGCCGCTCTCCCGCGATGTGGACGGGATTTGCCGGCTGGAAGAAGCTGGCGCTTCGGCCGTCGTGCTCTACTCGCTCTTCGAGGAGCAATTGCGCCAGGAGGCAATGGACCTCGAGTATCATCTCACCGCAGGCACCGAGAGCTTCGCCGAATCTCTTACGTATTTTCCGCAAGCAAGTGAGTTTCACACCGGCCCTGAGGGATACCTCGAGCACATCCGTAAGGCCAAGGCATCGGTGAACATTCCGATCATTGCCAGCCTCAACGGCTCGACTCTGGGCGGATGGACGAAGTTCGCCGGCGAAATCGAACGGGCGGGCGCGGACGCGATCGAATGCAACGTCTACTACATCCCCACCGATCCTAAGTTGACGGCAGAGGACATTGAAAAAACGTACTTGGACATTCTGCGGGCCGTAAAAGCAACCGTCACCATTCCAGTCGCGGTGAAGTTGAGCCCGTTCTTCAGCAACCTGTCGAATATGGCCCATCGCCTGGATGAAGCCGGGGCGGACGCCCTGGTGCTCTTCAATCGCTTTTATCAGCCGGACATCGACCTCGAAGAACTGGAGATTCGTCCAAACGTGCTGCTAAGCACGCCGCAGGCGCTACGCCTGCCGCTCACCTGGATCGGAATTCTGTACGGCCGTTTGAAGGCCGGTCTGGCGGCCACTGGCGGAGTGCACGCCGCCGAAGACGTAGTCAAACTGCTCATGGTTGGAGCCAATGTCACCATGATGTGCTCGTCTCTCATGCGCCACGGCATCAATCATCTGCGTCACGTAGAGCGCGAGTTGCGGGAGTGGATGGAAGAGCACGAGTACGAATCGGTGGCGCAGATGCAGGGCAGCATGAGCCAGCTCCGGTGCCCCGATCCCGGCGCATTCGAGCGCGCGCAGTACATGCGGGCCGTGAAGGGCATGCAACACATCCATATGGCCGGATGGCGCTGATGGCGGCGCACGAGTACAGCATCGAAGGCCCAGGCCGTCGACTCGCAGACAATACTGTGGAAGACGAAGCCGCGCTGCAGAAAACGCGCCGCGAACGCCGTCTCGCTCTGATTCTTCCGCGGGAACATGGCGCGTGGGGGCTGTTGCTCGTGCCCATGGTCACGGGCGCGGGCGTTGCCTTCCGCGAGAGCCACCATGTTGTTCCCGCGTTGTTGCTTCTGGTGGCGACGCTGGCGCTGTTCTGGCTGAGAACTCCGGTGGAAAGCCTTCTGGGCACGTCTGCCCTGCGAGCGCAAACCGCGGACGAACGGCGCGCTGTCGCGGCCGCGATTTCTGTGTTGGGCGCAGTTGCTGCTCTGGCTCTCGGGATATTGCTGTGGGCGGGTCAGAATCCGTTGTTGTGGGCGATCGGCGCGGCTGCCGGAGTTGCATTCGTCGGACAGGCGCTGCTCAAAAAGCTGGGACGCCGCACCCGCATGCTCTCTGAAATCGTCGGCACCGTCGGGCTCACTGCATCAGGCCCGGCCGCTTACTACGTGATTACAGGGAAGTTCGGCGCCATGGCATGGGTCGTCTGGATCGCCAATCTGATTTTCGCCGGCGACCAGATCCACTATGTGCAACTCAGAATTCACACCGCTCGCGTCGAAGGCTTTGTTGAGAAACTGAAGCGTGGATGGGCCTTCGCATCCGGGCAACTCCTGATGACCGCGGCACTCACCATCGCCTGTCTTTCCGGCCTGATCCCTGCCATCGCTTCGGTCGCCTTTTCGCCACTCCTGTTTCGTGGATGGTTCTACTTCATCCAGAAGTCCGGACCATTAGCCGTCCGGAAGCTGGGTTGGAACGAACTGACTCACGCCGTGGCGTTCTGCGTTCTCTTCATCGCAGCGTTCGCGGTGGCAAGGTAGCGCTCTATTTCAGGAGCGACATATTGATCCCTTCCTGGCCGCAGCGGATGTTGCACAGAGTGAGCCCCGTAACCTATTGGGCGCATTAGACTTCACACTTTCTTGTACGTACATTATTGTAAGAAAAGTGTTCCTGCAGGAACACTGTGGAAATCTTGAGTCCCCCACGACGAAACCGCTTCTCACACAGGCTCTTACGGCGGCGAAGGCAATAGATCCAGCGTCACCACCTGAAACGGCCGCAGGTGAAAGGTGTATTGTTGCTGCGCTGGAATCTGCAAGGTCTGCGCGGCGCTATCGCTTTTCCACGGGCTGCGTGCGGCATAAGCAGGGGTGGAACCTGCGGGCAGTTCCAGCAGCGTCGCGAGGCTCGCGGTGAAGTCCTGCGGTTGGTCGCTCGGATTCCGCAGGGTCACAATCGCCTTCTCGTGCGACCACGACGCCCAGCCGTAGACTTCCAGGCGCGCTGGATCGCCTCCGATCCAGTGTGAGTCTTTGAGAGTCTTTGCGTTCTCGCGGGACCATTTCGCGGCCTCGGCGAGAACATCCCAGTCCTCAGAAGAAAGCAGCGAAGCAGTGATGTACATCTCCTGCAGCTGCGTGCCGGTGCCGAAGTACGAATGCACTTCATCGGGAAAGTCGTGGCTGGGATCGTTGCCCAGACGCTCCGCGTAACGCGCAAAGATGAGCCCGTGCAGCATCAGCGAATTCATGGGGAACAGCGGCCCCTCCTCGACGACCCACCGGTAAATCTGCGAGTCGCGATAAGTGATCCAGCGCTGGCGACTCGTGCCGACGCCAGCGAAGCTGTGGTCATCGCCACCGCGCCAAATCGAATCCGCGTAGAGCAGCCAGAATGGCGAAGGATAAGTTCCGGTAGTGAGGTTGACGTAGAGGTCGGGCTTTTTCGCGCGCAGTTCCCCGATCAGATGGATGGCTGCGTCAAAGTCGCTGTCAAACTCGCTCCCCGCGATGACCTCGTTCGCGTTGCCCGTGCCGTCGAACTTGAACTGGTTCACGCCGTATTTCTCGATCATGGCGAGGCAGGTATCGCGGAAGTAGCGATAGTATTTGGGCCCGGACAACGCGAGTCCGCCCGCATTAGTTTCGAATCCCTGCGCGTGGGCGGAAGCCAGGCGCTGCTGCTTGGGCTTGTCGTATCCGCCCCATGGAGAAAGCCAGATGCCGGGAGCCGCGCCGAAGCTGGCAGCGGTCTGCGCAACTTTCGTCAGGCCATCCGGAAAACCAGGATTGAATTTCCAGAGAGTTGTAGGATCGTCCCAGCCATCGTCGAAGAGAAAGCTGTCGAGTTTGACTCCGCGCTCCTTCGTCAGCTGCTCGCCGAAACTTTGAACTACGGCGACCGCGGCTAGCTCGTTGTAGCGGTCAAAATATCCCAGGTCATACCACGAGTTGTAGTGCAGAAGAGTTCGATAGGGATGAGCCCGTTCGAGTTCAACATAGTTCAGGAAGTCGCGGCGCAGTTGCCCGGAGTGGGTCACGCCGATCACTGAAGAATAGGCCACGCTTTGACCGGCTTGCAGCGGAAGTTCGCGGGAGAGCCAGCAAGTGGCGCGGTCGGCGCGCACGCGGCAGTCGGACAAGGGATGCTCGAAGCCCAGGAACCAGGTTCCGGCAGTGACCGGCGATCCCTTGACGTGGCCAGAGATTGCGGCGCCGGGCAGGACCGCGTCGGCGAGAACGATCTGCGCCAGCGCGAACGGTTGTTGCACCGCGCGGAGAGTGACCTCTTGACGAATGTAGTTGGCGTCTGCGCGGAGGCTTGCCGTCCAGGTGATTCGGAGCTTGGCCGAGGGATCTTCGAGTTCGATGCGCACTTGACGGCCCGGCGAGTGATCGGCAGCCTTCGACGAACCTGGCGCGACTGGGGCCTCTTCGATGACGGGCGCAGCAGCAATCTTGAAGTCTGATGAGCGCAGTACCGGGCCTTCTCTGGGCACCAACTCAAACACACTCTCCGCGAGAGGCAGGCTGGTTTCGTTGAAATGGTTGGTCAGACTCTGCCCATGCAGAGACGCGCCACGGACAGACCACGTCGCCGAGATCGCCTCATTCGACAGAGTGATGCTGTCGCCTTCTCGTACAGCTTGCACGGTGCGTGGCGGCGGGGCCTGAGCTTGCGCGAGAATGATCAGCAAGAAAACGCCTGGGAGAAAAAGAAGACGCGGCATTTCGAATTTCCTTGGAGGAGCGGCCATGAACAGACAAAAGACTACGGGATGAAATCGCTTGCAACAACAAGAAAGTCCGGATCAGCGACCCTCGCCCGATCCGGGCTCCCAGTTTTTGGCTCGCGAGACAGCCTCGTTCCACCGGTTCCGTAACAGGCGCGCTTGAGACACTGGCATTTGCGGCTGAAAGCGGCGATCGTTCGTCGCGGCGGATGCATCGAGATCACCTTTCCAGAAGCCAACGCTGAGGCCAGCCAAGTAAGCAGCTCCCAGCGCCGTCGTTTCCGTCACGGCGGGGCGAACCACGGGCGCACCGAGAATGTCGGACTGAAACTGCATGAGGCTATCGTTGGCAGCGGCTCCACCATCCACACGAAGTTCCGGCACCGATGCTCCGGAATCGCGGCGCATCGCGTCCAGCAAATCGGCAACTTGATAGGCAATGCTCTCCAGCGCTGCGCGGGCCAAGTGACCTGAGGTGGTGCCGCGAGTGAGTCCGAAGATCGAGCCGCGCGCGTACGAGTCCCAATGGGGCGCTCCCAATCCCACGAAGGCAGGAACGAAAAATACTCCGCCATTGTCCGGCACGGACTTCGCCAGCGCCTCGACTTCTTCTGAGCGTCGAATCAAACCCAGTCCGTCGCGCAGCCACTGGACGACGGCACCGCCTACGAAGACGCTGCCCTCGAGGGCATACTCGGTGGCGTCTTTTATTTTCCAGGCAACGGTTGTAACCAACCGATTGGACGAAGGGACCGCGCGACTGCCCGTATTTTGCAGCATGAAGCATCCGGTGCCGTAGGTGTTCTTGGTCAGGCCGGGTCGGATGCATCGCTGGCCAAACAAGGCAGCTTGTTGATCGCCGGCAATGCCTGAGAGTGGAATGCTCTCCAGTCCTTTCGCTCCGGTCGCTTCTCCGTAGATCTCGCTGGAGGATCGCACGACCGGCATCATGGAGAGCGGGACTCGAAACAAATCGAGAAGTTCGCGGTCCCAGGCACCGGTATGAATGTTAAAGAGCATGGTGCGCGAGGCGTTGCTGGCGTCGGTCGCGTGAACTCGGCCGCCCGTCAACTTCCAGAGCAGCCAGCTATCGACCGTGCCGAAGGCGAGCTTGCCCGCTTCAGCATCGCCGCGCGTGCCGGGAACGTTGTCCAAGATCCACGAGATTTTGCTGGCAGAGAAATAGGAATCGATCAGCAAGCCGGTGCGCTGCTGGATCAGAGGACTGTGACCTTCACTCCTGAGGCGCTCACAGAAATCAGCGGTGCGCCGGTCTTGCCAGACGATCGCGTTGTAGACGGGTTCCCCAGTCTCGCGATTCCACACGATCGTGGTCTCGCGCTGGTTGGCGATGCCGATCGCAGCGACTTCGCGTGATCGCGCGCCAGCCTGAGCCAAGACCTCGAGAGCCACCGCGATCTGGGAGGAAGCGATCTGCTCGGGATTGTGCTCGACCCACCCGGGCTGCGGAAAGATCTGATCAAATTCCCGTTGGGCGATCGAGCGAATGGTTCCTTCCTGATTGAACAGGAGAGCTCGCGAACTGGTTGTGCCCTGGTCGAGCGCTAGAACATATTGCACGATTCCTCCTCGCAGATCCCACATGCCACGAATCGGCTAGGAAGGGCGCAAGAAGCGCCGGATGCCGAAGTCGTAGACGGCTGCTCCCACCAAACCTCCGAGCAATGGTGCTACGACAGGAATCCACCACACCCGAGTTCCGTCGGTGAGGCCGTTGTTATGAAATCCGGCGAACACGCTGAACAGGCGCGGTCCGAGATCGCGCGCCGGATTGATTGCGTATCCATGCATACCGCCGAAGCTCATGCCGATGGCAACTACGACCAATCCGATCAGCGCCGGAGTGAGGTTCGCTCCCGGAGGCGCATTGAATTCATCGATGATTGCGAAAACTAGAAGCACCAGCAATGCGGTGCCGATTGTCTGATCCAGAAAGCCTGCTTGCGGCAGGCCGGGGAAGGCCGGGAAGGTCGTGAATATGCCGGCGGTGTGCTCCAGTTGTGGATCGACCTGCCGGAAGGCCGGCATGTAGTTCCAGAATACGAGGGCAGCCGCGGCAAAAGCTCCCACAGTCTGAGCGATGGAGTAGGGCAGCACCTTGCGCCACGGGAATCCACGAAAGACCGCAAAAGCCAAGGTCACCGCGGGGTTGAGATGCGCCCCGGACACTTTGCCCGCGACGTAAATGCCCATCGTCACCCCGAGGCCCCAACCTAGCGTAATGTTCGTGAAGCCGCCGTGGATGGTTTCACCGGGATTGCTCGAAGGAAACAGCACGACCATGGCAACCACTCCTGTGCCAAACAGGATCAGCACAAAAGTGCCCAGGAACTCCGCAATCAACTCCGCCATCAGTGTAGGCTTCGGATTCATTCGCCTCTCCGGTGGTCGACCTAGCGCCGGCATCTTGCCGGCTGTCCCGAGGACGTCTCGCCCTCGCGCGGCGGCGCGACGGTGCTTCTTGACCGCGAAGTAGTCTACCAAGGGGCGGCGTTCGCCGTACGATTTTCACGACCCGCGCCCCGAGGCTCGCTGGTCGTCTCAGGCTGCTGAAAGTAAACGAGTGGGGAGGGCTTTTTCCTTGACATTCGGGCGCAGACCCGTAAGATAGGGAAATATTTATTCATTATAGTGAATATTTATTCATCATGAATAAAACACTGCGGCAACGGGCGGTCCTGGAAGTGCTGAAGCACGGGTCTATCGCCAGCCAGGAGGACCTTCAGCGGCTCCTGCGGAAGCGGGGATTTAAGGTCGGACAGGCGACTTTATCGCGGGACATCCGCGATCTGAATCTAAGTAAGACTTCTCACGGTTATTCCCTGCCTCACGGTGACGGTGCGGCTGGCATCGCGCTGCCTCCCGTGTCGCGACTGGTGCGCGAGTTCGTTCTTGATATCCGCTCCGCCCAGAACCTTTTGGTCATAAAAACCATCGTGGGCAGCGCGCAACCTGTGGCAGCGGCCCTGGACGAGACAGATTGGACCGAGGTCGTGGGCACGATTGCCGGCGACGACACCATCCTGATT
The DNA here is from genome assembly GCA_963791515.1 of uncultured Acidobacteriaceae bacterium. Lineage (GTDB taxonomy): Bacteria > Acidobacteriota > Terriglobia > Terriglobales > Acidobacteriaceae > Sulfotelmatobacter. The sequence goes on along the minus strand of CAWBSS010000008.1, from coordinate 458,492 downwards.
GTTTGCCCAGACAAGGATGAGGCCCGGAAACTGGCGGGCCGGATCGAGGAAATGCTGAACTAGATGCCCGCGAAACTCAAAACCGCTGTGTTGGGCGCGACTGGCTACTCCGGACTGGAGCTAACGCGGATTCTTCTGCGTCATCCCCGCCTGGAGAAACCAGTTCTGCTACGCCGCTCTGCCGACAACGGCGGTGCTACGGATTTGGCGGACGTGTTTCCGGTTCTTTCCGGCAACGGTGGTTACCCGCTGCGCTCGCTCTCGTGGCCGGCGATGAAGCAGCAAGGAGTGGAGTTGCTGTTTCTGGCGACACCGCACGAAGCATCGCGCTCGCTGGTGCCTGAGGCGATATCTCAGGGCCTGCGCGTCATAGATCTGAGCGGGGCCTGGCGATTGAAGCAGGAACAGCACCGGGCGATCTACAACTTTCAGGACTCGGATGCGGTCACGGCGGCGCAATTGAGCGAGAAGGCTGTGTACGGACTACCCGAATTAAATGGCGATCGCGTGGCAACTGCCACGCTGGTGGCCAATCCCGGGTGCTACGCAACGTCGGTGATCCTGGCTCTGGCACCGCTGCTTAAGGCTGGGGTTGTCGATCGCAACCGCGGAATCGTCTCCGATTCGAAGTCTGGCGTGTCGGGAGCAGGCAAGGAACCGACGGCCAAGACGCACTTTGTGTCGGTGGCCGACAACCTGTCCGCGTATTCGATCTTTAACCACCGGCACGTGGGCGAGATGGTCGAACAACTCGCGCTGAGCCCGGAAGAGTTGATCTTTACACCGCACCTGCTTCCGATTCCACGGGGGATTTTATCGACGATCTATGTGCACCTCAGCCGCGAAATGAGGCCTCTAGAAGTGGAGGCGTGCTTTCGAAATTTTTATTCGGGGAAACGCTGGGTGCGGGTGTTTCAAACACCGAAGCTTCCGCAGGTGCAGTTTTCGCTGCAGACAAACTACTGTGATCTCGGATTTTGCCTGGCGGAGGACGGCCGGCGGTTGGTGTTGATTTCCTGCATCGACAACCTGCTGAAGGGCGCGGCCGGACAGGCAGTCCAGAATATGAACCTTATGTACGGATGGTCGGAAGACGAGGGACTGCTGTGACGATCGTGGTCAAAATCGGAGGAACTGCGCTCGAGGATGCTCCTACTCTGCGCAAGTGTGCTCGGGCGATTGCGGAACTGGCGCAGGACGGCCATCGCGTGGCCGTGGTTCACGGCGGCGGCAGTGCGCTGACCCGCGTTCTGAAACAACTTGGGAAGCAGAGCGAGTTTATCGGCGGGCTGCGTGTGACCGATGCGGAAACTCGCGATGTGGCACTCATGGTGCTGGGCGGAATGGTCAACAAGAAAGTCGTGGCCGCCATTCAGGCCGCGGGGATGCCCGCGCTCGGATTCTGCGGCGGCGATGGCATGTCTTTCCGTGCCCGGCGGAAGCATATTCGAGGGAACGATCTGGGATTCGTCGGCGAGATTTGTTTTGCGGAGCCGTGCTGGATCGAAGCGCTGTGGCAGCAGGGAGGAATTCCGGTTCTCGCATCGCTCGCTCTGGGAGCGGACGGCGAGTATTACAACGTGAATGCAGACGAGATGGCGGCCGCTTGCGCCGCGGCCTGTCACGCGAATGCACTCATCTTCCTGACGGATGTGCCCGGGGTAACAGACGCGGAAGGAGCCGTGATTCCGTGGCTGAGCACCAAGCAGGCACAGGATATGGTGGACGAGTCGATCGTCAGTGGCGGCATGTTGCCCAAACTGGAAGCGTGCCGACAGGCGTTGAAGCAGGGCGTGGGTAGGGTACGGATACTGCCAGCGGCTGAAGCAGAGGCTCTGCCGCAGTTCTACCTCACCAAATTGAATTGTGGGACAGAAGTCACCTGCGCATGAGCTCAGGAATTAAGTTTCAAGACAGGAGTCAGAGTTGAACAGTCTATTGCAAAGCAGAGCGCCGGCGGTGCCGGAGACATTTCCCAGCGTCTTCTGGTGCCCGGACCTGGTTTCGACCCGCGATCTCGGAGCGCAAGGGGTTCAGGCCGTGCTGCATCTGGCGGAACTGATGAAGTCTCGCCCATCCGTGTTTCAACGGTCGCTGGCGGGGAAACAAATGGTGATGTTCTTTGAGAAGCCTTCGCTCAGAACCCGGCTCACGTTCGAAGCGGGGATGACGAGCCTCGGGGGCGCGGCCATGTTCGTGGACCAGTCGCAGAGCCGGCTGGATGCTCGCGAGACGTTGAGCGACATTGCGCATAATCTCGAGCGCTGGGTGGACGTGATCGTGCTTCGTACCTTTGCGCAGGAAACCATCGAGGGGATGGCTCGTTATGCTTCAGTCCCGGTGATCAACGCGCTCAGCGATATAGAGCATCCGTGCCAGGCGCTGGCGGATTATTTCACGCTGCAGGAACGGTTTGGCGATCTCAAGAACATCTCGCTGGCCTACGTCGGCGATGGCAACAACGTATCCCATTCCCTGTTGCTGACTTGTGCCTGCCTGGGATCTTCGATCCGAGTCGCTACGCCGAAGGGCTACTCGCCGAACGCGCAGATTGTTGCCGATGCGCGAAGGATTGCAAAAGAGACTGGGGCTCGAATCGAGTTGCTGACGGATCCGCATGCAGCCGTCGCCGGAGTGGACGCCGTTTACACCGACGCGTGGGCAAGCATGGGCCAGGAACATGAGGCCGGGCAGCGCGCCGAGATATTTCCGCCATACCAGGTAAATCGGCAACTGATGGCGGAAGCCGCGCCCCATGCGGTATTCATGCACTGCCTTCCGGCGCATCGGGGTGAGGAAGTCACCGATGAGGTGATGGACTCGGACAACTCAGTCATCTTCGAGCAGGCAGAAAACCGGCTGCACGTTCAAAAATCCATTTTGTATTTATTGTTGGGCGGGGCGGTCCGCCTGCCCGTTAGGAGCGCTCATGCCTGAAAAAGTTGTTCTCGCTTATTCCGGGGGATTGGACACGTCGATCATCATTCCGTGGTTGAAAGAAAATTATTCTTACGATGTCATCGCCATGGTAGGGGATGTTGGCCAGGGAGACGACATTGAGGCTGTGGTCGAGAAAGCCTATGCAACCGGCGCCAGCAAGGTGATCGTGGAGGATCTCCGAGAAGAATTTCTGACCGGATACGTGTTCCCTGCTCTGAAAGCCGGGGCCGTCTACGAGCACAAGTATCTGCTGGGGACTTCGCTCGCTCGTCCCGTGATCGCGAAGCATCAGGTTGAAGTGGCGTTGCGCGAAGGGGCGACAGCGGTCGCTCATGGATGCACGGGCAAGGGCAACGACCAGGTGCGTTTTGAACTGACTTACCAAGCACTCGCTCCGGAGTTGAAGATCATTGCGCCGTGGCGGGAGTGGACGTTGAAGTCGCGCGAAGACTGCCTCGATTACGCCGAGCAACATGGGATTCCGGTGGCGGCCAGCCGCGAGAAGATTCACAGCCGCGACCGCAACCTGTGGCACATCAGTCACGAGGGCGGCGAATTGGAAGATGCCGGGAACGCGCCTTTGCCGAGCACGTGGCAGATCACGCGCTCGCCGCAGAAGGCGCCGGACAAGGAAGAACAGGTACGCATTGGGTTCGCCCAGGGAATTCCGATTTCGGTTGACGGGATGGAAATGGAGCCCGTGTCGCTGGTGGAACTGCTGAACGAAATTGGCGCTCGCAACGCCATCGGTCGGGTCGACCTGGTCGAGAACCGTTTTGTGGGGATCAAGTCGCGAGGATGCTACGAGACTCCGGGCGGGACGCTGCTGATCACGGCTCACCGGGAACTGGAGGCGTTGTGCCTGGAGCGCGAGGTCGCGCACTTCAAGCAGCACATTGGGCTGAAGTATGCGGAACTGGTCTATTTCGGTCTCTGGTTCACACCGCTGCGCGAAGCGCTGGACGCCTTCGTGGAGAGCACGCAAAAGGAAATGACAGGCAGTGTCACTTTGTCGCTGTACAAAGGAAATGTTTCCGTGGTAAGCCGCGAGTCGGAACATTCGCTCTACCGCACCGATCTCTCATCGTTCACGATGGGCGACAGTTACGACCAGAAGGATGCAGCCGGATTCATTCGCATTCTTGGATTGCCATCGCGATCGCGGGCCCGGTCTCGCGTGGAGGTCGCGCGATGAAGATGTGGTCGGGAAGGTTCCGGCAACCGCTGGACCGTGATTTCGAGCGCTGGCAGCGGTCGTTCAGCTTCGATCGTCGCTTGCTGCGCCATGAACTTGCGGCCAGCGGCGCGCATGCGCGTGCGTTGAAGAACGCCGGGATACTTTCTGCCGACGAATTGATCAGCATTTTGCAGGGACTGGATCAGATCGGCGAACGGGCGACGGCGTCGCCATCGTTTCTCGACGACGATGAAGCGGAAGATGTGCATCACTTCGTGGAGAAGCAACTGGTCGCTGTGATCGGAGAAACTGGATATAAGCTGCACAGCGGCCGCAGCCGCAATGAGCAAATTGCAACCGATCTGCGGCTGTACGTGAGAGCAACGATTGATCAATTGCGGCACGACCTGGCGGAACTGTGCAGCGTGCTGGCCGATCGCGCCGACCAGGCCGCGGATGCCGCCATGCCGGCGTACACGCATCTGCAGAGGGCTGAACCGGTTCTGCTGGCGCATTGGCTGCTGGCTTATGTCGAAATGCTTTTGCGGGATGCGGAACGACTCGGAGACTGCCGAAAGCGGCTGAATGTTTGTCCTTTGGGCTCGGGTGCAGTGGCCGGCGCGACTCTTTCGCTGGATCGGGCGCTTATGGCCGACAGCCTTGGGTTCGATGACACAACTGCGAACAGTATCGATGCCACGAGCGACCGGGACTTTGCGCTGGAGTTTGTGAACGCGCTGTCGCTGCTCGCCTTGCATCTGAGCCGATGGGCGGAGGAGATGATTTTGTTTTCTTCGCAGGAATACGGCTTTGTGGCTCTGCCGGAGGCTTACTCGACGGGCAGCAGCGCTATGCCGCAAAAGAAGAATCCGGACCTGCTCGAGTTGGTTCGAGGCAAGAGTGGGCGAGTGCTGGGCAATGCCACGGCTCTTATGGTTGCAGTGAAGGGTTTGCCTCTCGCATACAACAAAGACTTGCAGGAAACACAGGAGCCGCTCTTCGATTCTTCCGACACGCTTCTGCAAATGTTGCCGCTGGTAACGGGATGGATGAGGACGGTGGAATTTCAGAACGAGCGCATGCATGAGGCGGCACAGTCGGGATTTATGAACGCGTGGGCCGCCGCTACTTACTTGGTGAAGCGTGGTGTGCCTTCAAGACTCGCGCATGAGCGGATCGGCAAGGCTGTACAGATATGTATCGAACGGAGCTGCGAGCTTCAGGACTTGCCGCTCGACGAACTGCGCTCGCTCAGCCCGGCCTTCGATCAGGACTTTTACGAATCGCTGAAGCTTGCTTCCGTGCTTGCGGTCCACGATGTTCCGGGGGGCACGGCACCAAGCCGGGTGCGGCACGCAATTAGCGTCACCAGGAAGAGGATCGAGTCTCTTCGCGAGGAGGCCCATGCGCACGCGTAAAGCAATCCTGCCCGACGCACAGCAGATTCATGAGTTGATTGGGGCATACTCCGGCGACGGCACGTTGCTGCCGCGGACTTTGCCGGAAATCTGCGAGAACGTGAGAGACTTCGTGGTCCTCGAAGATGACGGGCGCATCATTGGCTGTGGAGCGCTGCACCTGTATGGCACGCACCTGGCCGAAATTCGGTCGATTACGGTCGCGCCCTGGGCTCAAGGCAAAGGCGGGGGCGGACGGCTGGTGAAAACCCTGCTGGCTGAGGCGAAGCGCCATCGCGTGGACTGCATCTGCCTGTTCACGCGCAAACCGGATTTTTTTGCGGGCCAGGGATTCTCGGTTGCTCAGCGCGAGGATCTTCCCGACAAGATATACAAAGACTGTCACGCTTGTCCACGGTTTCATTGCTGTGATGAAGTGGCGATGGTGCGCGGGGATCTGCCTAGGTTTGCGATTCTTCCCGAACCAGCAAATTGGTTGGTCAAGCTGCAAGGGTGGTCGCCGGACGTTGGAGATCAGTAGGGCTCCCGCTAAGGTCTTCAGCTAAGCTCCCCGGCGCCATCTTCGGCGGCACACAGGTACACCTGGGAAGTGATTCCCGTCTTTTGTCGATAACGTTCGGCAATTTGCCTCGCGAAGTTCTCGGCATGTTCTTCGCGCACAAGGTTGACCGTGCATCCTCCGAAACCACCTCCGGTCATGCGCCCACCGCAGAAGCCTGGCAAGCCTTCGGCAGCCTCGACCATGACGTCGAGTTCCCTGCAACTGACTTCGTAGAGATCTCGCAGGCTGTCGTGGGACTCGCGCATCAATTTCTCCACTCGATCCAAATCACCATCGGTGAGAGCGTGTGCAGCATCGAGCGAGCGCTGATTCTCGCGGACGACATGGGAACATCGTTTCGCGATCACAGCGGGAAGGTCATGGATGTGCTGATCGAGGAACTCTACCGATACATCGCGCAAGGCGCGGACCGCAGGATTCCACTTCTGAAAATACCTGACTCCTTCTTCGCACTCGTCGCGGCGAGTGTTGTAGGCACCCGTCGCGTGATCGTGCTTGGTCATAGTGTTGCAGACTACAAGTGAAATGCCGGCGGGGATGGGAACAAGCTGATATTCGAGGGAGCGGCAATCCAGGAGGAGAGCGTGTCCTGCTTTTCCCAAGCAGGAGACGAACTGGTCCATGATTCCGACCCGTGCGCCGACAAAACTGTTTTCCGCCTGACGGCAGAGTTGGGCAACCTCGGTCAGCGGCAGTTGTATCTCGCCCATGCGTATTAGAGCAAGCGCGGAGGCGACTTCAAGGGCCGCGGATGAGCTCAGTCCCGCCGCGACAGGGACCTCCCCATGTACGAACAAGTTCGCGCCGTGAAGCTCATGGCTTCGCTTGTGAAGCACGCTGGCGACGCCGAGCACGTAGTCACACCATGCGCCGGTGCGTTGCTTGGGTAAGTTATCGAGATCAAACTCGAAGTTGCCGGGGAATTCTTCGGAGTGAATGACCAGTTTGCGATCCGGGCGCGCGGCGATTGCCACATAGGTCGAGAAGGCAACAGCGGCGGGCATCACGAAGCCGTCATTGTAGTCGGTGTGTTCGCCAATGAGGTTGACGCGTCCGGGCGCGCGGAAAATCCTCGGGTGATCGCCGAGGAGTTTCTCGAAGTGCTGGGTGAGTTCGCGCGCCTTCATCAGCATTTTCACGTTCGAATGCCCATGCAAAAGGGATCTTGTGGATTCAGCACCAAGTCAGCCTCGGAATTCACAAAGGCCGAACCCTTAATGCTGGGATAAACGTTGCCCTCTCGGACCGTAATGCTACCTTCAAATAGACTCCCGACAATACTCTCCTGTTTCCAAATCTGGCCTTCACGGATCTTTCCGTCGGCATAGAGGCAGGCCAGTTTGGCGCTGGTTCCGGTGCCGCATGGAGAACGATCATAGGCCTTGCCGGGACAGAGGACGAAATTCTTGCTGTCGACGGCGGGCAGATGGGATGGGCCAAAGATTTCGATGTGGTCTATTTCCTGATTTCCGGCTCCAGTAATTCCCTGCTGACGAAGGGCCCGGCGGATCGCCCACGTAAAGTCGGTCAGGTGCTCGATGTTGTTCAGCGATGGTTCCATGTTGTTGTCGCGCACAAGGAAAAACCAGTTGCCTCCCCAAGCCACGTCCCCTTGCACCTTGCCGTAGTGCGGCACCTCCACTTCCACGTTCGCGGCGTGGCGATAGCTGGCAACGTTGTTCACCGTCACTTCGCCGTTCGAGTGCAGGAAGGCGCTCACGGTCCCCACCGGAGTTTCGATGCGGTGCTCCCCGGCCTCGATTCGCTTCATGAACGCCAGCGTCGCGACCAGACCAATCGTCCCGTGCCCGCACATGCCGAGGTATCCGACATTATTAAAGAAGATGACGCCGGCGGCACAGGCAGGATCCACGGGCTCGCACAAGAGCGCTCCCACCATAACGTCGGATCCCCGCGGCTCGTTTACGACGGCCGATCTAAAGCTGTCGTGCTGGCTGCGAAAGCGCTCCAACCGCTCGGCCAGCGGCCCGGTCCCGAGATCGGGACCTCCGCTGATAACTACGCGCGTCGGCTCGCCGCCCGTGTGGGAATCAATCACTCGAACTTTTCGGCTGTGGCTGTCGATCATTTTCTGTGCAGAGAACCTGCATTTTAAATGATTTTGGTTAGACCATTGTCTCTTATGTGCCTTGCCAGTCAGGCCGGAATCTGAGGGACGGGCCGGAGGGAATGCTGGAGGGATAGTGTAAGTCTGTAAAAATTAGGAGTACAAGGGCCGCTTTATTTGAGCTCCCCTGTCGACTCAAAACGTATTCCAGCTAGCGGTTTGCCGGACGCTAGAAGGTCGCGGATGCTGGCTCGGTTCGGTCCGGCCTGTTCGATCGCCGCGGAAAGGCAGCGCAAGGCCTGCTGAAGAGGAGTGCCCTGCGGCAGGCGGAAAATCCAAGGGATGTTGGTTGAAGTGAGCGCGCGGTCAGCGGAGATGGCCACGACTGGTATGAACGACTTCACCGCAATCTGCTCGGCAAGATGACTGGAGGGCCGGTCGAGCGCAATCAGCGCCAGTACGTGTTCCCGGTAGACAGCCTTTACCAGATCGTCGGAGGCCTTGCCCCACGAGGTTTCGGATGGAATGGCAATCAGCGAAAGGTGCCTGCCGGTGTCGTTGAACGCGCTCAGCATGCGAACGGTTTCCGGGGATCGGATGAGTTCCTCGGCATGAGGCCCGAAGACGCCAATTTTCAGGGTGGTTGCTTGCTCGTCGTGAAGGGATGGCCCCGCATACTGAACGCCGTTCTCACCCACGCGAGCGTACGATTTCTCCATGGTAATGCGCCGGTAATCGATGGTTCCGTTGCGCACGTGAGCGAGGAACAGGGGTGCTATGTTCTTGCAGTTGGGATCGAAAACCATGTCTCCGGTGACGCCTTTGTAAGTTTGCGTTGCGGTGAGGGCGTCGCGGATGCGGCCTTTATTCAGGCCGGCGCGACAAATGGCGTCAAGCAGGATTCTCATCGCATCGTAGGCCAGGGCGGCGAAATGATCGGGCTTCTCGTGGAAGCGCGCTTCGTAGCGACCGTTGAAATCCTGCCATTCCGGGTCGGTGCGGTTGGGGTCGTAAGGGAAAACTGCCTCGAAGCCTTCGGCGGCGGGGCCCGCGAGCTTGACAAGTTCGTCGCCGATGGTGCGATGGCTGCCGAATACGCGCTGCTTCATGCCCAGTTCCTGCATTTGCTGCAGGATCTTGGCGGCAGGGCCGATGTCCGTCCACAGCACGATGGCGTCGACGCGGGAGTCTTCGATTACTTGAAGTTGGCGACGGTAGTCGGTGTCGCCCGGCATGAACTTCTGCTCGATCACTACTGGATGGCCGAGGCGCCGGGACGCGTCGCGGAACTTGATAACCCCAAAGCGTCCGTAGCGGTCGTTCACCCGTAGAATGGCGACCCGCTTAAAGCCCAAGTCGGTATAGATATGCCGCGCCAGCGTGTACCCCTGGACGCGATCGTCCTGAAGATCGGTGAAATACCAGGGGATGATGGTCTCCGGAATCGTGGGATCGGTGGACGCGCTGTTCACCAGCGGAGTTTCACCTTTCAGTGTCAGGCGCAGGACGATGTGGGTGGATTCCGCGCTAATGGAGCCGAACATTGCCCAAACTTTGTCGTCATAGATCATTCTGACAGCGTCGTTCGAGGCAGCACCCCAGATGGCGGAATCTCTGGAAGCGCCAACAGCCGCGGATTTGCTCATCTGCCAGTTGTCATAGTCGTTGTGAGTCACGAGCCGAAAAGGCTTGCCGCCGTAACCGCCGGCCGCATTCGCCTCGTCAATTGCCATTTTTGCACCATTCAGCATGCGATTGCCGAGTACCTGGTCAGGGTGGTCGTAGAGAGGCGCCAGAAACCCAATACGAATCTCATTGAGATCCTTGAGGTCAGGATCGGGGATGTCGCGGGCGGCGCCGTTGTATTCGACGAGATCCTGATAGTACTCGTAATAAGGAGTAGTGAACTTGGAGAACGGACGCAAGTCTTCAGGCGCGCCGGTGTAGGGCTTGAGCGAACGGGGCGCGGGTGGGCCCGGCGGATTGTGGCCGCACGCACAGGGGACGGACGTTTGGGCCCAAGCGGTGCTAGTCAGCACCGCAGCGATCACAGAAACACTGACGAGACGCATGGCTACTCCGTAGGCACTTCCCGCCGGAACATGGCAATCGCTTCAATTTCGATCAACAGATCGGGGCGGCAGAGAATCGCCTGGATTCCAGTAGAAGCAGGCAGCGGGTCGAGTCCCTGCTGTTTGTAGAAGGCCGTCCGCTCTTCGTTGAAGGCGTGGTAGTCGCGCTCGATGTCGCGGAGGTAGCAAGTGGTGCGAACGATGTCATGCCAGGTCGCGCCTTCCGCGGCCAGCAACTTCGTAATGTTGTCGAAGGTGCGCCGGAGTTGGGCGCGAAGGTCGCCAACATGTACGGTCCGGCCGGCGTCATCGATACTGGCGGTGCCCGAGATCAGAAGAATGGTGAGCCCGTTCAGATCGATCCGCATGCCGCGGGAGAAGGCGCTCCCGTAGTCGTAGGCTTCGTTCAACGCCGAATGGTTGGTGATCGCCCGCTTTACAACAGGGGCTGTGGCCACTTCCGCGAATAACTCCTGAACATTCATTTGCATGGCTCCTGATGGTTTCATTTCTTGCGTGTCGCTTTGTGGGTGCTCAAAACATGTGCGGTTTCGACAGAACTTTTCTGGCGAATGCCGTGGCTCAATCCCTTGGCGGTTGCGACCCAGAGGTCGTCGCCCTGGAAGTCGATTCCGAGTACGTAGTTGTGTGCCGGGGCGGTCTGTACTGGAATCTTTTTGACGACGCCGGCCGCATCGCGCACCAGCATTTCGGGCTTGTGGGTATCGAGCGCGGGACGATAGACAGCCCAGTTCGCGCCGTCGTAGTAGGCGAGGCCTTTGTCAGTGGAAAACCACGCGCGATTAGCGTCGATGCCTTTGATCTGGTTGAGGAAGTTACTGGGGAGACCACTGTCTTTCTGCAGAAAGTTGTGCCAGTAGCGGCCGTCGTAGCGGCTTGCGCCGAAGTAGGTAGCAACCCATAAAATCTTGTCTACATAGCTAACGGAAGTTGTGATCTCGTGGATCAGGCCCTGATCCTTCATCAGCACGAGTTCCGTTTCCCCGTCGGGATCGTTGTAATCCTTCCAGCGCTCGGTCTTCACGTCATACTCGAGCACTCCGCCTCCCCATACCGCGTAATAAACCTTGTCTTCCGCGGGACTGACGGCGTAGGTCCAGATTTCATACATGGGCGTGTTGCGCTCATTGAACAGCGTCCATTCTCCGGTGCGTGTGTTCAGGCGGCTGGCGCCGGCAGCGGTCGCCGTCCATACAAAATCGCCTTGCACTCCAACTCCGTAGACAATGTCGTTGCTTAGGCCGGAGTTCAACTGCGTGAAACTGTCGATGCGGCCGGCGGAGATGTGGCTCAGTCCGCCCATGGTGCCAGCCCATACATCGCCGGTGTGCTTATCGAGCGCAAGGGACAGAACGGCCTGATGCGCCATGCCATCCGCGGGGCGAAAGACCTTCCAGGCGCCGTTCTCATAGAGGCCTAATCCGTTTTCTGTACCAGCCCAGATGCGCTTTCCGTCCACCAACACGCAGAAGACGTGATTGTCGGGCAGGCCATTTGCGGCGGTGAAGTTCTCCCAGCGGAAGAGCGGCATGTCCTGGGCGACGGCCACCGAGGCCGTGAAGAGCAGTGCCAATGTCGCGAACCAGATTCTCGGCTTCATAGCGTTTTCAGGTACTCGATGAGATCGTTCAATTCGTCCTTGGTGAGATCGTTGCTCACGCCGTGAGTATCCTTCGGGTTGAACACGGTCCAAATTTCTTCCAGAGATCGCGCCGAACCATCGTGCAGGTAGGGCGCGGAATAAGCTACGTTGGAAAGTTGGGGCACATCGATCACGGGCGAGCGGTCTGTGGGCTTGCCGGTGCCGACATCGACCTGTTGCTGATTCGTGTACTTGGGGCCGCTGTGGCAGGTTGCACACTGATTCGAGTCGGGGATCGGTTTGCCGTTCTTGTGCTTAGTTCGCTCAAAGATCGTCTTGCCGCGCTCTTGCGCAGGCGTCAGCTCTCCATTGGGAAGGCGGGAGCGATTGGGGCGGTAGGGGAGCGAGAAGACAAAAGTCACAAGGTCGGTGAGTTGCTGCTGATTGAAACTCTGCGATCGGAAGAAGAATTTTTCAGTGCGCGGGCCGCATTCCGTGGGCATGTCGGCATTGCCGCCGTTCCATTTGAAGGGCTCGGTACCGGCCAGGTTCTCCAGCGACCGGTTATCGACAATGTCCTTGCCGAAGCCGTCGGGCTCGAGGTCCCACTGCAGGCCGTCGATGGTGGCGTCGAGGTGGCAGTTGGCACAGCCAAACTGACCTTGAAAGGCGAAGTCTGCGGTGTAGAAGAGGCGCTCGCCGCGGCGGAGCGCGTCCACGGTCTTGGGGCCGCCGAGGTCGATCGTCGATACCACTTTGTCTGTGGTCGTATCGATGACTGCGATGTTGTCGTCGAGGCGGTTGGCGACATAGAGACGGTTGCCGTCTTGCGAGAGCAGAATGCCCCGCGGATTATGGCCCACGGGAATTCTGGCGAGTACGTAATCCGCCGAGGCTGAGAGATCATTGACGAACGACTGTGGTCGCGTCCGCACTGTTTTCAGCAGGCGGGCAACGTCAATGACGGTGACGCTCTGTGATCCTGCAGTGGTCAGGAAGATCTTCGACTTGTCGGGTGCGATGGCGACGCCCCACGGCAGGGCGTAGTAGCGATCGAGTTCATCAATCGGGATTTGGATGGTTCCGCCCACGTCCTGCCCGAACAGAGTGAGCGAATCGCCAAACGCCCAGCCGTGTTCGACATGGGCCAGGGGGATGAGATTCTTGGGCCTGAGTTGCGCGGCCACGCCCAGCCGGCCATCCGCCGACAGCGCCACATGAAACATGCCAGCAACGTTGTGCAGCGGTTTGCGCTCGACCACCGTTTGCCGCGCCGTATCGATGACCGTGATTTCTGAATTTGGCTGGGTGCGAAAGGCTCCAGCATTCGGATAGATATGAGTGCAATAGATCCACTTTCCATCCGGAGACAATGCCAGATAGCTTGCGCCGCGTCCTGCGAGGAGCCGTTTGGTTTCTTGCCCGCTCTTGAGGTCGATCACGGATACGTCGCCGCTGAGGCGATTGGCAACGTAGAGCGTCGCGCCGTTGTTGTCAGAAACGATTCCGCTCGGTTCCGAACCGGTAGGCAGCGTCTGCACGACTTGCAATGTTGTTGTGTCGATAACCGACACGGTGTCGGACCAGGCGTTCGTGATGTACAACTGGCGGCCATCGGACGACAATGCGATTCCACGCGGCATGCGACCGACTGAAATGCTGCTGAGCACGTTGCTGGATTGCACATCGACGACTCGCACTTCATCGCTGTCCTGGCAGACGACATACAGCAGGCGGCCATCCGGAGAGGAAACCATTTCGATGGGGGAGAGATAGGGCTCCTTCGGAATCGCCGCTGACTGTTTGGCTGCGGGCTTAGCCGCGACCGCCAGCAGAGCCACGGCAAAGATGGCAGCAACTTGCACCATCAGCCGAAAGCTCGTACCGGATAGGGTGCGCGCCGGCATCTACGGTTCCTCCACCGTGAGCACGCGATCCACGGAAACATTCTCCAAGACTTGTTCTTGGCCACTGGGCCAGTGGATATAGAGTTTGTCCGCCTTGGTTGAGGCGCCCAGGCCAAAGTGAACGCGGCCGTCGTCCTGCGAGAGATAGCCCGATCCTGCGGTGCGCTCGGCGATCTGTTTGCGTCCGGCGGCTAGCAGTTCCAAACGCGCTCCGATACCGTCGCGATTGCTTTTCTTTCCTTTCAACTTCACGGTGAGCCAGTGATTGCTGTTCTGGGTAACGTTGTGCAGCAGGATCGCGGGTGCGCCCAGGTTGACGACGAAGGCGTCGACTTTGCCGTCATTGTCGTAGTCGGCGAAGCAGGCACCACGCGAGACCGTTTTCACGTCAAGCACCGGGCCGGCATCGCGGGACACATCGGTAAACTTGCCGTTTCCGAGACCACGAAACAGCGACTGCTCTTGCGGGACCAGATGAATCAGCCCGCCGTGGAAGACGAGAATGTCGAGCCATCCATCGTTATCGAAGTCGTAGATGCCGCTGCCCCAACTGGTGTACTGCGCCGTGGCCTGCGAGATACCGGAACTGGGGCCGATGTCTTCGAATCCATTCGGAGCGGCGTTGCGCATGAGACGGTTGTATTTGGAGTCCGTCACCCAGAGATCGAGGCGACCATCGCCATCGATGTCGGCAAACACGGGGCCCATGGCCGAGGTGTTCTCCCCGTTCTGGCCGTATGCCACTCCGAGATCGCCGGCGATTTCCTCGAACGTGCCGTCGCGCTTGTTGTGGAAGAGAAAATTCTCAGTCTTGTCGTTGGCGACGTAGATATCCGGAAAGCCGTCGCCGTCAAAATCGGCTGCAGTCACACCCATCGTGCGACCCTTATAGGCGCCGATTCCGGACTTGTCGGTCACGTCGGTGAACGTCCCGTTGCAATTGTTGTGGTAGAGACGGTTGGTGTCGGCGGCATAGTCGAGCGGGCCGGGATAGTTGTCGGCAGCGTAGAAGTTGCGGTACTTGGGATCGAACTTCACGTAGCGACCGACGAACAGGTCGACACAGCCATCGCGGTCATAGTCGAGCCATGCTGAACTGATCGACCAGCCGTCGACTTTAATACCGGCCTTTGCAGTGACGTCTTCAAAAGTTCCGTCGCCCTTATTGCGATAAAGAATCGCGCGTCCGTAGCCGGTGACGAAGAGGTCGACAAAGCCGTCGTTGTCGAAATCGGCTGCGATCGCCGCCGTGCCGTAGATGTTCGCTGCCACTCCAGCCTGGTCGGTGACATCGGTGAAGGTGCCGTCGCCGTTGTTGCGATAGAGATGATTGTGAGGCGGAGTCGCAGGCGGCTGCTTGAGCGGATAAGGATGCATTCCGTCTTCCAGCGGCTTACCACTGACCACGTAGAGATCGGGCAGACCGTCATGGTTGTAGTCGAACCAGACGCAGCCGGAGCCGGTGCTTTCGAGCAAAGAGCCGAGTTTCTGAGCGCCGAAGCTGTGGGTGAACTGAATGCCTGACTTTGCGGTGGCATCCTCGAATCGGATCGAACTCGGCGCGGATTGCGGCGCTTGCGCTAGCAAGGAAGAGGACAAAAGAAGGAGTCCGAGAAATCGTTTGGTCACGCTAGTGTCCTCCCGAAGCGTTCTGCGCGGTCGCACCAGTCATGTCGGCCGGCGTCGTGGACTTCAGCAGGGTCATAGGAACCGCATTTTCAGGCGAGGTTTCCGGGCCGGCGTGGCATCCGACACAACCGCGCTGCTCGCCGCGACGCATCCAGAAGAATCCCGCTTCGCGTTTCAACGTTTTTCCGGCAGCATCCAGCAGTTCGATCTGCAACGGTTTCTCGGATGGAACCTGAACGAAAAATGAGCCGTCGCGTTCCACCGGCGCCGTGCCGAGCAGTTTGGGATTGCCCGACCCATCGGGCGTGTAAAGCCGCACAGCATGAATGGCTCCCGCGGCGAACCGGTACTTCGAAGTGTATGCATTCAGACAAAGCAGGTTTGCATTCGGCCAGTCGTGCAATCCCGAGGGATGACGATTCGGCACGGTGCGCTGCGCCACTGGCGTGGGCTGAACTGCGTCGGCATTTTGTTCTGCTAGTGCCGGACGCAGCGCAGTAGAACCCGGAGTCCAAAGCATCAATTGAAATGGGGCTTTCGAGTCTGCGCGCCAGGGCAAGAGCCAATCGCCCGCGGGGGTCTCGACGACTTCTCCGGCGTATTCCCCGATTGGGGCGGAAATGTGAACTTCCTGTGCCCGCGCCGAGGTGAACTTTGCCAGACTGAATCTTGCCGGACCATGACTCGAAGAAAAAACAATATCTCCTGAACTGACTTGTCTTCCGGAGTAGCGCCTTGTGCCGTGATCGCAGCGATAGGACTCGACTCCACTGCCGTCGGAATACACGGTATAGATGTCAGGAACGGCCTCTGCTCCAAACGGGTATGCGGCCTCGAACAAGATGCGTCCATCGCGGAGAACATCGGTCGGCAGGAAGTTCGCCGGGCCGTAGCTCAAGGGCAGCGCCTTTCCGCCAGCGAGGTCGACGGTCTCGATCACGAATCGCCCTGCGGTTCTGCGCGCATACACGACGCGATCTTCGGGCAGATAAAACGGGCGAATGCAGTCTTCCGAGCCGGAGGTGAGGCGCCGTGGTTCTCCGCCGATCAATGCGATCTCCCAGATCTGCCACACGTCTTCAGCTTTCAACTTCCCGGCGAACAAGACACGTTGCCCATCAAACGAGACCGCGGAATCGGCAGACGCAGCGAAACCTGGAACCAGCGGATGAATGCCACCTGCTTCACGCACCAAGATTGTTGCGCCGGAACCGAAGCGTTCGCCTCCGTGCATCCACGCCAGCGGTTCGTAGTGAGTTGCAATGGTGTAGAGAAATGACGTCGAATCCGTAGCAGGTGACGCTTCCACGGCGGTTCTTTTGAGTGCGAAGACAATCAACAAGAGCAGGGAGACAAGGATGGGTCGGACTAGGATCGAGCGCTGCGCCACTAGTCCGCTCCTCCGACCGCGAGGAGTTGTGGACGGAGTTGACGTTCCTCGTGCTGGAGATCGAGGTAAGGCTGAAGATCATGCATCATACGGCGGAACTCGTCGAAGGTGAGCGATTGGTTGCCGTCGCTGAGAGCTTGCTCCGGGGATGGATGGACTTCCACGATCAATCCATCCGCACCCACCACCGCAGCGGCGCGTGACAACACGGGAACCAGAGATCGAACGCCTGCTGCATGACTTGGGTCCACGATGACGGGAAGGTGCGACACCGTTTTCAACACGGGCACTGCAGCGATGTCGAGTGTGTTGCGAGTGGCAGTTTCAAAGGTGCGGATACCGCGTTCACAGAGAATGACCTGCGAATTGCCCGCCACGGCGATCACTTGCGCGGAACGGAGAAGGTCTTCGAGCGTGGCCGTCATGCCGCGCTTGAGCAGAACCGGCCGTCCACAGTGTCCGAGAGCTTCAAGGAGAGCATAGTTCTCCATGCTGCGCGTGCCCACCTGCATGATGTCAGCGTATTCGGCGATGAGGTCGACATCTTCCTCGCTCATCACCTCGGTGACGATGGCGAGTCCGGTAGCTTCGCGAGCCTTGCGCAGAATCTTGAGGCCTTCCACACCCAGCCCTTGAAACGCGTACGGCGAAGAGCGGGGCTTGTAGGCTCCGCCGCGCAGGATGCGCGCGCCCGCCTCGGCCACCGCTTCAGCGGTCTGCAGCAACTGTCTTCTCGGATTCGACAGCGCAAGGACCGGCCATCACAACGAAATCGTTGCCGCCGATCTCGATGTCGCGTACCTGCACAACGCTGCGTGAGCGCTCGCTGGTCTTAGCGACGAGATCAAAGCAAGAGAATTGGCCGTTCCATTTAGGATTCATCAGTGCGCGTCATTTTAGTAAGCGACAAATGCCCGAGCATTACTACGAATCTATTAGACCCGCAAAAATACACATCAAAACGATGCCGATCTCGGTGAAAAGCGGCGCGCAAGTCGTTTGTATCGAGAACGAAGCGAGCCGCTTGTGATGCCAATCACGCTTCAACGCGACGGGAAGCACAAAGAAGCTGTTCACTTCCGAATTGAATAGGTGATTCAGGGCAACAGGCGGTAGTTCATGGTCTTCGTGTGGCTAATTAGTGTTGGCTCATGCAGGCGAATGCGGTGATTTCAGTATGACTTGGCCCTGTTGGGAAACCCTACATGGTTGTCGGGAATTCCGGCACGCAGCGGATCGAATCCCTTGCATGTTGTTGAATTCACTTGATGGTATTTGGATTGCTATTTTCGAAGTGGCCGTGCGTTTATCGGCAAGGAGGTCACCCGATTATGGCTGGAGAGAATTGGACGTTCTGGCTCAACATGACGAACTTTGCGTTGGGCATCATCACACTGCTGGCGCTGCTCGTAGTGTTTGGCGCTGTGGGCTGGGACTTAATGGTCCGCAAGGTACACACGCAACTCGCGACAGCATCGACCTGAGCAACATCGACGCGGAACTGCAGACGATGTTGCATGGCGGATCGCACAGTCTGTCCGTACCCGGTTTGGGGCTGACGATGGCAGACGGAGGCGAGCGAGTCGAGCCTTCGGAGTCAGAGGCCTCAAACCAGAAGCCTCGGAAGTGAATTATGGCGTGCCCGTTTCTTAAAGAGGGTCGAGCGCGATATTGCCATGCTGCGCCGGTTCAGAAGTTGATTCTTGACGGACCAGGAGCGGTCGATGGCGGGCGCTGTGCATCGGCGCAGTACGCGCAGTGCGCACTGGTTGCGAAGAATGGTGTGCAACAGGATCGCTGCCCGCATCTGGAAGAAATTCGCGTGCAGTATTGCGGCGTTTCGCCGGTCACGAAGCTGGTGCCCTTCAGCGACTCGCAGCTCTCGAGCTGCACGAGCAACACCTATCGCTATTGCGATTCGTATTTGTTGCTGGCGCGGCCGCACGCGACCACTCCGCCCGCGCATCTTCTGTACACGGCGAATCACTTCTGGTTGGACGCCGAGGAATCCGGGTTGTGCCACATCGGCATTGACGGATTTCTGGCGGATGTGGCCGGGAGCGTGGACGGCGTCACATTCGTCACCGCACACGGCACTCATTGTCCAGCACTGGCGCTGACAGTCCATGGAGTCGAATGGCCGATGAGCTTTCCGAATCCGCTGATGATTCAGAAAGTGAACAGCCGCGTGCGCAGTGATCCCGCAAGGCTCGACTGCCGATCCTTACGGGGCGGGATGGCTGTTCGAGGGATGGGAGTTGCCGGGCCGGACGCGCGCCGGGCTGGTCTCCGGTCCGCAAGCGGCGGCATGGCAGGCGGAGGAACAGGAGCGGCTGACGCACGAAATCCACGAGACGCACGCATCTGGGCTGTGATGGCGGCTCGCCGGTGCGGGGAGTGGCGCAGTTGCTGTCACGGCAGCACCTGGTGTGTTTGTTCCAGCACTTCTTTTCCAACCGAGGCTGGATGGTGGAGGAATGAGCATGCGCCGTAACAGTTTCGTCTTCGGACTCGGGCTTGCCGTCGCGCTGGTGGCCGGGTGGGTGGCGTTTCCACGCGTGCTCTATGTGCAACGGCAGCAGCCGCTCGAGTTTCGTCACAAGACGCACGCGGAAAAGTCTGGCATCGCCGAATGTGGTGAATGTCACGCTCTGCGCGAGGACGGGGCCTTTGCCGGAATTCCTGCGATGGAAAAATGCGCGGGATGCCACTCCGAACGGATTGGAGAGAGCAAAGCCGAAGCCACGCTGGTCGACAACTTCATCAAGCCTGGACATGAGACTCCGTGGCTGGTGTATGCGCAGCAGCCGGCCAATGTCTGGTTTTCGCACGCGATCCATGTGAAGCGCGCCGGTCTGGCCTGTGTGGAATGTCATTCGACTTACGGCGAGTCTGACCAGGTTCGAGTGTATGAAGTGAACCGCATCAGCGGATACAGCCGTGACATCTGGGGGCATTCGATCTCGCGCTTGCGGCGTGCGCCGCACGAAGGCATGAAGATGAGCGACTGCGAAGACTGTCACCGCCGGCACAACGTTGAAGTGGGCTGTCTCGGTTGCCATGAGTAAAGGAGACGCATGAAGGTCACGCGACGGGATCTGCTGGTATGGAGCGCGGGAGCGGCGGCGGGTCTCATGGTTACGCCGGTGCCCTGGAAGCTGCTGGATGACACTTCCATCTGGAGTCAGAACTGGCCGTGGATTCCGCAGCCCACACGCGGTCCGGTCGAAGTGAAGCAGTCGTCTTGCACGCTGTGTCCGAATGGATGCGGCATGCGGGTACGGATGGCCGCAGGATGGCCCGTGGGAGTTGCCGGAGTGAGCAGTCATCCCATCAGTCGCGGGGCACTGTGCCCGCTCGGTTTCGGAGCGCATCAACTGAACTGGCATCCGCAGCGGTTGCGAACGGTGCGTCACCGCAACACTACTTCCTCTTGGGGTGAAGCCAAGGCGGCCTTTGCTAAAGCGTGCAGTGAGGGACCGGTCGTAATCATCGATGGCTATCCAGGTCGTGCGGCTTCGTCGGTGTTCGAGACCTTCCTTCAAGAAGCGAAGCGGCAGTTATCGCGTGGTGCTTGGCTCGGAGACTCGGGCTCTGGCGCCCTACGCAAGCTGGAGCGGCGTGCCGGCTGCCGCGCTGGGGTACGACTTGGAGAACGCACAGCACGATCGTAAGCTTTGGTGCGCCGTTGCTGGATGGCTGGGGCAGTCCGGGCCGGTTCACTCGGTTGTGGGCAGAGCGCGCTGCGGGCATGGCGGACCCGCAACTGCGACTGATTCAAGTGGAAGCGTCACTCTCTCGGACCGCAGCGCGGGCGTGGCAGTGGGTACCTGTTCAAGCTGGTGCGGAAGCTGCTTTGGCCGCAGGAGTGGCGCGCATACTCCTCGAAGAACATCTCGTATCCGCGCACGGGCCCATGCCGTCCCTAACACTCGCGGATGCCGCTATGCAGACTGGGCTCACCACGGATGCGATTCGTGATCTGGCGCGGACGATTGCCGCACGGCCTCCCGCTGTGGCGATCGCGAGCGATGACAATCCGGCAATCGCAGCCTTGAATGTCGTGCTGGGCGCTGCTGGAGCGCACGGCGGAATCGTGAGAAGGTCGAAGCGCACCGAGTCGTATGTTTCCGCCGGCGCTGTTATCTCCTCCGTACGCGCGGTGCTGATCGATTCCAGCGTGCCTTGGGATTTTGATCCGCAGACTGACGCCGAAGTATTCCGCTTTGCCGCATGGGATGGAGGAACAAGCAAAGCAGACTGGCTGCTTCCAGCACCGGGCTTTCTGGAAGAGTTGACCGATGTTCCCACCGCGCCGACCTTGGCGATTGAGACCTACGCGGTGGCTCCCAGCCTGGGCAAGGCGCCGCCGGAACTACAGAGTGCCGCGCAATTTCTCGGCAGCATCGATTCCACTCTGAGCACGACCGAAAAAATCATTCACGCCCGTTGCGAAGAACTTTTCGGCGGACGGACGGGAACTTTGATCGGACAGGAAGTGACACCAGTCGCCAAGCTCGCGTCTGTTCAGAAGCTCGAAGAGCAACTCTGGAATGGAGCAGTCTGGGTCGGAGAGCCACTGCCTTCTGGAAGCCTCCGATGCGAGTTGAAAGAATGGCCGGCGGCCGTCGCTCCTGCGCATCCCGAGAGTTGGTCGACTGGATGGCCCGAACCAGTCCTGCCGCCGTTGGCCTCGAAGCTCTACAAGGAATCGAGTTTGCGGGAACCGCCAGAGAAGAGGAACGCATGAGCGCCCGTTACGGCATGGTGATCGATCTGGACCGCTGCACCGGTTGCGGCTCGTGCATGATGGCCTGCGCGGCCGAAAACAATGTGCCGCCGCTTCCACAGGCAACCGCCAGGACGGGCCTCACGCCGATGCTGGTCCGCAAGGTTTCGAATGGAATGGACGGAGTCGCGCGGCGCGAAGCGTTCATCCCGATCATGTGCATGCACTGCGAGCACGAGACGCCATGCGTGAGGGTATGTCCGCAGCAAGCCGTCGAAGTGGATAAGGCTACTGGGATTGTGATGCAGATGCCGCAGCGTTGCCTGGGATGCCGCTATTGCATGACCGCGTGCCCCTATCACGCGCGCTACTTCAACTGGTGGGATCCGGCGTGGCCTGCGGGAATGGAGAAGAGCCTGAATCCGGGAGTTGCAGTACGCATGCGTGGCGTCGTGGAGAAGTGCAATCTGTGCCACGCGCGGCTGCATTCGGCGAAGGAGAAGGCCGCGGGTGCGGGAAGGCGGGAAATCGATCCCGCCGACTATGTCCCGGCTTGCGTGGAGGCTTGCCCGACCGGCGCCATTCGATTTGGCAACCTGGCCGACAAGAACGATCCCGCCTCGCAAGACGCGCGCTCTCCTGACGCATTCCGTTTGCTGGCGCGCATCGGAACGGAGCCAAAGGTTTATTACAAATCGAAGGAGGCCTGGGTGAGAGCGCTGGCGGAGTCTAATTCCGGTCCGGGTTCTGAGATCAAACGCGCGGAGATCGACCGTTCGGAGGTCCAACATGGCTAGCTCCGTCCTTACCGACAGCCGGTGGATTGCGCGGGGCGAGGAGCGAACCTCGCTCTCGCGATTCCTGCTCTGGCTGGCTCCGTGGGCCGTTGTGCTCGCGGTCGGGATTTATGCGGCTGGTTTGTGCCTGTACTACGGGCTGAACCAGACCAACATGGACAATCGATTCGCTTTCGGCCTCTGGATCTTTCTCGATCTGGGGATCATCGCCCTGGGCGCGGGGGCGTTCTTCACCGGATTCCTGGTCTACATTCTGAAGCGTGCTGAGCTAAGGCCGATCCTGAACACGGCGGTCGTTGTCGGCTTCATCTGCTACAGCGGCGCGGTTGCCATCTTGATGATCGACGTGGGCCAGCCCTTGCGGGCGTGGTTCACCTTCTGGCATCCGAATACGCACTCGATGCTCACGGAAGTCACGTTCTGCATTTCCTGCTATCTGCTGGTGCTTTGCCTGGAATATGTTCCGATCCTGCTGCGTAATCGCCAGTTGCGCAAGCTGCCGTCGTTCCTGGTCTTTGAACATCAACTGCACAAGTTAGTGCCGGTGCTCGCGGGCGTGGGGACTCTGCTCTCGTTCTTTCCACCAGGGGTCGCTGGGCGGGCTCTATGGAGTGTTGCGCGGCCGTCCTTTTGCGTTCCGTGACGGCATTCTTCATCTGGCCTTCTACATTCTTCCTATTCATTTTGTCGGCGATTGCTTCGGGACCAAGCTTTCTCATGCTAGTGACGGCCACGGTTGAGAAGGTGACTGGTCGGCGGCTTGTTCCGCCGGAAGTGTTCCGGCGCCTGGGATTCATTTCCGGGGTCCTGCTTGCTATCTATGTCGCAGCCAAGTCGATCGACACGCTGGTCTGGTTAAACATCACTTCGCCGTCGGTGGGCTTTGCTCCGTGGCAGTACTACACTCACAAGCCATTTGGCACGCCGATCCTGTTTGCTGAGATCGTGCTCTTTGGATTGCTCCCGGCCTTTCTGCTGACGTACCGCAAGACTGCAATGCGGCGCGGATGGCTTCTGAGCGCTGCCGCGCTGGCGTGTGCGGGAGTGCTGCTGAACCGCTTCGTCCTCACCGTGCAGACTCTGGCTGTGCCCACTCTGGCGTTCGACGAGTTTCTGCAATACACGCCGAGTTGGCAGGAGGTTGCCAGCTTCGCCGGTGTCATTGCCTACGGAGTCATCGTCTACTCGCTGTCGTATCGCTATCTGCCGCTGTTCGCACCGCCGCCCAAGGGAGAGAACACTCATGTTTCCGGGGATTGATGGATTCCATTGGACCGTTGGTCACGTCGTTTTCCTGTCTCTGTTCTTCGCCATCGTCGTGACGATTCTGGCGACGGTCGTCTCGGCGGCGTGGCGCACTGCCCACGACTTTCGCACCAATCAGGCAATCGAATTGTGCTGGAAGGCTGACTTTGCGGAGTTGCCGGAATCGGATCGACGATGCCGCCATGAACTTGCGGGCAGAGTAATTTCCCGGACGTGCGACAACGCTTTTGATTGTCGTCATTGCAGCAAATACTCACAGTTTGCGGTGCTGCCGGCCAGAGCCTCCGTCCACGCCCTGGGACTCAACTACTCGGAGGACCGCTTCTACCATCGTGGGCATACTTGGGTGAAGCCAGCCGACGACGGGACGTTCACCATCGGCCTCGATGAATTAGCCGATCATCTGATTGGCGATCCCGACTCCATCAAGATGCCCGAAGTGGGCACCGAGATCGAGATCAACCAGACCGCCTGGCGCATGAAGAAAAACGGCAACGAGATTCGGGTGCGTGCGCCCATCGAAGGAACCGTAGTCGGTGTTGGCGGCGCCGAAGGAAGTGTGGTATCTCAAGATCCGTCCGCGGCTGGATCCACGCGATCCGGCAACTCTGCGCCATCTTCTGCGAGGTCCCGAAGTTCACGGCTGGTTGTCGCGGGAACTGGAACGACTGCAACTGCAACTCCGGGCGCCGAACACGCCTCCCGCCCTGGCGGACGGCGGTGTGCTTCTGCCCGGACTGATGGACGCCGTGCCCGATGCCGACTGGGACGCGGTGCTCGCGGACACGTTTCTCGAGGCTTGAGACTCGGCCGGCCTCACAATTCAGTGCACAATCTCGTAGCGCTTGAGCTTGTCGTAGAGCGTCGAGCGATCAATGCCCAGGGCGGTCGACGCCTCTTTGACGTTGCCGTGTTTGCGCTCCAGCGCGGCAACAATAGCCCGGCGTTCCAGTTCGCCGAGAGGAACGTCAGGGACTTCCCAATTCTGCGGCGACCCGGGGCTGCGCTGCAGCCAGGAGAAATCCTGCTCGTCGAGCATGCCGTTGCGACAGGTCACAATGGCCCGCTCGATTACATTTTCAAGTTCACGGACATTGCCCGGCCAATCGCTAGGCAATCAGCAGCTTCAAAGCTGCCGCAGAGATGCCGCTGACGTCCTTGCCCAGTTCGGAAGAGATGCGCTGCACGAAATGCTCCGCCAGCAAGGGAATATCCTCGCGCCGCTCGCGCAGCGGTGGCAGGCGGATCTCAATCACGTTGAGGCGATAGTACAGATCCTCGCGGAACCTCCCCTGCTGCACCTCCTCGGCAAGGTTCTTGTTGGTGGCGGCGATGATGCGCACATCGACCTCGACCTCTTCATTTCCTCCGACGCGATAGAAGCGCCGCTCCTGCAAGACCCGCAGAAGGTCAGCCTGCAGTTTGGGAGAGATGTCGCCGATTTCATCGAGGAAGATCGTGCCTCCGTGCGCCAGTTCAAACTTTCCTTTCGCTTGAGCGGCGGCGCCGGTGAAGGCACCTTTTTCGTAGCCGAACAACTCACTCTCGAGCAGAGTTTCGGTCAGCGCGGCGCAGCTCACGACAATGAATGGCTTCTCCGCGCGATTGCCGGAGAAATGAACGGCTCGCGCCACCAGTTCCTTGCCCGTACCGCTTTCGCCGCGAATCAGCACCGTGCTGCGCAGGCTGGCGACGTCTTGAGTTAAGGAAAGAATCTCTTCCATGCGCGGATTCTTAGTAATGAGGTCGCAGTGGCGATATTGGCGCTTCAGCTTCTTGCGCAGAATCGCGTTCTCGCTCTGCAACTTCTTCAGCTTCAGGATGCGCGAAACCAGCATCGAGATCTCCTGCGGATTGCAGGGCTTCACGATGTACTCCTGCGCGCCTTCCTTCATGGCCTGAATCGCAGTGTCGACTGTCGCATAGGCGGTGATGATGATGATGGACGCTTCCGGCCGAATGCGGTGAATTTCCATCATGGTCTCAATGCCATCCATGCCGCCGGGCATCTTCAAATCGACAAAGCAGATGGCATAGTCCATGGACTTGGCGAGTTCGAGCGCTTTCTGGCCGTTGGGCGCAGTATCGACGTGGTAGCCGTCCTCGCGCAACCACGCCCCCATCGATTCGCACATGACATCTTCGTCGTCCACCACCAGGATCGGCCAATTCTTCTTCATATGAGTTCCTCTCGCGAAGTAAACCTTTGCACCAACTGCATTCCGCAGCGCGCGCAGTACTGTTCTGCCTTGGCATCGACCAATTCGATATGCGTGGCCAGGCTCATCGCACACGTCGGCTCCGAACAATGGACGAGTCCGAAAGTGTGTCCCAACTCGTGCAGGACTTCTTTGACCGTGCGCTCCCGCAGCAGGCTCTCCTGCGGAGGAAGCCCGTAAAACTCCTGATGCAGCCGGCACAGCGAGACCACGGCGATGGGACCTTCAAACTGCGCTTGCCCAAACAGAAAACTGAGCATCGGAATCGCCAGGTCCACGTCGGTGACCCCAAGAACGCGGGAAGCGTCGCGCGGCGCGTATTGAGCCAGCATTTTCATCATCTCTACCGACTGATATTGCCCTCGCTTTGCGTCATAGGCGCGCGGCCGGGATGGGCAGAGGAGGCAAGCGCCGAATGGGCAGCGGGAACCACTCGGCGGTCGCGCCTTCGATCCACTCCAAGGCGTTTGCCGGTACGCTTCCGATCGCCACGAGATAAAGTCCGTTCACACTGCATGTACCTGCACTTCTCTCGACTCCGGAGTGGTATTGCGCGACTTGAGCGGGAGAGTGACCGTGAAGGTCGTGCCTTCATTGCGCTGGCTCGCGACCTCGACCTCCCCTTCATGCGCCTTCACGATGCCGTACAACACGGCCAGCCCAAGCCCGACTCCCTTTCCCTCGGCTTTCGTGGTAAAGAACGGGTCGAAGATCTTGGAGAGGTTTTCGGGGGCGATGCCTTCGCCCGTATCCTGAACGCTAAGCTCCACGTCACCTTCGTCGCTGAGTACGCGTGTACGGATGGTAAGTTTGCCGCCACCGCGCGGTTGCATGGCCTGAGCGCCGTTTAAGATGAGATTCAGAATCACCTGCTGAATTTGCGACGAGTCGCACTCCACCAACGGCAGATTGTCTTGCAAGTCCAGAACAACTTCAGCGCTGATTAACTTGAGTTTGTGGTCGGCCAAGCCTAGCGTGGTGCGTACTAGCTTGTTCAGATCCGCGGGCGCCCGCTGCGGCTTGGAGCGCCGTGAAAATGCCAACAGGTCCGAGACAATGCGCCCGACGCGGGCGGTTTCTATCGAGATCAGACTCAGGTATTTGCGGAATTCGGCTTCGCGTCCCGGAGGGTATTCCCCTTTGGCCATGAGGCGCTCGAGCAGCATGGAAAGGTTGAGCACTCCAGAAACAGGATTATTGATCTCGTGCGCCACACTGGCCGCAAGCTGTCCGAGCGTGGCCAGGCGATCGGATTGGACGAGCTTGCGTTGGGCAACCTGCAACTGTCGAGTGCGCTCGTCCACCTTACTCTCCAACGTCTGCTGCATTTCGTTCAGCTCGGCTACAGCCAGTTTCAGGCGTTCGCGCATGCGGTTGAACGAGTCCACCAGTTCATCGATTTCCTGGCTGCGACGAGTGATTTCGATCGGCCGATCCAACTCCATGGCACTTACTGCCTTCGTGCCTTCGATGAGCTGTTGAATCGGAGTAGCCACGAAACGCTTCGTGAACAGAATGACAAACGCTGCTCCGATCGCCACCTCAAGCGCGGTCAAAGCGACGGTCTGCAGAGTGATGGCCCTCGTCTGTTTCTGCACGGGATCCAGCCGCAACGCAACATCGACAACGCCGAGTACCTTGGTCGATGCGCGGTGAGCGTGGCAACTGGCATTGCTGCACGAAGGCTCGTTGTAGATGGGCGCCACCATGTTGATCGTCTTCACGCCATCCGGCGAAGTGGCGTACCGAACGCGCGAATCTTCAGCCGGCCGGTTGCGAATCGGTCCCTGGCTATGACAACTGGCGCAAACCTCGTTGGATAGGCTGGGCAC
Source organism: uncultured Acidobacteriaceae bacterium (assembly GCA_963791515.1). Classification (GTDB taxonomy): domain Bacteria; phylum Acidobacteriota; class Terriglobia; order Terriglobales; family Acidobacteriaceae; genus Sulfotelmatobacter. The sequence goes on along the minus strand of CAWBSS010000008.1, from coordinate 430,883 downwards.
GCCAGGTTGCTCTCTCGCGTCGGTCGAGAACGCCAGCCGTCCCTCGCGGTTGAACATTCGGATCCGGTCAATCCCTTGTTTGTCGGCAATCACCCGCATGATCTCGTAGGCGGCCTTGCGGTCGTCGTCGAGCATGGCATGCCAGGTAGCGCCGGTAATGCTGCGCGAAAGCTGATCCGCGCCGAGGATCATGGTCGCCACTAACTGTTTCTTCTGAGTGAGGAAATTGAGGTATCCGCTGACCCCGCTGATGGCAACGATCAGGATCGTGAGCGACAGAATCAGCTTTGGGCCGAGTTTTCGAGGCATGGTTAGACCCGGAAGTCCTTTGTCTGCTTAGCGGCCAGCAAACGGCGGCCGGGGAATTCCGCAGGAACTCCTCATCAAGGCTAACCATGGACGTGGAACGATACAGTGATTGTCACCGCGCTGACCAGTGATCTTGGTCACGCCCGGGAAACCCGGTCCCCAGGTTGTTCAGAGCCGCAAGGGAATGGGGATCAATCCCCAAAGCGCGTCGAAGCTTCTCCGCAGCGGACGCGAGATCCCCATTGTGCATCGCTTCCGCGGCTTGCTCCAGATAAGAGCGCAATTGAACATCAGCAGGGTTCGCGGGCGTGGCGTGAACTGGAGGTGCGGTTTGAGCAGGAGCGGTAGATGGCGCTAGCAGAAAGGCGGCGCACGCCGCAGCCATCCAGAGCAATACCGGCACCTTGATACACCAGATTTTAACGCGCACACGGGAGAACGGAGCCGCCCTCATTTTTTGATGGACTCGACACGCACGCCCAGCCACAAGAAGCCTGCCACGACTGCTAATCCCGCCGTGAGCGTCAATGCAGTTTCCCATCCGATACGCTCCGCCAGCCAAGGCGTGAGTGCGGGCGAAACCATGCCGCCTAGATTGCTGCCAAAGTTCATCGTGCCGCCCGCGATGCCGCTGCGCTCGCCGGAGAGTTGCGTCATCGTCGCCCAGAAGGGACCTTCTGTGCAGAGCACCAGCACGGTGCACGTAGTGAGCGCAGCCACCGCCAACAGCGGCCTGGGAGTGCGAGCACCTATTACCAGGAAGATGGCTGCGCCGCAGAGGGCCGCGAGCGGAACGCTGCGGCGTCCCCAAGTGGCGCCCCAACGGATCACGGCCCAGTCGGAGAAAACACCACCCAGCGGGATGGCGAACATAGTCGCTATCCAGGGGAGCGCGGTGAAACTGGCGGCCCGCAGCACCTCAAAGTGACGAACCTGCACCAGATACAGGTAGAACCAGAAAATGAAGATGTATCCCAGGTAGCCCTGCAGCAGATAACTGGCGGAGAGAAACCAGAAACTGGGCGAGCGTAACGGTTGGGCCGAGAACTCGCGCGATTCGGCTGCGGAAGGACTACCCGCGGCTTGTCCGCTTGAACTCCCGCGCCAGTGAAGTTGCCGCGGGGCGAACCACCACCATAGCAACCCAGCAGCCGCGCTGAGTGAAGCCGCCACCCACAATGCCGTGCGCCATCCACAGTGGCTGGTGATCGGCGCCAGCAACAGCGGCGTAACGGCCGATCCCACGCCAACGCTGGCCAGCACCAGGCTGTTAACCCGGGCCTGCAAGCGGGGTGGAATCGTAACAGCAATCGTTCTTCCCGACGTCGGATAAGTGGGTGCTGCGATTACACCAAACATGGCACGGATAATCCACAGTTGCGGCATCACCATGGCCAGTCCGAATCCACGCCATCCCACCAACGCCGTGAGCCCGGTGAGCAGCGCCCATCCGCAGCAAAGAACCAGGAAGATGCGACGGGCACTGACTCGGTCGGCCAGTCCTCCCGAGGGCACTTGAAAAAAAGTGTAGCCAACCAGGAAGGCGCTGAACACTGTTCCCATTTGCGCCTGGGTGAGCCCGAAATCCCTCATCATGTTGGGCGCCACCACGGTGACGGCAACGCGGCAAACATATCCCGCGGAGGTCACGGCCATCAGTAGCAGCACCAGGCGTTTACTCGTGGGCGCGCTCGCCATCGCAGGGACCGCGCTCATGAAATCCTTTTGTGCAAGATGAATTCTGACTGGCCAATGACAACGTAATCCCTGAGTTCGCCGATGAACTCGTACCCTCTCCGGCGATATAGGTCTTGAGCGCGATGGTTGAACGACGACACGAGCAGAAAGATGTGTCCGCGACCAGCGAAGTGTTCTTCGGCAAAGTGCAGAAGTCGAGATCCGACGCCTTGCCCACGCGCCTCAGCGGCAACCGCGATGGAAGCAATATAAGGCGATCCCGCCAGACCGTAGGGGGCGACCAGAACGAAACCGGCCGGGAGGTCTTTCTCCCGAGCAACAAAAAGCTCGCTGCCGGGACGGACCAGCGCGGCGCGGCACTCCGCGAGTTCGCGGCCCAGGGTCATCCAAGGCTCGGTCGAAGCCATCACGCGGGCGCACCATTCGTAGTCGTCCAGTGCGGCGGCCGCGATGCGAATCGAAGTCCCCATAACTTCAAGACGTAACTATCTCACAGAATAAAAAATGCTGCGGATAAGCCACCTGAGGCACGGTGGCGTCCAAAGGAATCCTTGAAGCGATATTCTTCAGCAACAGAATCGTTATGGCAAAACTCCGCCGCGGGATGTTATCCTGCGCCTGCCATTCTTACGTAATCGTTTACGCAACTCCTGGATCCACTGCTTCAAGAGGAGGCTGCATGCATCTTCGCCAGAGTCTGCTACTTTTCACCTTTGTCGGTCTACTTTTTTCGAACTGTTTCTCCCAGGAAACCAAGCCTGCGTACCGTAATCCGAGTCTCCCCGCAGAACAACGCGCAGCAGACCTGGTAAAGCGCATGACTCTGGAGGAGAAGGTCGATCAACTTGCAGGAGGACGGCAGCGTGCGCTGTCCACCGCCAGTCCCGACGCAAAAGAGATCTTTGAAGGATTGGGCAAGTTATATCGCGAGGATTCGCAGGTGAGCGCGCACGATGCCGCCGAGGCACGCAATAAGGCGCAACATTTCCTGATAGAAAAAACGAGTTTGGGAATTCCGGCAATTTTCCAGGGCGAGGCCTTGCACGGATTCATGGCCTACGGCAGCACCAGCTTTCCACAAGTGCTGGGCCTGGCCAGCACGTGGGATACTGAACTCGTGCAGCAGGCGTTCCAGGCTGCCGCCGACGAGATGGCTTCCTCGGGAGTCAATCAGGCCTTCACACCAGTGCTGGACTTGTCGCGTGACCCGCGCTGGGGACGGACCGAAGAAACATACGGCGAGGACCCCTACCTCGTCGCGCATATGGGAGTTGCGGCCATCAATGGGCTGCAAGGCACTTCGTGGATGATTGACCGGCATCACGTGATGGCCACCGCGAAACACTTTGCCGCCCATGGCCAACCGGAGAGCGGCACCAACACAGCACCCGCCAATTTTTCGGAAAGAGATCTGCGCGAGACCTTTCTTGTGCCCTTTCGGGCCGCCGTGCAAGAAGCGCACGTGGGAAGCGTGATGGCTTCGTACAACGAAATAGACGGCATCCCCAACCATATCAACCGGTGGTTGCTCGATGGCGTGTTGCGCCAGGAGTGGGGTTTTCGAGGTTATGTAACCTCGGACGGAGAGGGCCTGCAGATGCTGGTTCACACTCACCACGTGGCTGCCGATTTCGCGGAAGCGGCGCGCAAGGCCCTGGCCGCCGGCGTGGATTACGATCTGTCCGATGGCTCGGTATACGCCACTCTGCTCGATCAGGTGCGCGAGGGCAAGGTTGCCGAGGCTGAACTCGATCAAGCCGTGCAGCGCGTGCTGGAGGCAAAGTTCCGCCTCGGTCTGTTCGAGAATCCTTATGTGGACCCGGACTACGCCCAGGAAATCACGAATAGCTCTGAGCACCAGCAACTGGCTCTGAAGGTGGCGCAGAAGTCGATCGTGCTGCTCAAGAATAACAAGAACCTCTTGCCCCTGGATCTGAAAAAGTTAAAAACCATTGCCGTAATCGGGCCCAATGCTGCCGACGTTCATCTTGGCGGTTACAGTCGCGACCCGGGGCCAGGAAACCAAATCAGCATCCTCGACGGCATTCGTAAGCGTGCAGGGGAAGGCGTCAAAGTGCTTTACGCGGAAGGTTGCAAAATCACGACTGGAAAGCAAGGCTGGTCGGCGTGGTACGAGAACAAAGTCACGCAGCCCGATCCTCAGACCGAAGTCGAAACCATTCGTGGCGCAGCGGCCGTGGCACGCCAGTCCGATGTCGCAATCGTCGTGGTAGGAGAAAATGAAAGCACCAATCGCGAAGCCTGGTCGGAGCAACATCTGGGAGATCGCGATTCGTTGGATCTGCTTGGTTCGCAGGAAGCTCTGATCCGCGCCGTCGTCGAGACAGGCAAGCCCACGATCGTATTCCTGATTAATGGTCGACCACTGTCAATCAACTATGTCAAAGAGCACGTTCCGGCAATTCTGGAAGGCTGGTATTTGGGCGAACAAGGCGGAACTGCGGCGGCGAATGTGTTGTTTGGCGACGTGAACCCCGGCGGCAAACTGCCCATCAGCTTCCCGCGTTCCGTGGGACAGCTTCCTGATTTCTACAATCACAAGCCTTCCCGCAACCGTAGCTATTTGTTTGTCAGCCGCGAGCCACTGTTTCCGTTCGGCTATGGCCTCAGCTATACACAATTTCATTTCGATAACGTCAGGGTTGAGCCGAAGACGATTCGAGCCGGCGGATCCACCAGGGTTTCGGTCGATATCACAAACACTGGCGATCGTGCAGGGGACGAAACGGCCCAGTTGTATATTCATCAGCGTGTAGCTTCCGTCACTCGACCCGTCATGCAGTTGCGCGGCTTTAAGCGCGTCAGCCTGGAACCCGGCCAGAAAGTGACGGTTGACTTCACGCTCACTCCCCAAGACCTGTCTTTAATTGATGTCAACATGAATCGTGTGGTTGAGCCGGGCACGTTCGATCTTACGGTGGGAGCAAACTCGGCACAAACCACCACTACTGCGCTCGAAGTCATTAACTAATAGCTATGGCGACGGCTGCGCGATGAGCGGGAAAAGCCGTTGGACTGCCTAGAGATTAGAGATAAGGATCACTGATGCCTCTGAAAGATAGACCATCGCGACGGCTCTTCGTTTTATTCCTGGTTGGGCTTTTCGTTTCGCCGTTCTGCGCCATTGCTGCCCACGCCCAGTGGACTGCCATGAATCCGGTCAAGCAGGTTCAGCCACAGCCGGACGGCATTGTCTTTACGATGGGAACGGGCACTTTGAAGGTGCAAGTGTGCTCGGACTCGGTGATCCATGTCCTCTATTCGCCCACGGCCTCGTTCCCGAAGCGGGTGGACTACGTCGTCACCAAAGAAAGCTGGCCGACAGCGCAATGGACGATGCAATCCACGGATGATGCCGTTACCCTCACCACTTCACTGCTGAAAATTACTGTCACTCGAAAAGACGGAGCCATCGCCTACGCCGAAGCCCGTGGCGATTCTCTGGTGCAGGAATCATCCCGCAGCCTGACGCCTGAAAAAGTGAACGGAGAAGATACCTACCGCGCCGAATCCATGGTCAGCATCTACGGTTCGCACGAGGGGCTTTACGGCCTGGGTCAGCACCAAGCGGGCGTCTGGAATTATCGCGGAGAGTCGGTCGACATTTCCCAGGAAAATAGCAACATTTCCGTGCCCCTGATGCTTTCGAGCAAGGGTTATGGCATTTTCTGGAACAACACTTCCCGAAGCCGCTTCAACAATCGCTTCGCCAACATCCTCTACATCAGTTCCGAAGTTGCCGACATCATTGATTATTACTTCCTCTATGGTCCGGAGTTCGACAAAATCATTGCCCGCTATCGAGAGCTAACCGGAGAGGCTCCAATGTTTGGCAAGTGGGCCTACGGATTCTGGCAGTGCAAGAATCGCTACAAGTCGCAAGAGGAACTCCTGGGCGTGGCCCGCAAGTATCGCGACCTGCACATCCCAGTCGACAACCTGGTTCAGGATTGGTTCTGGTGGAATCGCAAAGGTGAATTCGTCTTTAACAAGAATTATCCCGACCCAAAAGGCATGGTGGATCAGTTGCACAGCGAAAATTTCCACCTGATGATTTCGATCTGGCCGTTCTTCGAGCCGGGATCCACGAATTACGATTACATGCAGAACAAGGGCTGGTTCGTAGACAAGTTCAAGTATGCGAAGCCGCCCTACCACACGAATGCGATGGCGGTGTATGACGCCACTAACCCGGAGGCCCGCAAATATTATTGGGACCTGGTGAACAAAGGGTTGTTCAGCAGTGGACTCGATGCCTGGTGGATGGATACGACCGAACCGGAAACCGAAGGGCAGGAAGAAAACATCCTGTTGAATCACAAACTCGCGGCGGGCAGCGGAAACCGCTATGTCAACGCTTATCCTCTGCTCGATACCGAGGCCGTGTATCAGGGACAACGAAGCGCATCCGACAAGAAGCGAGTGTTCATTCTGTCTCGTTCCGCGTTCGCAGGATCGCAACGAAACGCAGTTACGGCCTGGTCGGGCGACATCAATTCCGACTGGCTTAGTTTCCGGCGCCAGGTTCCTGCAGGGTTGAATTTCTCACTTTCTGGAATTCCTTATTGGACCACCGACATTGGCGGATTCGTTTTTGGCAGTCCCAGCGATCCGGCCTTTCGCGAACTATTTATTCGCTGGTTCCAGTACGGCACGTTTAATCCCATTCTGCGGGTTCACGGCACGCGTCATCCGGATGAGAACGAATTGTGGTCTTACGGTCCCGATGCACAGACGATTCTGGTGAACTTCGACCGCCTGCGCTATCGCATGCTGCCTTACATCTACTCGCTGGCGTGGAAGACAACCAGTGAAGCCTACACGCCGATGCGTCCCCTGGTGATGGACTTCCGCACCGATCCTCGCGCTCAGAATGCTGGTGACCAATTCATGTTCGGTCCGGCATTCCTGGTGAATCCCGTGACTGATCCTGCCGCTACGACCCGGCAACTCTATCTTCCCCAGGCCAAGTGGTACGATTTCTGGACGGGATCGGCGGTCACAGGAGGCCGGACGATCAATGCCGTTGCCCCCTTAGAGCGTCTGCCGTTGTACGTTCGCGCGGGATCAATTGTCCCTCTAGGACCGGACGAAGAGTGGTCCACCGAGAAAACTGCCGATCCGATCGAACTTCGCATTTATCGCGGCGCCAACGGGGATTTCACGCTCTACGAAGATGAAAACGACAACTACGACTACGAAAAAGGCGTCTACGCGACCATTCCTTTGCATTGGGACGACGGGGCGCACACTCTGGCGATCGGGGATCGCAAAGGACAATTCCCGGGCATGCTGGAAAACCGTACGTTCCACATAGTCTTCGTCAACGAGAACCACGGAGTGGGAGTGAATCCAGCGGACGAGGCCGACAAGGTCGTGCAGTACTCTGGAAAACAGATCACCGTAACTCCGTAATCAACGGCAGGAGGAAGAGCAGTTACTCTCCCGGGCGCTGCGCCTGCTGTTATGAGGTGAGGCTCTCCACACTCTGTCGTTCTTTCTGGTTCCCGACGCCCGATACGTTTCACACGGTGCCATCCGGCACGTCAATGAGAGAAGTCGCGGTTTCCGGGTGGTTCCGCTCGATACGGACCGGAAGACCTCGCCCCGCGACAATCCTGCCGAATTCAGGGTCTCCGATTGCTAATCCACGGTATGCTTCGCCGTGTATCCGTCGCGCGCGACCACGTCGATTTTCACATTCTTGCCCTTTTGGTCTTTCACCTGTAACGGGCCACCCCCGGGCGCCACGATCTGAACTTTCAGCTTGCGGTAAGTTCCATCGAGCTTTGAGTTCGTGGGGTGATAGGAAATCGTGTACTGGTTGCGAATGTCGTTGGAGATATCCCCAAACAGTTCCGGCAATTCTCCTTGGAACCGGGGGAAATACGCCCGCCCGCCCGTCATGGCGGCAAAGGTACGCATTTCATTGTCGCCTTGCAAATAGTCCATTTGTCCGACCGGAATCCCCATACCGTGCGCGTTGCGGCATCCTCCCGGATGCGTCTCGCAATACTCCCGTACGATGAACCCCACGCTGATGGGGAAGATGGTTACATCCTTTGTGTCCTTGATCTTCTTCGTGATCTTGTCCAGCGTCAGCCTGCTGAACGTATCGATGCCGGTCGTCACAAGAATGACGTACTTCTTCCCTTCCACGCGGTCGAGTCGATCGAGTGTGTCATACAGGGCGTCGAAAAGATTCGTCTCCGCGAAGCCCGGAATGCGCAACTGGTTCAGAGCCCCGTAGACGGCCTTCTTATCCTGGGTGAAGTCGACCAGAATGTGAGGCTGCATGTCGTAATACGCCACCGCAATCCAGTCGTCCTTCTTCAAAGTATTGGCGAATGCATACGAAGCTTGCAGAGCCTGAATCATGAACACATAATTGGTCGACGCAAATTCCACCAGCAGTACGGCCGTAATGGGCGCTTTCGATACGCTGAAGTGAGTCACGTCCTGCGGTACGCCGTCTTCCAGAATACGAAAATTGTCCTGCTTCAGCCCCGGAATGAACTGCCCATCCTTGGTCGTGACCAGCACGTCCACATTCACCAGCGGCACGTTCACTTTCAATGAATAATCCGGGATGTCCTCGACCGTTTTCGGAGTGACCGGCGGAGGTGGCGGGGCGTCCTCAGCCTTTTTCTTTGGGATGGCGTAGGGCCCAACATTGTCGGTGGGACCACCGGCTTCGGCAGGGACATCCTGCCTGGGCTTGCCACTGTCGGGCGTTTGGGAGGGCGCCTGCGAGGCCGGCGTTTGACCCTGTTGGTCCTGCGCCCTGAGCGTGAGGGAACTACAAAGAAGAACCAGCAAGATTGCCAAACCTATCCTTGACCCGTTCCCGCTCCTGGACCCTAAAGTGTAACTTTCGTACCGTTTAAACATGTGACCCCGAAAACCTCTGTGCTAGTATAGACGCACAGATTCGCAATTGGGATGTTTTGCCCGGTCCCAGATTGTCCCCCTCCAGGCAACGAGTCGCAGTTGGTCAGAGTCTAATCTGTAATGGGGCCTGTTGGCGGGTCCCGGTGTCGGGGATTAAATGAGAAAAGTAGTTTTCGCGCTTCTCGCCTTAGGTCTATCCCTATCTACAATTAATCTGGCCGCCCAAACCTCGCAGCCCACCATTCCGGTGGATCAGATTCATCCCGGCATGCGCGGGTTCGCCCTCACTGTATTTGAAGGTGTTAAGCCCGAGTCCATGGATGTCGAAGTCCTGGGCGTCATGCACAATACGAACGGACCTAAGGGCGACATTATCCTTATCCGTCTGCACGGGAAAAAGGTGGAATACACCGGCGTGGTCGCAGGGATGAGCGGCAGTCCTGTGTACCTCGACGGCAAACTCGCGGGAGCATTGGCCTTCCGCATCGGCGAGTTCTCGAAAGAGCCGATCGCCGGCGTCACCCCGATCGCCGACATGCTCGAGATCAATGCACTCGACAAGTCGCCGGCTGAAGAAGCCGCCGCGACCAAGCCTGGCATGGTGAACGCCGCGGGAAAAACCGCTTCTCCCGGCGATGCTGGCTCCCTTCTAGGTTCGACGCAGGATTTCGCCAGTTACCTGAAGCCCATCGATACACCCCTGGTCTTCAACGGATTCTCCGAAGACACAATGCGCCGCTTCGCTGGACAGTTCGCCTCGACCGGAGTCGTCCCGGTGATGGGCGCGGGCTCGGTCAGCGAAGACAAACAGCCGGAGCCGCTCGAGCCGGGTTCGGCGGTGAGCGCGATCCTGGTTCGCGGCGATATGGATATCGCGGCCACCTGCACCGTAACCTACATTGATCCCCAGCGTCTGCTGGCTTGCGGACACCCTCTGCTTCAGTTCGGCTCCGTCGATCTACCCATGAACAAGGCGCAGGTGCTGGCGACGCTGCCCTCGCCGCTGAACGCCTTCAAGATCGTCAACACCACCGAGCAAGCGGGAGTCTTTGTGCAGGACCGCCACACTGGCATCCTGGGCGTCTTCAACAAACAGCCGGATATGATTCCGGTGACCCTGACCCTTCACGGCGGCAGCGGCACGAAGGAATTCCATTATGAAGTTTTGAACAACCCGCGCCTCAGTCCCGTGGCCATCATGGCAACCGTCTTCAACGCTCTGCATGGCGTCAATGAATACGGCGAAGAGATCACCTACCGTCTCAACGGCAGCATCGATGTGAAGGGCTTCCCCGAAGTTGGGCTCAGGAACATGTTCGTTCCCGCCGAGAACGGCCAGCCGGCCGCCATGGCCGCAGCCCTTTCGCTGGGCGAGCGCTTCGGACGCATCTACGACAATCCTTACAACGCTCCTGCCGTGAATAGCGTGAAGCTCGACTTCGACCTCGTCCGGGAGCGCCGCTGGGCACGTCTGGAGAGCGCCCGCACCGACGTGAGCGAAGTCCGTCCCGGCGATCAAATCATCGTCGAAACCGTGCTCGCTCCCTATCGCGGCGAGCGCGTCGTGCGCCAGATTCCGGTTAAGATTCCCACCTCGGCCAGCAAAGGGAATCTGCGCATTCTGGTGAGTGACGGCGAAACCCTCGACCGCGTAGGCCGTACCAACCCGGCCTTTGGCCGTAAGCTCGACCTGGCCTCCACGATTGCGCTGCTCAACAAAGAGCATGCCAACAATCGCCTCTACGTTTCGCTGCTCGAAGCCGATCCCGAAGCTCGCGTTGCCGACAAAGTCATGCCCACGTTGCCCATCTCGGTGATGAATATAATGGACGGCATGCGCGGCAACCAGGAGATGATCGTGAGCGGAGAGTCCAATGTCGATGAAACCGCCACGCCGCCGCTGGATTACGTGGTGAGCGGAGCGCAGTTGCTGATCGTCACCGTGAAGTAAGGCGAGTGCTGCGCGGGGCACTCCTGCCCGCGGACTCTAACCATAAGCAAATCCCAGCTCGGATTTGGGCGCTGACCACGAAAGTCAAACACCGGAGGTTGAAGCCGCTGCCCAACCCGGCTTCTCATACGCCGCCGGCAGTCGCGGGCAGGAGTGCCCGCACCACACTACTCGTCCTCGTCCTCGCCCATCTGCTGTGTCAAATATCGCTCGTATCCGAGTTCCTTGATCAGGTGCATCTGCGCTTCGAGAAAGTCGACGTGACCTTCCTCGTCCTTGAGCAGGGTCACGAACAGATCGCGCGATCCGTTGTCGCCTTCTTTGGTCGCGATCGCGACGGCATCGTTGTACTGCTTCACCGCCCCGATCTCCAGCGCCAGATCGCTCTGGATCATCGCTTTGACCGTGCCGCCAACCGTTAACTCCAGCGGTTGCATTGACGGGCTGCCATCCAGAAACAGAATCCTCTCAATCAGCACTTCGGCGTGCTTCATCTCGCCGATGGATTGTTTCTTGATGAATTCGGATAGCTTGTGATATCCCCAGTTCTCGCACATTTCCGCGTGCAGAAAATACTGGTTGATCGCGGTCAACTCTTCCCGCAGTGCTTTATTCAGCTCAGCAATAACTTTTGGATTGCCTTTCATTGCGCCCCGAGTATCGCAGAAGAAAGACGAAGGGGGCAAATGGGGGATCGCAAGAGAGAGGACGGATTTACCCCAACGCGGCGTCAGTCGTCTTCAGCAGATCGGCTCGCGTAAACGGCTTTTCCAGGAGCCGGATGCCGCTATCGAATCCCTGGTTTGCAACCAGCTCTCCGGTGTAGCCCGACATATACACAACTTTCATCGCGGGGTGCGACTCGATGAGCCGCAACACGAGTTCGGGACCATTCATTCCCTTCATCACGACGTCCGTAAGGATCAGGTCAATCGATCCGCTATGCGAGCCAATCAGATCTAGAGCAGACTTCCCGTCTTCGGCCTCAAGGACCTTATAACCGTGTTCTTCCAGCATTCTCCGCGTCAGCCGGCGCATGATAACGTCATCTTCCACCAGCAGGATCGTCACGCCTTCTCGCCTCGGCGGCAGCGTGTCCGCCTGAGGCATGGGCGACGCCTCCAGTTTGTATTCGGCGCTGGGCAGATAGATTTTGAACGTAGTTCCGTGCGCCGGTTCGCTGTACACCCAGACATGTCCTCCGCTCTGCTTGACGATGCCGTAAACGGTCGCCAGGCCAAGCCCACTTCCCTTGCCGGTTTCCTTGGTGGTAAAAAAAGGCTCGAAGATGCGGGAGCGCGTAGCCTCGTCCATGCCAATCCCGTTGTCGCTGACCGCCAGCATCACATAGCGTCCCGCGACGATCGCCGGATGCTCCCGGACAAACGATTCATCGAAATCGAGCACGGTGGTCTCGAGAATCAGCTTTCCGCCACGTGGCATGGCATCACGCGCATTCACCGCCAGGTTTACGACGATCTGATCCATTTGGCCGGGATCCGCTTCAATAATCGCGGTTGCCGATCGCGGCAACAGCACAATCTCAATATCATCTCCCATGAGCGGAGACAAAAGCTTGTTCACTTCTCGGAGCCGCTCGTTCAGATCCAGCAACTGCGTCTGTACCGGCTGCTTGCGGCTGAACGCGAGCAGTTGCCGGGTTAAGGACGCGCCGCGCTTCGACGCCTCGCGAATATTGTCGATATACTCCACGCAATTGGCGTCCACCCGGTTTCGCAGCAGTTCCGAACAGGCGGTGACAATCCCCAACAGATTGTTGAAGTCGTGCGCCACTCCACCCGCCAGCCGCCCCACCGCTTCCATCTTCTGCGACTGCCGTAGTTGATCCTCGATCTTTTTCTGCGCAGTGATATTGCGGGCAATGGTGGACGCCCCCACCACCTTGCCCTCCGCATCATAGATGGGAGAAACGGAAATCGACACGTTCAAGTTCCGCCCGTCTTTTGTGACTCGAATCGATTCAAAGTACTCGACCCGCTGCCCGCGGTGGATCTTCTCCAGGATGGCCGGAATCTCATCAACCCGATCTTGCGGACAAAGCACCGAGATTGGCCTGCCGATCATCTCCTGCGCTGTGTAGCCATAGATATGCTCCGCGCCCTGGTTCCAGTGCGTGACCATGCCATCGAGGTCCTTGCCTATAATCGCATCCTGCGAGGAATCGACGATCAGCGCCAGCCGGTTTTGAGAGTCCCGCAACTCCCGGCTCTTTCTCCGGTCGAGCTCCTCGTGGGCGCGGCGCAGCTCGTCCTCAATGCGCTTGCGATCGCTGATGTCCCGAATGACGCTCAGAACCATCATCCCGTCCGCCGTTGCGACAGGGCTGAGACTGATCTCAACCGGAAATTCTGATCCATCGCGACGTCTTCCGGAGAGATCCAGCCCTGACCCCATGCGGCGAATCTTGGGGTCTTGGTGGAAGTGCTCGCGATGCACGTGGTGTTGCGACCGCTGCCGATCCGGCACCAGCATCTCGATCTTCTGACCAATCAACTCGTCGCGTGTATAGCCGAATAGAGCTTCCGTCTGCGAATTGACTTGGATAATGACGCCCTGCTGGTTCACGGCCGCGACCGCGTCGGGAATCGCCTCCAGAATGCTGGGCGACAACAGCGTCTCACCCACCGTCTTGGGCGGCTCTGATTCTCTGTTCTGGTTGGGGACGGCTGGTTGGCTCATTCTTCATCCCAGAGGGATAGTCCGCATACTATACGTCAAAACCTTAAGGGTTCGCCGATTCGAGAAACGGAAATTACAAATTCGGAAACGTCAGCGCAGGCAAAACTGTGCAAGTGTCTTCGGCATGTGCCGGAAGCCTTGAGTCATTACGACAGCAATCAGCATCTGCGTCCCATTGAAGCCCACGTGCACAAGGAAGCTGGCTCCCACCGAACGCGTGGCGGCCCGCACCACGCCGCACACCACGCCCACCAGAAAGATCACCAGTGCCGCTCCCCACGCCCATCCGTACTGCGGCAGATGAATCAAACCAAACGGCAGCGCCGTGAGTGCGATCCCCCAGACCGCGCCCATCCGCCGCGCCAGCACCGGATACATGAACCCGCGAAAGAAGAGTTCTTCCATCAGCGGCCCGAGACTAACGGCAATGATCGACAGCAGGTAGGCGTCGCGCGGGCGATCGAACAGATGCTCGAAAGGTGTGTCCTTCGGCATGGGCAACAAGTTTTGCAGCAGACCGAGCGCGAAGAACATCGCTCCCCCCAGCGCCAACAACCTCCACTCTGCCCGGGGCCAGTTCCACCGGAGCGCCTGCCAGAAAGCGACGTGATACTTTCCCTCCACGAGGAGAACCATGCACGCGGCCACCGGGATATATATCAGAAATTGCGAAGCAATCAGCAGAATGGGGTTTTTCGACACGTCGGCCAGGCTCTCCTGTGGGTACCAGAGCCAATGCGCCGCCAGCAGCACCACAAGCTGCAACACCACCATGGTGACGACCGTCAGACCTGCAATCAACAGCACGTCCCACCCGTTCCATACGGGATTCTCCACCGGCGGAGGTGCTGTTGAAACGGGAGCGACGCTCGCTGCGAGGGGATCAGGCGCACCCGCCTCCCGCGCCTGCGCCTCACCGCTCACCAGCGGCTGTGGCTCAAACTGCGGATTGTCAGAGGAAGACAAGATGACTTTCTCTTATGAGAGCTTGACTCGGTACTCGGTACTGGAGACGGGGTACTTCTTCCCATTTCCAAAATATCCCGTCAACGCCTGCCCCGTATAAGACTTCTTCACCCGGGCCACCGTCTCCGGCGTGCCCTGCGCCACGATCCGTCCGCCTTCTTCGCCGCCCTCGGGCCCAAGATCGATGATCCAATCTGCATTCCGAATCACATCTAGATTGTGCTCGATGATGATGATCGAGTTCCCCAGGTCGGTCAACCGGTGCAGCACATCGAGCAACTTCTTCACATCGTCGAAATGCAGTCCGGTCGTCGGCTCATCGAGCAGGTACAGCGTCTTGCCCGTCTGCCGCTTGCTCAGTTCGCGCGCCAGCTTGATCCGCTGCGCCTCGCCGCCGGAAAGCGTTACCGCCGACTGCCCTAGATGAATGTATCCCAGCCCTACATCGACCAGGGTCTGCAACTTCTGTTTCACCTGTGGGATATTCTCCAGAATCGGGAGCGCATCGGAGACCGGCATCTCCAGCAGGTCGGCAATCGAATTCCCGTTGTACTTCACCGCCAGCGTCTCGTGGTTGTAGCGCCGTCCGCCGCACACCTCGCACAGCACATACACATCGGGCAGAAAGTTCATCTCGATGCGCCGCTGCCCCTCGCCCTGGCACGCTTCGCAGCGTCCGCCGGAAACATTGAACGAAAAGCGCCCTGCCTTGTAACCGCGCTCGCGCGACTCCGGCAGCATCGCGTACAAATCGCGAATAGCCGTAAACACTCCCGTATACGTTGCCGGATTCGACCGCGGCGTCCGCCCGATCGGAGACTGATCGATGCGAATGACCTTATCAATATTCTCCGCGCCGGAAATCGCCTTGTGCTCGCCCGCCTTCTCACGCGAGCGGTAAAGTTGCCGCGCCAACGCCCGGTACAGGATGTCATTGACCAGCGTCGACTTGCCCGACCCAGAGACTCCCGTCACCACAGTCATCACGCCCAAAGGAAACGCCACGTCCAGATTCTTGAGATTATTCTCCTTCGCGCCCAGAATCGTCAGCGCCGCCCCGTTCGCCTGCCGCCGCTCGGGGCGCATCGCAATCGATGTCCGACCCGAGATGTACGCTCCAGTCAGCGAGTTCGGATCGCGCATGATCTCTTCCGGAGTGCCATGCGCCACCAGGCTCCCACCGTGTCGCCCTGCCCCAGGCCCCAGATCCACCACATAATCCGCGCGCCGAATCGTTTCTTCATCGTGCTCCACCACCAGCACGGTATTCCCCAAGTCGCGCAAGTTTTCCAGCGCAGTCAGCAGCCGCCCGTTGTCGCGGTGGTGCAGTCCGATCGACGGCTCATCGAGCACATACAGCACGCCGCGCAACTTTGAACCAATCTGCGTCGCCAGCCGAATGCGCTGTCCCTCTCCGCCCGACAAAGTTGCCGCCGAACGATCGAGCGAAATGTATCCCAATCCGACCGCATTCAAGAACTGCAGACGCTCCACAATCTCATGCATGACGCGTCCAGCAATCGCCAGCTCCCTCCCCGCCAGCTTGATCCCCTGCGCCACTGCCAACGACTTCTCCACCGCCATGGCGGTAAAATCGGCAATCGACATTCCATTTACCTTGACCGCCAGACTCTCCGGCCGCAGACGCTTCCCGTGGCATGCCGGACACTCGGTCGCCGACATGTGATCCATCAGCCAATCGCGATACCCTTCCGAAGTCGACTCCTCCAGATTCTGTTTCAAATATCCAAAGATGCCGTGGAACCCGGTCTTCCCGCCGCGTCCAGGCTCTCCGTTCAGCAGAAAATCCTGCGTCTTCTCCGGAAACTTCTCAAACGGAGTGCTCAGATTAATCCCATACGCTGCCGACGAAATCTGCAGCATGTGAATCAGATTCTGCGATGCTGATCCCGGCCCCAGACCGCCATCGAGCAACGGCTTCGACCAGTCGGTGATTACCTTCGCCGGATCGAAATCGTACTTGCTGCCCAGCCCGTGGCACTCCGGACACGCTCCATACATGCTGTTAAACGAAAACGACCGCGGCTCCAGTTGCGGCACGTTGATGCCGCAATCCGGACACGCCAGCTTCTCGGAATAAAGCTGCTCTTCGCCCCCGACAACGGCAACTTGCACCAACCCGCCCGCCAACTTCATCGCCAGTCCCACCGACATTTCGAGACGATGCTCGATCCCGGGCTTCACCAGCAGGCGATCAATCACGACTTCGATGGTGTGGTTTTTCCGCTTGTCGAGATTGATTGCGACTTCGTCGTCCAATCCGACCAGTTCTCCGTCGATTCGCGCCCGGGTGTAGCCATGCTTGACCAGCGTTTCCATCTCTTTCTTGAACTCGCCCTTGCGCCCGCGGACGATCGGCGCCATTACCATGACCCGGTCCTCGGGGCTGAGCGCCATCACCCGCTGCACGATCTGGTCGGCGGATTGACGGCTGATGGCCCGCCCGCACTTAGGACAATGTGGCACCCCGATGGAAGCGAACAGCAAGCGAAGATAATCGTAAATTTCGGTGATGGTGCCCACGGTCGAGCGAGGGCTGCGGCTGGTAGTCTTCTGCTCAATCGAGATGGATGGGCTAAGTCCATCAATTGCATCAACATCCGGGCGTTCCATTTGATCTAGAAACTGCCGCGCATAGGCCGACAAAGTCTCGACATAGCGCCGCTGCCCCTCGGCATAAATCGTATCGAAGGCCAGCGACGACTTCCCCGAACCGCTCAACCCGGTAACCACGGTGAGGGTGTTACGCGGAATCTCAACGTCAATGTTTTTAAGATTGTGCTGCCGGGCGCCCCGGACAGAAATCTTGGTAATGGCCATCATGTGCCGGGGGAATGTCCCTTCCGTAATGTCGACAGGTTCCCAGAATTGTTCGAAAGTAGGAATGCACAGCTCTACTCCGTATCTTAGTCGTCAACAGCGCGGAGCGTCAACGCGGTTAGATTGAAGATTCGGGCGGCTGCGAGGACAACAAACTAGGTATACGGATTTTCGGGCCGTGCATCTGATAAAAGCGCTTCGCTAAAGGTTGGTAGCCGTGAATTCGTTCATTATGCCCGTGATTCTCTTCGCCACCGTAATCGCCTCGGTTGGGTTCGGCGTTCTCGCCGCTTACGCCGCTGTCATCGGCATTCTGCACACCTTCGGCCGCGCCTCGCAGCCGAAACCGGCCCGCCCCCGCCTGGTCTTAGTACCCACCCAGACCCACGCCAGCGGCGACTGAAGCTCCGGACTCGATCCTCTCGCGGACGCTACTGCGGCCGGACTGGCAAGAAGGTCAGCGGCTCTCCTCCCGGCCATCGCCACGTCATCTTTGCGATGTTTCCCTTTTTCGTCGCGCTCGAACTTCACCCTGGCGTATTCATAGCGAAAGAAGAATTCATCCTTGGCGGTCGGGATCAAGATCCGCAGAAACGGATAACTGCCCCACTGCATGAAAACCTTCCCATCGACGAAGAACAATACGTGAATCCGAAACTCCGTCTCGAAGCGGCAGGAAGCCAAACTCCGTCTTTCTGCCGCTTGTACACCACGTAAACCCGCTCCCCACGCCAGGGGCGAGTAAATCGGATCCGCTATTTCGACTGTCCAAAGCCCGACACCGCAGGCCAAATCGTAAATCTTAAAACTAAAAATAGATTTTGGCGCCGAGCTGAACGACGCGAAACCCTCCCGGTCCGGTGCCATACGTATCCGAGTACGTTCCCCAATTATCGTTCTTCGTGATGGTCAACGGATCGGTCGGACTCGCATAAGCCCATGGCCCAGTCACATTCGCACCGAAGTTCTTGTCCTGGAAGTTGGGATGGTTGAAGACGTTGAAAGCCTCGAGACGGAGTTGGAGATAACGCGCCTCGTTCTTTCCTAGCGGAACGTTCTTGAACAAGGACATATCCCAGGTTTGCATTCCTCCGTTGCGGAGGGTATCGCGCGATCCGCGCCCCGGAGGGCCAATCGCGGGCAGAACCGGGTTCCCGCTCGCATCGAGAGTGTAGTAGGCCGGGAGGGCTCCGTATTGGTTCGAACCGGTCACGCTCCCCGGCGGAAACGAAAAAGCGTTGTTCAAATCAACCGGCGTTCCTGTCATGAACTGCGTAATGCCGCTTAATTGGAAGTTATCGGTGATGTAGGAAAGGAATTTTGGACCGCCGAAGTGTTTGGTAACGTTCGGCAGATTGTAGATGTAGTTAGCGGCGAACACGTGCGTACGGTCCCAGCCCGCCGCTCGGTAGTCGAGCAGAGCGTTGAAAGGATCCTGTGTATCCTGATCGGAGTTCGCCGTTGCCAGCGACTTCGACCAGGTGTACACCAGGCCGAAGGTGAGGCCTTTGCTGAAGCGGCGCTGCAATGACGCTTGCAGCGAGTTGTAATTGGATGTCCCATTGAATTCAAGGTACGAGATCTGTCCGTAGCCCTTGTACGGCACCAAGTAGGCAGATGTGAAGTTGTGGTACCCGAAGGTGCAGAATCCGTTGAAGTTATATCCAGCCGCAGCATATTGAGGTTGCAGACCGGGCTGCACGTCAGGGACAACTCCGCCCGGGAAGACTGGTTGGGCTGGATCGCCATTGTCCATGCAATTCGGATCCTGGTTGGCCTTCATGAACGCCGCGCCATAAGGGATGGCATTGATGTCGCGAGACGTTACCAGGTGACGAGACAGCGAGCCCACATAGGCCAGATCCAGCGTGGTGCCGGAAGCGATTTCGTGTTGTATCCCGAGGCTGAAGCTGTACACCGTAGGCACCTTGCCGTCCTTGGCCGCCCCGAGAATATTACCCAGTACGCCGTTTCCGAAAGATGACTGCAACGTCGGAAGGTCCGTGATGCTGCCCGATCCCACTGTCGCCGTCTGTACCAGTGCGGGGTTGTTAAACACGGTATTGAAAATCAGGTTGCCCTGGGTGCGATCGTGAGTCATGCCAAATCCGCCGCGCAAGATCGTCTTGTGGCTGCCATAGATATCGTAGGCAAATCCGAAGCGCGGTTCCGGCATAATGCCGCGGCTATTCCAGCCGCCCGCAGGGAGTTGGTGTTGGTTGGTGAACCTCATGCCGTTCAGCGGATCTCCACCGTCGGCGGTAATGATGTTGCCGCTGTTCGGATCAATGGTGACCGCATTCGCGGGGTTGTAAGCCGACGGATCGAACAGGGCAACCTGGTTGTTCGCGTCGTACTGCGGCGGAATCCATGCAAAGCGCACGCCGTAATCGAGCGTCAGACGGGACCTTGCCTTCCAGGTGTCTTGCAGGTAGAACTCGACCTGGTTGTAGCGGAACTTGCCCAGCGGGCGCGCGGTCGACTGATCGAAGCCGTCGAACTCTCCTAACAGAGCACTGGCCAGCGGGTCTCCGCACGTCGTATTCGCGGGACAGGGCGAAGGCGCGGTAGGCCCTGTGCCGAAAGTAAACTGGCCGTTGATGTTGCCCCAGGCCGGCTGGTCCTTGCGGCTGCGCTGGTAGAAGATGCCGGCTTTCAGAGTGTGATTCTGTCGCACCCAGGTCAGATTGTCGTTCACGTTGATCGTGGTGTTGGCCTGCTTCCAGGGAGTGCCTCCCAGGTAGCTTCCGGCAAAATTGGTGTTCGTCAGGCCGTTGAAACTCATATCCGGAATGGATTGGTCAGGCGACAACGGGTAAAGAAGCTGCAGATCAATGCCGTTCGCGGCGCGCGAGACGTTACCATTCACGCTCTCCGCAACGGAAAGAGTATGGCTGGGCCCCACCGACAACTCGTTCAACACCGTGGGCGTGATGGTGGTTACCAGGTTCACCGAAAGGTTCCAACCGGGGTGATTCTGCGTGCATCCGCCCGCAAAGTTGATCGCCGACGAACAGGCAAAGATGCCAAATGGACCGGGAAAGTTTTCGAAGGGGGCGGTGTCCGATTCGGCATTGTGAATGTAGCGCCCATAGAGACGGTTCTTACTGTTGAGCTGGTAGTCGATGCGGAGGATGTCTTCGCGACGCGGAGCGTTGGCGGAAAACGAATTCGAGTAGTTATAGTCCTGGTTGGGCCCGAATCCCGTGACGTTGGGCAACGGAAACAGGTTGAGAATTTTTTGTATCTGGGCGAACGCCGCCGCCTGCGCCGCCGGAAGCTGCGTCGGATCGATCTTATTGTTCGTGATGCCTGGCCCCGAGATCAAAATGGGTGTGCCGTCGCCGTTGATGGACTGCGAGAAGTCCCCCTGCCGTTCCAGCGCAGTTGGTGTGTAGAACTGGGTGGTTCCTCCGCTCGGAACCAATTGCCGGTAGAACTCCTGACTCCAGAAAAAGAAAAGCTTGTTCTTCTTGATCGGGCCGCCGACCTGGTAACCCACGTAGTTATAGCGATACAGTGGAGGGTCATTGTGTGGTGGCGTTGCTATCGGGTCGCTTGGGTTCAACTGATCCTTCTTGTTGAACCACTCATTGGCGTTTAAGCCTTCATGGCGGTGAAAGAACCGGCCGTCGCCATGCCACTCGTTGCTGCCGCTCTTGGTGACGAGCGCAATTTGTCCGCCCGCAGCCTTGCCGAACTCAGCTTGATAGTTTGAGGTCAGGACTTTCACTTCCTCGATCGCATCGGTGTTGATGGTGACATGGGTGCCACCGTTGTTGCCGGTATCCACGTTCGAGGCGCCGTCGATGGTCATTTCGTGCTCATTCGCTCGTGTTCCATTGATGTTGAAGGAATCCAGTCCGCCCGTGCCCGAGGCGTGGCCATCAAAGACGCCTGAAACACCAGGAATCAGCTTCATGTAATCCAGCACGTTGCGGCCATTGATGGCGACATCGTTTAATTGCTTGCTGGTGATCACGTCGGAACGCTCGCCGGAGTCAGACTGAAGCTGGACTTGACCGACGTCGGCGGTAACCGTTACTTCGTTGGTGGCAGCTCCTACGGGAAGCACCAGGTTGCCGGCGTCCAGTTTGCCCGCCGCGCTCAGCACAAACCCCGTAGACTCCACCTTTCTGAAGCCGGGCGCCTCCACCGTTATGTTGTACGTGCCGGGAAGAAGATTGGGAGCCACGAACTCACCCGAGTCCGACGTCGTGATCTGGCGCGTGAGTCCGTTGCTTGGGTTCGAAACGGTCACAGACGCGCCGCTGATAACGGCTCCAGTGACGTCTTGCACGCGGCCGGAGATGGTTCCGGAAGTCACTTGCGCCCTCAGGGGTGCGCCCGGCAACCACAAAATGATGGCGGCTAGAATGCCGCAGACGACGCTTAGATTAGTTGTTTGAGACCAGCGGGAGGACATACTTTCTCCTTCTCGGGAGCAGTCCGCGACTCTTCATGGAGTCGGCTGATCCGGCAAAGAACTTCATCCGGATGTGGTTTCGATCACCAACCAAAGACTGAAAACGCTTTCATGAATGAGAAAGCGCTCAACATAGATGCAAAATTAGGCATCCACGGCCAGTGCACTGTCAAGAAGTTTCCTGCGCACGCGGCGCGCCCGTGGCCTTTCTCACACCCCGACTCACGACCCGCAGCTTCTGTTTGATTGTGTTCTGTCTCGGCCGCTCGGATGACGTCGCCCCTCTTTCGTCACTCACTCCACCGGGCCAACCACCTTCATCCGGCTCTCCACGTGGGTGTGCTCAAACCCCGAGTTTTCCAGCGCGATCGAGACCTGCCGGTTGATGAAGAACAACACGTGAATCCGGAACTCCGTCCCGAAAGTAGCGGGAAACCAAACTCCGTCCTCCTGCCGCTTGTACACCACGTTGAACCCCACCCCCGGCACATCGGTGCCCAGCATTGTGCGCACCATAAATGGAATCCGCCGCGACAGTTTGGTGAACACTCGCACGGGCTGAAACTCCGCCGCGTCAATGTACGCCTCGCCCGCCCAAGTGATCTCGTTCTTGTCCTTCGGTCGAAAGCCGACGTGATAAACGCTGCGCCCCTCTTGCGCTTCCCGCCCCAGCAGTTCGAACTCATAGTGCTTCTGTTCCTCGCTGGTCAGGGGAAACAGGTTTTTCGCCAACCCGTCTTTCGTCTTCTCGTTTGACAGATCCTCGCGAAAGTCGTGGACCAAACCGCCATCGAGACTGCCGGAATCAGGAACGGGCTCTCCCTGGAACGTCTCGTACTTCCCCTTGCTCCAGTAGCGGCCAGTGAGCAGTTTGAGTTCTTTCTGAGTTCCATCGGACGTCGGAACGACGTCATAGTCGGCGGTCTCTTCGCGCAGTACTCTGCCATTGGGTTTGTGCGTAAGGATGTGGATGTGCTGGCGGTATACGTATTGTTTGCGCAGGGCTTCGCTGCGGTCCTGGTTCGCAGCCACGCGGGCCATGATGGCATCGGCTGTCAGCGGCGCATTTGCCTGCTCGGGTTGCGAGTCTTGAGCAGCCGAGAGCGCGGCTACCAGCAGAACTAGCAGAACCTCCAGTCTTCGCATAGGCAGAGAACCCCTCTGACACTACGGATGCTCTTCCGAGGAAGTTCCCACGATTTCAGGGCCGGCGCGTATTCTGACTTGCACTCTGTAATTCAGCCACGGCAACCACTCTTCCCGGTGAAACATCCAAGCAACATTGAATTTCTGTTTACCCAAGGAGATGGCCATGCGCACCAGGCTTTCGTGGCCATTTGCTCTGCTTACGTTAGCCGTTTCGCTCATGGCGGCAACTCTCAGTTCCTGTTCCGGTGTGGCTTCCAGCGGAAGTCGAGGGGGCTCGGGAAGCGGCGGGTCTCCTCCAAGCAGGCTCGCGCCGATAATTACGTGGTCGCCGCCTTCTCCAATCACGAATCCAACGCCTCTCAGCGCGACCCAGTTGGACGCGACCGCCAACGTTCCGGGCAATTTTGTCTACACTCCTCCGGCGGGTACGGTGCTTGCCTCTGGGACGCATATGCTTTCCGTAGCATTTACTCCGACCGACACCTCTGCTTACAACAATGCCAACGCCTCCGTTTCGATCACGATCAATCCGGCGACTCAAACGGGCGGTTCGCCCGACGCCTATGTCTATATTTCAGCCAGTCCCAACACCAACAGCAACAACGTCGAAATTTACGCCTACGCCGCGGCCTCGGATGGAACGCTCACTCCCCTTGCGGGTTCGCCCGTCTCAGCGAGCGCTGGCCTGCAAGCAACAAACGGGAAGTATCTTTTTGGCTCAGACGGGGTTGACATCTACTCGTACTCCATTGCGTCCGACGGCGCCTTCCAACAAGTCGCCTCGATCAATGCACAGCAATTCAACAGTCGGGATTTAAATGGTGGAGACTGCGGTGGTCCCGATGGCCTGTTCCTCGACCGTACCGACGCCACTCTATATGACTTGGACGTGTATAGCGACTGCGCTAACAACGCCTATCAATCTTTCGACGTCGACCCTTCCACAGGCGAACTGAGCTATCTCGGAGTCACTGCCACTACTACCCCGTTATTTGACGTCCCTTTGAGCTTCCTTGGAAATAATCAGTACGCCTATGGCGCGAGTTGCTATCACTGGTACGAGGAGATCTTCGGGTTAAGGCGAAATAGCGACGGAACGCTGACGGCTTTGGCCCTCAATCCGGACGTTAACCCGGCGATGCCGATTGCGGAGCCGGGGCAAACCTACTGTCCCTCTCGGGCCGCCGCCGATTCCACGAATCATGTAGCTGTCCCCGTACAACCGATTAGCGATTCCTCTTTCCAGCCAGCCGGCCCCTACCAACTCGCCACTTATACCGCGGACAGCTCGGGAAACCTGACCACAACAAGCACTTATTCGAATATGCCCCCTACCTCGGCCACCAGCGACTCGGCTAATTCGCTGACGGCTCTTTCGATGTCCCCATCGGGTGACCTTCTGGCAATCGCCGGGCCAGGGGGCTTACAGGTGTTCCATTTCAATGGCGCGGACCCGATCACACCCTACACCGGGCTGCTTACGACGGACGAGGTAGATCAGATGTTCTGGGACAAGGATAACCATCTGTACGCCATTGGCCAAACCGTGGGGAAGCTGTTCGTCTTCACCATTACCCCGGCAAGCAATAGTCAAGCCCCGGGATCGCCCTACACAATTACGAGCCCGCAGAACCTAGTCGTTCTGCCGCAGTAGAGCCCGGCGCTCGCCTCGATCATTTACTCGTCCGGTCTCGCGCGAGAACGCGCGCTCGGATTTCGATTCAGCTCTTCTTCTTGTGCTTCAGTAAATCACCTTCAGCGAGAACTGGATCTGCCGTGACGTTCCCGCCGTCTTGCTGATGATTCCGAATCCGCTCCCGCGCACAATGTTCGACGGCAGCCCGAAGTTCACGATGTTGAACACGTTGAAAAACTCCGCGCGAAATTCCACGGTCCCCATCTCTGCGTTTCCGCGATGCCCGAAGGGAGTGTCCTTGATCAGCGCGAAATCAAAATCGTGATACCCCGGGCCGCGAAACGCGTCGCGCCCCATCGTGCCGAGGCGCCCATGATTCGGTCCCGTCCCGCCCGGGACATTGATCGGAATATTAAAGAATGACGCGTTGTTCGCGCCCAGCCCGAAGTAGTCGTCGCGCGCCGCCCGGCTCGTTGAAAAATGCGGCATCGCGACCATGTCCGGCCGATCTGTTCCACCCGCGCCCGCGCCAGTCTGCTGAATCCCCGAATACACGCTGAACGGAGATCCCGTCGTCAGCGTCGTAATGTTGAGAACCTGCCAACCCTTGGTCAGTGGTCTGCCCAGAGGCCGCAGAAAGCCAACGCGATCCAGTGGCAGCAACTGAATCACGCTCGCCGAAAAAACGTGGGTCACGTCGAACGTGGACGGACCTTTTTCCGCGGACGGATTCCACGGATCCTGCGGCAACGTCTGCAGAATCACTCCGGCCGTGCCAAACAGCCCACCCAGCACCGCGCTCGTATCATCAATCGACTTCGAATACGTGTAGCTAGCCTGCAGGCCCAACCCGGCCCGCGCCGAGTTCTTGGTCACGCTACTCTGCAGCGAGTGATAAGTCGAGTGCGAACCGCTGGTTATCAGCAGTTCCTGTCCATACCCTCCGGTCGCCTGCCCGGCCGAGTTGAACTCCGTGAATGGCGCGTGCGCCGGGTCGGCTCCGCTGTAACTGTTCGGGTTATAAACCCTGGCCAAGTGAATCCCTGTAGTAGCCACATACGAAGTGTTGACCTTCACGTCGCGAAAGTCATGATCGACGCCCGCGGTCCAGGTCTCGATGTAGCCGTTGCCAAAGCTCTTGGCGATGCCGGATATGGAGAGCAACTGTATTTGGTGTCCGGGCGTGAGCGCAGTCAGATCATTCTGGAATCGCGGCAAATCGATCTCAGTATTCGCCGGAACATCCTGCGTCCTGCCAGTGGCAAAAATTGGTTGCCCCTGGACATTGTAGGCAGTCGGCAGATTCTCCGGCACGAACACATCTTGAAACGGAACTGAAACTCCTGGCAACGCAGTGATGTACGGAGCGAACACGAAGGGAATCGCCGCCGTAAGAAAATTATCCTGCCACAGGTTGGGAATCATCGTGGTGATGGCCCCGCCAGCGTGCAGAACGGTGTGCCTGCCGACTGCGTAATCCAGCCCCAGGCGCGGTCCCCATCCATTCCAATCCTGATCATACGGAGGCTGCGGATTGATCAGCAAAATCTGCTTAGCCGTGCGATCTCCGTAAGACGCAGGCTTGCCATCTGCCCCGATAAATATCGGAAGCGACGTACGCTTGGTCGCCTCATGAATACGGCTGTTCACTTCGTAGCGCAATCCGTAGTTGACCGTGAGTTGAGAAGTCGCTTTCCACGCGTCCTGAAAATAAAAGTTGTAAGCTTCGCGCCGAACGCCCGCTTCATCGAACTTGTCGCCTACCGGTGTAATGCTGGCCGCCGCCGTAATGCTGTAGGCGAATGGCGTCGCAGTCAGCAATCCGGTCAGCGAATCCGGCAGCGGATCGCCGATTTGGATATCGTGCGTTCCGCTTGCCGACTTGATCGATACCGGGGAATATGCCGTACCTCCGCCAAACTCGTATGCTCCGTTCGGATTCGTTCCAAAAATCGTGGAATCGCGGTTGACCCGTATCTCCACTCCCCACTTGAATGCATGCGAGCCGTGCGCGAGCGCCATGTCCTGCTTGAACTGAAAAAGATTGCTGTAGGACCCGAAAATCGAACCGGCCGCGGAATTGAATCCCTGGAACAATCCGTCGGCGAAACCAATCCCCGGCTGCGTGTGGTTGGTCGCTGGAAAAAACGGCGTGCTGCGAATGTATCCCAGAGAGGTTTCAGAAATCAGATGCGGAGTAATCGTTCGCGTATACTTCACTCCCGCGTTGCGCTGGTGATCAAAGAACTGCACCCCGAAGCTGGGATCGATCGCCGTCTGGTCGGGATTGGTCAGCGGCCCCGTCACCTGATTCAAGCTGAACCGCGTCAGCAGCGAGGCCTTGTTCGATATCTGATGGTCAATTCGCACCGAGAACTGGTCCGTGTGCGTGACAATCTTCGACGACGTTGCATACGTGCGATCGCCAAAGGCTCCCGAGGGCTGGTTCGGCAAAGGGTACTGATTAAGTATGGGCAGAACCGCCGCGTTCACCGGAACCGTCAGCGTGTCGCCGGGAAATGTCTGGGTGTCGATTCCCTGCCGCTCCGCAGCCGTGGGCACGGGCAATACTTGCGTGGTTCCGAGCACCTGCCGAAACCCCTGGTACTCGCCAAAATAAAACGTCCGATTGCGCCCGTCATAGATTCCCGGCAGCACCACCGGCCCTCCGTTGGTAAATCCAAATTCATTGCGCACAAACGGCGGGATGCGCCGGTGGCCGGTCGGATCCTTGTAATCGAAGTAGTTACGGGCGTCGAACGATGCGTTGCGCAGGAATTCGAACAGACTCCCGTGCACCAGGTTGACTCCCGACTTGGTCATCACATTCGTAAAACTCGCCGCTCCGTGTCCGATCTCAGCCGGCATCACTCCTGAATTGGCCTGCACCTCCTGAATCGCATCCACGTTGAAATTAGAAAACGTCGCCCCGCCGAGTTCCGGATCGGTGGTGTCGAAACCATCCATGGCAAAAACGGTGGCCACGCCGCGTTGACCATTCACCGCAAACTGCTGCGTAAAATTGGCGGCGCCATTTGCGTCCGTCATCGTGCCGGCCGCCAGCAGCAGCAACTTGCTGAAGTCACGCGCATTGAGCGGCAGACTCGAAACCTCGGCGCTGGATAGATGCTCACCCCCGCTGGCCTGCGTGGAAATCTCTCCGGTGGAGGAGACGACACGGAGCTCCTGCGCTTTCAAACCAAGCTGCAGCGCCATGGTAAGGATGGCGGCGTCTTTGACCACAAAGGAAGCTGCGGCCTTCCACTCCTTGTCGGCGATTTTCACCGAAATTTCGTACGTGCTCCCGACGATGTCGGCGAACGCGAACTTTCCGTTCAACGCAGTCGTAGCTGTGTAGTCACGACCTCCCGATGTCGAGTGCAGCTTGACGACTGCCGCAGCCACGGGCTTGCCCGCATCATCACTCAGCACGCCCTTCCAGGAAGATCCGGAGACAGAAGCGACAACTGGAGCCGAAAGCAGCACCACGCTGAAGCAAAGAATACAAATCCGGTCTCCCGAGCCGATAAACATTCTCGGGAATTATAAGCCCCTTGGTAGCGCCGGCATCCTGCCCTCGCAGTTGGGGCGCGACGCTACACGAGAGCCGCCGAAACAGCGGCCGTACAAACCACAAAACAGCACTCACCTAAACCATCGTGGTAGCATTTCCCTTAAGAGCATTCCCTCTCCTCGGCACAATGCCCCGCACCCGCGCCATCGCGCTCTGCCTCACGCTGTGCGGGCTGTTCCTGTGCTCAAGCCCAGCCGCAGCCGCCGAACCCTCCCCCTGGCTCGAAATCCACTCCGCCCACTTCACCGTCATCACCGACGCCGGCGACAAGAAAGGCCGCGAAGTCGCCCTCCGCTTCGAGCAGATGCGCGCCGTCTTCGCCACTCTGCTGGGGAAGGAGCGCCTCAACCAGTCGGTCCCGCTGACCATCCTCGCCTTCAACAATGACAAGTCCTACTATCAGGTTGCGCCCCTGCGCCAGGGCCAGCCCATCAATGTCCCCGGATTCTTTCTCCCCGGCGAAGATCAGGACTTCATCGTGCTGAACCTGTTCGAAGTGGAGTCCTGGCGCGCCGTCGCGCACGACTTCGCCGGGATGCTGCTGAATTACAACTATCCCCCTGCGCAAGGATGGTTCGACGAAGGCCTAGCCGAATATTTCAGCTCGATTCGCGTCGACAACAAACAGGTCGAACTCGGCAGCGACCCCGAGCTTCTCCCTTCAGCGACACAGGATTTGCTCGGCAACCCGCGCGAGACGCATCCGCCCAAATCCTTCACCGAATTGCTCGGCGCCCAAGTCTGGCTTTCCCTGCCAGACCTCTTCACGATGAAGCACGACACCTCGAGTCGTAACGAAGGCAACCGCCACACGCTCTACTATGCGGAATCGTGGATCGTGATGCACTACCTGCTTCACGAACAGAAGTTGCCCGAGACTGGAGCCTATTTCGACCTGTTCCTGAACCAGCACGTCCCGGTGGAAGATGCAATTCAGAAAGCCTACGGCATGAACTCCGCGCAACTGGAACAGGCGGTGAAGGATTACTTCCACAGTCAGACCGCGCTGCTCGCCGCGGTCGATGCCACCCGACAAACTAATTTGAACCCCGCTTCTGCTGCGAATCCCACGCCCGGCCAGGCTTATCGCTTCCCCGTTCCCGTAGCGCCGGAAGATTCGGCCATCACATCGAAGCCCCTGCCCGAGGCCGATGCGCGCGCCCTTTACTTTGAGGTTGCAATCCGCGTCCCCGAGCGCCGCGACCTCGGTCTGCAGGAATTGCACGCCTTGGCCACCGCCCCCACCGCAGCCGACAAGAGATTCGAAGCCAGAAAAGAAGAGAAGCGACCCAGCGAAGATCCCGACCAACTTCCCAGCAATGCGATCGGCAACGCTCTCGCCCATCGTGTCCTTGCCTGGGACCACATCCAGCACAGCGAATTCGCAGAGGCCTCGGCCGAACTCCGGGACGCCTCCGCCCTCAATCCGCGCGACATGTGGTTGCGCTATTACGTGTCCGTGCTTAAGTACCGCATCGCGCAGGTTGGCCATTCCGAAATACAAGGCCTGCCCAACATGATGCTCGACCTTAAGGGAGTGCTCGATTGGTATCCCGAACTCGCCGACGCCTACGATCTGCTGGCTGTCGCCCGCAACGCCGGCGGAGGCCCTGCCGCCGCTCTGCAGGCCGAACGCGCTGCCATCAGTCTGAGTCCGCGCGATGAGCGCTACGTCTATCACCTGGCTCAAATTTATGTTGCTAGCAAGAAATGGGAGACGGCCAACGTTCTGCTCGAGCGGCTGAAAGCCAGCAGCAATCCCCAAATTGCCGCGCTTGCCCGCGAACTCATCGAGCAGGCCGGAACCGAGCGCAAATACGGCATCCCGGTGAACGCGGGAACCAGGGCGCAACCTAAACTCGCCCCGCAGAAGTCGCCCTTCGATGTGCTGGAGGAAGACGCCGCCAAGCGCGCCGCCGCCGAGAACTCAACGCCCTCCGGCGAACCGGGGGACAAGCGTCCCACCAAGTTCTTCAAAGGCCGCCTGGTCGCGGTCGATTGCTCGCAGACCCCCGCCGCCGTGCTGACCGTTACCTCCGAGAACGCGACGCTGAAACTGCGCGCCACCGACTACAAGGCTCTGCTTTTGATCGGTGCCGATGATTTTTCCTGCGACTGGCGAGACCGCCAGGTCACCGTGAACTACAAGCCCGGTGGAGCGAAGGACGGAGATTTAGTCTCGCTGGAAATGCGGTGAACTACCATTAATCCCTCTCCAGAGCTTCCAGAACCGCAACATCCGATAATCCGCCTCCACCCTTCAAGCTGTAGGCCTCAGAACGCTGCGTGGATTTCACAGATTGCGAGGAACGGCTAAACCCACTTGTCATTCGTAAGCTCCTAAAGGCGCTGCCTCTTCTGTCGGGCGCGGACCCTGACGTTCAGAGGTCGGAATGCTAGTATGACGCGAAATCCGCCGCAAAGGGTAGATGCCATGTGCGATAGCGTAAGGAAGTTTGTGTTCCCAGCAAAAAGCCGCCCGCACAACGTCGCCGCCTGGAAGGCTTTGGGGCGGCTATTTTCCGAGCAGTGCATTAAGAACTCGCGCCAACTCAGCCTTCTCCTGGGTCCTGCTGTCTGTGTCCAGACTGTCTTCGGTGAGTTGCGCGAGTTCGTGTGCCAGGATGCGCTCGGCTACCTGTGGAGGAAGGTAGAGAGCGTTCTGCGACGGCGTCAGTTCCCAACTTGCATTCCCGCGGCGATTCAGAGGCCACCGTTGCCGTTCCGAACGCTTGTGCACGTCTGCTTTACTGCCCGTGAGAGAAACCACTTCATCGATCTGAACCTCTGCCCAGCCTTCGTTCCCAGTGAGGTGTACCTTCCTCACTTCGAACTGATCGAACACAATCAGTGATTGATCTGACCGGAAGAGGTCACGGCCACGAAAGTTTTGCTCTAAGTCTGTGCATGCTTGCAGGAACGCAGCGTTCACCTGTTCGGGCTTGGGACGAACGGAATGCACCGTAGGACTACCAAAAGTCGCTGTGCTCACGGGTTGCCTTTCCGCAAGCCTGGATCCTGTCTCATCAGGCACTAGCTCTGCAGCCGGCTCGTGAGGTTCCGTTTTGCTTGCGATGGGCCTCAGGCTGGCAGTCCTGAGCGAACTGGAGAACACTCCACTTGGAACCGCTTCGACGTAGCGAAAGAAACGAGGTCGTCCCCGACGTTTCCAATACGGTGAATCGTACCTGTCGACGCCTGGTCCCGAATGCAGCACGCTCAAGAAGGAATGCTGAACGGGATTGATCACAATCCCAGCATGTCCAGGCCATACGGCCAAGTCGCCCGCTTGCGGACTGGCCACTCGCCGAAATTCGGCGATCCCCGCGTAGAGTTCCGAAGAACTCGCGTACCCATAAGGGAAACCAGCGCTCTGATACAGTCCGTGGACAAAGTGCGAGCAATCATAAGCGGAACTCGCATGATGGCGAGAATCCATTGCTACCCGCACAATCGCCGAACCCTGGGCTCGAGTCAGCAGCCGAGCCTCATGTGACCTCTGCCGCAGGTCAGCATCTTCGCGCGCGACCAACTTCGGACCGTTCGGCCTTCCCCGCTCTTCTTGCCCGGCCGCTGCCAGTAAAGCGACCAGGCAGAACAGAAGCAATAACGGCGCGCCTTTGGCAGGGAATTCCATAGTCCTCCTTATAACGCGCCCCAATAAGGCAGGACAGGTCACCGGGGTGCTTGCAGGTCCCAGAAAAGTGTCCCGATCTGAGATGCACCTTCGGTCTAAGAAGTCTAAAGAGTATCGGGAATTTGCAGGTCACGACCCGATCTTCCTCGTCTGCTACGCTCCTTCTTCCAATTCCGTCCAACCAAAAACCCTCCTGTTGGGGGGCAGGAGGGTTCTGAAAATGGTTCGCAGTTTATGCGCGCACGACGTTTGCCGCCTGGAAGCCTTTGGGGCCCTTCAGCAGATCAAACTCCACGGTCTCGCCCTCATTGAGCGTACGGTAGCCGTTCTCCTGGATGGCAGAGAAGTGCACGAATACATCTTCCCCCGTGGAGCGCTGGATGAATCCATATCCCTTCGCCCCGTTGAACCACTTGACTGTACCTTTCTCTCTCACGGCAACTACTCCTTTCACAATCGCGAAGAATAGTTCTCCGGCATTCTCGATCGTAGCTCCGGTCGCCCGAAGCCCCCCTCAAAGAATCCGGTTGAACTTTCGGTTGCGTATTACGATGTGTAGAAGGAACTACTCCAAAAAAAAGAAAAGACTCCTCAGTTCTCCACCGCGATGTGCATCCGCTGCGTGAACTTCCGGAGTCCGACAATTTGGCGCGTTTCCACCACACCCTACCACGTCAACCACTTACTGGTCTCACCACCGGACCACCCCCCGGTATTGAGCCCCCGATAATAAGGGCTATTAAAACGATTCGCAACAAAAATTAGAAGGGATTCGTAATATGACCATGGGTCACTACCGCTAGATTCCCGATAACTTTAACAAAGATAAAGAAATACCTCGGTAACCACGCCTGAAACCTTCGGTTGCCAACCCCCTGGCCGCCCTCTGCTACGATGAAATGTCCTGTGGCAGACCCGCCCATTTCGACGCTCCCCAAAGCAGAAGCCATACGGCAGCCTACTGTGCGCCCCGCGCCGCGCCCTTCCCAAGGCCTGGTCCTTTCCACCGTCAAATATCTGATGCGGACCGAGGTCCACACCTTCGCCTTCTCGGTCGCGGCCAATTCCATCCTGTCCTTCTTCCCTTTCGTCGTCCTGCTGATGACCCTTATCCGCCGCGTCTTTCATTCGCGCGTTATGTACGACGTAGTCCTGCAACTGCTGCGCGACTACCTGCCTGCTGGGCAGGACTTTGTCATCCGCAACCTCAACGCCATGGTCAATTCCCGGCAGCGCGTGCAGGTTGTCTCCTTGATCATTCTGCTGGTGACTTCGTCCGGGGTTTTCTTGCCGCTCGAAGTTGCCCTCAACCGCATCTGGCGCTTTGAGAACAATCGCTCCTACCTGGGCAATCAATTGATCTCGCTCGGCCTGGCCTTTGCCTGCGGCGTCTTGGCTTTGCTCTCGATTGCGCTAACCGCCGGCCCGGTTGCGTTTATGGAGTTCCTGCTGCGCGGCTACGGCACGGGCTTCGTGCGCCTGGTGGGATTTCTGATGATGAAAGTTTTCGCCATCGCCGCCAGTATCGCTATCTTCTTCCTGATCTACTGGCTGCTGCCCAACGGCAAAGTCCCGGCGCGGGCCGTGTTACCCGCGGCTATCATCATGGGGTTGCTCTCGGAAGCTTTGAAATATGCCTATATCCTGGCTCTGCCCTGGCTAAATTTTCAGGAGGTCTACGGCCCCTTCGCGCTCTCCGTGAGCATGATGTTCTGGGCGTTCCTCTCGGGCTTGCTGCTCCTGGCGGGCGCCAATCTTTCTGCGGAAGAACACTTGCATCACGCTCTATAGCGCCTTCCCTGTCCCTAAATGTGTGGAAAAGTCTTGGGCCTTGGGGCGTTGGTCTTGGGTGTTAGGTCTTAGGTCGCAGGGCATTCTCGCAGAACCACCGCGATTTCCCAGACCTAAAACCTAAGACCTAAAACCCAGGCTGACAACTGCAAGCTGCTTTACTTCTTCTGCTCCCCAATCGACAGCAACTCCACTTCAAAAATCAGAGTTTCTCCCGGGCCGATGTCGCCCCCTGCGCCCCGGTCGCCATACGCCATATCCGCGGGGATGAACAGCTGCCACTTCGATCCCACCGGCATCAATTGCAGCGCTTCCGTCCAACCTCTGATCACTCCACCCACTGGAAACGATGTCGGCTCGCCGCGTTTGTACGAGCTGTCGAATTCCTTGCCGTTGAGCAGCGTCCCGCGATAGTTACAGGACACGGTATCGGCCGCCGTGGGCTTGGGTCCCGTCCCCTCCGTCAGGATTTTGTACTGCAGACCGCTCGGCAATGTCACCACTCCTTCTTTACTCTTGTTGGCTGCCAGGAATGCCTCACCCTCTTTGCGGGACGCAGCCCCAGCCTCGTGCGCCTTCGCTTCCTGTTTCCCGCGGACCTCAGTCTGCAGTTGCGTGAGAGCGGCGCGCTCCTCGTCTTCGCTCAGCAGCGCTTTGCTGCCGGCCAGAGCGTCCTTGAATCCTCGGGCCGCGATCGCCGGATCCACCGCCGTATTCACGCCTTGCTTCCGAAGATCTCCTCCGATCTTCATCCCCAAGGCATAGCTCGCCTTTTCTTTCTGGGTCTTGAGCGTTACGGCGGTTGCACTCTTCGGGGTCACGGGAGTCTTCTTGGCTGCTGGAGCCTTCTGCGTTTTGGCCGGAGCCGCCTGGGTGGAAGGTTGACTGGGTTGAGCTGGGACTGCCGGAGTTTGCTGCGCCGGGGCATTGCCCAGCAGCATCATCCCGGCGGCCAATAGTTGGAACACTATGGTGAGCGGTTTTTGCATATGTTTGTATTGTCCCATTGCGCGCGAGAGATGGGCAAACCGCGATGCGCAACTTGCGATCCCTGAAAACGCCGTGAGCTGTGGACATGTTCAGAAAAATACCTTGACGAGAGGGCCGACCGCTGCGCGAGAACGAGTTTCATTGCGGGAAAATCTCGGGTTGAGGGGTATACCCCCTCCCCCCTCCCCCTGTGAAAGCCTTGACTGGGGCGGGGTTTGCAAAAATGGTCTGCAAAATCTTGAGGGCAAACCACTTAGAGGTCAAAATCCTGACAACAAAGGACTTGCAGTTTTTTTCGCGGTAGCGACGTGTACCGCCTCCGCCTTGACCATCTTCTGCTTGATTTGCTCATGGACGCAAGGTCAGATGTCACACCACGACAGTGGTGTCTGTGGATTTCGAGGCCTCAGGATGCGGGTGCGTTCGTGGTGGCGAAGCTTGGACGGGGCACCCTCGAGAGTGGTGGTGCGGTTAACATGGGCCACCCGCCTCCGTAACCCGCGATAGAATGTTGCGTTCCGTTTCATTCGAAGAGGAGCGTTACTCATGGTTCGGCGTTCGTCTCTGGTTGTAATCGGCCTTCTTATTAGTTCCCTCATTGGCCTCGCGGCGGCATCCCCATCTGAACGCAACGACTCTCCCAAGGTGCTGCTGCGGGAGAATTGGTTCATCCAACCTTCGTCCGATGTGCACGCAGATGGAGCAGCCATTTCGACCGTGGGTTTTCCGACGCGTGCCTGGTATCCCGCTACGCTTCCTTCCACGGTCCTCAGCGCGTTGGTTGAGGACAAGGTGTACGCGGACCCCTATACCGGCACGAACCTGCGTTCCATCCCTGGCACGACGTACCCCATATTTGAGGACTTCTCAAATATCCCGATGCCACCGGACAGCCCCTTCCGGCAGTCGTGGTGGTATCGCACCGAATTCAACCTTCCGCAGGAATACAGCGGAAAAACAGTTTGGCTTGGTTTCGATGGCATCAACTACCGGGCAAATGTGTGGATGAACGGCGTGCAGATCGCTTCCTGGGAAAAGCTGGCGGGCACCTGGCGGCTCTTCCAGTTCGATGTGACGGCTGCCGCGAAGCCTGGCCAAACCAACTCGCTCGCCGTCGAGATATTTCCGCCTGAGCCGCATGACCTGGCCATCACGCTCGTCGACTGGGCTCCGATGCCGCCCGACAAAGAGATGGGCATCTGGCGTGACGTCCACATCACCGCCACCGGCCCCATCGCTCTGCGTTATCCGGCTGTGCTCACCAAGCTGAACCTGCCTTCCACCGAGCGGGCCATGTTGACGATACGAGCGGAGTTGACCAATGCCGCCGATCATCCGGTCGAAGGGGTGGTCAGGGGACACATCGAGAATCTCGCCTTTGAGCAGCCAGTGCGCCTCGGGCCCAGGGAAACTCAGGTGGTCCACTTCGCGCCAGAAAAATTCCCACAGCTAAATGTGCCCAATCCGCGCCTGTGGTGGCCGGTCCAAGTTGGCAAGCAGGATCTCTACCCGCTCGATCTCGCGGTGGACGTGCAGGGGCAGGTTTCCGATTCAGCCCACATTCGCTTCGGCGTCCGGCAAGTCGCTTCGAAAATTGACGAGAAAGGTCATCGGATCTTTCAAATCAATGGCAAGAACATTCTCATCCGGGGAGCCGGTTACAGCTTCGACCTGCTGCTGCGATCCTCGCCGGAGAGGCAGCAGGCCGAGCTCAACTATGTGCGCGATCTCAACCTCAACGCGGTTCGCCTGGAAGGCAAACTGGAGAACGAGCACTTCTTCGATCTCGCCGACGAGATGGGCATTCTCGTGATGGCGGGCTGGTGTTGCTGTGACCAATGGGAGAACTGGCCTGCCTGGGACAAAGAAAACGAAATTATTGCCGGGGATTCGCTGCGCGACCAGATTCGCCGCCTGGAGCGCCATCCCTCCGTCATCGCTTGGTTGTATGGCAGCGACTTCGCGCCTCCACCCAGGATCGAGAAAATGTACTTGGGAATCCTGCAGGAGTTGGACTGGCCGAATCCCTCGATCTCATCCGCGGCCGGCAGAACGACCACCGTCGGACCAAGCGGCGTAAAGATGACAGGACCGTACGAGTATGTCGCGCCCTCATTCTGGTATCTCGACACGCGCCACGGCGGGGCGTTCGGTTTCAACACCGAGACCAGTCCTGGACCGGCGATCCCGCCCGTCGCCAGCCTGCGGCGCATGCTGCCGCCAGACCACCTCTGGCCCATTGATTCCGTGTGGGAATACCACGCCGGTGGCATGTCTCATACGCTGAACGTGTTCACCGAAGCCCTCAACGAACGCTACGGTCCGTCGAATTCAGTCGACGACTATGCGCGCAAAGCCCAACTCCAGGCCTATGAAGCCCACCGCGCCATGATGGAAGCCTACGGCCGCAACAAGTACACCTCGACCGGAATCATTCAGTGGATGTTAAACAACGCCTGGCCCAGCATGATCTGGCACATGTATGACTGGTATCTTCGTCCCGCGGGATCGTATTTCGGGGTGAAGAAAGGGTGTGAGCCGCTGCACGTGCAGTACTCGTACGACGACCATTCGATCGTGGTGGTGAACTCCTATTATCAACCCTTCGCTAACCTCAAAGTCACAGCCAAGGTGTACAACCTGGATATGACGGAGAAGTTCTCGAAAGAAGCCGAGGTCAGCGTGGGCGCGGACAGCAGTAGGCGAGTGTTCACCTTGCCTCCAATCCAGGGACTCAGCACGACCTACTTCGTCAGCCTCACGCTTGAATCGGCCAGCCAAATCAAGAGCAGCAATTTTTATTGGCTGTCCACCCGCGAGGAAACCATCGACTGGAGCAGACAGGAAGAAGATCCCAGCGGCGAATATGACATCTCGACCTGGTCGCCGACCAAGACTTTCGCCGACTACACCGCGCTGAACACCCTGCCACGGATCGACCTGGACGTCACCGCCCAAAATAAAAAAGACGGCTCGGAAGGCGCAACCACAGTTACCGTCCACAACCCAACGTCGACTCTTGCTCTCGCTGTGCACTTGACGGTCAACAAATCATCGAGCGGCCGCGTCAGCCGTGAAGGCGAGATGGACAATGAAATATTGCCCGTACTCTGGCAGGACAATTATTTCCCTCTACTGCCGGGAGAGACGCGCCAGGTGACCGCCACCTACACCATTGGCGCTAAGAGCAAGGCGACCCCCAGCGTCGAAATCGAAGGATGGAATGTCAATCGCAAGACCGCTGACGTTCAGCAATGAAAGCTTCAGAAAACAAAATCGAACCAGGGGAAACAAACGCCAATTTTATGATCTCTCGACCGCCTTTCGAAGCGCACCGCCAGGATTTGGACAAAGTCCTGCGCATATTGCAGGACACACCCGCGATTGACCGCGAGTACATGGCGCCCCTGGAAGAATTCCAGGCACGCGTTCGCCGTACCAACCAGGCATTGCAGCAGCATGGCCACACGGTTGGCCTTGTCTTTTCCGACGAGCAGTATGCGGGCGACGTCCCATACCTCGGCGGAAATACAAATATTTCCATCGAGCAGGTGGCCGGCATTATCGGACCAAGCGGTTTTCACGTTGTGGCGGGCCTGGAGGGCGGCTATGTCGCCGAGCAACTCGCGGACCGTGCCGGCGCGACGGTGCACAAGGTCGAGTTGCTGCAGTTGGCCGACGAGAAATATCCTATCCGTGCCGAGCGCCTGGAGGACGTCATCCAGATCGCTGCCGGCAACGAAGTGGACCACATCGCCCTGCTGACTCCACGCCAGGTGATCCCCGCAGGCCTGGTCGAATACCTGCAGAACATTTACGGCCGAGAGGGCGTTGTCGACGCCCAGGAGCTTTACTACCGCGTGAAGTACGAGAAGAGCGAGATTGAGATGCGGCTCATTGCCGACGCGTGCGTCATCGGGGATGCGATGTTGCGCGCCATGCTAGCGGTCCTGCGCCCCGGGCGTCTCGAAACTGAAGTGGCGGCCTGGGGCGCCTGGGTCGGCCGCATGCTGGGTTCCGAGCGCGACGGCTTTCAAATCATGGTGGGCGCCAACACCGCCAACCGCACGCTGATCGGTCCGGCACTGAACCGGCAAATTCGCGAAGGCGATTGGGTTCATCTGGGCGTCGCGCCGAAGCGGGATGGATTAACCGCGTGCATTCGCCGTTCCGTGATTGCCGTCGACTCGCCTGCGAAAGTTACGCCGGAGCAGAAGTACTGGTTCGATCTGGTCGAACAAGGATACGGCGTCGGCGAGCGTTGGTATCGCGAAGTCGCCAGCAAGAGATTGCCCGCGCGATTACAAGAGCAATCCCTCGTGGACTTCTTTGCCGGGCACTCGCAAGAGATCTCGCGCCGCATTGGCCGGGAAATCAACCTTGCCCAGCAGAAACCGTATACCGGCACCCACAACTCCGGCTATACCGAATGCCAGGAATTCTTTGGCGCCATCACGCTCGACAGCCAGGAACCTTTGGGCAATCAGATTGTCACCATGCTCGACGTCGCGCTGCGCGGCATCGGAGATCGCTGGAATGATGTCGTGATTCCCGGCTTCGATTTCTGCGTAGTAGAGAACACTCTCGGCAAATATGGCAGCCGGGTCGAGACTCTGACCAAAGTGCCGATCCACGCGCAGGAATTGGTCGCTTCCTAGTGTGGCGTCCGGCAAGATCGCGCCAAAAAGGCGCCGCCCTCAGAATCCCGGCGGACGCTCACTCACCACACCGAAGGCGCGCTCGAGCGCGATTCCCGCGTTGACCATCGGTCCTTCCTCGAACAGACGGCCGATCAGAGTCACGCCATGCGGCACACGGCGCAGCGGCGAAAAAGTCGGCAGCGGATGATTCGGGTCCGGAGCCCAATCGCTGCGCGCCTTCGCCACCTCGACGAAGCCCGCGCGCAGTACGAGCGCAGGATGGCCGGTGAAGTTCGTGATGGTCAACATTTCGTCACGTACCGAGGGCACCAGCAGCAGGTCCACTTGCGAAAACAGCCGCGCCATTTCTTCCGTCACTTTCCGCCGGAACCGGTCGGCCTGCACGAAATCGACGGCCGAGAGGAAACGCGCCTGGCGAAAGATGTTGGGCCACGCATCCGGCACCTGAGCCTTGAGTTCCCTGAGTCCGCCGCTGAGCGTCAGTTCCTCAAACGCCGCCGCCCCTTCGGCGAACAGAATCAGGTTGAGCGAGTCATAGGGCCAGTCGGGAATCGAGACCTCCACCGGAACCATCCCAACTTTCTTCACCACGTCCACGGCGGCCCGGTCCACAGCGGTGGCAGGATTCTCATTCATCCACTTGGGAAAATATCCCACGCGCAGACCTGCGACGCTGGCGCCCGCGTCGAAGTCAAGGCGGCTGGGAACGCTGGCCACGTCGCCCGCATCCGGACCTGTGATCGCATGCAGCACCAGCATGGCATCCTCGACGCTGCGAGTCATGGGGCCAACTTTGTCGAGCGACCAGCAGAGCGTCATCGCGCCGGTGCGCGCCACGCGTCCGTAAGTGGGCCGCAGGCCGGTGATGCCGCACCGCATCGAGGGACTGACGATGCTGCCGCCGGTTTCGCTTCCAATCGCGAAGCCCACCAATCCCGCAGCCGTGGCCGCACCCGGTCCGGCACTCGATCCCGACGATGCTTCCTCCAGCAGCCACGGATTCATCGTCTGTCCGCCAAACCAAATGTCGTTCAAAGCCAGCGCTCCCAGGCTGAGCTTGGCCACCAGCACCGCTCCGGCGGCGCGCAGACGCTTCACCACCGCGGCGTCTTCGGTGGGCACGCGATTGCGGAAAGGCTCCGCGCCGTAGGTGGTTGGGATGCCCGCAGTGTCGAGTAGATCCTTGGCGCCCCACGGGATGCCGTGCAACGGCCCGCGATACTTGCCCGCGGCAATTTCTTCGTCGGCTTGTCTGGCTTGCTTTAGCGCCAACTCGCGTGTGAGGGTGATGACGCAGTGCAGCCTGGGATCGAATTCCTCCAGCCGTTTCAGATAAATGCCAGTCAGCCGCTCCGAGGTAAGTTTTCGCGTTTCGATCCATCGCGAAAGCTGCGTCACGGACGCAAACGCAATGTCCTCGTCGCGCGCGGGCAGCGGGCCGGGATCGACCCGGCTGCGCACGAACCGGTCGCGCTCCGGACCTGACTTCTGCCCTGGAAGCACTGGGTCCCACCGCGACGCGGGAGCGATCGTCGCATGCAACACCACCTTGCGCGGCCCGGTACGCCGTTCGTAAACCGCCGCCATCGTCTTGCGCCAGCTGCCCGCTGCCACGGCTCGCTCGGCGGCAGTCATCTCAAACTGCACCAGTTTCTCCGCTTCAGCAAAAGTCGTAGTGGACACTTCCGGTCCGACGGCCGGCCCGGCTCCGAACGCAGGCGGCGCCCCAGGCGGCAGGTCCGCGGGATTTTGCCCGGGACTGCGCAGCGCAGCGGCAGCCCCCACTACTCCAAGAGATGTCAATGCGAGAAATTGTCTGCGCGATTTCGCCATGAATCCTCCGCAGGGCATTGTAGCGTCTGCGCTGCCCACGGTGATCCGTGGGGCCAAGATAACCCCCGGTTTTTGCGGACGATCCGGGAGTTGTCGCGTCGTGGCTCGAATTGAATTTCTGGCGCTCCCCTTCTGCGGGCACGCTGTTTCTTCTACCGACTTGGCTAACATCCGTGCGCTCTCCGGAGCAAAGGTAGGACCGATTACCAAAGCCTTTTTAGTCAGCAAACCGGATATGCGGGCGTTCCTGACAGCTTGAAGATCGTTGTCGCAGTGGCGGGCAATCCCGAAAGAATTCCGCATTAAACGTTAGCGTTTATGGGATTTCGCTTTCGTAACCCGGTTCGCCCTCAATGAATCAGGCGCGGAAGCCCAAACCAGAATGGCGAGAAGAGCGGAGGCAAGAAATGCACCCGCCGCGCCCCAGTCCACAGGCCGTTGTGACATCTGTCACAGCTTTTGTTGTTCCGGGGGACTAGGCTGACCTGTTTCCCGGTTCCCTCCGAGCAGACGTCACATCTTGAGGTCTCCCCATGTATGGGAGAGGTTGTACGTGTCTGCTCGCGATTTTGTTTTTGATTCTGCCGCCGGCCTTGCTGCATAGCCAGTCCGGTCGCGCCACTCCTGCGCCCGATTTCGCAATCCCGCCTCCGCCGCGTATGGTTCAACCTCCAACCGTTGATTCGCTCCGGCACCCGTCGCCCGTCATGCCGCCGGGAACGATGGGCTTCCCCCTATTCGCTCGCGTTGCAGGCACTATTTTTTCGGGCACCGTAACTGCGGTCGCACGCCGTCCCGCTACCCGCGGCCAGGCGGTAGAAACGGTCGCGATCACCTTCCACATTGAGAATGCGATTCGGGGCGCCACCCCGGGCGAGGAGCTGACCATCTCGCAATGGATTGGCCTCTGGTCGGGCGGCCAGCGCTACCGCGTCGGCGAGCGCGTCCTTCTTTTCCTATATCCCACGAGCAAGCTAGGGCTCACCAGTTGCGTCGCCGGGCGGATGGGGCGTTTCACCATCGATCCGTGGGGTCGCGTCCTGCTCTCGGCAGAACATCTTTCAGCCTTTCGAGAGGATCCCGTCCTTGGTGGGAAGTCGCGCTTACGTTTCAGCGACTTCG
Organism: uncultured Acidobacteriaceae bacterium; assembly: GCA_963791515.1. GTDB lineage: Bacteria > Acidobacteriota > Terriglobia > Terriglobales > Acidobacteriaceae > Sulfotelmatobacter. Next base: position 388,687 of record CAWBSS010000008.1, on the reverse strand, counting down.
CCCTGGCGGTACGGCGGGCCAGTGAGGAGGAGTGAGTGCAATCCGAAGAGGTGACCATGGAAACTCGCATGGCATTTACCACTGGCTCACTTCTCCTCAGGCTGGCCTTGTCGGTGGCGATGATTTTCTTCTTCCCTACGCTTTCCCGCACCGGTGGTCCCAAGTGTGTCGCCGGCGACAACTACTTCGATCCGACCACCGCTGGCATTCCCCTGGTTTGGCCGCAGGGACTGATCAGTTACTCCACGGATCAGGGCGATCTCAGTCCGATCCTACCCAACGCCTCCGCCAACGCCTTCGTCGCCAGCGCCTTCAGCCAATGGACCTCTGTCCCCACAGCGGCGGTCGCAGCCACCAGGAGTGGCCAGCTCGCCGAAGATGTGAACGGCTCGAACGTCATCGTGAATTCGGCCGGCACCATCTCCATGCCCGCCGATATTCAACCCACGGCAACCGGCACGCCCGTCGGCATCGTCTACGACTACGACGGCTCCGTGACCGATGCCTTGATTGGAAGTGGTGCGGGCGATTCCAGCCAGTGCTTCTCCAATGCCGTATTCGGAGGCGACGATAACTACGGCACCTTCGCGACCTATCAGCATGCTCTGATCGTGATCAACGGGCAGTGCGCGCTGCAGTCGTCGCAACTCAACGACGTCAAATACCGTCTGGTGCGCGTCATCGGCAGCGTGCTGGGCCTCGGCTGGTCTCAGCTTAATCCCAATGTGCTCACCGGCACGCCCCATCCCACGTCCGACGATTACGCGGGATTCCCCGTGATGCACTTCACCGATCACTTCAATTGCGTGCCCATCACCCTCTGTTACCCCAATCCTTACCAGTTGGCAATGGACGATGCTGCGGCGCTCTCACGTCTTTATCCGGTAACGGCGCAGAATCAGTCGAACTTCCCGGGCAAGCAGGTGTTTTCAGCAGCTACGGCGCGCATCCATGGCTCGGTATGGTTCACCGACTCTCATGGAAATCGGACGCAGGCTATGCAGGGCGTTAACGTAGCGGCACGCTGGATCGATCCGACCACGGGTCTGGCGTCGCGCAGGTATGCCGCGGCTTCGGTTTCCGGCTTTCTGTTCACTGGCAACGCAGGCAATCCCATCACGGGCTTCGACGACGTGCTGGGAGATCCCCTTGCCGAATGGGGATCGGGCAGCCAAAACGTCGAGGGATTCTTCGACCTCGCCGGACTACAACCCCCAAACGGCAACAGCGCCCAATATCAGTTGAGCGTCGAAGGGCTCAATCCGCAATGGTCGGCCGGGGTTGGCCCCTACTCGCCGGGTCCGGTCGCGCCTTCTGGTTCGGCCCAGCCCATCGTGGTGACCGTCACTCCTGGCAATGATGTGGAGCAGGATATTCTAATGGGCGGCAGCGCACAACCTTTACCTCAAGCGCAGTCCACCTGGACTGCTCCCGCGGCCGTGCCCGCGGGAGGTGATTGGGTGGGGTCGCTGAGCGGATATGGAGACGTGGCGTACCTGATTCTCGCGGCGCAAGCCAATCGCTCGTTGTCGGTGGCAGTGACTGCGCTCGATGAAACCGGAAATTCAAGCCAGCTCAAAGCCCAGCCGGTGGTTGGCATGTGGGCCGCCTCCGATCCGCAAGGCACGGCCCCACCGGCCTTTACGACTTCTCCGTTCAATCAAATCACTCCAGGTATGACGCGGCTGGATGCACAAGTCGCGACCTCAGCCAACTTCTTGATCGGGATTTCGGATGTGCGTGGCGACGGACGCCCCGATTACCATTATCACGCGCACGTGTTGTACGCGGACTCCGTTTCTCCCGCGCGCGTCGGCGTGAATGGCGGCGCCGTCACCGTGCGCGGGACCGGCTTCGCTCCGGGACTCACCGCCGCCGTGGGCAGCACCACAGGCACTCAGCTCGCAGTCCGCGCCGGCCAAATCATTGTTGCTGCGCCCGCGCAGGGGGATGGTCCCCAGAACATCACTATCACGGATCCGATAAGTGGTGCCTCTTCCGTCATGACCAACGCGCTGACGTACGGCGCAGCCGCAAGTGACAACATCATTCTGCTCGGCGGACTCAATCCCCCCACATCGGTGGGCACGCAAGCAACGAACCCCGTGAGTGTGCGCGTGCTGGCAGCCGATGGTGTCACTCCGGTCAGTGGCGCAACCATCGGCTGGAGCGCCGGCAACGGCCTGCAGCTTTCGGCCTGCGGCGGCGCATCCTCCTGCTTGGTCACCAGCGATCAGACTGGAGATGCCATCACCTGGCTGACGCCGGTCGCCACCGGCGTAACGACCATCACCGCAACCCTCGCCCCAGCAGCCTATGGCTCCTCGAAATCCGTGAGCTCGACGCTCAATGCGATTGAGTCGGCCTCTGATATTGGAGTTTCGACGCCTTACCTCTGGATAGCCCAGGGCGCCACCGTGAACATCCCGCTTACCGCGCGCGTGCTGAGCAACGGCACACCGCAGAACAACGCTAAAGTGAATTTCACGGTGGTCAACGGTTCCGGAACACTCAGCGCAGCCAGCGCGAAAACCAATTCCAGCGGATACGCCACCGTTACGTTGACCGTTGCGCAACTTGCGACGCTGGTCCAGGTGAGCGCCTGTGTCGCTCCCGGCAATGTCCCCTGCCAGACCATTTATGCCAACCCAGTTCCGCTTGCCAACCAGAATTTGCGGCCCGTAGCGGGAAGTGGGCAGGTGTCCACCGGGCAGGCGTTTCAGCCCGTCATCGTGCGCGTCACGGATTCTTCTTCGCCGCCAAATTCCGTGATCGCTGCCAGTGTGGCATTTCTAACCACCGTGCTGCGGCCCGGAGGAACGTCTCCGGGAGATGGTAACGGCGAAATCAATCCCACCAATCCCGCCATGCCCGTGATCCTGCAGGTAAGCCAGAGCATAACCGCCACCGACATGAACGGGCTGGCGAACATTGTGCCCTCAGCCGGCGGTTTCAGCGCACCAGTGGAAGTAGACGTTGCGGTCACGGCCGGGATTGGCGCCTTGCTCGACTATCCGCTTGAAGTGCTGCCTGGCCAACCCATGGAGAATGACTCTGGAGAGGTAAAGCCACCTTCGACCGGACGTCTTCCAGTTCGCATTGTCCGGCCGCGAGAAATACAGGAGCGCTGACGCGGTCGCGATCTCTTCGAAGTCACAGGCGGAGTTACGAACTGGGGGCCAATCGTACCGCGCGGAACAGCGGGCATCTTAGGCGAGGCCCTCTGGACCGCCACGGAGACCCTGCAGCAGCGCACGCAGGCCACAGCCGAGGAGAATGAGGCCAGCGAGCGGGAAGCAGATCAGCATACCCAGCAGGCCAATCAATCCCGAGATGCTACTTGGCCCACACGGTCCCCAGGAGCCGCCGGCAAACAGCGCCCCCAGGCAAACTCCTCCGACTGCGAGGAGCACCAGCGCGGATCGCATCCATTTCGACACGGCGTGAGTCTAGCATCGCTGGACGACACTTCCTACCACCCAAAAGTAACCGTCGCGCGTGCACCAAAGGCATTTCGCGAGCGAAGCGCAAGTTGGTCTGCCTCATGAGTCTTTGCTGAAGCCGAAGCCGGAGCCTGAGGTCGGACGCCGGCTTCATTTCGTCCACTGGTCGACCCAATCGTTCACCGTCTTGTACCACAACTTCGAATTCTGCGGCTTCTGCACCCAATGGCCTTCGTCGGGGAAATACAGCATCTTCGACGGCACGCCTTCCATCTGTAGCGTGGTGAAAAGTTGGAAGCCTTCGCTCACGTCGAGGCGGTAGTCGCGTTGGCCGTGGATGACCAGCGTCGGCGTCTTGAAATTCTTGGCGTACTGGTGCGGCGACCACTTCTGGTAGCTGGCGCGGTTATCGTAAGGAGTACCTTTGAACTCCCAGTCGTTGAACCAGAGTTCTTCGGTCGTGCCCCAGGCGGACTCGGCGTTGAACATGCCGTCGTGCGACACCAGGCACTTGAAGCGGTCGGTGTGGCCGAGGATCCAGTTGATGGCGTATCCGCCGTAGCTAGCGCCGAGCGCGCACTCGCGGTTTTTGTCGATGAACGGGTACGTCTTCTCCGCGAAGTCGAGGCCCTTCATCAGGTCTTCAAACGGAGCGCCGCCCCAGTCGCCGTTGATGGCGTCAATGAACTTCTGCCCGTATCCGGTCGAGCCGTGGAAGTTGATCATGATGACGATGTACCCGTTGGCGGCGAACAGTTCGGGATTCCAGCGATAGCTCCAGTCGTCTCCCCAGGCCCCCTGCGGCCCGCCGTGGATGAGGAACTTCACGGGATACTTCTTGCCGGCATCGAAGTTCGGCGGCTTCACCAGGAAACCTTCAACCTTGTCCCCGTTCGCGCCGGGGAACCAGAAGGGCTCGGCGTCAGACATGCTGATTTGCGACAACAACTGGTCGTTCACGTGAGTGATTGGCCAGTCCTTGCTCAACGAACAATCCGTATCTTTGCCTTTATCCACATCGCCGGTCCTAGCCGGGCAGCCTTCTGCAGTGGCGTCGGCGCCGAAAATTTCGATAGGAGCCTTGAGCGACATGCGAGTGAACAGCACCTTCTTGCTGTCTGGCGTGACGGCGATATCATCGTCATAGCCGCCCACCAGCGCGCGTCGCAGCGGGGCGCCTGTTGTTGCTACCGCGTAGATCAGAGAATGGCGCAGGTGTTCTGCAGAGAAGTAGATGGTTTTCGAATCGGGTGCCCATGCGAACGTTCCCACCCAGTGGTCAAAATCCTCCGTCAGATTCTTCTTCTCTCCCGTCTTGCGGTCGTAGAGCATCAGGCGGAAGCGGTCGCTCTCGTATCCGGGACGCTGCTGGGCGCGGTAGGCGATGTAGCGGCCATCGGGCGAATAGAGCGGCGAAGTGTCGCTGGCGGGATTGTCGGCGGTGATGTTCTTAGCCGGACCTCCCGTGACCGGAACGATCCACAGATCGTTATTGGTAGAAGCCGCCGGATTCTTGTCGTGATTCGACGCGTAGCAAATCTCCTGCCCGTCGGGAGAGAAGGCGTAGTCATCCTGTCCACCGAGCGAGAAGACGGGAGCGTCGTAATCGCCGGGGGTCAGATCGCGGGGAAGAGTATCCACCGGCGGCACGTTGGGCTCGCGCACTGTTGGAGGCATTTCTCTCGATACCACGAAGATATGAGTGCGCTTGCCTTCCTTATAGGCATTCCAATGCCGGTAAAGAAGGTGCGTGAACATTTGAGCTTTCACCTTCGATTGTTCCGCTTCTTTTAGCTTCTTCGCGTTGCAAACCTGCTCGGCGGCCGGTGCGCCGTCGCATTCCGGGTACACATCAGAAGTAAATAGAATATTTTTCCCGTCGGGAGACCAGAGTTCTCCGCTCGCTTCCGTGGCGATTGATGTCAGCCGGTGCACTCCTGTGACGGTGCCATCGAGATAGTTAAACTCAGCAATCCAAACCTGCGACCCGCCTTCCTTGGTCGAGATGAAAGCAAAATGGTGCCCATCCGGCGCCCAGCGTGGGCGGTCACCGTCCTGATCGGAGACGAGCACGCGCTCAGCGGTTCCCACGTCTCGCAAATTCGGCGAGACGTGGGGCACCCCACTTTTTGTCTGGTCACCACTTTTTTCTTCACTCCCAGCCGTGGGCACGATCCAGATGTGCGGCGTTTTCGTGTTGGCGTCCAGATCGACATCGACCACGCTGAAGATCACCCACTTGCCGTCGGGCGAGACCACGGGCTCACCCACGCGCTTCAACTTCATCATGTCGTCGAAAGTGAAGGGATGTTTGGCCTGGGAAAGAGCTGGAAAGGTGAAGGCCAGAACGAGCACGGATAGAAAAAGACGGCGCATAAAGAACCTCCTACGGCAAACGGATGAGTGTAGCAGGCGGGAGCGGGTAGCTTCTAGCTTCTAGCTTCCAACTCTCTGCGCTCCCCTCCTGTCTGGCCTTTCGTTGAACGGGGCCGGGGACTACAAGCGTCGGCGTTATCACGGCGGTTCTAGTATGTGAGACTAGCGGTAGACGGTTACTTTCCGAACCAACCTCTTTTCCGAGAAGGCATCCAAGTGAATGGCAGAACTGCAGCACCCTACCCTCCAGCCTCGCTGAGCGGAGAGGGGTTGGAGGGCGGGGTAGCCGCGGTGTCTGCCTCTTTACAGATCCGGCTTGCCGAGGTTCCTGCTATAGGACGTGGCGAGCAACGAGTCTACGACGTCCTCGCCTGAAATTCGCTAAACTATACATATGAAATCGGTACCCGCTCGCTTGCTGTTTTGTGTGACTCTGCTGGCCTGCGGACTGGCGGCTTTGCCCGCGCGTGCCCAGGAAGGTCCGCTTGAGAACACTGCCCCAGCAGGCACGACGCCGGAGGACATTATCAAGCGCTTCGCCGCCAAGGAGACGGAATTCTCCAAGGCGCGCGACCAGTACACCTATCGCCAGGACGTGAAAGTTGAAACCCTTGACGGAGAAACGGTCGACGGCCAGTATCACGAGGTCTTCGATGTGATGTTCGACGACAAGGGCCACCGCATCGAGAACGTGGTGTTCGCGCCAGCATCGAGTCTGACCAAGATCTTTATGTCGCAGGAGGACTTTGAAGACATCCGGCACCGGCTGCCGTTTGTGCTGACCACCGAAGACCTCCCGGAATACAACATCCTCTACGTCGGCCAACAAAAGGAAGACGAACTGGAGTGCTATGTGTTCGATATCGCCCCCAAGAAAATCGAGGGCAAGAAGCGCTACTTCCAGGGGCGTGTCTGGGTCGACAACCACGACTTCCAGATTGTGAAGACCTATGGCAAGACGGTCCCCGACATCCGCCAGAAACACGGCGACCAAGAGAATCTGTTTCCCAAATTCACTACCTGGCGGCAACAGATCGACGGCCAATACTGGTTTCCCGTCTACACCAAGGCGGACGACGAACTGCACTTCAAGATGGAAGACGTGCACATCAAGGAAGTCGTGAAGTACGAGGACTACAAGCGCTTCGGTGCCAAGTCTACGATCTTGTACCAGGGCAAGGAAATTCCCAAGGGCGAGAAACCGCCAGAGCAGAAGCCGGACGAGAAAAAGCCGCAGAAGTAGCTGTCAGCTCTCAGCTCTCAGCTATCAGCCTTCAGCTAAATCAACACAAGCTCAGCGCTCTCATGCGCTGTGCGACCGATCAAAGCGAGGGATTCCGGGGTTTGGCTGACAGCTGACGGCTGAGAGCTGACAGCTAATAAAAGAGATACTTCCTCCACTTATCGTCCGACCGTCCCATCAGGCGCATGATGTGGCGGCTGGTATGTAAGTTGAAGGCGCGGGGCTCGCGCATCAGCTTCATGCCGGCTTCGGCGGGATGCTGGTTGCCTTTGCGGCGGTTGCAGGCGTGGCAGCAGGCGACCAGATTTTCCCAGGTAGACGAGCCTCCACGGGAGCGCGGGATCACGTGGTCGAGTGTTAATTCACTCGAGGGCAGCACTGTGGCGCAATACTGGCAGGCATTGCGGTCGCGCAGCAGAATGTTTTTTCGCGAGAGCGCGCGGCTCTGGTGCGGAATGCGGCGGTACTCGAGCAGGCGGATCACCGAGGGCAGGCGCATGGCCACGCGGGCCGAGTGCAAAAAGTGTCCGTTCTCTTCCTCGGTCATGGCCACGCCTTTGAGCACGAGAACCAGCGCACGGCGCGCGGCGCAAACGTTAATGGGCTCGTAGGACGCGTTCAGCACGAGGACAGGCGCGAGCAAGGCATGGCCGTCGCCGGGCCGGTGCGTGGCCGCTGGCGAGAACAGGCCGGCGGCATGCCGGGAGCCTGCATCGTGGTCCATCCTCAGTGACATAACTTCCTGCCCTCAGGGGCTGAAGCCCAATCCGTTTTCCCTTCAAAATGGCCGGCTCGACTTCGCGTCTTTCCAGCCCTTCGGTCTAGCTCCCCGCGGCACTGGCCAAAAGATCTTCCCGCTCCGCAGCCATCGCGGCGGCATTCTCATCTGTATCCATATCCGCGTCCGGCCGGAATTCTCCATAATTAGATGCCAATTTCAGGGTGCGCGCCACCGTCGCGACCCACACCTGCGAGGCTCCGGCGCGGCGCAGCACCCGGGCGCATTCCGTGGCCGTAGCTCCCGTCGTGTAAACATCATCCACCAGAAGCACCTCGCGGCCAGTGACTTCTGCGGAACGCGCGACGGCAAAGGCTCCGCGCAGGTTTACACGGCGCTGGTGGCTGGTCAAGCCGATCTGAGAAGACGTGTCGCGGGTGCGCAGCAGAAGGCCGGGGACAAGCTGCAAACGCTCACCCGTGGGACGACACTTCAGCGCCGCCCGCGCGATCAGTTCCGCCTGATTGAACCCGCGCTGGCGCCGCTTGGCCTGGTACAGCGGCACCGGAATCACCAGGATCGCCGGTCTGCTCGAACGGCAACTGCTTCATCATCGCCTGCTCAAAAGCAGGCTCGAGCGCGCTCAAGGCCTCCGCCAACATGCGCCCCAAGACCTTGGCCGCCGGGCGCACCCCGTTGTACTTCAGCAGGTGAATCAGTTCCCGCAGTCCACTCTCGTAACTGCCGTACGCCACCGCCCGGCCAAAGGGACGGGCAATACGGCGGCACACCCGACATCGACTCAGACCTTCGTCGTCTCTCTCCACATAGGAAGCAAACACGCGCTCACCGCAAATAGAGCAAACTTTGCGGCTGGCCGGCTGGATGCTGTCCAGGCAATGGGGGCACACTGGGAGGCGGGAGATATTCAGCAGAGGTTCGCCGCAAATGCGGCAGTCGGAAGGAAACAAAACGGAGAAGAGACTCTCAGCTACTCGGGCCCAAGATCGGTTCGCCCAAGCCCGTCCAGGAACGGGCGAAGTCCCTTGTGAAACAATAGAATGCCCTGCTACTGCAACACTGGCGTGGCTAGCCCGGATTCGGTCCTCACTACTGCTGAAGACGGCCTCCTCATGATCCCGCGGACAAATCCGCCGCGGCCAATCTTTGCTGCAACCTCTGCAGTATAGCGGCGATTGCCGCCCTTAGGCAACGTTACGGTTGGAGGCAGGTGTCACTTTGCCGGGGTTGACCCTCGGCGAGTCCGGCAGCCGGTCGCGCGCCGGGGTGAAAATCAGACGGTAGTCCCGCCGGAAACATACCCCGCAGCGCACGGGCATCAGAAGAAACAGCGGGAGGATAAACCGTTCGATCAAGGTACGGCGGCGCGAACGGAACCCAACTTCGCTGCCACAATCGCGGCAAATGTAGGGCGGAGCCAAAGGCCGATCAGGGGAGTCGTTCATACTTGCACCTCAGAAAACCCAGACTGCGAAGGAAATACCGATTGGCCCTATTTTACACCAGAAAGGCCCGTCAAAGCCTCCCTTAAGCAGCACCAGTAAGCAGCACCAGGTTTTTTCGATGCCGATTCGCAAAGCAAACTCAGCGGGACCAAAAGCCCCGTAAGCGCTCCCTGAAAATATTCTTCGCCTGACACGAAAGGAACTCTGCGGAACCCGTTTTGGATCGCTCCGGATGGCCGACAATCCGTTCGGAATCTGGTCATCACTTCCCACAAGCCCGTTTCTGGGTGGCCAACGATCCGCGCAGAAGGCGCTGAAAACTGTCCGGAAACAAGGGATCATCGTGCCCGCCCGCGATGTAAAGGCCTTGGCGGATGCGATCTTGTGGTGTTACCCGCATCCCGAAGAGAGTCAGGCCCGAGTCGAGAGCGGGTTCACGCTTGAGCACTACAACCAAAGAGTGATCGCGCTGTATCGGGCGCAGGGGGGATGCATAACCTAGCGCCCCATTTTGTCGAGGGTGCCCGCTAACAATCAGCGGTACCGTGCAGTCATTTCCTCGATGGAAGAATTCCCGAGCAGCAGTTTCGAGGACTCCGTTCCGTAAATCCACTCGTCGAAATAAACCTTGAGGTCGCGCTTGCTAACCTGTTCCGCGAGCAATGCAAAATCGTGGAAATCTACGGGCGTATCAGCGTGTGCAGTGAGCAACCCTCGAATGATCTGGCGGAAGTCTGCGTCGCCAACCAGCGTATGCAAAACATAGAGAGACCATGCGCCTTTGGTGTACGAATTGTCCCCAAGCTCATATTTTCCATAATCGCTGATAGGGGTTTCCACGGCACGGGCATCCTTCTGAACGTTCTTCCGGAACCTCTCCCGGTACCCTTCCATACGCTCGGAAAAAGCCTTTTCGCCATCGAAGTGACGCAAGGCAAGCGCCTCGAAATACGAGGCAAATGCCTCGTCAAACCAGCGCGCACGATCCACTCCAGGCTTGGCCACCGCATTCCAGGAATGACCGACTTCGTGGTACATCTCGTGCAACCGCGACGCATCCCGAAACGCGGCGGCCGACTGCAGAAAATAAAAGTTGCTTGCCTGAGAACCGAATCCATCCGGGATCTCGATCGCTGTATACCCGCTTCCACCCGCGGCGGGGCCGAACTCCTTTGTATAGAAGTCGATCACCTGCTCCATTGCTTTGAGCATGTGCTGACCGCCCTCTTCGTCCGCCGGCAACACATAGACAGACAAGTGCGCCGGTTCATTCTGCAGTATCGTGAACTTCGCCACGGCAATGTCCACTCTCGTCGTTGGCCCTCGGCTCCGAAACGAAAACGTTGTGATGCTCTTGATCTCCCGCTTCTCGACTAACGTTCCGCCGCTTGCCGCCACATACGCAGAAGGCACTTCGACCGCGAGCGTGTAAGTGAACGGAAAGCGTTCCGATTCAATCATGCTGGCGAAAGAAGGCGTCGCCACGATCGGGTACGCAAGAGCATCCGGCCGCAGCAACGTGTAATCCTCGTTCACGCTGTCGTGTACGTACGCCATGACTTCCGCATATCCGTAAACCTGGCCGCTGAATTTCACCATGAACGTGTATCGCCCGTCTGGCGGCAACGGCGCAGGCAGACGTACATTTGCGGCATTCACCTGCATGCTGGTTGCGTCGGAGAATTTAACCACTGCTTGGTGGAACGGCAGGGCCTTACCATCGGGACCCGACACCGAGTCGACATCCAGCAGGCGGTAGAGCAGGAGTGAAACCTCGCTCAACCCGGCCCCTCCGCGGTTTTCGAGCGTGATCCTAGCGTGGCCTTGCAGACGCTCGTGCTGCGGGAAAATCTGGAAGTATAGATCGTAATTCGTGACTACCACCTTGGCTTCTTGGGCAGAGGAGCCGAGGCTCATGAACAGAATCAGCCCCAGCGCAAACGCGGTGGGATGTCGCATACTCATTGGACGCTAGAATACAGTGGTTGTGAGCCTGGCGAGCAATCGAGAAAGCGGAGGCTCTCAATCCGGGCTGAACTTCTTTTTTCAGCGGAGCTGCACTTGTCTTACGGGCTCGTCGCATGCTAACGTGCGCGGTTCCAGTGATTTGAATCAGTTCGAGAAGGCAACGAGGACGAATTCGTTTCTATCCCACAGCCTAAGAGGATTTCCACCTATGAGCACACCCGTGATCGACCTCCCCGGCAAGAAAAAGCACGCGCCGTATGTGCCCGAAACCATGGAGATGAAGGAGTTCACCTTTCGCGCCTTGTTGATCGGGCTAGTGATGACCGCGATTCTCGGCTCGGCCAACGCCTATCTCGGATTGAAGGCCGGGATGACGATTGCGGCGACCTACCCGGCAGCGGTGATCGGCATGGCGCTGCTGCGCCTGATGAAAGGTTCGCTGCTGGAAGAAAATATTGCGCGAACCGTGGGATCGATCGGCGAATCAGTGGCGGCGGGCGCTGTGTTCACTATTCCGGCGTTTGTGATGGCAGGATTGTGGCCCGGCCTTACCCGCGACAGATATTGGACTTCCGTCGCGCTGATGGTAATCGGCGGCACGCTCGGCATTCTCTTTGTGACCCTGTTGCGGCGCGTCATGGTGGAAGACGCGGACCTTCCCTTCCCCGAATCCGTAGCGGCGTCGGAGATTCACAAGGCGGGCCAACAGGGATCGCGAGCGGCAAAGATTCTGTTTGCGAACATGGGATTCGGCGGCCTGATGTACCTGCTGGGCGCGGTCAATGTGTTTTCGGCAAGCAATACTTTCCCCGTCAGCATCAGCGCCCTGGGGAAAAAGCTGTTACTGCGCACCAGCACCAATCCGAACGTCGCCACAACGATCACGGGCGGAACAACGTTGTTCACCGCGCCGGACATCAGCCCCGCGTATCTGGGCGTGGGCTACATCATCGGTCCGCGGCTGGCGGCCTTGAATTTTGCCGGCGGGGTGCTCGCCTGGGGACTGCTGGTCCCGCTTCTTACTTTCACGATCGGGCCTTACGTTCAGGCGTCGCTTCCTGCCGGACAAACCATCGCATGGCCGCTGCTGGCGCAGGCCATCTACTACTCGATCGTGCGTCCCATCGCGGTGGGCGGGATGTTGGTCGGCGCGTCCTACACGTTATTCAAGATGCGCAAGCAGTTGGGAGCGGGAATGTCGCGTGCGGTTTCTGATCTCAAGAAATCTGCCGCTGCCCATGCCGCCACCAACCGCACCGAACGCGACCTGCCGGCGAAAGTGATTTTTGCGGGCGTGGCCGCGGTGATGGTCGCGATGTTTGTGCTGTATTACTTCTTCATCGGCAGCGCTGGGAATCTGTCGAGTTCGCAAGTCATCACGGGTGCGGCCGTGGCCACGGTGGTGATGGTGGTGCTCGGCTTCTTTTTCGCCGCGGTGTCGGGCAACCTGGTGGGCATGATCGGCTCCTCCAACAATCCAGTCTCGGGCTTGACGCTGTGCACCCTGGTGATCGCGGCTCTGCTCATGGTAGCTCTGGGAGTCGCCGGCACGGGCGGCGTGGCGGCGGTGCTGGGCGTGGCGGCGGTGATCTGCGTGTCGTCGGCGGTGGCGGGCGAGATGCTGCAGGACTTGAAAGTGGGCCACATCCTGGGCGGCACGCCTTCGAAGATGCAGATCGGCGACCTGCTGGGCGTGGTGGTAGCGTCGCTGGTGCTGTTCTTCCCGCTCGCCGTCCTCGATAAGGCTTACCACTTCGGAAGTTCGGCTCTTCCGGCTCCACAGGCGGGCCTGATGGCGATGCTGTCGAAAGGGATTGTGGGAGGCGACATGGCGTGGCCGCTGGTGGTCGTCGGCATTCTGTTGGGCATCGCCATGATCATGATTGAAGTGAAGAGCGTGATGCTGTTTTCGGTGGGCATGTATCTGCCGCTGGGAACGACTTTCGCGATTTTTGTGGGCGGCGTGATTCGCTGGATCACCGACAAACTGCGCGACCGCCGCGGTTTGAACGATGCCCAGAAAGCGCGTGTGGATAATGCCGGCGTGCTCACCGCCTCAGGGCTGATTGCCGGCGAAGCGCTGTGCGGGCTGGTAATTGCCGGACTGGTCGGATCAGGGAAAGATGTGACGCTGGTTCATTGGACCCCCTCTGTTTGGGCTTCGCTGGCAGCGTTCCTAGTGCTGATCCTGGTGATGGTGCGGGTGCCGCTAGCCAACGCGGGCAGCCCGGACGAACCCGCGCCGCCAACGGCGATCATGTAGCTGCTCGTGTGGCGCGGGCGCCCTCGCCCGCGCTTTGCCGGCAGCAAAGAGCTGTCAACTACGAAGGACACCCTTCGTGGTTTAGTGTTCTTATGTCCATCCCTGAGAACATTGCTGCGGTGCGCGAACGGGTCGCAGAGGCCGCGCGCCGCGCGGGACGGCGTCCGGACGAAATCGCACTGATGGCGGTGAGCAAGACTCATCCGCCAGAGCGCATTCGCGAAGCCTATGCCGCCGGGCTGCGTCTGTTCGGAGAGAATCGCGTGCAGGAATTTGCCGGGAAGGCCGGCGTGCTGGTTGATTTGCCTGGAGCCGAGTGGCACATGATCGGGCACTTGCAAACGAACAAGACTGGCAAAGCAATAGAACTTTTCCACGCGGTGGACTCGGTCGATTCGGTGAAGCTGGCCGAAAAACTGGATGCGGACGCACGAGCGGTGGGCAAGAAGTTGAGCGTGCTGATCGAAATCAACGTCGGTGGCGAGGCGGCGAAGAGCGGCGTTGCGCCGGACTCGCGGGAACTGGAGGAACTGCTGCTGGCTACACCGCGGCTTGAGGCGCTGGAATTTCGAGGCCTTATGACGGTGCCTCCGTTCACCGACGATCCCAACGCAGCGCGACCCTATTTCCGCGAGCTCCGCGAATTGCGCAATGCAATCGCTGCTCGCAAACTCCCTGCGATTGATATGGATGGGCTTTCCATGGGCATGTCCCACGACTTCGAAGTAGCGATCGAAGAAGGCTCGACCTGCGTGCGGGTCGGCACCGCGATCTTTGGGGAACGAAGAAAAGCTCCACCGCAAAGTTAACCATGGAGGCACAGAGACACAGAGAAGACCAAAACGCTCTTCTCTCTGAAGTCTCCTCGGTGTCTCGGTGTCTCCGTGGCTCCGTGGTGAAATCATGCTCCTGATTCACGAAACCACCGATGGGGCCACTTTCGCCGTCAAAGTCCATCCCCGAGCGAAGAAGAACGCCATCACCGGCGAACTTGGCGATGCGCTGAAAGTCTCCCTGACCACTCCTCCCGTGGAGGGCCGGGCAAATGAAGCCTGCATCGAATTCTTTGCCAAACTTTTGAAGGTGCCGCGATCTTCCGTTACCATTGCCTCCGGCCAGGCCAGCAGGAACAAGGTCATTCGCGTCGCCGGGGTGACCGGCCAGTACGTCCGAGATCGCTTATGCGGTTGATCGCGGGCGGGGGCGCCCACGCCACATAACACCAGGAGCCACTTTGACCTTCTCGCAACGCTTCGAGGAAATCCGCACCGGGTTCGAGCGGCCATTCTGGATCGCGAATATCACTGAAATTTTCGAGCGGCTTGCCTACTACGGGGCGTTTGCTTCGCTGGCCTTGTACCTGCAGGAGCAGCTGAATTTCTCCACCGAGCAAACCGGCACGCTGACGGGCATCTTCGGCGGCATGGTGTGGTTTCTCGCGATTTTCGGCGGGGCAGCTGCTGACCGCTTGGGCTTCCGCCGCGCTCTTTCGGTCGCCTATCTCATCCTCGGTGCCTCGTATTTCCTGATCGGTTCGATCGGGGCGTCGTGGCTGGCGCCCGTGCGCAACGCGGTGCCGCTGGGGCTGTTTGTCGGCTTCATCCTCATTCTTCCGGCGCTCGGAGTAGCGCTGGTCAAGCCTTGCGTGGTGGGCACGACGGCCCGCGCCTCAAAAGAAAACGTCCGCTCCATCGGCTACTCGATTTACTACACGATGGTCAACATCGGCGGCGCCGCCGGGCCCTACTTTGCTTCGTGGGCTCATCGCCATTTGGGTGTCGAAAATGTTTATCGCGTGGCCGCGCTCAGTGTCTTCGCGATGTTTTTTGTAGTCCTGATTTTCTTCCGTGAGCCACGCAAGGCCGGCGATGCACCGCCACCCTCGATCGCAACGGTCGCGAGGAATTTCTGCGTGGTGTTGGGAAATTACCGGCTGGTCTTGCCCATATTGCTGGTTGCATTGGTGCTACGGATCGCTCTGTGGGTGCATCCGGCGTGGGGAGTGCCGTGGTGGATCTGGGCCGGCTTCCTCGCGATTATGCTGGCGGGCATCAGCCGGTTTATGTGGTTCCTCGTGATCTTCACGGGCTATTGGATTGTGTTCTGGCAGCAGTACATCAGTTTGCCCGGGTTCATTCACGGTTACATCAACCCTCACGCTGACGTCGAAATGATCCTGGTAGTCGACGGGTTGACCGTAATCTGTCTGACTCTGGCGGTAAATTTCCTCACGCGCAAGGTGCCAGCGTTTGCCGCCGTGATTCTGGGCACGGTGATCACGTCGCTTTCGTGGTTGATCCTCGCCTTCCAGCCGACGATCTGGGGCGCGGTCTTTTCGCTGTTTTTCCTGGCGCTGGGCGAAATCATTCAGGCGCCGCGCTACTACGAATACATCTCGCGGCTTGCGCCTCCGGGGCAGCAGGGGACGTACATGGGATTTGCCTTCGTACCGATCGGCATCGGATCGCTCATCGGCGGACCGTTTGGCGGATTCCTGCTGCATCACTTTGGCGAAGTCCAGCACCGGCCGGCAATGATCTGGTTTTGGATTACTGGGATAGGGCTGGCGACGGCAGCACTGCTATGGATTTATGACCGGTTAGTGAGGCGAGACAAAAGCGTCGCGGCTTGACTTCGCTCCCCGCCGGTGGGATCATTCGCCCCCAGCAAGTGAAACCAAAAGGAGGCTCTATGCCACATTACCTGCATCAAGTCGCGTATTCGCGCGAGGGGTGGGCTTCTCTGTTGGCCAATCCGCAGAACCGCATTGAAGCCGTGCGGCCTGCAATCGAAAAACTGGGAGGAAAGATCGAAGCTGCCTGGTTTTCCTTCGGAGACTACGATGTCGTCGTGATTGCGGAACTTCCCGACAACGTGAGCGCTGCAGCAATCGCCATGGCGTTTGCCGGAGGCGGAGCCTGCAAGTCGGTGCAGACCACACCGCTGATTTCTCCGGAAGAAGCACTGCAGGCCCTGAAAAAGGCGGGGGAATGCGGGTATCGGCCTGCGTCGGCCCAGGCACGCGCTGCTTAACCAACGACCAGCAAGATGAGGCCAGGGCGGCCTCCGCAGGCCGCCTTTTTGATGACCTTTTGATTTCGATGCCCTCCCGCAAAACCAGACCGGCGGAGATTGCGGCGCAGATCCGGCGCGCGTTGAAAGATGGCGGCTCGGCCGAGCACGCCGCCGGAGTGCAGTGGTTTTTCAAAGAAGAGATCAAGTCACACGGCTGGTACACGGGCGATTTGCGGCGCGCTATGCGACGCTGCCGCCGCGACATCTTGCGGGAGCACGACTTCAATTTTCTGGTGGGTGTCGCCGACAAACTATTCTCCGGCAAGGTGCTCGAGGAAAAAGCTGCTGCGGTGTTTCTGCTTGAGAAGATGGATGCGCAGTGTGGCAACCGCGAGTTCCGCATGTTCGATTCATGGCTGAACCGCATCAGCAGCTGGGCCGATCACGACGGGCTGGTGCACTACCTGATCGCGCCGATGGTGGCGGCGAAGCCGTCTCGGGGCAAGGACGTGTTTCGTTGGGCGAAGTCGCCGAAACGGTGGCACCGGCGGGCAGCTTGCGTGGCGCTCATTCGCGGGGCACGGGTGAAAATGTTCTTTCCTGAGATCGTGAAGCTTTCCGACTCGCTGCTCTCCGACCACGACGACATGGTGCAGAAAGGCCTGGGCTGGCTGCTGCGAGAAACGGCAAAATACGATCCGAAGCGCACCGTGCCATATCTAATGAAGATTCGCGGGCGGGCTCCGCGGCTCGTATTGCGGACGGCGTGCGAGACTCTGCCGGCAGTCACGAGGAATAAAGTCCTGGGGACTTCTTCTTCGTGATGCATTCCTCTTCGGGAATCGGTGTGGAAGATTGTGCTTCAACTCTTTGCACTCCGCGCGGTCCAGAGGTCAGTCTGCTCGGTGGGCCCCGGAGCCATTGCGTTTGCAAAAGTGATCGGTGGATGAGGCCGGTTCGCACAAACATCAAAAATAACTCAGCCACGGGTCGCTGCGGCGCTGCCTCACGCCTGCGAACCAGCGACACAGTGGATAGAGCATGACCACGACAATGATCCACACCAGGTACACAACCGGCAGCGAATATCCCCATCCCGGCGGCAGCGTGAACGGATACTGTCCCAGGTTTGGCGACTCGAACATCCAGTACACATGCCCGTAGCGCGCGTAGCACACGGCAACCGCGAGCAGATGAATGAGCGGGATATGCAGAAGGTAATAGAACATCGGCACTCTGCCGAAGATCAGCGCCGGCCGCATCCATCGCGGCGTCGCTGCGTCGACCGCCTCCAGGATGAGCATCGCCGGGCCGAGCGTCATCAACAGAAACAGCAGTGACGGTGGATACTTCGTTGTGTTCAAAAACGAGACCACAGTGAAAGCCACGGTCTTCTGCATGCTCCAGCGGACCGGATCGCCATACACATTGATGACGCGCAGCACGAGAAAGGCCGCTGACAAGGCGAGACCCAGTCGCCACAGAAACTCCCTGCGGCGCGCGGAGGGCCAGGCATAGATCTGCCCCAGACCGTAGCCTGCTGCCGTGACGCCACCCCGGGAATCAGCGGGTATGCCGCAAAGACCACGAATCGCGGCGTGTTCAGAACGAAATTCTGCGAGTGTAGAATCGACCACAATGGGTTCGTCGAAGTAACACCGTCGAACAGATTGTGGGTCGCCATCATCACTACGCCAAATGCCGTCACGATCCAGGGCGGAAGATAGACCAGCGCCGAGAGCACGATCATTGCCCAACCCAGAGCCCACAGCACAATCAGCAAGGTCACGCGGTAGTCGAAGTTGAACTGCATTCCCAGGCAGCGCGAGACGACGACCTCCAGAAAGATCAGCCAGAGGCCGCGGGTGAACAGGAAGCGCGACAACTCGGTAGTCGACTTTCTGCGCCGCGAGAGCCAGGCGCCCGTGCCGGTCAGCAGAAAAAAAGTTGGCGCGCAGATATGAGTGATCCAACGCGTGAAAAATAGAGGAACGGTCGTGGCGGCAAGGTTTGTCGGGCTCACGGCCGGGTTGCCGAAGAAATCGCGGGTATGATCGATCGCCATCAGGATCATAACCACGCCGCGAAGCACATCGACCGATTCGAGGCGCGCGCGCTTGACTGGGACGGGCTCGGCGACGGCGGACATCTGGGGGAGTGTAACAAAAAAGCGGTTCGTGATTCGTCGATGACGACGTCGCTATTCTTAGGTCGGCCGCTAACCCAAGGGCGGTCGGGACGGGCCCTGAGCTTGCCGAATGGGCGGCTGTCCCCACATGAGCCTTGCTTCCGCAGGAATTTCGCTCCGATTCGCCCAAATCCTTCCTCTTGTTTACAATAAGAGTTTGCCCATGGATCTTGCTGCCATTCAATCTGCGCTGCGCGAACGCAACATTGACGCGTGGCTTTTCTACGACCACCATCATCGCGATCCCATCGCCTACCGCGTGCTCGGCCTGCCTGCGAGCCTGATGGTGACGCGGCGCTGGTTCTACTTAATCCCGGCCGAAGGCGAGCCGGTCAAACTCGTTCACAAGATTGAAGCCGGCCACCTCGATTCCCTGCCCGGCAAGAAGCATCAGTATTCCGGTTGGCAGGAATTGTTCGACAAGCTGAAGGCCATCCTGTCGAACTACCGCGACCTCGCCATGCAGTACTCGCCCAATAACATTGTTTTCACCATCTCGCTGGTGGATGGCGGCACCATCGACCTGCTGCGCGGCCTGGGCAAGAACGTTGTCAGTTCCGCAGATCTCGTGGCGCAGTTCGAATCCACATGGAGTGAAGCGCAGATCCAGTCGCACTTCGCGGCGCGCGACAGCATCGACACCATTGTGGCGGCGGCGTTCCAAGAGATCGGCAGGCGGGTCCGCAGCGGCGGCACCAAGGAGCACGAAATCCAGCAGTGGTTCGTGGAGGCATTCGGCCGCGAGAATCTGTTGACCGACGATCCGCCGATTGTGGCCGTCAATGCCAACGCGGGCAACCCGCACTACGAGCCGCATGCCAGTCATCCCGTGCCGATTCGCGAGGGCGATCTGATCCTGCTTGACGTCTGGGGCAAGAAGAAGACGCCCGATTCGGTGTACTACGACATTACCTGGATGGGTTTTGTGGGGGGAGCTCCGTCAGGGCGCATGCATGAAATCTTCGAGATCGTGCGCGACGCCCGCGACGCCGGGGTGAAGAGCGTCGTCGACGCAATCCATGCCGGACGCCGCATCGCCGGATGGGAAGTCGATCACGCCACGCGCGGGCACATCCAGAAAGCCGGCTACGGCGATTATTTTATCCATCGTACCGGACATTCCATCGGGACCGACGTCCATTCCAATGGCGCCAACATGGACGATCTCGAAATTCACGACGAACGCCAGATTCTTCCCAACTCCTGCTTCTCCATCGAGCCCGGCATCTACCTGCCGGAGTTTGGCGTGCGCAGCGAAGTAAACGTGCTGGTGCGCGCCAAGTCCGCCGAAGTGACCGGGAAAATCCAACGCGAGATTGTGACCATCTGAATGGCAAATTCCACAACAGAAAAAACGAGAGTAGCGCAGGCACAACCGGCGAGCATTATGGCCGTGGTCGCACCCGCGGTGGGCTGGCTGATCCCGGGCGCGGGACACATGATCCAAAAGCGCTGGATTCGCGGCTTGCTGCTGTTTGTGTCGATTGCGACCCTCTTCGTGCTGGGGCTGGCGATGCAAGGCCGCATCTACAAAGCGAACGGGGGGGATATTCTCGACATTCTCGGCTTCATCGGCGATGCAGGTGCGGGCGGTCTTTATATTGTGACGCTGGCCATGGATTGGGGCCAGGGCGCGATCGCATTCGCCACCGCCGACTACGGAACGAAATTCATGATCGTTGCGGGATTGCTGAACTTTATTGCCGTCGCCGACGCCTATCACATCGCCATCGGGAAGAAACGATGAAACCGCTCTCAGCCGTCAGCTATCGGCTATCAGTTAAGACCTTCACCCGGAGACGCGCGCAGTGACCATCACACTCAATCATTTCAGCGCGGCGGCGGTGTTTGCTCTGTTCGCCTCCATCGTATTCGGCATCACCCACCGCGAGACCACGCGCGAAATGGTGCGCTACGGCCTCTACTGCTTCGCGATGTTTCTGGGAGGCGTCTTGGTGGCGGGTTGGGCGATGTGGGTGTTGCGCAGGTAGCTGTCAGCTGTTAGCGATCAGCCGTCAGCTTTCAGCTGACACGGCAGTGATGACGTCCAAGCACAGGAAGCCGAAGCCCAGCGACACCGTAGTGCTCCTCGAAATTCCGCCTGGTCTACTTGACGGCTTACCAACTGAAGATCAGGAAGCCATTGCCGAAGCAGTCGGGAAGCCGATTCGCCTCAACGATTACGACGAGAATGGTCGCGCGGAGTTGGAGTTCAGGGACCGCAACGGCGTGATCCACTTCATTTTCGTGAAGCCGGAGCTTATCGCCACGTGTACAAGCTGAAAGCTGACGGCTGATAGCTGACAACTGGCCTTCTCACCCCTCCCACACGAACGCATCAAAAACTCTCTTCTCCTCGTAATGCAGGCGGCGGTAAAGAGCAACGGCGCGCGCGTTCGCTTCGGTCACCGTCAGCGACAGCAGGGCGAAGTTTCGCTTCCGCAGATTGGTTTCGGTGGCCGCCATCAGAGACTCGCCAATTCCGCGCGAGCGGTACTCCGGCAATACGCAGACCTGGGTAACGTGGCCCACGTCGCTCCGTACGCGCGAGCACAGGATCAGTCCAATCAAACTTCTCGCCTTGCGATCCAAAGCCACAAACGACGACTCGGCGTCGAACACGCCGCATCCCGGGAAGCGCACGATGTTGTTCAGGAAACGCAGCGATCCGCTGAGCGTGTGATACTGGTCGTTGATCTGGGCATCGACGTGGCTGCGATACGCCGCGGTAATCACTGCGGCAGACGGTTGGTAGTCGCCGTCAGTCCACGGCCGGATTTCAACTTCGGGATGAGTAGGAAATTTCTCCGACGCCGCTTTCTCCAACGTCAGTGTCATGAAAAGGCGCGGGTGCCGCTGGAATCCCGTCTCAATGAAGGGGCGCGAAACCAAATTGGCTTCGTGGGCCAGCAGTTGCGCCTCCACGCGGTGAATTCCCGGAGACTGCTGCAACGTCTCTATGACATGCGTCAGCAGACGCAACTCGACTTGGCGAGCGTCGGGCAGTCGGTTGCCATTGGTGACGTAGAGGTCGCCGATCACTCCCTTGCTGCCCTCATACACAAAAAACGAATAGCCGAAGACGCGGCCACGATCGACGGCCGCATATCCGGGCAAGATTTTCGCATCAACATAGCGGAGAATCATCTCCGCCGAGCCCGAGTAATCCCATGAGAGCTGGCGCGACCAGACTTGCGTCTCGTCGTCGAGCAGCGGACGCAGGTCCACGGAAGAAAAATGCCTGAGGTCGAGGATCTCCAAACGGGCTCCTACCAGCGGCAGCCGCAAAAGGGACAGCGGCAAATATCGCGGCAAAATTTCGAGTGTAGTGGGTTCGCCGACAGGAGGCAAACCGGGCGAACAAGCGGCAGCAACAGGTGGAGATGGCAAGCGATGCCTCACGTGTGGCCTCACCCTTCGCTGTGATCTCTATCACCGGAGATCCACCCCGCCCCCCTTTAATCTACGACACCGTCGCCCGGCTCTTACGCGTCTAACTCCCGTGTTTGCAGCCTCTTGCTTCAGTTTGGCACCCACAGTTCCCGTGCTTCGCCTCACCGTGTTATGTGATGCGGGTCACACCGTGCCACCCCTGTTCCAACGCATAATCAGATCCTGCATCGTTGAATATCTGGAGTGATTGCTACTCCTTAGCTGGGGGATCTCGTGGCAAAAGGACGTGTTTCGATCGTCGTTGAGCGTTGCAAGGCCTGTGGCTTTTGCGTGGAGTTCTGTCCCACGCACGTTCTGGCGCTCTCTTCCGCCTTCAATTCGAAGGGTTACCACCCACCGCATGTGGTGCATCCGGAAAAATGCAGCGGCTGTGATCTCTGCGGCATGTATTGCCCGGACTTCGCGATCAACGGAACCAAAGTCCCGCTGGCGGGTGGAGGTGAGAAATGAAAGCTGATCCACACGGTGTTTTGACCGGCACGCACTTTCTTGACGGCGACCATGCCTGCTGCGAAGGCGCGCTGGCGGCCGGCGCGAGATTTGCGGCCGGATATCCCATCACGCCCTCGACCGAAGTGGTCGAGCGCTTTGCGGCCCGCGTGCCGACGGTGGGTGGAACCTTCATTCAGATGGAAGACGAACTCGCGGCCTCGATCGCGTTGCAAGGCGGAGTATGGGGCGGAGCCAAGGCATTCACGGTAACGTCGGGCCCCGGATTCTCGCTGATGATGGAGCATATCGGCTACGCGGCCATGACTGAGACACCCTGTGTATTCGTTGACGTGCAGCGCGGCGGACCGTCGACTGGACTTCCCACGCTTCCAGCCCAGGCCGACATGATGCAAGCGCGCTGGGGATCGCACGGCGACTACGAGATCATTGCGCTCTGTCCGAACTCTCCGCAGGAATGCTTTGATCTGACCATCAAGGCTTTCAACTTCGCGGAAGAATTTCGCGTGCCGGTGATGTTCATGATGGACGAGGTGGTCGGACACATGACCGAGAAAGTTGTGATTCCTCCCGCCGACGAAATCGAAGTCACTCCGCGCAAGCACACGCACAAATCCGTGGAAGATTACCTGCCCTATGCGACCAACGGCGACATGGTTCCGGAGATGGCGCACGCGGGCGACGGCTACAAGTTCCATATCACTGGGCTGACGCATGACGAACGCGGTTATCCCAACATGACGCCGCAGACGCAGGACAAGCTGGTGCGGCGACTGCAGAATAAGATTCGTTCCGCCGCCGATCGCATCTGCCTGTTTGAGGAAGAACGCCTGGATGACGCCGATGTAGTCGTGGTCTCCTACGGAATCACGTCGCGCGTGGCGCAACGGGCAATCGACGCGGCGCGCGACCGCGGGCTGCGAGTCGGAAAGTTGCGCCTTATCACCGCCTGGCCTTTCCCCGAAAAAAAGATTGCGGACCTGGCCGCGCGCGTCAAAGCATTCGTCGTGCCTGAGCTCAATCTTGGGCAGATGGTGCGCGAGGTCGAACGCGCTGCCAACGGGAAAGCGAAGACCTTCGCCGTGTCTCACGCTGGCGGCGGAGTCCACAATCCTGACGAAATCCTGAACACCATCGTGGAGGCAAGCCGATGCTGAACATTCTCGACAACACGGTCAATCCCGTAGAACGGTTTCTGCGCAGCGACCGGATGCCGCATATCTGGTGCCCGGGCTGCGGCATCGGCACCACGGTCAACTCGTTCGCCCGCGCTCTGATCGATTCGAAGATTGACCTTGAGTCGCTCGCGCTGGTGTCGGGCATTGGCTGCACCGGACGCGTGGCGGGCTACGTGAAACTCGATTCGTTTCACACGACGCACGGTCGCGCCATCCCATTTGCTACGGGTTTGAAGCTGGCGAATCCCAAGCTGAATGTTGTGGTCTACTCCGGCGACGGCGACCTGTCGGCGATCGGGGGCAATCACCTCATCCACGCCGCACGGCGCAACATCGATCTCAAAGTGATCTGCGTCAACAATCTGATTTACGCGATGACCGGCGGCCAGACTGCGCCCACCACTCCCGGTCACGCCACCACTTCGACCAATCCGTATGGAACATTTGAGCCCGCATTCAACCTGCCGCACCTGGTGGAAGCCGCGGGCGCTGTGTATGTGGCGCGCTGGACGACCTTCCACGTGCGGCAACTGGCACGCTCGATCAGCGAAGCCTTCCAGAAAAAGGGATTCTCGTTCATCGAAGTCATCTCGCCCTGTCCCACGCTCTACCAGCGCCGCAACAAGATGGGCGATGGCCTCGATACCATGAAGTACTACAAGGAAAAAAGCAAGGTCAAGCACGGTGCGCCCACCAGCGAAGTCGGACTCACACTCAACGGAGAGATCGTAGTCGGCAAGTTCGTGGACCGCGACCGCCCCGACTACCAAACCATGATGCGCGCGCAATATGTGGAATCGCTGGGCGAGCGCTACATCGAAGAACCAGAAATGGAGTGCGTATGCGGCTAACTGAGATTCGGGTTGCAGGCTTCGGCGGTCAGGGGGTCATCCTCTCGGCCATCGTGCTGGGCAAAGCGGCTTCGATTTACGAGAGTGGCTTCGCCACGATGACGCAGAACTTCGGCCCGGAAGCTCGCGGTGGCGCGTGCAGCGCCCAGCTTATTCTCTCCGACGAACCGGTGCTGTATCCTTACGTGACGCGACCCGACATCATGGTCGTCATGTCGCAGGAGGCCTACAATCGCTTCGCGCCGGAACTGAAACCTCAGGGTCTTCTGATCGTGGAAGAAGATCTGGTCCGCGTCTCCGATCTAAAAGGAGATCCCAAGGTCTACAGCGTTCCGGCAACCCGCATCGCCGAAGAACTGGGCAAACGCATGGTGCTGAATTCCGTGATGGTGGGATTCTTCACCGCAGTTACGAAGCTTCTGACTGCCGATGCCGTGCGCAAGGCCGTGGCCGACTCGGTCCCGCCAAGTTTCCGCGAGCTGAATCTGAAAGCCTTCGAAAAGGGATTCGAATACGGCAATAGCGCGCTGGCAGTGGCTCCCCCTAGGCAGGGACTGGAAGAGTTGACATATTCGAGCGAGTAGAGCGCGAAGATGCACGCTGAGCCCTGATTTTCAGAAAGCTTCTTTGCGGACTTCGCGATCCCTTCGCGATCTTTGCAGTCAAAATCTTTAGCCGCCGGGCGGCTAAGGCTTAGTCGCAGCCGCTGCAACCCAGTAGTAGTCCACATCCTGGGGCGCGAAGTGTCCGAGCAACAACACGCGCCGCCCTGTCGTTCGCTTTGCGACATCCACCTTCCACGTCGCCGGAGCCACCAGCAGATGTTCCTCCGCTGGGACGCTTCCTCGCTCGTAGCGCGCGGTCGCCTGGTTGCGATAAAACGCGAGCCCGTACTCCATCTCGCGGGAAACGCCATAGACCGCCAACGGAAGCCGATGCATTTCCACCGAAGCAATTTCGACCGCGAGCGGGCGCGCCGAAAGCTTCTGATCGATCGACATTGCTCCCGGGGTCTTCAGGACTGCCGCTACCGAGAGCACGACCGGAATCAAAGTGACGAACCGCAGCATGCGCAGGCCCAACCGGCTGACCAGCGTCAGTGCAATAGCGGCACACAACACGAAAGCAACCGCCAGCGCAAACAGCATGGGCCGCCCTGCAGGCAGCCGCCGCTCGGCTATGAGATAAGCAATCAGCACAGACGGAACGATCGGCACGGCGGCCACGAGCGCGTGCAGCACCGCAAGTCCCCTTGAGACGGTTTCCTCTTGCTCCGCGAGATGCCGCCGCAAGTAATCGGCAAGCAGCACGGCACCAGCCGGGACCGCGGGAAGGATGTAACCGGGAAGCTTCGATTGCGAGATGGAGAAAAACGCGACCGGCACGACCAGCCAGCAGCAGGCGAAAAGGCTGAACTGCCATTCGCGATCGGTCTCGGAGGAAACGGATTTGCGCTCCGCCCACCAGATTCGCACCGACTCGACGAATGCCGCGATCACGAACACCGTCCACGGCAGAAATGCCAGCGCCGTAACGGGTAGGTAATACCAGAACGGCTGGCGGTGGTGATACAGATCGCTGGAGAACCGGGCTAGATTGTGCTCTAGAATGAATTCGCGAAAGAATTGTGGATTCCGCATCTGCACCGCGACGTACCAGGGCAGGGCAATCGCACAGAACAGGAGAATGCCCGGCAGCCAGAACGTTCTGAGGACAAGGCGAGATTCACGCACGCCCAGCCCGAAGAGCATGATGACGGCCGCCGCCAGAAAAGGCGCCACCGGCCCCTTGGCCAGCATCCCGAACGCCATGAAGATATAGAACAGCGCAAGATAGAGTCGCTTCCCGCTCTCGCGCCAGACCCACCACGAGAGCATCCCAACGCCGAAAGTCGCGGCGAGGGCCATGTCCATCGAAGCGGCTCGCGCGTAGCCGATCACACCCGCGCAAGAAGCAGTGATCAGCGCAGCATCCACTTCCACGCCGCGGCGAAACTTGCGGAAGAAAAGATAAACAGCGATCACCAGCAGCGTGGCATCAATCGCCGCCGGGATCCGCGCCGCCACGTCGTTCACGCCGAACACGGAATATGCCAGCATCGCCTGCCAGTAATACAGTGGGGGCTTCTCGAGCCAAGCCTGGCCGCCGAGAACGGGCGTGATCCAATCGTTGCGCTCGAGCATCTCGCGAGCCACCTGCGCGTAACGTGGCTCGTCGGCGCCGATCAGTCCGAATTGTCCCAAGCCATAGAAAAACAGAAACGCACAAAAGCCTGCGATCAACAACGCGTCCGTGCGGGTGCGAGTGGTCATGGGAGAATTTCAGATTTCAGAATTCAGATTAAAACCGTCGTCCGCAGACGATTGCGCTCTTCAATCTGCAATCAAAACTCACAAATCTGCAATTGATCGCTATTGTACGGAAGGTCCGCGGCGAAGCTGGGAAAGAACCTGGAGCACGGCCTCGGCGAGTGGGCCTTCGACCGAGCAGCCGCTGGCGCAGGCGTGACCTCCGCCGCCGAAGGTCTCGGCCACGTGAGCAACGTCAAGCTTGCCTTTGCTGCGCAGGCTGACACGGTATCGCCCGTCGGGCAACTCCCTGAAGAACGCCGCGACCTCGACGCCGCCGATGGAAAGAACATAGTTCACCAATCCTTCACAGTCTTCTTCGATCGCGCCGCAGCGCTCCATCTGCTTCTGTGTCACCCAGGCGTAGGCGAGGTGGGCTTCCGCAGTCAGACTGCGCAGGGCTTCGCCGAGCAGCCGAATCTTGGCGACGGAGTGCGCGAAATAGATCCCGCGCGCGCAGAACGCCGGATCCGCTCCCGCCAGCACGAGTTCGCGCGCCAAAGCGAACGTATTCTCATTCGTGCCCTGAAACATGAACGACCCGGTGTCGGTCATCAGAGCGGTATAAAGACAGGTCGCAATCTCGGCAGAAAATTTCACGCCCGCTTCCCGAGCCAGGCGGAACACCATTTCCGCGGTAGCTACAGCGTGCGGATCGATCCAGTTGACATGGGCGAATGGGCGGCCGCTGACATGGTGATCGATGCTGATCAGAAATCGGTTTTCCAGACCTTCGAGCCGCGTTCGGTGAATGCTGTCACATTCCAGAATAATGGCCGAATCGTAACTCCCCATGACGTGGCTGGACTGCACGACCTGGTCGGCGAACGGCAACGAACGGTAGACGCGGGGGACGCCATCGTGCAAGACCACATCGGCCTGCTTGCCCATGGCGCGCAAAATCTGGCAACACGCCAGCGCCGATCCGACCGCATCGCCGTCGGGCCGGGCGTGTGACGTCAGCACGAATCGTTCGTGCTCTCCTATCTGCCGGAGTACATCCTCGAGCAAGTCACTATGCCTTTTTTCCACCGGGTTCCTTGCGGGCCCTGCTTCTCTTTTTTGCCCGCGCCAGCAATTGTTCAACTCGCGCCTTTTCCTGTTCCGCGCGGTCCAGCCGGAAATACAACTCCGGAGCGCGTCTCAGGCGCAAGCGCTCAACCAGTTCGTGACGGATGTATTCACGCGCCGCTTCCAGGCCCTCCAAGCTCTGGTCCGCATCCGCGTCGTCGCCTTCCACATTGACCCAAACCTGCGCCGACCGGCCATCGTCCGCGATATGGACCGCCGTTACGCTCACCAGTCCAATCCGCGGATCGGCGAGTTCTCCTTCGACCAGCGTTTCGATCTCCTCACGCAGAGCCTCGCCGACCCGCCCGCGATGGTATTTCAGCCCGCGCTTCTCCACGATCCTGCGCCTCTCAGGTAAAACGCATGAGAATAACAGAAAACCGGGCCCAAGTGTGTGATCCGGAAACGCTATTGTCGCGCGCTTTGGCGGGATGCTGGTAAGTACAGAAGTAACAATGCGATGGGAGAGGCGTCCACGCCTTGCATTTACAGAACGTTGTCGCGGGTGCGAGGGCTTCGCTCTGGCGCGGGACGGCCGAGAGGCTGCCCTGAGAGAAGTCGAAGGGCGGCTATCCTACGCGAGCATTCTCTAGAAGTATTCCACGAAAGAGTCGGTGATGTCGGCGCCGTGGTTGTTGGCGATGCGCGTGGCCGTACGTTCCACGTTCTTCATGAGGCCGTCGAGATAGTCGCGTGAATTAGAAATGCTGACCACGCCGATAGTGGCGCGGTTCCAGAGCTCGGCAGCATCGAGTTCGGCCACCGAAACGTTGAAGCTGGTGCGTAGCCGGTCTTTCAAACTGCGCACGACCTGGCGCCGATCCTTGAGCGACTGCGCGGCTTCGATGTGGAGTTCGAGGGTCAGGAAAGCGATGGGCATGCAGTTCTCGGTTCCCACTCCTCACTTCTCAGAAACAGCAACAACTGAGAACTGAGAACCGAGATCTGCGAACTTGTTTACGCGATTACTTCCGCGGCAATCCGCTCCGTGGCAAAGGCCTCGATCACATCGCGGTCTTTGATGTCGCCATAGTTCGCGATCGAGATGCCGCACTCCATGCCATTCGTGACTTCCTTGGCGTCGTCCTTGAAGCGGCGCAGCGATCCGATCTTGCCCTTGAACACAACCACGTTGTCGCGCAGCAGGCGGACTTCGGAGTCGCGTTTGATCAGGCCATCGAGCACTCGGCAACCAGCGACGGTTCCGACCTTCGGAATGCGGAAGGTTTCCAGCACCTCGGCACGGCCCTGGTAAGTTTCCTTGATGGTCGGTTCGAGCAGGCCGGTCATGGCGCGCTTGATCTCGTCTTGCAGTTCGTAAATGATCGAGTGCAGGCGGATGTCGACTTCTTCCTGCTCGGCCAATTCCTGCGCCTTGCGCTCCGGACGCACGTTGAAGCCGATGATGATGGCATTCGACGCCGAGGCCAGCAGCACGTCGGTCTCGGTGATGGCGCCCACGCCCGAACGCAGCAGTCTCAGCCGAACCTTCTCGTTCGAAAGTCTCGAAAGCAAATCGCTGAGCACTTCCACCGAGCCCTGCACATCGCCCTTCAGGATGATGTTCAGTTCCTTGGTGCCGGCCGTCTTGATCTGCTCGGCCAATCCTTCCAGCGACACGCGCGAACTCTTGGCCAGCGCAGCTTCGCGGGCTTTCTGCTCGCGGTATTCGGAGATGCCCCTGGCCTTGTCGCGATCCGCGACAACGACGAACTGATCCCCGGCTTGCGGCAGACCCTCCATACCTAGAATCTCGACCGGCGTGGAAGGAGGAGCGGATGCCAGCGCCGCCCCGCGATCGTCGAACATGGCGCGGATCTTGCCATAAACGTTGCCCACCACGAAGTTGTCGCCGGCAATCAGCGTGCCGTTCTGCACCAGCACTGTGGCCACAGGCCCGCGGCCGCGATCGAGTTTCGCTTCCAACACTACGCCGGTCGCAGCGCGCTCGGGAGTCGCTTTCAACTCTGCCAGATCCGCCACCAGACAGATCATTTCCATCAGCAGGTTCAGATTCGTTTTCTTCTTCGCCGAAACGTCGACGAACACCGTCTTGCCGCCCCACTCTTCGGGTACCAGGCCGCGATCGGCAAGTTGTTTCTTCACGCGATCGGGCATCGCATCCGGCTTATCGATTTTGTTTACCGCGACAATAATGGGAACCTCGGCGGCGTGCGCGTGATCGATGGCCTCCACAGTTTGCGGCATGACGCCATCATCGGCGGCCACGACCAGCACCACAATGTCGGTGGCTTTTGCTCCGCGAGACCGCATGCGAGTAAACGCTTCGTGACCCGGCGTATCGAGAAACACGATCTCGCGCCCGAATGCGGGAGATTCCTTATCGGTGATTCGAACTTTGTAGGCGCCAATGTGCTGCGTGATGCCTCCCGCTTCGCCTTCCGCAACGCTGGTGAGGCGAATCGAATCGAGCAGCGTGGTCTTGCCGTGGTCGACGTGACCCATGATCGTGACCACCGGCGGACGCGGCGTGACTTCAACCGCGGAATCTTCCCCGCTCCCTGCGGCTGCGTCAATGTCTTTCGAAGCCTGCTCTTCGAACGTGATCACATTCGTTTCAGCCCCGAAGAAGCGCGCCATTTCGCTCGCCAGTTCGGCGTCGAGCGTCTGGTTGATGGTGGCGAAAACGCCGCGACCGAGCAGGCGCGAGATTAAATCCTTCGCGCGAATGTCGAGTTTTTCCGCCAGATCCTTAACGCTGATGCCTTCCGTAATCGTGATATTGCGCGTGATCGGCATCGGCTCATTCGACACCACCATGCGCGGCGGCGGCGTGTAGCCCTTCATTGGGCCTTCTTTTACGCCGCGCGGAACATAACGCTGGCCCGGCCGGCGCGCCGGAGCACCCGGACGGCTTCCAGGACGACTTGGTCCTGGAGGCGGAAGCCCCGGACCAACACCGAGAGGACGGGCACCGGCAGGCGCCTGACGCGTAGGATGCATCGGACGGCGTTCACCCGGGCGCAACGGCCGCGGCGGACCGCCGCCGGGCACCTGCGGACGCGGGCGCTGAAAAATTGGCTGTCCTGGCACCGGACGTCCGGGCGCGGGACGCATGGTGCCTACGGGAGCGTTTGTCTGTGCCACGGGCGCGATCGGTCTCGGCGGCGGAGCTTTGTACACCGGGCGCGGTCCCGTCTGGGGAACAATCATGCGCGGCGCCGGAGGCTGCGGCGGGACCGTAACCGCAGGGGGCGCAGCCGAACGCGGCGCGGCCACTGGAGGTTGAGGTGCGGAAGATGCTGTAACCGAAGGCGCTGGCGGTGTCAGATCAGCGGGAAATGGCGTAGCCGGACGCGGTTGTGCTTGAACCGCTGGCGCAGTTTGAGCCGCAGGTGGAGTCACGGGTGCAGCGGGCTTCTCAACCACGGGAGCGACCACTTCGGGCCGCAGGGCCGGCGGTGGCGCTGCAACAGCCGCTGCCGGAATCGGAGGCGCTGCCGGAGGCGGCGTTGGTCTCGCCATTGGAGACGGAGGTACAACGGCAGGCTTTGCCGCCACAGGGGGCGGAGCTAGCCGAGGCGGGGCCGCTGCGGCTTCCTTTTTTTGCGTGATGGCTTTCAGCACATCTCCCGGCCGGGAGATATGCGACAAATCGATTTTGGTCCTGATTTCCTCTTCGCCGCGCAGCGCGCGGGCGGACCGGGCGGACGGCGACTGTGCTTCGGACGAGCCGCGGATGTGGGCCCGTACTTTTTCCGCTTCATGCTCCTCGAGCGAACTGGAATGGGTCTTCTTCTCCGTCACCCCGACGATGGGTAGTGCGTCGAGAATGGCTTTGCTTTTAACTTCCAGCTCCCTGGCGAGATCGTTGATTCGAACCTTGCTCATCCGGCCTTTCTTGTACCCCGCGTTGCGCTTAGGTCTTCATTGCATCCTCACGGAGTCAGCGTCCTGCACCCGCACGCCATCGCAGATGTTCGCGCGTGCCATGACTATTCAGTTGTTTCGGGAGCGGAGCCATCTTTCGGCTCATGCTCTTCGTTTTCGTGTGAGGCGGCTTCGGCTTCCGCCGTCGCCTCAGGAGCCGCCGCTTGTTCTTCCACGGCAACTTCGCCGGCCGCCGCTTCAGCGGCAGCTTCCGGCGCGGCATCTTCCGGTACAGCTTCACCTTCTGCGGTCACGCCCTCTTCTGGGATCTCCCCATCGGCGGCGCCCGCCTCCAAGCTCGCAAAGTAATTATTCACCGCGAGGCTGATTTTTTCCACCGTTTTTGGCCCAATGCCCTCGATGGCCTCGAGTTGCTCCGGCGTCATATCGGCGAGGGCTTCGACAGTGGTCACGCCCGCGGCGCTGAGTTTCTCCACCAGCCCTTCGCCCAAGCCCGTTACATTTTCGAGCGGGGTCGATGCTTGCGGGGCCATCGCCGCCATCTGCAGTTCGACTTCCTGGCGCTTCTCTTCCTCGCTCTTGATGTCGATCTTCCAGCCCAGCAGCTTCGCCGCGAGGCGAACGTTCTGCCCCTTCTTGCCGATGGCCAAAGAAAGCTGGCTGTCGTCGACCACAACTTCCAGATGCTTGTCCGCGCTGTCGACTACAGTTACGCGGCTCACCTTCGCGGGCTGCAGCGCCTTCTCGGCGAAGGTCACGGCATCTTCGTGATACTCGATGATGTCGATCTTCTCCCCGCGCAGCTCGCGGATGATCGACTGCACCCGCATCCCCTTCATGCCGACGCAAGCTCCCACCGCGTCGACGTCTTTGTCCTTGGACATGACCGCGATTTTCGTGCGCTCGCCGGCTTCGCGCGCAATCGCTCGGATCACGACCGTTCCGTCGTAGATCTCCGGAACTTCCGTCTGGAACAAATGCTGCACCAGCTCCGGCGCAGCCCGCGAAACCACAACCCCGGGGCCCTTCGAGGCTCTTTCCACACGGGCGATCACCACGCGCACACGCTCGGCGATGGCAAATGATTCCAGGCGCGACTGTTCCTTGCGCGGCATGCGGGCTTCCGCCTTGCCGATGTCAAAAATCACATCGGGGCCCTCGACGCGCTTCACCGTAGCGTTGACGATCTCTCCTACGCGCCCGATGTACTCGTTGTAAACCGTGTCCCGTTCCGCCTCGCGCACCTTCTGGAAGATCACCTGCTTCGCGAGTTGGGCAGCGATACGCCCCAGAATGCCTTCCGTAACTTTTGGAATCTGCAGCTCGCCGCCGACTTCCAGTGCGGGATCGACCTTGCGCGCATCTTCCAGCGTGACCTGCAGGTTCGGGTCTTCCACCTGCTCCGGAGTCTCCACCACCGTCTTCACCGCGAAGGCGTTGATCTTGCCGGTTTCCTTGTCGAGCTTGGCGCGCAGATTTTCCTGCGACTTGTAGTACTTGCGCGTAGCCATGACGATGGCGTCTTCCACCGCGCTGACTACAATCTGCGGATCAATGCCTTTTTCCCGGCTGAGTGCGTCGATCGTGTTGTAAAGCTCGCTAGCCATAAGAAACCATTTGGTAATTTGGCAATCGAGTAACTTAAGTAATTGAAAAACTCGCCCGGCACGCCGCTTCGGAAGGTTTTCAAATTACCTAATTACTCAATTTGCAAATTACCCAATCTCCTCAAATTTCCGGCACTAAATTCGCCTTCTCCACGTTGACGAAATCAATCTCAATCTTCGCGCCGGCCGCCGCGCCCATCTTCTTGCGCGACTTGTGACTGGCCACGCTCAAATCCAGCGTCAGCAGGCCGTCCTTGAAACTTTCCAGCCGTCCTTCAAAATGGCGGTTATTGTCCACCGGTTGCCGGGTCGTCAATTTCAAGCGGCTGCCGGTGAAGCGGCTGAAGTCCGCGGCCTTGATCAATCGTCGATCCAGTCCTGGTGACGAAACTTCCAGCGTGTACGAGCCCGGCATGACATCTTCAACATCGAGAATCGTGCCAAACTCGCGGCTGAAGTTGGCGCAATCTTCGTGCGTCACGCCCGACAGCGGGACATTCCCCGCCGCGGGCTTATCCAGAAATACCCGAAGCATGCGCGCCTTGCCACCGCCGAGGAACTCGATTTCCACCACTTCGAGCCCGCTGGAGGCGGCTACCCGCTCCGCGATTTCCCGCACACGATCAACGTCAAGCGCCATGAATCCAATAGCTTACAGGCGATGGCTGCAACACCCGAAGGGCCCAAACTAAAAAGTGGGCTTGCGCCCACTGGTGTGCTTCGCCAATTGCCGGTACACAGCAGTTCTCAGTTACCTAATATACGCCCGTGACTGATAAAAGACAAACCACGGACAAACTGATGAAGTAGGTCTCGTGTAAAACCGACAGGCACAGCTGTGCTTTTGCCTGGCACGCCCCCGGCTTCCTAAACCATCCCACTCGCCAACACCACGGTTCCCGCTGGGGCGCGTCTATGGTACGTTTTTCCCGCGTTTAGCTTCAGCTTTTGATTGCTTATTTCCGGAGGATAGCCATGCCTGACAAGACACCACGGGTCGTGCTTCGCTCAGTTGCAGTGGCAGTTCTGCTTGGTTTGATCGCCTTCTCCTTGCCTCTGATCGCCCGGCCGCGCCCCGCCACGGCCAGCGCGAACGATCAGAATGCGACACCCGCCATCGGCGTCAACGACTATGAAGTGGAGGGCGTCGAAGTCGCCCTGCTCTCCGTCAAGCGCATCAGCGATGGTTCGCTAACCGTAAAGTGGGAGTACCGCAACAAAACCGACGAACCCAAGCGTCTCGGCGAGTCTTTTCCTGGCATGGGATCGAGTGAAGCGTATAGCCTCGTCTGGCACGCTTACCTCGCCGACGCCCGCGGCAAGATCAAGTATCCAGTTGCCAAAGACCAGCGCGGCAACCCGGTTGCCGCCGCTCACGCCGCAGGAAAAGTCGTGACCCTTGGCCCCAAGAAGACCACATCCACCTGGGCCAAATTCATCTCTGTACCTGCAGACGTGAAGAAAATCTCCGTCTTCATTCCCGGCACACAACCATTCGAAGACGTGCCGATCAGCGACTAACCAGTCTGGCCATCCAGATTATTTCGAGACTTCGCCCGGCCTTGCGATGTGGAACGATAAGTAACAACGACCGCAAGGCCGGGTAAGCCGAAGGCTGGCGCACGCGCAAACACAGCATGCAGGCTGGGAAACCAACCCATGCTTGCAAGGAGTTCCCTCTCCATCCATTGCTCGATCCGTCGTGCCTCCCATTTGCCTCAATCGCCCTGCCGTCTCTAGAATGAATAACTACGCACGACTGGGATTCCAGAGAAAATTATGATTCATTTTCCCGTTCCTGAGGCTCTTACTTTTGATGACGTTCTTCTGCTGCCCGCTCGCTCCGATGTAATTCCAGCGCAGGCCAGCACGCACACGCAACTCACGCGCAACATCAGCTTGAACATTCCGGTGGTGAGCGCCGCCATGGACACTGTGACCGAATCGCATATGGCGATCGCGCTGGCGCAGCAGGGCGGGCTCGGCATCATTCATCGCAACCTGACCATCGAGCAGCAGGCCAACGAAGTCGACAAGGTGAAGCGTTCAGAAAGCGGCATGATCGTAGACCCGGTAACCATGTCGGCTACCGATAGGGTCAGCGACGCGCTCGAAGTCATGCGCAAGTACAAGATTTCCGGCGTTCCCATTACCGATCACGGCAAGCTGGTCGGTATCCTCACCAATCGCGACTTGCGTTTCGAAACCCGCTTCGATATTCCCATCGACAAAGTGATGACCAAGAGAAATCTCATTACCGTGCCCGTGGGAACTACCCTCGAAGAGGCGGAAAAAATTCTGCATGAGCACCGCGTCGAAAAGCTTCTGGTGGTCGACGACAAGTACAACCTGAAGGGCCTGATCACAGTCAAAGACATCCAGAAAAAACTGAAATATCCCAACGCCGCCAAGGACCCGCAAGGCCGCCTGCGCGTGGGCGCAGCCATCGGTGCCACCGGAGACTTCCTCGAGCGCGCCCAGGAACTCGCCGAAGCCAAAGTCGACGTGATCGCTATCGACAGCGCGCACGGCCATTCCACAAAAGTCCTCGACGCGGTGAGACTGGTGAAATCGAAATTGCCCCACCTGGAACTGCTGGCCGGCAACGTGGCGACGTTTGATGGGGCTTGCGAACTGACTCGCGCCGGCGCCGACGGCATCAAGGTCGGCATCGGACCCGGTTCGATTTGCACCACGCGAGTCGTGACCGGCGCCGGCGTACCGCAGATCACCGCCATCGCCGAGGCCTACCGCGCCACCAAAGACTCGGGCGTTCCCATCATCGCCGACGGCGGCATCAAATATTCCGGCGACGTAACCAAGGCACTGGCCGCGGGCGCCAGCGCCGTCATGATCGGATCGCTCTTCGCCGGCACCGACGAAAGTCCCGGCGAATTAATTCTGTATCAAGGCCGTTCCTTCAAGTCGTATCGCGGTATGGGCTCGATTGGCGCCATGGCGCAGGGATCCAGCGAGCGCTACTTCCAGAGCACGGAAGGCGATTCCTCGGCCGCAGTCTCCGCCTCCGATGGCGACTCCAACCGCCTGGCCAAACTGGTTCCTGAAGGCATTGAGGGACGCGTTCCCTACCGAGGTTCGGTGGCGATGATCGTCCACCAGATGGTCGGCGGTTTGAAATCCGGCATGGGCTACTGCGGTTGCGCCACGATCTCCGAACTCCTGCAGAAGACGCGCTTCGTGCGCATCAGCGGCGCCGGCCTGCGCGAAAGCCACGTGCACGACGTCATGATCACCCGCGAGGCTCCAAATTATGCGATCGAATAAGAATCTGTATACCCCATCCGGGAATCTGGGTGCCCCATCCTTCGCGCCCTTTGCGAAGGGTGGGGATTTTGTGAGTGCGGGTACAGCACGCGTTTGAGCTCCGACCGGCACCATGTTCTGAAGGCCTGGATCGCCGCAATCCTGTGGCTGATCGTTATCTCCATTGAGTCCACCACTTACCTCTCATCGCACAACACCAGCCGCATCCTTTATCCCCTGCTGCATTTTTTGTTCGGGATGGACCTCGCGCGCTTCGAGCACTGGCACTTCTACATCCGCAAAGGCGGACACGTGTTCGGCTACGGCATGCTGAGCATTCTGCTGTTCCGCGCCTGGCGCGAAACCCTGCCCGTCGTGAGTGGCGCGAGGTGGACACTAAGGTGGACGATCCTTGCAGTGCTCGGTACGGCCTTGGTCGCCAGCCTCGACGAATGGCACCAGAGCTTCATCCCCTCACGCACAGGCACGCCGTGGGACGTTCTCCTCGATACCTGCGCCGGAATCGCCGCGCAGATTCTGCTCTTTCTCTCGATCAAGCTCTGGACCAAGTGGTTCTGAGAAATGTAGGCCAACGCTCGCGTCTATCTTCTAAGCCTGTCATCCTGATGTCCGCGTTCTTTGCGGGCCGAAGGACTATGCAAGCCGTCGGCATTACACAGGTCTTTCGCTTCGCTCAAGATGACAAAGCCAACGCGACAAATCACGCTAGATGTTTCCGGGAGAACTGCGGGCGGGCTTTACCACGAGCAGCATCGCCGAGACCGCGGCGAGCCCCGCGGAGAAATAAAACGGAACTGCCGCCCCGTAGTGCTTCCACAGTTCCCCAGTAATCAGGCTGGCCGCGAGTGTGGCCACGCTGGTCGCGAAGAAATAAACGCCCAGCGCTCTCCCCCGGACCTCCTGACCCACGGTCTCAACCACTAGCGCCTTAAGCACTGGCTGAGTTAGTGCGTAGTACAAACCGTAGACCGCCATCGTGATCCATATAACGAGAGTGGATGGAGCTCGTCCGAACACAAAATAAACTGCCGCGAAAATCAGATACCCCGCGGCCGCGATCCAACGGCGCGAGAAATGGTCGCTGCACCATCCCGCAGGCCACGACCCGAGCGTGTACGTGACGTTGAAGATGAGCCCCAGCAGCGGCGCCAGCGCCACCGGGATACCCACATTCTGCGCCCGCATCACCAGAAACATGTCACTCGAATTTCCCAGCGAGAACAGAGTCACAGCGATCAGAGTCATATAGAACGCACCCGGCAGCACGGCGCCGGATGTGTGGGGTGCAACGTTCTTCGCGGGCTTGCGATCAGACTCATCCGGCGACGGGCGCCCGGTTTCGCGGATGCCGAACAGAGCCACCATCACGCACAGCGCGCCCGGAACCGCAGCGGCCCAAAACACGCCGCGAATTCCGTACCGCGCCAGCAGCACCAGCGCAGCCAGCGGCCCGGCGATCGCACCCGCGGAGTCCATCGACTGGATAAGACCATAAGCAGATCCCAGCCGCTCCTTCCCCACCGATTCCGCAACCATCACATCGCGCGGCGCGCCGCGCACGCCCTTGGCCAGCCGGTCGCTGAACCGAATCAGCAAAATGTGCCACCACGCCGTGACCAAGGCAAGCAACGGCTTCACCGCGTTGGCGACAAAATATCCCGCCACCACGAGCGGCTTACGCCGGTCGATGCGGTCGGTGAGGTATCCGGAAAATAGCTTGGCGAAAGACGCGATGCTCTCGGCCAGTCCCTCAATCAGTCCCAGCTGCGCCGGCCCCGCACCCAGTGAAACCAAAAACGCCGGCAGCACCCAGTACGCCATCTCCGAGGCTGTGTCGTTCAAAAACGATGTGATGCCGAAGGCGTAGATGTTGCGGGCGGCGGATGGCTGAGACTCAGAGAGACGCACGGACATAGAAAGGTTTTACCACGGAGACACACAGGCATGGAGAAAGACCGGGAGCAATCGGAAAAGACTGGATCACGGGAAGAACCAGAGCGCGTCCTCAAGACATCGCGGTCGTGAGAACTGAGAAATGCTCTTCAGTACATCGCGTCGTATTTAGTAACTACCCACTCGCTGCCTTTGTTCACGACGGTAAGGGTGAAGAGATCCTGATCAATTCCGGGCTGGCTCGGCCCCGCGTTGCTCGGCCGCTTGCCACGGTAGTGCAGGATGATCAGCGGCGGCGCCTCTTCCCAATCGACCAACTCCCACGAGAGCAGAGGGTGCTGCTCCTCGGACTTGCAGATGTAATGGGCGTATTTCTTATGATAGTCGTGTTCCCACTTATTCAGGAGTTCATCGCAGTGCCCATCGCGCAGTTCGCGCAGAAACTTGTTCGCAGCCCGCTCGGTCGACCGGTCGCGCAACGGATTCATCTTGATGCTGACCGGCAACCCAGTCAGCGGATCGTGATCTTCCGAGCGTGCTAGCACCGGCCCCTGGTTGCTTAGCCACCAAATGTAGCCGACAAACACCAGCACCAGCAGGCTTCCGGCGCCGACGGCAATCCCGATCTGTGTGCGAGTGAAGGCCATTAGAAGAAGTTTATGGAGATGACGAAAGCGAGGAAAGATTACCAGTGGGGGACGCGGCGGGACATGTACCAGTGCGGAAAGTTCTTTAGTACTTTCGGACAAACGCGAAACCGAAAAGCACGCGAAACCTGCGCGAAGACCGCAAAGAAGAGGATCCCCAACGAAGAAAAGGCGCGGCTCTAGGCCGCGCCTTCCGTAGAACGCGAACAACTACTCTTTCTTGTCTTCGTCCTTCACGGGTTCGATGCCGCCATCGTGTGCGGCCTGCGCCTCCGCATCTTCCATGGCCTTCTTGGTTTCGGCGGCTTTCTTCGCCCGGCCCTCGGCGCGCTTTTCCTTCTTCTCGTCGAGGATCTTCTCGCTCCCCAACAGTTCCAGGAAAGCCTTATCCGCACCATCACCCTTGTTCCAGTGAGTGCGGATGATGCGCGTGTACCCGCCCTGGCGATCGCCAAAACGCGGCCCCACGGTGTCGAACAACTTCACCACAGCCTCATTGGTCATGAGGTAAGCCGCAGCCAGTCGCCGGGCGGCAAGGTCGCCGCGCTTACCCAGCGTGATCATCTTCTCGACAATGGGGCGAGCGGCCTTGGCCTTGGGAACGGTCGTCTCGATGCGTTCTTCCACGATCACCGAGGTGACCAGGTTGCGCAGCAACGAGCGCCGGTGCGCTGTGTTCCGTCCAAGTTTGTATCCTGCAACTTTGTGACGCATGGGAAACCTCAGGGCTAAGGCCCGCTCTCTTTTTTTCGAAGGCACGGCTAAGGACGCAGCCCTCGAAAGCCAATTCTCAAAACCAACGCACGGCTGGTTATCCTATGATTTTCTCGAAGAAGTGGGCAGTTTTCTTGCCAGCCTCTTCGGTGTAGTAGACGGTGACCTTCGTCGACTTCTCACTTCCCTTGGCGACATCCTTGCCCGCGTCGGCCGCGGCGTGATCGGACAGCCGAAATGTCTGTTCCGTACCGTCCGCCGCCTTGACCGCGAGGGTTTTGGCGCCGCGATCAATATGAGTGACAGTTCCGTCCACCGACTTAATACCGTCTTTGCCGACTTTATCGACCTCGACCGCCGTCTTTTCCGTACCCTTGGTGGTGTAGTGCGCCACCACCTCGGCGCCTTCCGTCAATCCGTGAAAGGCGTCTTTGCCACCCATGGCTGTTGCCTCGACGCCGTGGACAGTGGTCTTGTCGACAAACTTGATGGTATGCTCGCTGCCATCCTTGGTCTTGACGACACCGGTCTTGGCGGCCGAATCCAGTTTGGTAAACGTGCCATGGACCGCACTGACCACGTCCTGTGCAGCCAGGCTAAACGCGCCCAAAAGCAGAAGCGCCAGAGACATCCGGATAATGCTTTTCATTTCAGTCTCCTCAGAGGCTTACGGAGTTCCCCTTTTTCTGAGCCCGAAAACAAGCTAAACCTATAATTGATCGTCCGGCCCGTAAGCGGAAGCCGGCAGGACCTGATTCGACGTGGGCCCGGGCACGGCATTGCCGTGCTCGTCGATCTTCATGCCCAGACTCAGACCCATGGAGGACAAAATCTCCTTGATCTCGTTCAGCGATTTGCGGCCGAAATTCTTGGTCTTGAGCATCTCCGACTCGGTCTTCTGCACCAGTTCTCCGATGCTCTGGATGTTCGCGTTCTTCAGGCAGTTGTAGCTCCGCACCGAAAGCTCGAGCTCTTCCACGGAGCGGTTGAGATTCTCGTTGTGGATCTCGGGCTTGCGATCGTCCGACGACGACGTGCCGGTTTCAATCTCTTCCTCGAAGTTGATGAAGATATTCATGTGGTCCTTCAGCAGCTTCGCCGCCAGGCCGAGCGAATCAGCCGGCGTGATAGAGCCATTGGTCCACACTT
Organism: uncultured Acidobacteriaceae bacterium; assembly: GCA_963791515.1. Classification (GTDB taxonomy): domain Bacteria; phylum Acidobacteriota; class Terriglobia; order Terriglobales; family Acidobacteriaceae; genus Sulfotelmatobacter. Next base: position 347,509 of record CAWBSS010000008.1, on the reverse strand, counting down.
CCAGGGTCAGCTTGTCGTAGTCTGTGATCTGCCCGAGACGCGCGGCTTCCACCGTGTAGTTGCACTTGCGCACCGGCGAGTGTACCGAGTCGATCGGGATGAAACCGATGCCCAGATCCTCGTCGAAATTCTTGTCGGCAGAGGTGTACCCGCGGCCGCGCTTTAGACGCATTTCCATGTCGAGCTTGCCACCTTCGCTGACCGTCGCGATATAGACGTCTTTGTCGAGCACTTCCACGTCGCCATCGGCTTCGATCATGCCGCTAGTGACGACGCCTGGCTGATCCGCCCGCAAGTAGATCGCCTTCGGCGCATCTCCCGCAAGCTTGAACGGAATCTGCTTCAGGTTGAGAATGATATCGGTCGCGTCCTCGACCACGCCGGGGATCGATTGGAACTCGTGCAGCACGCCTTCCATCTTCACCGCGGTGACGGCAGCGCCTTCAATCGAGCTCAGCAGCACGCGCCGCAGAGCGTTGCCCACGGTTGTGCCGAAGCCGCGCTCAAAAGGCTGCGCCCAGAACATGCCGTACTTGTCGGTGAGGCTGGAGGTATCGGTTGCGAGACGTTTCGGTTTCTGAAAACCTTTCCAAAGCATTTGTTTCTCCCTCGGCCGTTTGGCTCAAAGCTGACTCCCTGAATCGGCCCGGATTCAGGTCAAACGTCAGCAGAGGCTGATCTGGCTCGAAATATGGACCGAGCTTCTATTGAGTAGTTGGGAAACTTGATAATTGGGTAATTTAAAACCCAACCCTCGCTCCGCATTGCTCTTCAATTACTCAATTACAAAAATTCCCCAATTACTCCACCTACTTGCTATACAACTCAACAATTAGCTGCTCGTTAACCGGCAGCTGAATATCTTCGCGCTTCGGTAGCGATAGCACTCGCGCCTTGTAATTGTCGCGATCCACTTCCAGCCAGTTCGGCATCGTTCCATGGCTGGCAAATTCCTTTGCCAGTTCGAGCACCGTAAGCTTCTTGCTGTTCTCGCGGATCGCGATCTCTTCCCCCGCGCTCACTTCATACGAAGGAATGTTGACCTTGCGATTATCCACAGCAACGTGCCCGTGACGCACCAACTGGCGCGCCTGCCGCCGCGATTGGGCAAACCCCAGGCGATAAACCACGTTATCGAGACGGCGCTCGAGTTGCTGCAGAAGCTTCTCGCCGGTCACGCCCTGCGAGCGCGCGGCCTTCTCAAAGTAGTTGCGGAACTGGCCTTCCTGCGTGAAGTAGATGCGCTTGGCTTTCTGCTTCTCTCGCAGTTGCAGGCCGTAGCCCACGATTTTGGCCTTGCGGTCCTTCCCATGTTGTCCGGGAGCGAAGTTGCGCTTCTCGATGGGACACTTATCGCTAAAACACTTTGCGCCTTTGAGGAACAGCTTCATGCCCTCGCGGCGGCATAGACGGCAGACTGCATCGGTATAACGTGCCAAGTTTCTTCTCCTTTAGGTGACCGGTTTACGGGTTTGGCTTCACCCTTCGTCCCGGACGGTAAAACAGGTTTCAATGTTTCAAGGTGTCGAAAGTTTCAAGCTTGAATGTGAAACCTTGAAACGTTGCAACCTTGAAATCTCAGACTCTCCGGCGCTTCGGCGGACGGCATCCGTTGTGTGGAATCGGCGTTACGTCGCGAATCGAGCGTACTTCGATGCCCGATGCCGCCAGCGCACGCACGGCGGATTCGCGGCCCGATCCAGGACCGCTGACCCGCACATCCACGCTGCGCACCCCGTGATCCCGCGCCATGTTCGCGGCATTCGACGCGGCCTGCTGGGCGGCAAACGGCGTGCCCTTGCGCGATCCACGGAAGCCGAGCGATCCCGAACTCTTCCACGACAGAACGTTGCCATTCATGTCTGTGATGGTCACGATCGTGTTGTTGAAGGACGCCTGCACATACGCCAGCCCATGCGGCACGTGCTTGCGCTCCTTCTTCTTGAAGGTTTTCTTCTTGCCTTTTTTATCCGGTGCGGCGACTGCGCCGCCCGCTGCTGCTGGTTTCGCCATAGTTAGCCTTTAGCTCTTAGCCTTTGGCCATTAGCTTAACCCTGCCGTGTTAAAGCTAACGGCTACGAGCTAAACGCTAATAGCTGGGTTACGTTTTCGAAGTCGCCTTCTTCTTCTGTGCGACAGTTCCCTTGCGCGGACCCTTGCGGGTACGGGCATTCGTGTGTGTGCGCTGGCCGCGGACCGGCAGGTTGCGGCGGTGGCGGAATCCGCGATAGGAGCCGATTTCGATGAGACGCTTGATGTTCATCGAAACTTCCTTGCGCAGATCGCCTTCCACCAGACCCTCGGCCTCAATGACCGTACGGATGCGGTTGACCTCTTCTTCGCTCAGGTCCTGGACCTTTTTCATCGGCTCGACCTTGGCCTCATCGCAGATGCGGCCGGCGCGGGGATGCCCGATTCCGTAGATATAAGTCAACGCGATGTTGATGTGCTTCTGGCGCGGAAGATCGACGCCTGCAATACGTGCCATAGAATCTTAGTCCTTAACTGCCTAGCTTTCGTCTGCAACTAGCTTCTAGCTCCTAGCTTCTAGCAAACTGCGTTTCGGATCTTGGCTAGAAGCTAGGAGCTAGAAGCTAGCAGCTTCTTCAGCCCTGGCGCTGTTTGTGTTTCGAGTTGACGCAAATCACCCGCACCACACCCTTGCGGTGGATGACCTTGCACTTGTCGCAAATCTTCTTTACCGATGCTCTAACCTTCATAACTGTTCTCAGTTCTCAGTTCTCGGTTCTCAGTAAACCCGCCGGGCTTGCGCCCTGGCTGGACAGCCGAGGCGGCTGTCCCAACGCGATCATTTGTAGCGATACACAATCCGTCCGCGATTCAGGTCGTACGGCGAAAGCTCCACCGCGACCTTGTCCCCGGGCAAAATGCGAATAAAATTCTTGCGCATCTTTCCCGAAACGTGCGCCAGCACCTGGTGTTTGTTTTCCAGTTCCACCCGGAACATGGCGTTGGGCAGCGGCTCCAACACCACCGCCATCACTTCAATCGCGTCTTCTTTGCTCATCGACTCCTTATGATCAGCTTCTAGCTCCTGGCCAAACCCGCTCGACTAGGAGCTGGCAGCTAGTAGCTTTTACTGCGTCAGAATTACCGGACCATCTCGCGTCACCGCCACGCAATGCTCAAAGTGGGCGCTGCAACTGCCGTCCGCGGTAACCGCCGTCCATTTATCGCCCAGCACTCGCGTCTCGGGCTTGCCGTAGTTCACCATGGGCTCAATCGCGATGACCATACCCTCGCGCAACTTGGCGCCGTGCCCGCGAGCCCCGAAGTTCGGCACCTGCGGCTCTTCGTGCAAGCGCGTCCCGATCCCATGCCCGACGAACTCGCGCACTACGCTGAATCCCGCGGCTTCCACATGCTCCTGCACGGCGGCCCCAACATCGCCAATCGAATTCCCGATCCGCGCTTGCTCAATCCCCCGGTACAGCGAGGCTTCCGTCACTTCCAGCAGCTTCTGCAACTCCGGCTTCAGCCCGTTGCCTACCGGAACCGTGATCGCCGCATCGCCATAGTAACCGTCGAGCACCACTCCACAGTCAATCGAAACGATGTCGCCTTCTTGCAGCACCCGTTTTTCCGACGGGATGCCGTGCACTATCTCTTCATTCACCGACGTGCATAAAACGCAGGGATAATCGTAGTATCCCTTGAACGCCGGCTTGGCCCCGAGGTCTTTGATCTTCTTCTCGGCGGCACGTTCCAGATCCATCGTCGTGACACCGGGCGCCACCAGCGTTCTGACATGGTCGAGAACTTGCCGCACGATGCGGCCGCTATGCCGCATCCGTTCTATCTCCGCCGATGATTTACACACTATCGCCATCTCTATAAGCGTGATGATCTTCCAATATCCGGTAAATCTGCTCTGTGACCTCGTCTACTGGCAGATCTCCATTCACCGAGATCAATCTGCCCGTGCGCTGGTAGTAGTCCGCTACCGGACGAGTCTGCTCCTGGTATGCCGTAATTCTGGGCTGAATTACTTCCAACCGGTCGTCATTGCGGGCCACCAGCTTCGTCCCATTCACGTCGCAGACTTCATCCACGCGGGGCGGCTGGAAGTGGACGTTATAGATCCGTCCACAGGTGGGACAAGAACGGCGTCCAGTGATCCGGAGCAATAATTGATTATAGTCCACGTCCAGGCGGACCACAATTGGCCAAGCCCGGGTGGGACGCGAGTTGTCAAAGAGCTCATGATCGAGTAGCGCATCGAGCCACCCGGCCTGGGCTGCAGTCCTGGGAAACCCGTCCAGGATGTAACCCCGCTTGCTGTCCGGCTGCAGCAGACGTTCGCGGACCATGTTGCACACCAGATCGTCGGAAACCAATTCTCCCCGCGCCATCACTGCCTTGGCAGCCACGCCCAGTTCCGTCCCTTGGGCCACGTTCTCCCGCAGCAGGTCCCCGGTCGACACCTGCGGAATTCCGTAGTGTTCCATGATGCGCTTGGCCTGAGTGCCTTTTCCAGCACCCGGCGGTCCGAGCAGCACCACCGGACCCACTTCACGCGAGGTTTCCTGCGCCATCGGCCTGACCAAAGCCTCCCAAGCCCAGTCTCCCCGGCGCCCCGCCGAGGTGCAGCAACCTCTAGCATCGGGAGAGACGTTGCTGACAACGTCTCCGCCCGGCAAAACGGAGCAAGCTACGTCTCTACGAGCGGCCCGCTACCAGGTGCGGCGGCCGCGAATGCGTCCGCTGCGCGGAGTAAATCCGTCATAGTGGCGCATGATCAATTGCGCCTCAATTTGCGTGACCGTATCCATCGCCACGCCCACCACGATCAACAGCGAAGTGCCACCAAAATAAAAGGTTACACCCAGACCATTCGTCACCCAGTTCGGAAGCCCTTCGAAGAACCTCCCGAGCGGGCCGTAAAGATGGTTGAGGTGAATACCGGTGATCATCCACTCCGGAATAAACGAAATAATGATCAGATACAGCGCGCCCACCAGCGTGATGCGCGTGAGCACCTCATTGATGAAGTCCGCGGTGCGTTTTCCAGGACGAATGCCGGGAATAAATCCGCCGTACTTCCGCATATTGTCGGCGACTTCGCTGGGATTAAAAACGATAGAAACGTAAAAGTATGCGAAGAAAATGATGCCGACCGCATAGAGCACGGTGTACAGCGGTTCACCCCAACCCAGCCAGCGGAACAGATCCCCGAAATAGCGGTTGTTGCGCATGCCGTAGCCGATAGTCTGCGGCAGCGTCAGAATCGAAGACGCGAAGATTACCGGCATCACACCGCCCGCGTTCACGCGAAGCGGCAGGTGCGTCGACTGCCCGCCCATCACCTTGCGTCCCACGACGCGCTTGGCATATTGCACCGGAATTCGTCGCTCGCTCCGTTCGACATAGACGATGAACCCAACCACCGCGACCATGAAGATGATCAGGAACACCATCAACGGGAATGTCGCCGCGCCCCAGGCGGCGTTCTTCGCCTTCTCGATCAAGTCCACGACACCACGCGGTAAGCCCACAACAATTCCGGCGAAGATCAGCAGCGACATTCCGTTTCCGACGCCGCGCTCCGTAATCTGCTCGCCCAGCCACATGATGAACGCGCTACCGGTCGTCAAGGTCAGCATGGTCATGAGTCTGAATTTCCAACCCGGGTCGAGAGCGAAGCCGCCCTTTTCCAGGCCGACCGCGATGCCAAACGATTGCACCGAACTCAGAATGACCGTGATATATCGCGTCCACTGCGTGATTTTCTTGCGCCCGAGTTCGCCTTCTTTCTGCAACTTTGCCAGTGGCTCATAGACCACGGTCAGCAACTGCAGAATGATCGAAGCCGTGATGTACGGCATGATACCCAGGGCAAAAATCGTCATGCGGCGTAACTGGCCGCCCGAGAACAGATCGACAAATCCCAGCAGCGAACCGCTCGTACCGCTCTGAGTGAAAAAACTTTCCAGCTTGGCCGTATCGATTCCGGGCGTTGGAAGGTGTCCGCCCAAGCGGTACACGAACAACATCGCCAGCGTAAACAGAATGCGTTTGCGCAGGTCCGGAATCCGAAAGATATTAGCCAGTTTGTCGAACATTACTGCAGCACCTCAATCTTGCCGCCCGCCCTGGTGATCTTTTCCTGCGCCGATTTCGAAAACTTGTGCGCGTGTACCGTGATCGCAACCTTCAACTCGCCGTCGCCCAGAATCTTTACCGGGTGCTTGGTCTTGATGACTCCGGCCTTGCGCAACACCTCGGGCGTGATGGGATCTCCGTGAAATTCTTCGCCCATCTCCACCAGCCGCTCCAAACTCACGATGTTAAATTCCTTGCGGAAAATGTTAGTGAAACCGCGTTTCGGCATGCGGCGATGCAGCGGCATCTGGCCGCCTTCAAAACCGCGAATCATGCGCGAGCCAGTACGCGAACGCTGGCCCTTATGCCCACGGGTGGACGTCTTGCCCATGCCGGAGCCCATACCGCGCCCCACGCGCTTGCGCTTTTCCGTCGCCTTCTTCGGTGCTCGAATGTTCGATAAATTCATGACTGTCTTCCTTCAATCCGCGTCTTCGCGGCTATCAAGGTCTTGGGTCTTGGGTGTTAAGTCCTAAGACCCAAGAACTGAGACCGAACACCTATTCCACAAACTCGACCAGATGCGGAACCTTGGCCACCATGCCGCGAATGGCCGGGTTGTCCGGACGCTCAATCACCTGATTGAGTCGGGTGAATCCCAGCCCCTTGATCACGCGCTTCTGTTTTACCGGGGCGCAAATGGCGGAGCGCACCCACTTCAGGTGAATCTTTCCGCTGCCCGAATTCGTTTTCTTCGCCGTCATTTCGTAAACCTCATCCCGCCAGTTGCTCGGTACTGGGTGCTCGGTACTCGCTACAGTTCTTGCGCCGTCTTGCCGCGCATGGCCGCTACGCCTTCTCGGCTCTTCAGTTGCTTCAGCGCGTCGAAGGTCGCTTTGATCACGTTATGCGGGTTGGTGGTGCCGATAGATTTCGTCAGGACGTTCTGGATACCCGCCGAAGTCATGACCGCTCGCACCGCGCCGCCCGCAATCACGCCCGTGCCCTCGGGAGCCGGCTTCAGCAGCACCTTGCCCGAACCGTAACGTCCGAGCACGAGGTGGGCAATGCTGGTCTGTGTCAGGCTCACCTTCATCAGATTCTTCTTCGCCGACTCGATTCCCTTGCGGATGGCCTGAGGCACTTCCTTGGCCTTGCCGGAACCGTAGCCCACCACTCCGGCCGAAGGGTCTCCCACGACAACGAGAGCGGCGAACGAAAGATTCTTGCCGCCCTTGACCACCTTGGTCACGCGGTTGATGGCAACCACCTGGTCTTTGAGCTGGTACGAACCCGCATCAAGCTTCTTGATCAATGTTGGCATTATTAATCCTAGCCTTTAGCCATTAGCTCTTAGCCTTTAGCTGTTTGCTCGTCGGCCTTAGGCTCTAGCTGAACGCTAAGAGCTAAAGGCTAAGAGCTTGTTAAAACTTCAATCCCGCTTCGCGCGCCGCGTCGGCCAAAGCCTTCACCCGCCCGTGATAAATGTAGCCGCCTCGATCGAACACGACCTTGGTCACGCCCTTGGCCTTGGCCCTCTCGGCTATGGTCTTACCAACAGTTTTCGCCGAGGCCACGTTGCCACCGGTGCGCCGGTCTTCCTTCTTGCCTTCGGCGGTGCTGGCGGAAACCAGCGTCTTGCCGTGCAGGTCGTCGATGATCTGCACGTAAATGTGATTCAACGAACGGTACACGTTGAGCCGCGGGCGCTCCGCGGTCCCCTGCATCTTCTTGCGAATGCGGTCGTGTACATGCCCGCGCTTCTCGTTCTTCGTAACTTTTGTCAGCATCTCTAGAACCCTCAGCCCTCAGCCGTCAGCGAAACCCTTCACCCGCAGAACTTCGCATGATACGAAGCTGCCGAGAGCTGAAGGTTGACAGCTATTTCGCTCCCGTCTTTCCGACCTTCTTCTTCAGCCGCTCGCCCGCATAGCGCACGCCCTTGTTCTTGTACGGATCGGGCGGCCGCAGCGAGCGCATTTCGGCCGCCACCTGTCCCACCTTCTGGCGGTCGATTCCCGTGAGCGCAATCTTGGTCTGCTTGGGATCCACCGAAGCATCCACGCCCGTGGGCAAAGGATACTCGATCGGATGCGAGTAACCCAGGTTGAACACGACCATCGCCTTGCCCTTCATTTCGGCGCGATAGCCGATGCCGACGATTTCCAGTTCGCGGGTCCAGCCCTTGGTCACACCCTCAACCGCGTTGTTGACCAAAGCGCGCGCCAGTCCGTGCAACGCCGCCTGCGAATCATTCTCGCGAACCGCGACGATGATTCCATCCTTCTCCTGAACCGTAATGCCGGCCGGCAGCGCGGTGTCCAGCTTGCCCTTGGGCCCCTGCACCGCAACCGTGTTGCCTTCGATTTTGACCGTCACCCCTTTGGGGATCGGGATCGGTTTTCTTCCAATTCGTGACATAAGCGTCTAGCTCTCTGATCCTAGCTTCTGGCCAGGTACGTGTTGTGCGGTCTGTGCCTCATGTTCCGACCGCGTCGACCCAAACTTTGCGCCGCCTTAACTAGTAGCTAGAAGCTAGTAGCTAGAAGCTGCTCTAGTAGATCTGGCACAGCAACTCGCCGCCCACGCCCTCTTTGCGAGCCTGGCGGCCGGTCATCACGCCGCGCGGGGTGGTGAGGATATTGATCCCCATGCCGCCCAGCACGCGCGGTATCTCGCTGCGCCGCACGTAGACGCGGCAGCCGGGGCGCGACACACGTTCCACCTTCGAGATCGCCGCCTCGTTGTTGGCGCCGTACTTCAGATAAATCCGGATGACCTTATGGCCTTCTTCTTCCGTCGGCTTGAAATTGGAGATGTAGCCCTCTTCCTTCAGGATGCGGGCGATCTCCAGTTTCAACCGCGAAGCCGGAATATCCACCTTCTGGTGCCGGGCCTGGAGTGCATTCCGCACTCGCGTCAGCATATCTGCGACCGGATCGGTCAACCTCATCGTTTTGCTTCTCCTCTAGCCGCTCGTTTGCTTGGGCCCCCGCCTTCTCAAATCGGGCCGAAGAACCTGCGACGGCATCGTTTCCCCCGCCCCGGCCAATGCGCCCGGGCGAGCCTTGCTTCTCCTACCCTTCGCGCCTCACGCGCGAAGACCGGAACTACCAAGACGACTTCGAAACCCCTGGGATCTCCCCGCGCAGCGCGAGCTGGCGGAAGCACAAGCGGCAAATGCCGAACTTGCGCAGGAAAGCGCGCGGCCGTCCGCACAGCTTGCAGCGGTTGTGCTTGCGCGTGGAGAACTTGGGCTTCTTCGCGTCTTTAACTCGTTTTGCTGTCGTTGCCAAACCTTAGCTCCTAGCCACTAGCTTCTAGCCCTAGCGAAACCTTGAAACTCTGAAACCTTGAAACTTTGCTTCTACGCCCTAAACGGCATTCCCATGTGCTTCAAAAGCGTCCGTGCCTGGTTGTCATTTGCGGCGGTTGTCACAATCGTAACGTTCATACCTTTCAGCTTGTCCACCTTCTCGTAAGAGATCTCCGGAAAGATCAACTGGTCGTGCAAGCCGAGCGTGTAATTCCCGCGCCCATCGAACGACTTGGTCGAAACTCCGCGGAAGTCGCGTACGCGCGGCAGAACAATGTTCACCAGGCGGTCGAAGAATTCGTACATGCGGTCCCCGCGCAGCGTCACCATCGCGCCGATCGACTGCCCCTGACGCACTTTGAACGCCGCGATCGACTTCTTCGCCCGCGTCACCACCGGCCTCTGCCCAGTGATCTGACCCAGTTCGTTCACCGCCGGGTCGAGCACCTTCGCATTCTGCGTCGCTTCGCCCACGCCCATGTTCACGACGATCTTGTGCAAGCGTGGAACCGCCATCACATTCTTCAGTTCCAGTTCTTTCAGCAGAGCCGGAGCCACTTCCTTCTCGAACCTCGCGCGCAGCCGCGGGCGTTCCTTCGCGCTATGCCGTGCCTGATCCGGCGCCTTCTGCTCCTGCGACGATTCCTTCTGCTTTTTGTCTTTTGCCATTTCGTTTGTGTCAACTTCCTCTCACGGTTTCGGAGTGGTTACCGGTTCGGGAGAATTGTGAAATTTGGTAATTGTGTAAATGAAGAACCGTTCTTCGATTTTTCAATTACCGAATTACCAAATCATTTATCCAGCGTCGTTCCACACTTCTTGCAGACGCGCACTTTCCGGTCGCCCCGCACTTCGTGCCCGATGCGTACCGGGCCGCAGGTCGCGCACACCAGTTGCACGTTGGAGATCGCAATCCGGCTCTCCTGCTCGGCAATACCGCCCTTGATGTTGCGCTGCGGGTTCGGACGCACGTGCTTTTTCACCATCATCACGTGCTCGACCAGCAACTTGGCGTCATTCGGAAACACGCGCAGCACGCGCCCTTCCTTGCCCTTATCCCGTCCGGTGATCACCTTCACGGTGTCATTCCGCCGGAGATCCACTCGCTTGTTTTCAGTGCTTACAGTTCTCATTTTCTAAACCCTATTTCGTAATTGAGTAATTGAAAACCAAGAGGGTCGGACTTTGATTTTCAATTACCAAATTACTCAAACTCAATTACCCAATTTTCTTCAAATCACTTCCGGCGCCAGCGAAACAATCTTCAGAAATTTCTTCTCGCGCAATTCGCGCGCCACCGGACCGAACACGCGGGTTCCCACCGGTTCGCCCACATCGTTAATCAGCACCGCGGCATTCTGGTCGAATCGGATATAGGTTCCGTCGCGCCGACGATACTCTTTGCGGGTGCGCACGATCACGGCCTTCACCACGGTTCCCTTTTTCGCCTGGCCCTCAGGTGCCGCCTCTTTCACCGATGCCGTGATTATGTCGCCCAGCCCGGCATTCAGTCCCGTCGAGCCGCCCAGCGGCAGAATCATCTGCAGCTTGCGGGCGCCGGAATTGTCGGCGACCTCCAGCATTGATCTCATCATCACAGCCATGGCTTCCAATCTCCCTCTTCTCGACTCACTCGCGACCAGCATCTGGCGTGGCTAGATGCCCGGAACTTCCACCACAGCTTCCGGCACCAGCGCTGCCTTCCGAACAATGTCTTTCAGCTTCCAGCGCTTGAGCTTCGACAGCGGACGAGTCTCCTCGATCCGCACCACGTCGCCCACATGCGCCTCATTGTTCTCGTCGTGCGCGTAGAACTTCTTGTTGCGCGCCACCACGCGCCCGTAAAAAGGATGCGCCTTCTTGCGCGTCACCTTCACCACAATCGTCTTCTGCATGCGGTTGGCGACCACTTCTCCCACCACTTCCTTGCGGCGGCCCTGCACCTTCTCTGTTGCCGTTGTTTCCGCCATTATCGTTTCTCCGTTGCGGCCGAGCGCTCGCGCTCTCCGAGAATCGTCTTGACCCGCGCAATATCCTTGCGCAGACCGCGAATCTTTTTCAGACTCTCCGTCTGGCCCATGTTCAGCTGAAATTTCAGCTTGAAGAGCTGGTCGGCGAGCTCGCGCTCCTGATTGCCAAGCTCAATGTCGGTTAAGTTGCGAATCTTGTCCGATTTCATAAAGTCCGTTCCCAATTGCCACGAATGGCAGATCCCGTCTAGTGCTTCACGCCCTCGCGTTTGACCAGTGTCGTGCGCAGGGCTAGCTTGTGCGACGCCAGCCGCATCGCCTCGGTCGCATCCGTGATAGTCACACCTTCCATCTCAAACAGAATCTTTCCCGGACGTACCACCGCGACCCAGTGATCCGGCGCGCCCTTGCCCTTGCCCATCCGGGTTTCGGCCGGCTTCTTCGTGACCGGCTTGTCGGGAAACACGCGGATCCAGATCTTTCCGCCGCGCTTCACGAAGCGCGTCATGGCCACGCGGCTGGCTTCAATCTGCCGGTCGGTAATCCAGCCGGGCTCCAGCACCTTCAGCCCGAAGTCGCCGAACGCCAGCGTCGACCCGCGCCAGGCCTTCCCGGTCATGCGCCCGCGCTGCTGCTTGCGATACTTCACTTTCTTTGGCATCAACATAGAATCAGCTCTTAGCTTCTAGCTCTCAGCAAAACCTTTTTCTTAGAACCCGCCCGCCGCTGTCGCTGCTTCGCGCTTCTTCTGCGGCAGAATTTCGCCCTTATACACCCAGCACTTCACGCCGATCACGCCGTAAGTCGTCCGGGCTTCGGTGAAGCCATAGTCGATATCGGCGCGCAACGTGTGCAGCGGCAAACGCCCTTGCAGATACCACTCCGAACGCGCGATCTCGTTACCATTCAGCCGTCCGCTCACGCGAACCTTGATTCCCTTGCACCCGAAGCGCAGCGCCGAATCTACCGCCTTGCGCATCGCCCGCCGGAAGCCCACGCGCTTTTCCAATTGCAGCGCGATCGATTCCGACACCAGTTGCGCGTCCAGTTCGGGCTTGTGAACTTCCTGGATGTCGACAAAAATATCCTTACCCGCGGTCCGCTTCTGCAGCTCGGCCTTGAGCTTGTCGATTTCCGCACCCTTGCGCCCAATGATGATGCCCGGCCGGGCCGTCTTAATAATGATGCGCAGCTTGTTTCCCGGCCGCTCAATCTCAATGGAGCTGACGCCCGCCGACTTGAGCTTGTCCTTCAGTTCGGCCTTCAGCTTGACGTCCTCGTGCAGCTGCTTGTCGTAATCCCGCTCGGCAAACCAGCGCGACTTCCACGGCTTGGTGAAGCCGAGGCGAAAACCATAAGGATGGACTTTTTGTCCCATTGCTTCTCCTAATCGAACTCTAGGTACTTCCAGATCCTTCGCTAACCCTCAGGATGCCCGCTGCGGGCTCCCGCTTCGCTCACGCCTGCAAAAACGCGGTCACTTCGCGACCACTTTTTTCTTCCCAGCCGCTTTCGCTGCCGGTGCGCGCCGCTTGCCCTTGGCCGGAGCCGCCGCCACTGACCTGGCACTACCAGCGTGTCTCGGACCTGCATCGCCACTCTTCCCGCGTTCCGCCAATATCAACTCGATGTGCGAAATGCGCCGTTGGTAGCGGTACGCGCGCCCCTGCGGGGCCGGGCGGATGCGCTTCATGCGCGGCCCCTCGTTGGCGATCGCACTTTTCACATACAGGTTGTCAATCTCCACGTCGAGGTTCTTTTCGGCGCTGAGAAAATTCGCATTGTCCAGCGCCGACTGCAGCAGCTTGCCCACGTGCGCCGCCACGCGCTTCTTGGTGAAAGCCAGCGTGTTGCGCGCTTCTTCCACGCGCCGTCCCTTGATCAACTCCAGGACTAGCCGCGCCTTCTGCGGCGACACCCGCAAGTAACGCATTTCAGCTCGAAATTCCATAGTCTTGTCTCAACTCTTCGCTTCTTAGCTAGCAGCTAAAAGCTACCAGCTAGAAGCTGTTTTATGCCTTCGGTGCCGCAGGTGCGGACGGCGCCGCCGGAGTAATTGCTCCCGGACCGCCCGGGATGCCGGCTGGCTTGACCGCTGTTTCCGTCGCGGCCCTCATGGAGTGTCCTTTGAAGTTGCGAGTGAAACTGAACTCGCCCAGCTTGTGACCCACCATGTTCTCGGTGACGTACACCGGGATGAACTTCTTGCCGTTGTGCACCGCGATCGTGTGCCCCACCATCTCGGGCACTACCGTGGAGCGCCGCGACCAGGTGCGCAGCACCTTCTTCTCGTTGCGCGCATTCATGCCGTCTACCCTCGCCTGAAGGTAGGCATCCACGAACGCGCCTTTCTTGGTTGAACGTGCCATAGATTCAGCTCTCAGCTTTCAGCCGTCAGCTTTCAGCTAACAGCTTTGTTGTCGCTCCACCCCTGCCTTGTCATTCCGAGCGAAGCGAGGAATCTGCTTTCCTTCGCGGCGCTACTTGCTGCGCCGGCTCACAATGAACTTATCCGTGCGCTTATTGTTCCGCGTCTTGTATCCGCGCGTCGGCTGTCCCCACGGCGTCACCGGATGACGTCCGCCCGAGGTCTTGCCTTCGCCACCGCCGTGCGGATGGTCGACCGGATTCATCGATACACCACGGTTCACCGGACGCCGTCCCAGCCAACGCGTTCGTCCCGCTTTGCCGATCGTAATGTTCTCGTGGTCAATGTTGCCGACCTGCCCGATCGTCGCCATGCAGTCCTGCGAAATCTTGCGCGTCTCGCCCGAAGGCAGCTTCACCAATGCGTACTCTGCTTCCTTCGCCACCAGTTGCGCCGAACCGCCCGCCGAGCGCACCATCTGCCCACCCTTGCCCGGCTTGAGCTCAAGATTGTGGATCTGCGTGCCAGGTGGAATATTGCGCAGCGGCAACGCGTTGCCTACGAGAATGTCAGCCTCCGGCCCACTCAGCAACTTCTGTCCCACCTTCAGCCCTTCCGGCTGCAGGATGTAGCGCTTCTCGCCATCGGCATACGCCAGCAGTGCGATCCGCGAGGAGCGGTTGGGATCGTACTCGATCGTCGTCACCGTGGCCGGAATGCCAGTCTTGTCACGCTTGAAATCGATGATGCGCAGCTTGCGCTTGTGCCCGCCACCGCGGTGCCAGATAGTGATGTCGCCCGAGTTGCGGCGCCCGCCGGTGCGCTGCTTGGGCTCGACCAGCGGCTTGTGCGGATGCTTGGTCGTGATGTCGTCATTGACGATCGTCGTCCGATAGCGCAGCGTCTGGGTTGTCGGTCTGTATGTCTTAATTGCCATAAAATCAGCCTTTAGCTCTTAGCCGTTAGCTCTTAGCTCAAATCTTTGTCATTCCGAACCGGCGCTCTTGCCGGTGAGGAATCTGCTTCTTCCCGCTACTCCGGAAGCCGAACGCCGGAGAGCGGAAGCCGCTCTTACAAATTCTGCGCGTACTCCGGCATCTTCTCGCCGGATCGCAACCGCACGTACGCCTTCTTCCAATCCGGCCGGTAGCCCGCGAACTTCCCGCGCCGCCTCTCTTTCCCCGGATATGTGGCAGTGCGCACCGAATACACTTTCACCTTGAAAATCGACTGCACCGCTTCCTTGATCTCCGTCTTGGTCGCCTTGGGCGCCACCTGGAAGACCAGCGTGTTCTGGTTCTCCTTGATGGCCAGGCCCTTCTCGGTAATCACCGGACGGCGAATGATCTGGTATGCGGATTTCATCAGGCCACCTCCGCCGCTTTTTCATGTCGTGCACGCCGCCTCGGAGTGCCCGTCGCCTTCTTGGCGCTTTCCTCTTTTTCGGTCTTGTGCTTTCGTTTCGAGACCGAAGACTTCAGCGAAACCTGCAGCTTCTCGATCGCCGGCTGGGAGAAAATCGCCCGGTCATAGCGCAGCAGATGATAAGGATGCACCTCGTTGCTGCGCACCAGCTCGAGTCCCTGGATGTTGCGGGCGCTCAATGCCAGGTTATGATTCTCGTGCTTCGCCTCTTCGACAATCAGAACCGTTTTATCGACCCGCAGCAAGTTCAGCGCCTTGCGGAATTCCTTAGTCTTGGGCTCTTTCAAGTCGAATGAATTCACCACGATCAGCTTGCCGTCCGCCAGTTTCGCGGCCAGCGCCGAACGCAACGCGCCCATCAGCTTCTTGCGCGGGAAGGTGTAGTCGTAGGAGCGCGGCTGCGGACCATGCACCGTATAGCCGTGCCGCCACAGTGGCGACCGAATCGATCCGATGCGAGCCCGGCCCGTGCCCTTCTGCTTCCAGAGCTTCTTGCCGGAGCCGGAAACTTCCCAGCGGCCCTTGGTCTTGTGCGTACCGGCGCGCTGCGAGGCGCGGTAATGCTTCACCGCTTCCCAGAGCAGATCTTCGTTGACCGCGCCGAAGATTTCGTCGGCGAGATCCAGCGTCCCAACCTTCTCGCCGCTCAGATTGTGTATGTCTATCGTTGCCATATCGCTTCTCGTGTGGGTGCGGGCGACTCGCCCGCGCTTCCCTATGCTTTCTTCGCCGCTCTCTTCGCGGCCTTCAACGGATCGACCGTCGCCGAACCTGCGAATCCGCGGCGTTCTCGAGGCGGCTTCTTCGCTTTCGTAATGATGATGTAGCCACCCTGCGGTCCGGGCACGCTACCCTCGACCACCAACAGGTTCTCATCCTTGTCCACACCCAGCACGCGCAGGTTACGCTGGGTCACGCGGGCATTGCCCATGTGGCCGGACATGCGCATTCCCTTGAACACCCGCGACGGGAACGCCGACGACCCGATCGAACCGGTGATCTGGAACATCGAACCGTGCGACTTCGGACCACCGGCGAAATGATGCCGCTTCACCACCCCCTGAAACCCGCGCCCCTTGCTGATGCCCACGATATCGACGAATCGTTCGCCGTCGAAAATCTCGACTAGCACACGGTCGCCAACTTTCACCGCTCCGTCTTCCGTGCCCTCAACCTCAAGCGGCACTTCACGCATGAACTTCACCGGCGGAAGATTGTTCTTCGCCAGATGTCCCTGCGCCGGCTTGGTCAGCCGCGACTCCTTCACAAACTCGACCAGTCCAATCTGGGCCGCCTCGTAGCCGTCCTTCGTGGCCGATTTATGCTGCGTCACCACGCACGGACCAGCCTGCAACACTGTGACCGGGCGAACGTCGCCCTTCGAGTCAAACAGTTGCGTCATGCCGACCTTCTTGCCCAGAATCCCCGCCACCTTCGTTGCCATTTCTACTCTCCGTGCCCAGCATGGCTCGCCCCTTACTTGCGACGGCTATTGGCTGGGAGCTTTCCGGTCCTAGCTAGAAGCTAGGAGCTGGAAGCTATTTATGTTCCTTACCGAATGCCTTAATCTCCACATCCACGCCCGCCGGCAGGTCGAGCTTCATCAGCGCGTCCACCGTCTGCTGCGTCGGCTCGAGAATGTCGAGCAGGCGCTTGTGGGTGCGGATCTCAAACTGCTCCCGCGATTTCTTGTCAACGTGCGGCGAACGCAGCACGCAGTACTTGTTCTTTATCGTGGGCAGCGGAATTGGCCCCGCAATCTGTGCTCCGGTGCGTCGCGCGGTTTCCACGATCTCGCCCGTCGACTGGTCCAGGATGCGATAGTCGTAAGCCTTCAACCGGATGCGAATTCTTTCTTTTCCAATCACGTTGACTCTCTCTGACCCCTCCCGCGGGAGGAAAGAACTGTCGGCAAGCCGCAAGCCGCTTGTCTAGCCGCTAGCTACCAACTTCTAGCGGCGATTCACTTGTCATCCTGAGCGAGACGTTTTTTGTCTCGCGAAGGACCTATGCATCTTCTCAACTACTGAATAATCTCCGCGATCGTCCCGGCGCCCACCGTGTGGCCGCCTTCGCGAATCGCAAAGCGCAAGCCCTTCTCCATCGCCACCGGCGTGATCAACTCAATCACCAGGCTCACGTTGTCTCCCGGCATCACCATCTCCGTGCCCGCCGGCAACTCCGCCACGCCCGTCACGTCCGTCGTTCGCAGATAAAACTGCGGTCGATATCCCTTGAAGAACGGCGTATGCCGCCCGCCTTCTTCCTTCGTCAAAATGTAGACTTCCGCCTTGAACTTGGTGTGCGGCGTGATCGATCCACCCTTCGCCAGCACCATGCCGCGCTCCACATCTTCCTTCGCAATGCCGCGCAGCAACAGGCCGGCGTTGTCGCCCGCCATGCCTTCGTCCAATTGCTTCTTGAACATTTCCACGCCCGTTACCACCGTCTTGCGCGTCTCCCGGAAGCCCACAATCTCCACTTCCTCGCCCACTTTTACCTTGCCGCGCTCGATCCGACCGGTGACCACCGTGCCCCGTCCCTGAATCGAAAAAATATCTTCGATCGGCATCAGGAACGGCTTGTCCAGTTCGCGCGCCGGCTGCGGCACACTCTTGTCCACCGCCTCCATCAACGCGTCAATCTGCTTCTCCCACTTCTCTTCCCCGTTCAGCGCGCCCAGCGCCGAGAGCCGAATCACCGGCACATCGTCGCCGGGAAACTTGTAGCTCTTCAGCAACTCGCGCACTTCCAGTTCCACCAGGTCGAGCAGTTCGGCATCGTCGACCGCGTCGCACTTGTTCAGCGCCACCACGATGTAAGGCACCCCCACCTGCCGCGCCAAAAGCACGTGCTCGCGCGTCTGCGGCATCGGTCCGTCCGTCGCCGCCACCACCAAGATCGCGCCATCCATCTGCGCCGCGCCCGTGATCATGTTCTTGATGTAGTCGGCGTGGCCCGGGCAATCCACGTGCGCGTAGTGCCGGTTCGCGGTCTCGTATTCCACGTGCGCCGTGGCGATCGTAATTCCGCGCGCCTTCTCTTCCGGAGCGTTATCAATCGAGTCAAACGAACGGAACACGATCTTCGGATTGTGCTTCTGCAACACCTTGGTGATGGCCGCCGTCAACGTCGTCTTGCCATGATCAATGTGACCAATCGTCCCGACGTTGCAGTGTGGCTTATTGCGATCAAATTTTTCTTTCGCCATTTCCCTATCTCCTCGGCTTCACTTACGCCTTACGCCGAAACTGAATCATCCCCGTCGGCTTCATAGTACGCGCCAACGAATTCCTGTTTCTCTATCAGTTCGTCGACAATCTGCCGATCGAACCGCGCGAAACCTTCCGAGAAACGCTCGCGGAAGACTTCAAACCCGCGATGCCGCTTCCAAAAGTCCCGCACCCGATACCGCCCATCGCCAGGCGACTCACACTTCACATCGGTAGCGATGAAACCTTCAGCTTGCCGAAGAAACCTTGACCAGATTCCATCTGGCCCAAAAACAATTTCAAACTCGGCCCGTTTAGCTTCTTTGACCCAGAACCTGCGGTCGACGACGAACCGCGGCGCTCGGAGTCACTTCGCCGTCCCTTGCACCTTGGCGATGATTTCCTCCGCCACTGACCGCGGAGCCTCCTCATAGCGCGCAAAGTGCATCGAGTATTCCGCGCGGCCCTGCGTCGACGAACGCATGTGGGTTGCATAGCCAAACATCTCCGCCAGCGGAACGATCGCCTTGATCACCTGCGAGCCCGCGCGGTGCTCCATGCCTTCGATGCGTCCGCGCCGCGAACTCAGATCGCCCATGATCACGCCGGCATAATCTTCCGGCGTCACCACTTCCACCGCCATCACCGGTTCCAACAGCACCGGAGAGGCCTTGCGCGCAGCCTCTTTGAACGCCATCGACCCGGCGATCTTGAACGCCATTTCGTTCGAGTCCACGTCGTGATAGCTGCCGTCGTAGAGCGTTGCCTTCACATCGACCATCGGATACCCGGCGAGAACGCCGCCTTCGAGCGCTTCCTGAATGCCCTGGTCGATCGGCTTGATGAATTCCTTCGGCACCGAGCCGCCCACGATGTCATTCACAAACTCGTAGCCAGTTCCCGATGGTTGTGGATCGAGATAAATCTTCGCGTGACCGTACTGGCCGCGTCCGCCGGTCTGGCGGATGTATTTGCCTTCCGCCTCGGCATGCCGGCGAATGGTTTCGCGATACGCCACCTGCGGCTTGCCGACATTGGCCTCAACTTTGTACTCGCGCATCATGCGGTCGACGATGATTTCCAGATGCAACTCGCCCATGCCGCTGATGATGGTCTGTCCGCTGTCAGGATCGGTGTGAACCTTAAAGGTGGGATCTTCCTGGGCGAGACGGCTGAGCGCCATGCCCATCTTTTCCTGGTCAGCCTTGGTCTTGGGTTCGACGGCAACCGAAATCACGGGAACCGCAAACGTGATCGACTCTAGCGCAATGGGATGATCTTCGTCGCAAATTGTGTCGCCCGTGCTGACATTCTTCAAACCGACGGCGGCGCAGATGTCGCCCGCCAGAATTTCGCTGATTTCTTCGCGCTTGTTGGCGTGCATCTTGAGCAAACGCCCAATGCGCTCGGTCTTCGTGGTGCGCACGTTCCGCACGGAATCGCCGGTCTTGAGTTGGCCGGAGTACACGCGGATAAATGTCAACTGGCCGACGAACGGATCCGCCATGATCTTGAACGCCAGCGCCGAGAACGGTTCCTTGTCGTCCGCTTTGCGAGTAATCGGCTGCCCGTTATCGGGGTTGATTCCGTGGGTCTCGCCCACGTCAAGAGGCGACGGCAGATAGTCCACCACCGCGTCCAGCAACGGCTGCACGCCCTTGTTCTTGAATGCCGTTCCCACCACCACCGGAAACACCTTCAATGCGATCGTCGACTTGCGCAGCGACGAACGCAGCTCGTCCGCGGTAATCTCTTCGCCTTCCAGAAACTTGTGCAGGATTTCGTCGTCGTTCTCGGCGATGCTCTCGACCAGCTGGGCATGAAACGCTTCGGCTTTCTTCTTCAGTTCGGCGGGAATTTCTTCGGTGACATATTCCGCGCCCATGGTGTCGTCCTGCCAGACGATCGACTTCATGTTGATCAGGTCGATGACGCCCCTGAACTTGTCTTCCTGGCCGATGGGAAATTGAATCGCGACGGGCTTGGCACTGAGGCGCTTACGGATGGTATCGACGGCATGCTCGAAATCAGCACCCATCTTGTCAATCTTGTTGATGAAACAAATTCGCGGAACCCCGTACTTGTCGGCCTGACGCCAGACTTTTTCCGACTGCGGCTGCACGCCGTGAACCGCGTCAAACACCGCCACCGCGCCGTCAAGCACGCGCAGCGATCGCTCGACTTCCGCCGTGAAATCGACGTGTCCGGGCGTATCAATAATGTTGATGCGAATGTCGCGCCAAGTGCAAGTCGTAGCCGCGGACGTAATCGTGATACCGCGCTCCTGCTCCTGCTCCATCCAGTCCATGGTGGCCGTGCCCTCGTGCACCTCTCCGATGCGGTGCGTCCGTCCCGTATAAAACAGGATGCGCTCCGTCGTAGTGGTCTTGCCGGCATCGATGTGGGCCATGATGCCGATGTTTCTGCAGCGTTCTAATGGGACTGTTCTGGGCACGACAATTAGCTCTTTCTAGGACTGCGACTTTCAGTTGTGATTTAGTAATTGAGTAATCGGGTAATTTGGCAATTGAAATCCAAATCCCGAGCGGTTCGCAAATTACTCAATCACCCGATTACCAAATTACAAAATCTTCTTACCACCGGTAATGCGCGAACGCCTTGTTCGCTTCCGCCATGCGATGCACATCTTCCTTCTTCTTGATCGCGGCGCCTTTTCCCGCGGCGGCGTCCAGCAATTCGTTGGTCAACTTGTCGACCATTCCCTTTTCGCCGCGGGACCGGGCATAGGTGATCAGCCAGCGAATCCCCAGCGAGGTGCGACGGTCGGCATTCACCTCGACCGGAACCTGATAGTTGGCGCCACCCACGCGGCGGGTCTTGACCTCGAGCAGCGGCTTCGCGTTCTCCACGGCCTTTTTGAAGAGTTTCAGCGCTTCATCGCCGCCCTTCTCCTGCACCTTCGCCAAAGCTTCATAGAAGATGCCTTCGGCCGTGCTGCGCTTGCCCTGCCACATCATCGAGTTAATAAACTTCGTCACCAGATCCGATTGGTAAACGGCATCGGCCGGGACGGTCCGCTTTGCGATATGTCCTTTACGAGGCATTCAAAACTCCAGGTTTCAAAGTTTCAGAGGCTTCAGAGTTTCAAAGTTTTCGTGGCGAGGCCACCTGGAAACTTTGAAACGTTCGAACCTTGAAACTTGTTTCTTACCCCTTCTTCGGCCGCTTGGCGCCGTACTTCGAACGTCCCTGCATGCGGCCGGCGACGCCCACCGCATCCAGCGTTCCGCGAATCACGTGATAACGCACGCCCGGCAGATCCTTCACGCGCCCCCCGCGGATGAGCACAATCGAGTGCTCCTGCAGGTTGTGGCCGACGCCAGGAATATACGTCGTCACTTCAATTCCGTTCGTCAGGCGCACACGCGCAACCTTGCGCAAAGCCGAGTTGGGCTTCTTGGGCGTTTGCGTGTACACGCGGGTACAAACACCGCGCTTCTGCGGACATCCCTGCAAAGCAGGGCTGGCCGTCTTGTAACGGGGCCGCTTGCGACCCTGAGCTACCAACTGGTTGAACGTAGGCACTCTTTGCCACTCCTTAGCCGCGCACCAGCTTGCGTTTCGCGCAGGCTGCGCACAGCTCAATTCCTGCTCTCAATCCTGCTGTTTCGGACGCGTATCCGTGGGCATGGCCAGCTCAACGCCAACCATTACTTCTCACCGCGCACACACGCCGGAGAGATTCTGGATTCCTGTTCAGACTTACGCTGCCGACGGTGGCGCCCGGCCAAAACTGCGGGGGCACTCCGTTTCGTCAGCCTTGCCCTGCATATCCTTCCACAATAGGGCAGAAGGCACCGCAGGAACGTTTCAGCGAGGAAAGTTTCCGAACCTGTACTTCATCCGGAAACGCATTTCTCAAAAGCTCTACTGCAAGCCCTCTGCGCGCACTTTCTCGCAGCAAAACTCACAGCACACAACAAGCCTGGATGTACTCGCGGAACCAAACTACTATAGCAAGTGCCTGCAAACATCGTCAACCCGTGTTTTTGCATCCCACTCACCGGATGATCGGAATCCGGCGGGCTCGATGCTGGAATCGCGCTGCGCTTGCTGATTCCGCCTCCAGCCTCTACACTACAAGTTTTCCAATTCATTCGACGGCTCGTCCTGCGTGATTTCAGATCGCCGAGCCAGAGCAACGTTTAAAGAGGGGTGCATGGGTAGGTCGGGGGGCATCGGTAGGTCGCATTCGAATATTTTGCGGTTGGCGGTTGCAATCCTTTCTCTGTGGAGCGTAGGAGGCTGTGGCAAGAGCACCAAGGCTGGACCTCCGCTCTTTCCCGCGAAGGTCAATCTAACCCCCAGCAGCAACACCTCCGTCGAACTAGGTGCCACGTTCGGCTTCAGCGCATCGGCGCAAACCGCCTCCGGCGTCAACCTCAGTACTACCTTCACCTTTTCGTCCAGTGATACGTCGGTTTTGAATCTCGCGCCCAACGGCGTCGCTTGTGCCGGGCACTGGGACGTAGCCTTCACCACCTGCACCCCCGGGGGGACAGGTGCGGTCCAAGTGACCGCGTCGGCTCTCGGTGCCTCCAGCGTTCCTACCTGGGTATTCGTGCATCCATCGATCGACACCATCACCGTCACCGGAGTTCTGCTCGATGGTGTCCCGGTTCAGGAGCCGTGCCTCTCCCAGAGTCAGTCCATGACGGTTGAGGCTCACGCTTTCAGTCAGGGTTCGGACATCACCTCTTCGGTCGGTCCTTTTACCTGGTCCGCCCAAAACCCATCCGTGGTGAACCTGATCCCGCTGGTCAACACTGCCTACAACTTCGCCACGAATCAGGCCACGGCTAAGGCATTGACTCCCGGAATGACGCAGATTTACGCATCTGCCAGCGGAGTTTCCAGTTCGTCCTTCCATCAGCCGCAATACCAGAATTCACAGGGAACTTCCCCGGTCCTCGATTTCTTTGAGACTTGCCCCATCCAGAGCATCACCCTCGAAGTGGGCCTCGCGGGATCTCAGCAAACCAGCCAAACCAGCTTCGTCACTTCCAAGGGAATAACCTCGCAGAATGCTACGGCGGTCCTGACCGACGTGATGGGAAACAGCTCCCTGCCCAACACAAATAATGGAATCATCCTCGACAAAATTCCTTTGACCTGGAGTGCATCCCAACCCGCCGTAGTAGGCACCGCAGCCGGATGCCTGCAATCCTGCGCCCTCTCGACTCCATTGGCCGGCTCCGGATCCGTCACTGCCTCCTGCTCGCCGCCGAACTGCAACATCGGATTCCCGTTCGTCCCCCCATCCCTCTCCACGCCGGCTGCCGTGGCCTCGTGCACCCAATTCTTTCACGCGCAGTTTCCTGAACTCACCAGTTGCCAGCAGCTCATACCGGTTCCGGTTTATGCCTCTCCGCTTCAGCCCCTCAATGGGCCACCCGTTGTAGGCGATGGGGCCATCTCAGGCCTGGTGACCGGCACCCCCTCCGGAACGTCTCTGCTGGCGACGAGTACCGGATGCGCTCCTCAGCCCCCTTCAGCCTGCACCACCTCCATCTATAGCCTCTCGACCACCAAGGCCTCGACCGGCCCCGAGAATCCCACACCTACTTCGCCAAATTCCCTGCTCTTCGATCCCGCCGGAGATAGGGCTTTTATGGGAAGCGACTTCGGAGCGCTACTGATCAATCCCGTCGAATTTCGGCTCCAACAGCAGCCCCTACACCGGGCTCGGCACGGTGACTGGAAGGGTACTGGCCAGCTCCAACAACGGAGGCGTCGCGGTCTTCTCCGATACCATCCACACTCCGAATCAGGTCTACATCGTCAATTCGGCCAGCACCGTTTCGCTATCTGCCAGCGCGCTGAATATCTCTCGGGCTGTGGCGGCCGCGTTCTCGCCCGACGGATTGAAGGCATTTATCTTCGGAGACGGTGGCAGCTCGCTTTTCGTCTATTCCTCCTTGCAAGCCTTGCAGGGACCAATTGCTCTGACCGGACCGGCCAACGCGAACACCGTCGCCTTCTCACCGAATGGCGCGTTCGCCTTCGTAGCAGAAGCCTCCGCCAACGGCAGCCCGGCAAATGTCACGGCATTTAACACCTGTAACAATCAGGTTGCCACCAGCCCGAGTCCGAATCCGGTTCTTGCTACCTTGTCTCTCCCCTTCGATCCTCTTTTCATGAAAGTATTGCCCGGCGTGCACCTCGAAGGCAGAGACTCTTACGGAAACACAATCCCCGACGGGACGCATGTGTTGGTGCTGGACGCGACCGGCTTCGACATCCTCACCTCCACGATCTCTCCCCCAGCCTCCGGAACCCTCTGTCCTCAGGCCCTGACCTTCGTCAGCGGCGACCCCTCGCGCCTGGCGCAACGCATCGAACTGGGCCAGGGCACGATCCAGCCGCTCAATTTCTTCGCCTCCGCCGACGGCTCGCAACTCTACGTTGTCGTGGCTGGTAACGCCAGCATCCTCGTTTACAACTTCAGCGCCGGGTCAGTCACCAGCGGCATTGAACTCGCGGGGAATGCCACCCCCCTTAGCGCGGATATGAGCGCGGATGCCGGAACAATTGTGGTCGCAGGCAGCGACGGCCTGCTGCACGAAGTCAGCACCGGCCTCGGCGGCAGCGATCAAGTCCAACTCTCATTCCCCAACTTGCCCGACTACCTGAACCCCTTCTGCGCGATCATTTCCGCATCCAACCCGTGCAAGTTGAACTTAGTGGCCGCCAGACCGTAAACAGTTTGCAGATCCTCGGTCGTCAGCCGCCGAGAGGACTGCGCTATGTCTTGTTTAAAAAAACGCCCGGAGGCAGGATTCGGCAACGGCTCGAAACCGGGACCGCAGTTCAGAAGAGAAACGCCTGAAGCAGGAACTGACAACTAAGAAGCAAGAACTAGCAACTAGAACTGGCAACCGCCTACTAGCAACTGCTCTCCAACTCTTTCCCCACGCTGTCGAGCACGCCGTTCACGAAGTGCACTGACTCCGGACTCGAGAACTTCCGCGCAATCTCCAGCGCTTCATTGATCACCACCGCCCGCGGAGTCTTCGCGATAGGCCATCATCTCGGCAACCGCTGCGCGCAACAGATTGCGATCCACCGCCGCCATGCGCTCCATTCGCCAATGCTCTGCGTGCCGTTCAATCAGACCGTCAATCTCAGCGCCGCGATCCGTCGCCACCCGAAAGAGATCGTCGGCAAATCCCCGCACTTCCGCGCTCGCCGTCCCATGCTCGGCCCAGAACGTCCGCCGCACCTGCTCGGCATCCTGTTTACCCATGTCCGATTGAAACAGCATCTGCAGCGCCAGTTCCCGGGATTTGCGGCGAGTACCCATAGAGAAAGTTGCCAGCATCTATTTGTCAGTTGTCAGTTTACTGTAGGAAGGTTACTTGCGCCGCTTCGTCTTCTTCTTAACGTTGTCATTCCGACGGCTCGCGGGGCGAGAAGGAGGGATCTGCTTTTCTCTGACAGCTGATGGCTGAGAGCTGATAGCTTGCGTTAAAGACGCCATCTCCACCGCCGCCATTGCCGCCTCAAACCCCTTGTTCCCCATTTTCAGTCCAGCCCGATCAATCGCCTGCTCCAGCGTGTCGCAAGTCAGCACCCCAAACGCATGTGGCACTCCAGTCTCCTGCGCCGACTGCCCAATCCCCCGCGTGACCTCGTTCACGATCACATTGTAGTGCGCCGTATCCCCGCGCAACAGGCATCCAAGACAAATGATGGCATCGTATTTCTTGGTCAGCGCCAACGTCCGTGCCGCGGATGGAATCTCAAAGGCCCCGGGCACCCGCACGATGGCAACGTCTTTCTTCTTTGCCCCGGAACGAAGAAGCCCGTCGCAAGCACTCTGCAGCAGCCGCTCCGTGATAAAGGCATTGAACCGCGCCACGACAATGGCAAACCGTCGCCCAGTCGCGTCGAGTTTCCCTTCCAGCGCCGGAAACGATTGCGCCTGAGGCATCTCAATTTTCAATTTGAGTTTCTTCTCCGTGACTCCGTGTCTCAGTCGTGGTTCTAAATCCGCGTGCATCCGTGGCAAAGAGGTTACTTCCCCTTGAACTGCGCCGCCCGCTTCTCCAGAAACGCCGTAGTCCCTTCCTTCTTATCTTCCGTAGCGCAACACACCCCAAACAACGTCGCCTCCAGATAAAGCCCCTCAGCCAAAGTCATCTCCATCCCTTTGTTGACGGCCTCCATCGCATACTGCACGGCCAGCGGAGCATTCGCAATAATCTTCGCCGCAATCGCTTCCGCCCGCGGAATCAACTCGGCCGGCGGCGTCACTTCATTCACCAGTCCGATGCGATGCGCCTCCTGCGCCGTGATCATCTCCCCCGCCAGCACCATTTGCATCGCCAACCCTTTGCCCACCAACCGCGGCAGCCGCTGCGTTCCACCGTATCCCGGGATAATCCCCAGCTTCACCTCCGGCTGGCCCAGCTTCGCATTCTCGCTGGCCAGCCGTATCGTGCAAGCCATCGCAATCTCGCACCCTCCGCCGAGCGCGAATCCGTTGATGCAGGCAATCACGGGCTTGCCGAGATTCTCAATCAGATTGAGGACGTTCTGCCCGCGATGCGTATATTCTTTCCCGGACACCGCGTTGTGCTTGGCCAACTCGCTGATGTCCGCCCCGGCGATAAACGCTTTCTCACCCGAGCCAGTAAAGATGACGACGCGAATTGCCTTGTCGTTCTTGATGTCGTGAAACGCCCCCCGCAGCTCCTCCATGGTCGCCATGTTGAGCGCGTTGAGCACCTTCGGCCGGTTGACGGTGACGTAAGCAATCGCGTTTTTCTTTTCGAGAATGATGTTTTCGAAGTTCATAAAATTCAGCCTGCCACGGATTCACACGGATCAATGCGGATGACGAGCCTCTGAGAGGTTTGTTTTATTCCAGTAGAACCTTATCGTCGCTGGCATCACTAGGCAGATCGGCAAGATCAGTAAGTACTCAATGAAGCCGAGGTGACCCCAGCTGATCATCGACCAACCAACCTCAACGACGGCGACGTAAACCGCTCTCGCGGTCAGTGCCCAACAGCAAATACACGCCAGCCACCAGCCCCACAGTTTTCGCCTCCACAAACCATACCAGCCGATCCCGACAAGCAAACCCTGCAATGCAGAAAACAACGCGAAAGCTATCGAGTCGCGGACAGTCCTTGGGTACCTCACGGAGAAAGTCAACGAGTATGCGGCCAGCCCTAGCAGGGCGAGTGTCCACAATCCCTGCAACACAAGGCTAACCGTAACCCAGACAGACCGTTTCGCGTCCTCTCCGTGGCTCCGTGTCTCGGTGGTGACCAGCATTTTCAATCCGCGTCCCTCCGCGCCATCCCACGGGACGAAGCTAAAGCTTCTGCGCCCTTGGCTTCTCCGGGTCCGCATAATCATAAAACCCGCGCCCCCGGCTTTCGCCCGTACCATCCCAAGGCCCCCAGCGGTGCTATAATTGTATAGCAGGATACAGCTATGCTAGCCATTCGCCTTCCCGAAAGCATCGAAAAGCGTCTCGACCGCCTCGCCAAGCGCACGGGACGCACGAAAACCTACTACGCTCGTGAGGCCATCCTGCAGTATCTGGACGATCTGGAAGACATCTACTTCGCTGAGAAGGCATTGGCTGAAATCAGATCCGGACGCAGCAAACCAATTCCCCTCGAAAAAATAATGCGGCGCTATGGCTTGGAAACTTGAGCTTTCGCCAAGAGCTCAGAGACAACTCGACGAACTCGATAAGACCGACGCACGGCGCATCTCTAAATTCCTCTTCGAACGGGTCGGAAAACTCGACGACCCTCGCAAAATCGGCGAACGACTGCAAGGCACCCTAAGTGAGTTCTGGCGCTATCGCGTGGGCGATTACCGCATCATCTGCTCGCTCGAACACGACCGGCTCGTCGTGCTGGTGCTTCGCATCGGCCATCGCCGCGAAATTTATAACCGCTGAGCCAGAGTCACAGCTTATTCGCTTTCGGCTTATCCGGGTCCGCATAGTCATAAAAACCTTTGCCCGATTTCCGCCCGTACCATCCTGCCATCACCATCCGCTTCAGCAGCGGAGGCGACGCAAACCGCCGCTCCTTAAACTCGTCATACATCACATGCGTGATGTAATAAGTCGTATCCAGCCCCACGAAATCGAGCAGCGTGAAAGGCCCCATCGGATACCCGCAGCCCAACTTCATCGCGTTATCGATATCCTCAATCGACCCAACGCCCTCTTCATACGCGCGGATGGCATCCAGCAGATACGGCACCAGCAGCCGGTTTACGATGAATCCGGTCTTGTCCGACGTGCGCACCGGAACCTTCCCTAGCTTCTTCGCAAACGCGAAAGCCGACTCGTACACGTCGTCGGCGGTCGCAATCGTCCGCACCACCTCGACCAACTTCATCAGCGGCACCGGATTAAAAAAGTGCAGCCCAACAAAGCGCTCCGGACGCTTCACCGAGGTCAACAACTCCGTCACCGAAATCGAAGAAGTATTCGAGGCAAAGATCGCCTCCTTCTTCACGATCGGGTCAATCGACGCATACATCTTCTTCTTCTCTTCCACGCTCTCGATGATGGCCTCAATCACAATGTCGCAATCGGCGAGGTCCGCCTTGTTCGTCGTCCCCTTCAGCCGCTCGCGAATCCCGTCCCTCTGCGCAGCCGTAATCCCACCCTTCTCCACCGGCCGCTCCGCAAACTTCGCCAAAGATTTTTCAATCCCCGCAAACCCTTTATCCAGAAATTTCTGCTCAACCTCAAGCACAGTCACATCGAAACCAGCCGTAGCGCAAACCTGCGCAATCCCGGACCCCATCAGCCCACAACCCAGTACGCCAACTTTGTTGATTTCCATCTCTTCCCCTCGAATAGATCTCTGTCGGCTAGCGAGTCAGCCGTGCGGCTAGAAATTCAGCAGCGTCTCCACAATCATCGCAATCCCCTGACCCCCGCCAATGCACGCCGTCGCCAGCCCATACTTCTTCTTCCGCCGCCGCAACTCATACAACAGCGTAATCACCAGCCGCGTCCCAGTCGCTCCCAGCGGATGTCCCAGCGCAATCGCCCCGCCATTCACATTCACTTTCTCGCAATCCAACCCCAACTCTTTCTCCACCGCCAGATACTGCGCCGCGAACGCCTCATTCACTTCAATCAAATCGATGTAGTCCAGCGACAGCCCCGCCTTCTGCAGCGCCACCTTGGTCGCCGGCACCGGACCGCGTCCCATCAGTTTCGGTTCAACGCCTGCAATCCCCCAACTCACAATCCGGCCCAGCGGCACCAGATTTCGTTTGCGGGCTTCGTCCATTGACATCACCACCGCCGCCGCCGCGCCATCCACAATCCCGCTGGCATTTCCCGCCGTGACCGTTCCATTCTTCCCAAACGCTGGACGAAGCTTCGCCAGCCCTTCCATCGTGGTCTGCGGACGACGGTGATCATCCTCCGTCAGCGACTCCCCGGTCGCCTCGCCCTTGTGATTTCGCAGCGGCACCGGAACCAACTCCTCCTGAATGCGTCCTTCCTTATAAGCCGCATCCGCCCGCTGCTGCGAGCGCAGCGCAAACTCATCCTGCGCCTGCCGCGTGATGCCTTGCTGCTCGCCGTAAAGCTCGGCGGTGTTTGCCATATAAAGACCGCAGTAGGTGTCGAGCAACGCGACCATCAGCGAATCTTCCAGCTTTCCGCCCGGCGCCAGCGTAAACCCGTCCCGCCCGCGAATCACAAACGGCGCCTGCGACATGGCTTCCATCCCGCCCGCCAGCACAACCTTCGCCTCGTCCAATTGAATCATCTGCGCAGCATTCACAATCGCCTGCATGCCGGAGCCGCACAGCCGGTTCACCGTCAGAGCCGGAGTCTCAATCGGCAACCCCGCCCGCAATCCCACGTGCCGCGCCCCATACAGCGCATCGCCCGAAGTCTGCTGCGCGTTGCCAAACACCGCGTGATCGAATTCCTTGGCATCGATCCCCGCCCGTTCCATCGCACCCTTCGCTGCAATCGCGCCCAACTCCTGCGCGGTAAAGTCCTTCAATTTGCCGCAATAGCGGCCAAAGGGCGTACGCGCCCCACTGACGATAGCAATGTCACCTGGCTTCAGCATGATTTTCCCGGGCAGCACTCCGACCAGAATCGATCAGAGTCGATTAGCCAAACTCGTTAGTTTAGCAGCGGACGAGAGTCCTTGGCCAGAACTGCGAACAATTCACCACTAAGAAACAGAGGACACATAGACGCCGAGAAAAAACTAAGGAAGGACAAGGAAGGACAGAGCGCCAGAATCGGACGGGAACAAGTCCTGGATTGACGAGATTCTGAAGAGTATCGGCGATTCTTAGAAACAAAGCAAAAGCCAAAGAAGCCCTATTAGTTCCTTGCCTTCTCCGTGCCTCTGTGTCTCCGTGGTGAAATCGCGTTACGCCACCGCTCCCGCCGCCAGCGCCGCCCCCAGCGCGACGACCTTTCCCGGCCCCTGCGCCATCGCCTGCGACAGCGCATGTTCGGCGCGGTTGATCACTTCGGTGACCACATCCACAGGATCGTATTCCGTGCGAATCACGGCCTGGGCCAGTCCCGCGGAAAACTGCGCGGACGGTCCCTTTCCCGTATCGTCCTTCGCCGGCAGCCGCACTTCGGCGATGATCTTGCGCAGCTTCTCCACGGCCTGCAACGCTTCCTTTTCCGCCGTCTCGCCAAGCAGGATCGCGATCGTTGTCGTGTCGTAACGAAACGCGAGATCGTTCGAGCGGATGTTGTCAGTGAACAGTTGTCCCGCTCTCTCCATGACACTCTGCACTTCCGCCTCGCCGTACTCCTTGACCATGGCCCCGCTCTTGCCGAACTGCAGCAACAGCACCGAAAGCGCCGACGCATTTTGAATCGCCCGTTTGCTCTCGGCCAGCAGCAGATCAATGTAGGAAGCCCGTTTCAACAGCCCCGATTTCTCGTCCGTCACCGACAGATTCTTGACCAGGCGCCGCAACCCCGCGTTATTCAGCGCGATCACCATCTGCTCCGCCAGTGTCTTGAGTACAACCATATCCGCCTGCTGCCACACCCGGGCCCGGTTGTGCATCAGCACCAGCATACCCACAATTTCTTCCCCATCGCTGAGCGGGATCGCCAGCACTGCCGCCGCCCCCATATCCGTCACCACTTTCCGCGCGGACTGCAGTGCGTCCGCTTTCGGCGCGTTCTCGATCGCCAACGGCTCATGCCCATCCACCGCCTGATGCAGGCACGCGATCAGTTCGGCAATCGCCGGTGCGCCCGCCTTCTTGAATCCCTCGGCACAGAACTCTTCCAGCGCCGTCGGAAACGATCCTGCCTTGCCCATGGCCGCGATGCAACGGGTCGCTTCCCAATGGGTTCCGATCTCTCTCACCGCGGTGCTCAGAACGTTAGGAGCGGTGCCCTGGTGATACAATTTGCGCGAAATTTCCGCGACGCGAGTAAAGCTGCGCACATCCGTCGCCGGATCCGGCGCGGGTGCGGCCACTGGCGTAACCGCTGCCGGACCAACTGCCGCCGCTGCTGGAGGCAGCGGCGCCGACCCGGCATACCGCGGGGTTACCCCCGCTGACAAATAAAGCCGTTGCAGATCCTCGTTCCGTTCTTCCTCCCGCGGGAACAACTCCTGAATTCTCTGCAACCGCTCGACCGCCTTGTTGCGCATCCCATACTGCACCAGTATTTCCGCCTGCAGCATCAGATCCTGCAGCGTCGAAGCACCTAACGTCGGCTCTTGCTGATGCACCGGCTCTTCGACTGGTGTGCCGACCGTCGAAAATCTCGCGGCCAGCGACCGGAGGCGTACGTCATCCAGATTCCCCTTGAGCATCTCCAGCCGCTTCATGTGACCCGGCTCATACGGATCGACGTCCGCAGCGCGGTCCAGGCACTCGGCCGCCTTGGGGAACTCACCTGTACCGCAATAGACATCAAACAACTTCAGTAGCGTCTGGCAGTAATCGCTTTCCCGGTTGGCGGCGTTATAGAGTTCGCTCAAGAACTCCAGAATCTGCGGCGAAGAGCGGTGCGCCGCCGTGACGTCCTCCATGATGGCAATGAACTGCCGGCGCTCCCCGCGGCGGCGCTGGAATTGTTCCAGCTTGCGCGCCAGCGCGACCGCACCATCGTGCTGCTCCGCATCCAGCAAATTCCCCACCAAGCCAATCACCTGCTGCACCCGCGCTGGATTCGCCTCAAAAAGCTGCCACACCAGCGGTTCGGCATCAGCGAAGCGGCCCGCAGCCACCAGCGCATCGGCGTACGTCTCGCGCAACGCCGGCGTCACCTCTCCGGCGTTCATTTGGGGTTCAAGAATGAAGATGGCCGCGCCCACCTGTCCCTGCGCCAGCAAGCTCTTCCCGTAGGCCAAGGCGACGCCCTGATCCGAAGCATCCTCCTGATAGGCGAGCTCGTACCACTGCGCCGTATCGCCGCCCTCGGCCGCCGCCAACTCTGCCACCCGCTCGTACGCCGACGCTGCCACTTTGCGATTTCCCAGCTCCGACGCCAGTTCTGCCATGCGCAACAGGTTGGCTTGGGTTGGTTCCAGTGCCACCACGCGATCCAATATCTCGGCAGCTTCCTTCTTCTTACCGAGTTTCACCAAGTCCGACAGGGCCGCTTCGTACGTGCCCACGGCCAGCTTCTTGTTGGATCCTTCCAGCAACTGCCCAAAGCGGAATTTCTGCTGCCAGGTCGGACTCCCATGCCGGGCCAGCTTCTTGTAAGTCAGGCTGGCACGGGTCGCGTCTCCCGCGCCCACCTGCCGCTCAAACAGTTCGCCCAGAAGCCGGACGGCGTCGGCGTTGCGGTTCAACGAAAGGCACAGATCCGCCGACAACTGCCGCACCACATCGTTGTCCGCATCATCCCGCAGGACCAGCAGATACTCCTCCAGGGCATCCGCGGTCTTGCCCTTCTGCAAGAGCTTCTCCGCGCGCTCCACGCGCTTCCCTAGCTCGGCTCGGTCCAGTCGCTTTGTGATCTCAGGCATGCGGAATCAGGCGGAGTAAACCCTGCTCCGATTCTAGGAGCGGGCTCCAACAGCAGCAATGCGCTACCGCCCCCGCCCGATTACGAAGGTCACCCCCGCCCATTGTCTGCGCGATCCTCACTATTTTGGTATGGTGCTGCATGCCGTCGCCGCATTCTCCCCAACCGATTCACGAAGAAGGCCTTCGTCACCAACTCTCCGCCGGACAAATGGCCATGGTCGCCGTCGGGGGCTCCATCGGCACCGGCCTGCTTCTCGGTTCCGGCGCAGCCATGGAAGTCGCCGGTCCCGCCGCGATTCTGAGTTTCCTGGTCGCAGCCTTCATCAACTGGACCGTCGCCATGGCCCTCGGCGAACTCGCCTGCGCTCATCCCGCCGCCGGCAGTTTCGGCGTCTACGGCGATCTCTACCTCAACTCCTTCGCCGGATTCATCGCCCGCGCCGGTTATTGGCTCGGACTCGCCCTCGCCATCGGCGCCGAGATGATCGCCGCCTCTACCTACATGTCCGCCTGGTTTCCCAGCATACGTTCCTACCTCTGGATCGTGGTCTTCGCCGCAGTGTTGCTCGTAATCAACCTGCGCAGCGTCGGCTCTTATGGACGCGTCGAGTTCTGGCTCTCCATGATCAAGCTCGCCACCATCGTCGCCTTCATCGTGATCGGAGCGGCCCTGCTGCTAAGCGGACGCGTCGCCCCGCAATACAACGCTCAAGGCGGATTCTTCCCCAAAGGCCTGTGGTCGCCGCTCGTTGCCATGACCTTCGCGGTCTACAGTTTCGGCGGAGTCGAAATGGTCGCGGTCACTTCCGGCGAATCGCGCTCCCCCAAAGAAACTCCCCGCGCGGTTTGGCTGACCTTTCTCACTCTCACCTTCGTGTATGTCGGTGCCATCGTCGTTCTGCTCGGCGTCATGCCCTGGAACCACGCCGGTGTCACCGAAAGCCCATTCGTAACCACATTCCGCACGGTGAAGATTCCTCACGCCTCGACCGTGATGAACTTCGTAGTGCTGACCGCCGCACTTTCCGGAGCCAACGCCACCCTCTACGTCGCCTCCCGCATGATCTTCTCCCTCGCCCGCACCGGTTGGGCCCCCGTCCGCTTCGGCCGTCTCAATCCCGAAGGCTCGCCGCAGTACGCCGTCCTGCTCTCCTCCTTCGGAATCCTATTCGCCCTCGCGCTCGCCCTTTGGGCTCCGCAGAACGCCTTTCGCTATATCGTCGGAGCCGCCTTCACCGGAATGATTCTCTCCTGGCTCGTCTCCCTCGCAGCCCACATAAGCTTCCGCCACCGCCGCAAACCCGAAGATCTCGCCGCCCTCCCCTTGCGCTCTCCGCTAGGGCAATGGGGATCCATCCTCGGACTTATCCTGGTCACAATCGCTTTGGTCCAAACCTGGCTCTCCCCCATCATGAACTTATGGAGCGGCCTCGCCTGTTTCGCGGCATTGCTTCTCGCATACGCCGTCGCCAAACCAAACCGCAAACCAGAACCGTAGGTGCCATCGATGCGCACGTAGCGGCAGCCGCCTCGGCTGTCCAGCCTGGCCTCATGTGGGAGCAGTCTCCCCCGGCGCTCCGGCCGGGCGAAGCCCGGCAGCGCATCTCGCCTGCAGAAGATGAGAATATCCCGCGTCCACCGATTTCGCTCCCCGTAGTCATGCTGAGCGCCGAAGCATCCCTGTCCCCGACGAGGAGCACCCTCCGACACATCCCTTCACGGCCGGCACTGCACCGGATCCCCATTCAGATGAACCAGCAGCGCCTTCCCTTTCCCATAATCCGGATTGAACTCCAGCACCCGCAGCACATATCGCCGCGCTTCCTCCTTCTGCCCCGCCGCACAAAACGCCATCGCCAGATACATTCCAATCACACTTTGAGCTGGCACTCTCCCGAAAGCTCCCTGCCACAACTCCACCGCCCGCCGCAGATTTCCCGCCCGCGCCTCCAACATCCCCAGGTTCGTAGCTACGTCATTGGCCAGCGGATCCAGCTTCAACGTTCGCTCATAAAGTTCCCGCGCTTCTTTTTCGCGCCCATGTTTCTGTTCCACGAAGCCCTGGGCAGAGAGCAGCACTGGATCATCCGGCCGTTCCGTCACCGCCTCGCGCAGATACTCCTCCGCCTGGTGCGAAGCCCCTTCGACGTTACGCTGCGCCAGTGCCTCCCAAGCCAGCGCGAAATCCCGTGTGGTCGCGAGCGACGCATCACTCTCCGGGAAGGCAACCAGAGGAGCGCCCGCCGTACCTCGCGCTTGCAGACGCGGCACCGGTGAAGCATTGGGATATCGCCGGATGCGGTGGTCCGTACCCTCCGTATGCGCGACATCCTTACTCGGCAACGCCGGCATGTGGCACTGCCTGCAATCCGGCTTGTCGGGATGATGCTTCGCCGCAAATGCCTCGCCATGGCAGTTCAGACATTTGCTCCGGTAATACGCTGCCTTCTCCGCCGCAGCCGGCTCCGCATGCGGATCATGACAGCTCCCGCACCACATCTTATCTCCCGACTTCCGCTTGCACGCGCTCAACGACAGTGCTTCGAACTGGCTGAGCGCCTCCGCCCTCTCTGGCTGATTTCCGCTGAGCAGGAAATAATGAATGTAGTCTGCAAGCCGCTCCCCCGGCTGAAACTGGTAAACCTGCTTGCCCGGTTGCTGCACCGCCGTTGTTCCCTCGAAGTGACACTCCATGCAAATCGAGTCGCGCCGGTCTGCCGACAACTTCGCCGGATTCACGATCGCCGCACGAACGCCCGGCGAATTCGCACTCGACGAACTGACGACCGGCCCGTTGCCCTCCGTGTGCCCCTCCCCCGCACCATGGCATCGTTCGCAGGTGATTCCCCCGTGCACAAACGGCGGACCGGAGAACTTGTTGTCGGTGCCCGGGGCCGGTGCTTGCAACCCGCTGGTGTGACAGTTCAGGCAACTCGAAAACGAAGGCAGGTTCATGGGAATCTCTCGCGCCTCCATGTATGCCGGCGTCATACTCCAGCGGCCTTCCTGTGAGTACCAGTTGATCGGAGCCTCAAACAGAAATCCCCGATCCGAAAACAGGTAGGTGCGGCCTTTTCTGCCCGACCCGATGAAGTAGAGAAGTTCGCGCTGCCCCCGAAATTTCTCACTTTCGCGCTCGTAACTCATCCATAAGTGCTCGTCCTGCTTGTACACCCGGTACCGCACTCCGGACGTTTTGTGGTTGAACTCCCCGGTGATCACCCCGTCGCTGGCCAAGCCGCTGGCATTCGCCATCACCGTCTTGCTATACGACTTGTAAATTTCGGAGTGACAACTGGAGCATGCCTCGCTCCCCGCCTCAACCTTCGCGCTTTGCGTCTGCGAAGATGTCCTGACGCTCACGACCGCCGTGAGCAACAGCCCCGCCAGTAGCCTCCTCTTGTGCATGATTGATGTAACTCCGTTGGATGCTTGGTCGGCCCGCAGGAAAGCTGCACTCTTCACGCGCCGTTCCAAAAGATTTGTCTTGCCAAAGGTGCGACTGGCCAACATCGGATGCGAGACTGCGATGCTGAAGGCGCCCCGTTTTAGTTCACCAATCTTCACCACCTTCGCATACAATGCTTCTGCTTCCCGAGGCTCCAGAAAATCTACATAGAACAACGACTCGGTTAGGGAGGACTATGTCCACAGTCGTAGCGCGCCCCAACGTTCCCGTGAAGGTTGTAAGAGTCGTTCCGGGTCGTCGTTTCGACCATTTCTTTTTCTCCGCGATGGCCCTACTCATGCTGGCTACCGTCTTCTGGGGCTTTGCGGCCACTTACTATCTCGCGGGAGTCTTCCGCGCCCCGCTGCCCAGTCGCATCATTCACCTGCACGGAGCAGCCTTCTCCTGCTGGATCCTCCTGCTCGTCACTCAAACTTCCCTGGTCTCTGCCGGCCGCGTCGACATCCATCGCCGCTTGGGCATTGCCGGCTTTCTCCTGGCTTGTCTCATGGTGATCCTCGGCGTGTTGGCCGCTACAAATTCGCTTGTCCGCAACGCCGGCCCTCCGGGCAGCGATGCGAAAGCCTTCTACATCATTCCCCTGACCGACATGCTGATCTTCGCGACCCTGATCTTCTTCGCCTTCCGTGCCCGTTCCAATCCCTCAACCCATAAGCGCCTGATCTTTGTCGGCACCGTTGCCCTGATGATCGCCGCCATCGCACGTTGGCCAATCTGGAGCCACAGGAATCCCATCACCGCCGCATTGTGCTCTTACGTCTTCCTGCTCATTCTGGTGGCCTACGACCTGTGGTCCACGCGCAAGGTCCATCGCGCCACAATCTGGGCGGGCGCTTTCCTCATCTTCGTCCAGCAAATACGCATACCCATCGCCCACACAGCCGCGTGGCACTCCTTCGCCACTTGGGTTCAATCCATCGCCCGCTAACCTCCCGATATGTCTGATGCGCCGCGGTCCGTCCTTAGCAAATGAAGACAGCCTAGCCATTTCCCTGGAAGACAAGCGAATACCAAATGCCGAGACAACCGATGTGGCGACAGCCCTCGGCTCTCCCGCCAAAGCGAAGCCGAGCGGCCCTCGGCAGGGTAGCCGCACTCCCGATTGCACACACTGTCATCTACAACAATAGGGGCGCGGCCGGCTTGATGGTCAGAACTCCCCTGCAGCATTTGTGTATAGTGAGTGGTTCTGTCTGGTTAATCCTACACATTGGCCTTCGGAAAGGGTAATCGCATGGAACGAGTCTTGGGGCGTTCCTTCGTTCTTCTGTTCGTTACAGCATTCCTTCTTTTTCACACGGCTTCCTCGCTTCGGGCGCAGGAAAGCTCCAATGAGCATATTTTCTTTCATGCCAAAATCTTCACCGGCGACCCTCAGAATCCTTATGCCGAGGCAGTTGCGATTCGCGGCGACAAGATCATCGCCGTGGGCAATTTCCCCGAGGTAGTGAAGTCTGTATCCGTAAGCGCCGAACGGGTTGATCTGGACGGCAAAAGTCTTTTCCCCGGCTTCATCGATTCGCACAGCCACTCCATCGATGGCGGACTCAACCTGATTTCGGCCGACGCCAGCGAGAAAGTGAACTCCCTCAACGAACTCCCGCCCTTTGCCGAGAACGCAAAAAAGACGGCCAAAGGCATGCGTGGCGACATTCTTGAGATCCTTGGACTGCCGCTCGAGTTCTGGTCCCACCCTGACGTCCTCAATGCCGACTTCAGCACCGGCGCTTACCAGAATCAAAGCGTTCTCCTGCGCGGCATGGATGGCCACACTGCCTGGGCGAATCGCGCCCTGTTGCAGCGCGCCGGCATCACGCCAAATTTTCTGCAGACGCTTTCCCCGCAAGAGCGCAGTTACTACGGCGTGGATCAAGCCGGCCAGCCCAATGGTTTTCTAGTCGACGCCGGCACCGAAAAAATCGAACCGCTGTTGCCCAAGCCCACTTCCGACAGGTTACTCGCGGCCGGCCGTGCCGCCCTGCAATACAACTACAGCCTCGGCATCACCGCATGGCTTGATCCCTTGGCCAGCGATTACGTCTTGCAAGCCTATAAGATGCTGGCGGACCGGGGAGAACTGACTTCGCAGATAGTGGCGTTCCCGCAAGTGCTCGCCAAAAATCCCACGGCTGAACTCGCAACAGTCCAGAAGACCCGCGAGGCCTACAAGAACGTCCCCAATCTGCGCGTCAGCGGAATCAAAATCTTCGCCGATGGAGTAGCGGAGTACCCATCCCAAACCGCGCATCTCTCCCAGCCCTACAAAAACACGGGCCGCAACGGCGATCTGCTCTTCGATCCGCAGAAATTCGCCGAGTTGTGTGTCGCTGCCGACAAACAGGGCTTGATCATTCACGTGCACGCTATCGGCGACGGCGCGGTCACGGCCGCGCTCGACGGCATTGCCGCGGCCCGCAGGGCAAACGGCGATTCCCACTTGCCCCATACCCTGACGCACGAACAGTTCGTAAGACCGGAAGACTTTCCCCGCTTCCGCGAACTGGGCGTGATCAGCGCATTACAGCTCTTCTGGGCCGATGCGGGCAATGACACCATCGAAATTCTTAGGCCCTATCTCGATGCCGACATCTACAAGTGGCAATATCCCGCCCGCTCCATCCTCGACAATGGCGGCATCATCTCCGGCGCCAGCGACTGGCCGGTTTCGACCGCCAACGTGTTTCGCGCGATTTATCAGGCCGAAACCCGCAAAGGATCGGAAGGCGTCCTCGACCCATCACAGGCCATGCCACGCGAAGCCATGTTCTACGCCTACACTCGGAACTCTGCGCGCGCCATGCATCTCGACTCCATCGGCGCCATCGCCCCCGGCAAGCGCGCAGACCTAATTCTGCTGGACCGTGACGTCTTGACGATTTCTCCGGAAGAAATGCGCGACACAAAAGTGTTATGGACCATGGTCGCGGGAAAGACGGTCTATCGCAAAAAGTAAGCGGGAACCCCAACCAGAG
Source organism: uncultured Acidobacteriaceae bacterium (assembly GCA_963791515.1). Taxonomy (GTDB): domain Bacteria; phylum Acidobacteriota; class Terriglobia; order Terriglobales; family Acidobacteriaceae; genus Sulfotelmatobacter. The sequence goes on along the minus strand of CAWBSS010000008.1, from coordinate 307,711 downwards.
CGTCGGTCAAAGCGAGGGAACTCCCACTCACTGCTCGCCGAAACCTCGCTACTGCACTCACGGGTTGGGGGTGCTCTCGCCGGGTTACATCAATAATCTTTTCAGCCGAGGCTCGCGATTGCACATGCAGCTAGATTGATCCGTGAACTACAGCAACCTCGCGCCTGGGAAATCAAACGCTCAGCGGCAGTGCAATCTTGCACAGACGGGCAAACCGTTTGCCCATAGGATTGTAACGTTAGCAAGGAGCACAGAATGAAGCCATTCGGAGTCATCAGCTCTGCATTTTTGCTCTTGGTTCTTGGGATCGCAATTCCTGCATGCGCACAGCATGAGCAGAAGCAGGAGGAGCAGGCCCAGCCTGCCAAGCCAGCCCCAGCCGCCAAGCCAGCTCAACCCCAACAGCAGCGGGCCCAACCCCAACCGCAAACCCGGCAAGCTCCTCCACAGCAGCAACAGCAGCACGCCCAGCAACAGCCTCAGACTCAGAACCAACCGCAGCAACAGCACGCTCAGCAGCAGCCGCCGACTCAGAACAAACCACAGCAACAGCACGCTCAGCAGCAAACTCAGCAGACCAAGCAGACGCAGCAGCGGGCTCAGCAACAGCCTCAGACTCAGAACCAACCGCAACAACAGCAGGCTCAGCACCAAACTCAGCAGACCAAGCAGAGTCAGCAGCGGGCCCAGCAACAGCCGCAGACTCAGGACAAACCGCAGCAACAGCAGGCTCAGCACCAGACTCAGCAGACCAAGCAGAGTCAGCAGCGGGCCCAGCAACAGCCGCAGACTCAGGACAAACCGCAGCAACAGCGCACCCAAAAGCAGCAGGTCGTTCGACCGCAACAGCAACAGCAGGGTGCTCAGCAGCAGACCCAAAACAGGCAACCGCAGCAGTCTGTCCAGCAGATGCAAGCCCGTCAGGAGCGGGTCACGCCGCAACAGCAACAGCAGCAGCGTACCGCTTGGCAGGGTCATCGGGCAAATAACTGGCAGTCCGACCACCGCACTTGGGGTCAGCGCGGCGGCTATAACGGCTACCGCATTCCTGACACGTATTTCAGTAACTACTACGGTCGGAACCACGGATTCCGCGTCTACAGCCTCCCTTTCGAGTTGGTTGGCGGGTTCCCCCGCTTCCAGTACGGTGGCTATTGGTTCAGTGTCGTTGACCCGTGGCCGGGAGACTGGGCAGCGGACTGGTACGAGACCGACGACGTTTACGTGGACTACGTTAACGATGGCTACTATATGTACGACACGAGGTACCCCGGCGTTGGGATTGCAGTCGTCATCTCGCCGTAGCGAGCTAGGGTCGAGGTTTGGGGTATCCTTTGCAGGTCAAGCGGCGGTACCGCTTTAGGTGGCGGGATTACATTGAGCGTTGATCAAGTCCCCACCCTGCCTCTCTTCCGTCTGCCTGACATCCCCGCGAAATTGCGTGTGCAATTTTGAACAGATTCTGGGCGCGCTGAATGAAACAATTCAGGAACTCTGCCCCTGCCGCTTCCAGGAGGATTTATGTGGGCCCATTCCAAGCATTCAACGCAATTGGCACTCGCTCACGCGCAACTCGAATCGGTGGTTCTACAACGCACCGCGGAACTGCAGATCCTCTCGCAGCGGCTTCTCAAAGTGCAGGATGAAGAGAGGCGCAAGTTGTCTCGTGACCTGCACGACAGCACTGGTCAAACGTTGGCGGCGCTGAAAATCAGTGTTTCGTTTCTTGAGGAACACTGCAAGCAAAACCCGTCCACTATGGCTCTTGCCTCCGAGGTTGCCGGCTTGGCGGATCAGGCCATCGAAGAAATTCGCACCATGTCCTACCTGCTGCACCCACCCTTGCTGGATGAAGTCGGCTTTGCGTGCGCAGCGGAGTGGTACGTCGAGGGCTTCGCCAAGCGAACCGGGGTCAACGTAAAGTTGGATATTGCAACCGCTCAACAGCGACTCCCAATCGGGATAGAGATTGCGCTTTTCCGTGTCCTCCAGGAGAGCTTGACGAATGTACATCGGCATTCGGGAGCTTCGGAAGTTAGCGTCTGCTTTCAGCCCCAACTTGAAACCATAGTTCTGGAAATACGTGATGATGGACGCGGTATACCGGCGGACCGTCTGGATCGCCTTCGTGAAGCAAGCGCAGAAACAGGCGTAGGCTTGGCCGGAATGCGCGAGCGTATGAACGAACTGAACGGCAGACTGGAAATAGAATCGGATGGTCATGGAACGACAATGCGGGCCATCGTCCCACTCTCTGCGATAACTCTCTCTGGTCGGCTCGGTGATTGCGGGCAAATGACTGCTTCCTCCACTCCCAGAGGCTCGCAGCGGCTTCCAGCTTGCTGTATCTGCAATAGCCCTGTTCTCCTTGAGACCAGCAAGACGGATGAGTACGGACAGGCTGTTCACGAGGAGTGCTATGTTCTCAAGCTCTGCTCAATGGCGGAGTTTCTCGACGACGGGGCATCCACATCGGGCCCGGCAAACAAGCATGCGATCTACCAGCCTTACGAAGCCACGATGCCAGACGACTGGGAGTCGCCGGGACCCAGGCAGCGCGACGTGCTTGCGACAATGCTCAAGCAGGGAGCGAATCGCGTTTCCTGGCACCGGGGGCCGTGGAACGTGGACTTGGCAGCAGTGGTTACCGTCCTTGTATTAACTTGCTGGATCGCCTACAGCGACCGCCACGCGGCTTCGTTCTTGGGATCTTTCGAGCTGCAGAGAACGATTGCCAACGTGGAGCACGTACCCCTGCCACCCGCACAGGCGGTGTCGGCGGAGGACGGGTCCAAGTTCCCGACCGTCCCAATTCCAGTGGGAGAGGCGAGAACTGCCACCTTCCTCCAGCGAGTGGAGCTCGCGGAGAATGAAGTCGTTCACATCGGAGAAGATGTGACAGTGCGCTACTTCACGCCCCGACCCCCACTGCATCGGGTTCCGGTCGGGCAGAATCAAGTCGTTCACATGGGAGAAGATGTGACGGTGCGCTACTTCACGCCCCAACCCGCTCCACATCGGGTTCCCGCCGGGCAGTATCAGGTCGTTCACATGGGAGAAGATGTGACGGTGCGCTACTTCACGCCCGTCGGTCGCAATACAAGAGACTAGGACCAAATCGATTCAACACAGGGTGCCTGCCCGAATGGCGCGCTAGTCTTGGTGCCAATGCGCCTTCTGAACTAGCGAGGGGCGCGAACACATCTAATTGACCGGTCTGGAAGTGTATTGCCGACGCAATGCTTACCGCTTGCGGAAAATTTCGAAGATCAGATTGAAGAATTGCACTAGCGTGATCCCGATCGTCACATACACCGCAATCTCCAGCCGGCGACCCGCCTCCTGAGTCCCACGCAGCAGGTCGGCGACGTCTTTCGTGGACTGTTGCAGAGTATCGGCCAATTGCTCAAAGTGCTGCAGCGAAGCCCTCATCTTGTCCGAGGTCCTCGACATGGCCAGCGACGCTTCACCGAACTGCTGTCCATTGCGCAGATCAAGCTCAGCCCGGCACGCCGTCCACCACGGACTCCCCGGAGGACTGTCATACATTCGCTGCCGGATCTCCACATAAGAACGGTTGCGCAACAACTCCACCAGCGCCGACACTTTGTCGGGAGCCTGGGCTTGCTCACTGGCTTGGGTTTCCGAAGCTTTCGCGTCACTGACGATAACCGGCATAGAAGCAGCCTATCAGCCAACGCTTGCCGAATTGAGGTGCCCGAAGTGCATATCCGCCCTACCGTTTCCGCGCAATCTGGCTACTGGTAACGACCTTACCCATGCCCTTTCAGCCATACCGTACCTCGGCCTTTCGTGTGGGAACGAGCGCTACACGCTGCTCGGAGGGTCGGGCGTCACAGGCAGAAGACCGATCGTGTAGCTATTGAAACATCGCCTCTCTGACAATGCCGGCGGAACACCGCTCAAACTGCATTGTCGTTGCAAAATCGCGGCTAACCCTCATTGACCCGGACCGGTCAATTCTCGGTTTACGTTATGCCTGATTACGTCACCAATCCAAACGCACAGTTGGTTGCGGAGATCCGCACTAAGACGCCCGCGTTTCCCTTGCGAAAGGAACTCGTGATCCACCGTGCCGGCGATGATCGCGCCCCTGACGCGAAATCCAACCTCCCAGCGATAGACGGAACTAACGCGCATCCAATCGCGTACCTATGAGCAGGTGGACCAGCGCGACCGGTGTCTACTATCGAACTGTGTAGGGTCCGAAAGCGCGGGAGTTCTGGCGCATGGGCGGACGGGTCAGGAGGACCTATTGGGAACATCCACGAAAAGTTGGAATCTGAAGCGAGTATTTGGCTCAGTGGGACTCGGACTGTTGATCCTGGGAGCTGCTTATTATGTTTGGAGTTCCGATGTTGCCAACGTCTCCCGCTTGAAGACCGGCAAAGGAATAGAAATTCGAGCTACCAGCGGGAACATTAACATTGTCGGCAGACAAGACAACGACGTTCGCGTGACCATCGAAAACGTCAGCGCCGAATCGGCAATGACGGCTCACATAAAGATTGACCGGAATCGAAATCCTATTCTCATCGAAATCAAAGACCTTCCTCAATTCGCAACCGCATCCGTGCAAGTGCCGCGCGCCGCAAGCCTCGCAGTCTCGATGCTCACTGGGGAGCTCCAGATTGAGGACATCGACGGCGACAAGATGTGTCTGCTGCGCTCCGGTAAAATGTCGATTAACGTCGGCAATCCCGAAGCGTACAAATCCGTGCGAGCCTTTGTCTTCGCGGGCGATATTCACGCGCCGGCCTTCAATCGGGATACAGGTGGAGTGTGGCGCATGGTGACCTGGAAAGGCCCGGGCCGGGCCGTCATTGACGCGCATGTGAGCACGGGGTTGCTGGTGTTGCGGTAGCCTCCTCCCCACCATATGTAAGGACCTGAGTCGGGACTCCTTTTTGAATCAGCGTTGGTTGTGAGGCTCCGTGAATGCCGGGATACACTCATCGACCGATGGTGAGTGAAATGCCTTGGTCGCGACAGTTAACTTCCGGTTTGCACGTGATCCGCCCACAAACAACGAAAGCGCTTGTCATCTTGAGCGGATTCGAAAGATCTGCGGTTGTTGTTGCATTCACCGCGCCGTCGCAAACACGGATTATTTCCGGTTAGGCGGTGACCCTCCAGGCTCGGTGGTCTGTATCGTTGAGCCGGGCTTGACGAAGTCGAGGATCTGCCCCCGCAGAGTGGAGTAACGGTCGCCGCGCCCGCTGTAGGCGTAAGCCATGGGGATTGTGGCTCGCGGGGTGATGATCGTGAGGCGATAGATTGGGACGCCCCTGTCCCCGGCGCCCCTAGCTTCCGTCCCGATTTCGGTGATGTCGTCGAAGGGGATTTCGCCCGATTCAGCCTTGAAGACTTTGCGGCCGTTCCAGCGGACGATGCGCTGCCTGGCGTCGAAGGTGAAGATTTTCCGTAGGTCCATGATCAGGGCGAATAGCAGAAAGAAGGCAGCCAAGAAGAGGCCCTTCGGTTCGTGGCGGGTGATCACGAAGCAGAGGGTGAAGAGTGCGGCGGCTGCGCAGATTGCGGAGACCCATCGCGTGCCCGCCACGACGACAAGTTCCTGCGGTGTCTGTCGTGCGATGTGCATGGGCATGCTTGCAAGAACTATCGCATGGAAGCGAATCGGCTAGACAGAGGAATTTTACGCGGTTGCATGCCCGGAGTTTGTCCACCAGGCGGCGAGCGAGCGAGCGCACTGGATGCGGTGGCGTTCCCTATGAGTAACCTGCGCGTGCTGGAAATCAACGCAGTGACCAACCTCAAGTCAGACGAACCTCCTCCGATGTAGCCCGCAGTCTCGGACGGACTTCCACCCAAACCGCTCGATTAGCTGGCGACAAATCGCCGTGCCGCTCATTGACACCGCCGCGTGTCCTCGAACTGGGGCGTTTGAAGATCAGCGAGACGCAGCAAACGCTGAGCACCCCGGATGTGAAACTTCTGCCACACGACGGGCATTATGGCCAATGCCGCATCCGAATGTACCTCGGTTGCCTGGCGAAAAATCGCCGTTACACCCTTTGACCCCGGTCGTGGCTGTTAAAAGACCTAACGTAGATGTGGCGCAGCAGAGGTAAGAACAAGCTGCGCCACCTTAGGAATGAAGGAGACGACGCGGGTCTTGAGGTAACCGCGATAGTTCCTTCAATGTCGCCTTACGTTGGTAAAGAACTTACCAACACCGCAATCGAGCGTCTGTTCAAAATTGTACAGTTTTGACATATGTTTGCTTCGCCCGTAGATCGCAGCCTACAATTTTCATCTCGGCCTCCTTTGTCCCGAACCTTTTTTGGTTGGATACCGCAAAGTCTGCTCGGTCCGTTGTGCTGGTTTCACAAAAGCAATTGAAGCTAGTGAGGCCGACGTCGTTATGACATCAGGTACGAGCCAGACGATGGTGCGCACATGCTGCTCCGTCTTCAGTTCTTCGACCATGGCGGCACGACACCAGTCATGCGCGCGTACGCGATCAATTGACCCATGTGCTCGTTGGCATGAACGATGATACGGAGATACATCCCATCAACCGTCGCATCTCTGTCGGCGATGTGGACTCTACGCTCAAGGTCGTTGGGTTTTGCGGCTAAATGAGCCTCTTTAACTGCTTCCAGCGAACGTTTCAGCCAGTCGATTACTTCGGCCTTGGGCGTAACCGTTTTTTCCATGTCCTCTTTGAGGCCCGCAGGCATCTTGGGACCGGTTACGCTCAACAGATAGAAATTCGCAATCGCGATGTGCATGTACACTTCGCTGGTGGAACGCACTCCTGCCGCCGGACGCCATACGAATTTTTCCGCTGGCGTCGCCTCGGCCAGTGCAATCAACTGCCCAGAAACATGCCTCCACTCTCCATCGTATCCCTGCCAGATCCCCTCCGGCGCCTGGGCGAACAACATGGGCGTGCTCAATAAAAGCCACAGCAAAAATGCTTTCACAAAGCATGTTTTCACGATGCAGCTCCTCTAATAATCACTGTTGGCCATGATCATCTCGACGTGATGCACAAAGCCAGCATGAAGTTTACAGCAAGGCTGGTGAGCAGATAAGACCCGTACTTGGCGACACATCGCCATCTGCGCTCATTGACCGGCGCCGAGCGAATGAATCTGTTTTACGTCAACCAAGGGTCACGGTCACATGCGGAGTCTGGCAACTCCGGGCAGCGGGGGTCTCTTTGCACGATTTCTGTCAGCGGGCTCGCCGGGCTCTCGAGGTGGCTCCGAACCCTTGCTGGTATGAGCGCTTAAGTTCTCCGATCCCGCGGCCATTCCGTCGTCATCATGAAGAACCACGTTCAGCAGTGAACTGTGGACATGTAAGTTGTCGCCAACGTCGTAATTGATAAAGCCCAGCTTCCTGAATCGGTTCATGAAGAAGCTGACCCGCGAGCGTGTCGTCCCTACCATCTCTGCCAGAGTTTCCTGACTGAGTCTCGGGACCGACATCTCCGACACTCCTTCTTTACCGAACTGCGCCATCAAAAGCAGAACTCGCGCCAGCCGCTTTTCGCTGGAATTGAAAAGTTGATCGACCAGATCATCCTGATATCGGATGTTCCGTTTCAGCAGGTATTTGACAAACGTCGCCGACAGTTTCGGTTCACGGCTCATTGCCAGCATCATCGCCTTCCTCTCGACATGCAGAAGGACACAGTCTGTCATTGCGCTTGCAGACGACATGCGTACGAGCTGGCCGGCTAGCCCGCCCTCTCCAAAGAAATCGCCTTCGCCCAAAATGGCAAGAGTTGCTTCTTTCCCCGCTTCCGACACAACGCTGAGCTGTACCTTCCCCGTTTGGACAAAAAACAGGCCGTCCGTAGCATCCCCCTGGGCGAAGATGTTCTGCTTCTTTCGAAAGGACACCATATCCCTGCCCTTTCCAATCGTCGAAAGAAAGGCGTGAGGATTGAAAGCAGGTTTTCTTGTCGCGCTTGTGGTTCGTTTTAGCAAAGGCCGTCCTAACTGAGATCTCACCACTCTCAATTATGGAGCAATGGCAACAGCCTCCACTGCTCAATTGTGCTCACATTCACTGAGGCAACCAGCCGCCAGATCCAGTTCGCCCAGGACGCAGTGTGTTGTAGCTGTGCCGGGAAACGGACTGGCTTGACGCGGTTCGGTCTCGGCCGAACGTCGGCCTGTTGGCGTCAGACAAGAAAAAAGGCCGAACCAATGAGGGTCCGGCCTGAAACGGGGGAATATTCGTACATTAAAAACAATTCGGTAAAGCAATTCGGTCGTGAGGGTCTAAACGCCGGTTGCCCGCCACTAACCCATGACCGTGTTCCTGTCGGAACTAACAACAGAATACCTGTGGCCCGGTTTCAAAAACTGTTCAATTTTATACACCTCTGAAAATAACTAGGACCATGGAATCACCGGTTCCCAGCTTCGGCGGGATGTGCTCTCAGGAGTCCTTCAACAATCAGTTCGCCATCGACGAGCATTTGAGCCGCTTTCCGAAATCGAACTGATTGAACCCCGCATCCTGTCGCAGTGCTCGAATCCGTCGCGCCCATGCTGGCAGGGGCGCGGCCCTCCTTCTTGAACTCAACAAAATGCTGAAACGAGAAAAACATCCCTGTTGGAGGCAACGAAAGAGCCTCAGAACGTCTGACAGAAACCCTTAAGGCGTATCCCTACGCCATACCGGTAAATCTGTAGTGCCCCGGCCTTTGATTTCTGCCATCCTTAAACAGTTGTGCCTTCCCCTTTGGAGCTACGGGTGAGAGAACTGTGCATCCTCATCTCCGCCACAACCGGCGCGGAACAGGATGCCGCCCTCGCGGAACTCAAGTCCGCCCTCCCGGCCCTGATCAATGAGGTTGAGAACATCTTGAAATTCAATCTCATAAATTTCCCCTCGGCCATTGCGAAGGGAAGAAAGGTCGGCTAGGATCGTTCCATCCGCCGCTGCTTCGACACCCGCTTCCCTTTCGCGGTCATTTGCTAATGACCCGATCGCTCACACGCCCCACCCTTTTCATCTGTCAAATCACGAGTTCGGCCCTCACGGCCTAGTACGGCGCACCCTGAGCGCTCGATAGTGACCCCCATCACAGGTCCCCGTGACCTCGATCATCGTTCCCCGGACAAATCCTAGGTATCCAAGAGTATTGCGTATTTTTTCGCGCAGATCGCGCCTGCACGCCGGCGCAGGAATTCAAATTTGTTCAAAGACATTGAACACCTCGTCCGTCTCGCCGCTGTAATGGCAATCGCACTCGTTGCCTTCGTCGTCCTGCGCGCCGCCGTTGTCCCCCGCACTTTCGGGCAGTACGGGCACTATCGCGGCGCCGCCATCGCCGAAGCAGCGAGCCGCCCCATAGCCTTCGCTGGCCATGACACGTGCGAGACCTGCCATACCGACGTCGTTGATCAGAAGAAGCAAGGCAAGCATGTGGTTGTCCCTTGCGAAGCCTGCCACGGAGCCCAAGCCAGGCATGCTGACGATCCCGCGTCCGTGAAACCGCCCAAGCTCGACACCGCCCTCGTCTGCTCCCGCTGCCACGAAGCCAACAGTGCCAAGCCGAAAGCCTTCCCCCAGGTGGCCACCGCAGAGCACTCAGCAGGCCTCGCCTGCGACACCTGCCATCAGCCCCACCGCCCCAAAATTGACACCAAGGCTGAGACCAAGCCTGCAACGGAGGGCAAGAAATAATGGATGTCACCCGCCGTCGCTTACTCATGCTGTTGCCCGCTGCCGCTGTCGCTTGGAAGTACGTTCTAGCCGGCACCCCCGAGGCCTCCCCCAACTACAAACTCACCGAGCACTGGTGGGGCATGTTGATCGATATTCCCAAGTGCATTGGCTGCGGCAGTTGCGTCCGCGCCTGCGCCGAAGAAAACGACGTCCCCGAGGGCTATTACCGCACTTGGATTGAGCGCTACCACGTCGCCGACTGGCAGATTGAAAGGCCCGAGGTGGAATCGCCGAACGGCGGCAAGCAGGGTTTCCCCCCCAACGAAATCGGCGGCAAGAATTTCTTTGTCCCCAAGCTCTGCAACCACTGTGCGGATTCTCCCTGCACGCAGGTTTGCCCCGTCGGCGCCACCTTTGTCACGCCCGATGGAGTCGTGCTCGTAGACAAAAGTTATTGCCTCGGCTGCCGCTATTGTGTCCAGGCCTGTCCCTACGGTTGCCGCTTCATCAATCCCAAAACCAATACCGCAGAGAAATGCTCTCTCTGCTATCACCGCATCACCAAGGGCCTGACGACTGCGTGCTGCGAGGTCTGCCCCACGGGCGCCCGCCAACTCGCCGACCTCAAGAATCCCAAAGACCCGATTCATGAGTTCTTGAAAACGCATACGGTACAGGTTCTGAAACCCCATATGGCCACAGGGGCAAAGGTTTTTTACAACGGCATGGATGGGTCAGTGCGATAGGTCCGGTCCCACGGGAGTTTATGTCTCAGTTGGATTGGCGGAAAAAGTGAAGTCCGCGATACCGGGCAAGCCGCGAAGCGGCGAAAGAATGCAGCCCACGGCGCAAGCGGTGGGTGGACAGATGGAAATGAGTAAGCCCCGAAGGGGCGAAAGAAAAGCTACGGCTGCATAAATTCGCGCCTTGGCACGCCCGTTGCAATAAATAAGGAGGCTCGTGCAAATTCCCGTCGAAGGCTTCATGTACCCAAACGAAGTGGAGCTCCAGTGGAGCATTCTCATCGTTCTTTACCCCTTCATCACGGGACTTGTAGCCGGCGCGTTCATTCTCGCTTCCCTGGAGCGCGTCTTCCGGGTAGAGGCCGTGAAGCCCACCTACCGCCTCGCCCTGCTCACGGCTCTGTCCTTCCTGCTCGTCGCTCCCCTGCCCCTGCAACTGCACCTGGGACATCCCGAGCGTTCCCTCGAAATGTATTTGACGCCCCACCGTTCCTCCGCCATGGCTATGTTCGGATTCGTCTATCTCTGGTACCTCATGGCCGTGCTGCTGTTGGAAATCTGGCTCGATTACCGCCGCGACATCGTCTTGAAATCCCAGACCTCGACCGGCGCACTGCGTCTCATCTATCGCCTCCTTACCCTCGGCTCCAGCAACCTCAGTGAACGCTCCCTGCACATTGACGAAAGACTAGGCTATTTCATTACGGTCATCGGAATTCCTTCCGCTTTCCTCCTTCATGGATATGTTGGCTTTATCTTCGGATCGGTGAAGGCCAATCCCTGGTGGTCCTCGCCCCTGATGCCGATTGTCTTCATTTTCTCGGCCATGGTCTCTGGCATCGCCGCCGTCATGTTGCTCTACATGGTCTCCACGCTCCTGCGCGGCCGCGAAATCGACATTCGCTGTCTCGATAAGATCGCTCAATATCTTTTCTATATCTTCGTCATCGACTTCAGCCTCGAGATGCTCGACCTGCTGCAGCGCATCTACGAAGCCGACGAGTCCTTCCGCAGCCTCGACTTCATGGTCCACACCCGCCTTTGGGTCTCGCAGGTCATCGTCCAGATTCTCATCGGCACCGTGACGCCCATCGCCCTGCTGGGTCTCACCCAAATCCTGAAGCTGACCGACACGGCTCGCAAACGAATCTACGCGCTCGCCGGATGTCTGACCGTCATCGGCATTTTTGCCATGCGCTGGAACGTCGTCATCGGCGGCCAGCTCTTTTCCAAGAGTTTCCTCGGATACACGACTTATAAGATGGCCTTTGCCACGCGCGAAGGACTCCTGACCGCGATCGCGCTCCTCATTCTTCCCTTTATCATTCTGTGGATCTTGGTAAAATTCCTGCCGCCTTGGCCGGACGCGGGCCCCGTTCCCGCTCCCGGTGCAATCGAGCCGCGGAACCAGCTAACCCCAGTCCTGCGGGGTTGATGCGGAGTACCCCATGGCGCAAGCTCTCCACAGCGTCACCTCCGATGTAGAGCAACTCAGCGAACGAGTCCGCGAACTCGAACGCCGCGTTTCCGCTCTCGAAGGCCAACCGGACAAACCAGTTCCCACCGCCACTGCTGAACCCAACCTTGCTCTGCAAAGACCGCGCCCTCCCGCCACTTGGCGAGGATTCCCCCCCGCCGAGATCCCCGGCGGTGCCGTGCCCGTACTCGGCAAGGCGGTGTTGGGAATCGCCGGGGCCTACCTGCTGCGCGCCATCGCTGAATCCGGCGCCATCCCAAAGCTTCCCATCCTGATCCTGGCCATCGTGTACGCCGGTTTGTGGATGGTATGGGCGGTCCGTACTCACGCCGCCAACCGCTTTGCCAGCGTCACCTATGGCATCACTGCCGCGCTAATTCTCTCCCCGCTGCTCTGGGAGTCCACCGTCCGCTTCCAGGTCCTGGCGCCCGCCTTCACTGCGGTTGTGTTAGTCGCGTTCGTGGTGCTGGCATTGGCCTTGGCATGGCAGCGCAACCTTCAGGTGATTCCGTGGATAGCAACCCTGGCGGCGGTAATCACCGCCTTGGCGCTCATCATTGCGACCCACGAACTTGTTCCGCTCACCGCCGCCTTGCTGGCAGTAGCCCTGGCCACAGAAGTCGCCGCCTGTCTGGAACACCGGCTCAGCTTGCGAGCCGTGCCCGCGATTGCTGCCGATTTCGCGGTGTGGCTGCTCGTGGACGTCATGACTTCTTCTCAGGGAGTGCCGGAGGGTTATCATCCCACGGCACCCTCCACGATCACCCTGCTGTGCCTGATTCTATTTGCCATCTACGGCGGCAGCATTGCGATTCGCACCTTCGCCCTGCGCCGCCCGATCACCATCTTCGAAATCGGCCAAAGCGTGCTGGCCTTCCTGCTAGCGGCCTTTGGCGCCATGCGCGCAACTCAGGGCGCAGCCGCTCCTGCACTCGGCGCCTTTTCTCTTGTGCTGGCGGCCGTCTGCTACTGGGGAACTCTATCTCGATTCACCGCCGAAGCCTACGCTCGCGACCGCCGCGTCTCCGCCACCTACGCCGGTGCACTTCTCCTGGCCGGCAGCTTCCTGCTTTTCTCCGCAACTCTGCGGGTGCCGTTCTTGTGCGCGGCCGCAGTGGCAGCGGTTTTCATGTACGCACGGACGGGCAAACTCAGCCTCGGCATCCACTCGTCGTTCTACTTGGTCGCCGCTGCCGCGGTTTCGTCTCTTCCGCAATGGGCTGCCAGCGCACTGGCGGGAACGGTGCCGTCGGCTCCGGACTGGAGCATTTGGATTGTGACGGTCTCGGCCGCGCTCTGCTACGTCGTCGGATCGCGCCCAGCGCAAGCAACCCATGCCGCGCAAGATCAAGAGAAAGATCAGAAGAAACGTCGCCTACTCTGGGTTCTTCCCGCCGTACTCGTAGGTTTCGCCGGAGCGGCGCTGGCCGTGGTCGCAATCGTCTGGCTGGCTGCAGGCCGCCTGGAGCTGACCCCCTCGCGCCTTTCGGTCATCCGCACCGTGGTGAACTGTGCCCTGGCTCTCGCTCTTGGCTATCTCGGCTCTCGCTGGAAGCGCATCGAACTAGGCTGGGTTGCCTACACCGCCGTAGCCTTCGGCACCCTGAAGCTTCTATTCGAAGACCTGCGCTTCGGCAATGCCGCCTCCTTGGTAGTCTCGCTTCTGTTCTACGGATTGATCCTGATCCTGCTTCCCCGCCTTACGCGCCGTGGCGGAGCCGCCTCCTAAATTGCGCCTCTTTTCGCGAATTCAATCCAATATTTGCGGTCGCCGTTCGTCTACAGGAATGGATGGATGAGCTGTCGAGCATCACCTTGATAACCGAGCAAAGTCGTCGCGGAAGAGCGATCCCGGCTGCGCAATTTCATCCGCAAGCGGGTGTGAAACGAAGTCGACGTGGAAGATCTTCTCCAGTAGGTCTTCTACGAACTGGTAGAAGCCAATCGCATGTGCCGAGTTCCCGCACCACTAACTGGAGAGGGCGTCGCACAATACTATTCGCTCCAGCCGACGGCCTCGGTCCCCAGGCCGCCGCTGAGCTCCGGCGTGAGGGGTCAAAGACACCGTGACAAGAAAAAAGGCGCCGGAAGGTCTCCGGCGCCATCGAGTGACATACAACTCGCGAGATGCGTTCAAGCGAGAAGGGAAAATTGGAAAAACCTATTTGCTCTCCGCCACCGACGGACTTGTCCCAAAGTCCCGGCGATTGTTGACGGCCGTCCGCGCCGCCCTCGCATTGGGCTGGTTCGCCGCCGCCGCTCCGTAGCGCTCCAGCAGCACCGGCGCCATCGTGTTTTCGGCTTCCTTCACGAAGATCATCTTATTCTCCGAAGCCATGTCCACACGAACGAAATCGCCCAGCTTCACCTGTCCAGTCGCCACCAGATTGGCCAACGGAAAGACCAAATTGCGCTCGATCGCCCGCTTCAAGTGGCGCGCCCCGTACCGCGGATCCGTGCCTTCCTTCAGCAAATACTCTTTCACCGCCGAGGTGCAGTTGAAGACGAACTGGTTCGTCCCCGCAGCCATCAGCACGCGCTGCTGCACCATCCCCAGTTCGATGTCCAGAATCTGCGCCAGGTGCCCGTCGCGCAGCGTCTTGAACACCACCGTCTTATCAATCCGGTTCATGAATTCCGGCGTGAACTTCCGCCGCGCCGCTTCCACCGCCGTGCGCTGAATCTTGTCATCAAACGACTCGTCGACCTCGACTGCCTTCGGCGCAAATCCAAACCCGCCATCCACCAGGCTCGTCATCTCCCCCGCGCCCAAATTCGACGTCATAATGATGATGCACTGCGACAGATCCACCCGCCGGTTGTCTCCCAACGTCAACGTCGCCTTGTCCAGAATCCCCAGCAAGAGCTGCCACAACGAATCCGACGCCTTCTCAATCTCGTCAAACAGCAGAATCGACAGCTTCAGCTTCTCCGTATACCACTGGTTCAACGCTTCCTGCGTGAGCAGAGGATGCGTCTCCCGGTGCCCCAGATACCCCGGAGGCGATCCGATCAGTTTGGCAATCTCATGCGAATGCTGAAATTCCGCGCAGTCAATCTTGATGCAGGCCCGTGCGTCCCCAAACAAAGCCTCCGCCATCGCCTCGACCACCCGTGTCTTCCCCGATCCAGTCGGCCCTAGAAACAGCAGATTCCCCACCGGACGCCCCGGCGCGTTCAGCCCCGCCAGAAACATCTGGTAGATTTCAACGACCTTCTCGACGGCCGCGTCCTGCCCTACAATGCGGCGGCGCAGCGCGCCATCAAACTCTCCAGCATCGTTGCTGCGACGGTTCGGATCGAGCACTGTTGCAAGATTCGTTCTCATAAGTCGCTGCCCGGGCTTCCGGACATTTTCCCTTTCGAGGCCGTTTTCTTCGGCTCTTCTCTATTTATCCCCGACCGCCGTAGGCCTATTCCCCTGTTTTTGGCCCACTCCCTGGAAGCGCCCAAATTTGTTTCCGGTCGGCACGTCCGGTTGCCAAAGGAATAAGCAAACCGCTGGCCACGCTCCGTGTCGCTTCCCCTATATCAGGAACTCCTGCATCTGCCAAGCTTTAGCGTCAACCCATCCGCAATCGAGAGGACCGAACCACGAGCCCCAGAAAACCGAAGAGAAATACTTTGCACCAAGGGGGAAAGGAACATGCACCAACGCAACTCCCGTGGCGACAGCCGCCGCGGCTGTCCCGCGACGGCGGCGAAGCCCAGCGGACCACGCGCAGACGAAAGCATCTCACCCACCAGGCGGCACGCGCTCCGTCTCGGTACTCGGTACTGCTCGGTCGGCATTCCACCAGTCAACCGTCGTACTCCACACGTAACTAGCGACGCCCACAACTCGCCTCTACTATCGCAACCAGGACGTTTTCCGGGAGGAACGCTTGCGCCTTTCGTCGGTTCGCATCATCACTGGGATTTCCTGTCTCTTCTTCGCCGCCGCAGCATGGCAGGTCGGCTCTCACTCTGCCTCCGACTTCACCGCCGAAGCCCAAACGGCGAAACCAGCGTCGGCCGGCGCCACGGCAGCGCAACTCCATCCCATCAGCGCGTCTGTGCCCAGCACGGCCAAGCTCGAGGTGCCTCCCATCGCCGCGCCCGGCACGGAAATATACACCGCCAAGCGCGGCGAAGCCATCCCCACCATCGCCCGCCGTTATCTTGGCCGCACTTCGTACCTGACATCTTCCGAACTAGCCGACGCCATTCGCCACGCCAACGGCGACCGCACCGCCAACATCCTCAAAGCCAACGAGAACATCGTCATCCCCGGAATCCTTGCCGCGCCGGTAACCGCGAAGACCATTCCCGTTCCCAAAGACTTTGAAGTCCGCGCCATTTACCTGACCGGCATCATGGCCGGCAGCGACCACGGACTCCGCATCATCCGCCACTGGCGCGAAGTCGGCGGCAACGCTGTAGTCTTCGACATCAAGGACTCCGACGGCAGCGTGACCATCCCCTTCGAGCACCCGCTGCTCGGCCAGCATCAGGTCTACCTCCACGACGTCCCCAAGTTCGTCCGCTTCCTGCACCAGCAGAACATGCACGCCATCGCCCGCATCGCTATCTTCCGCGACGAGCGCCTGGTCAAGGAACATCCCGAACTCGCCGTCCAGTCCCGCAAGAACAAGCAAGCCTGGCGCGAGAACGGCAAGCTGGTCTGGACCGATCCCAGCCAGCCCAAAGTCCAGGACTATAACATCGCCCTGGCCAAGCACGTAGCCCAGTTAGGCGCCGACGAGATCCAGTTCGACTATGTCCGCTTCCCCGCCGAAGGCGACCAGAAAGATGCCGCCTTCGTCTACCAATCCGGCCAACCGGAAGCCGCGCAAGCCGACAACCAAGCTTCACCAGCAGCCGTGAGCAACGATTCCACCTGCGCAATTCCAGCCCCGAAGCACCACAACAAGAAAGGCGCAACCGGAACCGAAGCCGGCCAAGCTCCGCAGTTCCAAAAAGGCCCGTGTCCAGTCGCTGCCAAGCCCGCGCCGCGCGGCCCGCAGCGCTCCGACGTCATCACCGCCTTCCTCAAGAAGGCCTACGCCGAACTTCGTCCCACCGGCGTCCTGTTCTCCCTCGACGTCTTTGGCGTGATGGCCTGGCAGCGCCAGGTCGACCTTTCCCACACCGGACAGGACATCGTCGGCATGGCTCACTACTGCGACGTGCTCAGCCCCATGATCTATCCCTCGCACTTCTTCGGCATGGACAACATCGCCCATCCCGGCGACGAACCCGCGCACTTCATCGGCGAGTCCATGGACCGCTTCGAGCTCATCACCAAAGGCAGCGGAGTCGTCATCCGCCCCTGGCTGCAAGCCTTCCACTGGCGCACCAAGACCTACTCGCCCGAATATATAAAGGTGCAAGTCGAGACCGCCAAGGATAAAGGTGGCATCGGATTCTTGTTCTGGAACGCCGCCAACGACTACAGCAAGCCCTACACAGCCATGCCCGAAATGAAGTCCGCCAACGCCAAAGAAAAAGACAAATTCTTCCGTGGCGACGAACTCCCGGTGGCAACCACGCAGGCAGCGCTAGCTCCAGCGACCGCGCCATCAGGGACTCACTAGTCAAGTCAGAAGCGGGTGCCCCACTCTAGTCTCGCCGCATTTTTGGCGAGACTAGAGTGGGGATTTTGACTTTTGACCCCACCCTCTGCGTTCAGAAAAGCTCGGCATCGTCACCTCATCCGGAGGCGCGCTCTTTGCGCGACTTGAGACGTTCGGCTGGGAGTCCGGCGCGGGATGGGGGTTTACGTTGGGTCGCGTTAGCTTCGGCCGCATCGACAGTCAGGGTGGCCCAGGTTTGCAGATAGGTCATCGGCTTCGCATTGACTTCGACTGCGGGTTCGGTGGCGGCGGGTTGCGCGGGCTTGGGTGGGGCGGGGTAGGTGGGGACTTCGCGGACCATTTCATTTTCGCGGAGGTTGAAGCGGACGCGGCGGGCGTTTCTTACGGCGATGTGGAGGGCGCGGAGGATGAGTTCGGCGCGTTTGAGGTCGATGGTGTTGCGGGCGAGGGCGTTGATGACTTCCATGAGCGAAGCCTGGATGGCCTCCTCGTTCTCGATGAGGGCGATGGGGTGAAGGCGGGAGTTAGGCGGGGTGGCGACGCCGCGCACCATGCGCTGGTGGAAGTAGCAGAACTGCTCTCCGCGGAGAGCGGGGGAGCCGCAACGGACTCCGGTGACCTTGATGTGGGTGCAGACTTTGACGTTGGGATGAATTGGCATATTGGTCCTGTTAGTCCTATCGATAATTTCTTGGTAGTTGCGAGCTAAGATCTTGGCTTCATTGGAGTTAGGGGCGGAGGATATGACGACATCCGCGTATAATCTTGGAAACGCAGGACTTGCGAGTAAAATATTGCGGATTAAGGACTTAACCTCGCCGGCTGGGGTGGAAGTCTTTCCCGTTTTGGGAATGGAAACAGTTAGCTTTTGGTTCGTTTTGGTTTGAGCCGCCGGGTTGGCAGGTCGTTTGCGCATATCCCAACTTGGCTTATTTGAAATTCTCAGTAAAGGTTGTGCGTCACAAGGACGGGAATTATTTCTGTGGAGGGCTGTGGAAAAGAAGTTGATCGGTGAGGAATTCAAAATCCCCACTAGCCGCAGAAGGCGCTGCTAGGATCGGGAAACCGCTGATGTCGTCGTCCGCGGTGCCCACGCTTCGAGAATCGCGAAGCGTGGGGCAGCCTACGTTGTGGTGGTGCGAAGGTGGGCTAGTGCCATGATTTCAGATTTCCAAAGAGAGTCAAAATCCCCACTCTAATCTCGCCAAAAGGCGGCGAGATTAGAGTGGGGCACCCGGCTCAGGGCAGGCTCTCGACTGCGCAGGGTGGCTCGCTTAGCTCGCCGTCCTGCCTCGCTCGGGATGACAAGGCGGAAAGCGGGCGTCGGACAGTCCGACAGAGGTGCACAGATCCCTTCAGTCGCGCAAACAACGCGCTCCTTCAGGATGACAAGTCAAAAGCAAACCCCCGCGGCCCGATACACCTGGGCCGCATGGACGGGCGAAGGCGCCCGTCCCCACATAAGTCAGAATCCCCACCCTAGCTGCAAAAAGCGCGGCTAGGATGGGGCACACGGCGACCGAACGTCCAGGGTTTTCGCAAGCTCAGTCGTTAGGCACGGTAACCTTCAATACCTGTCCCATTCCCACCGGAGGCGGTCCAAATCCCCAGTTCGACACATAAAGGTTCCCATCCGGGCCGAAGGTCATGGCAGTAGGCAACATCAGTCCGGTTGCAATCTCGGTGTAATTGTTCTTGCCGTTGACTCGCAGAATTTTTCCTGTCCCGGGCGTGGGGAACTGATTCCCCGTCGTGTTCTCGAGCACATAGAGCCGGCCTCTGCAGTCGAACGCCAGTCCCACAATGACGCTCAAATTGATATACACCGTGGAAACGTCTCCCTCCGGCGTGATTTTCATAATTTTCGACGAGCCGTCTTTGATGGGAAAGGTATCGAGATTTCCCACGAAAAAATCATGTCCATGGAACGCCAGTGCGGTCGGCACGATGTGGCCTTGAATCGAGGAGATGTCGGCAATTCTGCGAATTTCCCCTCCGATCGAGATAGCATCCAGCTCTCCGTGATTCGGTTCAATCGCGAACAACGTTCCATGGTCGGCGAGCATGCTGTACCACGTGCCATCCGGTTCAAAGTCACCAGGATTCGGGTTGGCGACGTGATGCCGCTTTTGGAACACCGACAGATCCGCAAACATCGTGGTCGAGCCGTCCCGATTTACGCGCAGAACGCCATTGTCGGTTCCCGCAAGTCCATGCGAGCACCCCGCTCCCGCCAGGATCGCGTAGAGCGTGTGACCGATGAAGGCCACGTCAGCCACCCCGCTCACCAGACTGCCCTGCGCGGCGTTGGTTTGGCTTGACGGCAAATGATCGGCCACCGTCGTGACTACTCCGTCTGGCGTGACTTTCGAAATTCTCGCGGTGAACGCCCCGGTGTAAGGGCCGACATCGGGAACTTGCGTGCAAAGCCCCACCGTGGATGCCGTGCCTCCCGCGCCGCCCTCCGCTATATAAAGATTTCCGTCAGGACCCCACTTCAGCCCGCGAGGGTTATTGAAGCCGCTGGCAAAAACCGAGACGTTCGTCGATTGCGCCAAGGCCGCCGGCACCAGAGCCAACGCAATGATGCCCGGCAAGAGAAACCGTACAATCGTGGAAATGCTTCTCATGGGAACTGCTCCTAGGATCAGGTTGATCCACGGTCGAGCGTTATCGCATTGTGTTCATTTCCCGGCAATGCAAAGCGCATCACAGTCGAATCATTTCGATATCACGGCGCAAGGCTTTGATGCGCGACTCGTTATGCCTTGACAGCCTCGCCCCGAAGGCTCAAAATTCCGCCTACGTCCTCCCGGGCCCTGATCCCGTCTCTGTAAGGAATCGCAGCATGGCGCTCACGACCCCGACCCAAAGCATTGCCCGCTTCGGTCCCTACGAGGTCAACCTTCGATCGGGTGAAGTTCGCAAGTTCGGCGTTCGCATAAAATTGGGCGAACAGCCGCTGCGCATCCTCATCCTTTTGATGGAGCATTCCGGCGAACTGGTGACGCGCGAGGAACTCCGTGCCCAGCTCTGGTCCCACAATACCTTTGTCGACTTCGAGCACGGCCTCAACTCCGCAGTGCAACGCCTGCGCGAAACTCTCTCCGATACCGCCGAAAAAGCCCGCTGGATAGAAACGATTCCGCGCCGCGGCTATCGCTTCGTCAGCGCCGTGGAGTGGACCAAGCCAAACGGCTCGGCTCCGGTCCCCGCTACGGAACCTACAGTCGCCACCCCCAACGAACCGCCGCCAGCGGTCGTGACGGCTGCGCAGCCGTTTCCCATCCTTGCGGCCCTACCCGTTCGGTCCTCACGCTTTTTACGTTGGCCGTTTGTGGCCGCAGCCCTGGCGCTGGTGCTCGTCGGCGCTGTGATCGCAATACTCCGCGGCGAACGAACTTTTCAGCCAGCCGCTGCTACCATTCGATCTCTCGCCGTTATCCCGTTCCAAAGTCTTTCTGGGGATCCCTCCCAGGAGTACTTCGCCGATGGCATGACCGACGAGCTCATCACCGCCCTAGCCAAGAATCACGCTCTTCGCATCGTATCTCGCACCTCCGCCATGCAGTACAAAGGCGTTCGGCGCCCGGTCCGCGACATCGCCCGCGAACTCGGCGTCGATGGGATCCTCGAAGGGTCCATCACCCGTTCGGCATCGCGCGTCCACCTCACAGTCCAACTCATCCACGCTGCCAGCGACGCTCACATCTGGGCCGAGAGTTACGACCGGGATCTCAGCGCCGCCTTCTCCTTACCGTCAGAACTGTCACAAACCATCGCCAAAGAAGTACGCCTCGCGGTCTCCCGGCCCGTGCCGCAGCCGCACATCAATCCCGAAGCCCACGATGCCTACCTCCATGGCCGCTATTACTGGTTCAGCGACAATAGCGCTCCCAGTCTCGAATACTTCGGGAGAGCCATCCAACTCGAACCCGATTACGCCGCTGCATGGAGCGGTCTTTCCGACTACTACGGAGGCAGCGCGGTTGGCGGACAACTCGATCCCCAGAAAGTGCGACCCAAGTGGGAAGCAGCCGCCCATAAGGCGGTCGAGCTCGACGATTCCCTTCCTGAGGCCCACAACTCTCTGGCCGCTCTTTATTTCTTCGGAGACTGGGATTGCGCCCACGCCGATGCCGAATCCCAACGCGCCATCGCCCTCGATCCCAACTACGCCGAGGCGCGCCATGTCCGCTCCTACATCCTCATGGCGATGAATCGTCCCGGCGAGGCCGTGCAGGAACAAAAACTTGGCATCGAAGCCGATCCCTTCCAGCGGCCCTGGGCCTTGGGCTTTACCTACTACCGGCTCCGACAATTCGACGCCGCAATTACCGAGTTGCGCCTCCGCGCCGATGCGAATCCTCGCGATGGCAGCACTCACTTCATCCTCTCCGACGTCTATTGGTCAAAAGGCAAGTTCAAAGAAGCAGCCCAGGAAATGGAGCAAGGACTTCTCGCGGATGACGACCGAGCCTCGGCCGACGCAGTAACCCATGCCTTTCAGCGCGGAGGCAGCCAGGCCGTTGCAGAATGGCGCTGGCAAAAAACCAAGGCAAGTGGCCGCCACGGCTACGCCTCCCCTTGGTGGATGGCCATGGATTGCGCCCGCGCTCGCCACAAAGAAGCAACGCTAAAACTCCTCGAAGATGCCTACCACGAACGTTCCCCCCGCCTCATCTTTCTCCAAAACGAACCCTTCTTCGACTTCCTCCACACCGACCCCCGCTACCAATCCCTGGTAAAGAGACTCCCGGTGCCCCCAAACCTTCTGATCCCCCGGTGAGGACAGCAGATTCCTCCTTTCTCGCTTCGCTCGGGCGTCGGAATGACAAAGGGCCACTGCGGATTCCTCATGCTTCCACCTCGGCTTTGCTCGGTGTCAGGCGTCGGAATGACAAAGGAGTTTTGCATAGGGGAATGTTTTGGGGATGTGACGTGTGACGCTGACGGGGGCGTGTCCTGATCTATAAAATTTTGTCATTCCGAACGGGCGGGGTTGGCCCGAAGGAATCTGCTGGCGGCGGCGGTGGGAGGACAGCAGATTCCTCCTTCTTCGCTTCGCTCAGGCGTCGGAATGACAAGGGCTGCTGTTGATTCCTCCTGCTTCCACCTCGCCTTTGCTCGGTGTCTGGCGTCGGAATGACAAAGGAGTTTTGCATAGGGGAATGTTTTGGGGATGTGACGTGTGACGCTGACGGGGGCGTGTCCTGATCTATAAAGTTTTGTCATTCCGAACGGGCGGGGTTGGCCCGAAGGAATCTGCTGGCGGCGGCGGTGGGAGGACAGCAGATTCCTCCTTTCTCACTTCGCTCGGGCGTCGGAATGACAAGGGCTACAGCGGATTCCTCCTTTCCCCACTTCGCGCTGCTCAGTGTCAGGCGTCGAAATGACAAGGAGGATGGTGACGGGGCGGGAGCGGACTTATTACGTTTGCATCATGGCTAGTAAGGGGCGGGTCATTTACGTGGGCGTTACCGGATTCTTGATGGCGCGCGTGCTGCGGCATCGGGCGGGCGAGGGTGGAGAATTCACGCGCAGGTATCGGGTGCACCGGTTGGTTTACTTCGCTTCGTTTCGGAATGTGGGGGATGCGATTGCGCGGGAGACGCAGATCAAGGGGTGGAGGCGGGAGAAGAAAGTTGCTTTGATTGAGGAGCGGAATCCGACCTGGGAAGATTTGGCGGAGGGGTGGGGTGAGGCGGCGGTCATGCGGGTTCGGGGAGAGCAGATTCCTCACCGGGCTTGAGGCCCGGTTCGGAATGACAAGGAGTTGGGGCATCGCGGTGTAGAAGGTAGGGATCCTTCGACTGCGCACGTCGGTTCGCGTTGCTCGCCGACGCGCTTCGCTCAGGATGACAATCCCAAATGGTCCTCGCTCAGGATGACAAATCCGGGGGGATACTCGCTCAGGATGACAAAACAATTTTGGAGCGCTCACGATGACAATGCCAAAAACCTAAACTCCCGATGACAACACTTGGCCATCGCCGTCTTTACACTGACGTTACGTGAGTCCACTTCGGGCTCGGATATAATTACTGGGAAGGCAGCGCCCATCAAGGAGTTCGCATGGCAATTCAGAAGACCGACAAGATCTGGCACAACGGCAAGCTCATCAACTGGGACGACGCGACCATCCACGTGATGTCGCACGTCATCCACTACGGCTCTTCGGTCTTCGAAGGCATCCGCTGCTACGAACTGCCCAGCGGCCCCGCGATTTTCCGGGCCGACGAACACATGCAGCGCCTGCTCGATTCCGCCAAGGTCTACCGCATCGACGTGGACTTCACCCGCGACCAGCTAGTTCAGGGCATGCTCGAGACTGTAGGGCACAATGGCGCGTGGCCGTGCTACGTCCGCCCCATCGTTTTAAGAGGATATGGCGAAGCCGGCGTGAATCCGTTCAACTCGCCGACCGAGGTCTACATCATCAATTATCCGTGGGGGAAGTATCTGAGCGGCGAGAGCGAAGGCTGCGACGTGTGCGTCTCGTCGTGGACGCGGCTGGCGCCCAACACGCTGCCCGCCATGGCCAAGGCCGGCGCCAACTACATGAACTCGCAGCTCATCAAGATGGAAGCCATCGTCAACGGCTACGTGGAAGGCATCGCGCTCGACGCCGGCGGGTTCGTGAGCGAGGGCTCGGGCGAGAACCTGTTCCTGGTGCATCGCGACAAGCTGATCACCGCGCCGCTCGGCAGTTCCGTGCTGCCCGGGATTACCCGCGACTCCGTTCTGCAGATCGCCCGCGACCTGAGCATCCCAATCGTCGAGCAGATGATTCCGCGGGAAATGCTGTACATCGCCGACGAAGCGTTCTTCACCGGCACGGCCGCCGAAGTCACCTCGATCCGTTCCGTCGACAAGATCAAGGTGGGCAAAGGCGCCGTCGGCCCCATCACCAAAGCGCTGCAGAAAGAGTTTTACGCGATCGTGCGCGGGGAGAAGAGCGACCGCCACGGGTGGTTCACGCCCGTGCCGGTCGGAAGCAAGGTGCGCAGCAAGCAGCCGGTCGGCGTATAATTCAGGTTCGTTCGAACTCGAAGAGGGCGCGCCACGCGCCCGCTTCCGTCCCTTCAAGAAACGAAGTACCTCACCCAAGGAGGAAACAATGTCCCAGCAACCAGCACCAACTCCTGAATTTGTCCTCGGCCTGCGAGCGGTCATGCTCGACGGCTTCAAGAATGAAGCAGAAATAACCAAGAAAGTGATCGCAGCCGTCCCCGATACGAAGTCGGATTACCGTCCGGATCCCAACGCGCGGACGGCGAAGGAACTGGCGTGGCATATCGCCAACACCGACATCCAGTTTCTGGATGGAATTGCCGACCTGAAGTTCAACATGGAAACGCCGGAGCACAAGCCCCAGACCTCGGCAGAAGTGGTCGCGTGGTACGACGAGCATGTGAAGAGCGGCATCGCCCGCGTGGAAGCAATGTCGGCCGAGCAGTTGCTCACCCCGGTGGGCTTCTTCGGCGTGTTCAACATGCCCTCGGTCTTCTACCTGGGATTCCTGAACAACCACAGCATCCATCATCGCGGCGAGTTGGCGACGTACCTGCGGCCGATGGGCTCGAAGGTGCCTTCGATCTACGGCGGCAGCTACGATGAGCCATTTCAGGCACCGGTGGCGGAAGAAACCGCCGCCTAGCCGTCAATTGAGCATTCGGACAAGCCGCCTTAAGGGGCGGCTTTTCTGTTGGCGCAAAATCCCGCGGTAATTATTTCCTGCGGCTATCGAGGCTCCACGGGCCAGAGCCGAACTGCGAGATGAGAAGTGCGCCGCCCAGCATCGCCAGGTTCTTCATGAACATGACCATCTGCATCTGATGCATCATGGGATCAGGAACAGTCCAGAATCTGTGCATCATGGGAGTGACCCCAACCAGGAACAACGCGATGAGCCAGGCTCCGAGTTTGGAGCGGTAGCCGAGCAGGATCGAGAGTCCGCCGAAAAGGGCGAGCACGCCGGAGAACGGAACCGCGATGGAAGCCAGCGGCACACCTTGCGAAGCGGCGTAGCCGATCGTCTGGCTGGAGAAGTGATTCAGACCTGCCATCAGAAAAATCAGCGCAAAGAAAACGCGACCGAGCAGAACCACAGGGCCTGCGGGGGCGGGCGCCTGCGTTAGGGACCGGTTAGAAAATGTAGCAGCAGTACTTACCATGGTTTTCTCCTTTATGTTGCTTTTTCAATTTTGGTCCGCTTCGGCGAGTACGTAGGAACGTGCTCCCTCAGCGGCCAAAGCCGCGTCGAATACGACGCTCAGCGGCGCGGCTGAAGCCGTGCCCTTCCCGATGCCGCGAACTTCAATGTCTGGCGATCGGGCGCCGGGTCATTGCCTAGCGGAAATCGAACTGTCCCTTGCCAATGCGCGGATCTGCGCAATGGCGGCGTCTTTCGCAGTCTCCGCTAGGGCTCCGGGCTTCTGATTTTCGGCGTGGATAAAGGTCACGTCGGTCAGGCCGATGAAGGCCAGTATGTGGCGTAGATAAGGCTCCTGATAGTCGAAGCGTTCCGTGGGAGTGCCCGGACGGAACGCGCCACCGCGCGAGGTCACGACGTAGACTTTCTTGCCTTTCAGAATCCCTTGCGGCCCGGAGGCGGCGAACAGAACCGTCTTGCCCACGCGGACGACCTGATCGATCCACGCCTTCAAGGGCGCGGGAATGGCGAAGTTGTACATGGGAGCACCGATCACAATCGTGTCCGCCTGGACCAATTCCTCGACCAGCGCGTCGGAAAGCTGGAGCACATGTTTCTGCTCGGCGGTCAGGATTGCAGGATTGGAGTGCACCGCCTGCACCCATTCATCGGTGATGTGAGGAAGAGCGGTAATGGCCAAGTCGCGTTCGATCACTGTTCCGTCCGGATGTTCGAGTTGCCAGGCTTCCACGAAGCGGGCGGTCAGATGTCGTGAGACCGAGCTGCCGCGGGCGCTGGAATCGATGCGAAGCAGTTTCATGAGACCCTCCCAATTCAGTTCGGTTAGATGGCGCGGATTCCTGGTTGGTTACAATAAATAACTATTAGCTCTTTTCAAAGCAGGCACTTTGGAGTAACCTAGTATCAGGGTACTACTTATGCGACGTTCTGCCCAAACTCCATCTCCGTGCGCAATCGGCGGGTTACTGGAACTGCTGACCCGGCCGTGGACGCTGCACATCTTGTGGTCCTTGAGCACGAACGGTCCGATGCGCTTTGGGGTGCTGCGAAAGAACGTGGCCGGCATTTCCTCGCGCGTTCTGACGGAGCGACTGCGCACGCTGGAAGACAAGGGGTTCGTGTTCCGCCATTACCAGCCGACGATTCCGCCTGCCGTAACCTATGGCATCACCGACCGCATGAAGGACATTGAAAAGGTGTTGGCCCAACTGGAAGGGTTGGCGCGGAAGTGGCAGGGGGAGGGAGCGCCCGCCGGAGCCAAGGTCGCGATTGCGCGGGCGGGACATGCGACGAGTTCGCACGCTTAGCGCGATTTCACAAGACTCTGGACCGACTTCTCGCGACCCGGGAATGTCCCAGTTTGCCGGTTCTGATGGATAGGGCTGTCGAGCTTCGCTCGACGGACAGCCGAGGGCGGCTGTCCCCACATCGGTATTTCGGCAAAGAGACGCCATCGCAACCCGTGTTGACGTTGGCCGCGATTTGCGTATTGCTGTTGGCGTTGGCGGCTGCGTACTTGCCGGCGCGGCGGTCGGCGACGGTTGATCCGATGCAGGCGTTGCGGACGGAATGAGCCGAGGCACTGTTTAGCGATCCAGCAACTCGCGGAGGTTGTCGAAGTTGTGGACGATGTAGTCTGCGCCACTTTCGCGAAGCGGTTGTTCCGCAAACGAAGTGGTGAGAGCGGCAACACAGCAACCGGCGGCCTTCCCGGCGATCACTCCGGCCAGAGAATCTTCAATGACGAGGCACTCGGTTGGATCGGCTTTGAGCCCGCTTAATGCGATCTGAAAGATTTCCGGATCGGGCTTGGAGCGCGAGAAGCCAGACGCATCCACGACATAATCGAACGTGTCTGTGAGCCCCAGCAAGCGGAGAGCAGCTTCCCGGTTTCTACGCGTTGCTGAGGTGGCGAGCGCGATTCGAAATTTGCTCTTGGCCCAAACTACGAAATCTTTCGCACCTTCAATCGGCTCGGCCAGATGTTCGACGGCCTCGAATTCCTGGTGCTTGAGGCGAAGAAACTCCTCTACGTCAACGCTGACTTGCGGGAGAGAGGGCACGACCTCGTTCATCATGGTGTGGTCGGGGCGCCCTTTGTATCGTTCGTAGACAACCTCGGGCAGGGTGACGCCAAAACGCGCAAAGGCGCGCTCCTTCGCGAGCTTGTGGGCGGGCTCGGAGTCGATGAGCACTCCATCCATATCAAAGATCACTGAGGTTACGCTCTTCATCTTGGCCTTGGTTCCGGGATAAGCTTGAGATCGAGGATGAGATTGTAGATGCTGGCAATTCGCCGTCGGTTCCGAACTTTCCTCGCCTCATGCCAAGCAGGATTACGGCCCTTACCGAACTGGAATCGACCCCCAACGCAGCAAACTTAAGGCTGTGTCCCGCCGCCGATCAGAGGCCATTACCTCGGTCATCTTGGGGAAGGTGACGATTCGGGCGATCATGTTAGAGAACGTCATGCCAAGAGGTTCCCAGGGGAAAAGTCCGCATGAATATTGATGATCTGCTTCGGATTGCGACGGAACGGCGAGCCTCGGACTTGCATTTGAAGGTGGGAAACTATCCTCACCTGCGCATTGACGGCGAACTGGTGCCGTTGACTGACCAGCCTCGCATTACCGCCGAAGACATGCTGAACATGGCGTTCAGCATGATGTCGGCGCGACAGAAGCAAAAGTTCAAAGAAACCACGGAAATCGATATGGCGTACGGCGTGGCCGGACTGGGACGCTTCCGTGTGAATATTTTCCAGCAGCGCGGCAACGTGGGACTGGTGCTGCGCGTCATTCCGACCAAGATTCGCGCGCTTGACGAACTGTTTCTGCCCAAGGTAGTGGAGCAGATTTGCGACATGCCTCGCGGGCTGGTGCTGGTGACGGGCGTTACAGGTTCCGGTAAGTCGACGACGCTGGCGGCCATGGTCGATCGCGTAAACTCGTCGCGCGCGGAACACATCGTTACCATCGAAGATCCGATCGAATTTCTGCACCGCGACAAGAAGGGCTACGTCAACCAGCGCGAGATTGGGGTGGATACGCCATCGTTCGGCGCGGCGTTGCGCGCTTCTCTGCGTCAGGATCCGGACGTGATCCTGGTGGGCGAAATGCGAGACCTGGAAACGATTTCGACGGCGCTGCACGCGGCCGAAACCGGCCACATGGTGTTCTCGACCCTGCACACGCTGGATGCGGTCGAGACCGTGAACCGTGTCATATCCATTTTCCCGCCGCCGGAGCAGAAGCAGATTCGGATGCAACTGGCGGCCGTGCTGCGCGCCATCATCAGCCAGCGTCTGGTGCGGCGCTGCGACTCCGAGGGGCGCGTACCCGCGGTCGAAGTCATGATCAATACCGCCTACATTCGTGAATGCGTGCTGGTGCCGGAAAAGACGCGGTCCATTCGCGACGCGATCGCGGCGGGCACGTCGCAGTATGGTATGCAGACCTTTGACCAGTCGCTGTGGGATTTGTTCCAGGCGGGATTGGTGAACTACGAAACCGCGCTGGAGAACGCTTCCAACGCTGACGACTTCAAGCTGCGCATGCAGGGCATTGCGTCGACTTCGGACATTTCGCGGCAGTCGATGCAGTCGGCGGGGTTTGGGGGACGGTAGGGACGGCTTCCGGCTTAAGGCTTTCGGCTTTAGGATTCTGGATTTTGGATTCGCTTTTTTCATTGTGTTGCCTCCTTGAATGGGCGCGCGTAGGCGCGCCTTTTTCTTTCTCCAGTCCTCGGCCCGGATTTGCGCTATCGTTATTCCGTATGGCGTTTCCGCGTCCCAAAAGAAGAACCTACTCGGAAGATGAACTGTACGAATACGCCGTGGGGGCGCTGGCCCGGCGCATGCGGACCGTCGCTGAGTTGAAACGCCTGATGCGGGCGCGTATCGAAGAAGCCGAGTCGGAATATGGGCAGACGTTGGTGGAGTTGGTGATCCGGCGGCTGAAAGACCAGGGATATCTGAACGACTCGCAGTATGCCGCGTCGTACTCTTCGTTGCGGCGCGACAATCAAAAGCTGGGGCGGATGCGCGTGATTACCGAGTTGAAGACACGGGGCGTGCACGGGTCGGTGATTGAGAAGGCCGTGGACGCGGCCTATGAGGGCGTGAGCGACGAAAAGCAGGCTCGCGAATTTCTTCGCAAGAAGCGCCTGGAAAAACCGAAAGATCAGAAGCAGACGGCGCGCATCTTCCGGCAATTGGCGCGGGCTGGATTCGGAATGAAAACCATCTTCACCATCCTGAAGAAATGGGATGTGGATGACGAAACTCTCAGCGCGATGGAAGGCGAAAGCGGCTAGGCAGTTTTCGTTTGCTGCGTACGCGGCCCTCAGCGTCGCCGAAGGCCCTATTCATTTAGAATTACTTCTTCATGCTGACCGGTTCTGAGATCCGCCGTAAATTTCTGGACTTCTTTGTGCACAAGGGACACAAAGAGGTGCATTCGTCGTCGCTCGTCCCGGCGAACGATCCCACGCTGCTGTTCACCAACGCGGGGATGAACCAGTTCAAAGACGTCTTTCTCGGACTGGAGAAGCGCGACTACTCTCGGGCGGCCACGTCGCAGAAGTGCGTGCGCGCCGGCGGGAAACACAACGATCTGGAGAATGTGGGGTTTACCAACCGGCATCACACGTTTTTCGAGATGCTGGGGAATTTTTCCTTTGGCGACTATTTCAAGGAAGATGCCATCGCCTACGCGTGGGAGCTGATTACTTCGCCGGAGTGGTTCGGGATTGCGAAGGACAAGCTGTACGTGACCATCTTCAAGGGCGAAGCTGGCGTTGCACGCGATGCAGAAGCTTACGACTTGTGGGTGGCACAAGGCATTGCGAAAGACCGCATCTTCGAGATGGGGCTGAAAGACAATTTCTGGCAGATGGGCGACACCGGGCCGTGCGGACCGTGCAGCGAGATTCATTACGACATGGGTGCGGCGGCGTCCGATCAGTGGCACACGGATTGCGCGTTCGGCTGCGAGTGCGGGCGGTATGTGGAGATCTGGAATCTGGTGTTCATGCAGTTTGACCGCGATGCCAGCGGGAAGCTGAATCCGCTGCCCAAGCCGTCGATTGATACGGGGATGGGGTTGGAGCGGGTGGCGGCGGTGCTGCAGGGAGTGATTTCGAATTACGAGACGGATCTGTTCACGTCGCTGATCAAGCGGGCCGCGGAGTTGACGAAAGCCGAGCTTCGCTCGGCCGGACAACCGGGGGCGGCTGTCCCCACACAGGCAAGCCATAAGTCCGCGGCATCCCTGAGGGTGATCGCGGATCACTCGCGCGCGGCGACGTTTCTGATTTCCGATGGCGTGCTTCCGGCAAACGACGGACGGGGCTATGTGCTGCGCAAGATTATTCGCCGGGCAATCACGCATGGGCGACTGCTGGGGCAGACGAAGCCGTTTCTTTACGAGATGGTTTTTGCAGTGCGCGACCTGATGCAAGATGCGTACCCGGAAGTGAACGAGACCGCTGATCGAGTTTCCAAAACAGTGCAGGTGGAGGAAACGCGATTCGCACATACGATGGACGTGGGTCTGGAAAAACTGGAAGCGCTGCTCAAAGGCTCTGTAGAGAAACTTGCGGGTGAGGATGCATTCAAACTCTACGACACCTTCGGCATGCCACTGGACTTCATGCAGGACGCGGCCCGCGACCAGGGAATTGCGTTCGACCGAGCCGGATTTGATTATGCGATGGAGGAGCAGAAGTCGCGGGCTCGCGCCTCGTGGAAAGGCGCGGCGAAGCAGACGGCGAACCCTGCTTATCAGCAGCTTCCGAAATCTGAATTTGAAGGCTATCGACAGACTCGGTCTGACGGCTGCGAGGTGTTGGCGATCATTCATAACGGGCAGGGGGTTCGGGAACTCAAGGCTGGCGAAGAGGGCGAGATCATTCTCGATCACACGCCGTTTTACGCTGAGGCGGGCGGACAAGTCGGCGACCGGGGATGGTTCTACTCTGACGATCACAACACCATCGCCGCCGACGTCAAGGGATGTTATTACCCGATTCAAGGCGTGCGCGCGCATCAGGTGATCGCGAAACAACCGATCCGCGCGGGGGACAAAGTCGACGCCGTCGTGAACACTGATATTCGTCAGGCGACGATACGCAATCACACGGCTACGCATTTGCTTCATGCTGGGCTGCGCGAGGTGTTGGGGAAGCATGTGAAGCAGGCGGGGTCGCTGGTGGCGCCGGGGCATCTACGGTTTGATTTTTCGCACTTCGCGGCGGTGGAAGACGAAGAGTTACAGGACATTGAAGACATCATTAACAAGGAATTGCTGCGCAACCAGAAGGTGGAGACCATTGTTGACGTACCCATTGACGTGGCCGTGAATGAGTATCACGCGATGGCGCTGTTCGGGGAAAAGTACGGCGATAAGGTGCGGGTGGTGCGGATCGGCGACTTCTCGACGGAGTTGTGCGGCGGTACGCACACGGCGGCGACCGGCGAGATCGGGCTCATCAAGATTCTGAAAGAAGGCAGCGTGTCTTCGGGCGTGCGGAGGGTGGAGGCCATCACTGGCGAGGGATCTTTACAGCATTTCCGCAGGGACCATCAACTGGAAAACGTTGTGTCGGCATTCGTTTCACCCACCCTTGCGCAAAAGAGGCGCACGGATGGGGCACCCACTTCCGAATCGGTCCCCGACAGCGAGGCTGCGTTCTCTCCGGCGGAGGCGCTGAAGGCCGAACTGGAAAAGAAAGATGCCGAGATCAAACGGCTGACGCGGGAACTCGACCAGGTACGGATGAAGTCGGCGTCGTCGAGTACGGCCAATATCGGCGACCAGGTGAAAGTAGTGAAGGGCGTGAAAGTTCTGGCGCATCGTGTCGACAATCTGGAGCGGGCGCAGTTGCGTACGCTGGTCGATCAGTTGCGCGATAAGATTGGCTCGGGGGTGGTGATTCTCGGCTCGGCATCGAATGGCAATGTTGCGCTCATCGTGGGCGTGACGAAAGACCTAACCAGCCGGGTGCAGGCCGGCAAGGTGATCGGTCCGGTGGCGCAGAAAGTTGGCGGCAAAGGCGGAGGCCGTCCGGACCTGGCCGAGGCCGGGGGCAAAGATGCCTCCGCGCTCGATGCCGCGCTGGAGGGGGCTTATGGCGTGGTGGAGAAGATCCTGGCATGAAGTCCGGCGAACTGCTCGACGAGCGGCTGCACTTTGTGAAGCACAAGGGCCAGGCCATTTTGGTCCTTGACTTCAATCACTGCAGCGGCAAGGAAGTTCTGCTGCTGCTCGACATGATACGAGCAACCGTCACTCGGCAAGCGCCTGCATCGGTGCTCATCCTGGCGGACTTCGCGGGCGCTCAGATCGACAAGCAAGTGGCGACGCGGGTGCAAGAGGTTCTCGTGCTCGATCGTCCTTATGTGAAAAGAGCTGCCTGGGTCGGCACGGAGAGTCTCCCGAACGTCTTCTACGAGCACTTCAAGAGCTTTTCGCAGCGTGACTTGCCCACGTTCAAAACACGGGAAGAGGCGATGGACTGGCTGGTTGCGGAGTAGGCCGCGGGGCAACCACCGTGTTGCTTTTCTTGCGCCCCTTCGGGGCTAACTCTTTTCATGTTGCGGACAACCCACGGCTTGCGCCGTGGGCTGCATTCTTGCGCCGCTTCGCGGCTGCGCGGGCGGGGGCGCCCGCGCCACACATAACTTTCAACTCCTCCACTTTAGCGTGACTGGGGCCGCCATCGGATGTTTCATCTCGCTGCCGGTGCGCTTGGCTTCGAGATGCGCGGCCTTGAGCTGGAAGTACCATTTCGCGGGGCGGTCGGCGTCGTCGATCAGCATCAGGTGAGGGTTGTGTTTCAAGCCTTCGGCTTGCAGTTCCATAGTGCGGCGGTCTTGCTCGACGAATTTCGCAAAGACGAATTTCAGCAGGCCGGGGACGAAGGGCACCCAGCGAAACAGATTCCAGGCGGCGACCACATCGATGCGGCACTGATTGCTCGTAATCGGCGTGACCGTGGTCAGGCTGGAGAACCAATATTTCCCGGCACGAATAGTCTCGGTACGAAAGTTGGGCAGAACGAAATCGATGGTGGTGGTGATGGAATCGGCGTCGGCATAGAGGCGCAGCAACTTGTAGGGCGCGGAGTTGGAACTTGGCGTATGCGCGCTCATGCGAAAGCCGTTGGGAATGGGCTCGAAGTTCTTTTTCTTCTCGTGAATGCTGTGCTGGGTGCGCCACCACCACGCCTGGTGAACGAACGGGCCGTGCGCGGGATCCATGAGGCCGATGATGCCGTGATCGATACTGACGGGCATTTCGGCCTGCAGGTAGGCGAGTTTGTATTTCGAACTGAACTTTTCGATTTGCGGCGCGGCATCGGGCGGCTCGGCGCGTGGGGCGAATCCTGCGCCTGCCGGGCCTGGATCGGGAATGAAAACCCAGACAAAACTGTCTTGTTCTTCGCAGGCATAGCTGCCCGCATAGATGCGGTCCACTCGGAGCTTCTGATCGGCGGTGAGCGAAGGGATCAGTTGACACTGGCCATCATGGACATCGAACTTCCAGCCGTGATATCCGCACTCGAGATTCTCTCCGTCGAATCGGCCGCAGTTTAGCGGCATGCCACGATGAGGGCAGGCGTCGTGCAGAGCGAAGGGTTGACCCAGACGGTCACGGCCGATGACGAGTGGAATCTCCAGCAGCGTCGCCTTGTACAACTGATTGCGGTGGACCCGATCGGCGGGCACGGCGCGATACCAGAAACCGGTGAGCATGAGCGAGTCGGGCGCCTGGCGTTGCGGGAGGTCGAGTTCGGGCATGGAAAGAGTTGTTGATTGCTGATTTGTTGATTGTTGATTGAAAAACATATGCTAGCATCCGCAGGACTTGGCGGCGGGAAGAAAAGCATAACCACAGACGACACTGAGTTCCAGAGGGGAGCAATACAGCGGTCGGATTAGCGCCATGGAATTCATTGGTCACTTTCGCAGGTTGACTCCGGTCCAGCGGAATACGTTCATCGCCTGTTTTCTGGGCTGGTCGCTGGATGCGTTTGATTTCTTCATCCTAACCTTCTGTGTGAGCGCGATCGCGACGCAGTTCCAGGCCAAGATTTCGGGGGTACTGGAAGCGGTCTTCATCACCCTGGTTTTTCGTCCGGTTGGCGCATTTTGTTTTGGGCTGATGGCGGACCGGTTCGGACGGCGTCCCACGTTGATGATCGATATCATTCTGTACTCGGTATTTGAGCTGTCGTCAGCATTCTCCCCCTCGTTGAAGGTTTTCCTGATCACTCGGGCGCTGTTCGGCGTGGCGATGGGAGGGGAATGGGGCGTGGGCGCGGCGCTGACGTTCGAGACGCTGCCGGCGGAGGGACGGGGGTTCTTCTCCGGGTTGTTGCAGGAAGGGTATGCCGTGGGATACCTGATGGCGGCTCTGGCTTACGGGACGGCCTTCCGCTTCGTGGGTTGGCGCGGCATGTTCGTGATCGGGGCGCTGCCCGCGTTTCTGGTGATCTACATTCGCACGAAAGTGGATGAGTCCCCCGCCTGGGTGCAAGGACGGGTATCGAGGAAAGCAGAGACACGGCTCGGCAAAGACATCCTAACGTACCTGGGCACATTCGCTTTCCTGGTTGTGCTGATGTTTGCCTTCAATTCGTTCAGCCATGGGAGTCAGGACCTGTATCCGACATTCCTTCAGAAGGACCATAAGTTCACGCCGCAGACGGTGGGGCTGATTGCCATCATCGCGAACATTGGCGCGCTGCTGGGAGGAATTCTTTTCGGAACATGGTCGGAAAAAATTGGCCGCCGGAAGGCGATCGTAATCGCTGCGTTGCTTTCGATTCCATTGATACCGCTGTGGGCCTATTCGCGCACGGTGCCCATGCTGGCGCTGGGCGGCTTTCTGATGCAGTTCATGGTACAGGGCGCTTGGGGAGTGATCCCGGCGCACCTGAATGAACTTTCGCCGCCCGCGGTGCGGGGGACGTTTCCGGGGTTCGCCTACCAACTTGGGAACTTCCTCTCTTCCTGGAACGGGGTGAAACAAGCAAGGTTCGCCGAACAGCGGTACGGGGGAGTATTCGCGCCGGTGCTGGCCTGGACGGTGCTTCTTGTGGCCAGTCTGGTGGCAATTGTGACGTGGAGCGGTAGAGAGCGCCGCGGGGCTGACCTGTCGAACACGAACTAGCAGCAAATCGATATTGTAGGGGATGAGAAAGATTGGCACACTGTTGGTCGTGGCACTAAGGTAGGATTGTCAGGGGCCGATTCCTGTGTTACGGTAGGTAAAATTTCACGCCTTCGTTGATTACTTTCATAGGTCTCGAAGTGTGGTTTGCGCGAATGCGTGTATCCGAGGTAGCGCCGCTATGAAGCAAATTATGGATCCCGTACAGGCCGGTGAATTCTCCGAAAAGGAAAATTTTGCCAACCGCAAGCTGATTCGGCCGATTCTGCCTCGGGTGGAGAATCATAATAATCACAACTCGGTTCCGATACAGGCGCAGGAACGACGCGAGCGCCCGGAGCGGCACGAGCGCGGAGAACGCATGGATCGTGGAGATCGCGCCGATCGTTCGATGGGGGGTGGCGCAGGCAAGAAGCCCGCGCCTCCGGATCAAACCAATGCCGAGAATTTTTACTATCAGAAACAGATGCAGTCGCGGACGCCGATGGTGATTGTTCTGCGTGACGGTGAAGAAGTGCGCGGCATCATCGAATGGTATGACCGGAATTGCATCAAGGTGAACCGTGAGAACGGCGAGCCGAATCTGATGATCTACAAACCCGCGATCAAGTACATGTTTAAAGAAGGGGAAAACCAGCGGTAACACCCCAACTTCTCGCGCAAAAAAACGCGAGAAATGGGACGCCCCAGGCTTCCCACCCCGTCACGGGGTCCATCTCGAAGGTTGGGAGGAAGAATGTCTCCCTCACGCCGAATTTCCCGCAGAAGGTTCCTGCAGTCAGCCACGCTGGCCTCGGCCGCGAGTATGATTCCGAGGCTCCGGAATTCGGCTCTGGCGATCACTGGCTCCGGCGTATCCGATCCAATCCAATCTTCTCCGCTCGAAGAATTCAGCTATGGCGATGTCGCGCTGAATAGCACCCTGCACGAGCAGCAACTGCAACAGACGCACGCCGTGCTCATGGACCTGAGCGATGATGCCTTGCTCAAACCTTTTCGGCTGATGATCGGACAGCCGGCACCGGGCGAGGATCTGGGCGGATGGTACCGGTACGACCCCAACTACGACTGGCACACGTTTGACTCGGGCTTCGCGCCGTCGGCAACGTTTGGGCAGTGGGTATCGGCGCTGGCGCGTGTGCATGCGATCACGGGATCGCAGACCGCGCGCGACAAAGTGCTGCGCCTGAACCGGCTTTACGCGCAGACCATTGACGGGCAGTTTTACGAGAACAATCGCTTCCCTGCCTACTGCTACGACAAGCTGGTGTGCGGACTGATCGATTCGCACAAGTATGTGGGCGATCCTGACGCTTTCTCGATTCTGAAAAAAACTACCGATACGGCGCTGCCGCATTTGCCCCAGAAAGCGATCGAGCATGGACAGAGCTGGCGTCCGGGCAAGGACGAGTCGTGGACCTGGGATGAGTCGTACACCATGCCGGAGAATCTTTTTCTGGCATACCAGCGCGGGGCGGGAGAGCGGTATCGCGCGCTCGGGGTGCAGTACTTGAATGATGTGTTTTTTGACCGGCTGGCCGCGGGTCAGAACGACCTCGCGGGGCGGCATGCTTACAGCCATGTGAACTCGCTTTGTTCGGCGATGCAGGCGTATTTGACAATCGGAAGCGAAAAGCATCTGCGGGCGGCGCAGAACGGCTTCGACATGCTGGCGGCGCAGAGTTTCGTCACAGGGGGCTGGGGGCCGGATGAGACGCTGCGCGCCACCGGGAGTGCCGATGTCTACGACAGTCTCACCAAGACACACAGTGGATTTGAGACGCCCTGCGGGTCTTATGCCCACTTCAAGCTGACCCGTTATCTGCTGCGGGTGACGCGAGATCCGCGCTACGGCGACAGCATGGAGCGCATGATGTACAACACCATCCTAGGGGCGAAGCCGCTCGAACGCGACGGGCGGGCGTTTTATTATTCGGACTACAACTTCAAGGGCCGCAAAGTTTACTCTCCGCACGGTTGGCCGTGCTGCTCGGGGACGATGCCGCAGGTGGCGGCCGATTACCGGATCAATACGTACTTCCGCGATGCGCGCGGGATGTATGTGAATCTGTACATTCCTTCGACGGTGCGATGGACGCAGGGTGGGGCGCAGGTCGAGCTGACGCAGACGAGTGAGTATCCGTATGATTCGCAGGTTCAGTTAGCGGTGAAGGTATCGAAGGCGGCGGAGTTTGCGGTGAATTTGCGGATTCCGGCTTGGGCTGAGGGAGCTTCGGTTTCAGTCAATGGCAAGCGCGAGGCGGCGCAGGCCGGGACATTCGCACGGGTGCAACGCGAATGGAAGGATGGGGACCGGATTGAGATGGAGTTGCCGATGAGGACGCGGCTGGAAGCGGTCGATCCGCAGCATCCGGGCACGGTCGCGCTGCTCGTGGGACCGGTGGTGCTGTTTGCCGTCACCGACGCGGAGCCCAAGGTGACGCGGGCGCAATTGCTGGCGGCGAAGAAGACGGGGGCGCAGAGTTGGCAGGTCGAGACGACGAGTGGAGCCCTCAAGATGTTGCCCTTCACCGCCATTGGCGAAGAGCAGTACTCGACGTACGTGCGCGTAAGCTAGAAAAACGACCACCAGGGGCTAAAGCCGATGAGAAGTGTCGCGCACGGCTGTTCTCCCACTGGATTCGCCGTATATAGCTGGGAGGAAAGGACGACGGGGCGAACCGGCACGCACAACAAGGGACGTCCTCGCGACCGGCCCGGAGAGAATGAAGACTGGATCTGGGCAGGCCGGGGGCACACCTGCAGGGCGCACCACAGGTAGGATGGTGATCTGGGAATCTTGATTACATGCAAGACGGAATAGTTTTCAGTCCTCAATTCTTATTCGTGCGGGGCCGCCAACTGGAAGGCACCTACCCCGGCGACCGCTGGACCGGGTCCTGGCCGGTTACTGCTATGAGGGTCATCCGCGGATGGGGCATGGTACCGGAGGAACGGTGGCCGTATGACACTTCCGTTTGGCCGCCAATTGAACCACCAGGTCTCGACGCCATAGCGAAGGATTATCGCCTCAACATGTATTACAGGCGCACTCGCACCATCGATGATTGCAAGAGGGTTCTGCTCAACATGCCGGTAGCGGCGGTACTGCAACTCACAGACGAGTGGTATGGCGCGCCGCAGGGGAGAATAACCTCGCCACAGCGAAGTCTTTTGGGAACCAGCCACACTGTGCTGCTCCTCGGGTACGATGACGCTAGGGGCGAGTTCATTTTTCAGAACTCATGGGGTGCCGCGTGGGGTGATCATGGCTACGGCTACATCGCTTACGACGTATTCCGAGCGACTTGCATCGAGTGCTGGACCCAGCAATTTGCAGGCGACAAAGTGTGGGGCGAATCGAAATCAGGAGTCTCGGTGCGAAGCTGGGGATTGCGGGAGATTACCGGGGCCAAGGTACACGGCTGCGAGATTGTAGGCCCCGGCGAAGAAAGACGCGCTTGGTCGTATGCACTTGAACGTGACGGCGCTCTGGAAGTTGAGGAGTTATTCGTGATGCCACAATTCCGGCGCAGAGGATACGGTGCATACCTGCTCCGTGTGATGGAATCGGTGGCTGTTGAACGGCAATCTTCGATGAAGCTCTGGGTGTCGCACGCCGACTCCACTCCGGACAATCTGCTAGTGGTACGAGAGCTGACGCACCGCGTTGGTCTCAAGGTCTGGCCGAGTCAGGAACGCTGGGCTAGCTACTTGGCAGCTCCGAGCGTGCCGCAACGAGTCGCGACTTGCCCCTCGCAGAAAGTACGCCCCGGCTCCGTCACGCGCTCGCAGCTACAAGCCACGCTTCTAAATTTATGAAAGGCGCTGCGGAGATTGCGCGACACCTCGCACGGGGGCTAAAGCCCGAGGGATTCCGGGGTGCTTAACGCGGGCCTGAAAGGCCCGCTCTTCCACGGCGGCGGGAACGGATCATTGTTGGAGATCGTTGATAGCCTGTAAGGCAATCGCATAGGCCTTTGCTTTGGCTTGCTTCTCTGTTCTGCCGTAGGCCAGAGCACCGGGGATCTCCGGGACTTCCGCGATCCAGCGGCCATCGGTTTCAGGCTCAGTTTCGATAATGAATTGCAAGTCCTGGTTCCTTGTGCTGCTGGGTGGTTTGCGATCGGTCATTTCACTCTTAGCCAGATACGCGGTCGTGGTCCATGCTGTCCGCGTAGTCTCCGAAAGACTAGTGGCGAAGGTTGGCTCGGGTAATTTTGTAATTGAGTAATTGAAAGGCGCGTCGGGGCCTGTGCAGTCTCCGCTGTGTAACAAATTGCAAAATTACCCGATTACACAATTACTCAATCTTTGCTGGCTGGGTGCGTGCCGGTTTACGGGATAGATGCTCCCGTTGACAATCTTACTTATCTCCCTTAGCATCAATCACTTGAAGCACCATCTTGACTCTGCACCCGGGAGCCGCCTGTGATTAAGCTCGACATCATCAACGAAGTGGTGGCCAAGACCGGCATCACCAAGACCAAGGCCGAGCTGGCCGTGGAAACCGTCTTCGAGAGCATGAAGAAGGCGCTGGCCGGCGGCAATCGCATTGAACTGCGGGGATTTGGAGTGTTCAACGTGCGTCCGCGCAAGACTGGAATCGGGCGCAACCCGCGCACCGGCGCCGAAGTGTCCATTCCGCCAGGAAGGGCTGTGCGCTTCAAGCCGGGGAAAGAACTGCAGTCGATCGACTGAGAGCTTCCCGCCACAGACCGGAGCAAGCTCCCGAGCACGACTGTCCTCTCAGCTGGCGCCCGTATTTTCTCCGCTCGTAGTAGCATCAACGGAGGGGATCCGATTTCGGGTCCCGACCGAAGAATCATGTCGGAACTTAACTCCCCGATTCCTACCTCCACGCTCCCGTACTACCACCCGCTGCCGACGCCGGTGGGACGACCGCCGCGCGAGCGCTATTGGCTGCACTTGTTGCTGCTGGTAGCGACTTGCTTCACCACACTGGTGGTCGGGGCGCGGATGGAGTTCAACTTCCTGAATAACAAGGCGCCGTTCGCCTACGAGGGGGAATGGCTTCCCTTCTTTCCTCTCGGGTGGATCGTTGGACAACCGTCGCGGCTGCTGCTTGGCATTCCTTTTTCTGCGACCCTGCTATTCATTTTGCTCGCGCATGAAATGGGACACTACTTGTGTTGCCGGTACTACCGAGTGCGCGCGACGCTTCCCTTCTTTATTCCGGCGCCGACGTTGATCGGAACACTGGGAGCAGTAATTCGCATTAAGGCGCCGATACGTTCGCGGGCCGCATTGTTTGACATCGGCATCGCAGGACCGATCGCGGGATTCGTCGTGGCCGTCGCCACGCTGGCTGCCGCGCTATTGCTTTCGAAGCCGCTCGCCCCTGGCATTGGCCCCTCGGATTTGCAACTCGGATTTCCGGCGATTTTCCATGTCATGCATGGGGCACTGCGCATGGCTACACCGAATAATCCCACCGTTGCGTTGCCTCTAGCGCGGATTTATTTGCACCCGACGGCAGTGGCGGCTTGGGTGGGTATGTTTGCTACCGCATTGAACCTGCTCCCCAGCAGCCAGTTGGATGGCGGACACATCGTGTATGCGCTTGCACCGCGAGCGCACCGTGCTATTTCGTGGATTACCGTGATCGTGCTGGCTTACTTGGGGCACCGGTACCTGGGCTGGCGCGTGTGGGCCGGTCTGCTTATCGTGATGAACGTTCTGACTTACCGCCAGCGGCAGGCTCCGGAATTCCCCGCACTTCCCGCCAGTCGCTGGGTTCTCGCATTGCTGGCAATGATCATGCTGGTCCTGACCTTCACGATCTCGCCCTTCCAGGCAAACTGGCGTTAATCACATCAACCACAACGCATCGACGTCGACAATCACCTGCGTGCGCGGAATCTTCTGTTGTGCGGCGTACGCCAGCATCGCGCGTAGTGTCGTGTTGAGCTTTTCCCGGCTGGGGGACTTGAGCACGAAGTGGTAGCGATAGTCGCGCTTCAAGCGCACGATGGGAGCGGGCGCTGGGCCGAGCACCCGCACGCCTTCGTGGCGAGTCGATTCGAACCACTTCCCCAGAGTTCCGGACCATTGCAGGGCGTCATCGAGTTTGCCGCTGCGCACCAGCACGTTGGCCAGCGCCGAATAGGGCGGGTAGTGCATCCAACTGCGAAATTGCAGCTCTTTCTCGTAGAAACCGATGAAGTCGTGGCGGGCGGCATACTGCACAGCGTAGTGGTCCTGGAAATAAGTCTGCAGCACAACTTTGCCTGGAGTTTGCCCGCGCCCGGCGCGTCCGGCAACCTGGGTCAGCAACTGAAAGGTCCGCTCGGCGGCGCGGAAGTCCGGGAGACCGAGAGCAACGTCGGCTCCGACCACGCCCACCAGCGTCACACCGTGAATGTCGTGACCTTTGGCGATCATCTGCGTGCCCACGAGAAGATCGAGTTCCCCTTCGTTCAGGGCGTTCAACGCTCGCTCGAAGTCTTCGTGGCTGCGAACAGTATCGCGGTCGAGGCGGGCGATGCGCGCCTGAGGGAACATGCCGTGGAGTAACTCTTCCAGTTTTTCTGAGCCGGTCCCGAGAAAGTAAACGTACTCGCTTCCGCAGTGGACACAGGCTTTCGGGACGGGTGCGGTGTGGCCGCAGTAGTGGCAGACCATTTTGTGCTGGCGCTTGTGATGCGTAAGCGCGATGGCGCAATTTTGGCATTCGAGCTTCTTGCCACACGTGCGGCAGAGGACGACCGGCGAATATCCGCGGCGATTGAGCAGCACCATGACCTGTTCTTTGCGCTCGAGCCGTTCCTTGATTTCGGCGGCTAGCTTACGCGAGATGACCTGCTCGTGTCCGGTTTCCTGGAACTCCAG
This sequence comes from uncultured Acidobacteriaceae bacterium, assembly GCA_963791515.1. GTDB lineage: Bacteria > Acidobacteriota > Terriglobia > Terriglobales > Acidobacteriaceae > Sulfotelmatobacter. Next base: position 265,034 of record CAWBSS010000008.1, on the reverse strand, counting down.
GCGCATGTCGATGATTTCGACTTCCGGAAGAGGCCGCTGCTCCACGCGATCGGGCAACTCGACCAGCGCATACTTATTTTTCTTGGCATTGAAATAAGACTCCAGCGACGGCGTGGCCGAGCCCAGCACCACGACCGCATTTGCCATCTTGGCGCGCATGACGGCAATGTCGCGGGCATGGTAGCGCGGCGTTTCCTCCTGCTTATAGGAAGAGTCGTGCTCCTCGTCGACGATGATGAGCGCGAGATCGGCCACCGGGGCAAAGACCGCCGACCGCGTGCCGACGACCATGCGCGCTTCGCCGCGCTTGATGCGATGCCACTGCTCGGCACGTTCCCGGTCGGAGAGCGCGGAGTGGAGAATGGCAACTTCATCGCCGAAGATCTGATGCAGGTCAGCGGCCACCGCTGGCGTCAAACCGATTTCAGGGACAAGCAGGATGGCAGAGCGCCCCGCTTCTAGCACCGCCCGCATGCCTGCCAGATACACCGCAGTCTTGCCCGACCCGGTGACGCCGTGCAGCAACATGCCCGCGAACTTGCGCGCTGCCACACCTTCCCGCACTCGCGAGAGCGCGGATTGCTGCGCGAGGTTCAAATCGAAGTCGAACAGAGGTGGCCGTGGCTTGGAGTGCGAGACGGTGAACTCCGCAGGCTCTTCCAGAATCTCGACGAGGCCTCGCCGAACCAGCGTTGCGAGCGTGGTTCGCGGAACGTCCAGCGATTGCAGCGTGGTCACCGGAACTCTTCCGCCGGAAGCAGCCAGCGTGTCGACCAGCATCCGTTGGTTGTCGTTTAGTTTACTGTCGGCGGACTGCAATACTGCGATCTTCATGGTGCGCGTGGCATCCCGAGAGGAGGAGACATCCTCGCGCGTCAGCCATTTCTTGCGTACCATTCCAGCTAGGACAGCCCTGGAGACGCGAGTGGCGGAACGAAGGATCTCTTCCCGCACGAGATCCGAATCATTGCCCACGGGTTCGCAGCCGGCTAGATAATCGAGCACCCGGAACTCGGCTGCCTGCTCCTCCGGCGTGCGCCTCGAACGTGCCGACGATCCAGACATGCCCGCCAAGTGCAGGGCCATCTGGCCATCTTCCGTGAGGCGATAGCCGATCGAACGTTTGAACTCGGCATTCAGCGGCAGCATAGTGCGGAAGACTTCCCCGAGCGGGGCGAGATAATAGTCGGCGATCCAGCGGCCCAGAAGCAGCAACTGTTCATCGAGCACGGGCGCGGCGTCGAGCACCGTGAGAATGTTCTTGGTGGTGACGGAAGGTTTGCGGTCGTGCAGTTCGACGACGATGCCGGTCATGCGCTGCTGGCGAAATGGGACCAGAACGCGCCCGCCGACGACTGGCGTGGCATCCGCGGGGACACGGTAGGTGAAGACCATGTCCAGCGGCACGGGCACAGCAATGTCACAGAATTCGGGCATCCATCTCAGAGAAGAGCAATCTCAGAGAATAGCAGTGACGCCTGAGGAAAGGTGAATCGCCGGGTTATTCGGCAGCCTTCTTTGGAGGCTCAAGACCCAGGTACTTCATGACCATCTGCAAATCCTTCCACGCTTCGCCTTTCTGGCGCGGGTCACGCAACAGAAATGCTGGATGATAGGTGACAGCGAGCTTCGTTCCCGGCCACGAAGGATCGCTGCTTTGTGCGCCCGCGGGCATGAAGTCGTAAAAGCGGCCGCGCAGTTCCGACATTGGAGCATTGATGGCGAGCAGGTTTTTGGCCGCCACTGCGCCGAGCGCCACTACGATCCTGGGCTTGATCACGGCGATCTGCCGCATGAGAAATGGCGAGCAAGTTTCACACTCGTCGCGCTCCGGCGTCCGATTGCCCGGCGGACGGCATTTCACAATGTTCGCAATGTAGACATCCTCGCGGCGGATACCCATCGCTTTGATCATGTTGTTGAGCAACTGCCCGGCCCGACCCACAAAGGGCTCACCCTGCGTGTCTTCGTCGGCGCCGGGACCCTCGCCCACGAACATTAATTCGGCGTGCGGGTTGCCCACGCCAAACACAATCTGCTTCCGGCCCTGCTTGTGCAGTTTGCAGCGCGTGCAATCGCCCAGGTCTTCACGAATGAGTTTGAGCGCCGCGATGGGGTCGGGAACAGCCTGCTCCGGATTCGGAGTTAGTACTCGAAAGATGCTTCCGTCGGCGATTTTCGCAACTACGGCGGACTTCTTTGCAGTCATTTCCTCTCGCAGTTCCGTTGATGTGGAAGACAGGTCGTCAACTTCAGTAGTGCCTGTGGCGGATTCGGAGACCCGCGGTTCGCGCCGGTAGAAGTCGTAGATGCCCATCTCGTGGCAATAGCGAACACGTTCGGCGAGCGCGCGCCGCAGATCTGAATCAAGAGTGTGGGGCATCAGTTTCTAGATTGTAATGCACGGGCGGCCACAATCGTCGCTGGTGGTAGCGAAGAGCAGCAGACTCCTCGTCGCTCCGCTCCTCGGAATGACAAAAGAGTCTTGGAGGCAAAAAATGCCTGAACAGAGGTCAGGCCTTCACGGGCGATTTGCGGTTCTGACGGAGGCGCACCACCTGGTCGAGGACACGCTGGGCCACTTCCCACTTCGTGGTTTCGGGAACTTCGACAATCTCGTCGCGGCTGATGATGGTCACTGCGTTACGGTCCGAATCAAAACCCACGCCCTCTCGCGAAACGTCGTTGACCACGATGGCGTCGAGATTTTTCGATACCAGCTTCTGGCGTGCATTCTCCAGCACGTTTTCTGTTTCGGCGGCGAAGCCCACAACAATCTGCGCACCCTTATTGAGAGAAAGCTCCTTCAGAATGTCGGGAGTGGCCTCGAGTTCCAGAATCATCGGGCCCTTGCGCTTGATTTTCTGGGCCGCCGCGGCTTTCGGACGATAATCGGAAACGGCGGCGGTCTTGATTACGACGCTCGCCTGGGGAAGCAGTTTGAGCACAGCGTCGCGCATTTCTTCGGTCGACTCGACGCTCGTAACCTCGGCGGCTCCGGGCGGAGTAAGGGAAGTGGGCCCGCTCACGAGAAGGACGCGCGCGCCGCGACGCAAGGCCGCCTCGGCGAGGGCATAGCCCATGCGCCCACTGGAGCGATTGGTGAGATAGCGCACGGGATCGATCTTTTCACGCGTCGGCCCGGCAGTGATCAGCACAGTCTCAGCGCTCAGATCCTGGGATGCGCCCAAGGCCTCCATCACTGCGGCAACGACGGCTTCATTTTCCGCGAGCCGCCCAGGGCCCGTCATTCCGCACGCCAAGTAGCCCGCGCCGGGCTCAACGATTTTCACGCCTCTCTGCCGCAGCACCTGCAGATTCGCCTGCGTGGCCGGATGATTCCACATGTTCACGTTCATGGCGGGCGCCACGACCACCGGCGCAGTGGTCGCGAGATAAAGTGTGGTCAGAAAGTCGCTGGCGATTCCCTGCGCGAAGTGAGCCAGAACGTCGGCTGTCGCAGGCGCGACGACGAGGGCATCGATGGATTGCGCGATCGCAATATGCTCGATCGCGGAATCGATATTGGGCTCATGCCCTTCCCCGGGCGAGAACATCCCGGTAATGACTTTTTCTCCGGAGAGGGCGGCGAAGGTGAGGGGACGGACGAACTCCTGGGCGGCGCGCGTCATCACGACTTGCACGCGGATGCCGCGATCCTGCAGCAGGCGGACAATTTCCGCCGCCTTGTAGGCGGCGATTCCGCCGGTGACGCCCAGAGCAATTTTCATTTAGTCCTGGCCAAGCGCCTTGTCGAGAGCTTCTTCGGCTCGCTCCGCGGCGGTGCGGGTTTCCGGAATTTCCCACTTCACTTTGCCGGCGCGGATTTCATCCTGGGCGATCCGGCATGGCTTGCGAGAATTCGTATCGACCACCGGCGGCGCACCCGACTGGAGTTGCCGCGCCCGCCGCGCTGCCACCAAAATATATCGGTAGTTGCTGTCAAAACCTTCTATTAACTTCATTGGGACTCTCCCTTAAAGACCAGGTTCGAAGTTTAGTCACTGCCGAACGTCGAACGATGCACTCCCCAAAAACACAGCCAACTTTCAGGCTCGTCCCGCTCGATTCTACTGGCGGCTTCCAACGCCGTTCCGGCGTCCCTAAAATGATACCGCGAAATCTAGGGACGTGCCGAAGGCGGCAGGGTACCAAAGGATTCCAGGATCGGCGCCACCCGGTCCCGGACATTGGCCAGCCGATGACGGTCCGCCAGCTCCACGATTTTCTTCTCCCTCGCGGAAAGAGGCGGCCTCGACCGCCGCAAGCGTTCCGACAGAACGATCGCCTGCAGGCTCTCGATCGATTCCTCGAGTTTGTCATTAATCAAAATATAGTCATACTTGTCGTAGTTCTCAATCTCACGGCTGGCCGTGGCCAACCGGCGCGCAATCACGGCTTCCGCGTCCTCGCTGCGCTTGCGCAGGCGCCACTCCAGGGTTTTGCGGTCCGGAGGCAGAACGAAGATGCTGACGGCATCCGTCAACCTTTGCTTGATTTGCTCGGCGCCCTGCACATCAATATCGAGCAGAAGGTCGTGGCCTTTCTGCCCCGCCTCCTGAAGAAATCGTCGCGCCGTTCCGTAGCAATTTCCGTCAAAGTTGGCGTGCTCCAGAAATTCCCCGGCGCGAATCATTTGCTCAAATTCTTCGCGGGAAACGAAGTGGTACTGCTTCCCATTTTGCTCGCTGCCCCGGGAAGCACGCGTGGTGTAGGAGATGGAAAAATCGAGGTTGGGAACCAGCTTCAGCAGTTCGTTGACCAGGGTCGACTTCCCCGAGCCAGACGGCGCCGAGATGATGTAAATCAGCGGCCTGTAGGTTGGGCTCATTCCAGGTTCTGCACCTGCTCGCGCGACTTTTCGATTTCCGCCTTCATGGCCAAGCCTGCCTCCGTGATCTTCAGAGCTTCGCCCGCAAGTCCGGATGTCTTCGAGAGCAGCGTGTTGGCCTCGCGGTTCATTTCCTGAAGGAGGAAGTCCAGCTTCTTTCCGATCTCGCCACCCTTTTCGAGCAAGCCCAGAAAATGTTGCACGTGATTTTCAAGGCGTACGATTTCCTCCTGAATGTCGCTGCGATCGACCAGCAGCGCCGCTTCCTGCAGCACGCGTTCCTTGTCCACAGTCGCGCCCAATAGCTCCTGGAGCCGAGACTGCAGCCTCTCGCTGTAGTTCTGCAGCACCGCGCGGCGATGCTGCTGCACACTCTTTCCCGCCTCGACCAGGTGGGCCATGCGCTCGCGCAGTTCGCGAGCAATGCCGCGGCCTTCTTCCTCGCGCATCTGATTCAGCCGATCCAGCGCCTCGCCCACCTTCGCCATCACCGCGGCCTCAATCTGACCGTCGGCACTGTCGTGGGCTGAGTCGAGCGCGCCCGGAATGCGAAGAACTGCGTTGAGATCAGGCACGGCGGCCAGGGAAAACTCGGCAGCAGCGGCGCGGAATGCGGCGATGTAACCGCCCACAATCTCGCGGTTCAGCGAGAATGTCTCACTGGTCGTGCGCTCCAGGCTCAGGGAGACTTCGACGTGACCGCGCCCCATCTTCTCCTTCAGCAGGCGCCGCAGTTGCATTTCGAGGGAGTCGGTCCCGGAGGGAAGACGAAAATGCAGATCCAGGAAACGATGGTTGACCGACTTCAGCGACAGCGCAAAAGCCAGCCGGCCATTGGACGGACCGGGGGCGGCGGGGACGGCGGCGCTTCCGCCATCCTGGCTCTGGATTTCACCTCTCACCTGCGCAAAACCTGTCATCGAGCGTATGGGCATAGGGGCGGTGTTCTCACGTTTCTGCTACTGCTTTGGGCGAATCTGCGTTGGCGAATTGCAGCTCGTAGAGACGCCGGTACGTACCTAACTTCGTCATCAATTCTTCGTGGCAGCCGATGTCGGCAATCGTGCCATTTTCAATCACCACGATACGATCCGCACGGCGGACCGTCGAAAGCCGGTGCGCGATCACAAACACGGTGCGGCCGCTCATCAAGTTGTGCAAGGCGGATTGCACTAGCGATTCCGATTCGCTGTCAAGCGACGACGTGGCCTCATCCAAAATCAGGACTGGCGCGTTTTTCAGCAGCGCCCGCGCAATTGCCAGGCGCTGGCGCTCGCCGCCGGAAAGTCGTACACCCCGTTCGCCGATTACAGTATCGTACCCTGCCGGAAGGGCCACAATGAAATCGTGTGCCAGCGCTGCGCGGGCGGCGGCCTCGACATCTTTCTGCGGAACCTGCGGCTGGCCGTAAGCGATGTTGTTGCGCACGGTATCGTTGAACAGCACCGTCTCCTGCGTGACAATCCCAACCTGAGCCCGCAACGAGGCCAGCGTCACGTCGCGGACGTCAGTGCCATCGATGAGCAAGCGTCCGGCGGTCACGTCAAAGAAGCGGGGAATGAGGTGGACGAGAGTGCTCTTGCCCGCACCGCTGGAGCCGACGACCGCGAGAACCTCGCCGCGTCGGACTTCCAGATTGATGTCGTGCAGAACTTCATGTTTCTCTTCGCCGTCGTTGGCATAGGCGAAGCTCACCTGCTCGAAGCGAACGCTGCTCGAGAACTTGGGTAATACCTTGGCGCGCGGTTTTTCACGGACATCGTCTTCCAGATCCATGAACTTGAAGATTTCCGACGAAGCACCCAGAGCCTGCTGGAAGTTGTTATAAAAAAGCGCGAACTTGCGGACCGGATTGTAAAGGCTGAAAACCGCCGTAATAAAGGCAACAAAAACTCCGGGAGTCATTTGATTGTGCGCGATCCGGCCGCGGCCAATGAGGATCAGAAGAGCAATCCCGACAACCCCAAGCACATCCATCAACGGAGAACTGATCGCGGTCGCTGCCACCGAACGGAGATTCGCGCGGAAAAGACGACGAGCCGCGTTGCGGAACCTGGAAATTTCCCAGTCCTCCGTGTTAAAGGCCTTCACGATACGGTTGCCCGTGATGGTCTCGTGCAGAATGTTCTGAATTTCTGCCAGTTTGTCCTGGCCGTGCCGCGTGGTGTGCCGCACGCGGGAACCGATCTTGCGCGACGAGAAGACGATCACGGGGACGAATAAGAGCAACACCCAGGCAAGGTTCCCGCCCAGGATCACCACTACGATCGCCACTGAAACAAAAGTGAAGAACTGCTGCAGAAGTTCCGAGAGCACGGTCGACATGGCGTACTGAACCCGCTCGATATCGTTGATGATGGTGGAGAGTAAAGTTCCGGTAGTATGCTTCGAAAAAAATGCGGCGGAGCGGCGCAGCAGAGCGGTGTAAAGATCGTCGCGCAGATCGGTGATCATGCCGAAACCGGCATGATTCACCAGGTACGTACCGGAGTAGTCGCAGATTCCCTTGAGAATGGTGGATGCAACCAGCGCAAACGCCACGATGGTCCAGGCATTCGTAAAATGCGAAGGCACGAACTGCTGCAAGTACACCGGATGGTGCGTGCCGGGAATAACGAAGAGCTGAATTTCCTTACGACCCGGTCGCGGGATTCAGAACCCGATCGAATACCGGACGGACCAGCAGATATTTGAAAGCGTCGAGCCCGCCCACGGCGGCCATGAGCAGAACCGAAGACAGGATTTGCCACCAGTAGGGGAGCGCATAGCGGATCAGTCGCGTCAGTTGCCGCATGGGCCTCCCGCGCGCCGCTGGCCGCAATCGCTTGCTGCCGGTCGAATGGGCATGAGATGCAAGGCCCTATTCTACTTGAGTCCTGCTGCGGAAGAATGCCGTTTCAGTTTCCCGGGACATACGATACGGACCGATTTCCCGGAGCCTTAGAGCTCTCGTTCCGCTACTTCGGGATGTCGCGATGCACGACTTTCACGCGATATCCGGGGCGCCGAAGATGTTTGCCGACTTCCTCGGCGATCATGACAGAACGGTGCTGTCCGCCGGTGCAACCGAATGCGATGGTCAAATAGCTCTTGCCCTCATGGATGTAGTGCGGCAGCAGGTAGACGAGCAGATCGGAGATGCGCGAGATGAATTCCCGGGTCTGCGGGAACGAGCGAATGTACTTGGCGAGGCGCGGATCACGCCCGGTCAGCGGCCGGAACTCGGGCACGAAGTGCGGGTTGGGCAGGAAGCGTACGTCGAAGACCAGATCGGCGTCCTCGGGAACGCCTTGACGGAATCCGAAGCTCACGCATGACACCAGAATATTTTTTTCCGAGGACTTGTTCCTGAAATCGCTCAGTGATGTGAGCGCGAAGCTCGTGAACGTTGAACTTCGAAGTATCGATGACGAAATCGGCGACCGCCCGAATGGCGCCCAGGTGACGGCGTTCCGTCTTTCAGCGCCGATTTTACGGGGGAGTCGGTTCCGAGAGGATGCGGCCGGCGCGTCTCGCTGAAACGACGCATCAGAACTGAGTCGGACGCTTCGAGGAAGACGACCTTGGTCGGAATCATGCGTCCGACCGACTTCAGGATCTTCGGAAGCTCTTCCAGCTTGGAGCCTTCGCGCACGTCCACGACCAGCGCGGTGCGGCGAATCTCACTGGACTGCACGGCCAGGTCGGCAAATTGCGGGATGAGCTGGACCGGCAGGTTGTCGACGCAGTAGTAGCCCAGATCCTCGAAGGCTTTCAGCACCGAGGCCTTCCCCGAACCGCTCATGCCGGTGATGATGACCAGTTCCGGCGAGTGCTGCCTGGCAGTGCGGGAGGATTTTTTCCGCTCCGCCCTTCGATTTTTTCCGTGTCTGGCCAGAGGACTTCGCGGGGTTTCATGAACTGGATAGTAGCATCCAGGCGCGATGCTCGCATTCCGTTCCTGATTTCCAACGGAAATACCTGCGGCTTCGGTTTGCCACCATCGACAGCAATCGCCAGTCAGAAACCGGAAATGCAGATTGTCTCCGGCCCGCACCGACAGGTAAGCTATGCGTCATGAAAAAGTTCGAAGATCTTACGGAACGCGAAGTTCTTGCTCTGGCCATTGGTCTGGAAGAAGAAGACGAGCGCGTGTACTCCGACTTTGCCGAAGGCTTGCGGCAGGACTATCCCGCAACCGCATCGATGTTTGAAGGTATGCGCGAAGAGGAATCGGGACACCGGCGCCGTTTGCTCGAACTGTTCCGGACGAAATTCGGCGAGCATATTCCGCTGATCCGCCGCCAGGACGTGCGCGGCTTTGTCGATCGCCCTGCGCTTGTGGCTGGTGCGCCCTCTGCGCATTGAAGCGGTGCGCAAAGAGGCGAGCACCATGGAGGTGGAGACCCGCCGCTTCTACGAAAAAGCCTCCGCCCGCACGCAGGACGCGAGCATCCGGCAACTGCTGGACGACCTGGCGACGGAAGAGCGCGAACACGAAGAACGCGCCCAGGAACTCGACAAGCAGAAACTCCCGGCCAACGTGAAGGCCGACGAAGAGGTGGCGCAGCGGCGGTTGTTCGTATTGCAGATTGTGCAGCCAGGGCTGGCGGGGCTGATGGATGGGTCAGTCTCGACTCTTGCGCCGGTCTTCGCGGCTGCTTTTGCCACACAGAAAAGTGGAGACGCGTTTCTGGTGGGTCTCGCTGCCTCAGCCGGCGCGGGCATCAGCATGGGATTTGCGGAAGCTCTTTCGGATGACGGCAGCCTTACCGGGCGCGGACATCCGTGGGTGCGCGGCGTGATCTGCGGGGCAATGACGGCCTTGGGCGGGATCGGACACACGCTTCCATTTCTGATTCGCGATTTTCGTGCGGCGCTGTGGGCTGCGGGCGCGGTGGTGGTGGCGGAACTTGCCGTGATTACCTGGATTCGCAAACGCTACATGGATACGCCTTGGATTTCCGCCGCGTTGCAGGTGGGACTGGGCGGGGCGCTGGTGTTCATCACCGGGGTATTGATCGGGAAGTCGTAGTCTCGAGTGCAGAGCGGAGCTGCGGTCTCTGGGAGGCTGCGGAAAAACGCGGTCTTGCGAGGAACAGCGACCACAGGGACTGGAAGCCCACGCTGATTCCACATGCTTTACGCGGCCCTGGAAGGGCCGCTCTTCCACGGTGATGCAGACATTTCTAGTTTTTCCGCAACCTCCTAGCTACGGCTGGGTGTCTAGAGGGTGCGTGCTCTTTTCGTAAAACTCTTTCTGCAGCTTGAGGCTAACGTCATCGCCTTTCACTGCGCGGATCGCTTTCACCACCGAATCAATCCACCACTTCATCTGGAATTCGCCGAGTTCTTTGGTTGCGACGGATCCATCGCCGGAATAGTGGAAGGGGAAGCGCGTGTACCACCAGATTCCGGTGTAGACATCTTCGGGAAGTTTCTGGCGCGCTTGGTCCGCGCCGGATTCGTTCGTGGCGCGATCTTGGTGCACGAGATCGGGACGGGAGATCATCATCTTGGAAGTCTCGCTTTCGCCGGCGTGCATGTCGATCTTCGTCTTCTTTGCTGGACCACCTTGCTGCGGCGTACGTTCGTCGAAAACGTAGACCACGTAATCGTGGGGCTTGTCGAGTTGGGTTTGCGCGAAGTAAGGGAGCAGACTGTCGTTGCCGCCGTGGCCGTTGACGATCAGGACTTTTTTGCAGCCGTTGCGTGCCATCTCGTCGGTGGTCTCTTGCAGGAGGGCGAGTTGCAGGTTGCGGCTGTAGGACATGGTTCCGGGTTCGTGGCGCGCTTCGGCGATTTGGCCGAAATAATACTCGGGGAAAACGACTGCGTATTCCTGCTCGGCAGCGTGCAGCGCGGCGTAACGTACGTCAAGAAGATCGGTGCCAATCGGCAAGTGCGGACCGTGCTTCTCCAAAATTCCAAACGGCAGCAGGCAGGTTCCCTGCGAGCGATGGATTCCGTCGCGAAAGTCGGATGCCGTGAGCTCTTCCCAGTGCACAGAAAGCTTGGCCGACGCGGCTTGCGCGTGGAGGAAGTGGGGAAAACCGAGAACGACGGACAAGACCATGAATGTAAAAACGGAAGAAGGCTTGCGGCAGGTGCTAGTCATATGGAGAAATCTCCCTCGGCGGCGAATTCTAGCACGCAAAGCGCCGCTATTAAAACGTATCAATAGAGCGACTGTCCCTTGCGAGATCGCTTTGATTTGGCGAGGCCAGTGGTCTAATGTGAGGGTCAAAATCCCCGCCCTTGTCTCGCCCAAGAACGGCGAGACAACGACGGGGCACCCTGGATTACTTCAGAAAAATCTCTTGCAGCAGTTCCGAGCTGACGATTTCCCGGATCTCGGCGCGCTTCTCTCCAAGCTGCTGCGCGGCCTGTTTTCCGCCCATGATCTTGTCCCGAGCTGCCTCTCCTTTTGCGGCAAGGCCATCCATCGCGGCATGGTTCTTGTACTGGACCGCTACGCAGATGTCCCAATCTTCCGGATTGTTCTTGGTTTCTTTCAGAAAGATTTTGTAATCCATGATCATGCCTTGGCGCTTCTCTTCCTCGATCAAGGGCTTGGTGGACTGGCGGAGGCTGGTGAGGTAGGCATCCATTTGTGTGGGCTTGACGCGAATCAGTTGGACTCGCCAGATGGGACCTTCGGTGTAGTGTTCCTGCGCGAGCAAGGCGGGCGCGAGCAACAACAGGAATACAGCTAGCCCGTAGAGCTTCTTCATAGTGATCTCCTGAATTTTGATTGGAATGAGACGGCTGGAGGATCATACGCTCGCGGTCACGAATTTGTCGAAAAGCGCAGCGGCGCTTCCGTGCCGAGAGCCTGAGGGTCGGCCCGCCCGCCGCCCTGAGGGGGTCAAAAATCCCCGCCCTGCCTCTCCAGAGTGCGGAGAGACACGGACGGGGCAAGCGGCATTGCCGAAAGGGGCAGAGGAGCTTCGCTCGTCCCGGACGGGTCAGAGACCCGTCCCCACACGAGTTGTTATGGGGCTTCGATCAGTTCCATTTTTCCGTCGCGGGTGCGGTGGAGGATCATTACTTTGCCTTTGGGATCGCGGAAGACGAAGACGTCGCGGTCGCGGAAGTGGGCTTCTTTGATGGCCTCTTCGAGCGTCATGGGGCGCATGGCTACGGCTTCTTCGGAGCGGACCAGGTGGACCTCGGTGGTCCTGGCCACGGCCGGGTACTTGTGGACCATTACCGGGACGGCTGTCTTTTCGGACAGGCCGATTACGGTTTGCAAATCAACCTGATCTGCTTCCGGCGAGTGGCCATTCCACTTCTTGACTTCTTCGCTCTTGCGCGCCGAGCGTTTTTTCGACTGCCAGCGCGTTTTGTATTTGACTGCCTGCTTCTCGAGGTGGTCGAGAGCTTCGTTGACGGCGATGGTCATGTCCTTGGCTTGAGCCAGGCCGACCAACGGGCCATTGCGCGGGCTGATGGTGATTTCGGCTTTGTGGCGGTGCTTCTCGACGGCTAGGATGACCTTGGTCTCAAAGCGGTCGCCGAGAATTTTGCGGATTTTTGTGAGGCCGGTTTCTACTTCTTTGCGGATGATGGATGTGATTACGTAGTGTCTGCCAGTGTATTCCACGTTCATGAGCGCCCCTCCTAAGAATTGGTTCTATCGAGTCAATTGGGCACTACATACTGGAACCTGCGAGTCGGAAACCTCAGGGGCTAAAGCCGATTCCATTTATTGCATCGGACCGCACGACTGAAGTCGTGCCCTTCCCGTTTTATTTTTTTATCCGGCGCTGGTGCGTGCTGGGGATGCGCATATCTTCGCGGTACTTGGCTACCGTGCGGCGAGTGACCTGGATGCCTTGCGATTGCAGGATCCGGGTGATCTGCTCGTCGGTCAACGGACGGCTGGGATCTTCTTCCTCGATCAGCTTCTTGACGCGGCGCTTGAGGATGAGCAGCGACGTGCCGCCGCCCTCGGGGCCCTGGACGCTTTCGCTGAAGAAGTATCGCAGCTCGAATACGCCTTGCGGTGTGTGGGCGTATTTGTTGGCCACGGCACGGCTTACCGTGGAAGGATGCACGCCGATTTCTTCGGCCACCTCCTTGATCATCATGGGTTTCAGTTGATCGATGCCTCTTTCGAGGAATTCCTGCTGGCGGGCGACGATGCAATAGCAGACCTTGGTGATGGTCTGCTTGCGCTGCTCGATGTTCTTGATGAGCTGGATGGCGCTCTTGTAACGTTCTTTCACGTAGTCGCGGGTACTTTTTTCGTTGGTGCCGTCGCGGGTGACCAACTTTTTGTAGGCGGGATTCAGGCGAAGCTGGGGCAGGTCTTCGTCGTTCATGATGACCAGCCACTCATCGCCGTGCTTAACGAAAGCGACGTCGGGCTCGATGAGGCGCGCCTGGACTTTGTTGTAGCGCAGGCCGGGGCGGGGATCGAGCGTGCGAATGTAGTCCAGCGCCTGCTGCACGGCTTCGATGGGACGGCCGATCGCCTTGGCAATCTCTTTATGCTGCTTGTTCTGCAGGCCGCGCAGATGCTGGTCGACGACGGCCATGGCGTCCTTTAGAACTTGCTCCGTGCCATTGCCGTTCTTGTGCAGTGCGAGCTGCGCCTGATGGTAGCGGAGTTGGTGGAGCAGGCACCCGCGCAGATCGCGGCAAGCCACACCGGGAGGGTCCAGTTGACGCACGACTTCCAGGGCTTCCTGCAGATCCGCGGGGGTGAATCGTGGCTGGTAGGGCGACACTGCGTGCACGACGGGCTCGGGTGCGGGGGCGACCGCGGCGGCGGAATCGCCGGAGTCTCGAGGAAAAAGAGGCTTCCGCTGCGTGGCTCGGCGGCGGGCGCGAACTCGGCAGTTTCGCTGTCAGCAGGCCCGGCGTGCTCTACGGCGTTTAGATCAACATCCTTCTCAGCATGGTTCTCAACCTGGGCTGAATCGATCCCTCCGGAAAGGGCTTCGGTTTCCGTGCCCGAGTCTGCAGCGACTTCGGTCAGGCCCAAGGCTTGCGCCTCGCTTACGATATTCTTTGCGGTCGCGGCGTCGGCTTCCAGGGGCGCAGGGGGAGCGACTCCGAGCAACTCGTCGTCGCTGGCGATCAGGTATCCGTCCTCGTTCAAATTGCCGATGATCAGGTCGGCGGCTTCGCGTACTTCTCGGCGCAGACTAAGCGCGCCCAACTGCCAGGCAAGGTGGTCGGTTAGATTTGTTGGCTTGGAGAGAAAATTCTCAAACGACGGACGCTCGATGTCCTCCATCTCGCTGTGAGTACGGTAGCCGGGATCGAGATAATCCTGGAAGAACGAACCGAAATCGATTTCTTCGAACGGATCTTTCTTTTCAGCTGCGGTGGTGGGATTTTCTTCGTTGCTGGCGGCAGCGGCGCGCTCACGGTCTTCTTCCTTCTTGCCAACTTCGTCGAGCAGGGGAACCGAGTCTTCCAGTTCCTCGAGAACGGGGTTCTCGACCATCTCGGCGTTGATCATATCCTTGAGCTCAAGCTTGTTGAGCGCCAGGACGGAGACCATCTGCACCAGGCCAGGAGTGAGGATCTGGCGCTGCGAGAGCCTTACGCTGAGTTTGTGCTGTAAGAGAACCATGTTTCAAAGTTTCAAAGTTTCAATGTTTTCAAGGCTTCAATGACCCAAGGTTTGCCGCTTTTCACTTTGCCGCTTTTCACTTTGAAACCTTGGAACTCCGAAACCTTGAAACCTCCGACCTCAGACCCCCGACCTCAGACCAAAGAGAAACTTTCTCCCAGATAAACCCTTCTCACTTCCGGATCGCTGGCCAACTGGCCGGGCTGTCCGTGACGGAAAATTCTGCCGTCATCGATGATGTAGGCCCGGTCGGTCACCGAAAGCGTTTCGCGCACGTTGTGATCGGTGATCAGCACTCCGATGCCGCTGGCCCGCAGGCCGCTGATGATTTTCTGCAGGTCGAGCACGGCAATGGGATCGATCCCGGAAAACGGTTCGTCCAGCAAAATAAATGTGGGATTGATGCACAGGCAGCGGGCAATTTCCACGCGCCGCCGTTCCCCACCGGACAGGGCATATCCGCGATTCTGGCGGATGTGCTCCAGTCCCAGTTCGTCAATAAACTTTTCCATCTTCTCGCGGCGCTCGTGCCAGGACATGGGCTGCGCCTCCAGAACCGCGAGGATGTTTTCTTCTACCGTCAGTTTGCGAAAGACCGAAGCTTCTTGCGGGAGATAACTGATGCCATACTGACGGGCCCGGAGATACATGGGAACGTCGGTGATGTCCTGACCGTCGTACAACACGCGGCCAGTATCGGGAGGGATCAGGCCAACGATGGCGTAAAAAGTGGTGGTCTTGCCTGCGCCGTTAGGGCCTAATAATCCAACGACTTCGCCCTGGTCGACCCGCAGGCTGACACCATTTACAACGCGGCGGCCACGATACGATTTGCCAATTTCTTCAGTGGCCAGAGTACGCATTTATCGTGCCACTCGCGTCTGAGTTACCACAGGAGTACTCGCTCCGCCTTCTACGAGCACCCTATCATCGCGTCTAAAGAAAGTCAACGAAACCCCGGTAATCTTGCCTTGTTCGGCATCAAAAATGCTAGGCGGTCCGCCGGTGAGGACGAACTTGTCATCGGCGGCGGTGTAAACCAGCTTTTGGCCCTCGGCTCGGCGCTTGGGTTGCTGGATGACGACGTCGTCTTGGGCGACCATGCGGTCGAGCTGGCCGGGACCGGTAAACGATTGATTATTCGAGGTTTGACTGTGGGGTAAGAGGTAGGCATCGACCGTCTTGGCGGAGGCGGTGAAGTCGGAGCCTTTGGCAATGACTCCACCTTCGTAGTGGATTCTGCGCTCGGAATCGGCGTAGGTGAGCTTCGCGGCGGTGATGGAGATGGGGCTGGATCCGGACAGGGGAGCTGCTTTCCTTGCCGTTTTCCGACTATTTTTTCGGCTTGAGGACCTTTTTCTGCTGCGGCCTTTTCGGTCTGGTTTTTTTCGCTTTGGACCAGAATCGTTTGCACGGGCTCGGACTGGCGTGCCCTGGGCGGTGACGAATCGGCGGTCGCGGTCGAACTGGATCGTGGGCGCCTCGATGATGTTGGCGTCCTGCCAGAGGCGCGCGTTTCCGGTGTAGAGGGCCACACCGGGATTGTTGTGGGCAGTCATGCTGTGAGCGGTGACGTGAATCGGCGAAGAAGACGCCAGCAGAGCGCCGTCCGGTTGCTCCTTGAGTTCGCTGTAGGTGCTCTTGACGTCGCCCTGGGCCAGAGCGTCGCCGGTGGCGCGGTTGATGCGGATGGTGTTTGCGGTCGTCGCCATGCCGCCGTTAGCTACGCGTGGACCGCCAGTGAGGACGAGCATCTGGTCGGAGGGGGTGTAGTGCGCCGAGTTTGCCCAGGCTTGCATGCGCTTGTCGGGCTGCTGCCCATCGGTGTAAGCGACGTTGCCTTGTTGGGTGATGGAGTCGATGCCGCCCTGCGGAAGAAAAGTGGCGTCCACTGATTCGCTGGTGCTGACGCGGTCGGGCTCGCCGGAGATCGAGTTGACGATGCGGGCGTCGGGCGCGCCGTGGACATTCGTCAGATGGTTTCGACCTTCGGAGGAGGTGAATTGCGCCTGGAACTTACCCGCCGTCACAACTGTACGCTGCGCTGTGGGAGCGCGCGCTGGAAGAGCTGGCGCTGATCCTGGACTGGCTTCCTGCGCTTGCGAGATCGTAATGTGCGCGGCGCCGGACGTAACGGCAGTCTGCAGAATGTGCCCGTGCGCCACGGTGAAGTCGATGATGGGCGCGATGAGCTCGAAATCCTGCGGGCCGGTTGCTATGCCTTTAGCCGCCGGCTTGTTTCCAGCGACTGCTTTCTGCGTCAGGCGCACTCCATCGAGGGCGTGTACTTTCTGAAGCTGGTTCTGGCCGGCGAAATCCAGGATCAGGCGGCCGGCTTCGCCCTGCATGGGCTGAGGTCCGGTTTGCTCGAGGTGAACGTTGCCGGTCATGGTTGCGGTGCGGAGCAAGTCCTGCTTTCCTTCTAGAAGGAACTCCGCCTGGTCAGCGCGGCTGCGCATTTCGGACGATTGCTCTTGAACTGCTGGATTGCCGGCCGCGGAAGTCCGTTTCGCGGCTACGCCCGATCGCTTCGCGGGCTGCGTGCGTGTCTCCGTAGCGACGTTCCCGGTGGCCAGAACTCGCTCGACCTGATTTTCCCGGCCTAGGTAAAACACCGCTTGATCGGCCTGCACCGTTCCATCGGCGCGGTTGAGACGCGGATGGTCGAGCGTGATCTCGCGCGGATCGTTGGTGATGATGCCATGCTCCGCCTCGATGACCGCTGCATTCGGGCCACTGAGCACCACGTGAATTTGCGACGACAAGGTCAGCGTGTTGCTCTTGCCCGCGTACTTCACGCCCACGGCCCAACCCGTGGCTTGCGACGTTCGAAATTCGACCCGGGCAGCGGTCATGGCGTTTCCGCTGTCCTTGTTAAAAACCAGATCGTGGGTCTTCAGGTGGATCGGATTCTTCATTTCTTTCGGTGTGGTTTGATCCGGACTGGCGAGGCCCGCCGGGTTGGCCACCAGATCGATCTGCACGTCGCCTTTGGCAGTGACGTCGCCCGTCTTCTGGTTGAAGGCAAAATCGTCGCCATAGATCTGATCGAAGCGCGAGGAATCGCGGCCATAGAGCAAGATGCTGACGTTGTGCAACTCGGCGTTGCCGTTAAGCTTGAATTCTTTGACGTCGCTGGCCTGGACGGTAAAGAGCGTGCGCTTGCCGTCGGATTTGGAAAACTGAAAGCCGCTGGCCGTTTGCTTGATGTCCAATCCGATCTTGCCAGGGATTTGTTTCAACACGTTGGTCGCCCGCGAACGCGCGTAGAAATACATTCCGGCCACGACCAGCGTGAGCAGCACGGCGGTCGCGGCCAGCAGGCGGCGCAGACGGTAGACTTGAAGCGGCATCTGGGTTCAGTGTAATCGAAGCGGAGTCGGGGCGGATGTCTGGTACCGGTCTTGGCGCTTTGTCAAAGTCCAGGCCGGTTCGCATTGCGCTCTTAGCGGCTTTTTCGTTACGAACTTTGCGGTCGGCAGATCTTAACCGCCAAGAACGCCAAGGAACCGCCAAGGAACTCGCGCCGGCAAATCCAACGGCGGCACTGCTCCTGCCTCCACCCGCGAACCTCGTCTACACTTGGAACAGACTAGATGACGATGATGACCGAAAAGCCGCCCCTGCTCGACCTGCGCAACATAAGGGTGATGCGGGGGCAGAAGATCGCGCTCGACGATTTCAGCTTGCGGATTGGGGCCGACGAGCACGTGGCCATTCTGGGGCCGAACGGTTGCGGCAAGTCGACGCTGATCAAGACCATTACCCGCGAGTGTTATCCGGTGGCTCGACCGGACTCGTCCGTGTCGATCCTCGGAGAAGAGAGCTGGGATGTGTTCGCGCTGCGCGCGCGGCTGGGTATCGTTTCGAATGACCTGATGCTCTCTTGCACCGGCGACGCCAGCGGCCGGGACGTCGTGCTGTCCGGCTTCTTCAGCAGTATCAGCGTTTTTTCGAATCACATCGTCGATCCCAGACACCGCGAGTTGGCCGACGCAGCGCTTGCCGAGTTGAAGATATCGCATCTGGCGGAGCGTCCGGTTTGTGAGATGTCGTCGGGAGAGGCTCGGCGCGTGCTGATCGCGCGTGCCCTGGTGCACAAGCCTGGGGCGTTGCTGTTCGATGAACCTTGCAACTCGCTTGACCTCTCGGCGCAGCAGAGCTTGCGGCAAACCATGCGGGCGCTGGCCAACTCGGGCACGGCAATCATCCTGGTGACGCATGAACTGGCAGACATCGTCCCCGAGATTGGACGCGTTGTGCTGATGAGTCGCGGACGAGTGGTCGCCGATGGGCCCAAAGAAGAGATCCTGCAGGTCGAACGGCTGGCAGCCCTGTTCGGAGTCAATGTGGAGATGGGGCGGCGCGATGGGCACTACCATTTGTGGTAAGGCACTGAGGTGCCGGGAACTCAGCGCTCTTTCGATCCAATCTCCATCAATCGCTTGGTCATCAGGACCAGGCCGAGAATCTGAGTCCACTCCGAAACGATGTTGCCGACGACTTGCCCCCACTTGCTTCCTGGATCCATGGCCCGAAATGCTACGACCCAGCCGATGCCGGTAATGACAAGAAATAGAGTAAGGGAGTGCTCGCGCAGGAACTCCAGGACGGCCGACGGCACTTTGCCCTTCGGCTGTTTGCTCTCGGCGGAGCCCTTTTCGTACAGAAATTTCGTCATCACAATAGTCACGAAGACGCCTGTCCAATCGGCAATCGCATTTCCGAAAAATGAGCCGATGTGAGTCGAAGGGTTGGACCAGCAGTAGAGCACGATCAACAGGATCACGACTCCCAGGGCCGCGAGACTGAGCGAATGTTTGCGGAGTAATGGCTGAGGCTTCTGGCTTCGTGTCATTGGGCTACTCTACTTGATTTGCCGGGATGGCGAGGCCTGCGGTTTCCTACCATTGTGGCGCGCCCATTTACAACCGCCGTGGTCAATCAGCGTTGTGGCCTGTTACCGACAGCTATCAGCAAACAGCAAGCGAAGAGCAGGACTTGTTTCCCCTACTGCAGTTGTTCCGCCGTTCCCGTCAGGCGGACTCGGGTAGTAGAGTGGAGGCGAGCACTAGGGCGGGTATGGAAACAACCAGGCGCTTAACACTCGCGCCGCTGATGCTGAGCTATTGAAACGACTCAATCGATCCTTACTACGGTACTCAAGGAGTCAGGTCTAAGTCGCGAGCCTCGGCAGCTGTGGCTATATTCACAATCGATAAGAGAGGTATTGGCAACCATTTATGATGCGTTTGGTTCGTCCGCCCGGTCCGAGGAATCGCGGGATAGTCGGGAACTTCCCCTTGGGGAGCGAGGACCCGCTCGGACTGTATACGCGGTGGGCTCGTCAATATGGTGACATGTTTTACTACCGCGCTTTTTCCCGTCACATCTACTTCCTCAACAACCCTGACCTTATCGAGTCCGTTCTGGTAACCAACTACCACTGTTTCATCAAGGGTGAGGCCCTCCAATCCAACCGCCGGATCTTTGGAAACGGTTTGTTGACCAACGAAGGAGATTCGTGGCGGCAGCAGCGGCACGTCATCCAACCGGCGTTTCACCGGGACAGAATCGAACACTACGGCGACACCATGGTGGCCTATACGGAGCGGATGATGGCGGCGTGGCACGATGGTGAAGTGCGGGACATTCATCTGGACATGATGCGCCTGGCGCTGGAAATTGTGGCTAAAGCGCTTTTTAACGTCGAACTTTCCGCCGAGAGAGACAGAATTGCCGGAGCCCTGAACACGTTTATGGAACTGGGCTCGCGCGGGCGCATGCTGTTACCTCCAATTCTTCGCCTCTTGCCAACCGCCGACAACCTGCGTTACCGGCGGGCTGCCCGGCAGTTGGATGACATCGTATACGGCCTGATTCACCGGCGGCGCTCGAATGACGAGATTACCGACGACTTGCTCTCTGGTTTGCTGCACGCTCAAGATATAGGCGGGGCTGCGATGTCGGACGAGCAGTTGCGCGATGAAGTGATGACCCTTCTTTTGGCGGGCCATGAGACCACTGCGGTTTCGTTATCGTGGACTTGGTATTTGTTGGCACAGTATCCAGAGGTGGAGAAAAAGCTCTGGTCAGAACTTCGAGCGGTACTGAATGGCAGAAGCCCAAGAGTGCAAGATCTCTGCAGGCTGCCTTACACGGAGCGAGTAGTGAAGGAATCCATGCGTCTCTATCCCCCAGCTTGGGCGATCGTCCGAAACTCTTTGAAAGATTGTGATATCGGGGGCTATCGAGTGCCGGCCGGAGCGACTGTCATGATGAGCCAGTGGGTAATGCACCGCGACCCGCGATATTATGACCAACCCGAGCAATTCAATCCAGACCGCTGGTTGGATGGGCGGGCCAAAGGGTCTCCCAAGTTCATTTATTTCCCTTTTGGTGGAGGACCGCGCACTTGTATAGGCGCGTCCTTTGCAGCGATGGAAGCTGCTTTAGTGCTGGCCGCAATCGCACAGAGGTATCAAATCCGGATTGCACCAGAATGCGTGGTCGACCCTTTACCCACGATTACACTCCGACCCAGGCACGGCATTAAGGTAGTCCTCACCCAGCGCGTGGTAAATCCATCTGCCTAATCAACCGGAGCGGTGGCAGAAACCAGCGATCAACCCGGCTCGCAGGAAATCCTGCCAGATTCGTTCCGGATTGCAAGTTAGCTTTTAGGCCTTTCGGAACGCAAGAACAGCATTGAGACCGCCGAAGGCGAAAGAGTTGGAAAGGGCAAATTCCACTTGGGCCGGGCGAGCGCGATTCGGCACCACGTCCAGATTGCAATCCGGGTCAGGCACCGTAAAGTTGGCCGTGGGCGGAAGCAAGCCATTTTTCAGCGCCAGGACTGTACACAGTGCTTCCATTGCACCGGTAGCACCTAGAGTATGGCCGTGAAGTGACTTGGTGGAACTCACGGCCAGGCGGTCGGCATGCGCTCCGAAGGTTTCACGAATGGCACGCGTTTCCATGGGATCATTGATCTGCGTGCCCGAGCCATGGGCGTTGATGTAGCCGACTTGCTCGGGCAGAAGCCGAGCATCCCGTAATGCCGCTCGCATGGCGCGGACCGGGCCATCGACGGAGAGATGGGTAAGGTGATGGGCGTCCGATGACATTCCAAAACCCACCACTTCGGCATGAATCCTCGCGCTTCGTGCCCTCGCCGCAGCGAGAGGCTCCAATATCAGCATGGCGCCGCCTTCCCCCAAAATCAGGCCGCGCCGGTCTTTGGAAAAGGGTCGGCACGTATCCGGGGACATGACTCGCATCGCCTCCCAGGCTTTTAAAAAGCCAAAGCTAAAGGGAGCGTCACTACCACCGGCAATGGCCAGTTCTGCAATCCCATTACGAACCATCCAGAAAGCTTGACCGATAGCATGGTTGGAGGAACAACAAGCCGTCGAGATCGTGTAGGTAGGGCCCGTTATGCCAAACTCCATTGAGATATGGCTGGCGCCCGCATTCGCCATGGCGCGAGGAATGATCAGAGGATTGACTCGAGCTTGATCGCATTGGTAAAGTTTCGCGAATGCTGCGTCTTGCGTGACCTGGCCACCCATGCCCGAGCCCGTCACAATCGCGGCTTTCTCGCACAGCGCCGGGGTAAGTGTGATTCCAGAATCTTTCACGGCTTCCCGGGCTGCAATGATCGCGAATTGAGAAAACGGGTCGAGCAAGCGCGCATGGTTGGCTTCAAAGTGTTGGCTGGGATCGTACCCGCAGACTTGGGCGCCGTTCCGAAACCGTAGCTTCGAAGCGTCAATGGAATGAATCGGAGCGATTCCAGATCTGCCTTCGCAGACCGCATTCCACGTTTCAGAAGTGTTGTTGCCCAGAGCACAGATCACGCCCAGGCCTGTCACTGCCACTCGCCGAGCGCTCATGGTTGACCACCAAGGGTGGCACAGTCTAAGGAAGCGTTCACTGCCAGACTCGGCGGCTCATTGTTTCTGCAGCCCCGCGACCTGCCACAGTGCGAACTGGTTTGCCGCAAAGCGCGCTGCGGCTCCCGGCACGTTCTCGATCTCTTGCAGAGCTTTCGTATCGGGCTCGCCTGTTGCAGCTATATGCAGTCGGTAGTATCCACGACTGTGGAGGATTACGGTTCGGTCTGTACCTGCATGTTGGGGCGGCACGTGGAAGGTGAGGTCAGCGGTGTCGCCTATATTAGGCATCGCCAGGTAGCGATCGTCGTTCGCGGCTAACTCTGGCAGCACATTTCTTCCCTGCAGGTCCTTCGCCGTGGCTGGCTCGATCTTTTCAACACTGACGGGGCGGTCTGAAGTGTAATCCACGGCAAACGAGTTGAGAGCCCAAAAACCAGCCGGAGGTTGAATGCGAATGCGCAATTGATTCCCTTGCACGTGGCTCACATCCAGCAGGACGATTCGGTCCTTGGAGATAAACGGACCGGTCCCCGGCAGAATCCCGCGCACCTCCCAGCCTGTGGGTTCCTCAACATCAATTTTCAATGCGAAGAGTTGCTCGCGCACTTCCCATGCGAACAGCGCGTCGCGCGCAGCCTGGCTCTGGTCCATCGATGCATACCACAAACCCACGTCGCGCCCCCGCAGTTCGACCATCTTCTTGATCATGTACGATCCCCAAAGACCGGTCGCTGCGTTAGCCACCAACTTTACCTGGGTCGCACCTGCCGGCTTTGGGAAAGTCATTACGATGTCACTCTGCAAATTACCGTTGGCGTCGGGCACCGCGGGCGGTTCCCAAATCAGACGGTCCGTGGCACGGAGCCAAGGAAGCAGATCATGTCCGGCAGCATCCTGCGCAGAGAGTGGGGCTTGCGGTGCCGCCAGAGTGTGCAGTTTGCCCCGCACATCTGCGGCCACGCGAGTTCCCGCTGCGTGGTCCACAACCCAAAGCTCGGTTAGATTCGTGAACTGTGTCTCGTCGACTTCGTTGGTAACCTTCAGCCGGTAGAGACCATCCTGCTGGCGGAGATGTTCCAGTTGCGAAAAGTCGTCCTTTTCCAGGCCACGGGAGATGGCTCCGCCGTATGGTTCGGCGTCAAACACATAATGCGCACCGTCCCAGGAGTAAACGAATGGGCAGGATTGCTTCAGGGCTACCGCGATGCCCACGATTAGCGCCAGCGTGCCAACGGTCACGGCCGCGGCCAATCCGATGGTTCGCCCCTTTTGAAGCGTGGCCGTCTCCACCCAAAACCGTTGTACTTGGTCCAGCGGAACTTCGTAGTGAGTCTTTTTTACGGAGGCGGACAGCGTCCCGTTCTTGATGGACGCTCCCGGCGGGTCGAACGAGACGTCCTCGCCCTTTATGGTTGTGACCCCAACGATCCTTTCGTTCTTGGGCTGCGGCGAATCTACGGTCGCCACCTTCTGCACTTTTCGTGAATAGCAGGCAGGACCGACAGAAAGCAGAACAGCGAGAACCATTGCGAGCGTTCGCTTCGGCATCGACCACCTCTCAGAGAAATGCGCTACGGCTTGCCAACGAAGAACGGAACTCAGTCTTTCATGGGCGGGTACTTGTCCCCGGGACGATTGATTGAGGCGGAGTATACTCTCGCCGCCATTCCGAGTCCATTGTCGGCATTCCCACGCCCTGCCTCCCCACCCTGCAAGCACCGATTACTGGCGAAAAATCCCTATAGCGCGCATTGCCCGAAATCGATAGAGTTCAAGCCTCGGCTTTCAACCGATCCGCTAATCGCTTCGGCGCGATCAGTGCGTAGCTGCCCGACAGAAGTTCCCTCACTTCGGCCCAATCGACTTTTCCCCGGTCCAACCGCAACGCGACCCAGCCTTTCGATGCGAGGTAATCAGGAAGATAAAATCTGGCGGGCTGAGCTTCAGCCAGCGCCTTGTTGTCACCGGGCAATACCTTGCAAGTGACCGCGACGATGCCATCACCGTGATGGTTATCGAGAAAGTAAGCAAACGTCCTTTTCCGGACCAGAAACTGCGCGTGCGATCCGTAGATTTTGCGGGTAACCTCTGGGAGCGAGATGGCAATCTCAGTTAGGCGGGCGAGGCGCGAATCTTCGGAACGTTTTGCCATGCGAACTACCCGCTAGCGGAGTGAGGGTCTAGAAACTCTCATCCGCACTCACTTCCATGATCATGCGATCGAGTTCAGATTGGGCCGCGTTTTGTTGCGCGGTCAGGTCGGATGTCTCCTTGCGGAGGGACGCGAGCCGATTCTCCTGGGCGTCGAGTTGGCCAACATAACGTTGCAGTAAAGCTTTTTCTTCCGAACTTCCCTTCAGCGCCTTCATGTTTTCGCGAATGCGGTTCTGGTCCGCGGCGATCTGGTCAGATTCGCGCTTGCGATCCGCGATCTGAATGGCGATGCCTGTGATCTTTTCCTTCTGCTTGAGGATACGATCGAAGGCCAGCTGCATGGCGGGAGTGATTCTTTTTTGTTGGACCAGGAGGGCAACCTCGTCGTCATCGAGGTCCGTCAGTTCGTAGCGCGATTCATCGGGATGCACAACTTCGACGGTCAACTCGGCAGTCTTACCGGCGTCGACGGACACCCGGAAACGATGGTATGACTCGGTGGATTCCTCTGGCTGTGGCGTTCCGGCGGCGAGTTTCCAACCCTGTTCGGCGGGGTATTCCACGATCACCTGTCGGTGCTCGGCATCGGCATTGCGAATCGTGAACTTATTAGTTTTGTGTTCTTCTTTCGTCAGCAGCATGATGCCTTTGGCAATGCGAATGCGGCTGAATGGCTTCTCGCTTGACTCGTCAGAGTACTTCACGTGCACGGCGGCATCGCCCGCATAGGACAGTAACCTGCGCTCGTCGGGATGAATGGGTTCAAGCACGCCTTCTCCCGCGAAGGTTTCGGCTTCGAGCACATTGAATGAGCCCGCGTCGAGCATCTGGCCACTGGTGTTCTTGATCCACAACGCGCGTAATGGAGCGGACTGCTGGTTCCATAGCGTGACCTTCTCGGCTTCAATGTGTGCTTGCAGGATGGGGACCAGCGCCGACTGGTTCTTGCCGATCGTGGTCTTCTGCTTGATTTTGTATTCGAAGAAATCTCCCGCGGATTTCCCTTCGGCCTCGGCGCCTTGCTTTTCGACTGTGCTGACTATTTCTGAAGACTCCGACTGCACGGTAGGAGTCGATGCTTGTACTTCCACCGTCTCGTTCGACATTCCCACATTCAGGGTAGCGTCAACCTCGTTGTTGCGGCCAATCCCCAGGTAAATATTGGCTAGGTTGAACCTTTGAAAGCCGGGAGCAGAGACGAACACAGCGGAATTTCCTGCCTGAATGTCGTTGAAGCGATAGCGGCCCTGCGCATCAGTCGACGTTACTTGAGAGCCGCCCGTTTCCTCGTTGCGAACCGTAACCCGGGCGCCGGGGACGACTGCACCGGATGGATCTTTCACAATGCCATAGAGGCTAGTCGCGGCATGCGAAGGAGTTGCCGCAGGCAAGGGCTGCAGCTTGGCGTAATTTTCGAGCGTGGCCTCGTGAGATTGCGGCGTCAGCATGATCGACTCCGGCAGCGGCACCACCGGCCGCCGGGCATAGAACGGCTGCGAAATATCCTGAATGAAGGATTGTGGGGCGCCTGCGACCAGCGAGAGTTGCACGTCCTTCCAGTCCTCGCCGATGGTGTTGTCGACGATCGCCCAACCCTGCAGCAGCGGCTTCTCGTTCGGCTTCTCTGGAAGGAGAATGCGGTAAGTGCTCTTCCACACCGGAACTTCGCTGATGTAACTCACAAAAATGTCGCGATCACCCGATCCCGAGGCGGTGAAGCTCATGCGGCGGACGTCACGAGCGCGCGAAGAGCCGATGAGGCTGAGATATCTGCTCACTTCATCCGTGAGCTCGCGCTCGGCGATGCGGACTGATGTGCCCGAAGCGAGGTCGAAGTTTCGCATTTCTCCGGCGTCGGTGACGATGGAAAAAGTCGTGACATCTTCGAAGTCGTCCCGGGAGCGTTGTTTGCGACTCTTCTCGACACTCAGCAGACGGCCGGTGACAGCTGCCGAACCACTGCGGACTTCGACGCGAGCCCCGCGGAGCGCCGTCAGATATTCAGCTTGCGTCACCTGCTCGCCGAAGGGCAGGCGCAGCGCTTTCAGCCGCTCGTCCAGTGGAGCGATGGAGTTGTAGCGGACCGACGAGACGCGCCCATCGCCGAGATCTACTGCAGTAAGTGACTTGAGGACGTCGTTCAACTGCGCCGTGGTGAAATCGATGCTCAGGTCCTGCGTGCCGTGGACGCGCGCCGTGTGCTCGAAATAGCCAACACCGTTCTTATACAGCACGACGCGTTTAACTGGTAGGCGGGACGCAGCGTCGCCGGAGGATGATGGAGTTGATGTTGGCGGCTGCTGAGTTTTGATCTGACCGGTATTGGTCTCACCTGTCTTGCTCTGTGCGAATACGCTGCCCGACAAGGAGATCAATAGCAGAGCTGACAACAGCGAGTGAGGCATGGCACCTCCGACTGCAGAGGGCGGATTCTGCAGAAGCGGAAGTTTAACATCGGATTGAGGGCGCGACCGTGACTCTCATGGCTCACGCGTGGGTATCTGGAAATCGCGCAGGGAGAGTTCCAGGCCGCCGTATTCGGGATGATCGTTGTGGCCGATGGTGAAGGCGACATCGAGCGTGTCGCCCGCCAGAAGCGGCGTCTGCTGCAAGCGCTCGGCCATGTGCCAGCCCAAGGCATCGAAGGTGATTCTGGTTCTCAGTTCTCGGTTCTCAGTTCTCAGTGGGACACCGCTCGCGTAGGCCAGGGTTGCGGCCGCGGTTTTTTCATCGCGCCGGATGGCGGCGCCGTCCGGATGGCAGCGTGGAGTTGCCAGAATGGCGGCTGCGGAGAGTTCTCGCGATTCAACCGGGACCACGCTGTTGCGGAGTGCGGCCGCCCTGATCTTCAGCTTGACGTGTTTGTCTTTCAGAATCCGTGGAGGTGCGGCTAGCTGTACGCCACGTGCGGCGAATACGGGCTCGGGATTTCCCATGCCGTAGGGTTCCAGCCATTGGAGCGCTTGAAACAGTTCGGGCGTGATTTCAGCCAGATCGCAGTTCGGCATCGAGATCGAGAATCGGATCGAAATCCGCCGAGGTGAGACGCGTTCGGGCAAACGCATCCAGCTGCGCGCGCAGATCGGCGACATTGGCGGAGGGCATGGCGAATCCGCAGGCATGGGAGTGACCGCCGTAGCGCGAAAAGAGATTGCCGCACGACTCGATCGCCTCCAGCAGGTGGAACGCACGAATCGAGCGTCCCGAGCCGAACGCTTCCGCGCCGTCGCGCGAAATCACGACCGCCGGACGGTTGTAGCGCTCCACGACGCGCGTCGCCGTGATGCCGATGACGCCGCGATGCCAGCCTTCTCCGTCCACGACAATGCAGTAGGCATCGCACAGCGCGGGGTCGCCCGTGAACCGCTCTTCCACCGCGCGCAAGATTTTCCGCTCTTCTTCCTGACGGTCGGAGTTGAGATGGTCGAGTTTGGCGGCCAGTTCCCGGGCGCGCGCCGCATCCTTCACGCTGAAAAGCTCGATCACATCGCGAGCCACGTCCATGCGCCCGGCGGCATTGATGCGGGGCGCGATACGGAAACCAACTTCCCCGGATGTGGGCGGACGCTTGGCGGAAATCTGGGCAACTTCCAGCAGGGCCTTCAGTCCGGGATTCACCGCCTTGCGCAGCGCGTCGAGTCCCAACGAAGCGAAGACTCGGTTCTCGCCGGTCAACGGCACAGCGTCGGCGATGGTCGCAATCGCCACGACCTTCATGAACGACATCAGCAGTTTGTTCTGAACGCTCGCATCCAGGCGCCGCTGAATCAATCCCTGCGCCAGTTTGAAGGCCACACCTGCCCCACAGAGCTGCTTGTAGGGATATTCGCAGCCCTTCTGATTGGGATTGACGACCGCGAGCGCGTTGGGCACGCCATCGGGACCGGGCAGGTGGTGGTCGGTGACGATCAGGTCGACGCCAAGGCGTTGCGCCGTTTCCGCGGGCGCGAAGGCGCGGATGCCCATGTCCACGCTGACGATCAGGCGAATGCCCGACGCGGCTGCGCGCTCGATCACATCGTCGCGCATGTCGTAGCCTTCGCGAATGCGGTGCGGCACGTGGAAGTCGGCCGATCCTCCGCAGAGTTCAATCGCGGTCTTCAAGATGATGACCGCCATCGTGCCGTCTACGTCGTAATCGCCGTAGATGAGAATCGGCTCTTTGCGTTCAATGGCGGCATCGATGCGATCGACCGCTGCGCGGAGCCCCATCATGCGCTCCGGGTTGTGCAGATGAGAAAGTGCCGGGGAAAGAAAATTGCCGGCTGAATCGGGATCGGTGATGCCGCGGCGCACGAGCAGCGGAGCGAGGATATGCGCTGCGTTGGCGACGCCGCGAAGCGCAGGATGGGTGCGCAGTCCCGCGATCAGGGGGACGACGAGGTCGTCGTCAGTCGCTTTTTGAATCCACTGCATGGGTGAGGGAGCAGTTTACTACTGGAGGGTGATGCAGAGTGGCGAGATTCAAAAGCCCGCCGAGCTTCGCTCGGCCCGGCCGGGTCAGAGACCCGGCCCACACATGCGATCAAAGGGCGGGCCCAATGTCGCGTGCATCGAGGACTAGTTTTCTTCGTCTTGATCCGGCTCATCCATGGTGAGGCCGCCAAACTCGTCGGAAACCTCGAGCAGATGCTGGTACCGCTCGTACCACTCGGTGCTGACCTCGCAGAGGAACATTGATCCCTGGTAGGCCCAGCCCAACTGCAGAAATCCTACACGGCCGAGGTGGGCACGGAGCCAGCGGGCG
Organism: uncultured Acidobacteriaceae bacterium; assembly: GCA_963791515.1. Taxonomy (GTDB): domain Bacteria; phylum Acidobacteriota; class Terriglobia; order Terriglobales; family Acidobacteriaceae; genus Sulfotelmatobacter. Next base: position 235,836 of record CAWBSS010000008.1, on the reverse strand, counting down.
TCTTCCACATCCTCACCGTCAGTAAACTCCGAGTTAGTCAGGCGCTGCACCATGTCATCCAGTTCGGTGCGTTCGAGCGTCCAGGAGTGCATGGTCAGGAAAGGAGCGCCCGACGCTTTGGCCAGTTCCACGAAATCCTTCCAGCCATCAGGATTGCCGCCCATCTCCCACATCACGCATTGCACCTCGTCATAATCCACGTAGCCGTGGAAGCGGCGCATGCCGTGGCCCTCGATGAAAGCAACCATGTCGTCTTTTACTGTGGTGAGATCGTCTGGAATGGGAGACATATGGGGAAAGCTCGCAAGGGATTATTGTATGCTGTTCGCAACTTTGCTGCCAAATATCGCCACTTGGGAATGGCGACTGCAACACTCAGGCAGACAAAGGCAGACTGGATTGATCCAGTCTGCCTGGAACTCGGTTCGTCGACGGCGCTAGAACCTCAACTTAAGAGCAAACTGAATCAATCTCGCATTATTCACGGTATTGTTGATGACTCCGAAGGTAGTCCCGGCATTGATGTCCTGCTCGCCGGAGCCTCCCGCGCCTCCAAGATAGAACTGCGGATGGTTGAACAGGTTGAAGAACTCCGCCCGGAACTGCAAATCGGTGCCCTCGCGGAACGTCAACGGGAAATCTTTGATTACAGAGAAATCCGTGTTCACGAAGCGAGGACCGTAGACCGGAGCGCGCGCTGCAGTGCCCAGCTCTCCGGGATCGGCCTGCATAAAAGCGCAAGGATTGAACCAGTTCTGGATCGTATGGATTCGAGAAGGCGCTGCGCAGCCGGGGTTCGCTGCGACCGGACCTGCCTTGTTGGGATCACCGACCTGATTTGGACGTTGGAAGGTGTTTCCGTTGTAAGAGAAGAACACTCCGGATTCATCGGCGCTATCGACTACGAACAGTGGGAATCCGGATGTGGCCCTTTCGATCAAATCGAGTTGCCAGTTCCCCAATACCGCGTTGGTAGCGCCACTCCAATTGCTGCCGAAGTGTTTACCCTTGCCGAATGGCAGATCGTACAGGATGCTGGCTGTGAAGCTATCGTTCAAGTTGAGCTGCGACAATCCCCAATCGAGCTTCTGATAGCCCGGCAACGGATAATACAACGCACCGGGATTCGTACCCAGACCATCGGGCATGCCGGAGTCGAAAGTTCGCGACCAGGTATAGCCCAGCAGTGCATAAAGACCGTGGCGCGTACTCTTCGTTTCGGCCTTTGCTTCGAACGAATCGTAGCGAGCCCGCCCCACGCTATTGTTAGCCGCGACCTGCTGGAAGCCCCCGCCCTCGGGTTGATTGACAGCGTAAGGAAAGATTCCAAACCCGCAGCCGAGCGTGTAGCCAGGGACGGGACTAGTGCCGTCCGGGCAGGCGTTGGGATCGCTGAGATTCTCGTTCGACTGTCCTACCAGAATGTGCGTGCTGCGGGTACCGGCATACCCGGCGGTCAACACGACATTGCCGGGCAGCTGGCGCTCCACATTCAGGTTGAACTGCTGAACCATGCCCTGGCGGAAATTGCGGTTCATTGACTGAATGGTGCCCGTGTAATCAGCGGGATTGACGGGTGAAGACAAAACCGCTCCGCCCGTGACGGGAGTGCTCGAGGGAGTGGATGGGTCAACCAGGAAGCCTCCGGACAGCGAACCGAACGCGCTGTTGTACCCCAAACAGAAGTCGCTGGGGCAGGGATCGACCTCAGCATAGTACGGCGGGTTCTGCCACAAGCCTTGTCCGCCTTGGTTCCAGGAGGAATCGTGGAGAATCCCATAGCCAGCACGGATTACAGTCATGTTGCTGCCCATGACCTTCCAAGACAATCCAATACGCGGCTCAACTGCTGTTTTGTCGAATTGAATGCCGGCACGGCCGTCGGTTGGCACACAGATGTTGCAACTTGCCAATGTTGGGCTGCCCTTCGGCACGTACCACTTCAGTGTTTGGATATCGTAGTTTGCCTGCCGGTTCTGCACTTCGGTCGTCGGTGTTGCTAAGGCCCACGCCACACCCAGGTTGACGGTCAGGCTATTGGTCACCCTCCAGTCGTCCTGCACGAAAGGACGAAACAACTTCCAGCGGCGCCCCGTCGTACCACCCAGGAACGTCTGATCGTGGGCCGCGAAAATACCCGTGCTGCCCAGCAGCACGTCCGCCGCGTCATCCCCCGTCAGCGCCGCATTCTCGACGAGAAGCCCGTCCTGAAACGCGTTGTTTCTCACGTTCATCTGACTGGCGCGGAAGGTGCCGCCGAAGCGGATGTTGTGCTTGCCGCGGATGAGATCGAGGGTGTCAGAAACCGAATAAACGTTGGTCCCGCCCTGGTAGGGCGCGAATCCGCGGTCGCCGATTGCGAAATAGTTCGTCATCAGGAACGACGTCATGCCGCAGCTGATGCAGTCCTTGTTGGACTGATTCAGGCTCGCTGGATATCCCGTGATCGGATCGCACTTCGCTCCCAGATTCACACCGGGAATTCCGATATTGGCGGCTTCACAGCTGCCGGTGCCGAAAGAAAGGATGTGATTGAAGATGCGATTGTAGCCAACTGTGACCTGGTTAATCATGTTGGCCGAGAACACGTGCGTTTCCGAAATGGCTGCATTGCGCCCATGATTGTCGATGTACTGATTGCTGCCAAAGGCGTTTTGTTCAGCCCAACTGGGCGAGCCGCCGGGCACAAAGTTGGTCGCCTGATCGTAGCTGAAGCGGGCGAAAATGGAATCCTTGTTGGAAATGTTGTGGTCCACGCGGACGTCGAAGGTGCCTTCATTCAGTTTCCGCACGGGCTCGTTAATGTAGTTGTAGCCTACGCCGTTTGCATTGGGGGTGGGATAAAGCTGAAGAACTTTCGCTCCCAGAGGATTCACTACGGCAGCCGGAATGATGTTGCAGGGATCGCCGCCTGTCTGGGTTCCATCAGGATTCACCGGTTCAGGGGTCGACGTGCCAGGCACGCACGCGAACGGAACGCCTCCGAAGGGATTATTGAGAAACGTGCCACCAGCTACCGTCGGCGCGCCGCTGAAATCGTAGTTGCCATTAGCATCGGCGGTCGTCATCCCAGTAGTAGGAACGAAGCCAGTGAACGGTACTCCACGGCGCTGCATCTTCGCCTGGTAATCCACGAAGAAGAAGGTCTTGTCCTTCTTGATCGGGCCGCCGAAGGATCCGCCAAACTGGTTCAGATTGAATTTCTCGACCGAAGTTGCGAAGTAGCTGCGCGCGTCCAGTTTCGTATTGCGGAAAAATTCAAACAACGAACCGTGATATTGATTCGTTCCAGACTTCGTCGTCACCAATACGGTTGGCCCGGCGCGCTCGCCATATTCTGCGGAATAGTTGTAGGTCAGTACTTTGAATTCCTGAATGTCGTCAATGTCGGAGAAAATCGCAATTCCGCCTTCGTCCAGTTGGTTGTTGTCGTTTCCGTCGAGCAGCCAGTCGGTGCTCTGTTCACGAGAACCACCGACAGAGAGCGAGAACGCTCCTCGCGTGGCGGCTTCACTGCTAGCCGCGCTCGTAAAAAAGCTATTCGGATTCGTCGATTGCGTGGTGCCAGGGGTGAGAGTCGCCAGCTGCACGAAGTTACGACCGTTCAAAGGGAGTTCGGCGACTTGTTCGGCGGTAATGACTTGCCCTAGGGCTGGCGTCGAGGTCTCTACCGCAACTTCTGTCCCATTCACTTCCACACTGGTGCTGACCGATGCGAGCTGGAGGCTGAAATTCAATTCGCGCTGTTCGTCCACTTGCAGCCGAACGTCTCTTTGTTCCACGGGGCCGAAGCCCTGGTCTTCAACGTGAAGGGTATAGAAGCCAACCGGGAGCAGCGGAATGAGATAGTGTCCGGAATCATCCGTTTTGGCTTCACGCGTGAGCCCTGTGCCCTGCGACGTAACCCTTACGCTGGCCCCGGAGATCACCGCGCCTGCCTTGTCCGAAACTGTGCCTGAGAAACTGCCGGTCGCCTGACCGTGTAGGAGCGGGCTGAATAAACAAGCCAAAGAACAGAGAACCAGTGCGAAGCGCGCCTTCTGGCACCACATGATTGAACCCCTTTCGGTGTAGGACTGCACCAAGACAAACCCCTCCCCTGAAGGTGGGAGACGCCGGGACTGCAGACAGCGCTTATAAATTGCTGCTTGCGGCCAAGTCAAGAATTTTCGTAGTGGAAAAGGGGATAAGTCGCGGTCATTCTCTGGCATCGTCGGATGCAGAAAATCTATTCAGTCAGAAGCAGACGGCGACAAGGGATTCAGGACCTCGCGGCCCATTCGGCATCAAAGCGCGCGCGGTCATAAAACGATTTCTGCGTTCCTACGCCGGTTGTGGACAAGCCTGCGTAGAGATTTGCGCGGCGAACAGCTTCTTTTTCTGGCACTCCCTCGGCTAGAAATACGGCAAAACTTCCGATGAAAGCGTCGCCCGCACCGGTGCTGTCAATGCTGTCGACTGAGAAGGGCGGCACGTGTTCGCTTCCGTCACGGCTGGCGAGCAGTGATCCATTCGCGCCCAGCGTGATGATCACGCGCCGAATACCGCTGGCCACCAGTTTCTCAGCACATTTCTTCGCCTCGTCGACGTTTTTCACCGAGCATCCGGTGATGGTCTCCGCTTCACTCTCGTTCGGAACGAAATAGTCGAGATCCTTCAGCGCTGCCAGGTCGACCGGTTGCGCGGGCGCGGGATTGAGGATGCAGCGGATTCCGTGCTTGTGCGCAAATTGTATTGTGTAATAAACCGTCTCCAGCGGAATCTCGAACTGCAGCACGATGCAGTCGGCGGACTTCAAGGTCTCAGCGGCTGCGTCAACGTCGGCAGGCTTGAGCGCATCGTTCGCTCCCTTTACCACCAGGATGCGGTTCTGGCCGTTGGGCTCCACGAAGATGGGCGCGACACCGCTCGACAGTCCTTCGACTTGCTTCACGTGAGTGGCATCAATTCCCTGCTTCTTGAAGTTTTCAATCGTTGCGGGACCGAACAGGTCGCTGCCTACCCGCGCGACCATAAAGACCTCCGCGCCACAGAGACGCGCTGCCACGGCTTGATTTGCGCCCTTGCCCCCGAAACCGAGATCGAATCCCTGTCCGAAGATGGTTTCGCCCGGCTTCGGGAACTGATTCGTGAAGGTCGTCAGGTCAATGTTGGCGCTGCCAACCACCGCAATTCGAGGGCGCTTTGCCATAGTCCTTGCCGTTGTCTCCGTAAGCTTTCGGAACGCCGAGTCTATTCAGCACAGAGAGAATGTGTCAACGGTGGGGGCGCGAACCAGGACATGGGGTGATGAGGCGACCGTTGTTTCTGCTATAGTTTCGTTCCTCGATACTCGCTCTGGGAGGCCCCATGCCCCGCAATGTCCGCTGTGCCTTGATTCAAGCCAGCAATGCGCTCAGCACCGAACGCCCTCTTGCGCAGATCAGGAAGGCGATGATCGACAAGCACCTGAAGCTGATCGAGCAGGCCGCGCGCAAGAAGGCGCAGATCCTCTGCCTGCAGGAGCTTTTCTACGGGCCCTATTTTTGTGCGGAGCAAAATGCGCGCTGGTACGAACTGACCGAACGCGTGCCCGACGGCCCGACCACGCGGCTCATGCAGAAAGTTGCGGCCAAGCACCGCATGGTGATGGTGGTTCCGGTGTACGAAGAGCAGATGCCGGGCGTTTATTTCAACACCGCGGCAGTGATCGACGCCGATGGACGCTATCTGGGTAAGTACCGCAAGCATCACATCCCGCACTGTCATCCCGGATTCTGGGAGAAGTTTTACTTCACTCCCGGCGATCTCGGTTATCCCGTATTCGAAACCAAGTACGCTCGCGTGGGCGTATACATCTGCTACGACCGCCATTTCCCCGAAGGCGCGCGCATCCTCGGATTGAACGGCGCCGAAATCGTGTTCAATCCTTCCGCCACTGTGGCCGGGCTCTCAGAATATTTGTGGGAACTGGAACAGCCCGCTCACGCCGTTGCCAACGGCTACTTTGTGGGAGCGATCAATCGCGTGGGAACTGAGAAGCCGTGGAGCATTGGCGAATTCTACGGTAAGAGTTATTTCTGCAATCCGCGGGGCAAGATCATCGCCCAGGCCAGCCGCGATAAAGACGAAGTTGTGGTCGCCGACCTCGACCTCGACATGATCGCCGAAGTCCGCAAGGTTTGGCAGTTCTTCCGCGATCGCAGGCCGGAAAGCTACGGTCTCCTGACCACGCAGAGCGGAGCATCCGCCGCGGCTGACTGACTTGCAAGGTGCGACGGCCTGCTCTGTTTACCCACACGCCGATGACGACCACTTCTCAACTGCGCTCTCGAATTGAATCCAGTCCTCTGTATAACGAGGACCTTGCGCCGGCCAGCGCCGAGCGCCGGCACTGGGGCACGTACAACTTCGCTGCTCTGTGGATTTCGATGTCTGTGAACATCCTCACCTACATGCTGGCCGCGAGTCTGATCCAGGGGGGAATGAACTGGAAGCAGGCGGTCGCGACTATCTTTCTCGGCAATGTAATCGTGCTGGCTCCGATGCTGTTGAACTCGCATCCCGGAGCAAAGTACGGAATCCCGTTCCCTGTTCTGGCTCGTGCGTCGTTCGGAGTGCTGGGCGCGAACATTGCGGCAGTGCTGCGCGCACTCGTTGCCTGCGGATGGTTCGGCATTCAGGCCTGGATCGGCGGAGAAGCCATCAGCACTTTGCTGGCAACGCTCGCTCCCGGTTGGAAGAACTTTCCCTATGGGCCGGCCATCTGCTTCTTTCTGTTCTGGCTGATCAATCTCGCGGTCGTTCTCAAAGGAATCGAATACATCCGCGTTCTGCAGGGCATCAGCGCGCCGGTTTTACTGGGCGTTGGATTGCTTCTGTTGGGGTGGGCCTATCATGCAGCGGGGGGCTTCGGACCCATGTTCTCAGTGCCTTCGCGATTCAACACTTTCCCCGACTTTTTGAAGTTCTTGATCCCCGCGCTGAATGGGACCGTGGGTTTCTGGGCCACGGTTTCATTGAATATCCCGGACTTCACGCGGTTCGCCCGCAATCAGCGTGAGCAGGTGATTGGTCAGGCCTTGGCCTTGCCTACGACCATGACGCTGTACGCCTTCGTCGGAATCGTTGTGACCTCCGCCACGGTGGTGATCTACGGAACAGCGATTTGGGATCCGGTTCAACTGCTCAGCCGCTTTCATTCGCCCGTGGCGGTAGTGATCTCGCTGGTTGCGATTCTGCTGGCGACGCTCAATGTCAACATCGGTGCCAATGTGGTTTCGCCAGCCAACGACTTTTCCAACCTGTGGCCGCGTGGGATCAGTTTCCGCACCGGAGGCATCATTACCTGTTTCATGGGGGTCGCGCTCATGCCGTGGAAACTGCTCTCCAACTACAGAACGTTTATTCTCGGCTGGCTGGGCGGCTACGCGGCCTTTCTCGGGCCCGTGGCAGGAATCATGATTTGCGACTACTTCGTCATCCGGCGGAGAGTGTTGCAGGTTGACGATCTGTATCTTCGGGGCGGGCTCTACGAATATTCGCGGGGATTCAACTGGCGGGCAGTCATCGCTCTGGCCCTGGGAGCGGGCACCGCACTAGCCGGAGTTGCGGTTCCGTCTGTGCGCGCGCTGTATGACTATTCGTGGTTCGTCGGCTTCGCAGTGTCCTTCGTGGCTTATTACGCGATGATGAAGTTTCAGCGTCAGGCGACGCTCGCTCCTCAGGAAGCCGCTTAAGGCGAGGCTAGGCCTTCTTTGTTTTCAGGAACGCGGGCAGCACGTCCCGCTGGTAAATGTCGAGCGTCTGCTCTTCATCCCCGCACATCAGATATAAGTTGAACTGAGTCACGCCCACATCCGCGAGATCGCTCAACTTTTTGCGGTGAGCCTCGAGCGGACCAACCAGGCAGAACCGATCCACGACTTCATCCGAAACAAAGTCCGCGTTATCGCTTTCCACTTCGCAATGATGCTGATAATCGTAGTGGCCGCGATCCTGCACAAATGAGGTTAGCGCCGGAGGCAGATCTTCGGGCTTGTATTGCCGGATCAGATCCATCACATGGTTCGAGACCAAGGCGGGGAACCAGCGCACTCGCTCGCGAGCAACGCTCAAGTCATTCGAAACCCACACGGGAGCAGCCGCCATCACCTCAATCCGGCTCGCATCTCGGCCAGCAGCGCGAGCGCCCTCTTTCACGAAACCCATGCACCAGGCAATTAAAGCCGGATCGGCAAACTGCAGAATGATCCCGTCGGCCACTCGCCCGGCCATGTGCAGCACTTTGGGGCCGTATCCTGCGACCCAAACCCGCGGAGAATCTTTCGCCCAACTGAGGCGGGTGGGTTGACCGTCGTGCTGCACTTCCTTGCCGGACGTTAGATCGCGGAACTCCGCCACGGCAGCTTCCAACTGCGACCAACTTACGGGCTTCTTGCCCATCACACGTCGGGAACTGTCGCCACGGCCGATGCCGAGTTCCATCCGTCCACCCGAAATCAGGTTGAGAGTTGCGAACAGGCTGGCAGTCACTGTCAGGTCGCGAGTCGCGGGATTCGTGACGCAAGTACCCAAGCGCATGCGCTGCGTGTTCGCAGCCATCAGGGTCAGCAGAGGATACGGTTCCTTCCACAAAACGTGAGAATCGAAAATCCAGCCGTATTCAAACCCGGCACCCTCCGCCTGCCGCGTCAGGCCTACGATGCGTTCGATCGAAATGTCAGGTTTCAGTGCGATGCCGAATTGCATGGCCGGTCCCTTCGTGGAGAAATTATGAGGAACTGATTGTGAAGAACTAAAGTGCGGCAGTGTAGCATAGAATTCTTTTCTCGCATCCGGAGCGGGGAAGCGCGGCCAAGTGACGGAGGATTCAATGGGTTTCGACACGATCATCAGAAACGGTTCCGTAGTGACGGCAACGGATACCTACCAGGCGGACGTTGCCATTGCCAAGGGCAAGATCACCGCCGTTGGAACCGATCTTCCGGCGCAGAACGCTACCAGGATTCTCGACGCGTCGGGAAAACTCGTCCTTCCCGGCGGAATCGATGTTCATACTCACCTCGACATGCCCTTCGGCGGAACGACCAGTGCGGACGACTTTGAAACCGGCACGCGGGCCGCCGCGTTCGGCGGCACAACCACGTTGATCGACTTCGCGATTCAATACAAAGGCCAGCCGTTACGTCAGGCTTTCGACACGTGGATGAGCAAGGCCTCGAGCAAGGCCACGTGCGATTACGCTTTCCACTGCATCGTCACCGACGTATCTGGCGGGCAACTTTCCGAGATGAACGATCTGGTGCACGAAGGCGTGACCAGTTTCAAGCTCTTCATGGCGTATCCGGGCGTGTTCATGCTCGACGATGGCAGCATCTTCAAAGCTCTGCAGACCACGGCGAAAAACGGCGGTCTGGTCTGCATGCACGCCGAAAACGGCAGCGCGATTGATGTCATCGTGCAGCAGGCGCTGGCGGAGGGAAAGAAGGCGCCGAAATATCACGCGCTGACCCGCCCCACAACAGCGGAAGCCGAGGCGGTGGGCCGCGCCATTGCATTGGCTGAGATGGCGGGCGCGCCCATCTACATCGTCCACTTGAGTTGCAATGATGCGCTCGAAAAAGTTCGCGAGGCCCGCGATCGGGGGCTTCCGGTCTACGCCGAGACCTGTCCACAGTACTTGTACCTTTCTCTCGAGAACTTTGACGCGCCCGGGTTTGAAGGAGCGAAGTATGTTTTCACTCCACCGTTACGCGAGAAATGGCACCAGGAAAAGCTGTGGAATGGCCTCAAGCAGGATCATCTGCAAGTTGTCTCCACCGATCACTGCCCGTTTTGTTTTAAGGAACAAAAGGAATTGGGCCGCGACGATTTCACAAAAATTCCAAACGGAGGTCCGGGCGTGGAGCACCGAATGAGCCTGATCTACTCTGGCGGTGTGGGCGGCGGACGGTTCAGCGCGAACCGCTTTGTGGAACTGGTTTCGACCACTCCGGCCAAGTTGTTTGGACTATATCCGCGCAAAGGGACGATCGCTGTGGGCAGCGATGCGGACCTGGTGATTTTCGATCCCAACCGCAAGCACACCATCAGCGTCAAGACCCATCACATGCGCGTCGATTACTCGATGTTCGAGGGCATTGAGGTCACGGGAATGCCCGATGTAGTTCTGTCGCGGGGCCGAGTTGTCGTGGAAGGGGAAAAGTTCATGGGACGTGCGGGACAGGGAGAATTCCTGCGACGCGCAACTTATGCGCAAGTGAACGGCTGATACTTCGCTATCGCAGAGCCACGTAAAAGCGAATCTTTCCAGCGCTTGTTATCGATGCTCCAGCATACTTTAGCCTTCCGTTCCGTCGAGCGAGGGCATCTGGACAGCGGAATCTAGGGTGTGTCGGATTCCCGAATCGGAAACAGCCGCGATCTTTTCCGAAGTTCCCCATTGACTTCGCTTCCCTGCCAGCTGATTCTGGTTTGTAGCTCTTGGCCACTTGACCAACGGATAAGCGGCTAAGTCCTTTGAATAGAAGATTTTGCCCCTAAGTTGTTCTAGCTCTAAGATTTTCCGTGCATTTCTCGCTAACTCAATGATTCCAATAGACCGCGGGGGAGGGGGTTGGGGTGACAAGAAAGTAATCTTTCCGCGGCCCGGAAAAAGTTAACACGTGGGCCCGTTCCGGCCTGCCCGCACTCCTTCCTCCTAGCCACAAGACTCTTCCATGGTTATCCTGAACTGCTCCATATTCTGAACCAGAGAGTGGTCATTCGGACAAGCAGTTGTGGTTACTGGTTCGAGATTGGCAGTTTACGATTGTCTAGCGGCGAGGAGACTGCATGCGAGGGTTGAAAGAGAAGCGCATTCTGATCACCGGCGGAGCGAGCGGAATTGGCGCGGCCACGGCGGCGCGGTTTCTGGAAGAGGGATCGCGGGTCTGCGTGCTCGATCGCGACGCCAAGGCCTGCGAGCACATTCGGCGTGAGTTGCCGGGATTGGGCGAGGCCATCATCGCCGACGTCACCGACCTCATGCAGGTGGAAGCGGCGTTCGCCGAAGCCATCCGGTTGATGGACGGCGTCGACGTGCTCATCAACAACGCGGGCATCAGCATCCGGCACAAGTTTCTGGACATCACTCCCGAAGAGTGGGAGAAGGTCATTGCCGTGAACCTGACCGGCGTGTTCTACGTGGCGCAGACGGCGGCGCGGCACATGTGGGAACGCGGCAGCGGCGTGATTCTGCAAACTGCGTCTACCAATGGATTGATGGGATATCCGTATTACGCCGACTACAACGCGACCAAAGCAGGAGTGATTGAGTTGACGCGGTCCATGGCGCTGGAGCTGGCGCCGAAAGTGCGCGTGTGCGCCGTGGCTCCCGGATACGTGCTGACGCCGATGCAGCGCGCGGAATATTCCGACGCCATGCTGGAGGAAGTAAACCAGAAGATTCCTTTGCGGCGGCATGCCACTCCGGAAGAGATTGCGGGGCTGTTTGCATATCTGGCCTCGGATGACGCCGCGTTTGCCACGGGTCACGTGTTCACGATGGATGGAGGAGAAACTGCGGGAGGCCTGGCGAGCCGGTGAAGAGCACGATGGCATTGAGCATGAAGGCTACCGTGTTTCTCGGTGGAGGGCGGATTACCAGCGCGTTGGTGGCTGGGTTACGGCTCGCTGGATATAAGCGGGGGATTGTCGTCTACGATCGCCATCCGGAGAAGATGCGCGCATTGCGACGGGAAACGCCCGTGCAGATTGCGCGCGACTTGAAGTCTGCGCTGCTGCGGGCGGAGATGCTGATCGTGGCAGTGCGTCCGGCGTCGGTGGCGGAGATTCTCGATGAGATTGCGGCCTGTGGAATTCCGGCGCCGAGACTCTGCGTCAGTCTGGCTGCGGGGATTCCGTTGCGGAAATTACTTGGGATGATGGGGCGTCCGACGCGTTGGGTGCGAGCGATGCCTGGTCCGGTTTGCCGAGTTGGACGCGGGTTGACGGCGCTGAGCTTTGAGCGCGGGGTCGCGAATAGCGAGCGAAAACACGTGCGCAAGTTCTTTGAACATGTGGGAGCTGTGGTGGAAATTCCTGAGAGCCAGTTTGATGCGTTCACCGCGGCGTACTCCTCCAGCCACGGGTATCACGCGCTCGCAACTCTGGCGAAGGCGGGACAACGCGCCGGACTGGGGCGTGCGACTGCAATGACAGCTGCGGCTCATGCACTGCATGACGGGATTTCTTATTGGAGAGAAAGCGGACTGAGTCTGGCCGATTTGCTGCACGAAGCGGCTACGCCGGGCGGGATTGCCGCGGCGACCATGTCCGCGATGGATAAGAGCGGCTACGCTCGAGTGGTGGAGAATGGGATTCGAGCCGGCATCAGGCAGGCGCGGCTGAATGCCAAGCGGTGAACCGGACAGAGTCGTTGCGACAGCAGCCCTCAGCGGCTGAAGCCGACATCCACTTTGCGGATTTATGGCACGACTGGTGTTTGCTGGTGCCGGTTCTGAAGCGCCGGGCTTCGCCCTGGCGAGTCCGATTTCTGCGTTACCTTAGTCACCATCCGACTCGATACGAGTCTGTCACAATATTGAGGTGCAACGCCTTCGCGAAATTATGGAAGGTTTGGCCTGCGGGACACACCGGCAATGGAAATTCTGACACCCAAGGCGGCTCGACGCAGCACGCGGATCAGGGTGGAGATTCCGGTTAGCGTGACCAGTCTTGACCGAAGGCGCCCATTTGCCGAGAAATGTATAGTGCTGATCGTGAGCGCGCAGGGATGCGGGTTTCGGAGCTCACGTGCGCTGCAGATGGAGACCCCGATCATGATTGGCGATCTGCCTGGCGGAGGGAGCGTGACTGCGCGGGTGGCAAACTGTTTGCCGCTGGGGAACGACGGCAAGTATTTTCTGATCGGAGCCGCGCTCTATACCCACGGAAATGTTTGGGAGATCGCGAATCCTCCGGAAGATTGGGATGTCGCGGCGCAGAGTGCTGCTGCTCCAAGCTCGGCCAAGAGCAATACGGAAAGTTCTCCGAAGTTGACTGTGAACAAGAAAGTCTGGCCGTACAATCTATTCTCCGAGGGCGTCGAAGCTCATCCTGGGCGGAAGTGAAGGCCCCCGCTGGTTCCAAGCTGCGGTTCGGACGCCGGTCAGACGCAGCAAGCTACGTCTCCATGAGAACAAACCAAGTCGGTCTTGTTCTTTCGTAACTTCGCCAACTCCACCGCCGCTGCCATACTTTGGCATATGGCCGAACCGCTCAATTCAATGGCGCCGGTTGTGTCAGCCAATGAAAATAAATTAGTCGATCGCCCGTTTCGGGTGAAACTGCGCGGCTCGGTGCTGGCGTTGGTGCGCTTGCCGAACCGGCGCTCGGTGAGAGCGGCGTTCCATCAGCTTTCGACGTCGGGCGGAATCATCCATCTGGAAAAGCCGTTGGACGAGAAGCTGGAAGTCGAACTGATTTTTCACCTTCGCGAATCTACGATTCGCAGCAAGGCGCAGATGCTGTTTCCCATGTGGGCGACGCAAGGGTGGATGCAGCCCTTCCGCTTCGTGGAGCTGTCCGATGCCAGCCGGGAAACTCTGGACACGAATCTGAAGTCTTTTCTGGGCGAAGCGGCGACGGGCACCGCGGCTGGCGCCTGAACCTCGTAACCCTCTTCCCTACCGGAAACTCCATCTCACGATCTTCCTCCGAGCGCGCCGCACGATCGCATAGTTACCCTGGTTACGTTGGTTATAGGGATTTAAGGATTATGATTCGGCACAGGTGGCTTATGTCATGAACCGACTCAGCTTTGTAGTCTCCCTCACCAACGACGATAACGATTATCAGCAGGAGCAGGCCGCCGCAGCGGAGAAGGCCGGACGGCGACTGGGCGTGGACATAAAAGTTATTCACGCGAACAATGATGCCGTGGCGCAAAGCCAGCAACTGCTGCATTACGTTCAAAATTCAGGGTTGGAGCGTCCGGATGCAATCATATTCGAACCCGCGGGCGGTACGGCATTTCCTCAGGTAGCGCGCGCCGCGGCGGCGGCGGGATTTGGGTGGGTCGTGCTGAATCATGAAGCGGACTACATCCTGGAGCTGCGTCGTACGTTTAAGGTTCCGGCGTTTGCCATCAGTTCCGATCATGCAGCGGTGGGCAGGATTCAGGGACAGCAATTTGCGGCGCTGCTGCCGAATGGCGGATCGATTCTGTATATCGAGGGCCCGGCGAACAGTTCTGCGGCGAAAGAACGAACGGCCGGGATGCTGAAACTCAAACCGGCGAACATTCAAGTGAAGACGATGCGGGCGAACTGGACCGAAGAGAGCGCGTACCGCACGGTGAGTTCGTGGCTGCGTTTGCGGACTTCTCTGGAAAGCCGCGTGGACCTGGTCGGTGCGCAGGACGACAGCATGGCCATAGGCGCGAGAAAAGCGTTTAGCGAAATCGCCGAGAGCGATCGAGCGCGGTGGATGAAGATCCCGATCACAGGCTGCGATGGAATGCCGAAGACCGGTCAGACGTGGGTGCGCAATGGGACCTTGGCGGCGACGATCTTTATTCGACCGAACACGGATCTGGCGATTGAGATGTTGGTCGAGGCGTTTAAGAGTGGTGCTGCGCTTCCGGAGCGCAAAGTGACAGAACCGGAGTCGGTGCCTTCGCTGGCGGAGTTGGCGGCAGCGGTGGGGAAACTCCAGCGTGGCGCGTGGGCATAGGTTTTCGGTCAGGAAGTTCGGGGTGATTTCAGGCGTCCCTGTCGGGACGCCGTTCTCTTTTGAGGTTATCCACCAGTAGAACCGGCGGGCCTTGCTCACCCGGCGTTGGAAACGCCTCCGCCCAGGCGGGACAGCCGAGGCGGCTGTCGCCACATCAGCATCTCGCTCCCATCTTGGAGAGGTCTCCGGGGTCGACTCCCAAAGCGTGTGGGAGTATCCGCACCTCTTCGAAAATGCTTCCAGCCTAGTGTGACTTCCCATTACATCTGAGAAAAACCAGTCTCGGACGCAGGCCCCCTCGCGTCCCAAACTGGGACCACGGTCGCACTTAAGAACGAAATGCAAGCCCCGGACGCTGAATACAAAACAACAATATGCCGTATGAGGTGATGGGTCATGTAAACGGAAGTGGCCCCGGTTGAAGAGGAGACATCAATCATGCCGAAGTGTAAGCAATGGATTTGCAGCTCGCTACTGGCAGTCGTAACGGTCGCGCCGGTCCTGGCAGGGACGAAGGACGCCTCCGACTCGAAAACCCCAGCAACGACTGCAGCCAACCCAGCCGCGCAGCCGGCACCCGCTGCCAACCCAAACATAAGCCCGGGGAATGCCAATGTGACGGCATTGCTGGGCGTGCTGGTGATGAAGGGTGTTCTCGCGCCGAGCGAAGCCAATGCGATTCGCGACGCGGCTCCAGAGGCGGAGTTTCAACTGCTGATGGAGGCGTTGGCGCGCAAGGGCGTGGTGAATGCGGCAGATTTGTCCGCGGTGGTTACTCCTGCAGTTCCGATGGCGACCGCGGCTACGGCACCGGTGGAAGCAGCAGCCTCGATGCAGACAGCTCAGACAGCGACGCAGACAGCCAAACCAGCGGCACCGAAGGTCATCCCAGCGGTGGCTCCAGTTCGAGTATTGCAGTTGGAACCATCCAAACCTGACGGGCTGATTCCAGATCTGAAGCTGGGCAGCGGCGCCCGGCTCAAGCTCTATGGCATGGTAAAGACTAGTGTGATCTACGACACTTCCTCGCCGTACGGTACCGACATGCCGCTGCCAGGATTCATTACGGCTTCGGGCACGAGTTTCGACCCCGGACCGACCAGAAGCCCCGAGTTCCACGCCAAGGCGCGTTTCGCACGCGTCGGCACAAACTTCGAATGGTCCGACGCGGGTGGCAGCAGCAACGCCATCACAGGCAAATTGGAGTTCGATTTCGAAGGCAACTTTTCGCGTGCCCTGAACCGGAACATTTCGACGATCCGGTCGAGCATGGCGTCGATCCGCCTGGCCTATGGGCGCGTGGATCACAAATTCAACGACCAAACGAGCATTTTCGGTGTGTTCGGACAGGACTGGACGCCGTTCGGGTCATCGACGCTGCCCAACCTGTTCGAGACCACCGGGCTCGGGCTGGGCTTCGGCACGCTGTACGAGCGCGCCCCGCAGTTCCGCTTCGGAATAGGCCACCAAGAAGGCGGATCGCGCAACGTTTTCTTCCAACCCGAATTCGCAGTCGTCATGCCATCGTATGGGAATGATCCGTCAAACGTCGCAGACCAACTCGGCTACGGTGAAAAGCAGGGTGCCGATTCTGGACGTCCAGAAATACAAGCGAGGCTGGTCTTGCAGTGGCAGCTGGATAAAGCACGTGGAGTTGTCCCCGCCCAGCTAATCTTCAGTGGCGTTCGAGGCGACCGGAAAGTGTTGGTCCGAGCTTCAGATATTCCGCTTTGCACCAACCCCGACACTTTAGTGTGTACGGATTCAAAGGTATTCCAGAAGGCCTTTCCCCAGGGCGCACAGACAACATCCAGACGGGCAGGTTGGACCGGAGAACTTCAGCTTCCAACTCGCTATGTCACGGTGATCTCCAAGTTCTGGAGCGGGTCGGACCTGCGTTTTTACTTCGTGGGCAGCCTGGATTCGAACTTCAACGACACTACGGGCCTGGCCAAACTCTGTGGGACCGATGCGGAGCCCGGATTCTGCGCAGGGTCTTCCAACGACGGTGCGTCGAGTCTGCAGTTTGGCATCGACGGCGCCGGGAACCCGGTGTTTGCGCCCCAACGGCCGGTACGCTCCATGGGCGGATTTGTCAACGTCGGGTTTCCGCTCGGCCGCATTTTCGGCGCGGATGCTGCTGGGCGAAACGCCGGTTGGCAGCTTCTTCTCCACTATGCCTTCGACCAGGCCAAGACCAGCGACGTCTTGCGTCTCGGCAACCAGCGTTCGAAGAACGACCTGGCAGCCGCCACCCTTTCCTGGAAGATGAACAACCTGGTTTCGTTCGTGCTGGAAGAATCCATGTATCGAACTCGGATTGCCAATCCCAATCTCGCGGACTCGGCCACGTTCCCCAAGTATGAAGGCGTAGGGGCACGGGAGTGGCACGATATCCGTTCCGAGTTCGGGCCCATCTTTACGTTCTAGGGAAAGACGTAATTGAGGGCTGTAGCGTGTGCGATGGCATACGCCGCAGCACTAGCGGGGATGGATTGGCTCCCACAAAATGTGGAAACGGGAGTAAGCTGTCCCCCGTCAGTGGTCGCCCCTTCCGAACCAACATCCAGAATGTGGCAAGTTCGACGAAACAGTCACGAGGAGAGCCTATGGCAGACGCCGCAAGAGAATTAGAAGTCGTCCAACCGAAGCAGTATCAAGCATCGCAGTCGACCTGGGACAAGATTGCGGAAAGCAAAGAGTTCCAGGATTTGATGGCGACGAAGAAGGTCTTCATTGTGCCGGCCTTTATATTCTTTGTCGTCTACTACTTTGCCTTGCCGGTGCTGGTCGGGTATGCGCCGCAGTTCATGTCCATCAAGATTGGGTTTGTGAATCTGGCCTACCTGTTTGCGCTATCGCAATTTTTTGTGGCTTGGATCATTGCCGGGTTATATGTCAAAGCTGCCAACAACTTTGACCGTCTCGCAAAAGACATTCTCGACAAGGCCGAGGATGCAAAGGGAGGCAAGTAAGCCATGTCGAACATTCCACTGATTATGTTTCTGGTGTTCATCGCGATTACCTTGGGCATTACTTACTGGGCCTCGAAGCGCTCGGCGGGTGCGAGTGCCTACTTCGCGGCGAGCCGGCAGATCAAAGGTTGGCAGAACGGGATCGCGGTGGCCGGCGATTATATGAGCGCCGCATCGTTCCTGGGAATCGCGGGCATTATCGCGTTCCAGGGCTATGACGGGTTTCTGTTTTCGGTGGGCTGGCTGGTCGCCTATCTGACGGTTTTGCTGGTGATCGCGGAGCCGCTGCGCAATGCAGGCAAATATACGATGGCGGATGTGCTGGCGTATCGCCTAAAGCCGAGGCCAGTGAGGGCGATGGCGTCGCTGAGCACGCTGACGGTCAGCACGTTTTACATGATCGCGCAGATGGTGGGTGCGGGCGCGCTAGTGAAACTGCTGCTGGGCGGATATGTCACCTATAACAAGGCAGTGATCGGCGTCGGGATCCTGATGATCGTGTACGTGGTATTCGGCGGCATGCTGGCGACTACGTGGGTACAGATCATCAAGGCGATCCTGCTGATGGCGGGAACGTTCCTGCTGAGCATCCTGGTGATGGCGCACTTCCACTTCAGCTTTAGTCAATTTTTCGGAGCCATCGCTCACGTCACTTATCACGATGCTAAGGGGGCGACGGTGGTGAAAGACTTTCTGGAGCCCGGTCTTCGTTATAAACCGCCGTACGGACCGCTCGACTTGATCTCGCTGGGATTGGCATTGATCTTTGGCACGGCAGGATTGCCGCACATTCTGGTCCGGTTTTACACCGTGCCAGACGCCAAGACGGCGCGGCACAGCGTGGTATGGGCGATGGTGCTGATCGGCAGTTTCTACATTATGACGACGTTCCTGGGATTCGGAGCGGCGACGATCGTGGGCCCCGACTTCATTAGGACTCACGGTGGCACGAACATGAGCGCGCCGCTGCTGGCCAACGCCCTGGCCGGGTCCATCTTCTTTGCGTTCATCTCAGCCATTGCTTTCGCGACAATTTTGGCGGTAGTCGCGGGACTGACGATCAGCGCGACGACTTCCTTTTCGCACGACTTCTGGACGAATGTGATTCATAACGGCGTCGAGCGGAGAGCGGGCGAAGAAGTGATGGTGGCGCGCGTCTCGGCGTTTGCGGTGGGCGGCATCGCAATCACGATTGCCATCGTTCTGGGACCTACTGCGAATGTGGCGTTCCTGGTGGCGCTGGCGTTTGCGGTGGCGGCGTCGGCGAATCTGCCGGTGATTGTGCTGTCGATTTTCTGGCGACGGTTCAATACCTTGGGCGCAGTCTCGGGACTCACGGTCGGATTGCTGGCCTCGATCGGGTTGATCCTCATAAGTCCCAGCCTGATGGCGATCGATCCGCCTACGGTAACGGGCACGGCGCGGCACTTGATTCAGGCGAAGGCGTGGTTCCCGCTGGAGAATCCCGGTATTCTTAGTATTCCGTTGGGATTCATCGGGGCCATTCTCGGCACGCTCGTCAGTCACGAACCGTCGTCGCAGGACAAGTTCAACGAGTTGCTGGTTCGTTCGAACACGGGCTTGGGGGCGGAGAAAGCCACCGCCCACTAAGGAGGCCAATCGGGCTTCCAAGCGAGACAAGGGCCGTGCGCGATGGGTCTGCGAATATGCTAGATTGGGTTTCGCGGGCCCATAGCTCAACGGTTAGAGCAGCAGACTCATAATCTGTTGGTTCCAGGTTCAAATCCTGGTGGGCCCACCAAAACCGATTTACCACTAAGGGGCATCCTCTGTCCCGGTCGTTGACACTCTCCGAAGCGGGAAGTAGAGTTGCGGAGGTTCTCACAAGAAAACTACGAGACCCGTGCAGGAGGTAGGGATGCGGTCGAAGCTATTCTGGGCGGGGGCATTGGTGTGTCTAGCCGCCACTTGCAGTCTGGGACAGGACCCGACGAAGGTTGAACCGAAGCACTATAAGAGAGATTTTGAAAATGAGCACGTGGACGTAGTGTCGGTTCACTATGGGCCGCATGAAAAGTCTGTTCTGCACGATCATCCTGGCGGAGTAGTGGTGAGCCTTACTGACGCACATCTTCGCTTTACGGATGAAAACGGGAAGGTACGCGAGGTCTACTCGAAGCCGGGCGAAGCGCGGTGGTATCCGCCTTTCAAGCATAGGGTGGAGAATATGGGCGATACTGCCTATGAGGGAGTCTACATCGGTATCAAAGGCAAACTCGCTGCGGCATCGAGCCACTCCCTGGACCGAACGGCTGCAATGGACGAAGAAACGAAGAAGATCGTGGCGGAGGCCCTTCTCGGATCGAAAAGGCCGTAAGTGCGTTGGTGCGTCGTGAGCCGGGGCTCGAGTGGCCTGGCTCAGGTGCCCGAGGGCGCATCGTTCGAGGGCCGAAAATTCGATGAGCCCCCTTTCAGAAAAATCTCCTTCCCATCGCAAAGCCGCAATTCTGCTCGGCGTCGTAAGCTTTTTCTCGTTCATTTACTTCTATGAAGGTGGGGGATGGAATCAGAACTCCCGCTTCGATTTGTTGCGCGCTATTGTCGAGCGACACACGTTGCAAATCGATGCCTACCATGAGAACACGGAGGACAAGGCGCACTTCGAGGGACATTATTACTCCGATAAGGCGCCGGGGTTGGTGTTTCTCTCCGTACCCTTTTCCCTGGCCGCGAGGTCTGCGCTGCGGATTGTGGGAATCGATCCAGAATCGCCGCGAGGCGAGATTGCGCTGTCGTATGTCGTGAGCGCCGGTGCGGTCGCGTTGCCGACCGCGCTGGCAGGAGTGTGCCTGTTTTTTCTGGGCTTGCGATTCAGGGGCGGCTGCAACGGGGCTGCGTTTGGAACCCTGGTGATGTCTCTGGGCACTCCGATGTGGGCATACGCGAGTCTGTTCTGGGCGCATGCTCTGGTGGGAGCCTGCCTGGTCTTTGCTTTTGTGTCTGCGTTGAAGGTGCGCGAGAGCACGAATGCGCGCGGCGATTTTCTTTGGGGGCTGGCGGTGGGACTGACGGCGGGGTGGGCGACGGTTACGGAATATCCGGCCGCTCCGGCTTCTGCGATGCTTGCGTTGTTGGCTCTGTCGCAGGTTTGGTCGCGCGGGAATGCGGCGCGCTGGCGGGTGGTGGCGGGCGTGGGCGTGGGGGCCGGGATCTGCGTGATGGTTCTGTTGGGATATCTGCACGCGGCGTTTGGGACGTTTCGGCCGAGCTATTCTTACTACGATCCGAATTCGTTTTCGTTCATGCAGCAGCAAGGATACCTCGGGCTGACTTATCCTCACCCTGACAGGCTGCTGAAGCTGCTTTTCGGGTGTTCGCGCGGACTGCTTTTTGCATCGCCAGCGATAGTGACCGCTCCCCTCGGGCTTTGGTGGTTGTGGAAAGAGAAGCCCCACCGCCCCGCGGCAGTGGCGGCAGCAGCCATCGCCTCGTATTACTTTTTGTTCAATGCATCCTTCTACTGGTGGAAGGCCGGGCTGTCGTTCGGTCCGCGGTACGCGGGCGCGAGCATTCCGTTGTTATGCGTCGGTCTGGCCGTAGCATGGCGGCGGGCTACGCCGGTGTGGCGGCGAGGGCTGATCGGAGTAGCTCTGTGCAGCGTGTTCCTGGCGCTGATGGTGGTTTCGACGACTTCGCAATTGTCCATGCAGGATAGTTGCCCGATCATGCACTCGGTCTGGCCGGCATTCTGGTCGGGGCACGTGGCGCTCAATCGCGACTCGATATTGACGATCGCCGAAGCGGGATCGAACGGGGAATATGGGGCGTTCAACCTTGGCCAATTGCTCGGGCTGCAGGGACTCGCCAGTTTGATTCCGTTGCTGGCGATGTGGGGAATCGCGGCGCTGCTCTGGATGCGAATCATTCGAGCGCCGCAGCGTTCACTCTAGGCCTTCTTTCCTACTACTCCGCCGCAACCGCGACCATTGTTCTGCGTGTAAGATAATCTTTTCGGCAATCGAATCTCTGCTAGTTCATCAGATTGAGGGAAGTTATGGCGCACACTGTTTATTGCGTGAAGCTCAAGAAAGAAATGCCAGGGCTGGATGAGCCT
Organism: uncultured Acidobacteriaceae bacterium; assembly: GCA_963791515.1. GTDB lineage: Bacteria > Acidobacteriota > Terriglobia > Terriglobales > Acidobacteriaceae > Sulfotelmatobacter. Next base: position 214,089 of record CAWBSS010000008.1, on the reverse strand, counting down.
CCGTTCGACAACGACTTGGGGAAAAAGGTATACGACAACGTCTCCCAGGAAGCGTGGAAGATGTGGATGGAGCATTGCAAAATGCTGCTGAACGAGTACCGGCTGAACCCTGCGCGGCGCGAGGATCAGGAAGTCATCGTCAAGCAGATGGAGCAATTTTTCTTCGGCGAAGGATCAGCCAAGCCGAAGGAGTACGTGCCGCCAGCGCAGAAGTGAAGCTTTGGGGGATGGGCCTGCGCTTTCCGGTCTGGGCGGCGACTCGGCCGCCAACATCGCTGCCAGACTGGTTACAAGTTCGAAAGCAAAAGCAAAACCAACGTCAAAGGCAGCGGACAAGAGTGCGCCCCACATAATCAAAGGCCGGGTCACTTCACGTCGGTCACCTGCTCGCGGGCTTCGTTGTACGTCGCAAACTTCTTCGCGACCGGCTTTAGGGTGGGATAAAACTGCACGAACGTATGTTCGACCGCGGCGTGGGCGTCGTGGCACGACCAGCACCCGTTGCCCTTGGGCATGGCTCCGGCGGTCGCACCCTCGGCATCAAAGCCATAGTAGGCCCACTTATCCGGATTGCGCGCAGAATCTTTCACCTCGACGGCCAGGCCCATCAGATCGGTCTGATAGTGGCCCTTCTGGTTGATTGAGCTTCGGCTCGCCGCATCCCGTTCATCGATCACGAACATGCTCTGCTCCGGCCACTTGCCGGAGTTCAGAAACTCGTTGTAGGCCCAGCGCTGCACAAATACGTTGGTGAACATTTCGTGGCTGCCGGGCGCGGGACTATAGTTCATGCCAAATCCGGCGGAGAGAAACATCCATTCGCGGTAGTCGGCGGGGCGCACAAGCTGGCCTTTTTCGTCATATTGCGGCTTGGGCGTTTTTTCGTCGGGCGCGGCGGCCAACAGAGCAAGGCAAGCGATCAGGACCAGTACGGAAAGAAGAACGTTTTTCACAGAAGCCTCCTCATTGGAGTTGGGAACAGACTAACCATCCGCGGCTGCCGCCGTCTTGAACAAATTAAACTTAATCGATAAAAAATGCGCGGGTGACAATTTTCGCCCGCGGCAGTCTGATAAACCGTGGCCGGCGCCGGCAGCCCCGGAACCCTTCTGCGCGGAGGAGAGTTCTACTCTCCCGTTCAGGCGCGCCTGCGCACGGCTGACGTGTTTCTTTCCGAACTGCGGCAGCCTTGCTCGCGCAGCGTACCCCGCCACGAGCATGAACTGGCGTACGTCACGGTCATGCTGCACGGCGACTATCTCGAAGGCGATCACGGCCGGTTCGACGAATTGCGGCCCTTTATGGCGGTCTTCAATCCTGCGGGAACCGCGCACTCGACCCTCATTGGACCTTCCGGCGCGTCGTTGTTCACCATCGAGTTGTGCGAGGGAAACCTGCAGGATCTGGGAATTCGGATGCCCGGGCGCACCACCTTCGATCGCGGCGCCGGAGACATGCTGTGGCCCGGACTCCGACTATACTCCGCCTTCAAGACGCAGACTGCCGGCCCTGTGGTGATTGAGGGTCATATTCTCGAAGCTCACGTTCTCGAAATGCTGGGAGCCATCGCCGGATTTGAGGCGCCGGACAGAACCGCCCCGCGCTGGTTTGGCCGCGTGAAAGACCGTTTGCACGAAGGGTTCCGCGACCCTCTGCGCATGCGCGACTTGGCCCGTGAAGCCGGAGTCCATCCCGTACACCTGGCGCGGGTCTTCCGCAAGATTGAGAAACGCACTCCGGGCGAATATCAGCAACGCCTGCAGGTGCGAGCCGCGTGCAAACTTCTGCGCGATCCAGAGTGGCCTCTCGCGGTCATCGCCGCCGAGTGCGGCTTCGCCGATCAGAGCCACTTCACCCGGGTCTTCCGCAGAATGACGGGCACCACTCCTGCTCAGTTCCGGCGGGCCGTCGCTCCCCGTGCAACCGCCGTTTGACCCATCACAAACTTGGATCGCAAAGATCGCGAAGAATGCCGGGAAGGACGCGAAGAAAAACTTGCAACAATCTTTGCGTCCTCTGCGGCATTCCTCGCGATCTTTGCAGTCCAAGGCTTTTGGTCTTAACGATGAGAACAGGCCTGCAGAAAAGGCGCTCCAGACGGGCGGAGCGCCTATGTCTTGTGTACTGCAGCGCTACTGCACGACCAGTTGGAAGGTGGCGGGGGCGGTCGCAGTGCCCGAAGTGCCGGTCATAGTAATGGTGTAAGTACCCTTGGGTGTTCCCGGATTCGAGTTGCTGTTGTTGGTGGTGCCGCCGCACGATCCCAGCCACAGCGTCGAGACTCCCAGAACCATGATTAGCCCCAAGACGCGCATGCCGCGCAGTGATCGCCTCGATCCCACCGTAACCACGATGCCCAACAACCCGGGTAGCAGGGCCGCGTAGAAGATCCGCATGCCGCGCTCGGAATGTTGCAGGGTCCCAATGGACGGGAGGGTGGTCGTGACGTGGAAGCTGACCGGCCCCGCCGCATTGATCTGCGGGGGCGCTGTGCAGGTTGAGTCCGTAAGGGTCGACGGCTCAGTGCATCTAAAAGTGATCGTCCCGTTAAAGCCGCTGGCAAAAGTTACGTTGACCGTGGCATCAATGCTCGATCCCTGCGCCACCTGGAAGCTTGCGGCTGTGGGAGTGAGGGTAAACTCCTGTGGCGTCGTCGCAGCCCAGGCGATGGCAAGCTTGTCTGCGTCCACGGAGCCGAGACCGGTGACAAGGTTATAGCCAGTTGTGGTGTCAGCGTTAGAGGCTTGGAAACCAAGGACTCCGCTGCTGGGGCACTGCATAGTCGTCGGCTGGACGGAGGGCGTATTGGGCGTGCAGTAAACCAGGTTGTTGCTATCGCTGGTCGTAACCGGGTGGAAAGCGCCATTGGAAGACGTCGCTGCCAAGCTATAGAGCACTGGGTTGATATTTCCCAAGCCATTCGCGGAATCCAAATATTGGTTGAGCAACGTCACGATCCCGGCAAAAATCGGCGTCGAGACTGATGTCCCGCCTATGATCGAAGGAGAGTTCAAACTGGAACTGAGCGCGTTCGTGATACCAGTGCTGCCCCCAGGGGCACAGGCGCTGCCTGTACCTGAGTCGCCCAATTCTGACAACTGCGTGCAGAAGATGTAGCCAGGAAAGTTCGGCGTAGCCAGGAAGGAGACATCGGGCGAGAACCGTTTGGCCACTTGCCCAGGCACCGTCACTTTCTGCCAGGAAGGTTGAGGAAAGCCGGACACGCAGGCTGAAAAGTCCGAGGTTTGTTGAGCGCAGTTGCTCGGTCCTCCACCGGTGGAAGAAATGCCCTGGCCCCCTTGAAGGGAGAAGTCAGTCTGGACATTCTGAGCGGTCGTGATCGGAACCCAACCGGGCACCGCCGGACTGCCACCCTGACTGCAGAAGAGTCCGGGGTTTTGCTGGCAGTACGTCACAAATTCGGCATCGTCGTTCCAGGCCAGTTCCGGAATGTAGGAGAGCGCCGAGCCACCGTCCGTGCCGTTGCTCGCGCCCCAGTATTGGCTGCTGGATAAACTGGCCAAGGATATCGCCGTCCCGCCGACACCGGTCACCTCGGGGCTGCTTGCAGGATAACTTATGGCTAAACCGCCTTGGGCGGAGGCGCCATTCGGATCGGTACTTGGGGTATAGGGAGTAACCGGATCGCACTCTGCTGCGCCACTGTCGCCGCTGGAATTGAGGAACGTAATACCCTCGGCGTTCGCCTTCATGAGTTCGGATTCATCCGCTGCGGGCTGTCCCGACGATGTCAGAACGGTGTTGTCTTCGAACTCGCAAAGGCCGTAACTCAAACTGATAACCGGCGCGACTGTATTATCGACCGCATAGTAATAGGATGTGAAGGTATCGGTTGAATTCACATAGATAATCTGGGCACCGCGGGCAGTGGCACCAGCCCATTCCACGTCCAGATCAGCTTCACTTATGTCTCCGTTCTTCGAAAGGCCGGGGTCGGTCCCATCGAGTTTATACACGAAGTGGGGGTCGCTGCACGCGGTGATGACTCCGCTGGAGTTCGTGGTGCAACTAATGGCGGAAAGCCCAAAGCCAGTGCGGAAGTCTGTGATATCGGCCAGATAGATATCAGTCTGTCCCATCACCGCCAGCTTCTGACCAGTTCCGTCGATCCCAGCGTTGTAGAGCGCGTTGATGTCATAAATGGTTGCGATGTCGCCGGGGGCGACCAAGTCTCCAAAGTTCGAACTGTTGTAATACGGACGTGCCACGGAATTTCGCCGGATGCTCCTGGGCCTGGGCCGGAAATCGTGCAGTCCGCGGATACCGGTGACGATCCCACGAACAGCGGCGGGAATCGAAGGCGCTGTAGCGTTGGCGTAATGCAACTCGCCATTCACGTTGTAATGGTGGATCTCAGTGCCGAACGCGCTCTGCACTTGCGCCGCACTGCCGTTAAATGAAATCCAGTTGCGCCCGCGCGCCACGTGAACCAGGCTGAATCCGTGCGCCTTCAACCAACCCGCAATCTGCTGCGTGTCATTCTGGCTCAACCCGAAACGGTCGGCAAACTGCTCCGGCGTCAGCCATTTGTGGTAGCTGGACGACTTGGGATCCTGTTGCTGCGCGAGCAATTGGGTGAGCGCCTTCTGCTGGCTGGCAGTGGGCAGGGTGAGCAGGGTCATCGTTCCCAGCCGCATCGCTGGATCCACCGGTCCCTGATCGAATTGCGGCAGTGCTTTGTGGTGGACGTTCCCGCGGAGCGTTACGGTCTCGCCGCTGGTCAACTCGTCCGTGATCCGGTCCGGAACGGTGGCGTAACTCACACTGGAGAAACAGCTAGCCATCAAAAGCGCAGGGAAGATCGACTTCACGAATCGCATGGAAACTCCGGGGGAGATTGGCATACTGGTGATATTTTAAGTTTATAACGGCTTGTCCCTATTCGATAAGACCATTGCACAGAAGGTTGTATGGCAAGCCGAAAGATGACAAGGTACGACGTTAAAACCCATCAGTTCGACTAATGTTGTGCCAAAACCAGCAATAAACCCGGCGAATCGGCCATCAGAACAGCATCCGGCCCTGTAAATCACGGAGTTTTGCCCCGTTGCCGTATACTGCCCGTGCGAGTCTTAGCCGCGCATGCCTCCGCCAGACGCCAGAAAATTCCGGCTCGCCTACATCGATTGGATGCGCGGGCTGGCCTGCCTCCTGATGTTCCAGACCCACTGTTACGATTCCTGGCTCAGCCCCCAGGCGCGCCAAAGCCGTTTTTTCATGTACTCCCAGTTAGGTGGAACCTTTCCCGCGCCGCTGTTTCTGTTTCTCGCCGGAATTTCGTTTGCGCTGGTAACGGAAAAACTGCGCCAGAAGAATCTCCCACCGGCCCAGATCGCCCGCACCACGATCCGCCGCGGCGCGGAAATTTTCGGCTTCGGACTTCTCTTTCGACTGCAGGAGTACCTGGTGGCCTGGGGATGGGCGCCCAAAAGCGACCTCCTGCGCGTCGACATTCTCAATACCATCGGCCTCTCGATGATGCTGATGGGGATCGTCTGCTGGCTGGTTCTAGCCGTAAGACGCGGCCCGCGGACACGCCTCGCTTTGGTGCTGACCGCCGGCGGAACTGCATTGCTGATTTCCCTGCTGACCCCGCTGCTGTGGACGACTTGGCACCCGCGCTGGCTTCCCTGGCCGCTTGAGTCCTACGTCAATGGCGTGCACAACCTCGGAACTCCGCAGGCCGGCCTCTTCCCCGTTTTTCCGTGGACGGCCTTCGCCTTCGCCGGTCTGGCCGTGGGATTCATCCTGCAAAGCTCATGGGCGCACGCCCTGGAGCCCAGAGCATTTTTCTCTCTGGGCCTGGGTGGCAGCGTGCTGATCGAATTCGCCCGCTGGCTCGACGCGCAGCCGCGCCAACTCTATTCCGTCTACGATTACTGGCACACCAGCCCCAGCTTCTTCCTTGATCCGCGTGGGAATGTTGCTGGTGATTCTGACCGCGAGCTACGCCTGGTGCCGCTGGGGCGCAGGCCAGTGGGGATTCAGCCCACTCATGCTACTCGGCCAGGCATCCTTGCTCGTCTACTGGGTACACATCGAATTCGTCTACGGCCGCGTCTCGATCCTGCCGAAGCACGCGATGGGAATCGGGGGCGCGTCCGTGGGCCTGCTGCTGATCTCTCTTGCGATGCTGGCGCTGGCCTACGTTCGCACGAAGATGAAAGGCCGCGGAGCGGAAATGCTGTCGTGGCTCCATCGCACTCCAGCCCGCGCCAGTTGAAGGGCTTCCCCTGCGAACAGACCTTGAAAAATCTCAGCCTACCTGCCGCACAAACTCCACCACCTCGCGCTCCGCCCACCGCCCATCGTCCGCCGGATCGCCATTGCGTTCGCCCAGAAACGCGCAGTGCCCGCCATCGTCCGTCTTCACGTAGTTAATGTTCGGATTCGCCGCAATGCGCCGCAGAGTCCCCGGCTGCACGCGGATAAACGGATCATTGGCGGCATGAATGATCAAGGCGGGCACCGCGATCCGGTCTACGACGTTGGCCGCCGCAGCCCTCGCATAGTAATCGTCGGCCCCGGCAAATCCGCAGTAGTACGCTGTGATGCGGTCATCAAACAAGCGCAAGCTGGAAATACCCCGCAACCGCGATACGTCAAACTTCCCGGGAAACAGCCGCGCCTTGAGCCGCAACCGCCGGAACAACTGCATCAAGAAGTAGTACTCATAAATACGGTTGCGGGGCTCATGCAGCGCGTCCGCCGACGCCGCCAAGTCGATCGCAGGACAAACCGTCGCGACCGCTCGAAATTGTGGCGGCCCTTCGCTTCCCCACTCCCCCGCCAGCTTCAGCACCAGGTTTCCGCCCATGGAAAACCCAATCAGCGCGAAGTGCGTGACCCCATCGTTCTCAAGCACGCTCCGCACTACTGCGGCTACATCCCCAGATAAGCTCGAGTTGTAGAGCGTCGGCGCACAAGCATCCATCCCGCCACAATTGCGCTGATTCATGAGCACGACGTTCATCCCCGCCGCCAACCCACTGCGCGCCACGCCTAGCATGTACTGCGAATCCGAAGACCCTTCCAGACCATGTACGACGATCAGGGTCAGGGCCTCTCGCCGCTTTTCATTGCGATCTTTCGCGCGCTCTTGCCAGTAGCACCAGCACCGAACTTTGATGCCCGGCGCAACCTCGACTAGCCGTTCCTCCGCCGCAGGCAAATGGATCTTCCGCGGCAGCAAAAAACTGGCAATCGTCTGCACGTGCCCGCCGCCCAGCCATCGCCGCGAGCGGAACGGCCCACGCCCCACCCAAAGCTCGGAAGAACCTGGGATTCGAGAATCTGGAGTTTGCGAAGTCCCCACAAATTGATTCTAATAGGTTCTGGAGCCACCCATGCCAATCTTCGAATACATCTGCAAGGAATGCCATCACCAGTTCGAGACCCTCATTTACGGCAAGCAAAAAGCCGAGTGTCCCAAATGCCACGCCACCAAGCTGGAACCACAACTCTCGGTCTTCGCAGTCTCCGCCAAGGGCGGGTCGGCATCGCCGTCCCCGACACGCGCCTGCGGATCCTGCGGCGATCCCAGCGGCCCCGGCGCCTGCTCCCGCAGCGACATGAATTAGTTGGCCCAGAAAGGAAATTCAAGCAGGCCCCACTATGAAAACGCGCTTATCTTGACCGAAGTGTTCAAAATTGACCAGCTTCCTTTTGAGAAACGCGGCATGAATATACGTATGAAAGTAACGGAGCAACAAGCACTAGCGGTACGATGCCCGACCTGCGGAGCCAAGGTAGGAGAGAAATGTGAACTCACCACCGGCCAGCCCCGCACAGAGCCCCATCGAGACCGACGCCTGACCGCAGCGGACAAGGAACCCGGATCCGTAAACACGAAATCAATGTAAGTGGTGACACGGCTTCGCCGGGGTGACAACGACCAACAGGAAAGATCAGAAAGCTGGAGGCAAAACCGGCGAGCGCCAATTCCGCGTCTTCATCTAATGAGGACATCCCCTGCAGATGGGCCGCTTATCCAGTTCGGGGGACTTCCCGGGCGTAAACTCCGGCACAAGGATCGAATCCGCCGCGACCGCTCTGCGTGCTCCGTGAGTTGGCACTTCGAGATTTCAGCGCCCTGGTTCAGGTTGTGAATCTGCTGATCAATCAAACGGTCGATCTCGCGAGCCACGCTGGTTCGGTCTGCGAAGGTGATCATCACTTGTTCCTTATTATGCTATGCGATCGCGAGCGCCGCTCCGGCTGGTTCCGCGATAATGGAGTTGGCGCTAAGGAAGGCCTGCCTCAATGACTCAGTTGCTGCTGTGCTCTCATCCACGGTGGGCACTTGAATCTGTAGCAAGCCCGTTCTGCCGCGGTCAACGGACGATGAGAATGCATGCTGATGCTGCATAATGAATTCCAGATTCCGGCTCAACCCATCCGATCGAAATCCATCCTCGAAGTGAATGCCCTGATTGTGAAAGGCGGAGGATGAAGTCCAGTAAGCACAGACAAGGTGCCACTCCCCGCGGGTTACGGACGACCAAACCTTCAGATAATCAAGGGAACCGTCGGGCCCGAATGTGTATTCGACGTGCAGCAATCCCGAGATCGGATCTTTCATCATGTCGGCCCAACTCACGATGACGGCAGATTCAAGCGTTTGTTCGAGGGTCGGAGCTTTTACACTGTTCATAATGACTTCCTTCCTCGCGTGCGATCCACAATCCCACCTGTCACCAGACTGGGTTCGGGCTTCAGTAGTTCCAGCGAGAAGAAGAACAGAAGTGCCGCGAACGTGGTCGCCACGCTGGGCATGTAACTGGAGACGGGGACCGGAAAAACAGCATTAAACAGGCAGGCCGCAGTTATGAATAAGATCATCCACACATACCGGCCCATTTTTGACGCTTGGGTTAAGGCCACTACGGCGGCCGCCGCGGCGACGAACTGAAGCGCAAACCCCACCCTGGGCAACGATCGCGAGAGCGCGACTCCGATTAAAGCTGCCATCGCACTCCACTTTATGACCTTGGTAAGCATTTCGTTCACCCTATTTCCGGTTTAGCGTTCGACCTGTACTAACCTCTGGCCCACTCTGCGTCTCGCTGGCCGTCCCGCCTGTTTTCGATGCTATCGAGTTGGGAGCTCTGCTGGATATGGCGCGAATGTACCGAAACCGAGGTATATGGCACACCCAGAAAATGTTTGGCCCCAATTCCAGTGACTTCGAGACAATTAAAGTTCTGCGGTTTGACTTTTTCGAAGATGCGCTTCAACGCGTTCTGGATTTTTTTGGCTCCCGTCGCGCCGAAAAACATCACCTTCACTTCCGCCGCCATGAAAAAGAAATTCCACCCGGCTGCATGAATTTTATCGTCCAGAGCAAATCCATCGAGAGCCCGAACCACGCTCCAGTTCTCAAGGTACGGGTCGCTGTGAAGCGCAAGGGCTTCGGCCATGCGCGGCGACTCCTCCCCGATCAGGATCGTGCCAACTTGAATGGTGGGGGTCATAGAAATTCTCCCTTTCCGGGGCGAAGTGGAACCAAGGTAATGGGTGATCTAAGAGGGGAAACTCAGATAGGCTGACTTAGCTCAGAGGACCTGAACGAGAGACCAGCGATATTCGCTCTACTCTCGACCCTAGTCTTATTCACCGCGGTAGTCAACGACAGCGACGGCGCAATGCTAGTTCCGATTCCAGGCAGAACCGATGCACTACCCCTTATGGAGGTTGCTGCGGATCGCTCCGCGCTCGGCAAAGGTAATCGTGATGGTCTTTTTATCCCTGCTGAGTTTGGGGGGAAGGCCGCGCACGAGGTGGATGACCACGGTTCTGCCGCCGTTTGTGAATTTCATGTTCATCCGATTGGGACCCAGGTCTGGTGCCATCATACAAAAGCCTCTCCGAAAGACGAGATTTGGAAACTGAAGAGCCGCTATGGAAGGCCTCTCTTCGAGAGCCCTGCTAAGCGGCCCTCTTGCCAGATGCAGCATGGCCAAGAGCTACAGGATGAGTTTAGAGGATTTATGAATGGCAATCTGGTCAGTTTTGACCATTCCTCAAGGGTGCAACAAGCAGATACTAGCTGGGAGACCATCATTTCACGAGCGAATGCCCTGAAACACCAGTGGCATGGAAACACGATTGCCAGTTCGCGATCCAACGCTTGCGAACGGAATACTCATTCCAGAAACCAAATTCTCCGCATGGGCCTGAACCAGGACGATTGATGTCAGTGACAGAATCAGTACCCTCCACACGAAATCTCGAACTCGTTCCTGCGCGCCCCATGGCATCCAGTGAACTGCTCTCGGTGCCCTCGCGGCCGCAATCGAGCGCCGGACTTCCGACCCGGATCGCCGTCGTGGGGAACTACCTGCCGCGGCAGTGCGGGATTGCCACTTTCACCACCGACCTGTGCGAGGCGATTTCCACGGAGTATGGGGCAGCGCGTCTTTTTGCCTTGCCGATCAACGATACCGAAACCGGATATGCGTACCCACCCCGGGTGAGGCTGGCGCTGGCGCAAGATGATTTGTCGTCTTACGAGCAAGCCGCTGACTTTCTGAATTTCACGAATTTCGATATGCTCTGCCTGCAGCACGAGTATGGAATCTTTGGCGGCCCGGCTGGCAGCCACATTTTGGGTCTACTGCGCCGGGTCAAAATGCCAGTCATCACTACTCTCCACACTATTCTTCGCGAGCCCAGTCCGGAACAGAGAGTCGTGATGGAAGAAATCGCTGAGCTTTCGGATCGTCTTATCGTGATGAGCCAACTGTCCTCCCAACTGCTGCAAGAGATCTTCAAAGTACCCGGCAGCAAGATCGACATGGTTCCTCATGGCGTGCCCGACTTGCCGTTTTTGGATCCCAATTTCTATAAGGACCGCTTCGGCGTGGAAGGAAAAGCGGTGCTGCTCACGTTCGGCCTGCTCTCGCCGAATAAGGGAATCGAAAACGTGATTCAGGCGTTGCCGCACATTCTGTCGAAGCACAAAAATGTCGTCTACATGGTCGCAGGCGCGACTCATCCCCACATTCTCCGCCGAGAGGGTGATCGCTATCGAGCCTCCCTGCAGGCTTTGGCGAAGGAAATCGGAGTGGAGTCGAACGTGATCTTCCACAACCGCTTCGTCAGCCCCGCCGAAATGGTGGAATTCATTGGCGCTGCAGACATTTATGTCACTCCTTACCGTCATGAGGCGCAGGTGGTTTCTGGCACGCTTGCTTTTGCGTTGGGTGCGGGTAAGGCGATCATTTCGACGCCATACTGGCACGCGATTGAGTTATTGGACGGCGGGCGAGGAGCGCTTGTTCCTTTCCAGGATCCCGATGCCATTGCGCGAAAGACTGTCGAGCTCCTGGATACCCCTGCCATACGCCACGCGATGCGAAAACGGGCGTACCTGTACGCGCGGGAGATGGTTTGGAAACGAGTAGCGCAGGGTTACATGGGAAGTTTTGAGCGGGCGCGCAGTAACCGCATGCACGTGCCCCGCGTGACGTTCGCGGACGGAACTCTGGAAAAACACCTCGACAAACTGCCCGCGCTGAATCTGGATCATCTGCACCGCTTGACGGACGATACGGGCATCCTCCAGCACGCGATCTTTGCAGTTCCCAATTACAGCGAAGGCTATACCACCGACGATAACGCGCGGGCGCTGATTCTGACCGTTCTGCTCGAGCAACTTGGGCTGGATCAACTTGCGCAAACCGAGTCGGCGGGAATTGGCAATCTTGCTTCGAGGTATCTGGCATTCCTGGAGCTTGCGTTCAACGGTGAAAACGGGAGATTCAGAAACTTCCTGAGCTATGAGCGCAAATGGAACGAATCTCAGGGCTCGGAAGACAGCCATGGTCGTGCGGTGTGGGCGCTCGGGACCGTCCTGGGCCGATCGAAAGATCAGGCGCTCCGAGGCGCCGCGGGACGCCTTTTCGAGGTAGCCGCCCCGGCGGTGGTTGCGTTCGGCAGTCCGCGCGCGTGGGCCTTCGCATTGCTGGGAATTCACGAGTACCTCGATTCATTCCCCGGGGACCGCGATGCCCAAAAACTGGGATCAGTCCTGGCGAACCGGCTGGTCGAAATTTACAGCTCGGTCCGCACGCCCGACTGGATCTGGTTTGAAGATGTTCTGGCTTACTCCAACGCAAGGCTGGCACAAGCGGTGTTAATTGCCGGCCATCGCAACGTCGATGATGAGATAATGGCGGTCGGCATCGGAGCACTCGACTGGCTTAGCAAAATACAGCGTTCCGAGGGAAGGGGTCATTTCGTGCCCATCGGTTCGCGGGGGTTTTACCGCAAGGGACGCGAGAGAGCCCGCTTCGACCAACAACCAGTGGAAGCAGCCGGGGCTGTTTCTGCCTGTCTTGAAGCTTATCGCACGACCGGCGACGAACGTTGGCGCAAGGAAGCATGGTCAGCCTTCAATTGGTTCCTGGGAGACAATGATCTGCAGATTACCCTGTATGATCCCATCACCGGCGGTTGTCGCGATGGCCTGCACCCTGAGCGAGTGAATGAAAACCAGGGAGCGGAATCAACCCTGTCATTCCACATGGCGCTGGTTGAGATGCGCCTGGCGGGAGAGGTGGAAAATCTGCCGGCAAGTTCGGACCTGTTCTGCGCCGCCCACGACAGGGCGGAGATTATTCCAAATCTTTGAACCATTTCTTTTTTTCTCGAAATCCTTATGAGCGTTGCCATCACAACTCGCTACGAACCTCTGCTGCTTAGGCATCCCGCCAACCCGATCCTGACCGGGAAGGACTGGCCCTACTCCATCAACAGCGTCTTCAATGCCGGGGCGACACTGCTGCCGGATGGAACGACGCTCTTGTTGTGCAGAGTGGAGGACCGCCGTGGCTTGTCTCACCTTTGTGCCGCCCGCTCTCGAAATGGCGTGGATAACTGGCGGATTGATAGTGAGCCGACTCTGATGCCCAGCTCCAAGGAATATCCCGAGGAAATTTGGGGCATTGAAGACCCGCGTATTACGTTCGCTCCCGAGTTGCAGCAATACGTGGTCACTTACACTTCCTATTCGCGCGGCGGTCCAGGAGTGTCTCTGGCCTTGACGAAGGATTTCAGAACATTTGAACGATATGGCGTGATTATGCCACCCGATGACAAAGACTCCGCACTCTTCCCGCGGAGAATCGGTGGATATTGGGCGCTGATTCACCGTCCGATGACGACGCTCGGCTCCCACATGTGGATTTCCTACTCCCCTGATCTGCACCATTGGGGCAGGCACCGGCTCATGTTGGAAGCGCGCCGCGGCGCCTGGTGGGACGCGAATAAGATCGGCCTGTCGCCGCCACCAATTGAAACGGATCGAGGATGGCTGGTGCTCTATCACGGCGTAAGGCATACGCCATCGGGCTGTCTGTACCGGCTGGGACTGGCTCTATTCGAGCTTGAGAATCCGGAAAAGTGCTTACTGCGCGGTGATTCGTGGATCTTCGGGCCGGAGGCCGAGTACGAGCGTCACGGCGACGTCGACGATGTGGTGTTTCCCTGCGGCTATACGATGGATCCCGACGGCGACACCATCAACATTTATTACGGAGCGGCCGACTGCGCGATTGCCCTGGCCCGAAGCAGCGTTGCCTCTCTGCTGACTTGGCTGGATGCCAATGGAAGTTGCGACCGAAGACGATCGTCGGACCGATGAACCCTCTGCGTTGGATATTCCAGTTCGCGTTCGGCTGTCATCACCGACACATGAGCCGCGTGTTTACAATCAAAGGACGGACGTACAAGGTCTGCTTTGATTGCGGAGAAGAATTTGAATTGCCGGACGCTCATGCTTCGAAAGCAGCCTAGCGTTCCTGATAACTCCCAATGCCTTTCTGATTCCGATCAGCCAATCTCTCTCAATTGTTCGCATGTGAGCTATCTTGCTCAGACACTCCAGGCTGCACCTGTCATTGTTTATTCTCCTGAGTGTGTAGAGAGAGTGACGACCGCCAGTTCGTAGCTCTCATTCTTAGGCCGCACGGAGTCAGGCTTAGTTCGACTCGAGGCGACCACATCCAGCTCATTGGTGCTCTTCGTCCGTGTGTCCGCGGAAGTCCACGGAATCACGATTCGGCCGGAAAAGTTCTCGAACGCAACCATGGACGACAACGTCCGGTGACGTCCATGCGCGAAACAAGGAAAGGTCAACGATTATGCCGTTAATTCAATTGCTGGAAGTTCTGATTGTGGTGGGCGTGCTCCTGTGGCTGGTGAATCGCTTCATCCCCATGCAGGGGTCGATCAAATCAATCTTGAATGGCGTGGTAGTGATCGCCGTAGTTCTGTGGTTGCTCAATGTTTTTGGACTGTTTCATTCCTTAACCAATATCCACGTTGGAAAAGGCTGAGTTTAAGAACCGCGTCGTAATACTCGCGAAACCAGATCGATCATGCAGTAACGGCAGACGTCTGCCCGAGGAGATCCAGTGAAAACAAAACTGTTGTTAATACCGGCAATCGTATTGAGTCTGGCTGCGCTGGCTCAAGCCACGCCCCAAACCGCGACAGTCGACCCCACGACTCCGACGTTCACGTTCCGGGTCAGTGTAATCAGCCGCACCGTCCAGGCAGTGAACTATCGGCATCGCAGCGGAGCTACGAAATTGGACTTCGCCGGTACGGACCTGATGCCCGCTGCCGGTGGTGAGGCTAAGGTGAACAGCAAGCGCGGATCCATCGAGATCGAGGCGGAATTTTATGGCCTGCAGAAGCCGACGAGTTTCGGCGGCGAGTACCTGACTTACATTTTATGGGCGATTTCGCCCGAGGGCCGGGCAGCGAATCTCGGCGAGGTGCTGGTAGGCGGCAACGAAAAAAGCAAATTGAACGTCACCACGGACTTTCAAGCATTCGCGCTGATCGTGACCGCGGAACCTTATTATGCGGTGCGGCAACCCAGCAACGTGGTCGTACTCGAGAATGTGGTTCGCGTCGACACCAAGGGCACGACTGAGGCCGTCAATGCGAAGTATGAACTCATGGAACGGGGCGGCTACATTCCCACGGGATACAAGTTCGACCCCGTGGTCCTAAACGCCAAGCTGCCGTTGGAATTCTTCGAAGCGCGCAATGCCTTGCGCATCGCGCAGTCCGAGGGAGCCGAGAGATACGCCAGAGACAGTTATCAGCACGCTGTCCGGTTGATGGACGATGCGGACGCGGGCGCGACGCAGAAACATATGGAGAAAAAACCTCTCATCGCCATATCCCGCGAGGCGGTACAGACCGCGGAAGACGCGCGCGAAATCGCCGTCAAGAAAATGGATGAGGAACGCCTGAGCGACGAACGCCAGGCCTCTGCGGACTCATTGTCCCAATCGCAAGCGCAGGCCGACGACGCGACCCGGCAGAAAGAACAGGCGCAATCCGATCAAGCTCGAGCGGAGATCGCCAGAAACCGTGCAGAGTCGGATGCTGATAGGTCTCGAGCCGACGCGGCGAATGCACAAGCGGTCGCCATCCAGGCTCGAGCCGATACGGCGGACGCACAATCCGCGACACTCCAGGCCCAAGTCGACGCCTCCAATGCACAATCCGCGATCATTCAGGCCCGAACCGACGCTGCCAATGCACAATCGGCGACCCTCCAAGCCCGGACCGACGCCACCGATGCGCAGTCCGCGACCGCCAGGGCCAGATCTGATATGGCGGACAACCAAGCCGCTTCAGCCACGGCACTCTCCGCGGCCCAGGCCGACGCCGACCAATCCCGCCTAACCGCACAGCGGGCCCAGCAGAGCGCGCAAGAAGCGGACGCGGACAAAGCCGCGATGCGCGCAAGGTTGTCTGAACAATTGAATTCGATTCTCCAGACTCGTGACAGCGCGCGCGGGCTCATCGTCAGCATGTCGGACGTCTTGTTCGACACCGGAAGGTATTCGCTAAAACCGGGCGCACGGGAGAAGCTTGCGAAAGTCGCCGGCATCCTGCTCGCTTATCCGGGGCTCAACATCGAAGTCGGCGGCTACACCGATAACGTCGGCGGCGATGCAATGAATCAAACGCTCTCGGAGAATCGTGCCGGGTCCGTGCGGGACTATCTTGTTCAACAAGGAGTTTTGGCGAATTCTGTAACGGCTCGAGGATTCGGCAACACGCTGCCGGTCTCTTCGAACGGTAACGCCGCCGGGCGCCAGGAGAACCGTAGGGTGGAGCTTGTCGTATCCGGTGAAGCAATCGGCAACCCAGCCAACGCAACCACGGGAAGCTTGCGCTAGAGCAGGCACGCAATAATCGAAAATGGAGGCAACACTTATGAAACTAATTGGAGTTATGAGCACAGCAGTTTTGTCGTTGACGCTTGGAATCGCTGCTCCGCTATACGCACAACAGGATCAGCAGGAAGAGCAGAAGGACAAGGCTGCCCAGGACGAGAAGAAGGCACAGCCAGAGAAACCCGTAAAGCCGGGGGAGAAAAGCGCCCAGCGGCCGGAGGCCAACACCAAGCCGGAAGAGAGGAATGCGCAGCGGGATAAGAACGCCAGGCCGGAAGAGAAAAATGCGCAGCAGGACAACAACGTGAAACCGGAAGAGAGAAACGCGCAGGAGTTACACACACAGCAGGCCAAGCCTGAAATGCAGGCGCAGCATGCCGGTGGTAACGGTAAAGGCCGCATTCCCGATGACCGTTTCAAGGCGAATTTTGGACAAGAACACAGGTTTCGCGTCACCCAGGGCGATTACAGTAATCGCCGTTTCGAATATGGCGGCTACTCGTTCGGCTTCGTGGACGCGTGGCCAAGCAACTGGCTCTACACGCAGGATGTTTATGTAGTCGACATTGACGGCGTGTATTACCTGTGCAACGCGTCGTATCCCGGCGTCAACATTGCACTCAGCATCACCCCATAGGGTTCGATGCGCTCTGCCGTGGAGCGCAACCAGTTTAACTATCATCGGCGCGGGTCCACTTTCTGGGACTCGCGCCCTTCCTTATTTGTGGCGAAGCCGCCATCGTGGATATCTCGCCGTGTCGGGATGCGATCGACGACTCTCAATTTGCCTCCTCTTAACGACAGTCCGTCCGGCTTTCGGTGGTTTCTTTTCTCGCTGAGCAGTTTTGATCATTAAAAAACCGGGGGAGCGCCTATAACCAAATCTGACTATTCCTCAATACTGAGTTGCGGATTGCAGCCTGAGGATGAGGAGGGACACCCTTTGAAAATAATTGGAATTACCAGCACAGCCATTCTGTCTTTGCTTCTCGGAATCGCGGGTTCTGCCTATGCCCAGCACGAGCAACCGGGCGAAAAACAGGATCATCCCAAACAGCAAGAGACCAAGCCCGAGCAAGCGAAGCCCGCGCAGCAGCATGCTCAGCAGCGGCCGGAACAGAATAAGCAGCAACAGCACGCCCAACAACAGCAGAAGCCACAACACACTCAGCAAGAGACCAAGCACGAGCAAGCGAAACCCGCGCAGCAGCATGCTGAGCAGCGGCCGGAACAGAATAAGCAGCAACAGCACGCCCAACAACAGCAGAAGCCACAACACACTCAGCAAGAGACCAAGCACGAGCAAGCGAAGCCCGCGCAGCAGCATGCTCAGCAGCGGCCGGAACAGAATAAGCAGCAACAGCACGCCCAACAACAGCAGAGGCCGCAACCCACTCAGCAACAGAGCAAGCACGAGCAAGCCAAGCCTGAGCAGCATGCTCAGAGGCAAGCACAGCCACAGCAAGAGCACCGGCAGACAGAACACGCTCAGCAACAACAGCGGCCGGAACGGAATAACCAAGAGCACGCCCAGCAACGGCAAGGAAACGCGCAACTGCACCGCACTCAGGAGCAACAGCGCATCCAGCACAGCGCATGGGACCGGCATCGCTCACAACATTGGGACACCGACCACCGCAGTTGGCAACAACGTGGCGGCTACCACGGCTACCGCATCCCTGACGATCGGTTCCGCGGATACTTTGGCTCGGACCACGGGTTCCGCATTGGCGGCCTGCCCTTTGTGGTCGTGGGCGGATATCCCCGCTTCCAATACGGCGGCTATTGGTTCAGTCTCGTTGACCCATGGCCGGAATACTGGGGGAATGACTGGTACGACAACGACGACGTTTACGTCGCCTACGTCGATAACGGCTACTACTTGTTCAACCGCAGGTATCCAGGCGCCGGAATTGCGATCAGCATATCGAGGTAGCGATGTAACCGTGCCGCCTCGGGAGAGACTGCACGGGATAACGAATGTTCCTGTCTGATCACAGGGAAGAAGGAGTAAAACATGCTTGGAACTATCTTGATCGTGATCCTGCTTTTAGCACTTTTCGGTGCGCTGCCACGATGGTCGCATAGCAGAGACTGGGGTTATGCCCCGACCGGGGGAGTAGGGCTAGTTCTCCTGGTTGTGGTCGTGCTTCTGGTTCTCGGACGCATTTGAACCATGTGGTACACCTCCATGTGGGAAGGCGCCAGCGTCGAGAGTTGGCGCCTGCTTGCTTTGCGTGCAGGAACGATTCTTCTGATCGTGCTGATGTCCTGCAGCCGATCGTCGGCATACTCGGTTCTGACCCACGAAGAAATTGTCGACCTGCTCTGGACTGATCAGATTCAGCCGCTCCTGCTGAAGCGCTATCCGGGGCTTTCGAAGGACCAGATCACAGAGGCGCACGCCTACGCCTATGGCGGCGCCGTCATCCAGGATCTCGGCTACTATCCATTCGGGAGCCGGGAGTTTAGCGACCTAGTGCACTACGTCCGTAGCGGCGACTTCGTCCACGAGTTGCTGCTCGAAAGCCAAGATGTCGACGAGTACGCCTTCGCGCTGGGGGCTCTGTCGCACTATGCGGCCGACGTCGCCGGTCACCCCGCGGTCAACCAGTCAGTCGCCATCGAATATCCGAAGTTGCGGGCGAAGTATGGCAAGTCGGTCCGGTATGCTCAGGACAAGACAGCGCATTTAAAAACAGAGTTCGGGTTCGACACGGTACAGGTCGCGAAAAATCGCTACGCCTCGCAGCAGTATCACGATTTCATCGGATTCCAGGTGTCCAAGTCCCTGCTGGAGCGCGTCTTCCCCGTTGTGTACGGGGTGGAGTTGAAAGACGTCCTTGCCCACGAGGATCTGGCGATTGGTTCGTATCGTTTCGCGGTCAGCCGGATGATTCCGGAAATGACCCAGGTCGCGCTGCAAACTCATAAAAAGGAACTGATGCGAGAGACGCCCAATTTCGCGAAAAGGAAGTTCCTATACCGTCTTTCGCGCTCTGATTACGAAAAGCAGTGGGGAAAGGACTACGTGAAGCCGGGCGTGGGTACGCGCATTTTGTCGACGCTCTTGCGATACATGCCGAGGGTGGGTCCATTCAAAGGGCTGGCGTTCAAAAGCCCGACTCCTCAAACTGAAGACCTGTATTTCAAGAGCATCAACCTGACCACCGATCAATATCGGGCGTTTCTGGTGCAGGTGGGCACGGATTCCCTCCGGCTTCCCAATCGTGATTTCGATACTGGCAACATGACGAAAGCGGCGGAATATACGCTCACGGATGCCACCTACGCAAAGTTACTGGCGCAACTCTCCGATCGAAAGTTCAATCTGACTTCGCCGGAACTCCGCGCCAACATTCTAGATTTTTATTCCGACCTGGCTGCTCCGATTGATACGAAAAGCGATGCAGTTCGCTGGCGAGGGGTGCTGGCCGCTCTCGATCAACTACGGCTGATTACTCCGGTCCCGGCGGTTGCGGCCGGTGCTGCGCAGTGATTCCTCATGCCTCGCCGCGCTTAGGTAGGGCCTGATGCAATTGCGAGGAAAGAACATGGCAGAAATAGTGTGGACCGTTAAAGACTTAACCGAAGCCCTGAAGGGCTTTCCGCCAAACGCGAAAGTCTATTACGAGATGGGGCCAAACGGCGCGGGAACGATTGGCAGAGCGCAATACGTCAAGGCTCGTGGCGACGACGATGAGATGGGAGTGTTGCTCGACCGGTAGCTGCTTCGAACCGATCCCGCAATCATTTCTCCACGTCGTCGAGCAGAGACCGAAGCTTGCCGGAGCGGGATGGGTGACGCAGTTTACGCAGAGCCTTGGCTTCGATCTGGCGTATACGTTCCCGGGTGACGTCGAACGACTGGCCGACTTCTTCCAGTGTGTGTTCCGAACCATCGTCCATCCCAAAACGCATGCGGATGATCTTCTCTTCCCGCGGGCTGAGGGTCCGCAGCACGTGCGCGGTGCGTTCCTTCAAGTTCACATTGAGGACGGCCTCAGCGGGCGACATCTTGGTCCGATCCTCGATGAGGTCGCCGAGGTGAGAATCTCCCTCTTCGCCAATCGGTGTCTCCAGCGAAATCGGCACGCGCATGATCTTTCGCACCTTGCGCACCATGGCTTCGGGGATGTCCATCTGCTTGGCAATTTCTGCTGAAGTGGGTTCATGCCCCGACGCTTGCACCAGTTGCCGCGAGGTCCGAATTAACTTGTTCACAACTTCGATCATGTGTACCGGCAAGCGGATGGTACGCGCCTGATCGGCGATTGCCCGGCTGATGGCCTGGCGGATCCACCACGTGGCATAGGTGGAAAATTTGTAGCCGCGCCGGTATTCGAACTTGTCCACCGCCTTCATCAGGCCGACGTTGCCCTCCTGAATCAGGTCGAGGAACTGCAGCCCGCGATTGCCGTACTTCTTGGCAATGGAAACCACGAGACGGAGGTTGGCTTCGATGAGTTCGCGCTTGGCTTGCTCCGCATTCATGTCGCCCTGGATCATTCTGCGTTGCGTGCGCTGGAGATCGGAGAAAGTCATTCCGGCCTCATCCTCCAGCCGTTTTATTTCAATGCGATGCTGCCGCTGCGTGACACGGTAGTTCTTCTTGAGTTCGTCGCTGCGCGTTCCCGTAATTTTCGCTTCCAGTTTAACGATCTCCCGTTCAAGCGAGCGCATCAGTTCGATGGTCTTATTCACCCTTTCGATCAGACGCTTGCGCTCCGAGTGGTTCAACCCAAGATTCCGGATGATGAGCGAAATCCGGACCATCTCGCGACCTAACTGTCCGCGGCAACGGCGGTATTCCCGGGGTTTCTTTTTCGCCGGCAGGGTCGCCAGCCGTTCAGCCAGCCGGCAGGCGGTCTTGTAATGCTTGTTCAACCCGTCGATGCGGCCGGTAATGTCTTCGACACGTTTTTGCAAAATCTCTTCGGTGATCTCTTCTTCATCGAAGACGACAGTGTCTTTAATCGAGCGCAGGCCGCGTTTCAGATCCTCGCCAATGGCCAGCACCTGCTGGATCACAATCGGCGAGCGCGAAAGGGCCTTCAGCGAAGTGATTTGTCCGCGCTCGATGCGCTTGGCAATTTCCACTTCCTCCTCGCGGGTAAGCAGGGGCGAAGCGCCCATCTCGCGCAGGTAAACTCGCACCGGGTCGCTGGTCGATTCGCCGGCGCCCGGAGTCAGGTCAAGTTCGACTTCTTCGGTATCGTGCGCAATGCGTTGCTCCAGCGCGGAATAAGGCGAATGCGGCTCGCCTTCCACTACATCAAGGCCCCGCGTGCCAATGGAGCTGAGCATCTCGTCTACGTCTTGGGGGGAATGCGCGTCTTGGGGAAGCAGATCGTTCACCTCGTCGTCTGTGACGTCCGTCTTTCTGTTTTCCAGCATCGATCGGTTCTTAGTGTCGTTCATCGCCAAGTGGAATGCCTCTTCGATGCCTCTGTATGGGGAGAAGAGAACTTGGCGAAATTACAGTGGCAAGTTCAACAGAAAGCGTGGAATTAACCTGTAAAGATGCTAGCACAGGCGTCCCAGCATTCCTATTCTTGAAAAATGTCCCATTTTTCGAGGCTGGAAGGCTGGTTCGCGGGGATGGGGACGTTTTCGAGTCGAAAAGGCGCGTTCTGTCAATTGGGCGAGTCCTTCCCTCGTGCATCTACCGGGGAACGCTGTTGCGGGCGGGCGGAATCGCACCCGCTTCCGTGGGCGTCAGGCGGGAGAGATCGCAATAGCCGGAGCCCTTCAGGCATGCCGCATAATTTCGCTGGTGTTCGGCGTTCCTTAATGCTCCAGCTTCTGCTCCGGTGAGTGCGGAGTAGTCGCAGGTTTCGAGCCCAGCCTTGCACTCGGAAAGATTACGGCGGTGTTCCGCGACGGCCACGCCTTGGGCTTCCTGTCGCGTCAGTTTGGTGTGGTCGCAGTCGCCCCAGCCGTCGCTGCAATTCGAGAAGTTGCGCTGCTGTTGCGCAAACGTCACTTCTGTCGCTTCCACCCGGGTCAGCTTCGAGGGATCACATGAGGCCACGCCATCCCTGCAATCGGAGACATTGCGCTGGTGGCCCGCGATCGCAACCTGATTTGCTTCCGAAGCAGTCAGCTTGACGCTGTCGCACGGTCCTAAGCCATCCTTACAGTCTGAGACGTTGCGCTCGTGCTCGGCGACCGCGACTCCACGGGCCTCAGACGCGGTCAATCGCGAATGATCGCAGGAAGTAAATCCGTCTGTGCAGTCTGAGACGTTCCGCTTGTGGTCGGCTACCGCGAGTGCAATCGCCTCCTGCGAGGTGAGTTTGGAGCGGTCGCACGCCGACGAAGCGCTTCTACAATCGGACACATTGCGCTGATGATTAGAGCCGGCCTTGGCTGTCTTGGAAAACTCGCACGCCTCCCAGCTATCGGTACAGACGACGAGATTGTCACTGAGTTCAGCCGCTCTCTCGGACTTTTGCTGCGTGCCACTTGCCGCAGCCGGCGGCAACCGGGGCGGAACAGTCCTGGACGCTTCGCATGCCTGCCAGCCCGTATTGCAGATCGCCAGACTGTCACGCGCGTCCGATGATTGGCCAAAGGCAAGGCCGGACCACAAAGTGACGCAGGCCACATAAACCCAAAAAGATTTCCGTAGAAAGAGCTTCATATTTTGCCGCCCTTCGGGGGCCATAGCACCTCCAGGGGAAGCGCAGGGGAACGAAACTCTGACCGAGACCATCGCGCGATCCCGGTCAGCAAAAATGCTAAGGCAATTATTTCCTATCTTCGTCCACTTTCGCGATGTGAGCCTGTTGACCTGCTTCGGACACGGCCCTCAGGAACGCGTCCGCACTTCTCGGGGTCGACGCTTTGCCCGAAAGGATGGAGCGAAATTCCATGTGCTTGCCGTAAATGGCGCGGGTGGAGTCGTTATCCTGCTCCACAACTGCACCTTCGAGAGTCAAGCCGGCGAACACTCCATGAGAGCGCGAGTAAGTGAGCATCTCAGTGTTCATCTTCCAGTCGGTTCCCGCGGAAGCATGGCGGCCAACCGGGCCTGCCGCAACCGATCCTTCACCCGTGAGTTCAAACTTGCTGGAGAGCAGATGCTGCAAACCTTGGTCGTTCATAACCAACATGACCAGGTCCACATCTTCGACACCGATCTGCAATCCCCAACTTCCACCGCCAACGGTTACGAACGCAGGCGCGCTCCAGCCATCCGCTGTGCGGCACGAGGCCACGCCGCGTCCGTGCTTGCCGCCAAAAATGAAGCCGCCTTTAATCAAGTTGGGCACGACGACGATACACTTTGCACTGTTCAACACTTCGTCCGGGATTCCTTTATCCGGAGCTCCCATGACTGCGTGTAGAACATCCACGGACGATTGTAGGCGTGCGACCGAGTCTTCGCGGGCCGAACCTGCCCAGGCGTACGTTCCAAACAGGCCCATGAATCCCATCAACAGCAGTGCCATTGTTCTTTTCATGTTTTTTCCTTTGTCAGCTGCCAACTAAGAGAAGAAGACTTCAGATGGGCTGACTTAGCTCAGAGGACCTGAAAGAGAGAGAGGAGGTGCTCGTCTCTAGCATCATGATGGCCCAGTCCCATAAGAATAGCTGGTCTCAATTGCTCAGTGGCAGGCCGAATCCTGTGGAGCTTCCATTCCACAACGCAATTCACATTCCCGTCTAGAGCGAGCAATCTTGCACAGAATTGCAGGCGGCGACGTGTCATTATCGGTCTTGTCAGAGTAAAAACGCGGATTCAGCCATGTCGTTCGCCCCGCATCCGTTTCTTGCCAGCCTTCGTAGTTTGCGTGCCTTCCTGACCGCTTCGCTGAGGAAGTTCCTGAAGATGGAAGCACACGATGGCGACTTCGCCTCGCAGCGAATGTGCCCTTTTTGCGGGCTCATCACGCCGCGCCACGAAACATGTTGCCTGGAGTGCGGCAGGTCGCTTAAACCAGCATAAGGGCGGGGGCGAACCGAAGAACCTACGCGCACAGCGCGCGCACATCCTGACCGGATGGTTGAATAATGTACTTGTTCATGCTCGGACAAAAGCGGCATGGCACTTCAAGCACCTGTCCCGTCGTTTCCTCGACTACTGCCAACTGAAATATTCGCAGACACTCTTCACAGATCAGCATCACGTAGGGAATCCCATGTGAGTCATTCCCATTGCGCGGGATCCAGGCCGGAACCGGGTCTCGCCCATGGCCAATGCCGCGAGGCGGAGCAGAAGCAATCAAGTCCTCAAGCGTGCGAACCAGGTTGGCGGGTTGTCTGCCTTTGGCGTAGAAGCCGTCCGCGATCACGCCCACGGGCAAACCATCGTCCGAGTACGCGCCGCTCATGGCCACGGTCAATATCTGCGGGAAGCGGCGGCGAACCACAGAGAGCAGCTCAAACCCTGACATGCGCGGCATCTCCAGGTCGGAGACGATTACGTCGGGCAGCAGCTTTCTGAGCTGCGAGAGCGCCGCAAAGCCATCTTCCGCGACGACAACGTCGTAGCCCGCGGACATCAGCAGCATCGCAAAAGTCTCACGAATGGCCTGGTTGTCATCGACCACGAGGATCTGGCGCTTTGCAGCGTTCGACATGCTCATCTCCTCCATGGAAGGCAACAACAGGTCTCCCCTTGGAAACACTCTTTCATCCGGCGGGACGCTGCTTCCGATCAAAACTGCACCGTCCCGTCCAAAATGCCTTTCCAAAGTTCCGCCGAGAATGGGATTTTCTCATCGTTGTCCAGTGCCGGCGCAAGATCCTTTGACCGTGTCGCCCGCTTGCGAGTGCGCGTCTCGCCGGGACGATCTCCTTGTATGGTTCCTGCTTCCACTACCGGGTTGGGACGCTGCTCGGCCTTGGTGGTCAGCAGGAAATGAACGGCCGCCCACAGAAAGTGCGCTCCGGCGGATTTGTCCACCAGCGTATCCACCGATTTTAAAGCTCCATGAGGCAATTCCAGCGGGTCAGCAACCATCACGATAGGAAGGTGCGGTCTCACATGCCTGATTTCGTCGGCCACGATGGCTCCGTCCACCAATCCCAGGTAGTATTCAAGAACAACTGCATCCACCGGCCGTGACATCAAGAGCCGCAAACCATCGCTTCCGGTGGTGGCGGTCACCAGGCCATATCCCTTTTCCTCCAACAGCCTCAATTGCTCGGTATATCGGTGAATGCACAGAACTGTGCCATTGGCGGCCATACTTCGTATGTATAAGCGAAAGTCATGCGGCGGTCTGTTCAAAATTGCTCACGATTGAAGAAACACCGCGAAACGCCCGGCGATTGAGCAATTGTGACCAGACAGGGAAATTGGTGAGCGCCTAGCCTATCCTTCAGAGCATATCTACCTTCGAAGGACACAAATGAAGAAACAGTACCTTCACCTCTCGGTTTACCGTTGCGACAAGTGTCAGGGACCGGTAGTCACCGGTTCGCTTGCCGTGCGCGAAAACACAATATCAAAAGAGACCGAGAAACAGGAAGTCGGAGCGATCTGTATCTCGTGCGGCTCCCGGCAAGGCAAAGTCACTGCGCCAGCCGCAGCCCGTCACTTTCCGCCCACCGAATGGCAAGCGCCAAATGCGATTGATCCTGCGAACCTCAAAACGGCCTTCGTCGAAATGTTGGATCGCGTGGTGCGGGATTAAACATCTCAAGACTCTAGCGTTGGCGTGGGATCTCCTGGCTGCTATGTGTGCTCGAGAACTTTCGAATTCGCCCGGATGTCGGCGCGAAGCTGTTCTGCAGTAAAAGAGTTTCCGCAGGTACTGCATCTCCACTTTGCGTTTGGTCTTGCCATAATTCCCGCGCTCGGGCTCATCCGGCCACTTTCGCTGGGACGGAACGCCATCACCAGATCGCCGCCACATTGCAGGCACTGTCGCTTAGTCATGGTTCCGATGTTACTCCTAACGCTGAAGATTTCTCTGGTCACAATTGAACACCGTCAGACGCTTGGACGGAATTATTCAGAAAACCATGGCCGCCAAAGTCCTTCGCGTTGAACGAAAAACCAAATCTGTTCAAAATTGAACACTATTGAAAAATGGTCCGGAGTATTGTGAACGAACTTGGGTCAATCAATGAGAATATCCTTCCGGGCGCTTTGTTATATCCTGTCGCTCCTTATCGGGTTGGCAGCGAGGCAGGTTACTGCGGAGGCATCGGATTCAAATGCGGCCAGTCCTATCCCGCTGCTTAGCGCGGAAGAGATCGTAACCAAGATGGTCGAGAGAAATCTTGAACGCGCCCGCGCGCTGGGCGCTTATCAGGGAACCCGCGTCTATCGCCTCGAATATCGCGGCTTCCCCGGCTCCAGAAGCGCCGAAATGATTGTGGACGTAAAGTACCGATCTCCGGGAACGAAGGAATTCAGCATCCGCTCTGAAAAAGGCTCAAAGCTGATCATTGAAAGAATATTCAAGCGAGTGTTACAAACTGAGAAAGAGGCGCTCAGCGAGCAGAACCAGAGTCGCGTAGCGCTCGATCAGAATAACTACCAATTTACCCTGGTCGGATACGAAAACACGCCGACTGGTCCGTCGTACATTCTTTCGGTAGAGCCCCGCATCGACAACAAGCTTCTATACCGCGGCCGAATTTGGGTGGACGCAGAGGACTTCGCAGTGGTACGCATTGAAGCCGTTCCCGCAAGAAATCCTTCGTTCTGGACGAAAGAAACAAGAATCGAACAGGTCTATGCGAGAGTGGGCAACTTCTGGCTGCCCCTTTCGAATCGAAGCAGCAGCGATATCCGGCTGGGAGGCCACGCGTCCTTCACCATTGATTATCAGGACTACCAGATTACGGCAGCCCGTCCGGTGCGCAGGCAGGGCGAACTGGCCGGATACCAATAGCGCTACTGCTGATTGAGAAGAAGGATGGGAGGGGCAATGCTCAATCGTGCAGCACCACGTTCAGCAGAGAACTGTGTACCTGCAGTCCGCCTTCTTCCCCGCCGGCATAGTGGATGAATCCCAGCTTCCTGAACCGGTTCATGAAAAAACTCACTCGCGAACGAGTGGTCCCGACCATCTCTGCGAGGGTCTCCTGGCTGATCTTGGGAACCACGGTCTCAGGAATCCCTTCCTTGCCAAAATGAGCGAGCATCAGAAGAATGCGGGCCAATCTCTTTTCGCTGGAATTAAACAACTGGTCCACCAGATCCTCTTCATAACGGATATTGCGCGCCAGCAGATACGCCACGAACATGTCGGAAAAAGCGTGCTCCCGATGAAGCGCATCCATCATGGCCTTCTTATCAATCCGCAGAAGGCTGCAATCCGTCATCGCGACGGCCGATCCCATGCGCTGAGCCTGACCGGCCAGGGAGCCTTCCCCAAAAAAACCTCCGTCGCCCAGGATGCCGATCGTCGCTTCCTTGCCCGTCTTGGACACGACGGACAACCTGACTTTGCCCTTCTGAATGTAGAAGACCGCGTCGGCCGGATCTCCTTGGGCGAAGATCCCCTGCTTCTTGGGGACGGTCAGGCTCTTCCTGCCCTCTCCAATGGTTGCGAGGAAAGTGCTGGGATCGAACTCACGGTTCTTTCTGGCCGGAATTGCCATTTTTGACTCGCGAGTAGCTGAAAGTTTACCCAAACGGCCCAGGACGGAAATGCTAGGTAACTGAGGCTACGAAAATTCCTCGGTCGAGTGCTGTACAAAATTGATCACTTTGGCCCTACCTGTGCAACAAGGATCCTCAGCTATTTTAGTCTGTTTACTGGCTAGCGCCTGAAAAATCGCCGCGGCCCACATCAGCGCGCTAGACGTATCGCCAGTATTTTCCGGGGACAAGCGGCCCGGGCCAAATGGCGCTTCTAGAATTTGTTGATGCGGAATGATTTAATTGGTCGGGGCGATAGGATTTGAACCTACGACCCCCTGCGCCCAAGGCAGGTGCGCTACCAGGCTGCGCTACGCCCCGACTTTTCTCATTATAAATGAGAGGACATGCGTGACTCTTTCTCCTCCATTCCTTCTCTCCATTCCTTTGGACCTTGAGAGAGATCGTCCCGACAGCTTCCGAATGTTCGAAGATGGGGGATCTGAGCTATTAACCGACGCCCGCCCTCAGCGGCGGGGGTATAATTTTCGACCAGGATGCAGAAACCCCGTTATGCGCTGGTGGCGTATCTCAAGAATCCAGCTGGAGGGTTCGTGGAGAACCTCCGCCGCGAGCTGCATCCCGACCTTCCGCACTTGCCGGCACACCTGAGCATCCTGCCTCCGCGTCCTCTACAAGGCACCGAGAATTCAGCATTGCAGGTTCTGGAGCGCATCTGCGGCGACGAGGAACCGTTCGAAGTGACCTTGGGCGATGTAGAAACGTTCGTCCCAGTAACCCCTACGGTCTACATCCGTGTGCAAGGCGCGGCCGCCCACATGAGCGAACTGCACAGCAAGCTGAATACCGAAGCGCTGGCGTTCGAGGAAGAGTGGCCTTACATTCCGCATCTGACGATCGTAAAAATGAGCGCCGAGCAGCCCGCAAAGACGGCCTTTCAGATCGCCCGCCAACGCTGGTCTCACTATTCTGGTAGCCGGCGCATCCTATTGGAAAGGCTGACCTTTGTGCGCGAAGACGTGGAAAATCACTGGGTTGATCTGGCTCCTGTCCCCCTCGGCCGCCGGCTGGTTTCGCGCTAACCTTCCGTAATCTTCATCCCCGTTACTTCGTCCAGTTACTCCCGTCGAGCGTGTGTGGCTGTAAGTACATCTCCCTCCCGTGTGTTGAAAAGCCCGGGCTGCGGCTGTAGATAAAGAGGAGGGCAAGTTTCCGGCTGATCCCGTCAAACGCCACTGCTGGCGCGGGTTTTCCGGCTAGGAACAGGGGAGAACACATGCAGATCGGAGTCTACGGTTCGGGATACCTGGGAACGGTGATTTCGGCCTGCCTGGCGGATTTTGGCACTCCGGTTTCCTGCTGTCATCCTGACCGGTCGCGCATGGTTGAGATGGCCCAAGGCAACGTTCCCTTCTTCGAGAAGAATCTGAAAGAAATCATCCGGCGCAACGTGCGGGCGGGCCGGCTGACCTACTCGACTGACATCGAATCATTCGCCCGCAGGACCCAAGTCATTTTCCTGGCCGAAGACAAAGCGGAGAATCTGGCCGACGTGGCCATGCGCATTACGCGACTGGCGTCCAAGCCTCCGATTCTGACAATTGTGACTCCGGTTCCCGTGGGCACTTCGAACAAGTTGGAAAAGAGTATCAAAGACGCGGGATTGCAGGCCACCATCGTGTCGCAGCCCATGTTCTTCACCGATGGGTGCGCGGTCGAGGACTTCAACTGGCCCGACCGGATTATTCTGGGATCGACGTCGGTCGAAGCAGTGCACATGCTGAAGCAGATTTTTCATCCGCTGGTAATGCGCGGGGTTCCGGTCATTGTGACCAATCAGTCGACCGCGGAACTGGTACGCGAAGCCGCGACCGCCTTCGTCGCGACAAAGATCTCCTTCATCAACGAAGTTGCCGCGCTTTGCGAACGCGTAGACGCGGACGCCGTGAACCTGGCTCTAGCCCTCGGTCTGGACAAGAAAATCGCCCCGCGCTGCCTGCAGCCCGGAGCGGGCATGGGCGGCGTGTTCGCCGAATCGGACATGGACGCTCTCGTGGAACTGGCGCAGTCGCACGGCGTGCCGCTGAAAGTGCTGAGCGCCGCGCGCGACGTAAACCATTATCTGGCCGATCGCCTGGTCGACAAGATTTCGCACGTGCTGAATTCCGTCGAAAACAAGGAAGTCGGCATTCTGGGGCTTGCCTTTAAGCCGAATACGAATTCGGTGGCGGGTTCATCGTCAGTACGTCTGGCGGAAACGCTGGTTTCGAAAGGCGCGCACGTCCGAGCTTACGATCCCGTCGCGATTCCCGAGGCTAAGACGCGGCTCAACGGATCAGTCCGTTATTGCGACTCGGCCTATGCGGCTGCCGAAGGGTCCGACGCGCTGGTCGTCGGTACCGGTTGGCCGGAGTTCCGCGCACTCGATTTCGACCGCATCAAGCACCTGCTGAAAAAACCGGTCATTGTCGACACTAAGAACTTGCTCGATTCGACTCGCCTGCGCGCCCTGGGATTCGAGTACGTCGGCGTAGGCCGCGGATAAATCATGTAGCGGCAGCCGCCCTTCGACGATGCTCAGGGCAGGCTCTCTGCGGTCCAAGCCAGGACGAAGCGCGGCGCACTCATAATTGAATCCTGCTCCTGAAACGTCTCTACTGGTTCACTTGCCAAATCCTCAAGTTGCGCGCCAACCGCATCGGTCCTGTGTTCCCGCAAGCCTCTGACAGCACGAACCGCAATTGCTATAATCAACTCGGTGGTGGGAATAGCTCAACTGGCAGAGCACCGGACTGTGGCTCCGACGGTTGCGGGTTCGATTCCCGTTTCCCACCCCAGAGTTTAAAAAGATTTTCCCAACCGGCGCCAGATGTGGCACTATCCCTTCCGGCGTGGCGACCCACTCCACGGCACTAGATTACGGCCCCGTAGCTCAACTGGATAGAGCATCAGACTTCGGATCTGAGGGTTGGGGGTTCGACTCCCTCCGGGGTCGCCATTCGATTACGCCTCCGGCGGGATCGTCGTCGGACTTGCCAACCTCTCCAGTCTCCTGCAAGGTCCATGTGGGAACAGCCGCCTTCGGCGGTCCGTCGGGCCGAAGGCCTGAGTCCTCTCCATCTAGACGGATGCCGTTATCAAAACCGGTCGATCTTCGTTTCGATCGGACAGCCGAGAGCGGCCGTCTCCAGATGGACATACCAGGCGGCCGACAACCCTTGTAGCGCGCCCCCTTCGCCTGGGATAGAATTCAGCGTCAGCTTTTCTGCGTGAAACACGGCTTCCATTTCGGTGCATCCTCGCCCCAACTTGGGCCGCTCGAGGAACGGGTCCTCGAGGCTTTGTGGGAGCGTGAGAATGCGACCGTCCGCGACCTGGCCGACGGCGCCTGCCAGGACCTGGCTTACACGACGGTGATGACGACGCTCGATCGTCTCTTCAAAAAGAAGTTGCTGTGGCGCGAAGCGGAAGGCCGGGCATTCCGCTACAGACCCCGATTCTCCCGGGAAGAACTGCATCGGCAAGTCGCGGGCGAGGCGTTTCGGCAATTGATGGACGCAAGCCCAGCCGCGACGTTGCCGTTGTCTTTTCTGGTGGAGATTCTGACCGAGCGCGACGCGCAATTGCTCGACGACCTTCGCCAGGTCGTTGAGGCCAAGCGCCGCGAACTGCGGAGTGGCGAATCGCGCAGCGGCGACGCCCGCAACAGATCGCGAGTTAAAGACAAGGAAAAGGCCTGATGTTTTTCGCCCGTGGCATCGCCGTCGCGTTCTCCGTTTTCGTGATGGTGTATTGCGTCCTTTCGCTGGCGGTGTGCCTCTTCTGGCGCACAGTCGGGCTGTACACCCAGCGCCATCCCGTTCGCCGCATTGCGGATTCGCTCTTTGCCTTGCGAATCTTTCCGCTGGTCACAGCAGCGGTAATCACGGCTGCCTTCACCGTACCTTCTTTTCTTCTGCTGGAACCGCGGGCGATCGATGAGCCCATGGGCGAAATTCCCCTAATACTGGGCATTTGCGGCGCGGTGCTGGGGATTTTTGGAGTGGGGAACGCCGCCATGGCAATCCGCAGAGCGTCTCGCTCCATCTCGACCTGGACGAATGAAGCACAGCCGGTCAACTCCCGCGTTCCGGTTCCGGTTCTCCGAATTTCAGGCGTCGTTCCGGCCATGACCGCCGCAGGGATTGTTCGTCCCAGGGTCCTGCTCTCCGGCGCGGCAGCGTCCATGCTGACCGCGAACGAATTGCAAACCGCCTTGGATCATGAGGTGGCGCACGTGCGCCGCCGCGACAATCTGAGAAAACTCCTGTTGCGCTTCGTGGCATTCCCGGGGATGAGTAGTCTGGAAGCCGCATGGCTCGAAGCCACCGAGATGGCGGCCGACGACGCGGCGGTCTCAAACGCCAGCGAAGCGCTCGATCTGGCGGCGGCGCTAATCAAACTTTCGCGCCTGCGACCCACCGAACCTCCAGTCGACCTCACTGCAGCTCTGGTGCACGGCCCCGCTTCTATTACGAGTGCCCGCGTCGAGCGTCTGATCGCCTGGAGCGATGAGCGTCTCGTATCACCGCGCAGTTTCTCTCCGTGGTACGGACTTGCCGCAGCTCTAGCTACAGTCGCTGTGTTCGCCTTGACCTACAGCCAATTGCTAGTGCGCGTGCACATTGCCACGGAGTGGTTGGTGCGGTAAGAACTCGTCTTGTTGTCTTGCAATTTCCTCAAAGTAGATTCAGAAACTCACTCGCACGCCCAACTGCGCCGCGAACGGAATGCCTACTGTTGTGCCGGGACCGAAGAAGTCTCCCAGGCCACCAGCCGGAATCTCCAACTGCTTGAGGCTGGTGATGGGCTGCAGTTGAGCGCAGGTTGGGAAGTCGAGGCAAATGGTGGTGGCATTGCCGGACGCAATGTCGCTGGGCTCAAGCGGGAGCGCTGCGATCGTACCCACAAAATTGGCGCCGGGATTGTTGCGGTTGAAGACATTGAAGAACTCGGCGAAGGGACGAACTTCCCAGCGGTCCCGGATCTTGAGCGGCCGTGTGATCCGCAGATCCATCTGGATGTAGGGTGTGCCGCGGAAGGCGTCGAGAGCGGTGGGGGTTCCATTGACCGAGATGCGCTGGCTGTTGTCTGCGGTTGTGATGGTGAACGGCCGGGCAGACTCGGCCTGGGTCATGGTGGTGAGTTCAAAGCCGCCGGGGATGTAGACCGTGCCCGCGAGCACGAAGCGGTGGCGAACGTCTTCGCCCGACGGCCCGTAATCGCCAGGACCAAACGCATTCAGCGGATTGCAAACTCCATTCACATAATCAAACAGTTCGCCCAGCACGCATCCCCAGGTTTGCGCCTTGGAGAACGTGTAATTCGCGACCAGGTTGAAACGCTGCGACACGTTGCCTTGCAGGTGAAGCATTAGGGCGTTGTAGCTGGAGCGGTTGTCAGACTTGAACATATTCACATTGGGCACGACGCTCTGCTGGTCGAGGTCATAGGTTGGATCTGACGTCGGGATCAGTGGAGTGAAAAGGTTGGTGTCACTGGTATAGCTGTAGGCGCGATAGCCGTGATTACCCTGTTCGTGAGTGTAGTCGGCGCTCATCGTCCAATTCTGATTGAAGGCATGCTGCATGCCGCCGGTAATGTGAACGGCATAGGGGGTCTTGTAATTCGAGTCGACGATGTTGCCAATGGCCCCGGTTCCGCCCTGAAGGCATCCGGGACCGGTGAGCGCGTAGGCGCCGTTGGTGCCGGCAAGGCTGCACGCGCCCGTCACAAAAGTCGAAGAGTTCACGGCCTGGAACGCCGTA
The DNA here is from genome assembly GCA_963791515.1 of uncultured Acidobacteriaceae bacterium. Classification (GTDB taxonomy): domain Bacteria; phylum Acidobacteriota; class Terriglobia; order Terriglobales; family Acidobacteriaceae; genus Sulfotelmatobacter. The sequence goes on along the minus strand of CAWBSS010000008.1, from coordinate 180,487 downwards.
CCCCATCCATTCTGTGCCAGGTCATCGTAAAACAGGCCGAAGCCGGCGCGAAGAACCGTTTTGCCGCTGTCGCCGGGAGCGTAAGCGATTCCCAGGCGCGGTGCCAATTGCTTGCGGTAGTCGTGCGGCGCACTTGGAATTAGCGGGATCTGCAGCCCCTGCAGGGTGGGGAATACGGCGTCCTGGGCCTGGCTGCGTCGCGACGCGGTCAGTAAACCAAATGTGGTCTGGTACCGCAAGCCGTAGTTCACCGTGAGATGACGCGAAAGCCGCCACGAATCCTGCGCGTAGAAAGCGAGACGCTGCACGCTCTGAGAAAAGCTTCCGTCGCTGGCGGGAGTAGTAGAAGCCCCGTTCGCATAGTCGATGGGGAACTGCGCCAGATTCGTGGAATTCAGGGCGTAGAAGCTTGGATCGTTGGGGAATGAATACAGCGTTTCCTGGTTTCCCGGGAAGGCCCCGCCCAGCACAGGTTCATGGATGAAGTTCACTCCGGCCTTGAACGAATGGTCGCCGGCCGCGTGGCCCAAGTCGTAGCGGAACTGATACTTTTCCTGATTGCGCAGCGACGGAAATAACGTGATGGGCGTCGCGAACTGATTGTCGCCGTAAGTCTCGAAGCCGGAGACCGTGAGGGTTGTTGAACTGAACGGAAAGGCGAGCGCGAATCCGAGCGTGGAATTGCGGGTCTGGGTCAGATGCAGCAAACTGGCATCGAACACGAGCGTCCCCAGCCACGTCGAACTGAACGCGTAGGTATTACTGATCACGCTATTCCAGTAGTTATTGTGTGTGGTCAGTCCGGTCGAGGGTAGGGTGGCCTGCGCCACCAGCGCGTTGTGCGTTAGATAACTGTCTTCCGAGGCGCGCAGGAACCACTGCGATTTCGTCGATTCCGCCCAGTCGAACCGCAGCGAGCCGCTGTGGTCGCGAAACGGAATCGGCACGTTCTGCGGAACATCGATCGACGCGACCCCGGGAATCAGCCCGTCTGAAGCCAACTGTGCCAGCGCGTTGAACTCCGTTAGGCTATTCGGGCTGTAGGCGATGCTGGCGTTCTCGCGCACGTACTCAAGAGAGGAGAAGAACCAGATTTTATCGCGCTCGATCGGACCGCCCAGCGTGGCGACATAGTTCTGCCGCGAGAACGGTTGCTTGGGATTGGGGGCTGGATTTTCAATCGGGAAGCGCGCATTCAGCGCCGCCGCGCGCTCGTAGAACGCTCCAGTGCCGTGCCATTCGTTGGTCCCGCGCTTGGTGGTGATGACGACCGATCCGGCCGTTGTCCCGCCCGTGTCGGCGTCTTCGTTAGCCGTGCGCACCGCGAATTCCTGAATCGCGTCCGGTGAGAAATTCTGCAGAAATCCGCCGATCCAGTCGTCGGAATTGTCGCCGCCGTCTACAGAAAGATCATTATTCAGTCCGGAACTTCCCCCTGTAGAAACGGCGGTAATGCGCGCCTTGGTGGGATCGGAAGGTTCCACCGGCTCTGTCCCCGGAGCAAGATACGCGATGTTCGCGAAACTGCGCGCGGCAAGGGGAAGCGTCTGCAAATCCTGACTGCTGACAACTCCCTGATGCACCACGCTGACCAGGTCAATCGGTTGTGTCGTGATGGACGAATTCTGTCCCTGCACAGAGACACTTTCCGTCGGAGCCGCAGCCTTCAGCGTGACCGTGACTTCGCGCACCGAACTGACCGCGATGGATACATGCGCCTGCGCCGGCGCGAATCCAGTCGCGCTCACGGTAAGGCGGTACGCACCCGGGATAAGATCATCCAGCCGAAACTCGCCGCGGTCTTCGCTGGCGGCCTCTCGCTCCATTGGCGAATCGACCGACTGCAGCGCAATCTTGGCCGAGGGTATGCGGGCGCCCGTCGCGTCCTGCACCGTGCCGCGCAGAGAGCCTCGCGGGTTCTGCGCTTGCAGAACGCTCACCAATACCGCCGCTGACACCACGACGAAAAACGATTTCCGGAACAAATCTTTCCTCTCTCCAACTGGGGGTCATTAGCGAACACCTTCATGGGCAAGAACGACCGTCCAGCTAGGATTGGAGGTTAGATGGACCACGCGATCTACTACCAGCGGTGGTAGACATGTGTGGTCGCGGTAATTCCGCGTCGAGGTAGCGCAACTCCACGTATCACCCTCCGCTGCAGGCAAAGGATTAAACTCGGATTTACTCGCGCCATGGTCAAAGCTGTTCTTTCCGGTGCGCTCAAAGATGTGGCCACAAAACCCGACCCGGTGTTCGGAGTTGCCGTGCCAATGTCATGTCCGGGGGTGCCTGACGAAATCCCGCGGAACAACTGGAAGGACAAAGCTGCCTATGATCGCAAGGCGCGCGAATTGGCTGTCATGTTCGAGAAAACTTTCGCGGAGAATGCCAAGGATGCCGCCGCAGAAATCAGGGAGGCCGGTCCCAAACCAACTGAACCATAACGCACCCGCTCCAGTTTCGCCTTGCGTCGGACAATCCCGCAGGCTGCGGGTCCGCTGAGTTGATCGGACTGCCCAGATTCCGCTGCGGCTACCGCCGAGTTCCTGACCACCCTGGGCCATGGGTTAGAATTCGCCACACGAAAATGCGCTCGCGCTACGGAAGGCTCCGCCATGACCGACATCGCTCGCCTGTTTCAGGCATTCCTTGCTCCCGCTCTCTTCTTTTCCGCAACTGCCTTGCTGATTCTCTCGATCAACGTCCGGCTTATGGGCATCGTCAGCCGGTTGCGGCAGTATGTGCACGCGAAGCATGATGCCGCCAAGAATAACCGTTTGCAGGAAGCCGAGGCTTACACGGCGCAGATCGGATTGATCGAGCAGCGTGCGGAAATGATTCGGCGCTGCTTCCTTTTGGCGCTCATCTCCCTTGCTGGGACGATTGCCTCCTGTCTGCTTCTGGGGTTCGGACTCTACTGGAAAGATGCCGCGATCGCGGCCGTCGTCGTTTTTGTTCTAGCCATGATCTGCTTAATGGTGGGGACTTTGTACTACATTCGCGAAGTTATCGTGGCGCTCAGTTCGGTACACAACGAAGCGTCCGATTCGCGGTTCATGGATCTCGGCACTCCGCCCGAAATCCGCGGCCACAATCCGCTCTGAGGATCTCTCGAGATCAAGAAGCTCGTTCTAGTCCGACCACCGTTGCGGCTTCCGGTCCCACCGATGCTTCTTCAGTTCCGCGAGCAATGTTTCGTCGAGAGGCCCGGCGTCACTGGCGGCGATGTTCTGGCTGACGTGCTCCGGTTTGCGCATGCCGGCAATGGTGGTGCTCACCGCTGGATGCGACAGGATGAAGCGCAGTGCCATCTCCGGCAGCGTCATCCCAGCCGGAAGAATTTCCTTCACCTTATCCACACGCTTGATCGTCTTAGCCAGATTCTCAGGACCGAAATATCCCGCACGCCAATCGCCTTTGGGGAAGCGGGTTTCCAAGGTCATCTTGCCGCCCAGGCTGCCTTCATCGAGCGGCACGCGAGCAATCACGCCAACATTCAGTTCCTGGCAAACGGGAAAAAGTTCGTCTTCCGGCGACTGGTCGAAGATGTTGTAAATCACCTGCACCACATCCACCAGTCCCGTACGCAAAGCCTTGATGCCGTTCTCCGGTTGCCAGCGGTTGATGCTCAGACCGAAGAAGCGAATCCACTTGTCGCGCTTCAGTTTTTCAACGGTGGACCGAAATTCGGGCTCATTGGTCCACGTGTCGTCCCAGACATGAAATTGCAGCAGGTCGATCGTATCCACCCGGAGTTGCTTGCGGATGAGGTCGGCGTACTTGACGACGTGCTGAGGGGAAAAAACATCACTGTATTTGTATTCGGGCAGGGCGGGCCATCGGTCATTGCCCGGAGGAATCTTCGACGCAGCGTAAAGCCGCTTTCCCGAGTTACGCACCATGATCTCGCCGAGCAGGCCGTCGCTCTTGCCATCGCCATAGGCCCACGCTGTGTCGAAAAAATTACAGCCGAGATTCACGGCAAGCTGCATCGCGGCCAGCGATTCCTGATTGTTCGAGCCGCTCCACCCGCTCATCCCCCAAAGTCCGTGGGCAATGTCACTGACTTCGAAACCGGTACGGCCGAGCTTGCGATATTTCATAATGGCGTCCTTTACGAAGCGATGTCCGTTCCAGGCAGAGTCAGAAGCGGACTGACCAGCATATATCGAAGAACAGATTTCCGCCTACGGAGGGCCGGCCGTTCCAGCCGATTGCTCAGAGAAACAGCCCCTTGCTGGTTTTTCGATAGCAGCCATCAGAATTTTGCCACTTCGTTGCAGGGCTTCGAGGTGTTTAATGAATGTAGATCATAAAAGATAGAGGACTTTCCCCCAATGAAATCCGAATATCCTTTTAATCCAACGCCCGGGAAGAACGACGAACTGATTGCACCACCACCGTCCCGCTTCATCGACGAGAAAATTTCGGACGAGTCGGGCACGGAAAGCAAATCCGACAGCGCGCTCGCTCCGGCGGGTCTCAAGAATCCCTTCTGGAATTAATCTCGGCTAGCGCCGGATTGTCGCAGCGCAAGAATTACCGCGACGACCGGCGCTGATTTTCCTAGCAAACCCCCTCTAACGCAGGATCGGCAAGCAAAGGCACGGTCGGAGCGCGAACTCCAGCCCTGACATTTCTTCCAGCGCCGGATGCAGTAGCGAATCGCGGCAGGGCTCCAGTGTAATCACAAACGGCAACGAGGCCTTGTCAAAGCCCGGCTTCTGCAGCAAAGAGTCGATGTTCAGGTGATGCGCCGCCAGGATTTGCGCCAGCCGTGCCACGATTCCGGGCTGATCGCGCACAAAAAACCGCAAGTACCAGGGCGTCTCGAAGTCACTGCTAATGGGCGGCGTAGAGAGAGAGCTTGCTACCTCTCTCCTGCCCGCACCGGCGGACAGGTTTTGCGCAATAAACATCAGGTCTGAAACCACGGCGACGGCAGTGGGATCTCCCCCGGCGCCCGCGCCCAGAAAGGCCATGTCTCCGCCGTATTGCCCAGAAGTGAGGACCAGGTTGAGATTTCTCTGCACCCGCCCGAATGGCGAGTCGGTAGCAACCAGACACGGGCCAACGTCGGCGAAAAGAGTATTTTCTTTCAAGTCGGCGCGCGAAATCTGGCGGATGGTGCACCCGAGTTCAGCGGCGTAGTCGAAGTCAACCGCGTCGACCGCGCGAATGGTGCGGGCGCGCACCGATTCGGGCGCGACCCGGGTGTGCAATCCGGCCAGCGCGAGGATGGCCAGTTTGGCGCGCGCGTCGCCGCCATCCAGATCTTCGGAAGCATCGGCCTCCGCATACCCTCGAGCCTGCGCTTCTTCCAGTGCTTCGCTGAAGGGGATTCTGGCGTTTTCGATCCGGCTCAAAATGTAGTTGCACGTCCCGTTCAGAATTCCGGCGATGCCGTGCAACCGGTCTCCGCACAAGCCGGTGCGCAGCGCCGGGAGAACCGGAACTCCTCCGGCGACCGAGGCGCCGAACTCGAGCTGGCATCCCTTGCTGCGGGCCAGTTCTAGAAGATCGGAACCGTGGCGCGCAATCAGTTGCTTGTTCGCCGTAACCACCGATTTCCCCGACTCGAGCGCGCTTCGCACAGTCTGCCCGGCTGGATTGAGGCCGCCGATCAGTTCGATCACGATGTCAACATCGGAGTTCACCACACACTGTATGTCGTCGGTCCAGATCACATCGCTCGGAATCCAGGCCTGCTTCTTTTTTTCCACGTTGCGGTTGCAGATGTGGGTGAGGCGCAGAGAGGTGTCGCGGTTCTCGCACAGGATTTTTGCCACCGCGCGGCCCACGGTTCCGAAGCCGATCAGCGCGACGCGGCAAGCGGAGCTCCGCTCCTGGCCCTGGTGTGTGGCCGCCTTCGCTGCAGATTTTGAGCTCCGCTTCGGCAATGAATCAGTCTTCCCCAGAAAAACGAATTCCTTATCATACGTGCGACTCGCACTTCTCGGGAACTGCAAACGATGTCCCCCCGGGCTGCCGCAGAGGCGGAATCAGCATCAAAGTTGATAATATGGTGCCTGCCTGCTGCGGGTGCAATCCCGGCGGGAGCATCGCGGATACGTTCTTTCAGAAGCGCCTCTCGTTGCCGAGGTATGGGCCGAGCGCTACGGTCCGCAACCACGCCCGGCAGCGGGAGGAGAATGAATGAGTCGAAAGTTCGCGACGGTTTCCGGATTCAGGGTCGTTCTGGCGTTGATCTCAGTGACGATTCTGGCGGGAGCCACAACGGTCCATGCCCAGCAAACTCCTGCGCAACCACCGCCGCCAGCCCCGCAACCTCAGGCCCAGCAACCCGGTAATCAGCAATCCAGCAGTCAGGAAGCTTCGCCCGAAGAGATAGGGCCCACGCGTAAACCAAAAGTTAAAGAGTATAAGAACTGGACGTTCAACGTCGGCGGCGGCGCGAGTCTTACCAACGGCGCCACCCGGACTTTTGTGCGTGGAGGAGGTGGCATCGCGGCCGCGGGTGTCGCTCACAACTACAGCAAGTATCTCGGACTCCGCTTCGATTTTCAGTTTGACAACTTGCCCTTACGTACCTCGGCCCTGCAACAGGCGCAGGCGCCCGGGGCGACCAGTCATGTCTACTCTTTCGCGTTCGATCCCATCATCAATATTCCGGTCACGAGACTGTGGGGCGGATACATCTTGGCCGGTGGTAGCTTTTTTCATCGATCGGGAAAGCTTGATTCATCGACCGCCATTCCGGGATCGGCCTGCAACCCCTTCTTCACGTGGTGGGGGAACTGCTTCAACGCCAGCCTTCCTCTGAACAACAATTTTCTTTCCGCCAACCAAAACGAATTCGGGGAAAACTTCGGCGGTGGCGTGACCCGCAAGATCCGCCCGAATGTTGAGATCTACGGCGAGTTCCGCTATCTGCATGGGAAGCACAGCGGCATCACCACTGATTTGCGCCCGATCACCATCGGCGTCCGCTGGTAGCGCTGGCGGGATTCGCGAAAGCGCGCTGACAACCTCGAATCGTCTATTTCAGAATCTTCGCCGGCTCTCGGGTTGCTGCCGCGAGGTCGCGGAGAAACAGCGCGGCACGCGCACCGTCGGCGACGCGGTGATCGCATGATACGGTGAGCGTCATCATGGGCCGGACCGCGGGCTGGCCCTGCACGGCTACGACCCGGTCGGCAATGCCTCCGACCGCGAGAATCGCGGCTTGCGGCGGGGTGATGATCGCGCTGAATTGATCGACCTGATACATGCCGAGGTTGCTGATAGTAAATGTGGCGTCGGCAATATCCGCTGGCCGCAACTTCCCTGCCCGCGCGCGCTCGGCCACGTCGCGCCGCTGGACGGAGATCTCAGCCAGACTTGCGGTGTGCGCGTTGTGAATCACGGCAGCAACCACGCCGTCGTTGACCGCAATGGCGATGCCCATGTTCACGTAATCGTGAAGGCGAACCCCCTCGGCGCTCCAGCTCGCGTTCAATCGCGGATGCTTCAACAGCACGCGGGCTGCTAACGCCACCAGCAGATCGGTATGACTGATGCGCACCTGATGCGAGCTCTCGATCTCAGGCACAATGCGTTCCCGGTAGACGTTCAGACCTGTAGCCTCAATTTCGCGGCTCACGAAGAAGTGAGGGACGGTAGTCCAGCTCTGCGTCATTCGCTCGGCCATGATGCGGCTCAGCGAGCTGGGAACTTCAATGCTTCCGGATTTTTTCTCTGCACCGGACGCGGGCGCTGAGGCGGCCTGTACGTCCGCGGCGAGAATCTCTCCACCCGGCCCCGAGCCGCGCACGGTCGCGAGGTCTACGCCCAATTCCTTCGCGAGCCGACGGGCTTTGGGAGAAGTCTTTGCGCCTGCGCTGGATGCCGGCGCATGTGTCAAAGTGCTAGCTGGGGTGGTCGCAGCGTGAAATGACTCGGTTTTCGCGTGCGATCCAGCTCTCGCTGCGGGCGCTGTCGGTGCGCTTTCGACCGGAGGCGCCTCGCCGGGCGCGACGATCCACGCGATGGTTTGCCCCACGGGAATATCGGCCCCCACCGCGGCCTTGATGCCCGCCAGAATGCCATCGGCGGGCGCTTCTACTTCGACCACCGCTTTGTCGGTTTCTATTTCGAGGAGTGGTTCGCCTTTGGTGACGCGGTCGCCTTCCTGCTTCCGCCAAGCGAGGAGCTTGCCGGTCTCCTGCGCCATCTCGAGGGCGGGCATCACAACGCTGAAGGCCATAGTCGTGTAAAGGGGGGAAGGGCCCCTATGGCCTTCAGCCCGGAACTCCTACCCGCTCAGTTTTCGCGCTGCTTTCGATCATCTCGAGCACGCGTTCGCTGGGCGAAGCTTCGGTTTCTCGCGTAGTCGGCAGCGGCCCGTTCACCGTGTAGTAGTGTGCGCCCGCCACCAGAAGCTGTTCCGCGGGGAAGCGAGTGATGACCTCGTGTCCCGTCGCGGTGACCACGATTTCTTCTTCAATGCGCGCCGCGCTCCAGCCGTCGGTCGAAGGCCAGAACGTTTCGAGCGCAAATACCATCCCAGGCTTGATTTCCACCGGATGCTCGAACGAAACCAGGCGGCTGATCACCGGCTTCTCCCAGATCGCGAGCCCGATGCCGTGGCCGTACTGGAGGGCAAAGGCAGCTTCTTCGTTAGCGAAACCGAACTCTTGAGCCTTCGGCCACACTGCCGCAATTTCGGCGGTGGTACGGCCCGGTCGCACCAGTTCAATGGCGGCGTCAAGATATTCGCGGCAGCGCTTGTAGGCGTCGACCATCGCATGCGAAGCGTAGCCCACTGTGAAACAGCGGTAGTAGCACGTGCGGTATCCCATGTAGGAGTGGAGGATGTCGTAGTAGACGGGATCGCCGGGCCGCAGCACGCGATCGGAAAACACGTGTGGATGCGGATTGCAACGCTCGCCCGAAATCGCGTTTACAGCCTCGACGTACTCGGAGCCCAGATCGTAAAGCACCTTGCTGACCAGCCCGACGGCTTCGTTTTCGCGGAGGCCGGGCTTCATGGCGCGGTAGAGTTCGTCGTAGGCGGCATCGACCATCATTGCGGATGTATTGAGCAGCGAGATTTCATCCTGCGTCTTGATGACGCGGGCCTCGGACATCAGTTGCTGGCCGTCGACCACCTCGATGCCCTCCCGCTGCAGGGCAAAGAGTACAGGCAGTTCGATGATGTCGATTCCAACCGGCTCTTTGTGCAGGCAGCGCATTTCCAGTTCAATACGAATTTTCTTGGCAACGTCTTCGGCGCGGCCCATCTCCGGCGTCATCGCGCCGCGCAGCATTGAAATCCCTGGACGCGAGCGTTCGCCCAGCCACGGGCAATTCAGTTGATGATGCTTGGCGGCAGATCCGAAATCCCACAGAATCGGCTCGTCGTTTTGCGGCAGCAGCGTGAAACGGTTGGCCTTGTCCTGCGCCCAGGTGCCGATGTGGGTCGAGGTCAGGTAGCGCACATTGTTCATGTCGAAGCAGAGCAACGACCCCATCGACGACTTGGCGAGCAAATCCTTGGCTTTTTGCAGACGCTCGCGGCGCAGTCGATCGAAATCGATCCGGCTCTCCCAGTCCACTGCCATCGTTCCGTGAGTCTTGAGTCCCATAAGTACCTCCAGCGTTCGTCTGTAGCGCCACCGTCTCGGCGGCTATCCGGTGGGCGTCTCGCGCGCCGACTAGGGCGAGACACCCTCGGGACAGCCGGCAGGATGCCGGCGCTACGACTTGTTACAAAGTTGCCGCGCTGCTTCCGCAACCGTTTCTTCTGTCGGTACGGTCACATCTTCAAGCGGCGGAGAGAACGGGATGGGAACGTGCATCGCGCCCATGCGCTTCACCGGCGCGTCCAGATCATAGAACGCGCCTTCGGCGATCACTGCGGCCAGTTCGGCCGTCACGCCATACCGACCATAGCCTTCATCCAGCACAATGACGCGCGATGTTTTCTTCGCCGACTCAATGATAGTCTTTTCGTCCAACGGCCACGTGGTTCGCGGATCGACCACCTCCGCACTGATGCCTTCTTTTTCCAACATGCTCGCCGCACCCAGCGCGACCTGCACCATGCTGCTCGTTGCCACCAGAGTGATGTCTTCCCCGACGCGCTTCACATCGGCCACGCCGAGCGGGATCGTGTAATCCTCCGCGGGCACGGGGCCCTTTCAGCTTGTACATCATCTTGTCTTCGAAGAAGACGACCGGATTCTCGTCGCGGATCGCGGTCTTCAGCAAACCTTTCGCGTCATAGGGCGTCGAAGGCAGCACGACTTTCAATCCCGGCACATGGCTGAACCACGCGTGCAGCGACTGCGAATGCTGCGCCGCCGAGCGCCGAGTCGCGCCCAGAGTCGTGCGCATCACCATGGGAACTTTCCAGTGCCCGCCCGACATGTAGTGAGCCTTGGCGGCCTGGTTCACCATCTGATCCATGGTCAGCGTCAGGAAATCGCCGAACATGATGTCGACCACCGGCCGCAGGCCAGTCATGGCGGCACCCACCCCAACGCCGGTAAAGCCGGCTTCGGAAATCGGCGTGTCGACCACACGCTCGGCGCCGAATTCTTCCACCAGCCCGGAGAGCACTTTGAACGGCGTCCCGGCTTCGGCCACGTCTTCACCGAAAATGCACACCCGCGAGTCACGGCGCATTTCTTCCGCCAGCGCTTCCCGCACCGCCTGCGCAAATGTGAGCTCGCGTTCAGGCATAGACGTCCTGCTCCACCTGGTCGACGCTGGGATACGGCGACGCAATCGCGAATTTCACCGCGGACTCCATCTCGGTGCGCGCTTCGGCGGTAATTTGATCGAGCTTCGCTGCGTCCGCATGTCCCTGCGCCAGCAACCAGCTCGCGTGCAGCTTGATCGGATCTCGCTCGGTCTTCCAATGCTGCTCTTCCTGCTTCGTGCGGTAATATTCGCGGTTGATGTCGCCCACGTGATGCCCGCTATAGCGGTAAGTATCGGCCTGCAGGAACGCAGGTCCTTGGCCGGCCCGCGCTCTCTTCACCAGCCGGGCCGCGACTTCATTCACCGCGCGCACGTCCTGCCCGTCGACCAAGGCCGCCTCGATCCCGAAGGCTCCGGCGCGTCCGAGAATCGTTCCCGCCGTCGTCTCCGAGAAGTGCGTGTATTCGTTATAGAGATTGTTTTCGCAGACGTAGATCACGGGTAGCTTCCAGAGTTGCGCCAGGTTCATCACCTCGTACAGTGATCCCTGACCGAGAGCGCCTTCCCCGAAAAAACAGACAGCCACTCGTCCATTCCCCAGCCGCTTCGCCGCAAAAGCCGCACCAGTCGCGATACCTACACTGCCACCCACAATCGCGTTCGCGCCCAGGTTGCCGGTTGCCGGATCGGCAATGTGCATCGATCCACCTTTGCCCCGGCAATAGCCAGATTCCTTGCCCAGCAACTCGGCAAACATGCGATCGGGTGATGCGCCCTTGGCCAGGCAGTGTCCGTGGCCGCGGTGCGTGCTGGTGATGTAGTCGTCGATGTGCAGGGCTTCGCAGATGCCCACCGCGACGGCCTCTTGGCCGCTGTAAAGATGCGCCAGACCGGGCATTAGCGCACGGGTGTAGAGTTCATTGACCTGGTCTTCAAACAGGCGAATCCTCACCATCTGCCGGTACGCACGCAGCCACCGATCTTGCTCGGAGCCGACTTCGTGCCCTGCCGCTGGCTTAGAAGTAGCAGTCGTCATTTCTTGCCTCCGGCGAGGAGGGAGGTCGTCACTCCGGACATGGCGGCCAGCACGTCGAACATGCAGGCAAAATCGTACTTCGCCAAACCCATGCCACGGGCTGCCGTAAGGAATTCATTGCTAGCGGCCGTCGTCGGCAGCGGCACGTCGAGTTGCCGGCCCAAATCCATCGCCAGCACCATGTCTTTCTGCATCATGTTCACGTCGAACCAGGCCTCTTCCGGCTGTTGCAGGACGAACGGCCCACGGTACTGAATCATCGGCGAAGCCACGGCGCTATGCGTGAGCACATCCACGGCAACTTCGCGGGCAATGCCGCTCTTTTCCGCCAGCAGCACGCCTTCGGAAAATGCGAGCATCTGCACAGCAAGACTGAGGTTGGTTGCAATCTTCATGGAGAGCGCGAGGCCGTTGTCGCCCACGTAAGTGACCTTGGGGCCGATATCGAGCAGCAGAGGCTTGATCGCGTCGAACGTCTCTTTGCGCCCGCCGACCATTACAGACAACTTTCCTTCCTGTAGAGTGATCACGCTGCCCGATACTGGCGAGTCGACCATGTCGGCGCCAAGAGCGCGCACTTTCGCGGCCAACGCGCGGCTCACGGCCGGACTCACCGTGCTCATGTCGATGAAAGTCTTGCCAGGTACTCAAGCCGGCGAGCAGTCCGGCGGGACCCTCGGTGATCGCTTGGATCGCCGCGGCGTTGGTCACCATCGCAAATGTGTAGTCCGACGCACTCGCCACCGCGCACGGCGAATCTGCCCACTGCATTCCCTTCTGCACGAGCCATTGCGCCTTCGCTCGCGTGCGGTTGTAGCCGGTCACCGTGTGACCCTTGCTCAGCAGCCGATTCACCATCTGGCTGCCCATCACGCCCAATCCGATAAAACCTACTCTCGCCATCCGCCACTGCCCTCCAGATCTTCGCAACAAATTTCTAATGCCCGCTGTGCTTTCCAGGAGCGCGTTTCGCCGGTGGCGCTTGACTGTCGTCGCGCACCTGCCACAGATGCGCTCGCATAGCCTCGCGCGCCTTCTCCGAGTCATGCCGCTCGACCGCATCCAGAATCCGCTTGTGATGAATCTGTCCGCGTTCCGGCCCGCCGGGAACTCGAAAGATGCGCAACCGCTGCTCCCGCAGAAGACCCACGATGGAATCGAGCAGCGAAAGGATGAGCGGGTTGGCCGCGCCCTCCGCCAGTGCCAGATGAAAATCAAGGTCCGCTTCGATGTAGGTTTCCTGATCCTGTCCGGCGCGGTCCATCGCCGCAACCGCCTCACGCATGGTCGCGAGTTCCGGTTCCTGGATGCGCACCGCCGCCAGGGCAGCAATCTCTGGCTCGAGAATGGCCCGAACCTCCGCGAGATGGGTCGAACCTTCCGGTTGACCGATCTTCACCATCAGGTCCAACGACTGGCGCACTGCCTGCGTGGTGCCATCGGTGATGAAGGTACCGCGACCCGAGTAGGCTTCGACTAGACCTTTTTCGCGCAGCGCTTTTACCGCTTCGCGCACGGCGGTGCGGCTCACGCCAAAGCGCTGAGCCAGATCGCGTTCTGCAGGTAATTGATCGCCAGCCTTTAGATCCCCTTTAACAATCGATTCTTCAATTTGCTGAACGATCTGCTCGTAGAGTCGCGACGTACGAACTAGCTTGTACACTGCCTTGCCCTCCGCACCTGAGGATGCGAAGCCAGCTGGTTGACTGGCCATGGTCCGGCTACTATACCGCATATCCACGAGGGCTTGGCGCGATTGTTCGGGTGTGGACATAGTGTTGGTATGTGTGTATGGTGGTATGACCAGTTGAGGCTACTACACAGCGATCCAATGATGCAAGCCCCCAAAAATCGCATTGTCCACGAGTGTGGGATTCTTCTTGTGGGACTTTCCCGGAACGCTAGGACCGATTACGTTGTTGACAGATCCGATCCAAAAATTGAATTTGCTTGACACCGTTTCTCCGATAGTGGTATGGCTGTCGGACCATAAACACGGAGGGGTTCCTATGCTATCCAGCACGGTCAGTGCCGCCTCGTCTTCAGACGGTCGGATGACTGCAGCTTCCCGATTGCTGTTCACCACCTTCACGCTGCTCGTATTCTGTGTTTCCGCTTTGGCCCAGTCCACTACGGGACGCATTCTGGGCACATTGACTGATCAGAGCGGCGCAGCTGTCGCCGGAGCTACCGTGGTCGTCACCGATGTGCAGCGTGGCACCTCACGAACCGCAACCACCGACGAATCCGGCGCCTACGCGGCACCAGACCTGCAGCCGGGCACCTACAAGATCCACGTGCAGGCTAAGGGCTTCAAGAGCGTGGAACGTCCCAACGTCCAGATTGAAGTCGCCACTGATGTGCGTGCTGACTTCGCCCTGCAGCCCGGACAAGTGACCGAGACGCTAACCATCTCCGAAGAAGTTCCGCTGGTCAACACCACTTCCGCCACTCTTGGCGGCACGCTCAGCAACAAGGAAATCAATGACCTGCCGCTGAATGGCCGCAACTATGAGAACCTGCTGCAACTACGGCCGGGCATCATGCGTTATCCGGGAGGCGGCTTCTCCACGACCAGCAGCAACGGCCTGCGCGCCGAAGATAATGCTTACCTCGTCGATGGTCTGTTCAACAGCGAGCCGTTCTCCGGCCAGAGCATCATCAACGGAGCCGGCATCGCTGGAGACTCGGCGACCATCCTTCCCGTCGACGCCATTCAGGAATTCAATGTTCAGCAGAATCCGTCCGCAGAATACGGCTGGAAGCCCGGTACCATCGTCAACGTTGCACTGAAGTCTGGCACCAATAACATCCACGGCACCGCCTACGCCTTTGGCCGCGACACGCCGCTGGATGCGCGCAACTGGTTTAACACGGTCGCTTCCGGACCGAAGAATCCCCGGAACCTGGAGCAGTTCGGCGCGACGGTCGGCGGAGCCATCGTCAAGGACCAGCTTTTCTTTTTTGGGGCCTTTGAAAGGCAGAACTACACTGTAGGCAACTCCGGCTTTCTGTCGACTCCGGCCACGGTCTCGCTCGGGGGCGACCCGGACAACAGCGTTGTGGATGCCATTGCCGCAGTGCAGGCCGCGGGCATCACGCCCAGTCCAGCCAGCCTTAAGATCGCGGGCTGCACGCTCGGCCCGCCCATCTCCTGCGATGGTTCGGGATTTCCGACGAACAACGGAACCAACCCGCAGGGCGCAACTCTCATTCCGTTTGGTCTGCCTAACAGCGTGAGTTCCGATAATGCTGTCGCTAAAATCGACGACCACCTCAACGACCGCAACAGCCTGACCTTCATGTATTTCTTCGGTGACAATTCGGGCACGGTCTCGGATGCGAGCCAACTTCAGACCAAATGGCTCACCCAGATCCACACTCGCGCCCAAGTCTTCGGGACCAGTTGGACCTGGACCCCGACGTCCAATTGGGTGAACGAGGCGAGGTTCGGGTACAACCGTCTCTATCAGCCAACCTTCACCAACGATCACAACACCAACATTGCGTCGACGTATGGCTTGGACACTGGGGTGACCAACCCGCTCTACGGCGGACTACCACGCATCAGCGTTTTTCCCTTCTACATTTTTCCGCAGGAGTTCGGAGGATTTAACTGGCCCAAAGTGCAGGGACCGGACACGCGTGAGCAGTTCATCGATCACATCTCTTATATCCGCGGCAAACACGCCATCAAATTTGGCGGCGAGTTGCATCGCGACGCTTTCAGCGGTGGCGCATATGGCGGCTCTCGCGGCCGAATCAAGTTCATCGGCGGCGAAACCATGGGCGGCAATTCCAATGGGATGGAAGACTTTTTCGCCGGAGCCCCGACCAACGCAACTCTCCTGATTGGCGATCCCACAAGGCAAATCCATAGTTGGGGCTTTGCGGGATTTGTCCAAGATGATTGGCGGGTGACAAAAAATCTCACCGTAAATATTGGATTGCGTTATGAGCTGAACACGGTGATCAAGGAAGCTCACAATCTGCTCGGCAACTTCGATCCTACCAAGGGATTGGTTCAGGTGGGCCAGAACGGCCTCAGCGGTCCTTACAATGGCGACCACACGAACTTCGCCCCGCGCTTCGGCTTTGCCTGGGACGTGACGGGCAACGGCCGTACCGTCCTGCGTGGCGGCGGCGGCATCATGTATGAAACGTTGAACTGGGAATCGTTCCTCGCGCTGAACAATTCCCTAGGCTTGGCTACTGTGCCCACTGGAGCGAATGGCGTGAGCCCGGGCGGCGGCACCATCGCGACCGGCGTCGCCTTCTTTCCAGACACAAGTTTGAATTGGAATGGAACGGTATTCCCCGGCAACAACACGATCGACTGCAGTCCGGCAACAGGTTCTCCCTGCACCGTAATGGGCATGGACCACAATTTTAAGACTCCTTATGTTTCCAACTGGACGCTGAACATCCAACATTCGTTCACTTCGAATTTGGTCATGGAAGTGGCTTACGTCGGCGATCACGGATCACGACTGGCTGGCATTCGGGACATCAACCAGCCCACAACAGGTGCAGGCTGGACTCCATCCGCAGTCGCCGGATGCGTCGCATCCGGCTTCACCGCTTGCGCCGGCGGCACGGACCCGGCGGCGGAGCAAGCCGCGAGACCCTACAACACACAGTTCCCCTTCCTCGCCCAGATTTACCAGATGGGCAACATCTATCGTTCGAACTACAACGGCCTGCAAGCCACACTCACGGCGCGCAACCTCCATGGTCTCAGCATGGTCGCCGGCTACACCTATTCGCACGCACTCGACCAGGTCGGCGCGAACTGGGATTTCGGCGCGGGCTCCGGCATTCCGACCGACAGCACGCACACCAATCGGGAATATGCCAGCAGCGACTTCGACATGCGCCATCGCTTGACGGTGTCGCTGACTTATTTGATTCCCGGCAAGGACGGGTTCGCCCAGATGCTGAAGGGCTGGCAACTGAACTCCATCGTGAGCCTGTACGGGTCGCAGCCCTTTGGCGTGATGGATGCGAGTACCGATGTCAGCGGAACCGGCGAATTGCTTTCCGATCGCTGGGACTTTTTCGGCAATACAAAGGACTTTAAGTCCACACCGGTCGGCATTCCTTTCTTCCCGGGAAGCGGCGATCCGAATAACCCAAGCAACGCAGCGTGCGGGGCCAGAGCCCTGGCGCTCGACGGAGGAACGCCGGGCTTGGCCAGCTACGCACTCGCAGCTTTCGGATGCTATGCTGCGGGCAACTCTGTACTCATTCCTCCCCAACTCGGCACCTTTGGCACCATGGGTCGCAACATCTTCCGCGACACAGGATTCAAGAACGTGGACTTTTCCGTGGCTAAGAACTTCCAATGGGGCGAGCGCTTTGGTGCGCAGTTCCGGGTTGAGTTTTTCAATATCTTCAATCATCCCAACTTCGCCAATCCTTTCGGCGGACAAAACGGCTGGGCGCACAACGATCCCTCGACTGGATCTTTCGGCTGCTCCTGTGCCACACCCGACGTGGCAGCATCCAACCCAGTCATCGGGTCCGGCGGCAGCCGTGCCATTCAGTTGGGTTTGAAGTTGACGTTCTAAAACGCAGGTCAAGTTTGAAGTGGTAATGAGGGCCGGACTAATTCCGTCCGGCCTTTTTTCTAGACATCCCTCGGTCGTCGCCACGAGCCAGAAAACAGGACCTAATAACATGGAGAACAGAATCCCATTCGCATTCTCAACGTTGTTGCTGGCAGGCGCAGTCGTAGTGTCCGGACAGGCTCTGGCCCAGGAGCGCCGCGAGCGCAACATCGATGAGGTCAAAACTGAAGCGGTTCATCGCGCCGAAGTCGGACAGTATCCGCTGATTGGTCTTGATCCCGCGGATGTCAAAGAAGCCTTCGAGAGCATCCACACCGCCGACAAAGATGAGTGGGCCGCCGGCTTTATGCGCGTCGCCGATCGCTATTTCAAGGAGGCCGAGTCGCTTGAAAAATCGACCGATAAGACCGATCTGGCCAAGTCCAACGCAGACTACATCCGCGCCTGGCGCCTCTATTCCTTCGGACGCTGGCCGATCCCGTCGTCACCCGGCAAACAGCGCTCGTATGAGAAGGCTATCGAGGCATTTCTCGATCACGCGAAGTTTTACGATCCGCCGCTCGAGGTGGTGCGCATTCCTTTCGAAGGCAAAGAGATCATCGGCTACCTGCGCCTCCCGAAAAATGCAAAAGGGTCAGTACCGCTGGTCATCGCCGTCAACGGCCTCGACAGCCGCAAAGAAGATCTCACCGAAAGCTTCGGAGCGATCCTTCCTTTCGGCATTGGATTCCTAGCCGTCGACGGCCCCGGCACCGGGCAGGCGCCCATCAAGGTCAGCGAAACTGCCGACCGCATGCTCTCGAAAGTCATCGACTACGCGCAGTCCCGGTCGGAGATCGACAAAAACCGCATCGCCCTGCACGGCGTGAGTTGGGGCGCGTACTGGGCCACCAAGATGGCGATCGTCGAGCGTGCCCGCCTTCGCGGCGCCAGCGCCCAGTCGCCGCCGGTCGACAAGTTTTTCCAAAAAGAATTCCTGATGAACTCGCTCCTGGGCAATCGCGAATATCTTTTCGATCAGGTGCCCGCGCTCATGAACATTCTCGAAGGCATTCACTCGCTCGACGAGATGGGCGAGTACTTGCCGAAGATGTCGCTGGTTCACCAGGGCCTGCTTGGCAAGCCCATGGCGCCAATGCTCGTTATCGCGGGAGTTCTCGACACACAGGTTCCCATCGAAGATGAATACCTTCTCCTGAGTAAAGGCGACGTCCCCAAAGAAGCGTGGATCAACCCGCACGGCGGCCATCTCGGCCGGCAGGTGGGCGTGTGGCCGGACCCCCTGATCTTCAAGCAAGTAATCATTCCCTGGCTGGTGAAAACGCTGGAGCCCCCGGCGAAGTAGCAATGCCACGTAGAGACGGCCGCCTCGGCTGCCCCGCCAGGGCGAAGCCCGGTGGTTCTGAACGGAACTGATTCTTTCAAGCGTTACGAAAGACCGAACGATGCCGATCCCGACTCCGAAACCCGACTCCCTGGCCACGCGCCGCCCCCAGCGCTTCTACGCGTCGCTCTGGGTGCAGGTGAGTGTCGCCATCGTGATCGCCGTCATCTTCGGCTATCTCAGTCCGGTCCATGCAGTGGCGATGAAGCCCCTGGGCGACGCCTTCATCCGCATGATCACCATGATCATTACGGTGATGATCTTCTGCACCGTGGTCACCGGCATCGCCGGCATGCAGGATCTGCGCAAGGTCGGTCGCGTCGGAGGAAAAGCTCTTCTCTACTTCGAGATCATTTCGACGCTGGCGCTGGCCGTCGGACTCGTTGTCGGAAACGTCGTGCATCCCGGGAGCGGCTTCAACGTTGACGCATCCACCCTCGACGTCCGCGCCGTCGCCGATTACGCCGGGCAAGCCAAGGCGCAGACCGTCACCGACTTCCTCATGCACATCATTCCGACGAGTATGGTCGATGCCTTCGCCAAAGGCGACATCCTGGAAGTGGTCTTCGTCTCGATCCTGTTTGGGTTTGCCATGTCCGCGGCGGGCGCGCACGCCAAGCCTCTGGTCACCATGCTGGAGTCGCTCACCAAGGTCGTATTCCGCATGGTCAACATCGTCATGCGATTCGCTCCCATCGGGGCATTTGGCGCCATGGCCTTCACCATCGGCAAATACGGACTGGCGTCACTGGGCCCGTTGGCCAAGTTGATCGCTTCGTTCTACGTCACTTCGATTCTGTTCGTCTTTATCGTATTCGGCGGAGTCGCGTGGCTCGCCGGATTCAGTCTAGTGAAATTTCTTCTGCGCATCAAAGAAGAGATCCTTCTCGTGCTGGCCACCAGTTCGTCCGAGACCGCCATCCCCACGCTGATGGAAAAGCTGGAAGCCCTGGGCTGCTCGCGCTCCCTGGTTGGCTTGGTCGTGCCCACCGGCTACACGTTCAATACAGACGGCAGCGCCCTGTACATGACCATTGCCGCCCTGTTCGTCGCGCAGGCGACGAATACCCATCTGACATTCCTGCAGCAGATGTCGCTGTTTGCAGTCGCAGTCCTGACTTCAAAAGGGGCGAGCGGCGTGCAGGGAGCTTCGTTCATCGCGCTGGTCGGAACCCTGAGCGTGATTCCCACGATTCCGGTGGCTGGCATGGCGCTCATCCTCGGCATCGACCGCTTCATGAGCATGTTCCGCGCCCTGGTCAACATGATCGGCAACGGCGTCGCTACGCTGGTGGTAGCGCGCTGGGAAAACGAAGTCGAGCGCGGTGCCCTTCAGCGGAACCTGGCCTGAGGCTCCGCCCCGATCGTGAAGGAAGCCCGTGGGGCTACTTGGGATAGGTAGTGAAATTGCTGCTTGTGACACTATCGCTGGCAGCTCAGAAAACTGACCCTAACTTGGACGCTACATGACCGCGTTATTAGATTGGGAGGCACGGGCACCGGCTTCGCACCGATCCTGACAAGAAGGAAGGAGAAGGAGCTCAGTATTCCCCAAACCGCGCAGAATAAAGTAGCCATTAGCATGATGCTTCGCAAGCCTTTTGCTCGATCGCGCGTGCCCCAAAGATCGCTAATTTGAATGAGTCTCGATGTTTTCCGCGAACACCCCCGCACCTGCCTGTTCAAAAGTGCACACTTTTGCAATTTTCTGAGGGGGTGAGGAATCCGCACGGGCGCGCAGTTTCTTCCGGCCCGGTGCTCAAAGCCCTGGCCATCATTGACAGGCGAATCAGACAGCGCGCGCTTCCAGGAGTTGCAGTTGGCGAAACCAGCCCGCTAAAACGTCGCTATTTCTACCAACAACCCCGCGGGCAAGGCGTTTATGATGAGTTCCAGGTAGGAGCTCACGCCCTATGCCAGGAAAAACTGCCCTCGTTACCGGAGCCAACGGCGGCCTCGGAACGCACGTCACGAAAGCCTTTCTGGGCGCCGGTTTCGCCGTTGTCGGACTCGCTCCTAAACTCAAGCCTTCCGACTTCGACCACCCAAATTTCACTGCGCTCCCCGCCGCGCTCGACAGTCTCGCCGCCGCTAAGAAGGCAACAGACACGGTCATCGCCCGCTTCGGAAAGATCGACGTGTTAGCCCACTTGGTCGGCGGCTTCGCCGGAGGCCAGAGTGTCGCTGACACCGACGACGCCACCTTCCAGCGTATGTTCGACCTGAACCTCAACAGCGCGTTCCACGTATTGCGGGCTGTTCTGCCACACATGCGCAAGGCGAGAGGCGGGCGCATCATCGCCATTGGCAGCCGCGCCGCCGAGGATCCCGGCCCCACCGTCGGCGCCTACAGCGCGTCCAAGGCGGCGCTGGTATCGCTGATGCGTACCGTCGCACTCGAGAACAAAGACACCGGCATCACCGCTAACGTGATTCTGCCAGGCACCATGGATACGCCCGCCAACCGTAAAGCCATGCCCAGCGCCGATGTGTCGCAGTGGGTGCAGCCCGCCTCCCTCGCCAGCCTGATCGTGTGGCTCGCTGGCGACGCAGGAAAAGACGTGACCGGAGCGGCCATCCCGGTTTACGGCGGAGGATTGTAGAGAACATCTGAAGCCGGGTGAGATTATGAAGTCAGAGCCGAGGAGGTTATGGAAACTCCCTGAGACGACGGAGATGGCATAGGCTTCGACTGCGGTGTCGTTCGCTTCGCTGGCGACCACTTCGCTCAGAATGACATTTGAAGAGTTTGCCAAAGGACGAGATTTCGCGATGTCTAATGGCGAATTCCGGAAAGGGTACGTAACCCTTTCGTAACCCTGCCCTGTGCACAATTTTTGTTGCACTTTAACACAGGTGAAATACTTTGCATGTAGCCTTATCTCAGGAGGCCGCCATGGGTTCAGCCCGCGTCGGGAAGTCCCTGCCGCTTCAGGTGGCTGCGATTTGTTATCGCAGACGCGGCACGGTGGTCGAGTTCCTGCTGGTTAATACTAATGGCGGCAACAAGTGGACTTTCCCTAAGGGATCCACCGAACCCCGCCTATCGCACAGTCAGGCTGCCGAGCGTGAAGCCGCCGAAGAAGCCGGGGCCATCGGCACCATCGAGCCGCGCCATTTCCATCTCTACATTCATTCCAAAGGCGTCTTCTGGCAGCCCGGCGGCGTGCAGGAATTCGTGGTCAAAGCCTTCTTGATGGAAGTCCACCAGATGCGCCACCCGGACGAAGGCAATCGTCGCCCCACGTGGGTGAGTCCCGAGGAAGGCAAGCGCCGTCTAGCCAAGGGACGCGAAGTAAAATATTCCCGCGAACTCGAAGCCGTAATCGACCGCGCCCTCGTCCGCATTCAGTTCCGTCCCGAGCTCCAGGGAGACGCTCCCGGACAGCGCACCTCCCGCACGGCTGCCCAATCCACGCCGTGATTGAAGTTTTTCCTCGGTCCGCCCCTATGTCCTCTGTGGTTCGGCCCTTCTGCTGGTGAAGCGCCAACTCAGCCCCGGTTTTATGAGACCATAACTCCAGACCATGATTCAGCTTTCCGGCGCCGGAAAACGCTTCGGCCACAAACTGCTCTTCGAAAACGCGGACTGGCTGATCACGTCCCACGACCGCATCGGCCTCGTGGGCGGAAACGGCACCGGCAAGTCCACGCTCATGAAAATCCTCGCCGGCATGGACACGTTCGACTATGGCACCCTCATCATCGCCAAGGGCACATCCGCCGGATATCTCCCCCAGGACGGCCTGACGCTCTCCGGCCGCACCGTTTTCGCCGAGTGCATGTCGGTGTTCGACGATCTGCGCGCGATGGAAACGGAACTGGAATCTCTGACCCACAGTATGGCGGAACTCGACCATACCGGCCCCGAATACTCCGCCGTCGCCGACCGCTACCACCGCGTCGAACACGAGTTCCGCACCCGCGACGGCTATTCGATCGAAGCCGAAGTGGGACGAGTTCTGATGGGCCTGGGTTTCACCAAAGAGGACTGGCCGCGCCTGACCGACGAATTCTCCGGCGGATGGCAGATGCGTCTCGCTCTTGCCAAACTTCTGCTGCAGCAGCCCAACCTGCTGCTGCTCGACGAGCCCACCAACCATCTCGATCTTGAAGCCCGCAACTGGCTCGAGGAATATCTGCAGAACTATCCACACGCTTTCGTCCTGATCTCGCACGACCGCTATTTTCTCGACGTCACGGTCAACAAAATCGCCGAAATCTGGAACAAGCGCTTCTGGTTCTATACCGGCAACTACGACAAGTTCCTGGCCCAGAAAACGCAGCGCAACGAGCAGTTGCAAGCTGCCTACCGCAACCAGCGCGACCGCATCGAGCAACTGGAAGTCTTCATCAACCGCTTCCGCTACCAGGCTACGAAGGCCAAGCAGGTGCAGAGCCGCATCAAGGAACTGGAAAAGATCGAGCGCATCGAGATTCCGCCGGAAGAAAAGACCATCCACTTTTCATTCCCGCAGCCCAAGGCCAGCGGCCGCATCGTGGCCGAGTTCGACGGCGTGGCCAAAAGTTATCCAGGGAAGAACGGCGGCGCCGAAAAAGAGGTCTTCCGCAACGTCAGCTTCATGATCGAGCGCGGAGACCGCATCGCGCTGGTCGGCGTAAACGGCGCGGGCAAGTCCACTCTGATCAAACTGCTCGCCGGCACCGAACCCGTCACGCGCGGCGAATTCCGACTTGGCCACAACGTGCAGTCCGACTATTTCGCGCAGGACCAGTACAAGGAACTCGATCCCGACGCCCGCATCCTCGACGATCTCGGGGAAGCCTCTCCCCGCTCGGGAGAGACTGAACTGCGCAGCCTGCTCGGCTGTTTCCTTTTTTCCGAAGACGATGTGTTCAAGAAGATCGGCGTCCTTTCCGGCGGCGAGCGCGGACGCTACGCCCTGTTGCGCATGCTGCTGCATCCCGCGAACTTCCTGCTGCTCGACGAACCGACCAACCACCTCGACCTGCGCGCCAAAGACGTGCTCCTTAACGCGCTGGTGGAATACACCGGCACGGTCGTCTTCGTCTCGCACGATCGCTATTTCATCGACAAGCTGGCTACGCGTGTCTTTGAAGTCGGCGACGGCAAAGTCGAAGTCTTTCCCGGCAACTACGAAGACTACCTCTGGCGCAAGCAGGGCGGCCAGCACGTCGCTCCCACGCTCAATGACGTTCCCGGAGCAAACTCGCGAAACGGATCGTCCTCGGCAACATCATCGTCCGCCACCAAGTCTTCTGCAGCGGCCGTACCCGCCAATGGAGATCATCCCGATCCCGCGGTACCGGCCGAGTCGAAAGCGAAGCGCCTGAACCCTATCAGGCGCAAGCAAATGGAAGATCGCGTCCACGAGTTGGAAGAGGAAATAAGCCGAGTAGAAGCTGCCATTGCCCACTGCGAAACTGCGCTGCAGAATTTCGTCAGTGCCGACGAGAGCCAGCGCCAGTCGCAGGAACTCGACCAGCACAAAGCAAACCATGCCCTCCTGCTGAAGGAGTGGGAAGAATTCTCCCAAGAATTATCGAGCTCCGGCTAAGGCCCTCCCAAAACGATTTTCTTTGCGATCTTTGCCTAACCTCGGTGTCTTTTGTGGTTACTTCTTCTTCCGAATTAACCGCAAAGTCTGCGAAGTTTTCGCAAAGGACGCAGAAAAGCCTCGTCTCCGCACCCGTACACGATCTTCCGTAATCTCTCCTTCATACTTACGTCTGTGCGATATTCAGGGTGGCCAGGTGGCCAGCAACTGCCGAAGGCCACAAATTTCAAGACCAGCCGCATGACCAGGTGTCAGGCGCTTTCCAGGACGAGGCGCCGCGCGGGCAACCTAAGGAAGGTCACATGCTTCAGTCGTCGGAGAACTCATTTAACCCGAAGGCCGGCTCGCCGGCTTCCAACCCCAACGCTTACAATCCCATCAAAACCGTCACCGCTCCCGTGGATCAAGCCACCATCGGCCGTACTCTGTTCATCAAGGGCGAAATCAGCGGCTCCGAAGCGCTTTACATCGACGGCCGCATCGAAGGCAAAATCACCATGCCCGAGAGCCGAGTCACCATCGGCCGCAACGGCAAGGTCGACGCCAGCATCCAAGCCCGCGAGGTTGTGGTCATGGGCAAGGTGACCGGTAACATCGAGTGCAGCGATCGCGTCGATATCCGCGCCGAAGGCTCGGTCCATGGAGACATCTCCACCACGCGCATCAGCGTCGAAGATGGCGCCGCGCTCAAGGGCGGAATTCAGGTTCGCAGCAGCGAACACAAACAGCACCAGCCACAGGCTCAGAATCAGTCCAAGCCAGCCGAGGCTCCCAAGACCCTGGCTGCCACTGCCAGCGCATAAACTGGCGGGAAGGTTCTCCGATAAAGAGCAAGGGGCACGCTCGCGCGTGCCCCTGCTGTTTTCTGTGAATCTCCCTCTTCTGACGAATCGTATCGGGAAGGGCACGGCTTTCAGTCGTGCCGCTCAAGTCCACTCAAGACCCAGGGCTTTAGCCTCTGAGGATCGCTTTTACTTCTTCTCCGCAGCCCGGAAATCTAACGCCGCAGAATTCATGCAATACCGCAGCCCGGTCGGCGCCGGACCGTCCTCAAACACATGTCCCAGATGCGCATCGCACTTCGCGCAGCGAACTTCGGTCCGGGCCATGCCGTACGTCGAATCCCGATGCTCGACCACATTGCTGGCCTCCCCAGGCTTGTAGAAGCTCGGCCAGCCCGTCCCCGAATTAAACTTCGTCTGCGAATCGAACAGCGGAGCGCCGCAGCACACGCAATGATACATCCCCGGCTCTTTCGTGTTCCAGTACTTCCCGGTAAACGCACACTCGGTCCCCGCCTCGCGCGCCACGTGATACTGCTCGTCGCTAAGCTGCTTCTTCCACTCGGCCTCAGTTTTCACGATCTTCTCTGCCATCAGTCAACCCCTGGTCAATGATCTCTTCACAATGATTAGATGTTTTGGAACCCTAAAAGTGACAGACCTAAGAGTCTTCACTTCTCCACATCACTTCTCCACATCCTCCGCTACCTTCCGATATTTCGCCCGGAAGAACAGCAGCGGCTCTCCCTCCCGTACCACCACCTCCTCGACCTCGGCAATAAAGATGGTATGATCCCCGGCCTCTTCCGCCGAATGCAGACGGCACTCCAGGTATGCCAGCGACCCCTGCAACATGGGAGTCCCATGCTTGGTGCGTTTAAACCGCGCCCCCGCCTCGAGCTCCGCGTGTTCGTGGGTGCGCTCCGGACGCGCATAATATTCCGAGATCGCCCGCTGATCCTCGCACAGCACATTAATCCCAAATCGTTTCTTGGCGTGCAGATGCGCGTGGGTCCGCGTGGTGTGATCCACGCACACCAGCACGAGCATCGGATCGAGCGACACCGAGGCAAATGCATTGGCGGTCATGCCATGCACTCCGCCGTCGAGGTCCACCGTAACGATCGTCACCCCGGTGGCGAAGCATCCCATCGCGCGTCGAAACTCAGCAGTATTCAAGCTCATATCGTAGAGACGTTGCTTGCAGCGTCTCTCTCACCATCGTTCGCGGTGCCGTCGGCAGAGATGTGACCACCTACATCTCTACGAGTGGCCGCCGCAATCGCCTACATTACCATGCCCCGCGCTTGCCAATCCCAATCCCCACTCATGTATGATTCGATTCATCCGCGAGCTGGTGGACTTAGTGTTGTGACTCTGACCGCAATCACGCCCGCAACCCCGGAGCAACGCTCTGCATGCGCCTCCGCACTAGCCGATGTGCGGCCGGGTGTGCCCATCTCGCGCGAGGCCGCCCTGCACCTGATTCGCTGCACCGATGATGGCCTGCCCGAGCTTCTCGCCGGCGCCCGCACCGCCAAAGAGCGCTTCAAGCCCGGCATCATCACATACTCGCGCAAGGTCTTCCTGCCGCTAACCAATCTCTGTCGCGACTACTGCGGATACTGCACCTTCCGCCGCGATCCCGGCGACCCAGGCGCTTACACCATGAGTCCCGATGAAGTTCTCACGGTCGCCCGCGCCGGCGAAAAACTCGGATGCACCGAGGCCCTGTTCAGCCTGGGCGACAAGCCCGAACTGCTTTTCCCCGAGATGCGCGAGACGTTGCGCCACCTCGGCTATAAGTCCACGCTTCACTATCTCGAAGCCATGTGCGAACTGGTGCTGCGCGAGACCAGCCTGCTCCCGCACCCCAATCCCGGTCTGCTCAGCGCGGAGTGGATCGCCCGGCTCGCCGCCGTTTCCCCCAGCATGGGCCTTATGCTCGAGACCACAAACTCCGCCTTGCTAGCCCCCGGCGCAGCTCACGACAATGCTCCCGACAAACTCCCGGCCAAACGCCTGCGCACCATCGAAGATGCGGGCAAACAGAAGGTTCCCTTCACCACGGGCTTGCTCATCGGAATCGGCGAATCTCCCGAAGACCGCGTCGATACGCTGCTCGCGATCCGCGATTTGCACGAGCGCTACGGCCACATCCAGGAAGTGATCGTGCAAAATTTCCGCGTCAAGCCCACGATTCCCATGGCCAACTGCCCCGAACCCGCTCGCGGCGAGATGCTCCGCGCCGTGGCGGTAGCTCGCTTGTTACTCCCCAACGTCAATATTCAGGCCCCGCCCAATCTCTCCGCGCCTTACTATGATGATCTAGTGGACGCCGGCATCAACGATTGGGGAGGAATTTCGCCACTGACCCCCGACTACATTAATCCGGAGAAGCCCTGGCCACACCTGGAACAACTGCGCCTCCGCACGGAAACCAAGGGATTAGCTTTGTACCAGCGTCTGCCGGTGTATCCGGAATTTCTTTCCGCAGTGACGGCACGGCCAGGACTGCTGTCAGACAAATTGCGCGCCGTGGCCGATGATCGCGGTCTGGCGCGGAGGGCCGCATGATCTGCGTCCTCAGCGGCGGCACCGGCGGCGCCAAGTTTATCGATGGACTCAAGCAGGTCATGCCCGCAGAAGAAATCACGGTGGTCGTCAACACTGGCGATGACCTGCTCTGGTGGGGCCTCTACGTTTCCCCCGATATCGACTCCATCACTTATGTGCTCTCCGGCATGCTCAGCCGCGAACGCGGATGGGGCGTGAAGGGCGACACCTTCCTCTGCCTGCAGGCCATGGGACAACTCGGCGAGCCCACCTGGTTCCACACCGGCGACCGCGATCTCGCCATGCACCTGTTGCGTTCACGCCTTTTGGCCGAAGGCAAGACGCTCTCGGAAGCCACAACCGTAATCTCGGAAAAGCTCGGAGTGAAGGCGCGCGTTCTCCCCATGAGCGACTCGCGCGTCGAGACCCGAGTGGACACGCCCGTCGGCGAGTTGAGCTTTGAGGAATATTTCGTGCAGCGCTGGTACCAGGACCCGGTGAATTCCGTGCGCTTCGCCGGGGCTTCCGACGCGGAACCCGCGCCCGGAGTCATTGATGCCATTGTCGCCGCCGACGCAGTGATTATCGCCCCGAGCAATCCCATTACCAGCATCGGTCCGATTCTGGCAGTGCCTGGTATTCGCGACGCACTGCTGCGCGCCCGCGGAACAATCGCCGCCATCAGTCCTATCGTCGGCAGTGCTCCCGTCGCGGGTCCCGCGGGAATTCTTATGGCCGCGCAAGGACTGCCCTGCTCGATTGTCGGCGTCGCCCATGCCTACGAAGATTTCATCGACGTCCTGGTCTGCGACAACCGCGACACCCGCGCCGCCGAATTACTGCGCGCCAACGGCTTGAGCGTCCAGTGTACGCAGACCATCATGCGCACCGCCGAAGACAAGGCGGCCCTCGCGCGCGACGTGCTCGCGTTCGTCTCGGAGGTATCGCGCACAGGCGATGAACCCCAGGCCCACGGCGCCGCCTTTCGACGTTTGGATCCCCAGCCGTGATTCTCGTTCCCGTAAAGAACCTATCTTCGGCAAAGCAGCGCCTGGCAGCCGTTCTCGATCAGCCGTCCCGCACGGCGTTGGCGCAGGCCATGCTGCATGACGTGCTCACCACCCTGCACAACTGGGAAGCCCGCCCACAAGTTGCAGTGGTCAGCAGCGATCCCTACGCCGTAAAGCTGGCCGAAGAATATAAATTCGCGGTCCTCCCCGACCCCGACAATCCCGGAGAAACCGGCGCGATCGAGATGGCCACTCGCATCTGCGTCGAGCGGGGCCTCGAGAGCACGCTGGTGATCCCGGCCGACATTCCGCTGATTCAAGCGTGGGAGCTCGACGAAATCCTGAAGCACGCGCCCGCCGAAGGCAGCGTCCTCGTCCCCGCCGCCGACGGACGGGGCACCAACGCCGCCTTCCGCCGCCCCGCAAATCTGTTCCCGCTGCGCTTCGGCAACGACAGCTTCAAACCTCATCACGCCGCCGCGCAAGCTACCGGCAAGCCCTGCATCGTGCTGAACCTCCCGGGCATTGCAGTCGACGTCGACAATCTCCCGGATCTGCAAGAACTCATGTCGCTCCCGGGCGAAACCCGCGCCCAGCGCCTAGCCCGCGAATACGCCCGCGTAGGGACAGGCGCCTCGCCTGTCCCGCCGCGAAGTGGCTAAAGATGAAATCGGGAAACACGGCCCCAGATAGATATTATGGATTGATGAGCAAGCTGACAGCCCGAAAAAAATCAGCCGCGAAGCGGCGCAAGAATGCAGCCCACGGCGCAAGCCGTGGGTTGGCGTCCCAGGATCTGCCAGCCCCGGAGGAGCGAAAGAAACTCTCCCATTTTTCATCCGACGAACTTCGCCTAATCCCGATTCCGCTCGCCGACGAAGTCCGCCCTGGCGATTCACTCGCCGATAAGCTGTTCGAATCCCTCCGCCGGTGCCGCTTGAACTTTCAACCCGGCGACATCCTGATCATCAAACACAAAATCGTCTCCAAATCGGAAGGCCGCCTCGTGGATCTTGCCACGATCCGTCCCTCGCCCGAATCGATCGTCTGGGCGAAACAATATGCCCTCGACGCCCGCGTGATTGAATTAGCTCTGCGCGAGAGCCGCGCCGTCATCCGCCGTAAAGACGGCGTGCTCATTACCGAAACGCGCCACGGCTTCCTCTGCGCCAACAGCGGCGTCGACGTCTCCAACGTCAACGGAGGCAGTCACGCGCTGCTGCTCCCCGAAGACTCAGATCGCTCCGCGGCCAACCTTCGTCGAGCACTCAAAAGGCGTACCGGCTTCGCCATCCCCGTCATCATCACCGATAGCTTCGGCCGCCCCTGGCGTGAAGGCCTGACGGAATTCGCCATCGGCATCGCCGGAATGAAGCCTCTGCGCGACGACCGCGGCCGTCGTGACTCCCACGGTTACAAACTGCGCGCCAGCGTCGAGGCCATTGCCGACGAACTAGCCTGCGCGGCCGGACTCGTGTGCGGCAAACTCAACCGCGCTCCCGCCTGCATCGTCCGCGGATTTCGCTACGACCCCGGCTCGGGAAAGGTCCGCGATCTGCTGCGCCCTGCATCCACCGACCTATTCCGGTAGACTGTCCTGAACGACTTTCGCGCCAGGTGTTCAGGGGGGACCATGAGCAAGGAAATCTCTCGCAGACAGTTTCTTGAGAATATCGGATTGGGAACCGCAGCCGGTACGAGTCTTTTGCTGCTGAAGGATGTTGCCAGTGCGCGGCCGGGCACCGACGTTATTCCCTCGCGGACCCTGGGGCGAACCGGCGCAAAGGTCTCGATTCTTGCGTTCGGCTGCGGCAGTCGCTTCCTCATGTACAAAGACGAAGAGAGCGCCACGGCGGTCCTCGATCGCGCGATTGATCTGGGCATTACTTATCTGGACACGGCGTACGCTTATGGAGATGGCGAGAGCGAAACTCGCGTTGGCAAAGTGATGGCTTCGCGCCGCAAGGAAGTCTGGCTGGCAACGAAGATTCCCGATCGTACCCGAGACGAATTCCTGCGCCGCCTGGAGGCAAGCCTGAAGCGGCTCAAGACAGACCATGTGGATCTGGTCCACATCCACAGCCTGGGCCAAGCCGACGATCTGGCGAAAATCGAGGCCCAGGACGGGGCTCTTAAAGGTTTGATGGAAGCTCGTGAACAGAAAATGGCACGCTTTGTCGGTATGACCAGCCATACCAACGGAGAGGTGATGGCCAAGGCCATCGAGCGGCACGACCTTGACTGCGTGCAGATGGCTCTCAACGCTTCCCGTAATGGCCGGTTTGAAGAGCTGGCCCTCCCCGCTGCCAATGCCAAGAACCTCGGCGTGATCGCGATGAAGGTGACCGGTCAGGAGTTTCTTGTGGGCGACGGTCCGGGAAAAGCAGACATGAGCTCTCTGCTCCGGTATTCCATGAGCTTGCCTGTGACAACCGCGGTCGTGGGAATGCCACGCCCGGAAATGCTCGCACACAACGTCGAGACTGCGCGGAATTTTTCAGCACTCAACGATCAGGAAAAGGAGCGTCTGCGGCAGCAACTCAAGCCCTCTCGTGAGGGACTGGAGAAGCGACTGGTCGGCCATCTGGATGGGCCGACAGCCAATCCGGAAATGTTCTCCGCGTAGAGCCAGAAAGTGTTATGACATGCACTTCACGTCTGATGCCTTCAGGTTTCGTCGCCTTTAAGAAGGTGATCGTTCCCTGTCAATCGATCTCAGCGACAAAACTCAGGTTGAGGTCCGACGATAATTCGGGAATCAATGGAGCACTCTTGACAACAGTCGCAGCTTCGACGGGCTTGACCGAGTAGGCGAAGATCCTAAGTACATCCGGCAGTGCTAAACTTTGAATCCAGCAGGGCAGAAGCGTTTATTAACACCTGTCAAAAGGTTTGGCCCTGGGGTTGGAGGAACTCGTGTCCCGCGAATTCGCACCTTCGGAATTGGAAGCTTTCCCCTCCCTAGACTGGTCTGACATCGCCGCGCACCTGACTCCCGCGCTGCGCTCTTCTCTGGAGAAAGTCCTCGAAACTCAAAACGGCGCTGACTTGTCGCTAGAAGAGTCGTACGCGCTCGCCAACTCCGAAGGCGACGATCTCCTCGGCTTACTGGTCGCCGCCAACATGCTACGCGCGGAACTCGCCGGCAACATCGTAACCTACGTGGTCAACCGCAACATCAATTTCACCAACATCTGTTTCGTCGGATGTAAATTCTGTGCCTTCAGCCGTGGCCCGCGCGAGTCTGATGCGTACTTCCTCAATCTCGATCAGATGGCGCAAAAAGCGGTGGAAGCCCGGCAACTCGGCGCCACCGAAGTCTGCATCCAGGGCGGCCTTCCCCGCGATCTACCCAAGTTCCACTACCGCGACATTCTCCGCGCCGTAAAGAACGCCGTGCCGCGCATGCATATTCACGCCTTTTCCCCCATGGAAATTGTCTACGGCGTCGAACTCACCGGCATGCCGCTGGCCGACTATCTTGCGATGCTGCGCGACAATGGACTCGGCACCCTGCCCGGCACCGCCGCCGAGATTCTCGACGACCAGATTCGCCACATCCTCTCGGCTAACAAACTTTCCACAGCGCAATGGGTTGAGGTCATTCGCACTGCGCATCGTTGCGGCATCCGTACCACTTCGACGCTCATGTATGGACACACCGAGACTCCTGCGCACTGGGTCCGCCAGATGCTGCTGTTACGCGACATTCAATCCGACACCGGAGGCTTCACCGAGTTCGTTCCCCTCGGCTTCGTCCATCAGAACACGTTGCTCTTCCACCAGGGCCTGGCGCGCACGGGCCCAACTTTGGCCGAGCATCTCAAAGTTCACGCGCTGGCACGCCTGCTTCTCGCCGGCTCCATCAACAACATTCAGGTTTCGTGGGTAAAGCTGAATCGCCGTCTTTCGCAACTCTGCTTGCATGCCGGCGCCAACGACTACGGCGGCACATTGATGGAGGAGAATATTTCGCGCGAAGCGGGAGCGACCGCCGGCCAGTACACCAGCCCGGAAGATTTTCAATCGCTGATCCTGGAGATGGGTCGTATCCCCGCCGAGCGCAACACGACCTACTCCCGCATCCACATCAAAGTTCCGCTGGATGAATGCACCGCCGAACAGTCGCTCGAGGCTGAATTCGCATGAACTCCAGTCCCGCAGGCATCCGCCCGATCGCAGTCATAGGGGGCACCGGCCCGGCTGGCATGGGACTCGCCCTGCGCTGGGCGCGCGCTGGAGAAACCATCATCATTGGCTCGCGTGACGAAAAGCGCGCGCAACAGGCAGCCGCAGCCATCCAGCAAAGACTGGGAGGCCAGGCCAAAATATCGGGCATGGAAAACAGCGCCGCCTGCGCCGCCTCGGACATCCTGATGCTGACCGTCCCCTTTGAGGGCCAAGCCTCGCTTCTCAAGAAACTGAAATCCGCGATGACTGCAGGGAGCATCCTCATCGACGCTACCGTACCCCTCGCAGTCGGCGTCGGCGGACGCGCCTCGCGCACTCTTGGCGTCTGGCAAGGCTCCGCGGCCCAACAGGCAGCCGAACTCGTGTCCGAAGAAGTCAGCGTGGTCGCCGCCTTCCACAACGTTTCCGCCGACCTGCTCGGCACCGACACCCCGCTCGACTGCGACGTCATCGTTTGCAGCGACGATCCCGACGCCGCGCAACTCACCCGCGAACTGGCGGCAAAGATTCCCGGCGTCCGCGGCATCGACGGCGGAAAACTCGAAAACGCCCGCATCGTCGAACAGATCACCGCCTTGCTCATCGGCATGAACTTCCGCTACAAAGGCCACGCCGGAATCCGCATCACCGGACTCCCACCCAGTGCTTACCGCTGATCGCATTCACTTCAAGGAGCGCCTCTTTTGAGCGAGAATGACCACCTCGACGCTGCCTGGCAATATCACAGCGGCACGAAGCACTCCTATCACAGCCTTCGTATGCATCCGCACACGCTTGACTGGGAGAATAAACCTCTACTGTTCAAAATCTATCCCACGCTCGAAGTGACGCGCCTTCCCCGGGATTTCCAGGATACGGGCAGCGCCGCACTTTCCGCGATTGCGGCACCGAGTACTCCAGCGCAAGCGGAAGCCATCCCAGATCTCGAAACCCTCGCCCAACTGCTGTTCTTCTCCGCCGGGGTCATCAGGAGCAAGAAACATCCGCAGGGAGAAACCTTTTTTCGTGCCGCCGCCTGCACCGGCGCCCTTTACGAAATCGAACTCTACGTCGTCTGCACCGATCTTCCCGGCAGAGCGGTGCCGGGCCTCAAGAACCCTCCGGGCCTTGCGGCCGGCGTCTACCATTTCGGCGCCGCCGAGTTCGGTCTGCGCCAACTCCGGTCCGGCGATTTCCGCCAGGCCCTCGTCGACGCTACGGGCAGCGACTCTTCTGTCGCACACGCCCCAGTGACGATCATCTGCACCGTCACCTACTGGCGCAACGCATGGAAATACCACTCCCGCACCTACCGCCATTTCGGCTGGGACAACGGCACGATTCTCGCCAATCTTCTGGCCATGTCCGCCGCCTCGAATCTTCCCGCCAGCATCATCACGGCTTTCGTCGATTCTGAATTGAACGCCTTGCTTGGTCTGGATACCAAGCGCGAAGTCGCGTTTTCCCTGGTCCCCATTGGCCACAAGAAGGCGACGCCATCCAGTTCGCCGCAAATCGCGCCGCTTGAGTTGCCGCTCGTCCCCTACTCCAAGACGGAAGTCGACTATCCCGCTATGCGCAAAATGCACGAAGCCTCCTCGCTCGATTCACCCGGCGAGGTAGCTGCCTGGCGTGGCCAGACACCTTCGCAACAGTTTCCCTCACCAAAGGGAACTACCACACCGTTGCAGCCGCTGGACGACTCCGGCGTTCCTCCCGACTCCATCGAGCAGGTAATCTCGCGCCGCGGCTCCGCGCGAGAGTTCTCGCGCGATCCCATCACCCTGCCGCAGCTCTCCACCCTGCTCGATCGCGCCACGCGCGGAATTCCCGCCGACTTTCTCGATCCACTCGGAAGCCATCTCAACGATCTGTATCTGATCGTAAACAACGTGCAAGGCCTGGCCGCCGGGGCCTACGTCTACCACTGGGAACGAAAGCTTCTCGAACTGCTGAAGCCCGGAGATTTCCGCGAAAAGGCCGGCTACTTGGGACTGGAGCAACAGATCCCCGCAGATGCGGCCGTCGACGTCTTCTTCCTCGCAGACTTGAAGAGGATTATGCAGCGCTATGGGAATCGCGGATATCGTGCCGTGCAACTGGAAGCCGGTATTCTAGGCGGCAAACTTTATCTTGCCGCTTACGCTCAGCGCCTCGGCGCCAGCGGCCTTACCTTCTATGACGACGATGTAATCAGCTTCTTCTCACCCCATGCCCGGGGAAAAAGCGCAATCTTCCTGGTCGCGCTCGGACACAGCGCGGTACGCAAGTAGCCGAGACCGTTTCGCTTACCGAAGAAGCACACCCACGAAAATCTTCTTCCTAGTCCTCCGCTACCGGCGTCGTCATCTCTTCAGCTGGCTCCCCGCCCGCCATGGCTTGCGCGATGATCAGCTTTCGCGCTTCCACGCGAATCTTCGGCAACTGCGCGCCGAACCACCATGCTCCCGCCACCGAGGCCAGACCGCCTGTCGCGACGGTCAGCGGTGCGCCCAGGCGGTCCGACAACGCGCCACCCAGCAGCGCTCCAATCGGAGCCATCCCCATGAACATCATCGAATACACCGCCATGGTCCGGCCGCGCAGGGCGTCGGGCACCATGACCTGGATCAACGTGTTCGACGAAGCCATCTGCAGCATGATGAAATATCCCACCGGCAACAGCAACAGCACCGACAGCCAGAACGATTTCGAAAACGCAAACAGCATCAGGCTCACGCCAAACCCGGCGCAGCACACCGAGACCCATGTTCCCAGACCTTTCACTCCCGAGCGCACGGCCAGAGTTAACGCCCCCAGCAACGCTCCCACGCCCGCCGCGCCCATCAGGATCCCCAGTCTCACCGCGCCCAGATCGTGCGATCCGATCAGCGACGCGAACTCCTGCCCGCCACTGTGCAGGATTTTGTCGGCAAAAATCGGCATCAGCACCACGTACGGCATGCCCGTCACGCTCACCAGCCCCAGCAGCACCATCAGGGCTCGAATCGGCGCCGTGCGGTTTACGAATTGAAATCCCTCAAGGATGTGCTCCCACGGCGACGTCTTCGCCGAAACTCGCGCCGGAGCGTGGACATTCATCAACATCAATCCGGCGATCACCGCAATATAGCTGACGGCGTTCGCGAAAAAGCACCAGCCTTCTCCCAGCCTCGCTACCAGAACGCCCGCTACCGCCGGTCCAATCACGCGGGCCCCATTGAACATGGAAGAATTCAGAGCGATGGCATTCATCAAGTCTTCCTTGCCCACCATGTCCACCAGGAACGATTGCCGGCCGGGGATATCAAATGCGTTCACCACCCCCAGCAGCGCCGCCAGCACGAATACGTGCCAGACCTGCACCCTGTGCGTGAGGGTGATTACGGCCAGCACGAATGCCAGCACCATCGACGCGACCTGCGTAGCGATGACAACATGCTTGCGATTGCTGCGATCCGCGATAATCCCTCCGATGGGCGCAAACAAGAACACCGGAATCTGGCTGGCAAATCCTACCGCGCCCAACTTCAACCCCGAGCCCGTCAGCCGGTATACAAGCCACGACTGGGCCACGGTCTGCATCCACGTGCCGATCAGGGAAATCAGTTGTCCGCTGAAAAAAAGCTGGAAGTTGCGATGCCGCAGCGCCCGTCCTGCCGCCTGCCAGCGCGGTCTGCGGCCCTCGGGCGAAGCTTCGCCGTTCCCAGATGCGTTGTCTTGGATGGAAATTTTCGGCTCAGCCACGGTCACTTTGGATGACGACGCGCCATCTTGTGCACTACTATATCGTGAACCAGTTCTTAGTTCTCAATTCTCAAACCTAGGGCCTCAGGTCTCAACGTGCATTCACGGCTCGTGGCGGGACTTGGATTCTATTTCGATTTTCTGGCGCCTGATTTCATTTCTTGAGCAACTTCTGCGCCTTTCCTTGCCTCCAAGTCTAAGCTTATGAATAGCTTGGGAACGCTAAAGAAATCAACGAACTTCGCGCTTCTCTTCTGGCTCGCTGTGAGCTAAAGTAGCGCCTGCGCTTTCGGCGATTCGGCAAAAAAGTTACGCCACTTATGACCACTCCTCCAGTTCGAGTTGAACGCCGTGTCGGGCAGCGGTTTCCTTACCTTCTTCCGCTCTCTCTGCGCCAACCCGCAGCCTGCCTTGAAGGCGTCGGATTCACGCAGGACCTCAGCTCGCGCGGAGTCTTCTTCTTCACCGACGCTCCGCTCACCGAAGGCTCCGAAATCGAAATCACACTCCGGATGCCCTCCGAGATCACTCTAGGCGAGAGTATGCCCGTACGGTGCCGGGGCCGCATTTTGCGAGTGGTCAGGCCTTCCGCCAAAGGCAACTCAGATTCTTCCCAGGGTGAAGCGAAAATCGGAGTTGCGGTTCGCCTCGATGGCTACGAATATCTCCCCGAATCCTCCGACTCTTCCGCCACCTTCCCCCGGGTCTCGACCCGTCACCCCCACCACGACAAAATCCGGCCCCCGGCTCAATCTTCCGCCCGTCCGGTTCTGGGCTAGTCTTCCCGCCTTATCCCCCCAACCGACCCTTCCGCAGCGATTTTTCGGGGCCTTTAGATCATTTTTTCGCTTCTCGGGTAAAAGTATGCCTTTTCAACTTCGCAATCTTGGCTTACAATCACTGACAACAAAGGGCGAAAAGCCTTAATCTGTCTACGTTGTGCTCTTCCTCCCAGACTTTCATCATGCAGTTGCGTTGCCTGAGCCTTCGCGCGGATCGCGTGCCTGCACGGTTTGGTTTCATTACTTAGGTCACTTGGCGGGAAGTAGGTTCTCTTTCTAACATGCAGACACCGAGAGAAATCAGCGAGAACCGCGCTATGCATGGGATCGCCGTCGCCCTCCTCACCGAGGACCAGGACCACTTATCCGCATTGCAAAGTCGCCTGGAAGCGACGCGCCTGGGACAGGCAGTGTTTAGCCATCTCGGATTTCCCGCCGGCCCGACCGACGCCATCCTCCGTCAGCTTCAGGATTCGCGCGCGGAAGTAGTCATCGTCGACATACCCGCACAGGACTCCCAGCGCGCCGTCCATACCATCGAACTGATTCGCGCTACCACTCAGCAGATTGCCATCTTCGCGAACGGCGAGATGACACGCCCCGCCAGCATTGTTGCGAGCATGCGCGCCGGCGCTGGCGAATATCTCGATCACTCCGCTGGTTCCGAGCCCTTGCTCGAAGCTCTGACCCGCTTCAGTTCCTCCCGCACCCGCAGTCTCGGTGGCGTAGGCAAGGCCCGGGTGTTTACTTTCCTGGGTGCCAAGGGAGGCGCGGGATGCACTACCGCCGCCGTCAATACTGCCGTGGCGCTGCAGCAATCTCATGGAGATGTAGTTCTCGTCGACTTTGCACCTATCGGTCACGCCTCTCTTCATCTCAACTTGCGTCCACAATTCGGCGTGCTCGACGCGCTGCAGAATCTCCACCGCCTCGACGCGTCTCTGCTCGATGGCCTCATGACCCCGGCCAATGACGGCTTGCGTCTTCTGGCCGGACCGCAGCAGCCGTATCCCACCGAACCCACGCCGGGCGAATTGGCCCGCCTCTTCGATCTCCTGGTCAATCACTATCGCTTCGTCATCGTCGACGCCTCCAGCCGTCTCGATCCCATCACCCACCTGCTCTCCGATCTTTCCAACGCCGTCCTCGTGGTCGCGCAGGCCGATGTAGTTTCTCTCTGGAGCGCCGGACGCATTCACACCTTCCTCGAAGAGGGCACCGGCCGCGACCGTCTGCGCATGGTCTTGAATCGCTACAAGAAGATTCCCGGCTTCACTGAAGAGGATGTCGAGCGGGCAACGAACTGCAAGGTTTTGTGGAAGGTCCCCAACGCTTACCAGGCGGTCTCGCCTTCCATCGACCACGGGACGCCGGTGGTCCTGCAGGATGGCCCCGAGATCAGCCGCTCCTACCGCGCTCTGGCAGCGACCTTGGCCGATGCATCCTCGAAGTCGGACGGAGGCCCCGATCTCGTCTACAGCCTGGAAGGCTCACCTAAGAAAGCCCCCGGCCGCCTGAATCTTTCTCCACTCCGCGCCGGACAGTAACCCCGGTGCTGAGTCGCGAGTACCGAGAAACCAACAATTCCGTTTTTGCTTTCTTTGCGAGCTTCGCGCAGCCTTCGTGATCTCAGCGGTCAAAAACGCTTTGCCCGTCAGAACCCGATGAGAAGCTCTCTCGGGACTCGCTAGCTACTTCCTCACCGCCTGCGCCGGCGCAGCATCCTGCGGAAACATCTTCAACACCACTTCCCGCGAGTGCGACGACACTTTCTTGTTCACGTCGCTCGCGTTCTCTGTCAATGTGCCCTTGAGGACGAAATAACCTTCATCCCCCGGATTCTTCCCTTCGCCACGCTCGATCGTTCCCTTAAAATCGAACGCAATGCCGTGAACAATTTCAGTAGTAAAACTCAACTTGTTTCCCTCAAGCTTCCCGCTCTTGAAAAACTGATCCAGGAACGCTCCCTTGTCGCTCTCTCCATCTCCGAATCGCGAAACGAATCCTGTGACGTGATCTGCCTCCTCGACCGTCACCTGCACAAATTCGCCTTCTTTCAGAAACGAGTACATCCCCGAATACGCCTGCCCGCTCTTCGTGCCGTGTTCCGGCACCGCAGGCGGTTCCGCAGACTTCGCCCCCGCATTTCCCGACGGTTTCGCCTCCTGCGCCCGCAGTTCCGCCGAAATACTCAGCAGTCCCAACGCCAGCATCAATACAGCAACAAATGTGAACCGAATTGTTTTCATGACACCGCCCGCCCCAATCGTACTCCCAGCCCGCCGCCCCACCAAGTTCGAGAGTAGCGCCGCAGTCCCTTCGACCTTCGCTCGAGG
Organism: uncultured Acidobacteriaceae bacterium; assembly: GCA_963791515.1. GTDB lineage: Bacteria > Acidobacteriota > Terriglobia > Terriglobales > Acidobacteriaceae > Sulfotelmatobacter. The sequence continues at coordinate 140,945 of CAWBSS010000008.1, read as the reverse complement.
CAGGCTCCGGCGGCTGTCGCGCAATTGATCAGGTGGGGATGGCCGCCCTCGGCTGTCCGTCGAGCGAAGCACGACTCGCGACATCTGAAGGGAAGAGCGCGACGTCCAGTCATGCCGTACATACGCCGCCCTCAGTGTGGCTTCAGCAGCTAAGCTCGGCCCGCGACCCCAACTAGCGCCCTACCCCGCCCATCTGCCACAATAGCCCGTCGGGAGGATCCATGGGAAAATTCACACTTGGTGTAATCGTTACGCTCCTGGTACTCATCCTCGGCGGGCTTGGCTTCGCTATGCTCGGTTTCTTTCCGACGGCCGCAAACGTCGAGCCTCCGCACATGGAACGCCGCTTGGCGATGGGAGCCGTCGATGCCTCCATGGAGCGCCATGCTCCGCGCATCACCAATCCACTGACGCCCACCGATCCGAATCTTGAAGAGGGCATGAAGCTCTACACCATGAACTGCGCCCTCTGCCACGGAGGCCTCGACCGCAAACCCTCAGCACTGGCCGCTTCTTTCTATCCGCCGCCACCGAACCTCATCTCCGACCCGCCCGACGATCCCGAGTGGCACATCTTCTACACCATCCGCACCGGCGTGCGCTACACCGGCATGCCCGCCTGGGACAAGACCCTGAGCGGACCGGACATGTGGAAGATCACGATGCTGCTCTCCCACCTCGATAAACTCCCGCCGGCCGTGCAGGAGTACTGGAAGACCAGCTTTGGTGTCGAGCCTGGTGTCGAGAAAAAAGGAGGAATGAAGGATCACGATCACGATCACCCTTAGGCTGAGAACCTTCGAATCAGGCGAGTGCGCAGCTCTGCCAACCGCTCCCGTAAGCTCTGCCAGACGCTATAATATTCGTTTGCGTCCGCCCCCTGTCGCAAACTGTGGGCCCGCGTGGAAGGAAATCATGCCAACTGACATCATCATGCCCCAGATGGGTGAGTCTATCGTTGAGGGCACCATTACTAAGTGGTTGAAGAAGCCTGGCGACAAGGTTCAGCGCGACGAGCCACTTTTCGAGATCTCCACCGACAAGGTTGATGCAGAAATCCCCGCGCCGGCCTCCGGCGTTTTGCAGGAAATCAAAGTCACCGAAGGCACGACGGTTGGCGTGAACACGGTCGTCGGAACCATTGCTGCCGACGGCGAAGCCGCCACTGCTCCCGCCAAGCCAGCCGCCGCGGCCCCGCCGTCGGCCGAGAAGCCTGTCGCCGCAAAGGCCGAAGAAAAGAAAGCCGCTCCTTCTCCGCCGCCGTCAGCCACACCTGCGCGCGCTGCTCACGAAGAGGAAGAAGAAGCTCGTTCCTCGCCCCTCGTGCGCAAGATCGCACGCGAGCATGGAGTCAGTCTTTCCCAGGTTTCCGGAACCGGACTCGGTGGCCGCATCACTAAACAGGACATCTTGTCCTTCATCGAGAGCCCGTCGTCCGCTCCTGCCGCTGCACCTGAGTCCCAACCGGCCAGCGCGCCCCCGGCGGCCACCTCGCGCCCAACCGCGCCGCCCGCTCCAGCCCCTTACCCCGGCGACCTCGTCCCCGTGACGAACATGCGCAAGATCATTGCCCAGCGCATGATCGAATCCCGCCGCACCAGCGCTCACGTCCACTGCATGTACGAAGTGGACCTTACCCGCATTGTCAACCTGCGCAACAAGCACAAAGTGGGATTCGAGCAGCGCCACGGTGCGCGACTCACGTTCATGCCTTTCTTCGTGCGCTCCGCCGTCATCGCCCTTCAGCAGTGGCCCATCATTAACGCCACCTTGGAAGGCGATAATATTCACTATCATCGCCAGCTCAACATGGGCATCGCAGTCGCTCTCGACTGGGGCCTGATTGTTCCGGTCCTGAAGAACGCCGGAGACCTGAACTTCCTCGGCCTGCAGCACGGCATCTCCGATCTCGGTGAGCGTGCCCGCACCAAGAAGCTTAAGCCCGAGGACGTCGAAGGTTCCACCTTCACCGTCACCAACCCCGGCCAGTTCGGCGCTGTGTTCGGACTCCCGATCATCAACCAGCCGAACTCCGCGATCATGGGCGTCGGCGGCATCACCAAGCAGCCTATGGTCGTCACCGATAAAGATGGGAACGATTCGATTGCGATCCGTTCCGTTGTGCATCTGACACTCGGCTACGATCACCGCCTCATCGACGGCGCCGTCGCCGACCAGTTCATGGCCCTGGTGAAAAAGAATCTCGAGACCTGGAACGAAGAAGTCGGCTAGAGGCGGGACTATCCGCCCGTTATTAGGTTTAGCTTCTAAGACCAGCGATTTCGGAGGAACGTATGTTCAACTCTAAGTTCCTCTATGTCCTCTGTGGTAAAGCGTCTTTGCGTCGTCAATTATGCTACCCCTGCATTACTGCTGTGGGCTGACGGCCGGCCGTTGCACTCCGCCCTTCGCCCAGGTCGAGGCGTTGAGGCAGTCGACTGTGCCGTCTATGATCTTAGACACACCATTCTTAAATTTCTCCGGCTCGACAATCTCCCGCGCCGCCACCGCATCCACTGTAGCCAACGCACTTTCCAGAAAAGACATCGCGGCATCTTTCTTCTCTGCGCCTGATTTGCCGCCGCTGATCGTCTCCGTTCCGCTCAAGTGCACTACCGCACTGTCATCCGCCTTCGTGGCCAGTTCGGAATTCACATACTGCATAGAAACTGGCTGCCCCGCCACGCCCGAACCCGGTGTCGTCCGCACCCCCGCCAGGTTCGCCGGTGACGTCGTCGGCACCACCCAATACTCGGTTTTTACTTGGCCCGGTCCAAGCTGGTACACCACCGTGTAATACACGCCCGCCGGAGTCGCACTCGCATTCGGCACCAGCGCCACGCTCAGCGCGCCGTTCGCTCCCAGCGTCACGTTCGTCGTGCCTCCAGCCACCGCCGTCCCGCTCGCGGTTACAAACGCCGGCCACGTGATGATCAGATTCCCCTGGGCTGTGTTCCCGTCCGCCAGAAAAACTGTATCCGCGATCGTGGTGCTCGCCGGCCCATTCTGGGGAACAGGTGCCGCTCCGGTAGCCGTCAGCCCAGAGCCGGTAATCATCACCACTGCCACCAACCAATAAAAAAGCCGCCCGAAAGGGCGGCGGCCCGCGTCAAACATTGTCTCCTCCATCAGATCCCGGTAGGGAACGGATACTCACTCCGCTGCCGTCTCTTCCGGCTCATCAGAACTTCTTCAAAAAGAAACGGGAGCCAGCTCAGGCTCCCGTCTCAAAAACTTGTCTTTGATCGAACCATCAACAATCGACCCTCAACCGAAACCGCCGTTGAGGAACCGTTTCACAATTGCCGTGCCTTCGAAAGGCAGCCTGCGGTCACTCCCCCAGAAACTCCTGCACGCTCCGCACATACACGCCGGCAAAATCCGCCACCGGACGCCGCCCCTCAATCAAATCCATCCCATCGTGTAGGCTCCATCCCATCGATCCCAAAACAGCCAGCGCCATCATCGGCGCCCGGTGTACTCCCGCCGCGCAATGGATGAGCAGCTTCGCGTCCCTTCCTTCGAACGCCGCCTTCGCAAAATCCACCCCGCGCTGAAACAGCGCTGCCGGCTTCGCCTCAAAATCGTCGTCTGTCGGATTCCACAGCACCTCGATGCCGTGAGCCACTCCCAGCGGCGTGTCATCGAACTCAATCTGCATGTCGATGATGTGCGTGATGCCCGCCTTCGCCACCTTCGCCATGTTGTCCGATGTCCAAATCCCACCTCCGACCGCGATCCGGTCGGTCAACCATGTAATATCCATCCCCGTCCTATGTCGCCTTTTCTGTGGAGCAGGCTGGGTGCCCCATCCTTCGCGTTCTTTCCGAAGGATGGGGATTTTCGACTTCGGACCCACCCAGACGACCACCGGTTCTTCTCGTCGCACTGCTCCGCCTCATTCTACGGTATCGTTCACACCAGCACAGAGACTTCATGACTTGCATCGCCAGTTGTCTCATGTTGTGGCTGTGAATCTTCATGCTCAGCCTCTTGCTTGTTCGATTCCTTCTCACTAGGTTCTTCGTCAACTGCCGCGCGCCTGTCTGGAGTCGCGGCCTTCGCCGGTTGGTCCTCTTCATCGCGCCCCACCGGTGTGTCCGGAAGGTTCAACCGGTCCAACAACGTTTTCGCGAAGCAGTCTTCGTCCGCGGTCGCGTGACTTCCGTCAGTCGACGGCGGATAGACTCCCGCCACTTCGAACAAGTACTTCGCCGGCGCTAGTTGTCCGGTCATCGCCTGGTCCATTACCGCCTTCGTAATCTTCTTGGCTCCCGACTGCACGATCTTGGCGATGTCGTTCCGCACCTCGGCGGGATTCGCCTGCTTCTTTGCCTTCGGCGTCTTCGCCGTACTCTTCTTCTTCTTTGCCGTTTGCGCGGCCGCCGTCTTACCCTTCGCCTTTTTCCTGATCATTGCCGTACCCGGTTCCCTTGGATTTTTTAAACTTCGTGCCAAAAAGAAGAGGGCACGCCTGAAAGCGCGCCCTCGTTTCTTTTTCTTACTCTCTATTTCAAGAATATCAAATTGCTAAGGGTGAACCGGAAAATTTTCAAACTTTATATTTCCCATCTTCACAATCACTTGCGTCGATTCGATCGTTCTTACCCTCTTGACAACATTTTTCCAAATCGATTCCAAGTAGACTCCACCGGCCGCACACGAGGAGAATCCTGTCTCGTCTCATAGCGGTTGGTTGGCTCCGAACCTCGATTTCCTTGAACTCTCAAACTTCCCCCCAAAAAGAAGGCGCGCCCTGAAAGCGCGCCCTGCACCAGAAACGTTTTGTTCTTACTCTGTATTTCAAGAATATCAAATTGCTAAGGGTAAACCGGAAAATTATTAAACTTTATATTTCCCATCTTCACAATCACTTGAAAGGTTTTGCTCCCTTTCCCCCTCTTGACAAGAATTTCTCTGCACCGAATCGAGTCGCTCCATTAACCCCACATCGAGCAGAATCTCACTCAATAGGTCCAATACGACCGGGACATAGGTCCGTACCGTCCTCTCGGTGCAGTGCAGCAGCTTACCGGTTGCCGCCTGATCGTGCTCCTGCAAAATATGCCGCGCGATCAATTGACGCGAAAATTCATCCAGCCGCTCCAGGCATTTCTCCATGTCATGCACGAAGATGACGCGGTCTTCAAAGGTGACCACTGTGTACGAAGTCACTTTCGCCCGAAAGAACTCCCGCCCCAGCAGCGAAGGCAACCGTCCTGTCTCGATCGAGTAACGCATGTAGCGCCGCAACATCGCGACCGTCCTTCCCCGGTAGGTCCGCCGTTCCCGTTCGCGATCCTCTTCCGCCTGCTGCCGTTGCTCGGCCGAAGTCGGTTCCAATGTTTCCTGCGTCGCTTCTGTCGCTGAGAATTGGGGCGCGGGCAAGCGTAGTGCTGATGTTTGCTCCTCCCTATGTCGCGTCCGCCGTGGAAATCCAGTGCTCGCCCCAATTTCAGGACGCTCCGCCTCAGCCGCCATCCATGCAATCACGTTGCTCATGCCACACCCCCCGCCGCTTCAAAGTCGCTTAAGTCCTCAACATCGAGTTCGAACTCGTAGTCTTCCACTGCCGTGGGTGGCCGGACGGGAAGGATGATCTTTCCCGGTTTCTTCTTGGGAGCGGGCAACTCCGCCACTGCACGCTGGCAGTTCTCGCAGTAGACTCCTGCGCCACGCTCCCGCACCCACAAGCCCCCGCAGTGCTCGCAGTATTTCAATTCCACGCCGACTTCATCTTTGTCTTTGCCTTTATGATCGCTTCTCATCACTCCTCCAGAGTTTTGAATTAAGAATTCTGCCTACCCTGTCTTTTGCGCCGTCTTCCGATCGGCGCCTAAGCCCGATGCCTCAAGCTGATGCTTAGAACAAAAAGCCCTGCGCCGATCCCCGCTAGTTGCGGGAACCGAACGCAGGGCTCGTTTTTCTTGCGATGACCTGCTTGAGCTATTTAGTTTTTACTGAGTTCTATGAAAATGGACCGCATCGCTGAGAATCTATTAACCGTCGCCGCTGGCTCCCTCCACTTCTAAAGTTTCTGCGCGCCCTCGTCTTCCGCGCCCCCGCCATGCCTTTGATGGAAGTATCCTTCCTCGTAGCCCGACTTGAGCACGCGCCCGTTTTGCATCACCACGCTCACTCGTCCCGTGAAGTGCAGCGACATCAGCAGGTGCTCCATGGATGCCGATAACACTTCGGCCGACTTTACCTTCCTGCGAAATTCGCCGAAGTTCTTCTCCTCATTTGAGTGATCCGGGTGACTCGTCATTGCTTTCTACCATAGAGCATATGGGCCTCTAGGATGCGGCGATCCTATAACTGTCAATTTTCTCAGTCAAGGTTGGATATACCAATGCGGCCTGTGCAAATCTTTCGGACTTAGCGCCGGGCTATAAGCCGGTGCTATACTCCGGGCCATGAAGTTCAAAATCCTGCAAGATAATCTTCGCAAGGTTCTCTGGGAGCGCATCGATGCCGGCGAATTGACCGGCCTTCGACTCGCCCAGCAGACCGAATTCAAGCAGGCCCACATCTCCAACTTCCTGAACCGGAAGCGCGGCCTGAGCCTCGAAGGCATGGACAAAGTGCTCGCCGTGCAGCATCTTTCCGTGCTCGACCTGCTCGATCCCTCCGAGGTAAACAAGCGAGCCTCCATTCTGCCTCCCAGCGGCGACGAATTTGAAAATGTCCTCCTCACCGACGCCTCCACCGCTGCCTCCCAGCCTCTCATCACCAGCATGCACGTCAAAGAAATCCTCAAATTCAAGAAGAGTTTCCTCCGCAAGCTGAAGGCCGAAACCCAAGGCGATCGCTCCGCTTGGCAGCGCTTTGTTCTCATCAAGGTCGATGCCAGGGAAGCCATGAGTATGTATCCACGACTCATGCCCGGGGCAACGCTCTTGATTGACCGCCATTACAACTCACTCAAGCCGTATCGTAAAGGTGAGTTCAATATGTACGCTGTTCTGAAAAACGATACTTGCGCGGTGAGATACGTCGAAGTCGCCGGAAATCATCTAATCTTGCGCCCCCACAATCAGTCCTCTCCCATCGAAGTCGTTGTCATGGAAGATGGCAAGGCAGCCGCCGACTACCTTGTCGGCCGCGTCTGTCACGTGGGATTGGAAGCGTAGTGCGGATTATTGATTAATGATCGCCAGGGTGCCCCACCCTTGTCGCGCCTTTTGCGACAGGATGGGGATTTTGACTTCCCTGCTTTCGACAAGATTTGTAGCGCCCAGACTTGTAAAACAAAATCCTTCCGCTCACTTCAAGTCTGCCAGATCTGCCTGCAACTGCTGCAGGCTGAACCCTTGCGGAGCCTGCTGCTTTCCATTCAGGTAGTCGGGGCTCAAGATCGCGTACGCTTCGTCGCAGTACGCTTCCCAGAACGACCAGGTCATGACCTGCAACGCTCCCCAAGTCACCACCGTGACCCCGCGGGCATCGTAAGCGACCACGGGGATGGCGTGTCCTCCCCAGGAACCCGGCTTGCCATCGCCCGTCGGACCTCCCGGAGGTACGGACCACGGCTGATCGTTCTGCACCTGGGCTTGCGCGCTGATGGGCAACTGCACCCCTATGTAGCAGCCTTCGAAGATGTAAACCGAATCCATGACGTGGCTGTGATTGGCTGGTTCGAGCGCAACATACGCGCCGATCTTGTGTCCCGCGATACCAGTTTGTCGCCAGTAATTCAAGACGTCGCCCTCATTCGCGCCATTGTCATTCGCTCCAGTCACGGGATTGTAGCCAGTGATGGCCGAATACGCGGCCACGATCTGCTTGTCTGTGGGCGTGAACATCTTCTTCCCCGAGTTCGCGGTCCACTCCATCAGGAGGTGACCCGCGGCCGCGCAAGTGCAGTCCCCAATCTGGTCGTTGTCCATCATGCCCCATGCCTTCACCTTCGACGTCACGTCGAAACTCGCGGGCGGCGCGGGCAGCGTCCGTGTGATGTAGGAGGCGAGCAGCAGAGTGCGCGGATCGTGTCTTGCCACGCTTTTGCCAAGTTTGAGTTTGCGGGGATCGATCCGCGTCGGATCCGATTTCATAGTGACGCCCAATCGCGCGTCGACAACTGCACGGTCCAGTTTCCTTACAGCCATAGGAGTCTCCTTCGGTGAGATTTCAAAATTCGCTCAGAATTTACACAAATACGAAAAAGGTCCGGCCGCTCGCATCCCTGGCGCTCGCGAACGGGAGTGACTGAGGGGAAGAAGTTGGGCGAATGGTAGACCCGAACGCAGACGAGATCACGCGCAACGATAAAATTGTTACGAAAAACGAACAAGTACAAACGGTGGATTGACGCGCTGTCGCAACTCAGCCCAGGTCATCAGCCCTGTGCCATCACGATCAGGCAAATACGGTATGGATCGGTCCGGAAACGCTCAATCGTCGGGTGCCTCCTCAGATAGGCTTGATCCAGGTTCGGCCTGGCATCACCGCCACATCGACCGGCAGAGCGCTAAGTCCAACGGAGATTGCAAACCCAACCCCAATGATCTCTGGCGTCCATGGCCCCGTAAGGGCTGGAGGCCAGAGAGTGCCCGGGGGAGCACTGAGGATGAGCAGTCCACTGACCGTTGCTACGTCGATGCCGACATCCACCGACACCGCGATGGCATCTCCCGCCAATACCGTCGGTGCCGGCCCGAACAAATAAGTCACTGCATCTCCCACTGAAAATCCCAGGTTCGACAATATACCTATCGACATGGTTCCGAAGAGTCCGACTTCTCCGTCCGGCTTCTTGTTCCAGAAATAAACCCCGCCGCTTACTCCGAGTGCAGTGCCAGCGCCAGCGGACGCCGTAGGACCAAAAGTGATGGTAAAATCCGTCACCGGCCGTCGGATAATCGTGCCCGGTACCGATCCCGCCAAGGTCATTAATGCTGTGGGCGGAGTCGCGACATTCAACAGGTCATCGAATGTGCTCGTTCCCCTCCGCCGGGGCGAGAGCGTGGTAAGCCCTTTGATCGCCTCCCGCAACGCGGTTTCCTCTCCGAAGAAGTTCTGCTTCTGCCGCGGAATACCGACCTTCCGTGCCTGAGAGAGATCGGGAGGAGTAGTAAAATTCTTGAATGTAATTCGTATCTGGCCCGGCATCCGCCGTTCCTCCTCGGGCTCTTTACCGCGACCCGCACGCGGCATTCTACACCCTTTATTCTTTGAACTGAGGAATCTAAATCGGGGGCATTTAGAAAAACTCCCATTTCATGCGGAGCGAAGATCTTGCCGGAGTTCACCTTGCATGCATCGCACTCCAATATTCTGCGACGCTGCTTCGTCCTCGATTGTAAGAAGGCAACTCCAGATTCACATTACCGCCGTAACCTTTGGAAGTAGTTACCTTTTCCCTATCATTAGACTGTCATGAACCTCACGTCGCTACTGGTCTGCTCGGACGACCGCTCCCTGCGCGTTCTGCGCAGCGTCCTGGGCGAATTGGAAATCGACGTTGAGCACTGCGCGGACCACATGAGTGCCGCGAAAGAGTTGGCCCAGCGCAACTTCGGAGCCGTCATCATTGACTGCAAAGACGAGCGCAGCTTCGGGCTGCTGAGCAGCCTGCGTTCCGGGCAACATAACAGTAAATCCATGGCGATCGCGATTATCGAAGCCCGCACCAATTTGCAGGCCGCCTTTAAGCTGGGGGCGAACTTCGTTGTTTTCAAGCCGATCTCGACCGAAAAGGCGAAGTCGAGTTTTCGAGCGGCCCGAGCCCTCATGAAACGAGAGCGCCGCCGGTCGGTGCGGCTGCAAGTGAAGATTGCCGCCTATTTCCGATTCCAGAACGCAGACGGCGAGCAGGCGTCCATCTCTGGCCTGAGCGAGGGCGGGATGTCGGTCCGATTTGCCGGAGCGCCGGGCAAGAAAAGCGGCCCCATCAACTTCAGCTTTGCGCTGCCTGACACCACGACCGTCATCGAAGCCACCGGAACGATTGCCTGGCAGGATGCGCGAAATCGTGCCGGCATCCAGTTTGCGGCGATTCCTGAGGCCTCGCTCCAAAGCTTGAAAGAATGGTTGCGCGTGCAGTCCGGAGAGAAGCACGATCCACCCATCCGCTGCACTCTCATGGGGATCAGTGTTGGTGGGTGCTTCTTGCGAACCCAGTCGCCCTTTCCGCCCCAAACCCGGGTTGAGCTGCTGCTCCGAGTCGCGGATTGTTCAGTCAAGACCCAGGGAAAAGTACAACTCATGGATCCCGAACTCGGTATGGGAATCGAGTTCCTCACCCGGACGCCTGAGCACCAGCAGCGATTGCAAGGGTTAATCCAGCAAATGACCGCCAGCCCGGACACCGTCTCCGAGGTGCTGGTTGAGCCGGACGGAATCGATTGGGACCATGATGCTACCCGTTCGTCGGGAGCGACCACACAATCGCTGAACAGCGAGGCGGAACCCGATCCTCTCCTGGAATTGTTCCGTACTGGAGCCTCTCTGACCAAGGGACAGTTTCTTCTTGAACTGGAAAAGCATCAGTTGGCAGTTTCGCCGGCAGAGGCGTCGGAACTGAATTTAGCCGAACCAGTCGCTTATCAACGTCGGGAACCAAGGATAGCCGTGTCCCTGCCGGTTCAAGTACGAGCCCATGACCATCAGGGCAATGACCATCATGGTAACGACCACCAGGGCAACGATCACCAGGGCAACGACCACCAGGAATCCTCTTCCCAGACCACTCACTTAATCGACGTCAGTCATCGCGGCGCACGGGTCGGCGGCGTTGCGTTCCATTTGAAGGCGGGTGAAGTCGTGAATCTAGTGTCAGACGGCTGCGATGCACGGTTTCTGATCATTTGGGTAGGAGAGCCGGGCACACCGCAAGAAGGTCAGATTGGATTGCAAAGCTTAGCGACCGACTGAGTGCCCGACCGGCTGTTGCAGTCAGGCTGTCAACAACTTCCTTCCCGCCAATTCCAAACATAAAATTGCATCAGGGCTAATGAAGATCATCGGACTTGGCAGAAGTTCTGCCAAAGCAGCCCTGTTTCGGCGGATTACTGTTGCACAGTCAATGACTTTAAGTAGGCAACGACCGCTTCGGCATCCCCGCGGTCCATGCGGAACTGGGGCATCGGAGGACGAAGACGATTACTGGTGGTCCAGATGCCGGTCGTCAGTAGTTTGATCATGTCAGCGTCGCTGGCGGGTAAGGGAGTGCCGCCAATCCGCGGCGCATTGATCGGCCAGTTCGAGTCTGGCTTCGCCGGCGCCCAAGGAACGGGAGCGCCCTGCAGCCAATGAGCCCGGTCGGGGTTTCCATCGGGGTCGCGCGGCGTGTGGCACTGTCCGCACATGGCCACGCTCTCCACGATATATTTTCCGCGAGTGACGGCTCCCTCGCTCGTGGTCTTACTGTGAGGCTGCGGTTTTTGGCTCTGTGCAACGCCGAAAGTGCCCGACAGCGGGACGAGAGCGATTGCAGCGCAGACCCCCACGAAAGCATGCAACACCCAACGGTTACGATGGCCGCAGCCTGAGGGACATCGCGGGAACACTGATCTCGGAAGCATGGATCTTACCTCCAGGCTAATCTACACTTCACAACGCGGGTGCGGTATCGGGCGGAGCCTTACCTGCGGCACTTTTTAGCGAAACGACAGGGCACTATCTGTTGGGGATGGAGCCGTCTTACCTCGGGTTCTTCTGGCGGTTGATACGTTCTCCGACCCGGGACACGAATTCCGGCATGTGGCCCGCCACCATTTGCCGGATGCCAGGCCCAAACTCGTGCAAGAGGTTCATACCCGCGTCGTTTCCAACCGCGGAACCAAAATCACTGAGCGGCGCCGAACTCGAGCGCGCCCGATAGCGGCGGGAGGCACTGTCAGCAGCGACTGAGGTCAGCACGCGCAGGAAATACGGAGTGTTCAGCCGCCGCTTTCCGGACTCGTCGCGCATGAGAAAGATTCTCGATGCGGCGTCAGTCGCTCGTCCCATTAACCTGTCACTGGACGAGAGCTTATAACGCGAATTCTGTTTGAGCGATGGATACAGGTACTTATCAAAAAAGGCTTCGGCCTTTTTTTGATCTGGGACCGTCTTGTCGAGGAGGGTTGCGCCGCTCAGCCGCGGTCCGAAAGCCGCGTTGGTTTCGCGCATTACGCCTGCGTTCATCCCACCCTTGTCGACTGTCAAAGGCGAGCGCGCTTGGTCGCCGAGCCTTTGAAACGTATCTGCCTGGGGTAGAGCTTGAGCCGACGGGGCATCGGGCAACGATTGCGCCGGATCTCTCTGCTGGCTCTGCACATGGATTGAAGTTGTCCCTTCAAACTGCAACTCCTGATGCACACCGCCCACGGGCCGCTCGCTCTGACCTAGCGCTCCACAAGCCGCCAAGAGGCAAAAACTAACGACCCCGGCAGGTGCAATTCGTTTCACCATAAGTGCATTTTGCCAGCCGGAAGGCCACTTTCCGGCTCCCGCATCTCCACAATTCCACTACGACTACACCTCGAAACTAGCACTTCACGTGCCATTTGTCTGAGCTACATAGCTCACACCCATCGCGTTAGAGTTGTTGAAGAAGCAGATAGTCCAGGTTGCGAGCCGAATTGAGCTTCCGATTTGGCCTCGACTACTGCACGACGGTCAGTACCGTGGCTCCCGCGTACGGGACCGGGGAACCGATGGGGGTGAGCGCTCCGGTCGTGAGGTCGATACTGAACGCCAGCAGGCCGCCTGCACCGGACGTGTACAAGAAGAGTCCCGCGGTGGTGACCGGGCCTCCGTGAATCGCGAACGGAGAGCCGTTGAGTGGAGTCAGCACACCGCTCGTCGCATTAATGCTGTAGCCGGAGATGGTGCCGTCCATCGCGTTGGAGACGTAAAGGAAGTTGTTGACCGTAGCCAGCGCGATCGGCCCGCTTCCCGCCGTGAACGGGGATCCAGGGACAGGATTCAGCGCGCCACTGGACGTCACGATCGAGAATGCGGCGACCTGGTTGGTCGCCGTTAGCGCGGTGTAAACAAAGCTGGCGCTCGTGTCGACCACAATTCCACTAGGCTGCGTGTCGCCCGCATAGTTCGGAATCGTAGCGAACGGCGAACCCGCAACGGCGCTCAGCGCCCCAGTGCTCGAATCGATGGTGAAGGCCAGAACATTGCCGGGGGGATCGTCGTCGGCAGCGAAGACGAAGCGACTCTGGGGATCGACAGTGAGGAACAAATTCGCTCCCGCGAGGAAGGGAGACCCAATGACTGCAGTGAGCGCGCCCGTGGCGTCCGCTTTGAGTGCGTCAATTTTGCCTGCATCGCCGACGTATAGAACTTGCGCAGAGCTGTCAGCGGCCAGTCCCGCGGCGAGACTCAGCGGCCCCAGCGAAAAAGGAGATCCTGGCACCGTCGTCAGCGCCCCACTGCCCAGATTGATCGACCATGCATCGATCGACGATGCTCCTCCAAGCGTCAATTGAGGATTGGAAACGTACAGGAATTGATTGCCGAGCGCGGCCATGCCCAGCGACCTGGTGGGCCCATGAGTAGAGGTTGGCGAGCCGAGGGCCCCTGTATTCCCATCCATGGGGAAGACGTCGATCTGGCCAGTGAGTCCAGTGGCGTACAGGAATTGCGGGGCGCGACAAAGGTCGCTACCCACGCCACAACAACCACTGAGCGGGCACACCTTCAAACCGTTTGTGCTGCCGCATCCGGCGAGTGCGATCAAGCCGCCGAGGACAACGAATATTGCGAAAGGACTACGAAGAGCGCGGGGTGGCATTGGCTCTCCCTAAAGATGAAAACATATCACCGACGGCAAAGCGCATGGTAAAGAATTATTGGGAAGCGTGATGAAGATCACGCAGTGACTGGCGTACCGTGGATGTGTTGAGCGAACCCAGTTACAACCAGAAGTCGCGGACTGGAGCGTCCGACGGGCTTTGCCCCGCGCTGGCGGCGCGTCCCATGCTGGGTTCGACGCGGTTGCGCCCGGCATTCTTGGCCTGGTAAAGCGCCGTATCAGCCGCGTGCAGCAATTTTTCGAGCTCGGCGGAAGTCTCGCCGGTTGCAACCCCGAGGCTCAGACTGACCTGGACGCTCGATCCCCCGACGATGATGCTGCAACCGGCGACGTGGCTGCGCACGCGCTCGGCCAGTTCCCAGGTCTCGACCACGTCGCAGCCGGGGGCGACGATCAGGAATTCTTCTCCCCCGCAGCGGCCCACGGAATCGTAAGGGCGGACCACAGCCGCGATGCCGCTGGCAATGATGCGCAGGACCACGTCGCCGGCGCCATGTCCGCGGCTGTCGTTGATGGCTTTGAAGTGATCCACGTCGATCATGATCAGGCCCACTGGCTCATGATCGCGTTCGGCACGCAGCAAGTCACGCTCGAGAATCTCAAGGATGGCTTTGCGGTTCCACAGACTGGTCAGGCCGTCGCGCGAAGCTTCGCGGCGCAGCCCTTCTTTCGCCATGAGCAGCCGGTTCTGGGTGACCAGCAGGCGCGCACTCGAACACACAAAGGAGAACAGCACCACCAACGCCGCCAATGCCAACCGCTCGCGCGCGATGCGCAATGACATGAACAGGACCAGCAACGGGTAGAGCAAATAGAACAGCTCCGCGAAGATTCGTTTCTCGCTCCGCCGTGGTTCGAGAGAAAGTTCCGGCGCCTCGGCCTGCTTCCAGGCCGTCACAATGACAATGGGGATCAGCAGCAGAGCGCTCCACAGCAGATCGAACCACGCGCCAGTACGCAGACCCTGTCCCGGTCCGTAGTAGTACAAGGCATCCACGCAGCCCGAAACGGCAAGAAAAACTCCCATCCGACCGAACAAGACTCGGGCTTCCCGCGAGCGGGTGACCGCGGCGCGCAAAACAAATGCTAAAGCAACCAGCCCGTAGCCGCCGAAGTAAGGAGCCCACACCGAGTGCGCCAGTTCCCCCGGGGATTCCGACTTGGGTATGTAAAAGAAATACAGATAGGCTGCGATGCAAACCAATACGCCCTGCACGAAGTCGAGCGCGACCAGGGCGTCGAGCTTTCCGGCTTCATCGTCCGGGTCGAGAAAAATCGCCATGGCCAGCGGAGCGAACCAGAAGGAGAACAGAAAGTTTTCGAGCCCGCTCACCAGCGGAGACGCAGCCAGGTGGTTGTAAACGCTGAAGCCCTGCGCGACCATCAACAACACATATGCGACAGCGGTAAGCTGCCAGAAAGAACGCGCCATGCCCTCGGAACGCCGACTGGCCGCCACGATGGCACAGATCAGCACGAATCCCAACGTGAGCTGAATCAGATCCGACAGTAAAGGTCCAGGCGCTTTGGTCCCGAGAGAAGCCACAACAACGGCGTGCGCCAGCCATAACAGGCCGGAAACGATTACGACGATGCGCTTACGTGGCAATGCGCTCACCTTGAGCGGAAATTTTTACAGATGGTGTCGCAGGGAGGATCGAGCCGGACCGCCAGTGGCTCCCGCCAAACTCCTGGCCGCCCAATCGGACTGAGACCTCACTAGTATCAGGTATTGCGCGGTCTCTTTCACATAACTATAGTACCCCGGCCGCGATTACGGCCAATGGAAATCAGAGCCAACCTTCGAGCAGCCTTTGGAGGATTTCCACACCCTCGCCGAGCTTGGCCAATTCTTCGGGCGCGAGCCTATCCAGATGAGAGGCCAAGTATGCGATGCGCAGTTGGCGTCCTCGCTGGAGCAGGCGGGTGCCTTTGGTTGAAGCCCGAATGCGCATGCGCCGCGCGTCCTGAGGATCGCCAGTAATTTCGATCAGGCGGCTGCGAGCCAGTCCAGCCACAATGCGGCTCATGGTAGGCGGCCTGACCTGCTCCGCGGCGGCGAGTTCGCCCAGGGTTTTGGGACCACCGAAAACCAGCACCGAGAGCGCCGAGAGGCGAGCCGGCCCTTCGCCGGTGGCAGCGTCCTGCTTGCGCACGCGACGCAGCAGGTGAATCGCAGCTGAATGCAACCGGTCGGCTACAGCCTGGACATCGGGACGTGGAGTGGATTCTGGCCCGGGCACTCGATCTCCCCGCTCGCCGGCATTTTTTGCTTGACGAGACCAATGAAATATTGTTAGCTATGCTAACTAAACGACGGGAGGCGGTCAAGGCATGAATATAACTGCGACGGGAATCGGAATTTCGCGCATCGGACAGATTGCCATCAATGCGCACGATGTAGAGCGGGCCGCCGCTTTCTATCAGGATATGCTGGGACTGAAGCTGCTGTTCAAGGCCGGGCCGGGGCTCGCCTTTTTCGACTGCGGAGGCGTGCGTCTGATGCTGACGCGTCCAGAGAGGGCCGAGTTCGATCATCCCAGCTCGATTCTGTACTTTGCCGTGCCCGACATTCAGGCCGCGCACGCCAGAATGAAAGAGAAGGGCGTGAACTTTGAGGATGAGCCGCACGTGATCGCGAGAATGCCCGATCATGATTTATGGATGACGTTCTTCCACGACACGGAAGGAAATCTGATGGGATTGATGAGCGAGGTAGCGAAGTAGGGGACGTCGGGGCGTCAGACGTCGAACCTAAGACCTAAGACTCGCCGCTCCGTCGGGCCCGACCCCGACACCGCGTTGCTGACCCTGCTATCATCGCTGGCGGAGTGATTTCGCATCATGCAGGATTTCGAAGACGACGAAATACCCATTCTTTCCGGAACAGGAGAAGGACTCATGGAAGAAGCTCCGGCCACAGGTTCGGGCCACGCGCGCCGCAATGAAGACATCGCACTCGATCTGATGAAATTTATCGCCATGACCACCGGGTACGGGCGGACGACCTCGTCGGGCGTAGGATTTCAAGGCACGGGCTCAGCCGCCAAGCCGGAAGACTACGCCGCCCACCTGCTCGAGTTGTACGGGAAGTGCTTGGGCGCGGTGGGCGCGAAGAAGTAAACAAGTACGCGGTCATTGATCACGGATTCAAAGTATCGATATCACTTCGCCAGTCCGGCTGTGTATTGAATCCCCAACTGATCGAATAAAAAGCTGAAGACGTCGGCGTCTTCGTCGATCCGCTCGTCGAGCGCGGTGCCGATCCCGTGGCCGGCGCTCGATGACGTACGCAGCAGGATGGGATGGCCTGAACTGTCGGCCGCCTGCAGGCGTGCGATCATCTTACGCGATTGCATGGGATTGACGCGGTGATCGTTTTCTCCCGTCGGCATCAGAATCGCGGGATAGGCCGTGCCATCTTTCACGTGATGATAGGGCGAGTAGTCGTAGAGAGCCTTGAACTGGCCGGGGTCTTTCACAGTGCCGAACTCGGTGACGTTGAAGGCGCCGTTGGGATCGAGTTCGACGCGCAGCATGTCGTAGATTCCCACGAACGAAACCACCGCGCGAAACAGGTCGGGACGCTGCGTGAAGGCGGCGCCCATCAGCAAGCCTCCGTTGCTGCCGCCGATAATCGCGAGGTGAGCGGGTGAAGTGTATTTCTGATCGATCAGGTATTGCGCACAGCCCAGAAAATCGTCAAAGACGTTCTGCTTGTGCGTGAGGTTGCCTGCCGTGTGCCATTCTTCACCGTATTCGGCCCCGCCGCGTAGATTGGTTTCCACCAAAACGCCGCCCTGATCGAGCCAAAGCCGCGCGAATAATCCCTCAAAAAACGGTTTTGTACTGATGCCATAGCCGCCGTAGCCGGAGAGGAGCGCGGGATGCGTGCCGTCGAGCTTGGTTCCTTTGAGCCGGATGATATTGATGGGAACGCGCGTGCCGTCTTTTGAGGCGGCAAAGTCGCGGACCACCTCTGCATCCTCGAACTTGATCGGGGAAGTTTCGAACAAGGCGGTGCGGGCCGCCCGTCCAGTGGTGGCCTCAATGCGGTACCAGGCGGGCGGATCAAGATACGTCGACGTGTAGACGAGCACATCGCCCCCACCGACGGAAACTCCACCGTAGACCGCCGAAACCGGCGGCAGAGGCGGCGCGGGCAGAGCTTTACCCTGATTGTCGAACACGCGCACTCGCGACGGGCCTCCCATGATGTCGACCACGTAGAGATGTCCCCATGTGGGGACGAAGTTTTCGATGGAGGCGCGGACGCTTTCGTCGGAGCCTGAACCTGAGCTTTGTGGAACCACAACCTTGGCTTGCGAAAGATCGAGTTGCGTCAGCGGTAGTCGGAGAATCTGTCCGCGCGGCGCGTCTTTGCGGGACAGCACGTACAGCGCCTGATCCGTACCGAACTTCACGGAGACGACCGCATCGTCGAAGTGGGTGATCTGGGTCCACTTGCCGTCGGAATCCATGAGGTAATGGGCAAATTGGCCGCCATCTCCATTGCCCACGGCAGCGAGCAACCAGCGTCCGTCGTCGCTGGTGTGGAGTTGAATTTCGGCGATGCGCGGGAAGTCCTTGCCGATGACGTAGCTGTCCTGTTTGGGGTCGGTTCCGAGTTTGTGAAAATAGACTTGCTGGTAAAAGTTCGCATCCTCGGGCGGACGCTCGTTGCCTTGCGGGTAGCGGGTGTAGTAGAAGCCGGAAGTGTCGGCCTTCCAGGCCATGCTGCCGCCCGCGGTGGCGAAGTTCACGCGAGGCACGACGTCGGAAAGTTCTTTGCCCGTGGCGACTTCGAAGACGTGCGCCGAGGCGTCTTCTGAGCCGTTTTCCGAAAGGGCGGCGGCGACGTATTTGCCGCCGAACGAAGGCACATAGAAATCCATCGCCAGCGATCCCTTGGCGCTGGCGGCGTTGGGATCGAAGATGACTCTTGCGCTGGCAGGATCGTCGGCGGAGCGCATTACCACGAGCATGGGCTGCTGCTGCGGAGGTTGGTCTTTGATCGCGAACCGCATCCCGGCACGAAACTGCAGATCGTAATAGCTGGCCGAACTGGCAGCGATCAGCTGTGCGACGCGAGCCCGGATGGCAGGGCGAGCTGGCAGATGATCGAGATATTCGCGCGTGCGCGCATTCTCGGCGGCGCTCCACTGCTTGACCGTAGCATCATCCCAGTTCTCCAGCCAGCGGTAGTCGTCCGCGATTTTGGCGCCCTGATATTCGTCAGTGACGGGATGCTTCGGCGTGTCGGGCGGCTTGGGAAGCGACGGATTCTGCGCGAGGGCCGAGAGAGCGAGGAAGCAGAAAGACAGAGAAATCTGCGAGAAGCGTGAAGTTTTCATGGCGGCCTTTCCCGGGGGGCGCGGGAATTATAACTTGCTGGCTGGCATGGGAGTGTTGGAAATTCACATGCCGACAAGGAGAGGTTGGCGGGAACAAGGGGTGTACAATGACTCCCGCTTTGGGAATGATACTGGAGCTGTCCGGGCCCAGATTTGACCTGAATAATGCTTACGCTAGCTTCAACGCGGAGGAAGACGTATGGGTTTACTCGATGATCCCAAGCTGATGGATCTGCACGAGCAGATCAATCGAGCGATTCAGTGGAATTCAAGACCAGATTGGCAGAAAGTCTGCCTGATCCTCAACGGCATGTCGATGCCCGACATGCTCGATGAACTCTGGCGCATCAAAGGAACCGGCTGGTTAAACAGCCTGGCGCAGTTTGCGCCGAACGCCACCGGCGTCAATGTCAACAGACTGAGGGCGGCGATTGGAGCTTCACAGGATCAGCCGCCGGGTGATTTTGATGCTCTGCTGCGGCAGTTGCCTGAGGATCAGCAGTTTGCAATTATGAGCGTGCGAGCCGTCACCCAAGCTCCCGATCCGCTCACTCCCACGCTATGGTCAAAATTCTATTGGTCGACGCGCTCGCTTCCGGCGCCAGCGGCCAGCGGCACAGCGACTTCTGGTTCTGCCGGCAGCGGAGACGATGACGCGGCTCATCTCGCCGCCGACATTGCGACCGCGCTGACTGCCAACGCTCCTAAAGGGACGAATCCGACAACATATACGGTCACGGTCGTGTTTCGAAACCTGGACGCTTTGAAGATTGGCAAGGGGAACACTGAGTTGGCAGTTCTGCATGAACCGAATGTCAGCGTTCAAATTTCTCCCGATCCAAACAGTCAGGCGGCCTATCAAGCGGCCATCTCAATCGTGAACCTGCACCTCAAGCGGAATTGGGGTTTGCTCAAACCGGACGTCGAAATCAGCTTCGGCGCACAAGCCGGAGTTACAACACCGGGCCCGAATCCCACTGCGGGCCTGCAGGCCCAGGTGGAAGTGCATGTCACCACCAACATCTCAATCGTTGCGACATCGGGGCTCGGCTTTGGACCTCCCATTAAGCCTGGCGATCCGGTTGATCGCGGCGCCATGCACTTTGGAAACCGTGACTTCGATGTGGGTTTCACTCCATTCATGATCGGCATCGTGGGCCATTGGGATCCACCATAGTTCGCGGGAGAGCAGCACAACGCTTGTGCAGGCCTGTCGGGTTCTGTGCTGGCTCGTACGATGACAAGTGCTAACGGCTTGAGCGGATCAGCAAAGAAAAACCGCGCCCGGTATCGGACGCGGTTCTGAAACGTCTGCCTATTGGAGGTGCTCGGGGCCAGCCGCCAACTTAACGGCGTTTCTTGCCTTTTTTCGCGGCCTTTTTCGCGGGTCGCTTCGCAGCTTTTTTCTTCGCGGGTTTCTTGGCAGCCTTCTTTTTCTTCGCAGCCTTCTTCGCAGGTTTCTTCGCAGCTTTTTTCGGAGCGGGTTTCTTAGCCGCTTTCTTTTTCGCTGCGGGCTTGCTGCCGCCACCTCCACCACCACTTGGGGCGGACGGTGCGGGCTTGGGCTTAGGCGCAGGAGGCGGAGGCACGGCTATGGATTCCGGTTCGCCGGTTTCGGGCGCCGGCGTGCCGGATTCTTCTTCCTCCTCCTCTTCTTCGAAATCTTCTTCCAGCGACTCGCTGTAAGCGCCGCTGTCGCCGAATTCTTCTTCTTCATCACGTCCGTAGAGCGTGGGATCGTAGAACGTCATTGCTCCTCCTGATTTCAGTGGCGGCCGAGTAGGGAAAGCGACCCGGCTGCGGGCACGAAGAATTTAAAAGACCACCGGAAACTTCTGCTGGAACGGCGCGCGATTATAGCACGACGTTCCCTGTAGCCTGCAAGGACTGCTGACACAGACTGCTCGCTATCCTGTTATCACAGCGGACTGGGAAAAGGGAAGAAGAAAAGGCGAGAAAGCAAGAAGAATTCTTCCCAGTCCGCTGAGAAGAAAAAAAGGCGGAAGCCGGTGACGACTCCCGCCCCGGTTGCGGCGGGCGCCGCCTGGGCCGGGCTTGCAGCCCCTACTTTTTCTCTCCCAGTGAGAGACCGGGAAGTACTTCGGTTCCTTCCTTTTGTACGGCTTGCAGGGCGCTGGGATCGTGTCCCTTAGCTTGCAGGACAGTGGGCGTGACCTGCGGGGTCTGAAGGCGCCAGACCTTGAACCTGAGACCTCAGACTGACCTCTGAAACTAAACGCCCCACGGCCTGCATTTCAGGCAATCTGTGAGGCGCTAGCAATCCTGTCGAGACAACGGCTATTTCAGAGTTTTCACGAAGGCAGCAACGGCCTTGGCGTCGTCGGCGGAGAGGCTGGAGAGAGCTTTCTTGTGCGGCGCTTTCTTGGCGTCGTTCCCCTTGGTGAGAAGATCGGTGATCTGGTCACCGGTCAGGCTGGTGCCCTTGAGTGCCGGGCCGACCTTGCCCTGGCCTTCGGGGCCATGGCAGCCGGCGCACTTAGCCTTGTAGGTGGCAGCTCCGTCCTGGGCAAACGCAGGCAGAGCCATAGATGCGGCCAAGGCAATGACGAGAACAACGATCAGCATTTTGCTAATTCTCATGAGTTCTCCTTCAGAAGTTGGAATATGTGGGCCCAAGAGTCGAAACGAATTGTAGTCCTGCAATCGTCTTGGCGTCATTTTACTTCTGAAGCCTAGAGCACCCCCCATTTTCATCTCCGGGGTGATTGCTGGTTTCGCTCTGGGGATCTTACCGGGAGGATTGCACGATCAGAATCATGCCGGGACGGATGACGGCGACATTGCGGTTGTCGCGCTTGAGGGCGGCGACGGTGGTTCGGTAGGCATTAGCGATGGAGTAGAGGGTTTCGCCGCTCTTAACTTTGTGGTGAACGACTGCGGCCTGTACGCTCGGTACACGTTCGATTTGCGCGGACTTGGTGGCTGGAGGCTTGGTAGCGGCCGTCTCCGTGGGTTTCGATGCGGAGCCAGCGTGTTTCGACTTCGACCGCGAGGACGCCACTTCTGCGTCACGCGCGCTCGGCGAAATCGGCAGGTGCAGCGCCAGTACTCGACGTCCGCTGAGACTCTCGCCGTGGAGGCCGTTCCACCGGCGCAGCATCTGCGGCGAAATGCCGAAGTTCTCGGCGACGCTCTCGACTGTGTCGCCGGAATGAACTCTGTAGCGGGTGATGCGGCGGGCGTAAGTCGCGGTGTCGCTCAGCGGATGCTTGCCGGGCGCGACGGGGATCACCAGCTTAGCGTCGGCTTCCAGTTCGGTCCCTTCAAGCTGGTTGGCGGCAGCGATGGACTTGGGCGTGGTGTGATAGTTCCGGGCCAGAGAAGCGAGCGTGTCGCCGGAATGAACCGTGTGATAGCGCCACCACAGCCGCATGTCGGTTGGAATCGTGGCGATCGCCGTCTGGTATTCGTCTTTCGTTCCTACCGGCAGGTGCAACTCAAACTTGCCCGCGCGCGGAGTGGTGAGGCGCAACAGGCTGGGATTCAAGTCCTGCAATTCACTGGGTGCGGAGTTAACGCACTCGGCCACGAGGCGCAGATCCACCGGATAGTTGATGGTGACGGTGTCGTAATCCGCCGGATGCTCCATCACAACTTCGTCCAGCCCATACTGCGACGGATTTTTGGTCATGATGGTCACGGCCAGAATGATAGGCACGTAGTTGCGCGTCTCTTTGGGAAGAACGTTGCGCCGGTAGAGTTCCCAAAAATCGGCGTAGCCGGTGCGCTTGACCGCAGCCTGCACGGTGCCCGGACCGGAGTTGTAAGCGGCCATGGCGAGATACCAGTCGCCGAACTGGTTGTAGAGATCTTTCAGGTGGCGGGCGGCGGCGCGTGTGGACTTTTCGGGATCCTGGCGGTCGTCGACCCACATGTTGTGCGACAGGCCGTATCCCCGGGCGCGGCTGCCCATGAACTGCCAGATGCCGCGGGCGCCAACCCGCGACACAGCCAGCGGGTGGAATCCCGATTCAGCCTGCGCGAGATAGATCAGATCTTGCGGGACGCCTTCTTCCTTCAACGTGGAGACGATCATGTCGTGGTAGCGTCCCGAGCGGGAGAAGGCGCGCTCGAAGCCGCCTCGTCCGCGACTGGAGAAGTAGGTAATGTAGCCGGCGACCTGGTCCGTCATCATCAGCGGCAGGTCAGAACGCGTGTTCTTGATTTCGGCCTGCGCTTTGGCTTTGACGCCGGCATCGGGCGCCGGAGTGAGGCCGTTGGTCTCGTCGATCGGCGCCGGTTCCGACTTCTGCTGCGCATCGGTATCCGTTCCCGTTCCGCCGGGATAAAGTTCGTTGACCCCTTGTACGACGCGATCGAACTCCTCTTGCAGGCGATCATCGGAGCGGATGTCAAGATTGCTGCTCAGCAGGGCGTTGAGCGCGTTGTCGAAATTTTGCTTCGCCTCATCGGTCTTGCCGGCCTGATGATTGGCCAATCCCGCCTGGAATTCCTTTTCAGCCCGGGCGATGAGATCTGCGACCGGGTCGAAACCCCGAGCAGATGCCGGAGCGGGCGCCGGGGAAGCTTCTGCGGGGGCTAGCGTTTGCGGCGAAGCATCGTCCACCTGAGCGGGAGCAGTCGCTGAAGTTGTTGCCGGAGTTGGAGCGGGAGGCGCAGTCTGCTGAAGTGCGGGAGCCTTTGCTGGCGGCAGAAGTGAGACTGGTTTCTGCGCCGTCTGGCAGGCGCACGCCGCCAACGCCAGCGACGCCAGTACAGCGGTCCGGACATAGAGGTCTGCTAATCGCATATTTCTCTATGAGATACGTGCTTCTCCCTAGGGCTGAGGTCCGGTAGATTCTACCAAATCGTACGCGGTGGTCTCGTCGAGGTCAACGCCGAAAAGGCGCCGGTGCGGTTACTTTCGGCACCGGGTCCAGCGGTTACCGCGAAAACCCGCATCTGACCTCCGGCCTCAGAGGTTTGGATGAGTCGTCAGTTGCCGCGGTTGTCGCTGCCTCCAGCCTAATCTGGTCAAGTCCGAGGTCTGATGCGCGCTTTTCATAGCCGGCGTTTCGCACGACTATGGGAACCGTTCAGCGCTGCAGCGGTAACAAGTACGCAGGGTTGCTCTCCATTGCGCCGCCAAAGAATTGCCGGTCGGCCTGGCGCATGTCCCAGGCGATCACCGAGGCCGGTGTGATCTGGATCGTAACGTCATCCCATGCGGCGAACACCGGACCCACCCTCGGGTCCGCCAGTGCAGCTGGGCTTAGATATTTGCGATGAATCTCCGCATTCCTCTTCCGCGATAGGTCGCCGGTCAGAATCTGCGCGGTCCCCGCGATGGTGATACCGCAGGACGCTGCAGGGTCGCGAGCGTCGATCATCAAGGAAACCTTGGGGATGGATTGCAGGTTTCGCGCTTTTCGGCTGCGCGAGGACGTGGCTACAAAGACGTGTGCGCCGTCAAACCAGTACCACACCGCAACCATGTGAATGGAGCCCTCCGGATTCTCAGTTGCCAGCGCTGCGACATGCTGGTCACCCAACAACCGTCTCACCAGAGCATCTGTAAGGGAAGCCATAGCGGAGAAGTCTCCTCTCTGTTTGCCTCGGTGTCGGTGTCTTCCACCCGATTACAGCCTGCCGCCCCCAGGTCGGATGCCTGACGTCCGGCGTCCGCCCTTCACACCCGCCAGTAATCCGGGCGCCAGGTCTGGATCGCCTTCTTGATGTCGGCCCGTGACAGCTTTTCGTTCAGGGCGCGCTCGACCAGCTTCGGGATCTCGGCGTCTGAGGCGAAACGCAGCCCGCACAGTTGGCCCTCGGTCAACTCGGGAATGCGGGAACGCAACGGCTCCGACAGAAGCTGTGTGAGCCGCAGCCGCTCTTCCAAGCGGATAATGCGATCCTGCACCCTGAGAGCGTAGAAGCGCACTTTGACCACCAAAATCAGAAAAGCGAGCGCCAGCAAAACCAACAAGAAGGCGTGGACGTGATCCCGGAGATCACCGTGTGTGATGTGCGCAAAAAAGTGGACCAGCGACAGGATCAGCCCCAGCACGAAGATAGGGAGAACGAAAAAGTGAAACGGCGGATCGAAGCGAGTGTGATTCGCCAGGGTCTGGGGTTTTGTTTCGGCCATGAAGGCCTCCTTGCATGAAGACGTGCCAGTGTAGCAGAGTCGGCGCGGTCCTAACGGGCACTAGCAATGTAAAATCACTTGTCGCCGGATCCTCAGGCCAAATCGCGAATCCAAACTTTTATGAAAGCCATTCAAGTCAAACAACCTGGTGGGCCGGAGGCGATGGAACTGGTGGAGTTGCCGGTTCCGCAACCGAAGGCGAATGAGGCGGTCGTGAAGCTGGCCGCTTCGGGCGTGAACTTTATCGATGTGTACATCCGCGAAGGGCGCTACAAGTCTCCGCCGCCGTTCGTGCTGGGGCAGGAAGGTGCGGGCGTCGTCGATGCCGTGGGCGCCAGCGTGACGACGGTGAAGAACGGCGATCGCGTGGCTTGGACCGGACTGATGGGATCGTACGCTGAGTATGCTGCCGTGCCCGCAGACCGGCTGGTGCCGATTCCTGATGGCGTGACGGATCAGCAGGCAGGCGCAGCCATGTTGCAGGGCATGACGGCGCACTATCTCTCGCATGACACTTATCCCTTGAAACGTGGCGAAACGGCGCTGGTACACGCGGCTGCCGGCGGCGTCGGACTGCTGCTGGTGCAGATGGCCCACCACATTGGCGCGCGCGTGATTGCTACCGTCTCGACCGACGACAAGGCTAGGCTGGCGCGCGAGGCCGGGGCCGACGAAGTCATTCTCTACACGCAATCCGATTTCGAAGGCGAGACCAAACGGCTGACCGGCGGCAAGGGCGTCGACGTGGTTTACGATTCGGTGGGGAAGACGACTTTCGACAAGGGCCTAAACGTTCTCCGGCCGCGCGGAGTGATGGTGTTGTTCGGCGGGTCGAGTGGCGCAGTGCCTCCATTTGATCTGATTGCGCTCTCGCAGAAGGGGTCGCTCTACGTGACGCGGCCTACTTTGGTGAATTACATCGCCACGCGGGAGGAACTGATGTCGCGATCGGGCGCGGTGTTTGGCATGATGGCGGCCGGCAAACTCAAGTTGCGGATCGAACACACGTATCCGCTGGCCGAGGCACAGCGGGCGCATCGCGATCTGGAAGGACGAAAGACGACGGGGAAGCTGCTGTTGATTCCGTAGGATGGGTGTTAGGTCTTAGGTGTTGGGTCTTTGACTTGCGATTCAAGACCGACGACCTAAGACCCAAGACCTGAAATCATGAAAGCAATTCGCGTGCAGCACACCGGCGGCCCCGAGGTGATGGAACTGGTTGAGGTTCCCCTCCCGCAGCCGAAGCCGGCCGAGGCGGTGGTGAAGGTCTCCGTTGCCGGGGTCAACTCGATCGATGGCCACTTCCGCGATGGAAGTTTGCGGACGCCGCTGCCATTTATTCCCGGGCAGGAAGGCGCGGGAGCGGTAACGGCGGTGGGCGCGCAGACGAAAACGGTGAAAGTCGGCGATCGCGTGGCCTGGAGCGGGGCGTTAGGCTCGTACGCCCAGTACGTGGCGGCCTCAGCCGACAGCCTGGTGCCGGTTCCCGCGACTCTGACAGATCAGCAAGCCGCCGCTGCCATGATGCACGGACTGACCGCGCACTATCTGGTGAACGACGCCCACAAACTGAACGCGGGCGAGACTGCGCTGGTGCACGCGGCTGCGGGCGGCGTCGGATTGCTACTGGTGCAAATGGCGCGCATGATCGGGGCGCGGGTGATTGGCACGGTCTCGAGCGCGGAGAAAGCGAGGCTGGCGCGCGAGGCCGGCGCGGATGATGTGATCGTTTTCACGCAGCAGGATTTTGAGGCCGAAGTGAAGCGCCTGACCGGCGGCAAGGGCGTCGACGTGGTGTACGACGGTGTGGGCAAGGCAACGTTCGACAAGAATCTGAACGTCATGCGGCTGCGCGGGATGCTGGTGCTCTACGGCATGTCGAGCGGGCCGGTGCCGCCGGTGGATCCAGCCAAGCTGTCGGAGAAGGGTTCGCTGTACATGGCGCGCACCACCCTGGCACACTTCACCGCTACGCGCGAGGAACTGCTGGCGCGCACCGGCGCGCTCTTCGCGATGCTCGCGGACGGCAAACTCAAGCTGCGGATTGCGAAGACCTACCCGCTGGGGAGCGCGCCGCAGGCGCACCGCGACATGGAAGCGCGCAAGATCGCGGGAAAGCTGCTGCTCATCCCTTAAGGTGTGGTCTTAGGTGTCGGGTCTTGGGGTATGTGGGGACAGCCGCCCTCGGCTGTCCAGTCCGAGCGAAGCTTGGTTGGAGTTTCACCGGAAAAGCAGACACGATCTTCGGAGCAGAGATCGAGGGCATTTTCTTCTGAGCTTTGCAGGGGCCGGGATTTGCCCGGCCGGACAGCCGAGGGCGGCTGTCCCCACAAGTGCCGCTCGCCTCCAGTTTTCGGCTCAGCGCTTGCGAGTGTAGTTGCGCGCGTATTCTGGCGCTTCTCTTCCCGCTAGCAATCTCGCATCGTCAATCGGCTTCCCCGCCACCGTTTCCAGCGGCACGACTCCCGCCCAGGTCGGGAATGAATAATCTTCCTCGTCGTCGATGGGCGGGCCGATTCGCACTTTCGCGGAGAATTCTTCGATGGGCAGGCGCAGCACGGACGTCGCTTTGAGTTCGCGTTCGTTGGGTTGGCGCGCGTCCTCCCACCGGCCGGGCAGAATGTGCTCCGACAGACTTCGCAGAGCCGCAAGCTTCTCTTGCGGATCGTCCACCAGAGTTGCCTTCCCCAGAATCACCACAGAGCGGTAGTTCATCGAGTGATTGAAAACGGAGCGAGCCAGCACGAGTCCGTCGAGCAAAGTCACCGTAATGCAGATCGGTACGCCGTCTTTCATCTGCATCTGGCGCAGCATGCGGCTCGCGGCTGAGCCGTGAATGTAGAGGCTGGCGTCCTTGCGGCCGTACGAGGTCGGAATCACGAACGGCTGGCCGTCGACCACAAAGCCAGCGTGGCAGAGGAAGCCTTCGTCGAGGATTCGGTATACAGCTTCGCGATCGTAAACCGCACGATCGGCTTCGCGGACCACACGGGTGCGCGCGGTGGGCAGTCGCGATTCAGACATTGGGGAAACAACTCCGGGCAAGCGCCAAGGATGAACGGAAAGTGTAACACCGGCGACAGATATCGGAGCTTCGACCCCGGACCTCGGACATCCCCACCCAAACAAATCTGCATGCCGCGAACTAAATCTCTACCAGTTCAGCTTCATCGCGAACTGGAACTGGCGCGGGTCGTAAGCGGCGGTGGCCTGGCCCGCGTTGGTGAACAGCGGGCTGACGGCGGCCACGTTCATTTTGTTGGCGATGTTGAACACGTCGGCAATCAGATCCAAGTTGAAGCGCTCGCCGAAGTAGATCTTCTTGGAAACGCGAATATCGTCGAACAGGGCCCAGGGTGTGAGCCCGGCGTTGCGGCCGAGGTTGCCATCGAGTTGCAACAGAGTTGGCACGGTTCCGGAAGCGAGAAAGCCGTTGATGCAAGGCTCCTGGAACGTTTTGGATGGCGAATGCTTGGACTGATAGACGGTACCGCAGGCGGGATCGACCGTGGTATTGGGGCGGCCGGTCAGAGAGGACAACTGGAAATTATCTCCGTTGCCCGTGATGATGTTGAAGGGACGGCCGGACGAGACTTCAATGACTGGAGCGAAAGTCCAGTCGCTCAGGAGCTTTCTGCCGAAACTTCCGCTGAGCTTGCCGCTCTGGTAGACGGCACTGAAGACGAAACGCTGGCGTTGATCGAACAGAGACGACGAGCGCTCCAGGGCCGGATAGTAGCTATCCTGCGGCGTCAGCGTGGACTGCAGGTCGGTGGAGTCGTCGATGGAATGCGACCAAGTGTAGGACGCCAGCAGTTCGTAGCGTTTGTTGAAACGTTTGCGCAGATTTGCCGTGAGACCGTGATAGATGGAACTGCCGTTGGAGTAGTTGGCGTCCATGTCGCCGAAGGGGACGCAGCCGGTGTAGCTCGGCGGCGTCGGATTACAGTTGGCGTTGAACCCTGGAAGAGTCTGAATCAGCGCCACCGCTTGGGGCACGCAACCGGGCTCCGCGACCGCGATCGAGGGATTTAGGCCGCCGGGACGGAAAAAGTTCATCAGCGCAGGATCGTTGTACGGGTAGGGTCCGCCGGGACCGCCCGCAGGATTGCATCCGCTGACTGTGAATGGGCTGGCTGGAAGTTTAATTAGTGGATTTGTTTCTTGAAGGAACAAAGCGTCGTAATATGCCGCTTCGAAATTCGCGGTCATCAAGTCACCGCGAATTGTATTCGCGTTGATAGGACGGTTCAGGTGACGCCCTCCGTTGAAGTTGTAGGCAAGACTCAGAGCGAAGCCGGCCCCGAGATCGCGTTCCAAGGTCAGGTTGGCCTGCTGTGCGTAGGCGTAGACGAAGTTCTTGGACTGCGGATACCCGAAGGGCTGGAAGCCCAGCGGCAGGAACGTCGGATTGCCTGAGGTCACGTTCAGGTAATTCTGGTTCAGGAACACAGATTGCGGGAAATTCAGAGACTGGAACTGCTGCTGGTTGGGCAGATAGCCGAGATTGGCATTGGCTTGCGGATAGGGCGACGGCGCACATTGGGGCAAGCCCTGTAAGCCCTGGAAGATCGGGAACGCGTTCAGATTTGCCGGGTTTCCCGCGGCGCTGCAAAATCCGGTGCCGGCGAACGCGAGTTGGCCGCTGGATGACCCGTCGGAAGCGTCTCCTAGGAAATACAAGCCGAGCAACGGGTGATCGTAGAACATTCCATACGACGCGCGCACGACGGTCTTGCCATTGCCTGCGGGATCCCACGCAACGCCAATGCGCGGCTGAACATTGTTCTTATCGGTCTGAATCCCTTTCTGCAGTCCCAGCAGGTTGTAGGCGGGAAGCGCCAGCCCCTGGGGTGGTTTGAACTTGGGCGGAATCTCGACATCATAGCGGATGCCATAGTTCAGGGTAACGTTGGAACTGACCCGCCAGGAGTCTTGCCAGAACACGCCGATCGGAATGTTCTTGAACGTATCGCTGGGACTGCCCAAGCCCTGAATGAAGTCTCCAGGCAACCCCGCGCCATAGGATTGCACCGGCGAGAGGGCCGGGAAATCGGGGAGGGCGCTGGGACTGGGGTTCACAAAACCGAGGCTGGCGGCGCTGAAAGCGCCGAAGTCGTAAACACCTCCGTAGTTCACGGTGAAGGTGGCGGTCAGCGGGAGATAGTTGATGTCCGCGCCGAATTTGGTGTTGTGGCGGCCGATACTCCAGGAGAAATTGTCGGTGAACTGGTACCGCGTCTCCGTGCGTTGAATGTAGGAGTAAGGCTCGCGTCCGAAATAGGCGAATCCCGGTATATTGACGGCCGGGTCGGAACCGCCCGGGATCTGCGTGTTGTAGAAGTACGAAAGACCGCGGCGGGCGTACTGAAAGCGGAATTCGTTGACCTTGGTGTTGCCCATGGCCCAGGTGTCCTGCACCGTGCCGGCGACGTCGCGATAGGTTTGTTGGGATGTGCGCGAGTAGGCATTCTGCCCGAAGGGCTGATCTTGTCCGCTGACCTCGATGCCGGTAACCGTGCTCGGGCTGACGTTGACCCGCAGCATCAGACGGTTGGCGCTGCTCACGTTGTGATCGAGGCGCAGCGAGTAGAGACTCGTGCCCTCAAACACAGGGAAATTGCCCGTTTGCGAGGCTAGCGTTTGGTAGGAACCCGGAACGAAGCACTGCACTTTGGTTGGATTGCAAGTGGTGGGAAAGCCCCCCAGTCCGGGGACGCCTCCAGTCAAACCGACCGGCCACGCGCCATTCACCGCCATCCCTGAAGACGCGCCGACCAGGCCCAGATACTGCCCCACTTCTCCTGCGTAAGCTGCACTGCCCCCCACAGTGGCCAAAACTGCGGGGTTGGCGAGGAACGAGAGCTGGTCAGGCGTTAGTTGAAGGTTCACACTGCCCGCAGGGGCGCCGAAAAACGCCGAAGCATCGAACGGCACGAGTCCAAAATTGCCCTGCCCGATCGAAGAGAATCCCGTCTCGTGCCGGCGCGTAACCTCGTAGGCAAAATAGTAAAACGTTTTGTCCTTCTTGAGCGCGCCGCCGAACGCAGTACCAGCCTGCACGCGCGTGTAGGCGGGGTTGGGGACGGTGCTGAACGGGTTGACCGCCTGGAAATTGCGATTGCGCAAATAGCCGTACACGTCGCCGTGAAAGTCATTGGAGCCGGATCGAGTGATGATGTTCACCACGCCACCGGAGGCGCGGCCGTACTCAGCGGCATAATTGTTGGTGATGATCTGAAATTCCTGCACCGCTTCCTGCGAGACGGTGGAGCGCACGCCGTTGACCGAGTTGTCGGTGGCATCGGTACCGTCCACGTTGACCAGATTGGAGCGGGCGCGTTGGCCGCTCATGTTGAGGCCGGAGGTGGGAGCCGCGCCCAGGTTGGGGGCGGCGTCGTGCACGACTTGCGAATCGGTCAGCGTGAAATTGATGTAGTCGCGGCCGTTGATGGGCAGATTGTCAATGCGCCGCTGGCCGATGGTGTCGGTGGTGGAACTGCGCGAGGTCTCCACCAGTTCGGCCTGGGAACTGACTTCCAGAACCACTTTGCCGCCTGCCACCGAGAGTGCGACCGGAAGTTCCACCAATCCGCCGACCGTGATGGCGACACCGGTATTTTCGATCTTGCTGAACCCAGCGGCTTCGACAGTGACCGAGTACGAGCCTGGCGGCAGTAATCGAACGCTGTAACCATCTTGGCCGTCGCCACTGGCGGTACGCTCCAGGCCCTTCGCGATATCCTGAGCAATCACGGTCGCATTCGTGACGAGGTTCCCCTTCGGATCTTTAACGGTGACGTGCAGATCGCCGGTGGCAACGCCCCCCTGGCCAAAGGCAATGGTGGAAAGCAGCAGGAAAAAGAAAGTCAAGGAGACAGCTTTTGCGGTGCGGGTCATGAGGTTCTCCCTTGAACTCGCGGAGGCGAGCAGACGGCGGGAACAATTCCCACAGCAGATTGCCGATGTAGTCACGAAATGATCTGGGGCGAATGAATCCCGGTGGTTTTATAACAGATCGGCAACCGAAAACAAGTGAGGAATGGGGAACGGCCTTAGGTCACAACGATCAAGTATCTTGAATGCCGCGGTTGCACAGGGGAGCACAGCAAAACAGTGAATGAATGTTAGTGGCTGCGATGACTGAGATGAGTTAGAACATCGCCGAAATGCGTACTGGTGCAGTCGGATTCTGCAGCCTGCCAAGGAGCATCGCGGAACCGTTCAATTGCTCGTAGCCGTGAAGGACGGGCGCGGCCGCCAGGCCTGAGTTCGGCCAAGCCCGGGCAATGTAAATTCTGAGCAGCGCGAAAGCGGCGTTGCGGCGCAGCAAGAGCGCATTGTCCACCAGTCGACGCGCCGCTTCCGCAGTAGGAGCATCGCCTGCAGTCAAGGCCGCCTGTCCCATGCTTACCAGGACCGCGGCGTTTCGTCCTGCGGTTTGAACGTAAGCGGCCATGGCACGTAGGCGTTCCCGCCGGACCAGGCGGAACTCCGAAGCGGACAGGCGGCGGCGCAGATAGTCGTCTTCCCCGGGATCGACGAGATTGCGAAAGGCCTCGATGTCAATGGGCTGAATTTGTGTTGCCAGGCCAGTGCCCGCGGAAATTTGCAGGCTCCGGGAAAGCGTGACACTAAGGATGAAGACCAGCGCCAGCGCTGCGGCGATAACGAGAAGGATCGCGACGGTCATTGGTGTACCAGACGCTCCAGTTCCCGGTTCCAGACGTCGAGATTGTTCTCGGGTAGAGGAACCGCAGACTTCGTAACAACTTTCCTGAGGAACGAGCAGGTAATAGCACCAGAGCAGGACGCAGACGTGGTAGGTGGCCATGTTGACGAAAACGAGGATGAGGCGGGTAGAGTGCGGCAATCCGCTATTGTCGATCAAGGCCCAGGTCGCCAAGTGCACGCAGGCTGAGACGCTTAGGCCCAAGGCAATCCCGAAAACTCGCCTCGGCCAGGAGAGATGGAAATAGGCAGAGAAAAGAAAGATAGCTACCAAGATGCCACATTCGACGAGATACGTGGTTTGTCCCAGGAGCTGAGCCCCGGAGATGATGCCAAAGAATTCGGTTTTTGGGGCATACGCAGCGGCCACAGCGGCTGCAGAGACTAGAACGATCCCGGCCCCGCGGATGAAAGTCTTTCCCAGCCGTGCCAAAGAAGCATACGAGCCGAAAACGAAGGCAAAAATCTCGCCGATCACCGCAACCTTCAATACTCCCTCGAGTACTAAATCTCCCCAATCCACGTGCCAGAACGTCGCGGGAGCGACCGACGGAAGAATATCGGCCGCATAGGCGACGAGCTGACCAACGGAACTGAGTATTGCGAATGCGAGAAAGGCCGGGAACTGGCGGACAATTCCGCGTCTCCAGAGGAAGACGGCCAGAACCAATAGAAGGAGGTTCGGCGCGACCCAGAGATAGTGCCAAAGGAATGAGTGCGCCTGCAGCATAGCCGTAATAGCGAACTATACAGTGGCTGGCTGCAGGCGGCAATGGCGTAGTAATTCTTGTTCGGTTTTTGTAAGACCGGCAAGCCCGGCGTTCAACTTACAGGTCTTTCATGCATACTTCGAATCTACGGCTTGCAGAGCGTTGACCCACAGCCGGCACCAGTCCCGCCGCCATCGGCCCGTGCAACGGTTGGAATGACTAAAGTGTTGAGGAACAGGACAGCGGCTGCGAGGATCAGTAGGGCACGTTTCACGGTTGTTTTCTCCTTGTGACTGCGAATTGAACCGTGATACTTTCATGGGCGCGGCGGTGCGCACAATGTAACTTAAGACCTTGGAGCGTTCGGAATTCGTAACAAGATGACCCTGAAATCAGCCCTGCGGGACGTGAAAGATACCACTCTGGCGGCCGTGTCGGGCCTGCTGGGCAAGCTGGCTTATCTGGCTTCCTTGCGCCGCGCTCAGGGCCGGTACGAACACTGGGGGATGGAACTCATCCACGGGCCCGAATCCTCCGAACGGGCTTTGAAGACTGCGCATTCCGAAATCGTGGCCGGAGTTTTGCGGGCGCCGCTGGCAGTCGCTGGTCGAGGATCTGGACGAATCGAGTCGCAGCACCGGGGTTGCAGCCCAGTCCTATGTCGAGGGCGATGCGCGAACGCTTCGATGACATGCTGCCCGGCGAGCGCAAGGACTCACCGGCCGCCAGTCACCTTAATTCAGTGCTGCTTGCCCTTTCGAGCTTGGAGAAGAATCGAGGGGGCGCCACTCGGTCAATTTCATAGCTACTCCTACAACCTGCCCGAGCACCTCAGCCTCCTGCGGGTGCCGCAGGATTCGAACCGGAACCGGAGACAGCGGATGCGGTTGCAGAATGATTTCCTCGCGGCGCATGCTGCACCAGCAGCTGGTATGGCCCTCGCGGGTCTCCACGAAATAGATCGGACGTTCATATTCGGAGCGCCAGGAGCCTTCCATCACCTTATTTCTGGATTCGTCGACCTGGATGAAACTGCCGGGCGGCAGGATGGGATACATGGTGAAATCCTGGGTGCCGACGTAGCCGTAAGTAAAATCGGTGTTGGCAAATTGCGCCAGGTAGGCGATCGGCACCAGTCCCCACTGCTCCACCATGCGACCCAGATTGGTGGTGCGGCGCTCGTCAAAACCAGGATCCATGCGCACGGGAATCTGCACCGAGGACAGCCCGGCCAGAGCGTCGGAAACATGCGATTTCGGCGGCGAAACCAATCCCAAGTCCGCGGCCATGTTGTTCAAGTCGACGCCGTACCACGACATCAACTCGCGAAGGTCGCGGCGGTAGATTACCGACAGCGTGTAGAGGCGGTAAATGCTGGGTAAAATACCCTTGGTCTCGATATCGGACAGACGGCTCGGAGGAATGGAGAACTCCTCGTTGCGATACTTGTCGGCAACGCGTGCGCTCGAGTTTTCGACGTCCCGCATGGTGAGGCCGAGTTTCTCGCGCAGCGTGCGAAGGCTTTTTCCCGCCGGTAGCATGGGTACGGCTCCAAATAAAAGTTGGGAAATCATACCAAAGGCGGGACGCATTGTGACGGCGATTTCTGCAAAAATTTGAGTTGGCCTCGCCTTGTTACGAATTACGAACGCGCGTCGGGCCTTGCCAGGCGCGTGAAATCACAGCTTCATCGTGTCCAACGACGCGAGCTGAGCGCTGACTCCAACTGTGTGGATTTTCGGTGTTTGTTCGGAATTCGTAACACGCCCGACGGGAAGATCGGGGTTTCCCCGTGCCTTGCTGAAGGGTCCAGTCCGCATCACTTCATAAAAATTGAACTTGAACCACAAGCTCAGAGATGACATTTGTCACGCTCGCTCCGTGATGGATGGCACTGGTGCGTCCATTCGTCTTCCGCGATGATGCAATCGCTGGCCGGGAATAACAAATCAATTCTGCCGGACCACGCAAAACGCGCGGGGAGGACGGAAGATGATCGCAACGTTAGAGCAACCTAAGCGGCCTGATACTTCGAACTCGGAGTTGATCGTCGCCAGTCTCGAAGGCGTAAACAAGAATTACGGCAGCGTCCGGGCGCTGCGCAGCGTGGATTTCCGAGTTCGCGCAGGCGAGGTGGTAGCCCTGCTCGGTCCGAACGGCGCGGGCAAAACGACAGCCGTAAAGTTGCTCCTGGGATTGTTGCAGCCGAATTCGGGACGCGCGCGCGTTTTCGGCGGAGACCCAACGAATCCCGAAAACCGGATGCGCACCGGCGCCATGTTGCAAGTGGGACGAGTTCCTGAAACCTTGCGAGTCCGTGAACACATCGATCTGTTTTCCACCTATTACGAGAAGCCCATGGCGTCCGCCGAAGTCCTGGCCGCCGTCGGGCTCGAGAAACTGCGTGATCGCAAGTTCGGCGATCTCTCCGGAGGCCAGAGGCAACGCGTGTTGTTTGCACTGGCCATTTGCGGAGATCCGGACTTGCTTTTTCTCGACGAGCCGACAGTCGGGCTCGACGTGGAGGCGCGGCGCATGTTGTGGGATGAAATTCGCAAGATGGTCGCGCGCGGCAAGACCGTGCTGCTCACGACCCATTACTTGCAGGAAGCTGACGCGCTTGCGGACCGGGTTGCCGTCATCAATCAGGGCGAAATCATTGCCGAGGGAACTCCATCGGACATCAAGGCGAAAACCGCCGGCAAGCGGATTCGCTGCATCACGAGCCTGAGCCTGAACACTCTGCGCCAGATTCCCGGCGTCACCGAAGTAAAAGAAGATCGCGAAGCCGTCGAAATTCACGCCGTCGAAGCCGAGTCCATCGTCCGCGAACTGCTGGTGCGCGATGCGCAATTGTGCGGCCTGGAAATCACCAGCGCGGGCCTGGAAGAAGCGTTCCTGGCGCTGACGCACGACACGGCGCGCGATGGAAACCATTCCAACTAAACGAACTTATTCCGGAGGAGATGCAATGAGCACCGCAACCATGGCATTGAGCAACCTGCAAATTCAGCGTTCGCCGCGTCACACGGCAGCGATTTATCTGAAGGAGGCGAAGTACGAGTTTCTGAAGAACCTGCGCCTCCGCATGTACACGGCGTCGGTGCTCAGCTTCCCCATCATGTTCTACGTCTTGTTCGGGTTGGTGCTGAATTCGAAACAGGCGATTGGCGGTACCGGCGTTCCCACCTATCTGATCGCTACCTACGGGACTTTCGGTGTGATGGGTGCCTCTCTATTTGGAACCGCGGCCGGTCTGGCCTCCGATCGCGGGCTGGGATGGCTACAAGTGAAGCGCGCCAGCCCTATGCCGCCGTTTGCGTACTTCGCGGCCAAAGTGGTCACCAGCATGATCTTCAGCTCGTTTATCGTAGTCGCGCTCTTCGCGCTCGGATTCACGCTGGGCGGAGTGCGAATGCCCCTCGCTGATTTAGCCAGACTGCTGGGAACATTGGCGGCCGGTTCACTGCCATTCTCCGCCATGGGATTGGCTGTCGGATATTTCACCGGACCGAATTCCGCGCCCGCCACCATCAACCTTATTTATCTGCCCATGTCGTTCTGCAGTGGATTGTGGGTGCCTTTCATGTTCCTGCCGAAAGTCGTGCGTCAGATCGCGCTCGCACTGCCTCCCTATCACCTTTCGCAACTGGCGCTGGGAATCGTAGGAGCAGGACGCCATGAATCGAGTGCGACACATTGGGAAGTCCTGCTTGCTTTCACCATGATCTGCCTGGGCGTGGCGCGCATTGGCTTTCAGCGCGACCAGGAAAAAATGTACGGATAAGATTGCCGGCCTGCGGGCCGCGCGTCGCCAAGGAGTGGACTATGAGTGCAAATTCGAAGAAATCGATGGGCTGGACGGTCGTCCTCATCCTCTTGGGAATGGCGGCTCTCTACGCCGGATCGAAGTGGCTGGCTCTGCTGATTCCCGCGGCCGTGCTGGTGTGGTACGGAGCCGGGCCGATGTTGCGGAGTGGCCGGAATTGACCGCTGGGGTGAGAATAGAAGAGATGGCGCCGCCTATCTTTCTTGATGTCGAAGGCATCGAACTCCGTGGAGTCAAATCATGGCTCTAGGTCTCAAGTCATTTAAGCAGGTGTTGCGCGACAAAGAGCACGGATGGGGCCCCTTCTTCTGGGTGCTCTATCTGGGGTTCTTTTTCATCGAACCAGTGGTTGACCACGTCAGCGCGAAGCTGTGGGCTCTCGACATTCTTGCCGCGCTTGTATTCATCGCCCTTTATTTTGGAATCTTCCTTCTGGAGGAGCCGCGGGCCGTTGTCCACATCGGAGGCATGACCCTGCTGGGGATGCTGATGATTCCCTTCAATGGCGGCGCCTCCACCTTTTTCATCTTCGCAGGCGCATTTGTGCCCTTCGTGGTCGAGACCCAAACGGCCGCGATCGGATGTCTGGCCGCAATCGTTAGCGTTGCTGCGGTCGAGACCTATCTGCTGCATGTGTCGGGATGGGTGATGTTTTATGCGGCAGTTTTTCCGATCGTCGTGGGTGGGAGCAATATCTTCTTCGCCGAGCGCAACCGCATGAACCGGAAACTGCGCAAGGCCAACGAAGAAATCGAAAATCTGGCCAAGGTCGCCGAGCGCGAGCGCATTGCGCGCGATCTGCACGACGTGCTCGGCCACACTCTCTCGGTGATCACGCTGAAGTCGGAACTCGCCGGCAAACTGATCGACCGCGATCCCGCAGCGCGCGGGGAAAGAAATTCGCGAAGTCGAGGAGATCTCGCGGAAAGCCTTGTCCGATGTGCGCGACGCGATTCGCGGGTACCGCTCGCAGGGTCTCGCGGCCGAACTGGCGCAGGCTAAGACCACGCTGGAAACGGCCGGACTCACCGTGCAGTGCGACGCCGCGACCACGGTGCAAACTTCCCGGCTATGCAAGAGAGCGTTCTCTCGCTCGCGGTGCGCGAAGCCGTCACCAACGTGGTGCGCCACGCGCAGGCCCGCACATGCCGCATGCGCCTCGAGCAGCAGAACGGCAATTGCCGTCTCGAAATTCAGGACGACGGCTGCGGCATTTCCAACGGCGAAGGTAATGGACTGCGCGGCATGCGCGAACGCGTCGAAATGCTCGGCGGCACTCTGCAGCGCAACACCGAAGCCGGTACCACGATCACCATCACTCTGCCCTTGAAAAAGGTTGTGCCGCGAGACGAAGGCTCCCGCAATTGAATCCTCTCAGAGACGGCAAAGAAGGAGCCGCAAGACCATCCGCGTGGTTCTGGCGGAAGATCAGGGGATGGTGCTGGGCGCGCTCGCCGCCCTGCTCGAAATCGAGGGCGACATTTCCGTCATCGCTCAGGCGCGCAACGGCAAAGAAGCGCTCGAAGCCGTGCTCGCGCACAAGCCCGACGTGTTCATCACCGACATTGAAATGCCGCACATGAGCGGCCTCGACGTGGCTGCGGAGTTAAAGCGGCGGCGGACGGGGACGCGCGTAGTCATCGTCACGACGTTTGCGCGCTCGGGATACTTACGCCGCGCGCTCGAGGCGGGAGCGTCCGGATATCTGCTGAAAGACATGCGCGCCGAGGAACTCGCGGATGCCGTGCGCCGCGTCCACCAGGGGTTGCGAGTCATTCATCCGGAACTCGCGACGGAAGCCTGGAGCGAGATGGATCCGCTCACCGATCGCGAACGGCAAGTGTTAAGACTTGCCGGCGAAGGCATGGCCAGCGGCGATATTGCCGGCGAGTTGGGTCTCTCCGACGGCACGGTGCGAAATTATCTTTCCGAAGCCATCAGCAAGCTGGGTGCGAACAATCGCGTGGAAGCGGCGAGGATTGCGCGGACCAAGGGATGGCTCTAGCGGCAGGGTTAGTGACTGGTCAGCGACCCCTTCGAGCATCGCCTTAAACTGGTCACTAACCACTAGAACGCGCTGCACTCAATACCGGCTTCTTCTTTGTGAATCGTCTTAAACGCCCAGGCCATGCGCGGCGTGTTGTGAGCGATGCCGATGTGGCCTTCGGGATTCAGAACGATGATGCCGCCGTGGCCGTTCAGCCGTTGTTTCAAATAGTTCATCGCTTCCTGCGCGGACCACTCGGGCAGATTACCGGCGGAGATGCGGTCCGCGGTCCACTTGGCCAATACTAACTTCATGATCGGCTCGCCCCATCCGGTGGTGGAAACGGCGGCGCTCTCGTTGTTCGCATAACAGCCGCAACCGATCAGCGACGAATCGCCCAGGCGTCCGGGAGCTTTGTTTAGCGTTCCGCCCGTTGAAGTCGCGGCGGCGATGTTGCCGTTGCGGTCGAGGGCGATCGCGCCTACGGTGTCGTGAGAAATCGTGGGCGCAAATAAATCATTGCCGTGCCGCGCGGCTTCGGCCTGGTACTCGCGCAGGCGCTCAACTTCTCGCGGGATGACCAGGTCTTCGTTGTTGCACAGCGGGATGCCGTGTTGGGCGGCGAACTGCTCCGCGCCTTGGCTTACAAAGTAAACGTGCGGGCTCTCGCTCAGAATTTTGCGTGCGGCGCGCACCGGATTGCGCAGGCGCTCGACGCAGCCGACGCCTCCAGCGCGGAGCGTGGCTCCGTCCATGATGAGCGCGTCGAGTTGCACCTTGCCGTCGCGATTGAGGAAGCTGCCGCGTCCGGCGTCGAAGGTCTCGTCGTCTTCCATGATGACGACGGATTCCTCGACGGCGTCGAGCGCCGCGCCGCCTTGCGCGAGCACGCGCCAGCCCACGGCCAACGCGTTCGTCACGCCGTGGATGTGGGCGTCGACCATGTCATCGGGCATGGCCCATGCGCCGCCGTGGATGACGAGAACCGGATCAGTAGGCAAGAGTTGTCCCCAGATTCAGCGATGCGACCGGATAGGATAGCATTGCTACCGGCTGCGATTTTGGAGAGGTACCCCCCTCCCCCCTCGGTCTATTGGAGTCATCGAGTTAGCGGAAAATCACGAAAAAGTCTATGTGGCTCAATATTTTGCGGGCAAAATCTTGAGAACAGGAGAGTTAGGAACGCACTCACTCGCGATATTTTTTCTTGCCTTATAGCTAAATTCTTTAGTTCTACCGAGTTGGGAGATGCGGATATGGCTTGGTCCGCGCAAAATCTTGAGCGGCTGGGACTTGCGTGTAACATATTGCGAAATAATAAGTTAGCTCTGCTGCCTAGGATAGAATTTCCCGTTTTGGGAATGGATGAATCGTATTGCTTGTGGCTAAGCACGATACATGCATTTTAACATCCGTCGGCGGCGTGGGCTGTGGATAGGCGATGGTATGAGACTGCGGGAGTAGGAGTTAGAAATATTTTGTGGGGGCTTGACAGGTGGGGATATGGAGTGAGGGTTCCCATTTTGGGAGTGAAGCACAGGCAATGCGGGGCAGAGATAACATGCGCTGTTTTCTCTCTTGTCGGTTGGGCGTGCATCTAAATTGTTTTCTAATAGAGCGCTTTATCAACTTGTTTTGCCAAAGCATGAGGGATCCTTCGACTGCGCTCAGATGACATCCATCCATGGCATCCTCTTTTTGTCATCTTGAGCTACGTTGCCGTTCACGAAGCGCACGGCAACGTAGCTGAAAGATCGCGGCGCGCTTGACCTCAGCACAGACGTGTTAGGGAGTTCTCACCGCACGTTCGGCAGCACCGTGCGAATTCCCTTTCGGGCCTATCTTGGCGCACGTGTGTAAGGGGTCCTTCGACTACGTGAGTGCTTCGCTTCGCGGAGCACTCACTTCGCTCAGGATGACAAGGCACTCCGCTGTGGATGACAGGTATTTAGTTCATCGGTCCTTGATTGCTTCGCCGGCGAAGGCCATCTGTGCGCCCCACTTTTCGGCTAGATCTTCCCCCCCGCGGATTCTTCGACTCGATCAAGGCAATCTTCTTTGCGCGCGTCCAGCCTTTCAATTGCTTCTCGCGTCCGATGGTTTTGTGAACGTCATCGGACGTTTCGTAGTAGACCAGACGATTGCAATGGTATTTGCTGGCGAATCCTTCAATCTCTCCGCGCTTGTGTTCCAGCGCGCGGCGATAGATGCTGTTCGTCATGCCGATGTATAGCGTGCCGGACCGACTGCAGACGACATAGACGAAATACTCGTGATCTTTCACGGCAAACGCCATCCTCTGTCATCTTGAGCGAAGTTGCCGTTCGCGAAGCGAACGGCAACGCAGTGGAAAGATCCCGTCGGGTTCGATCTCAGCAGAGACGTGTCAGGGAGTTCTTTCCGCACGTTTGGCAGCACCGTGAAAACTCCCTATTGGGTCCATCTTGGTACACGCAGTTCGGGGTCCTTCGACTGCACAGGATGACAGAGGTTTGGGGTTTTTCATCTCAACCGCCAACGTTTTTTTGTGTCATTTCCCGTTTTGGCTTGGGTATCGCTGCGCTTTGCCGGCGGCTGTCCCACCCATCTTCACAGCCTTACGCTGCTTGACCCGGGGTGAGGGAGACTGGCGGGTCTTGGGTTCGGGTCCAGGTGTAGCGCATGCGGTGGATTACCGTGATGGTGCTTAGGACTGCGATCACCCACAAGACTGGGGCCATGCGGTTGAACAGGGCTCCGAGGATGACCAGGACGAGGCGTTCGGGGCGTTCCATGAAGCCGACGCGGCAAGAGCCGATCAAGCTCTCGGCGCGGGCTCGGGTGTAGCTCACCATGATGGCGCTGATCATGACGAAGGCTGTGAGGACGACGTAGAAAAAGCGTCCGCCGCGGGCGTAGAAGACTAGCAGGCCGAGGAATTGGCTGGCGTCGCTGTAGCGGTCGACTACCGAGTCGAAGAAGGCGCCGAAGCGGGTGACGCGGTTGGTGGCGCGGGCGACCTGGCCGTCGACCAGGTCAAAGAAGCCGGAGAAGATGATGACCAGGCCGGCGTAGATGAACATGCGCTTCTGGTTGGTGGCGTTGGCGGAGCCGAAAAGGATGGCGGCCCAAGTGTTGACCACCAGACCCATGAAGGTGAGGACGTTGGGATTGATGCGGGAGAGCGCCAGCCAGCGGACGATGGTGTCGAGCAGGACTCCGCAGGCGCGGCCGAAGGCGCTGGTCCAGGACGCAGACATTAGGCGCCGGCCTCTTCCGGTTCGACCTCATCGTGGAT
Source organism: uncultured Acidobacteriaceae bacterium (assembly GCA_963791515.1). GTDB lineage: Bacteria > Acidobacteriota > Terriglobia > Terriglobales > Acidobacteriaceae > Sulfotelmatobacter. Next base: position 98,195 of record CAWBSS010000008.1, on the reverse strand, counting down.
CGTGCTCAGGCTGAGGATTTCCAGTTCGCGCTTGCCGTTGGGACTGACCACGATCACTTCATCTCCAACCTTTTTATTGAGCAGGGCGCGGCCGATGGGCGAGGTGGTCGAAATTTTTCCCGTCGCTACGTCGGATTCCTCGCTGGTTACCAGCTTGTATTGCATTTCTTCGTTCTTGGTATTGTCGAAAATCTTGACCGTGGAACCCAGGCCAACTCTGTCGTGGGGGATGTTGTTCATGTTGACCATGGACAGATCGGCGAGGCGCTTGCCGAGCTGGCGGACGCGCGCCTTGACGAACTCCTGGCGCTGCTTGGCCATGTGGTACTCGGCGTTTTCACTGAGGTCGCCGAGAGCGGCAGCCTTTTTAATTTCTTTGGGAAGCTCGTGAATCAGCTCGTGTTCGAGCGCGTTGATTTCTTCCTGCAGTTTTCGTTTGATTAGCTCTGTCATTCAGTGACCTACAGCCTTCGAGATTATAACCCTTGCCGCCGAGCGAGGGCTTGCGGACTGCGCGTGGCGCTTTCCGAAGGCTTCCTGCAGAAGCCCTTAACCGCGGAGTTCGCAAAGTAAAGCGGTCAAAAATGTCTAGAGCAGCCTTTCAGAAACGCTCCAGGCGCCGAAGTTGATGGTTGAAAGAACGAGATCAAGAGCGAGGGACAGAGCCTGAGGTGAGCGAAGTCGAAGGGAGTGTCCGTCCTACACGTTTCGTTCCACAATCTCTAGGCCTGGAATTCCGACGCTTCCGGGAAGCGCAGCTTGCACTTGGCCAGAGCGGCGGTGAGAATCTCTTCCACCTTGGATTCTTCGCAGTTGCGGGCCATGGCCAATTCGCTGACCAAGAGGTAACGGGCTCGCTCCAGCATCTTTTTCTCGCGGAACGAAAGAGGCTTGGCCTGGTGCAGGGTAATCAGGCTCTTCAGGACGCTGGCAACCTCCAGCAACGAACCGGTGCGCATGCGGTCGGAGTTTTCCTTGAAGCGGTCTTTCCAGTCGCCGTTGCTTCCGTTTTCGCTGACGGAAAGAGCGTCCAGAACCTTTTGGATTTCGCCGTTGCGAACTACGCGGCGCAGGCCTACGCTGCCCGCGTTCTGGCAAGGCACCATTACCTTGAGGCTGCTGGCTTTGATGTGGAGAAGGTAAAACTTCTCGATCGTCGCGCCCACCGAGCGACTGCTGATTTGTTCAATAATGCCGACGCCGTGATTGGGATAGACAACCTTGTCGCCGATGTGGAAATTCAAGTCCGTACCGCTCATGTTAGGCACCCAGATAGGCGATAGGTCCGAGGGAAAGAAGCGTCAATAAACCTGTAGCTATGCTACTCCGGGCACATGCCGAAAGCAAGGAGCGCGGAGGGCAGGAGTCTGACTTGCCACATCCCTTAAAGTTATTGAAAACGCAAATCTTAAACCTGGTGTGAGCCGCACGGGGTGGCTTCGGAAGAGGCGGAGTCTGCTGCGGGAAAGCCGGAGACTGCAGCCCAGGCGCATATAATCGGGGCGTGGATTCCGACCAGAGAGACCCACTTTCAGACGATCGGGAGCAGGACCCTACTAAAAACCGGACGGCGCGCGAGGTTCCGGTTGGCCGGATTCTGGGGCTCGACGTGGGCTCGCGGAGAATCGGTGTCGCCGTGTCGGATCCCCTTGGGATTACGGCGCAAGGGCTGGACACCTTGCAGCGCAGAAACAAACGCCAGGACTTTGAATATCTGCAGCGCGTAATTCAAGAGTACGACGTCAGGGAGATCGTGGTGGGTTTGCCTTTGCGCATGAGTGGGGCGGAAGGAACTCAGTCCGACAAGATGCAAGGGTTCGCCGAAGAACTGCGAAAGCGGTTTCGGCTGCCGGTCCATCTCTGGGATGAACGGCTCACTTCTGCTGAAGCCAACCGCCTGTTGCGCGACACAGATCTGTCGATCGAGAAGCGAGGAAAGGCCGTGGATCGGATGGCGGCGGTGTTGATTCTGCAAGGGTGGATGGAACAGCGCGCCGCGGCGGCTTCCGGCTTTCGGCTTCCGGCTTCCGGTGCGGAATGAACCGGCTACCGTCCGCGCATTGCCTGGCGGTAGGCCACTACATTCTTATTGTGCTCTTCGATGGTGCGGGCGAAGCGGTGATGGCCCTGGGCGTCGGCCACGAAGTAATAGTAATCGCTTTGCGCGGGATGCATGGCGGCTTCGAGTGCGCTTCGTCCGGGATTGCCGATGGGGCCCGGGGGGAGTCCGGCATTTCGGTAGGTGTTATAGGGCGAGCGGAACTGCATGTCCGCGTGATGCAGTGCACCCTGGTAGGTTCCTGCCAGGAGTTCCGCATAGATGATGCTGGGGTCGGCGTCGAGCGCGATGTTCTTGTTCAGCCGGTTGTAGTAGACGCTGGCCACCATCGGGCGCTCCTCGGCCACGGCTGTTTCTTTTTCGACGATGGAAGCCATGATGACGGTGCGCTCCAGATCGGTCGCGCCCGGGTTCCGATCGCGAAAGGCCGCTTTTTCCTCGAGTTCGATAGGAGGCGAGTCTGACGATGCTGTCGCCGCTTCTCCCTGCGTTTGAATCAGTCCAATCTGGCGGGCCTCCTGGTGGAACTGTTTCACCATGGCTGCAGCCATTTCTTGCATGGTCATCATGCGGGAGAATTCGTAGGTATCGGGGAAGAGAAATCCCTCAAGCGACCGCGCTCCGGGAGCGATGTCAGCAATCAGGGCGGTGTCGGACTGCGCTACTTTCAGAAAATCCTGGGCGGGGCCGAGTCCGGCGGCTTCGATGGTGCGAGCGATGTCGAACATGGTGAAGCCCTCGGGCACGACTACGGTGTGGAAGTAAACGTCGCCGCGCCGCAGGCGCTTTTGAATGTCAATAATGTTTGCCGGCTTGTCGAAAAGGTATTCCCCAGCCTTCAGGGAGCGCCGGTGGTGAAGGTAGTGCCATAGAACGAAAGCTTCTTCACTGCGAATGATGCCGGCGCTTTTAAGTTGGGCAGCGATACGATGGGTGGAGTAACCCGGATGCAGCATCACGAACGTCTGCCCGGAGGGCTGGATGGGCGTCAGCACCGCCCAGGCGAACCATCCTGCAGTCCCGAGGATTGCTACCAGGATTAGCCAGACAATCTTGCGCACAATAGACACAGTTTAGACGATGATGGAAGCGGCTGTACCCGGCGATCTTGTGCCGGACTTTACTTTAGTAAGTGGTTGATTTGCCTTAGGATGTTTACCAGGGAAGGGGAAACTTGGCCCCCTTTCTTATTGCACCCTTTGGGGCGCGGTATACTCAAATGTTCAGAGGTCTTCTTATATCTTGATGAGACGTAGCTTGCCCTTTTTGGGCGTACCTTTATTTCTGGCCGTGCTATCGACGACGGGCTGCGTGTTGCGCACGCGTCCGGTCGAGGATCAGTACTCAAAAACCCCTCTGAAGGAATCCACGCAGCAGGGGCTGATCGACAGCATCAATCAGCAGGCCGAGGCCATCCACTCGCTGAAGGCGACGGTGGATATCGACACGTCCGTGGGCGGAATGAAGAAAGGCCACTACACGGATTACAAGGAAATCCGAGGCTATGTTCTAGCGCGGAAGCCGGATTCGCTGCACATGATCGGGCTGATGCCCATCGTGCGCACCACGGCTTTTGACATGGTGAGCGAGGGCCAGGGCTTCAAACTGTGGATTCCGCCGAAGAATCGTTTCGTGATCGGACGCAACGAGGTAGAGACGCCTAATGCCGACCAACCGATGGAGAACATTCGTCCGCAGAATATTTACGAGGCGCTGTTGATCAGCCATATTGATCCTGCTTCCGAGATTGCCGTGCTGGAGAACGATTACGAGACCCTGCATGACGCCAAGGGGCATCGCATCCTGCAAGAAGACTACGAGTTAACCATCATCCAGAAATACGAGGCGGGTTGGAGGCTGGCGCGCAAGATTATTTTCGGGCGCACCGATCTGAAGCCGCATCGGCAATTCATTTACAGCGAGGATGGCAAAGTGGCGACCGATGCCCGCTACGCCCAATACAAAAACTTCAATGGATTCAGCTTCCCCTCGCGCATCGAGATTTACCGGCCGCAAGAGGAATACGACATCACGCTGAACATGCTGAAAGTGGATATTAATCAGCAACTGAAGGATGATCAGTTCGTGCTGGACCAACCGTCGGGAGCAGTAGTGATCCATCTTGACCGTCCGCAATCGAGCCTGGTTACGCCGCTGGGGCAAACACAGTAACGGCCGGTAGAGCACTCAGCATTCAGCACTCATGTGGGACGTCCAGTATCTGAACGCCGTGCGCGGACAGCTTCCCTATGATGAACAAAATGGTTGTCGCCAACCTGGTGCATCGGCCCACCCGATCGTTGATCACGATGAGTGCGATTGCGCTTGAAGTCACCATGATTCTGCTGGTGGTGGCGCTCTTCTACGGCTTGCTGAACGGATCGAAGGAGAGCCAACTCGGTGTCGGAGCAGACCTGATGGTCATGCCACCGGGGTCGTCGTCGCTAATCGGTTTGACCGGCGCGCCCATCTCAGTCAAGGTGGGAGACGTTCTGCGCCGAGTGCCGCACGTTGTAGCGGCGGTACCGGTGATCTGGTGGTTCACGCAAAAGCCCCTGGAAATCATTTATGGGATTGACCTGGCAAGCTATGACACGCTTCCTCCTAAGTTCCACTATCTCTCCGGCGGACCTTTTCAGGCGCCCTACGACGTGATCGTGGATGATTATTTTGCCGGCATGAACCATAAGAGAGTTGGAGACAGGATCGAGATTCTGGCCAACGAGTTCCGCATCTGCGGCATCGTTCCGCACGGAAAGGGAGGACGCAAGTTTCTGCCGCTCGCGACTCTGCAGGATCTGGTGAGCGAAACAGGCCACGCTTCTGTTTTTTACATCAAGTTAGACGATCCTGCGAATGCGGATCAGGTCGAGAAATCGATTCAGGAAGTGCCCGGCATGGAGAAGTACTCGGTGCGCTCCATGCCGGAATATCTGTCGATGATGACGCCGGACAATCTTCCGGGGTTTGATCTTGCCATCAAGATCGTGATCGGGGTGGCGGTGGTGGTCGGCTTCCTGGTCATCTTTGAGTCGATGTACACGGCGGTCATGGAGCGAACGCGCGAGATCGGAATTCTGAAATCGCTGGGCGCCTCGAAGTGGTACATCGTGAACGTGGTCCTGCGAGAAACGGTGCTGCTGGCGGTGGTAGGGATCGTCGCGGGGGTCATTATCAGTATGTTGACCCGCCGCGTCATCATGTTCGAAAGGCCAGTGCTGCGCCTATTCTGGAGCAACGAATGGGTGCTGCGCGCGGCGCTGATTGCGATTGCTGGTGCGTTGGCAGGAGCCGTGTATCCGGCATTCAAAGCCGCGCAGAGGGATCCGATTGATGCCCTAGCGTACGAGTGAAGTTATTTATTCTATTGCACTTAATATTAAATGCGATTCTCTGACACACCTCGGCTAAAGATTATGTAGCACAAGTGCCGGTTTTGATCCCGGCACCTGTGGGGATTACTGGTCTCATGGCTCGCGGTCGCTAACCCTGAGGTTTATTGTCCGCCCATGTATTGCACGTGGACGTAGGTTCCCAGCCTCACGTTGTAGGCGAGATACCAGCCCTCGTGATCAGGGTCGTCATAGATTACGACTTGGTCGCTGTCCCAGAGCCAGTCGTTGGCATAGGCCAGGTCAAATGGCGCGACGCCGAAATAGAAGCCGCCAAACCAAAAGCGGTTGGGACCACCTCCTGCAATGCGCCACACGTGACCACGGCCGAAGCCGCCGGTGAAGCGTCCATGCTCGAAAGGATGATCGAGGTGGAAGCGGGCGTCCTCTCGCCCAGCGTCATGCCCGACCCACTGGCCATCGTGGTGGACGTGCGGAGCGCCTGGATGGCCTGCTCGATCGCTATAGGAAGCTTTGGGCGCAGCTTGGTGTGGCGCTCCGCGCGAGGGAGCCGGACCATGCGGGGGAACGTATCCACCACCGACGGCATGGCCGCCTGATTGATGGTTATTGTGTTGCGCCAAGGCGGGCAAGGAGAGCATCAGGGAGACAGCAAGAACTGTGGGGAGTAATTTCATGAAGAACCTCCGAAGGTTAACTTACCACCGTCAGCCTGGGAGGAACAGATCGTTGACAATTCTTTGCAGATTACGCTATCGTAAGGACTTGGTAGTCGTGTGGTTGCCCGCCTGATGGCCTGGCGTCCTCGCCGGGGAATCAACGAGCGGTCTTCTTTCGCAGCTTTATTCAATCTGGGAGAGTTCCGATGTCAACCTATTTCCCCAAAGAGGGGGAAATTGTGCGCAAGTGGTACGTCGTGGATGCGGACGGGCAGACGCTCGGGCGGCTGGCTTCGCAGGTGGCACGCATCCTCATGGGCAAAGAGAACCCGCAATATACGCCGTTTCTCGACACCGGGGATCACGTGATCGTGATCAACGCCGAGAAGATTAGAACGACCGGCATGAAGGCCGAGCAGAAGCAGTATCACCACTACACCGGATATCCCGGCGGTCTACGAACCGAGGATTTCAAGAAGCGAATGGTGCGCAAGCCGGAGATGGTGATCGAGTCGGCGGTGAAGCGCATGTTGCCGAAGAACAAACTGGCGGCGCACATGCTTTCGAAGCTGAACGTGTACAGGGGCGACAAGCATCCGCACCAGGCGCAGAAGCCGCAGGATTTGAAGTTGGAAGTAAGAGCGTATCCGGCACGCAAGGCTGCGGTTTCGTAAGCAGTGAACGGTACGCGCGAGATCCCTTCGCGTGCCGCTCAGGGCGGGCTCTTCGCTCCGCCTGAAAAGCGGCTGCGCTCAGGATGACGCTAACGAGATTTATATATGAGGCTCGGGGCTTCTGGTTTGGCTAGAAGCCTTAGGAGCTAGAGGCTAGGAGCTAAATGGCAGAATTAGTTCAATACTACGGAACGGGACGCCGCAAGCGGGCGATTGCCCGTGTGTATTTGCGTCCGGGCAGCGGCGAGTTCAAAGTGAACGGACGTGCCTTCGAAGAATATTTCGTGACCCCGGCGCAGCGTTCGGCGGCGAAGTCGCCGCTGGCTTCTTCGGACACGGCAGCAACGTTCAACATCATCGCCAGCGTGCTGGGCGGCGGCGTGCGCGGCCAGGCGGACGCGGTGAAGTTGGGCATTGCCCGCGCCCTGATGCAGTTCAATGTCGAACTGCGGAAGAAGCTGAAGGAAGAGGGCATGGTCAGCCGCGACTCGCGCGGCAAAGAGCGCAAGAAGTACGGACAGAAGGGCGCTCGCAAGCGCTTCCAGTTCAGCAAGAGATAGGTTTCAAAGTTTCAGAGGTTTCAAGGTTTCAAAGGACAAACCACATTGAAACTTTGCAACCTTGAAACATTGGGTTTATGTGTTCAATTCTTCCCGCGCCACGGTGCGGGGCGGGAATGGCAATCGGGAAGGCAGGTTTCAACGTTTCAGAGTTTCAAGGTTTCAAGATCCTTGAAACATTGCAACCTTGAAACTTTGAAACCTTGATCTCCTGATGCAGACTAAAGAGGAGGTTCATTGGCTACTATTACCATGAAGGAGTTGCTCGAAGCGGGCGTCCACTTCGGGCATCAGACCAAGCGCTGGAATCCCAAGATGAAGGAATACATCTTCGGAGAGCGCAATGGGATCTACATCATCGACCTGCAGAAGACGCTGAAGATGTTCAAAGAGGCATCGAAGTTCGTGCAGGATCTGGCGAACGACGGCCGGATTGTGCTGTTCGTGGGCACCAAGCGCCAGGCGCAGGACGCGATTGCCGAAGAAGCGCAGCGTTGCGGGATGTTCTACATCAACCAGCGCTGGCTGGGTGGACTGCTCACCAACTGGGTCACGGTGCAGAAATCGGTGAAGCGGCTGAAGGAGCTCGACGAGATGGCCACGGATGGCCGCTACGAGCTGCTCCCCAAGAAAGAAGTCATCAAGCTCGAACGCGAGCGCAAGCATTTGCAGGCCAACCTGGCCGGCATCAAGAATATGAGCCGCCTGCCCGACGCGATCTTCGTGATCGATTCCAATAAGGAGCAGATTGCGGTGCGCGAGGCGCGCAAGCTGGGCATTCCCGTGGTCGCGGTGGTCGACACGAATTGCGATCCCAGCGAAGTGGATTACGTGATTCCCGGCAACGATGATGCGTTGCGGGCGATCCGGCTGTTCACGTCGAAGATTTCGGAATCGATTGCCGAGGGTGCGCAGTTGATGACCGACAAACAAGTCGCCGACATGCAGGCGGCTGCCGATGCGGCGCAGGCGGCGACGGGCGAAACCCACGTGGAAGAAGCTGCCGTCGACGCCGCCGAAGACATCAGCATGGAAGAAGTGCTGGGTCCGGGAACGCACAAGAAGCCGGTAGCGACCGAGGAAGCTGAGCTGCCGAAGGTGGAGAGCCAGACGGTTTAGAGCAGTAGCCAGTTGTTAATAGCCAGTGACAAACCGGGCTTTGGAATTCTGACCCGCGCGGGTCATCCGGCGCGGGTCATCGTTCATACGAAGGGTTTCTCGCGATGAGCCGCACAGTCAAAGACGAAAGGGGGCTGCCGAGTGTGCAACTGGTCTACGAGATCCTTAGGCGACCGGACGGCTCATTCGATATCTTTCACAATGCCGAACTGACAGATAAGTCAGTCCCAAATGCGTGGCTCGAAGAACAGTTGGTAAAGTACGGCATCTGCGGCAAAGAGTATCGAGACGCAAGAAAAGAGTTAGATGAGTTGGGGGTCGTAAGGCTCGTTTACAGTACGGGGCGAGTAAGAACAAAATTGAAAATTGGAAGCCATTCATAGTTGTTAAGATTGAAAGGCATTGAAAATGGGTACGACTACAGTGAACATTTCCGCGGCGCAAGTGAAAGACCTCCGGGAGAAAACCGGAGCTCCCATGATGGATTGCAAGCAGGCCCTGACCGAAGCTAAAGGCGACATGGAGCAGGCGGTCGTGATTCTGCGCAAGAAAGGCGTTTCGGTGGCGGCGAAGAAGGCGACGCGTGTGACCAGTGAAGGATCGGTGGCCAGCTACATTCACGCCGGCGGCAAGATTGGTGTGCTGGTCGAAGTGAACTGCGAGAGCGATTTCGTGGCCCGCACCGACGATTTCAAGGAACTGGTGCACGATATTGCCATGCACATCGCGGCCAGCGACCCCAAGTTCGTGCGCAAGGAAGACGTGACCAAGGCTGACTTCGAGCGCGAGAAGGATATCTACCTGGCTCAGGCGATTGCCAGCGGCAAGCCCGCGAACATCGCGGAGAAAATGGTCGCCGGCAAGATGGAAAAGTTTTACGAAGAGGTGTGCCTGCTGGAGCAGCCCTTCATCAAGGACCAGACCATCTCGATCTCGCAGCTCATCGCCGCCAAGGTCGGCAAGCTGGGTGAGAACATCGCGGTGCGAAGATTCGCCCGTTTCAAGGTGGGGGATATGGGCGAGACCGTCGCCGTCACGAAGCCTACAGAGCCGAAAGGCGAATAATTCGGGGCGCCCTATGGGCGCCCTTTTTTGGTTTCAGGTGCTGGGATGCGAGCGCGAGACGCCCTCGCGACAGCCGGCGGGACGCCGGCGCTACGAGACTCACTCATGACGACGACTCCTGCCTTCAAACGCGTTCTGCTCAAGCTTTCTGGTGAGGCGCTGGCGGCAAACCAGGGCTTTGGCGTGGAGACCGCGCGCATCCACGAGGTCGCGGCGGAATTGGCCGACGTGCACAAACTAGGGGTGCAGTTAGCCATCGTCGTGGGCGGAGGAAACTTTTTCCGGGGCGTGGCCCAGCAGGCGAAAGACATGGACCGGGTTTCCGCCGACCACATGGGCATGCTGGCCACTGTCATCAATGCACTGGCGCTGCAGGATGCGCTGGAGAAGCAGGGCGTCTACACCCGTGTGCAGTCCGCGATCGAGATGAACCAGGTCGCCGAACCTTTCATCCGCCGCCGGGCGATTCGTCATCTGGAGAAAGGCCGCGTCGTGATCTTTGCCGGCGGCACCGGCAATCCCTATTTCTCGACTGATACCGCAGCGTCCCTGCGCGCCATGGAGATCAAAGCCGATGCGATCCTGAAAGCCACGAAAGTTGACGGCATCTACGACGCCGACCCGATGAAAGTCGACGGAGCTAAGAAATTCAATCACATCTCCTATATGGACGTTCTGAAATTGGGGCTGAAGGTGATGGACTCCACAGCCATCAGTCTGTGCAAGGACAATAACCTGCCCATCATCGTTTTCAACCTGAACCGCCACGGCAACATCCGCCGCGTGGTGCTGGGCGAGAAAATTGGCTCGAGGGTTAGCGCGCAAGCGGCGAGCGTAGAAGAGTAAGATCGGCCACGGACTCTCACAGATTCACAAGGATGGTTGGCGTTTCTGATCCGTGGCGATCGGTGCAAATCCGTGGCCAGCTCTCTTCTTCGGTTTATAATTCAACGTTTTGATTCTGAGATGACACGGGGCTAACGATATGGCGCAAGCGACCATGGCGGCGATAGCCGGCCTGAAAGAAACATACGTACAACTGAAGACGCGCATGGACAAGGCAGTGGAAGATTTTCGCAAGGCCATGGCGGGGGTGCGGACCGGGCGCGCGAACGTGCACATGCTCGATAACGTGACCGTCGACTACTATGGCTCGCAGATGCCCCTGAACCAGGTTGCGCAGGTGCACGCTCCTGAGGCGCAGTTGATCACGGTGCAGCCCTTCGACCCGTCGCAACTGGGAGCGATTGAAAAAGCGATCCGATCCGGAGATATGGGCTTGAATCCGATGAACGATGGCAAGCTCATCCGCGTGCCAGTTCCGCCGCTCACCCAGGAGCGACGGCAAGACATGGTGAAGCACTTGCACCGAGTGCTGGAAGAGCACCGTACGGCCGTACGCAACATTCGCCGCGATGGCAACGACGCGATCAAGAAAGCGCTGAAGGACAAGAAGATTACCGAAGACGAAGAGAAGCGCTCGCTCGACGAGATTCAGAAGCTGACCGACGGCGAAATCAAGAAGATGGAAGAGATGAGCAAAGCGAAGGAAAAAGAGGTTCTGGAACTGAAGTAAGCTGTGCGATCGACACGTTTCCGAAGCGCCGCCGACTTTTCGCCGTAATCGCTAGCCGCCAAAGCCCCCCACACGAAGGTACATGCCCGAGCCGTGATGTCGGCTCGGATATCGAAACTAAGCAGTTCGAATCCTTCCATGGCGGACGGCCTGAGGGCCGTCCGTCTCTTTATTTGTCCAAAATTCGTCATGAGCACGCGATCTCTCCGCCAGACTCGCAAGCACCGTATAATCGAAGCGATGAAGCAGGTCGTCCATGCCGCTTGTCCGCATGACTGTCCGGATGCTTGCGGGGTGCTGATCAGCGTCGAGGACGGGCGGGCCACGAAGATTCAGGGCGATCCGGAGCATCCGGTTACGCGCGGGTTTTTGTGTGCCAAGGTGGCGAAGTATCTGGATCGCGTGTATTCGGCGGATCGGGTGCTGTATCCGATGCGAAGGATTTCAGCCAAGGGGCCTGGGCAGCGGAGCTTCGCTCCGCCCGGACAGCCGGGGGCGGCTGTCCCCACACGAGCTATCCCCACACCAACCTGGCAACGCATTTCCTGGGACGAAGCGCTGGAGGAGATTGCTTCGCGGTTTCGCGCGATTACGGCGGAGTTTGGCAGCGAGGCCATCCTGCCTTATTCCTACGGCGGAACTTTGGGGACGCTCAATGGCGCGTCCATGGACCGCAGGTTTTTCCACCGGCTGGGGGCTTCGCAACTGGAGCGCACCATCTGTTCGACGGCCGGAGAAGCGGGGCTGAAGTCGGTTCTGGGCGTGAAACTTGGCACTGAGCCCGAACAGTTCCGTCACTCCAAATACGTCATTGCGTGGGCATCGAATATTCATGGCAACAACGTGCATTTGTGGCCGTTCATCGCCGAGGCCCGGCGCAACGGCGCGAAGCTGGTGGTCATCGATCCCTACCGCACGCGGACTGCGCAGTGCGCCGACTGGTACCTGCCAATCAATCCGGGAACCGACGCGGCTCTGGCGCTCGGCATGATGCACGTGATCATTGGCGAGAGCCTGCACGATGCCGACTATGTCGCGAAATACACTCTGGGCTTCGAGCAGTTGCGCGAAAAAGTGAAGGAGTATCCTCCAGAGCGGGTGGCGCAATGGACCGGGATGGCCGCCGCGGATATCTGCAAACTAGCGCGCGAGTACGCCACGGTGCGACCGTCGGTGATCCGCCTGAACTACGGCGTGCAACGCTCCGAGCGCGGCGGGATGGCGACCCGCGCCATCGTCATGTTGCCCTGCATCCTGGGATCGTGGAAAGAAATTGGCGGCGGGTTGCAGATGTCGCTCAGCGGCTCGGTTGACCTTAATACCGAGTTCTTGCAACGTGCCGACCTGATGAAGACCGCACTGGGACGCGAAGCCCGAACCATCAACATGGTGGCGCTGGGCCGCGTGCTCAACACGCTGAGTAATCCGCCCGTCAAGGCTCTGTTCGTATACAACTCTAATCCGGCGGCAATTTGTCCGGAGCACAATGAAGTGGTTCGCGGGCTGCTTCGGCCGGATCTTTTCACGGTTGTGCATGAGCAATTCTTTACCGATACGACAGACTATGCCGACTTGGTCTTGCCGGCGACGACATTCTTTGAGCACAAAGACCTGCAAAAGGCGTACGGGCACTACTATTTGCAGGTCTCGAATCAGGCGATCGCGCCGCTGGGCGAGTGCCGTCCGAATGTGGAAGTCTTTCGCGCGCTGGCGCAACGCATGGGATTCGAAGAAGATTGCTTCCACGAGAGCGTGGACGAGATGATCGAGGTGGCGTTGGATTCGACAGATCCCCGGCTCGCGGGGATCAGTCGGGAGCGGCTCGAACGGGGGCACGTACGGCTGAACTTTGCGGCTTCCGGCTCTCGGCATCCGGCTTCCGGAGAAGAGTTCCCCTACGCAGGACTGCCGGGGGCGGCTGTCCCCACACACGCAGAACCATTTCTACCTTTCGCGCACGGCGGTTTCCGCACGCCTTCCGGCAAGGCGGAGCTTTACAGCGAGGCGGTGAAAGAACTGGGACTCGATCCGGTCGCTGACTTTACGCCTCCTACGGAATCGCGGCACGGGAAGAAGAACGGCACACTGCCGCTGGAACTGCTGGCCCGTAAGTCCGACAATTTCCTGAACTCTACATTTTCCAATGTGCCATCGGTTCAGGAGATGGAAGAACAGGGGCTGCTGGAAATTTCCGCGGCCGACGCCCGGGCGCGCGGCATCGGCGACGGCGACAAGGTTCGCGTCTTCAACCACAGGGGAGACATCCTGCTGAAGGCGCGAGTCGATGGCAAAGTGCAGGCTGGAGTCGTCTCCGCGAGACTCAATTGGGCGAAGATGACTTCCGGTTTCCAGAGCATTAATGCCCTGACCTCAGAAAAACTTACCGACATGGGCAACTCGGCTACGTTTTATTCCGTCTTGGTTGAGGTGGAGTTATTCCAAGCCATCCCCATGAAGCAACCGCAGGTTTTGCCGATCGGGTCGGACTTGCAGGATTAGACCTAGAAAGAGTTGCGGCTTGGACGCTTTCCAATGCTCTACCGTATAATGACAGTTTTCTCACATCCCAGAGGCTGAGGTCGTAGCGATTCCTTTTCGCTTTCATTCGGAGAACCTTGTTGTGCCCAAGGGCCCCTGCGCTCTCAGGGCCGTGTCGGTGCCATCTTCTTCATTTCAACGGCCTTGGCCAGGGGTGGGGTGGCGTGTGCCCGCGTTTTGCTGGCTGTTGGCCGCGTTCTTACTAGCAACGGCAAGCCTGACTTGGGCGCAGACCGATGTTGTTTCGGAGATTAATGTCAGCGGCAACCGCCGCATTCCCGCCGAGACCATCAAGGCCCGCATCTTCACCAAGTCCGGGGACATTTACGATGCCGCCGCCCTGGAACGCGACTTCAACTCCCTGTGGAACACGGGCTACTTCGAAGACGTCAAGTTCCTCCGTGAGCAGACCCCCAAGGGCTGGCGAATCATTGTCCAGGTGAAGGAAAAGCCGACAATTCGCGAAATCAACTACGTTGGCCTCAGTTCGGTTTCGAATAGCGACGTGCTCGACCGCTTCAAGCAGGACAAAGTCGGCCTGGTGGTCGAGAGTCAGTACGATCCCACCCGCCTCAAGAAGGCAGAAGTTTCCATCAAGAACCTGCTTTCCGAACACGGGCGGCAGTTCGCCACCATTCGCACAGAAGTGCGGCAGATTCCTCCCGCTGCGGTCGGCCTCACATTCGTGGTCAAGGAAGGACCGAAGGTCAAAGTCGGGAAGATCAAGTTCGAAGGCAACAAGAATATCAAGACGCGGATTCTGCGCTCGGCGATGAAGAATCTGAAGCCGATTGGCGTTCCCCATTCCATCTTCCTGGAGAATATTTTTGCCAAGACCTACGATGCCACCAAGCTTGGAGAAGACACAGAGCGGGTGCGCGCCGAGTACCAGAACCGGGGCTACTTCAAAGTCGTGGTGAACGATCCCAAGACAGAAATCCACGACACCGGGCATAAGGGCTTCCATATTCGGCTGCTGCAGTCGGGACCCGGCAAGGCCGTTGATATTACGATGCCCATCGAGGAAGGCGACCAGTACCACCTGGGTAAGATCACGTTCAAGAACAACAAAGCGATTTCCAACACGGCCGCGCTGCGTTCCCTGTTCCCGCTCAAGGACGGAGACCTGTTTAGCCGCGACAAGATCGCCAAAGGTCTGGAGGCTCTGCGGAAGGCCTACGGCGAGTATGGCTATATCAACTTCACGCCGGTGCCCAACACTACGTTCGACGACGAGAAGAAACTTGGATTTCTGGAGATCGACGTCGATGAGGGCAAGCAGTTCTATGTGCGCCGCATCGAGTTCGTCGGCAACACTACCACGCGTGACAAGGTAATCCGGCGCGAGCTGGCTTTGGAAGAAGGCGGCGTGTACAACTCCCGTCTGTGGGAACTGAGCCTCCTGCGGCTGAATCAGCTTTCCTATTTCGACCAGCTCAAGCCGGATGACCCGAACGTAACCGACAAGAAGCTGGACGAGAAGAATGGTCAGGTGGACCTGACCCTGAAGGTCCATGAGAAGGGCAAGAACAGCATCGGACTGAATGGCGGGGTCAGCGGACTGGAGGGAGCCTTCATCGGGCTGAACTACGCCACCAACAACTTCCTGGGACGCGGCGAGACGCTGCAGATGCAGATCAACCTGGGAAATCTGGCGCGGAGCGTGATGTTTGGATTCACGCAGCCCTACATGTTCGATCGCCCCTTGCAGTTCGGTTTTACCGTGTTCGGCAACAAGATCAGCTATAACCAGGCGCGACAGCTTTCCATCTTCAGCGGCCAGAATTTAAATCTGCCGAGCGCCGTGTTGCAAAATTTACAGAATTATTCGCAGTCGAGCGTGGGTTTTACCAGTTCTCTGAGTTATCCGTTGCGCCGCTCGTTCAAGCGGCTCGGGATGACCTATTCGTTGGATCGGTCAACCCTGATACCACTGAGTACAGCATCCAAGAGCCTCTTCGACTTCATCGCATTCCGAGGCATTTCCGGGCCGAATGCGGTGAATGGAATCATCACCAGCAAGATCTTCCCCAACTTCTCGTTCAATACCCTGGATAGCGGAATCTCTCCGCACAAGGGGCGCCAGTTGACGCTGGGCGCGGAGTTTGCAGGTCTGGGCGGCACGGTCAGGTCTATCCGACCAATTGTTCAGTACAAGAAGTTCATTCCGGTGCAGAACCGCCGCAATACAATCGGCTACACCATCAACGGCTCGTTCATCAGCGGTTACGCGGGCCTGGTGGCGCCCCCCTTCCAACGCTTTTTTATGGGCGGCGAAAACGATATCCGTGGTTTCGATATCCGGTCAATTTCGCCGGTGGCGTTTCTTCCCAGTTCCAACGTGATCACGCTGACCAATCCGGACGGAACCCCCGTTCCGAAGAATCCGGCCAACCCGCGGCTGGGCAACTGGACCGTACCGATTCCGGTCGACCAGATCGTGTTTCCCGGGGGCGATCTCAGTGTGTGGACGAACCTCGAATACCGCATCACCATTGCGGGGCCGGTGGCGATCGCTCCTTTTGTAGACACGGGCATCGACGCAATCACCCGGCCTTCTCAGTTGCAGATCGCGACCGAGCAATACGACTTGGTAATCGGTACGCCTTTCGGATGTCCGACGCTCGATGCCGGCTACAACTGCCAGGGTGGAAAAATCCTGAACCCTACGCCTTCCAATTATCTGCAGGTTTTGAGCTCCACGAACTGGAGACCGCGCATGTCCACTGGACTCGAGCTGCAAATGTTCTTGCCTGTGGTGAACGCGCCGTTCCGCATCTACTGGGCCTATAACCCGCTGCGGCTTGACGAGCAGGCCAACCCACCGATTCCCATCACGCGCGCCATGTTCCCAGCTGGGGCGGCGGGTGATTACACCTACCATTTGGCAGTGAACACGTACGCCCCTAGTTTCTTGTTGAGGGAGCCGCGGAAGACTTTCCGGTTCACGGTGGCGACCACGTTCTAGCTGTGCGGCTCTAACTTGGTTTGACGGCCTGAGAGTGAGGTCTCTATAATGTAAGTTATCCACGCCATAAGGTGAGAGAAGAGGGGTGGACGGCACGCCTGTAGGGTTTGGTGTGTGACGCAGCAATCGAGAGCCGCCTTCTCCGACGGCGGCCGCTACCGCAGCGGAGACCTCATTCAGTGCGGCCCAGCGTTGACTGAAAAAACGATCTGAGCACGATATCGAAGTTCATTCCCGGAACCATGTTCCAAGGAGTTCAACCGATCCAATGAAAAGCAAGTTTTTGCGAGTTCTTCTGGCCATTGCGGTTACGTTCACGTTTTCCGCATTGGCCCAAACCGGCAGCGCCGCCACACCGTCCGCTACGCCTGCCAGCCCGGATTCTTCGGCGCCTACGACTACAACTGGCCCGAGCACCGGTACGAAAGTCGGAGCCATCAACATAACCGAAGCCATTTTCGGCAGCAACGAAGGCCGCCGCGATCTCGAGGCTTTGCAAAAGAAGTTCGACCCCAAGCAGACTGAGCTGAAGAGCCAGAACGACGAACTCGAAGGCTTGAAGAAGCAGATGACCACGCAGGAGGGCAAGCTGAATGAGGATGCGCTCGCCACCCTGAAGAAGCAGATCGAAAGCAAGCAAAAGCTCTTTGATCGCTCCGTACAGGATGCCCAGGAAGAGTTCGGCAGCCAGCAGCAGGAGATTGCGAGCCGCGTCCTTCAGAAGATGGCTCCTATGATCGTGAAGTATTCTCAGGACAACGGCTTCGGCATGATCGTGGATACTTCCAAGCCTTGGCCGCAGAGCAATGTGCTCTGGTGGGGCCAGGCAATCGACATCACCAAGGCAGTCGTCGACGCTTACAACGTGCAGTCGGGCGTGCCCGCGCCGCCTGCGGCGGGAACTGCTAAGCCGGCCGCTCCGAAGCCGCCTACCGGCACTGGAGCCGCGAAACCCGCGACGCCCAAGCCGACTGAGCCACCGAAGTAGGTCATTAACCGGACACCTGTGGTGTCCAGAAAGTTCCAGCAGGCCGCGTGAAAACGCGGCCTTTTTTCTTTCTGTCGACATCGTCTGCGGCAAGCTTCGTGGTGTCCATACCAGCAAACAGATTTCACGCTGGAGGACACTATGTTTGCCGATAGCATGCTGGAAACTTCATGGGCCCAACGCACTCGCCGCAGCTGGACTACGTTCACTTCGTTCGGACTGCAGGCACTGATCATCGCTCTGCTGCTTTTGTTGCCGCTGCTGAGGACTGCAGGACTGCCGTCAGGTCGCGTTCTGCCAACACCGCTATCGTGGGGAGCGCCGCCGCCGGTGAGCCCGTCCGTCCACCGGCAGAACACCACTCCGATCGTTCAAAGCAATTTCGCCGGTAAGGTGCTCATCGCGCCTCGCGAAGTTCCGAGACAGGTAGCCATGGTTGAGGAAACGGCCGCACCGCCCCAGATAAGTTTCAACACCGTGGGAGTGCCCGGCGGAACCGGTAACGGTTCAGCGGACGGAGTCTGGAAATCATTCGGTGATTCCTTGAATCACGCTGCCCCGCTTCCGGTCCCCGTCCCAGCGCCCACCGCTCGCACCTTCCGCACTTCAACCATGCTTGAGGGGAGCCTGATTCGCCGCGTGCAGCCGGTCTATCCTTCTCTGGCCCGAAGCGCGCGTGTTCAGGGCGCGGTAGTTCTGTCTGCCCTGATCAGCAAGGCAGGCACGATGGAGAACCTGCGGGCTCTCTCGGGGCATCCGATGCTGGTGGCGGCGGCGATCGAAGCGGTCAGCCAGTGGCGCTACCGTCCGTACATCCTCAATAGCGAGCCCATCGAGGTGGAAACACAGATCACTGTGACTTTCTCGTTGTCCGGAAATTAACGAGCAGAAGTAGCGCCTTCGTCTCGGCGGCGGGAGCGGGGGGCGCCCGTCGTCAGCAGCGGCGATGGCGAGACGCCATCGTGACAGCCAGGCAGGATGCCGGCGCTACACGGTTCTTCCCCTTCAGGCAGGAGTAGACCCGGCGTAACCTGGGCGTGCAGGCTGCTCCCGCTATAATCGCGAAAGTGGCAACCACCGCAGAAATCCTGAGTCGCGTGGCAACGCGCCCTACCTGGGCGGACGTTTCTCTGACCACGCTGCGGCAAAACTTCCGCACCGTTCAGAAGCACGTGGGACCGAAAGTGACGGTGTGCGCCGTGGTGAAGGCCGACGCTTACGGTCACGGCGCGGTCGAGTGCTCGCGCGCGCTGGAATCCGAAGGTGCGCGCTGGTTGGGCGTCACTTCTTTGGATGAGGCGATTCCCCTGCGCGAGGCTGGCGTTCGCGCGAACATTCTTTTGATGACTGGCTTCTGGCGAGGTGAGGAGAGCGAGATTGTCCGGCTGCACCTCACTCCCACGGTCTGGGAGCCTTGGCATATTGAGTCACTGGAAAGGGCGGCGGCTGCGCTGGGCGTGGCGCAGCATCCGGTGCACTTGAAAGTCGATACCGGCATGGGCCGTCTGGGCGTTGGCGTCGACCAACTTCCTGGTGTGCTCGCGGGATTGAAGGCAGCCAAGCATCTTGTGCTGGAGGGACTCTCCACTCACCTGGCGTCCTCCGAAATCATGGACGCGCCTTCGGTAGCCGAGCAGGAACGCAGCTTCGACTCGGCTCGTGGCATGGTGCGCGAAGCGGGAATGGAGCCGGCCTTCGTGCACATGGCCAATACCGGCGCAGTCATTTCGCGGCCTGAGACCTGGAACAGTATGGTGCGCCCTGGAGTTGCGCTCTTCGGTTATTACCTGCCGTTTCAGCGGGCAGGACGCGAAGTGAGTGGGGGCACGCTGCGTTTGCCGGTAAAGCCGGTTCTCACCTGGAAGACGCGCATCCTCTCGTTGCGCGACTTTGGAGCCAATCAGCCGCTAGGATATGGCGCGACCTACGTGACCAAGGCTCCCGCGCACGTTGCGGTGCTGCCGGTGGGCTACGCCGACGGCTACAACCGCCAGCTCTCTAATCGCGGCCGGGTGATTGTGCGCGAGCACTACGCTCCCATCGTGGGCCGCATCTCGATGGACCTGACGCTGGCGGATGTCACCGGAATTCCTGGCGTTGGCGTGGGGGACGAAGTCATCCTGCTGGGCACGGGCGAGGGCTTGAGCGTAGACGCGCTGGAGCATGCCGACCTGGCCAACAGCACTCCGTACGAAATTCTCTGTAATATCTCGAAGCGCGTTCCGCGAAGGTACGGAAGCTAGACGCGTCGAAGCGGGAGTCAGGCCGAAGATTCTTTTCTCGCTTCCATACTGGTGTACCTCCCATGTAAGATGATGGCTCCCATCTCCATCCGGCTCCAGTTTCTTGCCGTTCGCTGCAGCCGATGCTTCTCCGCCTCGTCCCCTTGTTACACTAGAAGGTTGACCATGCCCTCGCGCTACGCACAGTGGATGTACGACTGGGAGCACCGGCTCACCTCGGTGGACGACAACCGCGTGGTGCGTCCGCTGGATTGGGGCGTGGAATTTACGCGGGACTGGCCTTGCCGCAACGGCTACCGGCTCGGCCACACGCCGGACGATCCAGAGAAGTACATCCTGGATTACAACCGCCGCATCGTCGCGGCCAGCGATGAATTCTATTCCTACACACGGCCCAGCGACTTCCGGCTGGAGACCCGCGAGGTTCAGGTTTTCTCCACGCGCGCAGTGCCAGACCCGAAGCTTGAGGCCAAGGTAAAAGGCACGTTCGGAGAGTTCCTGCGATTCACTTCGCCGGTAACGACGCCCTATCCCGAAAACAATCTGGTGAATGCCCGCTGGTTCCCGGCGCGGGGCCGTCGCGCCATTGTTCTTTTGCCGCACTGGAATGCGGACGCGATCGCCTACGTCAGTCTCTGCCGCGTGATGAACCTGATGGGCATCGCGGTGTTGCGGCTGACCATGCCATATCACGACATTCGCATGCCCGCCGAGATCAGCCGCGCGGACTACGCCGTTTCCGCGAATATTGGACGCACACTCGACGCTGTGCGCCAGGGAGTAGTCGACATACGAAGCTGCTTCGACTGGCTCGAACTACAAGGCTACAGCCAGCTCGGCATTGTGGGCACCAGCCTTGGTTCCTGCTACGCCTTCATCGCGGCGGCGCACGACCCGCGCATTCGCGTCGCGGCGTTCAATCACGCTTCCACCTATGTTGCCGACGTGGTGTGGCATGGGCAGTCGACCCGGCACATCCGGCAAGGAATTGAGCAGGAGATTGACCTCGATCGCTTGCGCCAAGCCTGGCTGGCCGTCAGCCCCATGTCGTACTTTAAACAATTCTCGCGCTGGAGGAGAAAGTCACTGATCGTCTACGCAAAATACGATCTGACGTTTCTGCCGGAGCTCTCGCACCACGTCGTCGAGGAATTTGAACGGCACGGGCTGGATCACAAGGTTGCCGTGCTGCCCTGTGGCCACTACACGACGGGCGAAACACCTTACAAATATATGGACGGCTGGCACCTGGCTTCGTTCTTGCGGACGGCGTTTTGAAAGAAGGCTCTCAGCTGTCAGCTCTCACCATTTTAGCCCGTCAAGGCAATTCGTCTTGGTTAACCGGCTGAGTGTGATCACTGCGCGCCGAGTCACGGTTTAGAATGTACCGATGCAGTCTGCTCAAGCTGCCAACCCCGACACGATCGTCGAATCCCGGCTCGGCGAGTTTCTGATCAGTACCGATCGCGCCCGCCTCGATCTCGACATGGTTCACGGGTTCCTGAGAAATTGCTATTGGGCGAAAGGGATTCCGCGGGAGGTCGTGGCGCGATCGGTCGAGCATGCCCTGTGCTTTGGCGTTTATGATGGTAGCGGCGCGCAGGTGGGCTTTGCCCGTGTGATCAGCGATTTTGCCACGATCGCGTATGTCGGCGATGTGTTTGTGCTCAACACGCATCGCGGTCGCGGGTTGGGCAGGTTGCTGATGGACTCGATTACGCACCATCCCGCGCTGCAGAATTTGCGGCGCTGGATCCTTACTACCCGCGACGCGCACGGGCTTTATTCACAGGTTGGCTTTAGTCCGGTGAAGTCGCCCGAGCGCTACATGGAACTGCACCGCCCCGACGTATACGAGAACTCCAGAGAAAACGACATGAAAAACTCCGTAGCCGCAAAAATGTACCGCCCTCTCTACGAAAGCGATCCCCAGATCGCCGCCGCCATCGACAACGAAACCCGCCGGCAACACGAGGGCCTCGAACTGATTGCCTCGGAGAACTTCGTCAGCGAAGCCGTCCTCGAAGCCGCGGGCTCGGTGTTCACGAACAAATATGCCGAGGGATATCCGGGCAAACGTTACTACGGCGGCTGCGAGTTTACCGACGTCGTGGAAAACCTGGCGCGTGACCGGGCGAAACAATTGTTCGGCGCGGAGCACGCCAATGTCCAGCCCCACGCCGGATCGCAGGCGAACATGGAAGCCTATGCCGCCGTGTTGCAGCCGGGCGATACGATTCTGGGGCTCAACCTCGCGCACGGCGGCCATCTGACGCACGGCCACCACCTGAACTTTTCCGGCAAAACGTACAAGATTGTCCCTTACGGCGTGACCAAAGAAACGGAGACCATCGATTACGACGAGTTAGAAAAGCTCGCCGAACAGGAACGCCCGAAGCTGATCATCGGTGGAGGCAGCGCCTATCCCCGCATCATTGATTTCGCCCGCATGCGGCAGATTGCCGACAAAGTGGGCGCGCTTTATCTGGTCGACATGGCGCACTTTGCCGGACTCGTGGCCGGCGGCGCGCATCCTTCGCCGGTGCCGCACGCGCACATCGTCACTTCCACCACGCACAAAACTCTACGCGGTCCGCGTTCGGGGATGATTCTTTCCAAGTCCGAGTTCGCGCAGGCCATCGACAAGGTCGTGTTCCCGGGAATGCAAGGTGGCCCGCTGGTCCACATCATGGCGGCCAAGGCAGTGTGCTTTCAGGAAGCGATGCAGCCCGAGTTCCGCGACTACGCTCGCCAGGTGGTCGCCAACGCCAAGGTGCTGGCGGAAGCGCTGACTGACGAAGGCTTCCGCATCATCTCCGGCGGCACTGACACACATCTCATGCTGGTCGATGTCTTCTCGAAAGGTATGCTGGGCAGCGAGGCCGAAAAAGCGCTGGGCGAAGCGGGAATCACGGTCAACAAGAACGCGATTCCGTTCGACACCAACCCGCCGATGAAGCCGAGCGGCGTCCGCATCGGTTCTCCGGCAATGACCACGCGCGGCATGAAGGAAGTCGAAATGCGCCAGATCGGCCGCTGGATTGCCGAAGTGCTTCTCCACCGGACGGACACCGCCGTGTTGAGCAAGGTCCGCAAACAGGTGCTCGATCTGTGCGAAGCGTTTCCGCTTTA
This sequence comes from uncultured Acidobacteriaceae bacterium, assembly GCA_963791515.1. Lineage (GTDB taxonomy): Bacteria > Acidobacteriota > Terriglobia > Terriglobales > Acidobacteriaceae > Sulfotelmatobacter. The sequence continues at coordinate 75,261 of CAWBSS010000008.1, read as the reverse complement.
CTCGGAACGCCGGGCGAAAGCGCAGGCCGAGGTGAGGGCATAATTCCTTCGTGTTCCGGGGGGCTTCCTTAGCCTAGCCGAAGAGCGCCTACTATGGTTAAATGCCAGCGGTGAAGATCGCCATCGACATCCGGCGGATGACGGAGTTTGGCGTAGGCACCTATATCCGCAACGTGGTTCGCACGCTGGGCCGGCTTGACCACGAGAACGAGTTTCTTCTGATCGGCTCTCCGGCCAAGGTCGAGGAGATCGGCCCGCTGCCGCCCAACTTCCAAACGATCCCGCTGCTCTCGCCTGAGCGTTCCATCCACGGATACCGCGAGTTCCGCACTGCCCTGAAGGGGCTGGATTGCGATCTGGTACATATTCCCAATCTTTTTTCCGTGCCTAGGGCACTGCCTTGTCCGTATGTCATGACGGTACACGACATGCTCGAGCACATGTCGCGCGCCCGCGAGCAGAGCGCTTTCTGGCGCTCGCTTTATTTTCAGATGACCAAACGGGTGCTTGCTGGAGCGGCGCGCATTTTTGCCGTGTCAAATTTCACGCGGAACGAAATCGAAAAGCTGTTTGAGATTCCGTCCGACCGTATCGAGGTCGTCTACAACGCCATTGATGAACGCTTCCTGCGCGGACATGCCAGTGAGGCCGACCGCGACCTGATCGCCGGCCGCTACCAGGTCACGTATCCCTTTCTGCTGTATGCCGGGCGAGTCAGTCCGCACAAGAATGTCGTGCGCATGATTGAGGCTTTTTCCGCGCTGAAAACAGAGCTGGAAAGAGACCATGCCTATCCCGATCTCAAACTCATCATCATCGGAGACGATCTTTCCGGTAATCCCGATCTGCGGCGGACGGTGGTGCGCAGCGGAGTGCAGAACGATGTGCGCTTCCTGGGATTCATCCCTATCGAGGTGCTACGGATTTTCTATGACGAGGCGAAGATCTTCGTCTTTCCGTCGCTGTACGAGGGTTTTGGCCTGCCGCCGCTGGAAGCCATGGCGCATGGAACTCCGGTGGTGACTTCCAACGTGTCGTCTCTACCCGAGGTGGTGGGAAATGCGGCGGTGCTGGTCAATCCCGAAAACGTGTTCGAGATCATGCGCGCCCTGCACCGCGTTCTGATAGACCAGTCTCTGCGCGAGCGCATGAAGGAACGCGGCTACCGGCAGGCCGCAAAGTTTTCCTGGGAAACATCGGTGCGACGGATCTTAGACGCTTACGGACAGATCGCCCACAAAGGCCGACCCCACCCCGCTGAACAGCCAGCCGCCGACTGAAGAGACCGCCTAGCCTCTTACTTCACCAACGGCTGGCCCGGCGACAGAATGGCGAGTTTGTGCAGCTTGGCGGTGATGCGAGTGCGATCGGCATCGGTTTTGGCGGAGGCCAGGCGCTTGCGCAGCTGGACAATCTTTTCTTTGCGGGTACGGCGCCGGCGAATCTCCGGCCGGCGGCTGGGTGCGGACATTGGGGGCTCCTAAAGATGAATTTCGAAACCTTGTTGGCAGCCGGACCTGTAAGCCGAATTCTGTCCGCAGGATTGCTCCTGCTGGACGGTCATTCCTCTGGGCCGCGCATCGCTGCGCGGCTCTAGCGACCTACCCGAAGGTTTGACGCACCGAGCCGGCACGTGTCCGGAACCGAGATCCCGGACTTCCTCCCTATTTGGTCTTGCTCCGTGTGGGGTTTGCCCTGCCCGCGACATTACTGCCGCGGCGGTGCGCTCTTACCGCACCTTTTCACCCTTACCCCGGCCCGTGAAGGCCGAGGCGGTATGTTTTCTGTGGCACTTTCCGTCAACCGGGCTTGAACCCGGCCTCCCGGACGTTATCCGGCACACTGCTCTGCGGAGTTCGGACTTTCCTCTCCCCGCGCCCAAAGACGCAGAAAGCGACCGTCCGGTCCGGCTGCCTACGAAATCATTATATGCGAAGGGGTGTTAGGTCGTAGGTCTTGGGTCATGTCATAGGTCTTAGGTCTCTGGCTTCTGCGGCTACCGCATTTCCGAGGGGCCCAAGCCGACCTTTTTCGCGTTTCATGAGAATTGCGCCTGTTAGACTTATCTCGCGCACCTTGAACGTAGGTCTAAGCCCAAAACCTAACACCTAATATCCAAGACCCAAGACCTGATCCATGAACATCGCCGAAGCCATTCGAATCGCATTGCGGTCACTGTGGGCTAACAAGCTGCGCTCTGTGCTTACGCTTTTGGGCGTGGTGATTGGGATCGCGGCCGTGATCGCGGTGGTGACATTTGTTTCCGGGATTCAGGATTACGTGGCGAAGAAGATTTTCAACCTGGGCGCCGACGTGTTCATCATTGGCAAGATGTCGCCGGTCGAGACCAACGTCGAGCATTTTCTGGCGGCCGAGAAACGCAAGAACCTGGTGCTGGAGGACTACCAGGCCGTGCTCGAAGCCTGCCGCCATTGCGATTATGTGGGTGCGCTGATGCGCGGCAGCGGACGCGTGAAGCACAACGAGCAATCGATCAGCGACACTTCCATTCAGGGCATCACGCCGTCGGTCGCTTCGATCCTCGACACCGATTTGACCTTCGGACGCATGCTGAACGATACCGATCTGAATAACCACTCGCAAGTGGCCGTCGTGGGCACCGACATCGTCGAGCACCTGCTGGGTGGCGCTGACCCGCTGGGGCAGGAAATTCGCGTGGATGGCTGGACTTACCAGGTGATCGGTGTCGGCAAGAAGAAAGGCAAGACCCTGGGCCAGAGTGCGGACAACTATGTGCTGATCCCCGTCACTGTGTATCTAAAACAATACGGATCGCACAACAGCAGCATCGGGATTTGGGGCAAGGCTACGGCAACCGGGGCTCCGCTGAACCAGGCGATCGACGAAGCGCGAGTGGCGCTGCGGGCCCACCGGCACGACCGGGTCGGCGAGGAAGACAGCTTCGAAATTGAGACCAACGCCAGCCTGCTCTCAATCTGGTCCGGACTGAGCAGCACGTTTTTCATGGCGACCATTGGGATTGCGGGCGTGTCTCTCGTTGTCGGCGGCATCGTCATCATGAACATCATGTTGGTCTCGGTGACCGAGCGCACCCGCGAAATCGGCATCCGCAAAGCGCTTGGCGCCCGGCGGGATGATGTGCTACTCCAGTTCCTGATCGAGGCCGTAATTCTGGCGTTGATCGGCGGCGTGCTGGGAGTGCTCTCTGGGGTGATGGTTGCCGAAATCGTGACCCTGATTATCGGCATGCCCTCATCGATCAAATTGTGGGCGGTAGCGGCGGGACTGCTGGTTGCGGCCAGTGTAGGAGTGTTTTTTGGAGTTTATCCCGCGCGCAAAGCCGCGCGGTTGGATCCCATCGTGGCGCTGCGGTTTGAAATGTAGGGAATTTGGTAATTGAGTAATTGGGTAATTTAAAACCCAAAGCATCGTCAGGATTTCAAATTACTCAATTACCAAATTACTCAATCTTTTCATGATTCGCAAAGACGAATTCGGCGAAATCCTCCGCATGGCGGCGGAGACGATCCGCAGCAACAAGCTGCGCTCGGCGCTGACCGTGTTGGGCATTGTGATTGGAGTTGCCGTTGTTATCGGCGTCTCGTCCATCGGGCGCGGGCTGGACCAGAACGTCCGCGATATCGTCAGCAGCATTGGGTCCGATGTGATCTTCGCGTTCCATATTGAGCCCTTTACGTTCGGCCGACCCACAGAGGAAATGCGCACCCGCAAGGAGCTTACCTACGATGATGCGGTAGCGATGCGCGACCTGCCCCACGTCAAAGCGGTCACTGCGGGCATACGGTATTTCCGCCCGGAGTTGGGAGTGGGATCGTTCGCGGTGAAGTATGAAGACAAAAAAGCGAAGAATACGATTCTCGAAGGCGATCAGGCTTCGGCCAAAGAAGTGTTCGATCTGCTGATTGCCTCAGGGCGCTGGTTCAGCGAGGTGGACGAAGAGCACCGGTCGCCCGTAGTTCTGCTGGGCGCCGAGACCACCGAAGAACTGTTCGGAGCGCAGGATCCGATCGGTAAGGAAGTTAACATCGAAGGACAGCTTTTCACCGTGATTGGAACCGTGCAGCGGGTCAAGTCGGTGTTCGGGGGCGGCAAGAATCCGGAGGACAATAAGGCCGTCTTCCCGCTGAGTACTTTGCGCAAGCTCCATCCCGAACTCAAGCAGCACTGGATCAGCGTCAAGGCCACTTCCCACGACGATGTTCCCAAGGCGATCGACGAGATTCGCGAGTTGCTGCGGCGCCGGCGCAAGGTTCCACCCGACAAGCCAGACAACTTCGCGGTTTTTACCTCTGATTCTATCTCCGACGCATGGAACCAGATTACGGGCGCGCTCTTCATTGGCATGTTTGCCATTTCCAGTGTCGCGCTCGTCGTTGGTGGCGTGGGGGTGATGAACATCATGCTGGTGAGCGTGACCGAGCGCACGCGTGAGATCGGTGTGCGCAAAGCGATTGGGGCGCGCAAGCGCGATATTCTTTTGCAGTTCACGCTGGAGGCCATCATGTTGACCGCGGTCGGCGGTTTTATTGGCGTAACCGCGGGCGCACTCGTAGTCTGGGTGATTCCAGTGATGTGGCCTTCGTTGCCGGCCCGCATGTCCGTATTCTGGACCACATTCGGCTTCAGCGCCGCCGCCGGAGTCGGGCTGGTCTTCGGGATTTATCCCGCGTGGAAAGCGGCGAACCTGGATCCGATCGAGTCGTTACGGTACGAATAAATTTGTTTCCGTTGCGTAATTCTTGAACCCGGGTGAGCTTTCCTATGATGCGAAAGAGCGAATTCGGGGAAATTGTCCATATGGCGACGGACACGATCCGCATCAACAAGCTGCGTTCGGCGCTGACCGTATTGGGCATTGTGATTGGAGTCGCCGTTGTCATTGGCGTGTCGTCGATTGGACGTGGGCTTGACGACAACATTCGCGATCGCCTCGCTACCGTTGGATCCAATGTTATTTTCGTCTTCCATCTGGAGCCCTTCACCTTCGGGCGAATGTCGGAAGAGATGCGGGCTCGCAAAGAGCTGACGTTAGAGGACGCGGAAGCGCTTCGCGAGTTGCCTCATGTCCGCGCGGGATCTGCAATTCTTCGTTTACTTCGTCCTGAGATCGGGAGCGGCACGTACGCAGTCAAATATCAAGCGCGGAAGGCGAAAAATACCATCCTCGAGGGGGACACTGCTTCGATGATGGATGTGGAGGATCTGCCGATCGCCAGCGGCAGATGGTTCAGTGAGTTCGACGACGAGCATCGCTCTCCGGTCGTTGTTCTTTGCCACGACACGGCCGAAGAACTGTTTGGGAACGAAGACCCGTTGGGCAAACAGGTCAGCATCGAAGGGCGGTTGTTTCAGGTCATCGGCACCGTGGGCAAGATTCAGTCAGTGTTCAACCAGGGAAGGGATCCAATCGACAATCGTGTCATATTCCCACTCAGTACGTTCAAAATGCTGCACCCGGAGTTGAAGCAGCACTGGATCGTTGTCAAAGCCACCTCTCACGAAGATATGCCAAAGGCCATCGACGAGATCCGGGAGTTGCTGCGGCGCAGGCGAAAGGTCCCCTTCGACAAGCCAGATAACTTTGCGATCTTCACTTCCGAGTCGATCACCGAGGTTTGGAACCAGATTACCGGCGGCCTGTTTGTGGGCATGTTCGCGGTTTCCAGCGTTGGATTGGTGGTTGGCGGCGTCGGCGTGATGAATATTATGCTGGTCAGCGTGACTGAGCGCACTCGCGAGATCGGTGTGCGCAAGGCAATTGGCGCGCGCAAGCGCGACATTCTTCTGCAATTCGCGCTGGAAGCGATCACGCTGACCGCGGTGGGCGGCGTGATCGGCGTCCTAACGGGAGCGATTGTCGTCTGGGTCATTCCCGCGGTGTGGCCTTCCTTGCCGGCACATTTGTCTATGTTCTGGGTCTCGTTTGGTTTCAGTTCTGCTGCTGGAGTCGGGCTGGTCTTCGGTATCTATCCGGCCTGGAAGGCGGCGAACCTGGATCCGATTGAGTCGTTGCGGTACGAATAGATTGGCCTGCGACCGCGCATGATTCACTACACCGTCAGGATCTTCCAATTTGTAGGGATTCTCGGCTGCTTCTCCAGTTCCATCTACTACTTGATCTGCGTGTGGAGCGCGGCGGCGTTTCTGCATGAGCGCAAGGCGGGCGGGGGCGTCCGCCCCACACAAGCCCTGCCACCCGTTTCCATTCTCAAGCCACTGAAGGGCACCGACCCTGACATCTACGAAAGCTTCCGCAGTCACTGCCTTCAGGACTATCCGGAGTACGAAATTATTTTTGGCGTGAGCGATCCGGACGATCCAGCCGTCGCCAGCGTGCAGCAACTGCAGAGCGAGTTTCCTGACCGTACGATTCGACTGGTTGTTTCGCCGAACAAACTCGGCGCCAACGTGAAGGTGAGTAATCTCGAGCAGATGGTGCCAGCGGCTCGCTATCAGCACCTCGTCGTCAACGATAGCGACATTCGCGTCGAGCGCGATTATCTGCGCCGGATCGTTGCGCCGCTGGTGGATGAGCGCGTGGGAATGGTGACGTGTCTCTATCGCGGAGTGGCGGCGCCTACCTTCGGCTCGCAACTGGAATCCCTCGGCATCAGCACGGATTTTTGTGCTGGTGTGTTGGTTGCTCGTCAATTGGAGGGCGGACTCCGGTTCGGACTCGGCTCCACGCTCGCTTTCCGGCGAGCTGACCTGGAGCGAATTGGCGGATTCCGATCCTTTGTCGATTTTCTCGCCGACGACTACGAACTAGGCCGGCGGATCGCCAATCTCGGCTTGCAGGTTCTGCTCTCAGACGTGGTCGTTGAGACCCATCTTCCGGCTTACGACCTGCGGGGATTCCTGGCCCACCAGTTACGCTGGGCTCGCGGCGTGCGAGACGCACGAGCCGGAGGCTACATTGGACTGGCTTCCACTTACGGCCTGATGTGGGCGCTATTTGTCCTGATCGCCGGACGAACAGCGCCGTGGTCGTGGGCAGTGCTTGGGGTAACAGTCCTGTTGCGTTTGGCGGTGGCGCTTACAGTCGGCAAATCCGTGCTGGAAGACCGGCGTTTGCTGCGACACTTGTGGCTGTTGCCGGTTCGGGATCTAGTCGCAGTCGCAGTGTGGATTGCGAGTTTCGCAGGGCATACGGTGACTTGGCGCGGCGATCGATTTGAGCTGAAGAATGGCCGGCTGATCCGCACTGCTCCGTAGTCGCGCTTCCTGCGCGCTACTTTTCCGACGAAGAAATCAATTCGAAGCGCCCATCCGAAAAGAGCTGGTAGCGCCGCCCTCGCCAGGAAATCGTGTTTCCGAAAAATCCTGCGACCCAGAAGCAAAAGCCCAACCAGTCTTCGATGGGCAACAGCAGCCAGTTAATCCTCGCCCGCAAGACGCGCGCTGAAACCGTATAGGCCGCCACGGCACGCACGATCAATGTCACAGGCAAGAGCGGCCACCACGTTGGCGACGCCGCGCAGACTAGCAACGCGAGCGGGAACGGCATGGTAAACAATTGCCCGACATATCCCGCAGGACGGGAACGCCGGGTGCTGCGGGCCCAACGCAGCCGGTGGGCTACGTTCTGTTGCAGCGTCGCGCTGCCGATATGGTGTTCGACCACGTACGACGAAAGAATTACGCCGTGCCCAGCTTCAGCCGCGAACTTGCCAAGGACAAAGTCTTCCGCTAGATAATCCTTGAACCGCGCGAAACCTCCAATCGAATGCAGCACCCTGCGTCGGGCGGCGATGGTGGGGCCTACCGCAAAGTGCATGCCTTCGAGCATCCTCGCGACCAAGGTGCTTCCCCAAAAATCGGTGTTCATGCCGGTAGCTTCCAGACGCGACCAGAAACTTGCACCGGGAACCGCTCGGTACGGGCAGGTCGCCACTGCGAGATGAGCGTCCTGAAACTCAGCCGCGACCGTGCGCAGAAGATCTGGAGTCACGCGAATGTCGCTATCGCTCATCACGACCAGATCGTTACTCGCCGCGGCCAGCATGCGATCGAGGCTGAACACTTTGGCGTTGGGATACGGCGGCTCGCCGGTGAGCACCAAGCGCGACGGAACTTTCGGATACTCCCGCTGCAGGCGAGCCACGACTTCTGCCGCGGGATCAGCTTCGCTTCGAACCGCGAACAGAATCTCAAACGCCGGGTAATCCTGTTCAAAAACAGTCCGCAGATTCGATTCGAGATCGAGGTCCAGGCCCGCAAGAGGTTTAAGGATGCTGATCGGCTCAGTGGCCAGCAAAAGAGGCGGCCGCACAGCCCGATACCGCAGTGCTGCCACGATTTGCAGCAGCGAATAGACGATGGCTCCGCAGAGGGCGACGAACAAAATGCCCGCCAGGATCTTGCCCGGGCGCGCATCGAAAAAAAGCAGGAACAGCGCACACCTTGCGCCTGGGAGCATTGAGCCAATTAAGACCAAGCCAGTAATTATACCTAGAGGTTGTGCTGGGGCTCTTCGGGATTCGCGTCTTGACCGAGGGCGGCACGAATCTTGAGGGATAGTTGCTTCAAGGTATAGGGTTTCTGCAAGAAATTAGTTTCAAGATCGACCACTTTGTGATCGAGCACAGTCTTCCCGGCATAGCCGGAAACGAAGAGGAGCTTGGTATCCGGCCGCAGTTGCGCAAGTTCTTTCGCCAACTGCCCGCCGCTCATATTCGGCATGACCACGTCAGAGACCACCAGGTGGATGGTCGCGCGATGGTTGCGCGCCACCGCGAGGGCATCGAGACCATCTTTGGCTTCGAGCACGGTGTAGCCCTGTAGCCTCAGGAATTCCGCGGTCGCGCGCCGGACAGCCTGCTCGTCTTCCACCAGGAGAACGGTTTCCGATCCTCGAGTCACGCAGCCGTTCTTGATGTTTTCAACTTCTCCCCAATTGTCTCGCCCGCCAACGCACGGCAGATAGATCTTGAATACGGTGCCCATCCCGGGTTCGCTGTAGGCCCAGATGAAAGCCTTGTTTTGCTTCACAATCCCGTAGACGGTCGCCAGTCCCAATCCCGTGCCCTCGCCCAATGGCTTCGTGGTATAGAAGGGTTCGAAAATGTGCGGTAAATGCTCGGGAAGAATTCCTGCCCCGTCGTCGCTCACGGTAATCAAGGCATAGCGTCCCGTGGGAATGACCGCTTTCCTGCAATGAACGTAAGCGTCATCCAGTGTCACGTCGGAGGTTTCGATCCGCAAGTGACCGCCCTGCGGCATCGCGTCTCGCGCATTGGCGGCCAGGTTCATCAGAATCTGCTCGATCTGCAGAGGATCCACTCGCACCTGCCCCAATCTCTCACCGCCCAAGAAAGTGAACTCTATATCTTCTCCGATCAACCGAGGCAGGGTCTTCGCAATGCGTGCAATCACCTGATTCAGATCCGCCACCCGCAACGCCTGCGGCTGTTTGCGGCTGAAAGCGAGTAATTGCCGGGTTAACTCCGCCGCCCTCCGAGCAGCCAGAAGGATCTCCTGAATCTTGGATTCGAGCGGACTGTTTTGAGGCACCGTGTCCAGCGCCAGTTCCGCATAGCTGGTAATGATGGTCAAGAGATTGTTGAAGTCGTGAGCTACACCGCCGGCGAGGTTTCCGATTGCGTCCATCTTTTGGGACTGCAGAAGCTGCGCTTCCAGCCGCAACCGCTCGGTGAGGTCACGCCCGTTTGAGATGAAGTGGGTGATTTGACCCGCGGCGTCCCGCACCGGGCAGATGCTTTCCTCCACGTAATACAACTCACCGTTCTTCTTCCGGTTCACCAGGATGCCGCGATAACAATTTCCGGAGAGAATCGTCTTCCAGATTTCCTGATAGAGCTCAGGTCCCTGCTCGCCCGATTTCAAAATTCGCGGGGTCCTACCGCACACTTCGCCGCGGTGGTATCCGGTCAGAGCCTCGAATGCCGGATTCACGTATTCAATGATCCCATGGAGGTCGGTTATGAATATCGTGTCGGCCGACTGCTCGACCGCCCGCGATAGTTTTCGCAGAGAGTGCTCCGCGGTTTGCTGCTCCTGTTGCAGGGAATGCACCGCCAGCGTGTTCCGGATGGTACGAACCAGAGTCGCTCCGTCCAATTGCGACTTGGCCACGCAGTTCCATGTTCCACCGTTGATGATCTCGGCGACCGTCTTTTCGTCCGCCTCCTCGGTCAGCAGGATGAAAGGCACCGATACGCCGGCGTGCAGGAACTCAGCCACAAAGTGGACCGCCTCCGCGTCTCCAGTTTCGTGCTCGAACAAAAGCAGGCCGTACGTTTTCTGCTGCAGCCTCGCCTTGGCTTCCTCCAGCGAGTGCGCATGGTCGAGCTCGGCCGCGAGCGTGCTGCGCGTCCGCTCAAGAATCTCCCGAATCAGGTAGAAATCTTCCTCTTTGTCGCCCACTAGCAGGACATGAAGTGGCGCTGGTGCGAGGGCGGGGTTTGCGGCAGTCGACACTGAAGTTTCTCCGTACCTAGTTACCATCGGAATGTGGGAGTCCTCACGTTGCTTAGCGCGCGGCAGTTTCTAGCGGTGCTATGCGCTAGCATTCCCAAATCGGAGACGTTTTTAAATCAGGAAAAGGAAATGCGATAGCGGACGGCAAGCACTCCTGGCATTGGCAGCCTGTATCTTGAGAACTATCGCTTCTTTCCTGTTAACCAATCCGCAATTGCTTCGTCTAATCCCGCGAGGTTCCGCTGCGCCTCGACTGGTTTGAAAGATCGAGGGAACACTGGCGTAGCATTTTGCGTATAGAGCCACGGGTAGGACTGTGCCCAGCGGAAGGAACCGCGCTCTCAGGGCTGGGCGGTTCTGCCCACAAGCTTTACGAACAAGCCGGCTTGTTGCGCTGAACGGTGACGGCGTGATGACCGCGTCAAACATCACTGGGGGATGTATGCAAAACGCGCAAAGGGCAAATGGGTCGATCGGGCCGGTGGCAAGATATGACATCGGGCACGTGCAGGAAGTGATTCGACAGGCGCACGGGGAATTGTGTCAGCTACTGCAACAACGCGGTGAACTCATGAAACGCATCGGCACGGTCAAGCAGACGATTTCCGGTCTGGCGAACTTGTTTGGCGACGGACTCTTGAGTGAAGAGCTGATGGAACTGGTCGACCGCAAGAGCAGCGGCCGCCAGCCGGGCTTCACCAAGGCTTGCCGGATGATCCTGATGGAGGCTGGCCGCGCCATGAATGCGCGAGACATTTGCGATTATTTCCAGCAAAAAATGCCGGCTATGCTTGCCCGCCACAAGGATCCAATGGCTTCGGTGACGACCGTGCTGAACCGTCTGGTGGAATATGGCGAGGCGCAGGCGGTCCTTTCGAATGGCAGACGGGCCTGGCTATGGATTGCAGAAGTACCCGCGGAAGCGCCGACGCCGCACGGCGAACGACGCCTGGCAGCCAGTTGATCCCTTGGGACGTTTCAAACCGGGGCCGGGTCTTCAGTACCCGAGCCTTCTGTTCTGTGGCAGAGCTGCCTCTATCCCGGGGGCAGCAGCATTCCTTTTTCCAGGTGCCGCGTCACGTGAGCATAGGACGCTGCATGGGGATCGTGCGTCACCATCACGATCGTTTTGTGGAAGTCCTCGTTCAGCCGCTTCAGAATCTCTAACACCTCCGTGGCGGAATGGCTGTCCAGATCGCCGGTGGGCTCGTCCGCCAGCAGCAAGGTGGGATCGCTCACGATCGCCCGCGCAATCGCCACGCGCTGTTCCTGCCCACCTGAGAGTTGCTTGGGCAGGTGGTTGACCCGATCCTCCAGTCCGACCAACTTGAGCGCTGTCATGACATGGTCGCGGCGCTGCTGCGAGGTCAGTTTGGTCAGCAGCAGCGGCAGTTCCACGTTCTCAAAGGCGGTGAGCACGGGAATCAGATTAAAGGTCTGAAAGACGTAACCGATGTGCTCATTGCGCCAGCGGGCAATCTGCGAGTCGCTGAAGCGGAAAATATCCTGCCCTTGCACCAGTAGTTCGCCGCTGGTGGGCCGGTCGATCGCCGCGATCATGTTCAGCAGCGTTGTCTTGCCCGACCCCGACGGCCCCATCAAGGCGAGGAATTCGCCCTTGGCGATGTCGATCGACACGTCATCGAGCGCCGTTACCTGAAAGGCATCGCGCTTGAAAATCTTGCTGACGCTGCGAACCTGTACAACTTTGGTGCTCGTGGCAACGTTCGGTGGTGCGACTGTGCTCATGCTTGCCCCTTAATTTTGATTTTGTCTCCATCTTTCAATGTGGGCGGCGCGGTGGTAATTACGCTTTCCCCCCCGACCAGGCCGTCGACCAGCGCTCCATCGCTGCGCTGGCCCACCACGTGGATTTCGCGCGCGACCGATTTTCCGTTATAGGCGATCAACACGATCTTTTTGCCATCACGATCGCGGATTGCCGTCGACGGCACGTACACGCCTGAGGGTCCCTTCGCATTCTTCGGTGCGTCGTTTGCCAGAAATTTCACGGTAGCGTTCATCTCCGGCCGCAGTTGAACGTCGGGATACTTATCCGGATTCAACACCTGCACCTTGACCTGCACCGTAGCTTTCTGCCGGTTCGCTTCCGGAGAGATTTGCGCGATAACGCCGTCATATTCCTTGTCGGGATATGCGTCGGTCGTGACCTTAGCCCTTTGCGTGGGGCCAAGGCGGGCGAAGTCCGCCTGCGCGATATCTAGTTCGACCTGAAGGTCGTTCAAATCCGCCAGGGACACAACCGATCCCTGGGGCCCGCCCGCGGCCGCGCTGGCAAACTGCGCGGTTATAAGCTCGCCTTTTTCCGCCGTGCGGTCAAGAATCGTGCCCGTCACAGGCGCCCGGATCACCGTGGCATCCAGTTGCGACTTGGCATAATCAAGCTGGCCCTGCGCCTGCATCAGCGCGCCCTGGGCACGGGCAATCTCCTCCGCCCGCGGCCCAATCTTTGAGAGTTGAAACGCTTTCTCCAAGGAATTCACGCGCTGCTGGTCGGACTCGAACTTGGCCGTAGCATCATCGAGCGCCTGCCGCGAGACCACGCCCCCGCTCGCCAGCTCCTTCGTACGGTCGAGGGTCAGCTTATCGTTCACCAGCGTGGCGCGGGCTTCATCCAAATTGTGCTGCGCTTGTTGAACTTCCTCCGGGCGCGATCCGTGCTGCAATTCCTCGAGATAAGCGCGGGCATTCGCCAGCGCGCCCCGAGCCTGCTCATACGACGCGCGGAATTCCTGATCCTCCAGGCGAACCAGCACCTGGTTTTCCTTTACCTTGTCGCCTTTCTCCACGCCGATCCAGGCCAGGCGACCGGTGACCTTGGAGTTCACGTTGATGGTGTGATGAGCCACGATGTAGCCCGTAGCCGAGAGTACAGTGCTGCCCGCGTCATTACTGCTGGTCTCCGCAGCGGCTCGCACCACTTCGACTTCCGGCACGTCCGACGAGAACGCGCGGTAGGCCAGAGTTATCACGCCGAGCAGCACCACCACCGCTACGCCGCCCAAAATATAACGGCGCGCCCAGGCCGGCGGCTCTCCGCCAGAGTCGCCGCGCTGCGAGCGGTCAATGCGCAGGCTCTGCAGGTCTTCGTGCTTTGTATCAATCGCCATAAGAATATTTACGCCTTAAGTCTCCTAATAGTTTCCCGGCCGCGCTGATCTAGCCGCGCAGCGCGCTGAGAATGTTCTGCCGCGCCGCATGCCACGCGGGCGCAAGCCCACCGACGAATCCCATAATTAACGCGAACGCAATAGCGTAGCCGGCCACTTGCGGCGTAATCCGCAAGGCAAACACCACTTCGCTGAAGGTGACGGCATTCGACGTTCCTGTCTGCATTCCATTGAACGGAAGCATCAGCAGAATTCCTGCCGCCGCGCCCAATAAGGCCAGGAGCAAAGACTCCAACACGAAGGACGTCAGAATCGCAGGCCGCGAAAAGCCGATCACCCGCAGCGTCGCAATCTCACGTCCGCGATACGCCACCGCCGCATACATCGTGTTCATGGCGGCGAAAATCGAGCCAATCGCCATGATGAACGCCACCACGATCCCGATCACCTTGATGGGTGCGCCAGAACTGGTCTGCTTGGCATAGTAATCAGTCTCCAGAATTCCTTCGAGCTTTAGCCGCTGATCGTCGCTGACACGATTTTTGAGGGCATCGGCGGCGATGGGATCGGTCGCGCGCAGGTACGCCGACGCAAATCCTCCCTGACGATCGAAGTCGGAGGCCATCTGGTTCACGTCACCCCAGACCTCCGACTCGTACGCCGATCCCCCAGCATCAAATACTCCCACGACCTTCCACGATCCCTTGCCAAATTCCATCGTGTCGCCGATGTTGGTGTGGGTGAAGCGGTCGCGAATGGATTTGCTCACCACCACTTCCCGTTGCCCCGTCTGAAACCAGCGTCCCTCCACCAGTTTCGCGCTGGGCCGCATTTCCAGGCCGTCGGGCATCATTCCCCGCACCGTCACATTCACTTCACCCGTGCCGTCTTTGCGCGGCAGGATGATCACCACCACCCACTCGCCCGAGGTCATGGGCTCGCCATGGCTGTCTTTGGCGATACCGGGAAGAGTTTTTAGCGTGGGGTAGAGCGACGCGTCAAACCCACCCGATAACTCCGCTTCCGATCCTTTGCGCAGCACCAGCACGTTCAGCGGATTGCCGCTGTTGACAAAGGCGCGCTGCAATCCCGCCAGCAGCGCCATCAAAAAGATTGCAGTGGTGACGGTGAGCGCGATGCCCAGCGCCGTCATGAGCGTGAGCCCCTTACGGAGCCTTAAATTGCGCACGTTGTAGCTGATCGGTATCGCCATAAAGTAGTCTTTATCCCCGTAGCGCCCGGACGGCGGCGCTACTCAGCCGATGTGGCGCAGCCCTTCCACGATATTGGTGCGTGCCGCGCCGTACGCCGGTAGACATCCGCTAACGAATCCCACCGCGGCGGCCACCAACAAGGAAATCAACATGGTGGGAACAGTAACCCGCATGCCCGCCGGAATACCGATCGCGAGGGGAGAGTGGGTCAACCACTGTATAGCCAAGGTCGCCGCCAGAACCCCAAACATTCCGCCCGCGACCGACAAGGCCACGGCTTCACCGACGAGCATCGCGAGCAGGCGCTGGCGCGTAAATCCCAGCGTCTTCAGCACGGCGACCTCGCGCGTTCGTCCACGGATTGACATTGCCATCGTGTTGGCCGACACCAGAAGGATGGCAAAAACGACTGCCCCGCAGATGCTGAGAATGAAGGCCTTAACATTACCCAAAGTCGCCACAAACGATAGCAGGAAGGCTTGCTGGCTTTCCGTTTTAGTGCGCTGTGGCGCGTTGCGGAACATTTCGTCGATCGCCGAGGAGACCGGCGCCACATCACTGGGCGAAGCCACCTGCGTGATATACCAGCCTGCCTGCCCCTTAAACCAACTCACCGACTCTTCCAAATACTTGGTGCTGAAGTACAACGAGCGAGCGGGAGGATCAATCTTGTAGATCGCGCGGATGGTAAGTTCGGGGTGCACCGGAAAGTACGGACTCTGCAAGGTGATGCGGTCGCCAATCTTCCACCCGTATTTCTTACTCAGTTCAACATCTACCATTGCCCCGGTCCGATCGCGTTGCCAGGCCAGGACCTGGTCCGGAGGGACGATCTTGTCAGATGCGACCTTCAGGTACTCCTCGGGGTCGGTGGCAACCTGGGCGAAGGCATTCGCCGAGCGGTCGTCCTTGTAATGGTTCCCGAAATAAGTCATCGGTACTACTGCCAGCACGCCGGGGACGCTGCGAATCTTGTCTCGGTAGTAAGCCGGAAGGAAAAATGCCAACGATACGCGGTCGCGTGTAATGATGCGCTTCGCCGCGTCCGGAGTGCCCGGGTCGATGTAAAACGTGCGCCAGATCGACATCATCATGGTGAGCAAGAGCAACGAGAATCCAATGCTCGCCATGGTCAGCAGGCTGCGCCGCTTGTTCCGAAATGTGTTGCGCACAACAAAACTGCCCAGCGTCATAACTTCATCCGATGTGACGTAATCCGTCGACGATGTTTATTTGAGAAGCGTGGTAAGAAGGCAAGGCCGAACTTAACAATCCAACCACGCCGGATGTGAACAGGGCGACGAGCCAAATCCCCGGCGTCACCTTCAGGGGGAAAAAGCTGAAGAACTGAGGAGAATGGGTGAGTCCATACACCATCAGCCAGCCCAGGCCAACGCCGAGCAGGCCCCCAGCCAGCGAGAGCGCTACCGCTTCGCTCACGAACAGTCCCAGCACGCCGCGCTTGGTGAAGCCCAGCGTTTTCAGTACCGCCACTTCGCGCGTGCGCTCGCGGATCGACATCGCCATGGTGTTGGCCGATACCAGCAAAGTCGCGAAGACCACTGCCGAGCAGATGCTCAGAATGAACGCCTTCACGTTGCCCATCATGGCCACAAACTCCAGCCCGAACGCCTTCTCACTCTCCGTCTTGGTAGGCTGAGGCGAGTTCCGGAACATGTCGTCCACGGTGCTTGCAATCGTGCTCACATCGGAGGGAGATGCCGCGAGAATGCTGAAGGTGCCCGCCTGTCCCTTGAAGAAAGCCACGGCCTCTTCTACGTATTTCGTATTGAAGTAAACGGACTTGTTGTCTGGCGTCGAGTGGAAAATGCCACGCACGTTCAACTCAAGATTAACGGGGTAAATCGTTCCCTGCAGAACAATCCGGTCGCCCAGTTTCCATCCGTACTTCGTCGCCAGGGAGTCGTTCACAATTACGCCCTGGCGATCGCGCTGCCACGCCGTGGCTTGTTCCTCCGGCATTTCGGCGTCCCGGTAGACTTTGAAGAATTCATCCGGATCGGTGCCGAACTGGGCGAAAAAGTTCTCCGGCTTCTGGTCTTTGTAGATCCCGCCAAACCAAGAGACCGGCACCACTGACACGACCCCGGGAACCGCTCGAATCTTTTCCCGGTAGTAGCCGGGCAGCGAAAATGTGAGAGAAACGCGATGGCGGACCACCAGCCTCTCCGCGGACTCAGCGCTGCCCTGGTCGAGATAAAAAGCCCGCCAGATCGTCATCATCAACGTGAGCAAGAGCAATGAAAAAGCTATGCTCAACACCGTCAGCGTGCTGCGGCGCTTGTTGCGGAACGCGTTCTTGGTGACAAACCGGGTCAACGTCATTGGCGTACTCCAGAGGGTTCCGGGAGCCGGGTGCAGGAGACTGGCACGTCCCAGCCCACCAAGGATAGACGAAGTACCTCGCTATCGACAACCGGGCCGAATTCGATTTCTTCCACGCCTAAAATACTCAACCCCACAGAGCCAAGCCTCTTCTCTATAGTTGTCGAGCACCGGCCCTACCCACAAGTGGAGATCGTCATCAAGCCAGGATGACAAATGTCACACCATGCCATCCACGACAATTAGAACCGCTGTCGCGACCATAAAGTCACGCTGCAATTCCGACCTCCGGGGATTGCCGATCAAACCGCTACCGGCGGTCGCGATGTCTAATCGAAGAGCACCCGCGGACGCCTTATGAACTGCTGGGCAGACGCGTCATTGAGTCGCTCATACGCCATCAATGCCGGCGCCCTCCCCGGCGTTTCCCACCTTACCTTGGTAACTCGAAGCTTGGCACGAGCAGAGATATCCTAACCCTACCCATCCTGCGGGTCTCCGCCGGCCGAGCTTTGTCGCGGCGACGCGAAAGGGTCGCGATGGGGTGGAGCGGGAAAATAAATGCCTACGAAAATCGGCCACTTCGAAATCCTAAGTGAACTGGCGAAATCGCTTACGAGCGCGGTTTACAAAGCCAATGACCCTGAAAGCGGGCAGACGATTGCCCTGAAAGCCATCCAGTTGAGCGCGTTCGGGGAGAACGCGGCGGCGCTCGAACAGGCGTTGCTGGCGGAGGCTGAGAGCACTAAGGTTTTGAGCAGTTCGAACATCACCAATGTGTTTGGAGCGGGCGAAATTGAAGGCCAGTTCTGCGCGGCCATGGATTACGTACAAGGCAACAGTATTGCCACGATGCTGACGCGCAAAGAAGGGTTTTCCATCTGGGATCTTCTCGATATCGGACGGCAGTTGTGCAGCGGCTTCGACCACGCCAAGTCGCACAACGTTGTTCATTACAGCCTGGAACCATCCAAAATCATGTGCGGGTGGGACGGCACGGTCAAGATTCTGGGGTTCGGCGTCTCAAGCGTGGGCAACTTCGTGCAGTACCTTCCGGAAGGAGTTCCCTCGATCCTGTATTACATGTCGCCGGAACAGGTTCAGGGCCAGGCCACCGACGCTCGCTCGAATCTGTTCAGCCTGGGCGCCATGTTCTACGAAATGGTGACCGAGCGGAAGGCATTTGGCGGCGAAGACGTGAAATCCCTGCGCCAGAGTATTTTGGAAAGCACGCCCGTCGCGCCCCTCCACGCCAATCCTAAGGTGCATCCTCTGTTGAGCGACCTCATCATGAAGGCGCTGATGAAAGATCCGGCACAGCGCTACCAGAGTAGCAAGGAATTGCTCGACGATCTGGAGAACTGCAAAGAGTCGAGGCCGGTAGCGTCCAAGAAGCCAGAGGCACCAAAGAGCCCTGCCGTCGCAATCAAGACAAACGCCGCGGCCCAATCAAAGTTTGTAACGCCTGCCGCGGCCATACCCGTCGAAAAGAAAGTCGTCGCGCCGCAGGCTCCGATTGCGCAAGCGCGACCAGCGGGTTTGGCTAAACCGGCTTCGAGGCTTGCCACGCCGAAAGCAGCAGCCGCGGCCGCCGCAGGGGTCGGCGACGGGACTCTGTCTTCTCCGGAAGTTCCGCAAGTCGACCTGTCGAGTTCCTACGGGACCATCGACGCCTCGGAGACTGTGTCCGAGCACATGTCTTCGGCCGTCAGCGATGAGCCGCAGGTCGAAAGCTTCGATACGCAGGTTGCCGCCGACGCTCCGAAGATCGCAATCGATCCGCTGATGGCCGAGGGTGGGTCGAAGGCCAGAAGTGGCACGAGTTTCTCGGAAATCTCCGAACTGCCCCCGCTCAAGGAAGTCTATGTCCCGCCCCCGCCCCCGCCGCCGCCTCCTCTGCCTCCATCTTCCTTTGAGCCCGTGCAGTTTGCTGGCCCAACGGCAACGGTGTTTAAGGCAAGCCGCAAGATCGAGGAGAAGCCTAGAGTACAGCCCCGCGAAGTTGCCGAGAAAGCAATTAAAGAGATAAAAAACGTTCCGCCCAAGCTGATGCTCTATGCACTTGCCGGGGCCGGCATCCTCATTCTGATCATCGGCATTGGGGTCACCATCTATGTTCACAGTCTGAACGGCGATGACGATTCTGGCGCGGGACGCTCCTCCGCCGTGGAGCAGACTCCAGCGCAGCCTCAAGCCAGCCAGAGTGCGCCGACACCGGTCCCGGCCGCAACCCAGCCTGCCGAGACCCAGGGCCCCACAGATCAGCCCGCCGCGACCGAGGAGCCCGAAACTCCGGTGGCTCAGCCCGGTGTGCCTTCGAAAGCGCGGAATGCACGCAGGAAGGCAGTTGCTCCGGCAATCATTCCCGGACAGTTGGCCATTGACTCCACACCTCAGGGTGCCCAAGTTCAGGTGGATGGCAGCACTGATCCGAGCTGGGTCACGCCGTTCGCTATGACGAACCTTCAGCCCGGGCAACATTCCATTACGGTGAGCAAGGCGGGCTACTCCACCGACTCGCGTACCATGAATGTGACCTCAGGAAACCGGGCGACCACGGTCGTCCACCTGGCGAAATTAATGGCTACTCTGGTGGTGAAGAGCGATCCTCCAGGGGCCAACATCTACGTGGACGGCCGTGACATGGGCACGAAAACGCCGGGACAAATCAGCGTGGACAAGGGCCAGCACGTGGTGCTGGTTCGTATGTTGGGATACATTGACGAAACCATGAACGCGCAGTTCGCGCTCGGGCAAACGTTCAACTTCTCTCCGACGTTGCGGCCTCTCGGCAATACGGACAACCTCAAGACCGTCGGAAAGATGTCGAAGCTGTTCGGTGGAAAGGGCCAGGCGGGACAGGGGACCCTAAGCATACGCACGCAGCCCAAGGGCGCGCAGATCGCGATTAATCAGCACCTGCTGGAAAGGGGCTCGCCGGCGGACGTGTTGCTCGATCCCGGAAACTACGTGATCGACCTTACCCTGACCGGGCATGCGCCCGTGCACAGAATCATCACCGTCGACAAGGGCGGCAAGGTGGTTGTCGACGAAGTGATGCAGCCGCAGTAAGGGCTGCCAAATGTTCCGCGGCATGCTGTATCCTCTCCCGCAAGTTCGCGGCGTAAATCCACACCGTCGTCCTCCGTAAAGCGAAGAACCTATGCACTTGACCGTGCAAGTGCATCGGCTTTTCGCTGCACTCAAGATGAACAGTCCACACTTTTGTCACGAATGTGAGGGACACGCACACCAGGTCTGGCGAAGCGTCACACCTGCCACGCTCTTCACGCGCGGCACCCGTTCGTCACAGCAATAAAAAAATTCGTGGAAGGGGTGGCGAAGTCGCAAGATGGCGCGGCAATTTCACGTTTATTTCCATTCCCGTGGAATCGGAATCCGGGCGGACGGGAATCGCTGTTAGGTCGCGAGCCAAGTCTCGCATAAGCAAAAACAGGGCACGCGAAGTTCCTTCGCATCCCTGTCGTCTCTGAGGAGAACTTATTTGGGTAACTTGAAGTTGATGGTGACTTGCGTCTGAATCTCGACCGGCTCGCCGTTGAGCAGGTAGGGCTTGTACTTCCACTGTTTGACCGCATCCGTGGCGGCCTTGGCGAGCTGCGAATCGCCGCTCAGCACTTTCACGTGAGTGATGTCGCCGGCTTTTGAAACGGTCGCCATCAGCTCGACGGAACCCTCAACCCGCATGCTCAGGGCATTCCTGGGGTAGATGGGCTGCACCTTCTTAAACAACAACCCCCGCGACACTCCTTGGGAGATATTCAGGGCCTGCAGCAACGGCTTGGGTGCGACTGCTTCGCCGCTGCCAAAGTCGGGCGGAGGTGCGCTGGCACCTGCGGTCGCGATCCCAATCATGCTGGGAGCCGGAGCGTCAGCCGCTCCAGGTTTTGCATGTACTGCCGGGGCCTTGCCTCCCTTGACCACAAGCGGCGCCGCAGCAGCCTCTGCCGCATCCGGAGTCGTGCTCGTAGCGGGCAATGCGGAGCTTGAGGGTTTCGTGGAATTCGGCGTAGAGGAAAGGTCGGAATCGTCAAGAGCAGAATCGGTGTTGTCCGATGCATGACCCTTTGCGGCCTGAGCTGCGGGCTGTGAACTCGGCAAAGATGGCGATGACTTTGGCGCCGCGGATGCGGGAGAGGGCTTAGCGCCGCTCGGCTTCGCGGTCGGCGGAGTCGCGACGGGCGCTGGCCTGATTTCGGTCGTGGGGCTTTCGGGCTCATTCGCGCGTCCCTGAAAGCGCGCCCAACCTGCATAAATCGCGGCGACGACGATCACGGCTGCGGCGACCGCCAGAAGAATTTTCTTGCTTCCTCCGGTGGACTCGGCCGGGGCATTGGCTCCGCCAAAAGTGAATGTTGGGGCGGACCCAACTAAACTGGACGAACCACTCGGAGCTGCTTCCGCCTTCTTCAATCGAGCGTCTGTTCCGGCTGAGCGTTCGGGCAGGGCTTCCTCGACGCGGGTGTCCTGACGTTCGCGGGCCGGAGCGGGCGCGCTGGCGGCTCCCCTGCCGAGTGTTGACGGCAAGCCTGCGTTCGAGGGAGCCTTCACATCGGGCGCAGGAGAAGCAACAGCTGCTGCGAGAAACTTATCGGCCTGAGGCGCAGGTGTAATGAAATTGGACGCGGGCTTAACCGGAGCAGCCTCCGAAGTCGCGGCAACTGAAGCTTCACCGCTGATTTCGAGCAAATCTTCGTCTTGCCCAACGGCATTCGAACTCGCTGCTGGCGCTGGTGCGGGCCACCCTGAGCTAAAGTCGGCCTTGGTACGGGCAGACGTCGTCGAGATCCCTTCCGGTGCAGCTGGAGCCTCCGGTTTGGCGGATGCAGCAGATTTGGTAGCGACCGGTATCGCAGCCGATGCTCCCGTGGCGGCGGCTCCGGGTTTGGCCGGTTCGCTCTTGCGTAGGAGTCCGCGTGCCACGCGCAGCGTTCCCTTGGCCTGTTCGATGTTGATGGGTTTGGTCAGGACGAGGTTGGCGCCGATGCGAAACGCCTTGGCTACCCCGGCCTGACCTTCCACTACGGCTACGGCAAGCGACGCCTGGTTGGACGTCGAATTGCGCGCGCTCTTGAACAACAATGTGGCATTCTGCTCGTTATCGCAGTCGACCACGACAGCGTCGAAGTGTTGGCCCATCAACTTCTTGACTGCAGCGAATGGTTCCGTGCAGGACTCGACGTTGAACTCGAGCTCGCTTAAAACCTGCGTCACCGTGCGAGCAGTTTTTTCATCGGGACAGAAGAGAAGAGCTTGGTAACCCATACTAAAACCATCGTAGGTACACTCGTTATCCCCAGCAAGTTACGCTAGTAATTCGTCTTCCATGGATTCTTGTGGTGTTTCGACCGGGTGAAGGAAACGTTGAGTGGAATGCAGAGCCCCTTACGCTCGAACCAGGACGGGCGTAACAACGCGGGCTTGTCGCATACAATAGCGGGCCATGCGGTTGCCTCTGTGGCTCAAGATCGGGTGGACCATCTGGCTGCTCGTCTGGGCGCCGCTGTACTGGCGGCAATTCGGGTTGCAGAATTTTCTTTTCTTCTGCGATCTGGGAAATGTGTTGATCGGAATTGGCTTGTGGCTGGAGAGTCCGCTGATTTTTTCGTGGGCGGCTTCTGGATTACTTTTGTTCCAGACGATCTACACCCTGGATTTTGCCGGCGCTTTGCTGACGGGTCGCCACATCGTCGGCGGCACGGAATACATGTTCGATCCGGGCTTGCCGCTCACCATTCGCCTGCTCAGCTTATTTCACGTGGTCACGCCGCCGCTGCTTTTGTGGGCGATTTGGCGTCTGGGGTATGACCGGCGTGGATGGAAGTTCCAGACACTGATGGCGTGGGTCGTAGTTCCGATCAATTTCTTCTGGCGGCCCGAGCAGGACGTGAACTGGGTTCGTGGGCTTTTCTTTCATGAGCAGCACGCCATGCCGAGATGGGCTTTCCTGCTCGTCTACTTGGTTACGCTACCGCTATTGGTTTATTTCCCCACCCATCTTTTTCTAGAGGGGGCGACACGGCGCTGGAAGCCGCACCGGTAGCGCCACCGAAACGGCGCTACTTTTCTAACTGTTTTTGCCCGACTCGCCCGCCTGCTTCCGCACCGCGGACTCTGGTTGCGGATACTCGATCGATCCTTTGAACGAAGAAATGTCTTCGTCGTGGAAGTCGGGGAAGGGCAACTGCTTCCCCTCGCGCAATTCCGCAATCTTCTTGACGGCGTTGTCAGCTTTTTCTTTCTCGACCCCGGCATCGCGGCTCAGATAAAGAGTCTGAGAGGGGAGCGCCAGGCCGCCGCCGGAATCCTCCATCACATCCATCATGCGCAGCAACAGGTCTTCGCGGACGGCGGCGAACTCGTTGAAGTCCCGGGTCAAGATGTAAGCGACCACCTCCACGCTGAGAGAACTGCCCGCAATGTCCGTAAGGCGCACCCGGACGGTCTTGGTTTCCACTTTGGAGTGGCTGTAAAGCAGGCGCCGGATTTCCGCGAGCACGAAGCGCATATGGTCAGCCTTGGTCTCGGGGCGCAGGCCTAAATTCGTCTTGAAAAGAATCTTGTCGCGGCGGCTCAGGTTCTCGAGGTTGATGGTCGCCACAGTCCCGTTGGGGATGGCCAGCAGCGTCCGCTCATCCGTGCGGATGCGGGTGGAGCGCAAGCCGATGTCTTCGACAACTCCAGTACGATCGCCAAAGCGGCAGACATCTCCCACGCGAAACACTTCATCGCCGAGAACAGAAACGCCACCAAAAAGATTCTCAATGGTTTTCTGCGCCCCGAAGCCGATCGCGAGTCCGCCGATGCCGAGCCCGGCGAGCGCTGTGCTCATGTTGAAGCCCAAGTGACCGAGCACGGCCAGAACGCCCACCCCAAAAATTACTGCCTTGAGGATGCGCTCACCCAGCAGCATGAGTGACCCCGTGCCCGCGTGTCCGCGGGCCAGGGCGCGAGTGCGGACGCGATGCAGGGACCATTGAACGACGCGCCAGAGAATCCAGGTTGCGCTGACGATCAGCGCGATGGACGTGATTTGAAAGTAGTAGTGCCGCGGCAGCAGCGGAATATGAAGATAAACGGCGAACACTTGATGAATCAGGGTGCCGGTAAGCAGCAAGCCCGGACCTGAAACCGAGCGCCAGTGGGCGACGTCCAACTGGCCGCGGCGACGCGCCCACCAACGTAATGGGATTTCCAGAAGCGCCAGCACCAGCCAGCCGAGGGCGGCGGCTACCGGCAACGCGAGCAGCAGAGCCAGGAATTGCCACAAAGGCATTCCTGCAAACTCGTGTTTGACCAGCACATTCGGAAGACGGCTCTCGACTTGGCGCGCCTGGACTTGATCGTAGAGCTCAGGAACTTTGGAAAGAGTGCTGGAGGAGATCAGCCAGATCTTGCCTGCGCTCGGATCGGACACGCGCACCAGGTCCAGGTCGGCCTCGACATCGCCTGACGACATGGTGCCAAGTTTCTGCCAACCCAGCGGCACACCTTCTTGCGGGATTCCGTCGGCCTGCGTGAAGTTGTTGAACCTGCCGGTGAACGCACGGTCCAGCACGACCTTGAGCTTGGTGGCCATCTGCTCGCCTTCGGACTGGCGGTGTGCGGCGCTCATCTGCAAGTATTGCGCGCCAATTCCGTAGTCCCCGGCCTGTGCCGCTTGCAAGAAACCAAGTATGGTCCCCGACGGTGTCGTGCGTCCGAGGGGATCGACCGGAGCATTCGAAGCGGCCGTCGCAGTGGTCGACGATGGCAGAGCCTGGCTGAGTGCCGCACGCCCAGAGGTGAGGCAAGCCCCAAGGCACACAACCCAAACGAATATGGCTTTAGGAAAAGAGGACATGATCTTCTTCCGCGGGGCTTTTTGCGGGTGCACGCATGTCGCGCGTAGAAACATGGAAGCCCTCATTGTATCGAAACGCGTTGGAGACGGCAGAAACGCCGGCCGTGGCGCGGCAGCGGCCCTATCCCCGCTTCGGGCGGTAGATGTGTGTGCTGGTGCCGAAGAACACTTCGGCGGATTCCATCACAGTCTCCGAAAGAGTGGGATGCGGATGAATCGTCAACGCGACGTCGCTGGCGAGCGCCGCCATTTCGATGGCGAGCACACCCTCAGCGATCATCTCACCAGCGCCCGCGCCAACGATCCCCACTCCGAGCACACGCTCGCTCTGCGGATCAATGAGGAGCTTGGTCATGCCCTCAGGCCGGTCCAGAGTAATGGCGCGACCGGACGCGGCCCAGGGAAACTTGGCGACCTTGACGTCTCGATTTTCTTTTTGTGCCTGGGTCTCCGTCAGGCCGCACCAGGCGACTTCAGGATCCGTAAAGACAACCGCAGGAATCGCATTCGGTTCGAAAGCAACTTTGTGCCCGGCAATGGCTTCGACCGCGACGCGACCTTCATGCGACGCCTTGTGTGCGAGCATCGGCTCCCCGACCACATCGCCGATGGCGTAAATAGACGGATCATCGGTTTGCAATTGCTTGTTCACTTGAATGAACCCGCGCGGCCCAACTTGGGCGTGCGTCTTTTCGAGACCGGGGATCTCAGAGTTTGGCCTGCGGCCGACGGACACGAGCACGCGATCGAAAACCTTCTCGCGCTCCTTGACGTCCGGCCCTTCGAACGTGGCGCGAATCCCGTTGCCTGCGTCTTTGACCGATGCGACAGTCGTGTTGAGCAAGATTCCGTCGAACATCTTTTCCAACCGCTTGTGCAGCGGAAGCACCAAGTCGCGATCCGCGCCGGGCAGAAGGCCGGGAAGCATTTCCACCACGGTCACGCGGGTGCCAAGCGCGGCATAGACAGAGCCCAGTTCGAGTCCGATGTATCCCCCGCCGACTACCAGGAGGCTACCGGGAATATCCTCGAGATTTAGGGCGCCGGTGGAATCCATCATGCGCGGTATATCGAGCTTGAGAGTCGGAACGATTGCAGGACGTGAGCCGGTCGCAAGGATGATGCGATCGAAGCTGAGAGATTCTTCTGAGCCGTCGGGTTTCGTCACGCGCAGAGTGGTTGAATTCTCAAACGCTGCCCGCCCCTGCACATAATGTACCTTGCGTTGCTTCGAGAGCTGGCCGAGTCCTCCAGTGAGCTTTTTGACCACGCTCTCTTTCCACGAACGCAAGCGAGCCAGATCAATTTTCGGTGCGGCGAACTCAATTCCCCAATCCTTGGCCTGATGCGATTCTTCCAGCAGCTTGGCCACGTGAAGCAGCGCTTTCGACGGGATGCAGCCACGGTAGAGGCAGACTCCGCCTGGGTTCAACTCAGGATCGATCAGAGTGACCGTCATGCCGAGATCGGCAGCCAGAAACGCGGCCGCGTATCCACCGGGACCGCCGCCCACCACTGCGATGTTCAAGTTCGAGGTCTCCGACATTCAGATGTTCTTTCGAGATGTTGTGGATGCGCTATCCCTGGACGGATAGCAGGAACGGCTGTTCGAAGGCTTCCGCGATCCATCGCAGAAAGCGCGCCGCATCGGCCCCGTCAATCAGACGGTGATCATAGGAGAGCGAGAGCGGAAGAATCAGCCGCGGCTCGAATTTGCCATTGATCCACTCCGGCTCCATGCGCGAGCGCGAAAGACCTAAAATCGAAACTTCCGGGTAATTTACGATGGGAGTGAAGCCCACGCCGCCAATGCCGCCCAGATTGGTGATGGTGAATGTGCCGCCCTCCATATCCGCGGGCGTCAGCTTTTTGTCGCGCGCTTTCTTGGAGAGCTGCGACAATTCGACCGCCAATTCGACAATGTTCTTTTTGTCGACCTCTCGAATCACCGGAACCAGAAGTCCGCGATCTGTATCGGCGGCCACGCCAATGCTGATGTATTGCTTGTAGACGATCTCTTCTTTCTCGATGTCGATGCTGGCATTAAACTGCGGAAATACTTTGAGGGCCGCGGCGCAGACTTTCAATGCGATCGCCGTAACCGTCATCTTGCCTCCGGCTTCTTCGGCTTTCGGAGCAAACCGGGCGCGCAATTGTTCGAGTTCGGTGATATCGGCGCGGTCGTGTTGCGTGACGTGGGGAATCGTGTTCCATGATTCCGCCAGGCGCTCGGCGGTCTTGCGGCGAACTCCGCGCATCGAGACGCGCTCGACCTTGCCCCACTTGGCGAAGTCCGGAAGCTGGGGCTGAGCGAAGTGTCCGGCACGCGGCGGCGCCTGGGCCGCGGTAGCCGCCGCCGACAGCAGCGCCTTCGCGTAACTCTTGACGTCGTCTTCGCTGATGCGACCGCCGGGTCCGGTGCCTTTCACTTCGTAGATGTCAACGCCGACCTCGCGGGCTAATCGTCGCACGTGCGGCGCAGCTGGAATGGCTTCGCGATTCTCAGTACCGGCAACCTTGCCCAGTTGCACGGGCATGCTGAACACCGCCGCACCCGGTTGCCGCGGTTGGTCGGGCGGCAGCGCCTGTTCTTCCGTCTTGCCCTCGGCGCGAATCGCTGCCTGAAACGCCAGACGTGCTCCGTGCTGTCCGGTAACATATTCGACCGGAGCGTTACGGGCGCGGCTGGCTTCGGCTTGAGCCGGTGCTCCGCCTTCGAGTGTGAAGATCACCTGTCCAACTTTGACCTTCTCGCCTTCTTTTACTTTCACCTCTTTGACCACGCCGGTGACCGACGACGGCACTTCAACCACCGCCTTGTCGGTCTCCAACTCCATCACCGGCTGGCCTTCCGAAACCTTGGTGCCGGACGCGATCATCAAACGAACCAGATCCCCTTGCGAGATGTTTTCTCCCAATTCTGGAAGTTTGAATTCGCCGGCTCCGGACATGGTCGAAACAGCCGCAGCGGGAGCAGGTGCCGAAGCGGCGGCCGCAGGCGCCGTAGGGGACGACACCAGCGGCGCCGACGCTGAAGGCGATGACACAGCGGTCGAATGTTGTTGCACCGGCGCGGGGGCTGTTACAGAGGCACGGGAAGCCTCCGGAGACGCTTTCGCTTCTGCTCCGTCCACCGTAAAGATCACCTGACCAACCTTGATCTTGTCGCCCTCTTTGACTCGAATTTCCTGCACGGTTCCGCTCACCGACGAAGGCACTTCGACGACCGCCTTGTCGGTTTCCAGTTCCATGACCGACTGACCGGCGCTGACACTGGCTCCCGGCGCAACCATGAGACGCACGAGGTCGCCCTGTTCGATATTTTCTCCCAGCTCGGGAAGTTTGAATTCAATCACCGCAGCGTTCCTTTTAGGATCCTGAAGTTTCGTAATCACTGTTAAGCGGCCGTCTGAAGCAACCTGGTTTCGATCCCTCTGCCCGTGCGCAGCCCCGATCCTAGCTGATCGCCGGGTTCGCCTTGTCGGGATTGATCCCCAGTTCCTGGATCGCTCGCTTCACCACGTCAGTGCCAATCTTCTTCTCTCGCGCCAGCGCTCCCAAGGTGGCCAGCGCGATGTGCTTGGCATCCACTTCGAAAAAATCGCGCAAGGCCGTACGACTCTCGCTACGCCCGAAACCGTCAGTTCCCAGCGAGACGAGTTGTCCTGGAACCCACTTACCCAAACTCTCCGGCAACACCTTCATATAGTCGGACGCCGCGATGAACGGGCCCGCAGCATCCTTCAGAGTCTGCGTCACGTAAGGAACCTTCGCCGGTTCGCCAGGATGCAACATATTCCAGCGCTCGCAATCATTGGCGTTGCGGTAGAGTTCCTTATAACTCGTGACGCTCCATACATCGGCTCCGACCCCGTACTTTTCTTCCAGAATTATCTGTGCCTTGAGCACTTCGTACATGATCGTGCCACTGCCCAGCAGTTGCGCGCGCAGCTTCGAGTCGCTCTTGGCGGAGGCCTTGAACCGGTACAGCCCTTTCAGGACGCCTTCGCGAACGTTGCCGTCCGCGGGCATCCCGGGCATCGGCAGCGGCTCATTCGTGACGGTCAGATAATAGAAGATCGACTCCTGATCGACATACATCCGCTTGATGCCATCCTGAATAATGATGGCTATCTCGTAGGCAAACGCCGGATCGTAGGCAAGCAGGTTCGGCACCGGAAGCGCGAGCACGTGGCTGTGACCGTCCTGATGCTGCAGGCCTTCGCCCGCCAGCGTGGTGCGGCCGGCTGTGCCCCCGACGAGGAACCCGCGGCAACGCATATCGGCAGCCGCCCAGATCAGATCGCCGATCCGCTGGAAGCCGAACATCGAGTAATAAATAAAGAAGGGAATCGTGTTGATCCCGTGATTCGCATACGCCGTGCCGGCTGCGATGAACGAGCACATCGATCCTGACTCGGTGATGCCTTCCTCGAGAATCTGCCCGTTCTTCGCCTCTTTGTAGTAGAGCAGCGTATCCATATCGACGGGCTCATAGTTCTGGCCCACGCTGGAATAAATTCCGACCTGGCGGAATAGTCCTTCCATGCCGAACGTGCGGGCTTCATCGGGAACGATGGGCACAATCAGCTTGCCGAGTTCGGGGTCGCGCAGCAACTTCGCCAGCAGGCGCACGAAGACCATGGTCGTGGAAACCTCGCGGCCCTCGGTGCCTTTGTGGAATTCCTCGAAGTGCGAATCGGGCACGGATTTAAGCGCTGCCGCCCGCACTTTGCGGGTCGGCATATATCCGCCAAGCTGCTGGCGGCGCGCCTGCATGTACTTGATTTCGGCGCTGTCGTCGGACGGCCGGTAGAATGGCGCCTCATGGAGTTCGCCGTCTGGAATCGGAATTCCGAAACGCGAGCGGAACAGTTCCAGCTCGTCTTCGTTCAATTTTTTCTGCTGGTGCGTGATGTTCCTGCCTTCACCCGCTTCGCCCAGGCCGTAGCCCTTGATCGTTTTGGCCAGAACGATGGTCGGGCCGCCGGAGTGTTCGACGGCAGCGCGAAACGCTGCGTGGACTTTGATAGGATCGTGGCCGCCCAGTCGCATGCGCGCCAGTTGCTCGTCGGAAAGATGCTCGACCATTTTCAGCAGGCGGGGATCGGTGCCGAACAGATTTTGCCGGAAGTAAGATCCACTCTCGACGAAATACTTCTGGTATTGCCCGTCGCTGATTTCCCCCAGGCGCCTGACCAGCAAGCCATCGCGGTCGTTCTGGATAAGGCTGTCCCAATCGGTGCCCCAGATGACTTTGATGACGTTCCAGCCCGCGCCCCTGAAAATAGCTTCCAGTTCCTGAATGATTTTTCCGTTGCCGCGCACCGGGCCATCGAGCCGCTGCAGGTTGCAGTTCACCACGAAGATCAGGTTATCGAGCTTTTCGCGCGAGGCCAGCGTGATTGAGCCCAGCGACTCGGGTTCGTCCATTTCGCCGTCGCCCAGAAACGCCCAGACCTTGCCGCCTGTCGTCTGCTTCAGCCCGCGATTCTCCAGATACTTGATGAAGCGCGCGTGGTAAATCGCCTGGATCGGGCCCAATCCCATGGAAACCGTGGGGAACTCCCAGAACTCGGGCATGAGCCACGGGTGCGGATACGAACTCAGCCCTCCGCCAGGCTTCAGTTCGCGGCGGAAGTTTTGCAGCTTCTCTTTCGAAATACGGCCTTCGAGATAGGCGCGGGAATAGATTCCGGGAGAGGCATGGCCCTGGAAGTAGACGACATCGCGATCGCCGCTCTCTGTTTGAGCGCGAAAGAAATGGTTGAACGCAACTTCATACAGAGTGGCAGCGGATGCAAACGTCGAAATGTGGCCGCCGATGCCTTCCTGTATCTTATTGGCCCGCACCACCATGGCAAGGGCATTCCAGCGGACCAGGCTCTTGATGCGGCGTTCCATCTCCTGGCTGCCAGGAAACGGAGCCTGCTGCCGCGAAGGAATCGTGTTCTGGTAGGGCGTGGTCGCCGAAAAAGGCAGATTGATGCCGGCTTCGCGCCGCGCGTGCAGTGCCAACTGCTGCAGCAAGCGGCCTGCCCGGTTGGGGCCGCCTTTGGAAAGAACATAGTCCAGAGAATCGACCCACTCCCTGGTTTCCAAAACCTCTAAGCCGTCAGTTTCCGTCTGAGCCACGTCTGGTTTCTCCGTCGTAGAATGCGCAATGCTCCATCATAATTCAAACGCGAGGATTCTTGCTGGTCAGGCCGGAAGAGCGGGCAGCATTCGAGTGCCGACGATCCTAAAGAGTTATCGAGTGCCAAGTTATGTAGCTGAGGGCCGAGTTCTCGCGGCTGATCGACGGGTTCGGACGATTACTCCGCCCATAACAATCGCGAACGGACCAGCGCATTGCCATAGCATCCACTGAAGAGTGTCTCCCACAGGCCAATCCTTGGCTACCCATGCCAAAGCAGCGCCAGTCATCGCGCAAAGCGCGAGACTCAGCGTCATTGTGGCAACCATCTCTCTTCCCTTGGCCGCCAACGCGACGACGCATCCAACGAACATTGACAAGATGAGGTGTCCGATCAACATTCCTTTCAGCACCCACATGTAAACCTGAAAATGGCTCGACCAGAACGCGAGGTATCTGTCGGTAACCACCGACAGCACCTTGTCGGGCAGCCCGTGGAGAAAGGCGCCCAATAAATACCCTCCCACCACGGCGGCACTGGTCGACCACGGCGCGACACTGAATCCGGTGCCGAAGAGATGTGCAGTGGTTTTCACTGTCTGTCGCCAATACCAGCGTCGAGCGAATCCAACTCCCAATTTCGACGCGAGTTGGGAGAATTCCTCAAACAAGTCCCCGACGATTGATTCTTCTTCGGGAACGGTGAACAGGTTGACGAGCCAGGTGGCAAAGCTCGGCGGCCGAACGAAATTTGCTTGGGAGGTCATGAGTAACTCCGGATGGGGTCGAGGCCCTCGGTCATACTCTGGAGTGCGCGTTGTGTGCGGTTCACAGCCGTCACTCCCTTGGCTGTGACACGAAAGAAGCGTTTCGAACGCCCGCCACGTTCTGGAGTAGGATCGCCGCGGCGGGACTTGACGTACCCTTTCTTCTCCAGGCGATCGAGGGTGGCATAGACGGCGCCGACTGACACCTCCCGTTTAATGCGGAATTCGATCTCCTGCCGCACCGTGACTCCATAGGCTCGATCTTCCAGTCGAAGAAGCGCCAGGACAATGATGTGCTCAAATTCGCCGAGGTAATCGCGACCAGGCATTATCTATACAATATAAAGGAAATGTTCGGCAGTCAAACGATCCCAACCTTCCCGCGAGGCCCGATTGGTTTAGAATCGCTTTCTGCGGCTGTTCGGCCAGGAGGATTCCATGTTACGGATCGTGCTACTGTTGGCGATGGTACTGGTGCTGATCGTGCTCGTCCCGCGCCTGCTGTCGCGCTCGGCCACGCCCTCCGAGGGAAGCAACGCACCTGACTTCACGCTGCCTTCGCAGGAAGACTCGTCCGTCAGCCTGAAGGACTACCGGGGAAAGTGGGTCGTCCTTTATTTCTATCCCAAAGACCAAACGCCGGGCTGTTCCCGCGAAGCCCGTAACTTTCAGGTGGATCAGCCCAAGTATGCCGAGCGGAATGCGGTCGTGCTTGGTGTGAGCCTCGATAGCGTGGATTCGCACAAGAAGTTTTGCGCAAAAGAGGGCCTGAACTTCAAACTGCTAGCCGACACCGACCACAAAGTGACCGACTCCTACGGCTCGTTGACCAATCTCGGTTTGGTCAAGTTTGCCGCGCGCCACACCTTCCTGATCGACCCCGGCGGCAAGATCGCAAAGACCTACACCAGCGTCGATCCGCTCAAGCACAGCGGCGAGGTCCTGGCGGAGTTGGGTCTGCTGCAGAAATCCGAGGCAGTGAAGCGTTAGGGGATTTCTGTCGCTCCCATCGCAGTCAAAATCCGGGCTCGATTTCGTATGCGTGGGACACTCGGATAGTTCAATCTGCGTCCCTCCCACAATCCATCACACGAAGTACACTGAGAGAATGGCAACGGCAGCCAGGAATGACGTGCCCAGGAAGAACGTGCGCGGGCCTGCCGAATACCGCTTCCCGCCCGGCTTGCAGCGAAACCTGCTCTGGTTTGCGTTCCGCCGGTTTCGCCCAGCAAATCCGATCCTGCTATTCCAGCGCCTGGCTCAGGAATACGGTGACATCGCGCACTACAAGATCGGATGGAATCACATCGTCTTCCTGAATCACCCCGAGTACATCCGCGAAGTGTTGGTAGTTCAGAACGACAACTTCATCAAGGAGCGCACGGTTCAGCGCACAAAAATGCTGCTGGGCGAGGGCATGATCACCAGCGAGGGCTCTCAGCACCGCTCACAGCGGCAGGTGGCGCAGCCTGCGTTTCATCGCCAGCGTATCCCGGAATACGCCACCACGATAGTCCAGGAGGCGGCCCGATTGCGCGACCGATGGCGGCCCGGCGAGCAGCGCAACATTGCCATTGACATGATGCACCTCACGCTCAACGTGGTCGCGCAAACGCTGTTTGCCACCGATCTCCGCGAGGAAGTGAACGAACTGACCGACGCCATCAACCGCATCATGGGCCTCTACAATTTTCTTGTGATGCTGCCGGCGGCGGAGTGGCTGGTGCAGTTGCGGCCTCCCGGGCTGGCTGCGTTCGTAAAAGCACGCAAGCGTGTAGACGCAGTCGTCTACCGCATGATCGCTGCACACCGGCTGCGAGATTCCGGCAGCGGCAGCCTGCTCGATCTAATGCTGGCCGCTTCGCCTGATAAGACCGCGGCCTCGGAGCAGTCGCTGCGCGATCAGGTCATTACGATTTTCCTGGCCGGCTATGAGACCGTAGCCAACGCTCTTTCCTGGACGTGGTATCTGCTCTCGCAGAATCCCGAGTGCGAACGCCGCTTTCACGATGAAATTGACCGCGAACTGCAGGGCCGTTTGCCCACCTTCGACGATATTTCCCGCCTGCGTTATGTGGAAATGGTTCTGGCGGAATCCATGCGGTTGTACCCTCCAGCATGGGCGATGGGCCGCTGCGCGAGCGCCGATTTTCAACTCGGCGACTTCTACCTTCCCGCGAAGACGACTGTGCTGATCAGCCAGTTCATCACCCATCGCGACGCGCGGTTTTTCCCCGACCCTCTGCGCTTCGATCCGGAACGCTTCACGTCCGAAGCCAGATCGCGTAGAACGAAGCTGACGTACTTCCCGTTTGGAGCGGGTGTCCGGCAATGTATTGGCGAGTCGCTTGCATGGATGGAGAGCGTGTTGCTGCTGGCGACTCTGGCGCAGAAGTGGAAGTTAAGACTCGTCCCAGGACATCGCGTCGAACCCGAGCCGCTCATTACTTTGCGTCCCAAGTACGGCATGCGGATGCAACTGGAAGCGCGTCCTGAGGCCAGATCGAGTTAAAGTTCGTAGCTACTCGCTCTGCCTAAGGCCACCTTCCAGATCAGGACGTAGCTATTTTCACTTGGCAGAAGTCTCGTCCAGCCGGTGCACTCCCGAGCGGCGCATTGCGAATAGAATCGCCCACCCGATCAGTCCCGCTGCATAGAACAATGCGAGCCCGAGCACGACGCCAGGCAACAACGTAGAGTGCACCGGGTGGATCGGTCCGACGGGAGGATTCACATCGGGGAGCGAGGCCTGAATCGCTTCTCCCCTCTCGATTGCCAGCACAACTCCCGCCAGAATGATCGTCATCAGCACAGCAGTGGCCTTCGGAAAACGAAATTCGGTGCGCATCGTAAACCTCCTATTTGAAAGTAGTAGCCAGACATGGCCGCCGCCCAAGACTCGCCAATGTTCGCGCAGGGCTCCGGCCATGACTCCTGCGGTCTCGCGGACGCAAAAGAAACTCTGGGCGATCATTCCCTTCGTAGAAGTCTCAGCCTGCAGCTCGCAGAATACTGCAATCATTTCCTCGCCGAACCGCTCGCGGTAGAACGCCGGGTAGAGACGCAGCAGATGCCGATAGAGTCTGAGGCCGAGCATCAGACCTCCCGCACCGCGATCCGCAGATTCGCCAAACGCGTGAGATGCTTCATCCGGCCCACTTCGAGCTGCAGGTTTCGGCGTCCGCGCGCTGTCAGGCGATATGCCTGGCGACCTCGCGAGGTGTCCTGCTCTTTGAATCGCTCAATCCATTCTTCGTCCAGGAGCCGGCGCAGCGCACCGTAGAGCGTGCCGGTGCTGAGCAACACGCGTCCGTCGCTCATCTGCTCGACGTCTTTAAGAATGGAGTACCCATGCCGAGGCTGCCCCGCCAGACTAAGGAGAATGAGCAAGACAGGTTCGGTGAGCGGTAAGAACTCCATTGTGATCTCCGACGACATGTCGCGTAACGCCATATTGCCAAACTTGATCGCCCGATGTCAAGACCTAAGTCTTGAAAAATTACACTCGACCCCGGAACCGGATGATGTGGCGGCGGTCGCGTTTCGAAGGCCGGCCTTCCGGCAAAGTTTCGAATTGGCGCATCGCTTTCCGCTCGGCTGCTACCTTCTCTCGCAAGGCACGGCTCTCCTCGGTTTCGCGGAAGAGCGTCTGCGCCACCGAAGCCGGACCGCGCACCTCACTGAGCAGCAGAACTTCTACTTGGAAATCGCCGCCGTCATTGGTCACGCGCAACCGGTCTCCGACCCGGACTTCGCGCGCCGCCTTGGCAGGTTGCCCGTTAGATTGAATCCTGCCGAGTTCGCACGCCCGTTTCGCCAAGGGCCGCGTCTTGAAAAATCTCGCGGCCCAGAGCCAAGTATCCATTCGCACACCAGTCATAGATCCATTTTCCTACAAGAGCGGCGAATTTCCGCGCATGCGGCCGAGTGCCTGGTGAGATACTGGAGATGCACGCCCTCTTGAGGGTGTCGTACCCGACTGAACTTACGGAACCTATAGCTGGCTAGGCCCGAATGAAGGGGCGACGCATTGTCAGCGCACCGGCGCGCTTTAAACCTCCGGCGCCCAGCCCTTCTCGTACTCGCGTCCCCACATCTTCATTGCTTCCGGGTCGCCCTGGATCCGCCCGTCGTTCGTGTCGAGTTGCAACTCCCGGTTAACTTCCCACGCGACGTTGGAAAGCTGCAACATCGTAACGGCGACGTTGCCGACCTCCACGGGAGCGTTGAGTTTCTCACCTTTGCGGATTCCTGCGATGAAGTTCGCGAAGTGAGCATCTGTCATGGAATCGCGGCCGAGCAAATCAGAAGATGAGGTTTTGCTGCCGGCCCTGAATTCGCTCGTCTTGTTCCCTTTGAGGTCGTATATCTCGTAGCCATCGCGATCAATGAGCACGGTGCCTGCGGTTCCCATGATTGTCGAACCACGATCGCGGTCGTATACCTTCATCCCCTGACAGCTCTTGCCCTCCCATGAAATCATCCGGTCGTCGTACTCAAAACTCGTCATCAGCGTGTCATAAAACTGCCAGTCGTCTTTGAACTGGTACCTCCCGCCGGATGAAGTAACCCGCTTCGGATAATCGACGCCCAGCGCCCAGCGGCAGACATCGACCTCGTGCGTGCCATTGTTGAGCGTTTCGCCGGTGCCATAGATTCTGAACCAGTGCCAGTTATACGGCTGCACATTGTCCTTGTAAGGACGGCGGGGTGCCGGACCTTGCCACAGGTCCCAATCAAGCTGAGGCGGCACGGGCACTTCTTTGCCTGTGCCAATCGATTTCCTCACATTGACGTACCAGGATTTCGCGAAGTAGGGCCTGCCGATTAGGCCAGCGTGGATCTTTTCAACGATCTCTATGGTGTGTGGTGAAGAGCGCTGCTGTGTGCCCATCTGCACGAGCTTCTGATACTTCCGCTGTGCCTGCACCAGCATCTCTCCCTCGGCAGGATTGTGGCTGCATGGCTTTTCTACATAGACGTGTTTGCCCGCCTGCAAGGCGCCTATGGCCATCGGTGTATGCCAGTGGTCGGGAGTGGCAATCGTGACGGCGTCCACATCCTTCTGCTCGAGAATCCTGCGAAAGTCTTTGTCCATCAGAGGGGCCTCGCCCATCTCCTGCCGCACACTGTCAGCGAACTTTTTGAGAATATTGCTGTCCACATCGCAGACGTGCGAGATGCGGGCAGCGCTTCTGTTCGCCTTGAGCGCCGAGAGATGAGCATAGGCGCGCCCATTAAGACCGATAACAGCAAAGTTGAGGCGATCATTGGAGCCGAGGATCTGGCCATAACTCTTTGCCGTAGTTTCCGCGGCTAGCCCCGCCGCGCCCACTGCCAGTGCATCGAGAAACTCACGTCGCGTAATCATCATTCTCCTCAAAGAGAGCGGCCTTGACCGCTCTGTCGCAAGCTGACAAGATTACCTTGTGATCAGCAGGAGGGTCCAGCCTTCATTGGCGTCGTCCGGAATCCGTTCATGCTGACATGCTGATACTTCGGGCGTGCCTGTTGCGCCCAAGCACAGTGCACGCCACCTGCCAGCCTGGGCCTTATGACCCTTTGTGGTCGCTTCCTATCAGTGGCGAATTTCGCCCCATGCCAATGTCGCGTACCAGTGGAATGGTGATTCGGTGCTCGGAAACCCCAATGCGGGCGGTGGTGGGCAGGTAGGAGAACAACTCCGGGTTACTTCAGTATTCGCTAGGCGTAGAAGTTGCCGCGTCAAAAAGGGTGACCATCGCATCAGATTTCTTGTCTTTCCGGCTTTTCAATGCGCTGCGCTTATCGCGCGTTAATCCGATCGGTTATCCGAGCGTCTTCCCGACGCGAAACGACTTTACAACATCGGACGGAACGATTGGCGTGAAGGTCAATCCGGTAGCGAACCTCGCCCTAAATGCTGACGTAGATTTTAGGCTGGACCACAATGGATTGCGACACAAGCCGGTGCCACTCGTGGGAGCGTCACACACGTTCTAGGAGTCAGGTGTCGAGGAGTCGCGCCGTGAACATCGGCCCTACAGTGTCGTTCGAGAGGTCGGTCGCGGTGCCATGGGCGTCGTCTACAAGGCCACGGATCCCGTTCATAACCGGATCGTGGCAATCAGGATGATCCAGGGTTCCGCCGCTTCGATCTTTATGATGCCTGTAAGCATTTATTATGTGATGCTTACGAGAAAGCGCGAATGAACGAAGCAGTTCGTCGTCTTTTCAAAGCTCTTGTAAGGAGAAGCACGCGAGTCCTCTGAAGGCCAAATTTGGCCTCTTGAGGCCCAAGTAGGACGAAACGTCAGTTCGGAGCTAACCGCCAGCCAGACAAGCAACTGCAAGGAAATACTGGAGGCGCGGGTCGGAATCGAACTCCTTATGATATTGAAAACAAAGGAAATACCTTTAGAATCAGTCGTTCTTCCCGATGAAATTCTTAACATCCGCCGGGGTCTAGCACAAAATTAGCACAAACAAAAGATCCATTCCTCGAACGACCTTGAGAGCCGTTACGACCATAATTAGTGCTCGCCTCAGCGACTAGTCGCGGGCCCGCCAGCGGCATACTTCACGATTTGGTACAGGAGATCAGACATCGCATCACTTCTTTGTCGAACGCGCTTACATTTCCTCCACGAGACTGTCCTTCGGA
Organism: uncultured Acidobacteriaceae bacterium; assembly: GCA_963791515.1. Taxonomy (GTDB): domain Bacteria; phylum Acidobacteriota; class Terriglobia; order Terriglobales; family Acidobacteriaceae; genus Sulfotelmatobacter. Next base: position 36,717 of record CAWBSS010000008.1, on the reverse strand, counting down.
GCGATACTGACATCGCCAGCGCAGATCAAGAAAATTCCACGCTTCCCATCTTCGTAGATGGCTCTAACCGGAGCGCCGTTGTGTGGACTGGGCACGCCAACTTCGGCGGTAAAGACTTTGCCGTTGTGCTTGAATCCAATCTTCCGGATCTTCCGATCTGTTATCTCGGCGTCCATCTCTTGTTTCAGCCATTCGCGATCTGTCATCTTGCTCCTCCTACGGCAACCATCATTCAGCGTTAGAAGTCCTCGTTTGGCACAAGCCACGCGCCTTCGTCGTAAAACGCCTCAAATCCGCTCACAGCTTCCTCGAATAACGCTTCTACAGAGTCCCCGAATGTTCGGCTGGACATATATGGGCCCGCCAGCTTAGGGGCTTGAATGTAATGGCTCTGGGAGTATTCGTAGGCGTAACCTGCGTTCTCATCCAAGTTCTCCCAGACCTTTATCTGCACGTCCGGCTCTAGACTTCCGACCCTGAAACGATATTCCGCTGCCAATCGGCGCTTGCCTTTTACGTACTCGCTCATGGTTCTGAATCCCTCCCGGAATCTGTCCCTACAAGAACATTGTGTTTAACTTACTCCGGAATGACCGATCTGCCATAATTCTTTCATGTGCGGGCGCTACCGACTGTCGCGAAGGAAGCAGATCATTGAAGAGCACTTTGACAGCGTCTCGGGCGAGGAAGACTGGAGTCCCCGGTACAACATCGCGCCGACTCAACCGGTCCCCGTCATCCGGCAGAACCCGACGCAAGCCCGCCGCGAATTGTCCCTGATGCGTTGGGGTCTGATCCCCTCATGGGTGAAGGACATGTCAGTCGCTGCACAAATGATTAACGCCAGATCGGAAACGGCGGCAACGAAGCCCGCGTTCCGCGATCCGTTAGCCAGTAGAAGGTGCCTCGTTCCGGCGGATGCGTTTTACGAGTGGAAGCGGGCGGGAAAAGTGATGCAGCCATACTGCTTTGAAATCAATGATGGTGAGTTGTTCGCGTTCGCGGGAATCTGGGATCGATGGAAAGACCCGAGTGGGCAGTGGACCAAGTCCTGCTCGATCCTGACAACGACGCCGAATGCTGTTACCTCCGCCGTCCACGACCGTATGCCGGTCATCCTCGACCGAGCCGATTACGATGTGTGGCTCGATCCGGGGATGAAGAATGTCGAGGCGGTGTCGGAAATGTTGAAACCGTACGATGCCCGAATGATGCGGTGCTATCCCGTGAGCACTCGGATCAACAATGTCGCCAACGACGACCCAGAATGCTCGACACGGGTCGAACTGACCGCAACTCAGACTGGTCTTTTCTCTTGCTGACCGCTGAAGAGCTTGCGGAGCTGCTTCAGATGTCCCGCATAACGATTCTCCGGCGTGCGAAGCGAGGCAGTATACCGTCGTTTCGAGTGGGTTCCTGCGTCAGATTCGACTCTGCTGCAATCGCCAAGTGGCTAATGCAACAGGGCGTGCGATCCATGTCCAAGGGTTGAGTCGCACAGGCGAGCGAAGAAGAGCAGGGCTGGCGGAACTGGCGGATGCGTTGGTCTTGCTTTTCTGAGCAGCATTCCGGCATTCTCTTGGGTACTATCAGAGAAGAACATGGCCAGACCGAAGGAAGTTCCCGCTGTTGCTCCTACACTGCCACCCGTTAAGGCCATCCCGATTCTTGAGAATCTGATATTAAAGGCCGAGATGCTGCACAACGAAAGATCAGACTCCGGGCAGCGCCGGCAATGGACGCATACCGGCGAAGGCGCACTCCTCGCTGCCCACGGCGATAAGCATCCAAACATTCAGGCGTTCGGCGCGGCTCAGTGCGGTGTTTACGGCCCGTATGACAATGAGGAGACGTTTCGGCGGAAAGCTAACGAGCAACTAGTACTACTGTGTTATAAGTGTGATTCCTCCTTTGCGGATTCAAGTAGCGCCCCGGAGTGCGAGGCGGTAAGTTAAGGGTCGATGAGATCCCGCCGGGAGCGGTCCGCCAGCCAGCCGGAGCGTTTGGCCACCTATCTGGACCGGCTATCGCAGGTCGCCGGACACGCCGATCGCATCGTTCCCATGCAGAACTACACCAAGGGACTCTTTTTGCCGATTGAGCGCAAGAGCGTCGAACCGATGGCGGCACGGCTGGCTCCGGCCAACGTACGGCAGATGCATCAGTCGCTGCATCACATCGTGGCCGAGGCGGCTTGGAGCGACGCCGCCTTGCTGCGCGAGGTTCGCCGTCAGGTGCTGCCCGCCATGACGCGCAAACATCCGCTGACCGCCTGGATCGTCGACGACACCGGCTTCCCCAAGAAAGGCACGCATTCGGTGGGCGTGACGCGACAGTACTGCGGGCAACTGGGCAAGCAGGAAAACTGCCGGGTGGCGGTCAGCCTGTCGCTGGCCACCGAGCAGGCCAGTCTCCCGGTCGCCTACCAGTTGTACCTGCCGGAGATCTGGGCGCAAGAGCGGGCACGACGAAGCCTGGCCGGGGTACCGGAAGAAATCCGCTTTCAAACCAAACCCGAGATCGCGATCGAGCAGATTCGCGGACTGGTTGAGGAGGAGGTGCCGCGCGCCCCCGTGCTGGCCGATGCCGCCTATGGCAACGACAACGGATTCCGCGACGGACTGCAACAACTGAAACTGGAATATGCCGTGGGCGTGCAGTCTTCGACTTCGGTCTGGCCGCCGGGCTTCGCTCCGCTCCCTTCCAAGGCTCGCGGCGTCATGGGACGTCCGCCCAAGCTGCTGCGGCGGGATGAGAGACATCAACCGCTTTCGGTCAAGGAATTAGCCTTGTGTCTGAGCCCGAGCGACCTGCGTGGGGTGAGTTGGCGCGAAGGCACACGCGGCACGCTGCATTCCCGCTTTGCGGCCTTACGCGTGCGCGTGGCGCATCGCGACTACGAGCGCAGCCAACCGCGCGAAGAACAATGGCTGTTGATCGAGTGGCCCACGGCAGAAAAGGAGCCGACTAAGTACTGGCTCTCCAACCTGCCGGCGTCGATCAGCGTGCGGAAACTGGCGGCCACGGCGAAGCTGCGTTGGCGCATCGAGCGCGACTACGAGGAACTAAAGCAGGAACTTGGACTGGGGCACTTCGAAGGACGGAACTGGCGCGGCTTTCACCACCATGCCAGCCTCTGCATTGCGGCCTACGGTTTTCTGGTGGTGGAGCGATGCCTTTTTTCCCCCGCGCCCGACTCGCCACGGCTCCGTGCAGCCGGCCTCCACCTTCGCCTACCCCGCCTTCCCCGTGGCGCGAAGCCCCGCGGCGCTGCCGATTCGAACCGAACGGCATAACCCGCATTCCATCGCCTCCCTGCGCCGAGAGATCGCAACCCACCTGGCTCGCTCTTTACCCAGGTGTCCCTGCTGCCTGCGTCAATTCTTATAACACAGTAGTACTAGGACGCATGGTCGCTGTTCTAAAGAGCACCATTGAGCAATTGCGATGGCAACTGCCTGATCCACAGCAGGTATTCTTGCCTGCTGGCTCCGCGCACGATGCCTATCTTGAAATCCGCAAAATCATCCAGTCGGCCACGTCGGAGATTCTGATCGTGGACTCGTACGTTGACGGAACACTTTGGACACTGCTGACGAACCTGTCTGCATCTACGAAGATCAGGATAATGACCACGCAGATGAAAGGCGATTTTGCACTCGAAGGGCGGAAGTTTGCGGCCCAGCACGGCAACACGGTTGAGGTTCGCCAAACGCAGGAATATCATGACAGATTTGTCGTGGCAGACGGAGATCGCTGCTGGCATTTAGGGGCTTCAATCAAGGACGCCGGGAATAAAGCATTCGCAATGTCTGAGGTTCTCAGCCCGACGATTCGTGCGGCGATCAAGACAGATGTGGATACCACTTGGAAAGCAGCGCAATCCGTTCCCTTATAGGTTTCTTGGGATCATCTTTATTCGACCACATTTAGGACAGGAGTACGTTTTCATTGGCGGGCCTGCAGGAGCACTGATATCAGTGGCTGAGATCTCCTGCATTTGTTCGCCGTCTTTGTCGCACACGATGTCGTCTTGCTGCGTTAAGGTCATCGTCGTGATCTCTCCTTCCCGGATGATCGTCCTCTAACTTGGGTGGGCCTTCTCCCACTCTGCTTTGCACGTACCTTTCAGATGCAGATACCCAAGAGTGTCGTGTTCGTCTCTCACTTCGAGCGAAAATCCGGCAACCGGGATAACCGCTTTCTTGCACTGCAAACAGAACTCGGGTTGAGCAGTCTGCGCTTGCGTTTGGACATTGCGAACCGTATACACGGGACTCAACTTATCCCCCTATCGTTTTGCCTTCACCGCTTTGAACGGACTACGAGACGACGCGTGTGCTGGCGTCCTTCGCACCCTGTCACCACGGCCTTTTTTCATTGAAAAAGTGCCCCCTGCCGGGTATCAATCTTGGGCGGCTTCACCATCCTTAATAAAGCATAGTTCAGCGCTTCTACGAAAACGGTCGTATCGAGGTAGAAATTCGGGTATGCCTTCCGAAGGGCTTGAAGGGAGTTCACCGACACCAGAACTGCTTGAGCGCCCGGAGTAGGAGCAGCGGCAATCTTCTTTTCCAATTGCAAATATGCCTCTGACGCTTGCGGTAGTTCCTGAATTGTGTAGGGCACGGACGAAGTCGTCTCCTTTGCCGGATCGAGATGGAGCAGGTAGGCAGCGGTATCTTTACCAACGCCCTTAGGCGCAAGTTGCCTCAGCGATATGCGCCATGCTTCGAGGACCACTTCTACGTTGAGTTGATCGGCCAGCCCCCTAGCCTGCTTAATTCATGATCTCTGAGAATTCCATGAGGAAAGGAGATCCCATGGATGGGAATCGAAAAGTGAGGGCGTAGAGGTGTGGGGCCGAGATCAGGGAGAGGCGCGGATGAGGGGGATGGGTAGTTTTGGGCAGGGCTCCGCAGAGACAGTCTGTGGAAAGCAGAATTAGGAGCAGACGCTGAGGTCAAGCGCTGTCGACTGCGAGGGCGACAGCGCGGAACAAGTTTTGGAAGGGCCAGCCGCTGGCGAGGTGAAAGCGAACACAACGGGCAGTGTGGCGAACGCGAGCGCCGATTTTGAAGAGCTGGGCGCGCAGAGTTTCGATCTGGGCCGAGCGCCAAGGCTGAGGCAACTGCAGACGAAAGAAGTTGACCAGGTTGTAAGCGGCGGCGTGCAGGAACAGGCGGAAGGAGTTGGCCAGAAAGCGGTGACAGCTCAAGCGATCGGCGCGAAAGCCGTTCTTGAACTCTTCGATGCGATTCTCGCACTCCCCGCGATCGTTGTAGAAAGCGAAGACCTCGGAGGCAGGTCCGTTACAGTTGGTGATCAGAAGGCGCAGGTTTGTTCCGGTAGCGGTGTGCTCGGCTTTGTAGCAGATGCGGCGCTGGCGCGGCCAACTGCGGGCGCGATGGCGAAAACTGGAGAAGCTGCGCTGGGGTAGTTGGGTACGGCGATAGCGCCGTTTCAGCTGTAGCCGCCGTGGCTCGGCGCGGCGCTTGAACACGCAGTTGGCGGGGATGCCGAGGGCATACTCGATCGCGAAGAACTCGCAAAAGGCATAGAGCAGGGGCAGAGCAAAACCGGCATCGCCGCGCAGTTTGATCTTTACGCCGGGGAAGCTGGATTGCAAACGCGGTACCAAGCGCAGCAGCATGGGCACGATACGGGCATGACTGGAGGCGTTTCCCGGGCGCAGTCGCGCCGCCAGCAGGCATCCGGTGTGACGCTCGAAGATCAGCATGGGGTGATACATGTGCTGGCCATAACCCCCGTTGAAGAAGCTGAGTTGTTGCTGGCCGTGGGTGGGATCGTCGGTGGAATCGATGTCGAGCAGAATCTCGCCACGCTGGCGGACCTGGTCGCCGCAGAGCCGGATGAACTGCTGGCATAGCAGGTCATTGGCGTGCACCAGATCGCGGGCCGAAGGAGTGTTCTCCCAGCGGCTGAGCGTAGGCTGGGAACCGAGCGCGTCGCCCAGCGTCTGATCGGCGACGATCTGCAGCATGGGATCGTGGCGCAAACGATCGGCATCGTTGGCATCTTCATATCCGGCCACGATCTGGTAGATCCGTTGCCGTAAACGTTCCACCATGTTCAGCCACGACGCGCTGGTCGGCGTGAAGTGCAGATGAAAGCGCGGGATGCCGCTCCAGCCAGCGTTGCCCTTTGGGGTGCTTATGGGTCGCGTAGTTATCGCAGATCAAGTGACGCTGCCGGTCGGCCGGGATGGTCTGGTCGATCAGGCGGAGAAACTTGAGCCATCCTGGTGGCGATGCCGCTCCTGGCACAGGCCAAAGACCGCGCGGTTGGCCGCATTCAGCGCGGCAGACAGGAGTGGCCGTGCCGTTGCGTTTGTAGTCGTGCGTCATGGAGGCGCCGCGTCCGCGCTTCAGCGGCATGCCGGGTTGGGTACGATCCAGAGCTTGAATTTGCTTTTTCGTCGGCGCACAGCACCAGCGCATGCTCCGGCGGGTTGAGGTACAGAGCCGACGATGTCTTCCGTTTTTCCGCGAACGCCGGATCGTTGCTGATCTTGAAGGTCTCCACGCGATGCGGTTTCAATCCGGGCTAGCGTCCAGCCCATTGAATCTGGGGCGGACTGAGCAACGCATTAGATCGCGATCTGCCATAATCTTCTGATGTGCGGGCGCTACCGACTGTCGCGGAGAAAGCAGGTTGTTGAAGTTTCTTATAGGCGAACTCTCATTCGGGTCGGACAGTAAACGGGGGCACGTCACTAGACCGAGCAAACAGGTTAATAAAATCCCTTCGAACATGTTATCGATTCCCAGTAAAGAGGAAATGATTTCACTCCATAGAAAAACGTGCTGAAATCCCTATACCAGCTCATGTTGCACTTATTACAGGGTGCCGTTTCAAAGTCATCTTTTGTCATGGTAAGGATATTGCCCAGCACCTGCGGAAGCTGCATACACGGCCTTACCTCACAAAACCAGTCAACAAACATGACACGAGATCCGCCCAGGCACTCGTAGCGTACCGTTGATGGGTCTCTGAGGTACCGGATGATGTTCTCCATCGAAAGTCTGGAATTGACAATTGGATATCGTTTCTGCTTCTTGAGTTCAATAACGCTTTCAAGCGACTTGATCACCAGGTCTCTTGATAGGCTGATCCCCGCTCCACCCAGTGGATATACCACTGATTCCGAGAAAGTCGGGTAACTGATTGAAATGAGGTCAAATCCCATGTCAGTTGCTTTTGCGAAGACCTTTTCCATCTGATCGTGATTATTGTTCCAGATGAGTATTGAGGCCATGGACTTAATTCTCGTCCTCTTAATCCTCTTCACCGCATCTTCCACGTCCCTCATGATATGTGGAATCTGTCTGGACTCTTCAAGGACTTTAGGATTCTCAGAATCAAGCGAGATTGAGATCATGTCATTTCCGGCTTCATCAAGGAGGTCAAGTCTATCATCCGTGATGAGTGAAGGGGCTGCATCAAGAACGGCATTATAGATGTTGCGGGAAGTGCATTTGCTAACAAAAGCAATGATATTGGGGTGCATGAGCGGTTCCCCGCCCGTGAGAGTGATATGAGAAACGCCGAGGTCAGCAAGTTTATCAATAGCCAGCAATGCTTTCTCCTTAGCGACAAACACCTTGGGTTTCTGCTTCCAGATGTCGCAGAAGGTGCATTTAGCAATGCATACATTTGTAATGGCAAATTCCGCTAAGCGTAAGGAGCCGGTAAGGAACGTCCTAAGTATGTGTTTGTGTTTTGGGTTCATCGAATCGTCCTTACGTACACCGGGATTTCCCTTTTTGTTTTTATATCCATCTCTTTTTGGCTCAGAACCTGAGATAGGTCCTTCATGGTCAGCTCCAAGCTCATAGATATAGATAAAGAGGGCCAGAACCCCACCATAGCTTTGACTGTCTCTAGTCGCAAAAAAGAAGAACTCTTCAGGCCGCGGTGACGAAGCGCCTCACCGTCTCCGCCCATTGTTGAGGTTCCTTTTCTGTAGCCATGATCTCGGTCGGCACGCGCTCGCCGGGGCTCGCGTGCTTGATCTCGACATAGAAGTTGAGAGCCTCTCCAGGGAGATGTCCACGAGCAGCAAGCAATATCAGGTCGTAGAGCTTGGGTCGCCACAGAGATCGCGCCGCCTGGAGGCTGTCAGTCGCATCGACCTCGATGCCGCGACTTCGCAGGACGTTCGCGCGCACATCGCGAGTGCACTGGTGGGGATCGATGAGGAGAACTTTCTTGTCATCGAAAACTGAGCGACGAAGTGGTGGTGGCTGGTACATCACACTGCCGAAACTGGCGCGCTTTTGTAGCGAAGGCAGTCTGGCCGGATTCTCGTCCTGGGAGAGATGGAAGTCAAGGAAAATGGCAAAAAGGAAATTGGAAAAAGCCCCGAGCGGCGTCTCAGCGCTTTGGGGTCTTGCGATTTGGGTTTGGGCTTCGCGCGGGGGGCGGCGAGGCTCGGCAGGAAGCTCGATATCCGAATAACTTTCGGCACTCCAGTCTCAAAAAACTGTCGAAGACGGGAATGTGAGAATTGCCTTTTTCAAGGACGAATTTGCATGAAATGAGACAGGCGCGCCATTTGAATTCCTCGGTACCGTGTTTCTTGCCGTAGGCGGTGATATCTTCTTGGGAAACGCCAAATACAACCGCTCCTATCTTAGACCAGACGCAGGCACCCGCGCACATCGCACAAGGTTCGTGCGTGGAATACAAGACGAAATCCGGTAGATACCGACCGTAGCCGGAGGAGACATATTTCAAGGTTTCAAGCTCCACATGCTTGATCGATGAACCCGAAGTTTTTACCCGGTTGCCGGCAGACGCGATAACCACTTCCCGTTTCCCAATAAGACGCGTGATGACCGCACCGATAGGATAGTCGCCCCGGTCGCGGGCGCGCTTTGCCTCCGCGATCGCAAGCTGCATAAACTTTCTCTTCGGTTTGTAGGTGGGAGGAATCATTTTGTCTTCCCGAGTCCGAAGGTACTAGGCCGCTTTCTTCGCACGGACCTTCGCCCACCTGGCTCTTTGCGCGGCTGCGATCCTCCTGCGCCCTGCCGCCGAGATCGTTCGCTTCGGCTTCGGAGCGTGCCCCTTCGCCTTCTGCTTTGCCCATCGCGCCTTCTGCGTCAAACTGATCCGGCGACGAGCCGACGCTGACATAGTACGCCTCGGTTTCGTGTAACTCCCACCGTTCAGCTTGCCAAGAACTGAAAGGGCCGCATCAACATGCCGAAGCTGCGTCACCAGATTCGTTCTCTCTGCCCTCAACTCCGACACGATGGACGCCAGTCCCTTTAGATCTGCCATGAATTCCCCCTCGGTAAGGAATTGTAATTGATTGGCTGCGGTCTCTGAGCGGCCCTGAAAGTGGAGGCGCAAGTGTGAGGACTCCTCTGAGGAGGGTCAAACGGTTGGGGGGATAGGAAGTAGGAGGTTTGAAGTCCGTCGTTCATAGTGAAAACCCAGTAAACACCGGGCGAAGCGGGAGGGGCGCGGGTGGGGTGCCTGCGGTCAAGTCATCGCGCTTACTTCATGTCATCCATCTTGGTCTCACTTGCGGTGGGAATCTTCACTTCTGTGATGTGAATGGAATTGTTGTCAGGGTAAACGTAAGCCGCCGCGTGTACGTAGTGTCCTTCGTGACCCTCAAGGATCTCCGGATTGTCCACATTCCAGACTCTCTGGTCGGTGACGAACCTCAATTTGTCGCCACCTTCCTGAATTGTGCCCATGATGGTTGTCAGCTGAGCCCCCGCGGCCGCCTGAGTCTTTCGCGGCGCCTGATTGGCAGCGTCCTGGGAGAGAACGACGACGACGCTCAGGCAAAAGCACAGGGAGAGAACGGCTAATAAAAGGGTTCTCATGGCAGGAACCTCCGTTCCAAACGACTGCCTCGGCACTGGTAAGGCTGGGAAGGCGGAGTTACCCGCCTTCCCGTGCGACATACTTACAAACCTTTATGCTGCTACAGCAACGTTATGGAAGGTCGAGGTGACGGACTCAAACGTCTGAACCTTGGGCACTCCATCGATCATTCTTGCAAAGGTTTTCAACACTTCTGGGTAAGTATTGGTGTTGTAAGCTTCTGCATAGGCTTTGCTCTCCCACAGACTGATTGCGACCACATCTAGGCTGCTGGGATTTGACAATGTGATTTCGTCCTTGAAACCATTCTGCTTGCGAAGTAAAGGAAGAACGTCGTTCTCAAAGGTCCGGCTGTAATCAGAAAGCATATTGGATTTCAGGTGAATCGATACATTGCGTGCAAACATGGGCAACCTCCTTAGGTTGGGGTTGCTAAGAAAGAAAACTTCAGATTGGGCTGACTTAGTTCAGGGAACCTGAAAGAGTAAGAAGAGGAAGCTCGCTCACTTACAATGCTAGGCTTGTGCGCCACCGCTGTCAAGCTGCCCCCACCGCAGGAAACCGCAGGTCGAGCAAGGATTGCGCCCCTCCTCACTGGTTCTAAGGTTGTTTCGGAAATACGGTAACGGGGTAATGATTCTCAGCGCGAACACTAGCCATTAACCTGTACGGGTACCAATTCCGGGCTGCACCGGGAGTTTTGGATGGATTTGACAGCGTCTTCGGCCGTGAATTTTCCCATCATCAGTGCCAGCTTGCGGTTGGTTGTCATCTGGACGGGAGTCCGATCAATTCGCTGTAAGTATGCAGGGGCTGCACTGCCTGGGTTCACCCTTACAACAAATTTGATGTTTGTCATGATCCCTCTTGTTCGCTCGGGTGAGAAACAAACGGGAGGCGAGATAAGCCGCCTCCCATCTTATCTACTAAGCCAGTAGTCTTACGCGGCCTTGCCGTGAACCTTGGCTTCGAGCAACTTCTCGCTGCCAACATTCACCTTGATCTGCTTGGGCTTGGCTTCGGCCTTCTTGGCGAGGCTAATCTTCAGCACGCCCTTGTCATAGTTGGCGCTCACTTGCCCCGTATCTACCGAACTGGGGAGCGTGAACGAGCGGGTGAAGCTTCCGTACTGCCGCTCGACGCGACGGAAGTTCTCCTCTTTCTCTTCCTTCTCGATCTTGCGCTCGCCATGGACAGTGAGAGTGTTGTCTTCGACTCGGACATCAATGTCTTTTTCGTCCATGCCCGGGACTTCCATCTTCAGGGTAATGTTGTGCTCGTCTTCGTAGATGTCCACCGGCGGAGCGAAGCTGGTGGTGGTTAACGCTTCTTCTGGGCCTTCGGGGCTATACGACTCACGGACGAAACGGTTTATGCGGTTTTGCATGGTGGCCAAGTCACGGAGAGGATCCCAACGGGTCAATAGTGTCATAAGGCAGTTCCTCCTTCGGGGGGAAGCTAAGAGGAAAAACTTCAGATGGGCTGACTTAGTTCAGGGAACCTGAAAGAGTAAAAAGAGGGAACTTGCTCACCTACAATGCTAGGCTTGTGCGCTACCGCTGTCAAGCCACGCCAACCGGGGGGGAATTCCCTCCCGACTACGAGGAGCCGCTCACTCATTACTTTTTATCCAGATACTCGCCGGGAACATCATCCTGCGGCACCTCTATGCGTGCGAACCTCTTTCTCGTCAGTGTCACCAGCGTGTTCTACGCCCGTCACTGCGTCGGCCTCGAACGCGTTTCCTTGCTCGATCAACTCGGCCACACTCTCCGAATCCGCACCTTCGACGTTGGACAATCCCTGTAAATCTCCCGATTGCCCACCCCTCGCTCTCTGTCCTTCGAGTGCAAAGGCCTCCGTGTCCACGCTCTGGCTTTTTCCCCTAACCCTTGTCCTGAGTGCGGGCGGCGTCTTCGCACCGGTTGTCTTCTTGCCGCGGGCCTTCGTCGTTTTCACCGCCGCCTTTTTCAACGCGGGTTTCTTCGTCGCCAATTTCTTCTTCGGAGTTCCCCTCTTCTTGGCCAGCTTCCTCTTAACCGTCTTGTTCATCGGCTTCCTTTTCTTCCCGGCAGATCCCTTCGGGTTCGTGCGCTTCTTATTAGTTTTGTTCTTGGCCATACGGGCAGTCTACCCCCGGCACATGCGTGCCCGTGAAACCGAGCTAGATGCATGGCGAGGAAACCCACAGGACCAGTGCCCCGGTTTTCGCAATACCCGTTTATGGTGACGCCGTGGGAGTTTGATGTGGATAAAATTGTAGGTAGATTGTTTCGGAGAGTTTCCGGCTAACCCATAGAAAAGAATGGTAATCACGTGGGGACTCGAACCCCAGACCTCTACCCTCACTCGCCTCGGGCTCACGGACGAGCGGCGGGTGTTAGCGCTACAATTCCAACCGTAGCTCGTGATCGCAATCGAGCGGGAGGCGACTATGCCCGTGTATGACTACGTTTGCCACGATTGTCATAAAACCTTCGAACTGATTCTTACCCTGAAGGAACACGAAGTAGAGGCGAAATGCCCCAAGTGCGGCAGCAAGAACGTTGAGCAAGAAGCGACTGCTTTTTATGCCGTGACCGGGAAGAAGAGTTAGGCTGGAAATAACCAAGCGGTGCCGTGTGGCGAAGTTGGTAGGTTTTGTGCGCTCCCGGGGATTCTAGTGGCGGGTGGCCTGCATCTCCGCTGACTTGAATCCGTTTTCTGCTCTCGTCCGTGGCGATCATGAAGAAGGTTGACAACGTGTTCTCGGGCTGAGGAGCCATTTCTCGGAAGGGCGTGCTCACCCGCTCGCGACTGCCGATCCCCGCTCAAAACCCACGTTGATCTTCCGCCGCCCAGCCTGCAATGCAGCCTCAATCGCCAATTCCTGCGTCGGGAAGGTGGCGGGCAGATAGAACTGAGTTTCGGTCACGCCGGACGCATCATGTTCTTCGATCCAAAGCTCCGCCGAGAATCCCCCATCCTGTTGCTGGTATGACCGTGCCTCGATAACGTAGCCCTTGTACCCCAGCCTGCTCTTCAATGTGCCGAAACCTCGCGCCACGATTATCGCACTCTGAATTGAAGAGATTTCTAGCCAGACAAGTCACGCCCTCACCGCGTCTCCCGATCCAGCCACTTCTCAACCAGCGCCGGACGCCACTGTTCCAGTGCCCGCAACAATTCCGTAGCCGACTCCCGCGCCACCACCAATCTCCGGTTCTCCTGCTTTAGGAACCGTTCCTTAACGGCATGATCGAACATCGCGAGCAAGGGGGAGCAATACCCCAGCACGTTCAGGATGCCGCAGGGCTTCGCATGTAAGCCGAGTTGCGCCCACGTTAGCACTTCGCAAAACTCTTCCAGTGTGCCGAATCCACCCGGCAAGGCGATAAACGCATCGGATAGATCGGCCATGAGTGCCTTGCGCTCGTGCATAGAGTGCACAACGTGGAGTTTGGTAAGCCCGTTGTGGCCGACCTCTCGTGCCATGAGGTTCTCCGGGATGACTCCCACCGCCTCACCGCCCGCCTTCAGCACGGCGTCCGCGAGCACGCCCATCAAGCCCACATTGCCGCCACCATAAACCAGCCCTATACTCCGGCGCACCAGTTCCGCACCCAATTCCTCGGTGGCGGCTCTGTACTCGGCGCGACTGCCCGGACTGGAGCCGCAGAAAACGCAGATTCGTCTCATTCAGCCATTCTAAGTCTCGCTTCCTGAGCCAAGGAAAGCCCGCGACGGGGCACCAATCGCTCAGGTTCGGTCACCCCGATTGTGACCATAAGCACAGAACGCCATCGGCAATCCTGCTACCGTCGTGCAACAGTTCTACAGACTTCCTTCCCCCAGATAGGAAGACTGCCTTTGATGCCGCGCCACGAATGTAGAAGCAAGGTGCTCGCGAAACTGACCAATGCTCGGTGCGAAATAGAAGACGCACTGAATCTTTCAATTCCAGCCGCACAATACGATCCTGTCGTGATCCCTGAGACCGCACGCAACAGGCTCTCGGCTATGATTGATGCCCTTAATGGCATGCTCCGCCAGATCGAAGGTTCGCAATGAAGAGATAGGGGCGGCTGGTGGGATTGAAGGAAGCAACTGTCTCACCGTAGGTCGGGGTGGCACCACCCAGTCGCAGCAAGACCTCGGAACTCAGTTCACCGTCGCGCTCCCGCAACACTTCTTGTACTTCTTCCCTGACCCGCAGGGGCACGGATCGTTCCGTCCAACCTTGGAAGCGTTGCGCCCCGGCTCGCGTGTGAAAGTAGTGTCCGCGTCGGCCTGCCGCTGTGCTCTGAAATAGCGATACGCTCCCAACAGCCCAGCCGTCATGTGCACGATGACCTCCTCGCGCTGCTCTGGGCTGATCGGCTTGGGGCGCATCTCGGGGTCTTCGTCGTGCTCATAGTGGAGCATGAATATAGGAACCATGCAGCCGCCCTGCTCTTCGTCTTCGACAAGCTCAGCCCAGCCGTCGTGCCGCATGAGCGTGCCCCGCATGAACCCGTGCGCCCAGTCATTACCGGTCGCCACGCCATTCTCGTTCTGCAACAGGATCGGCCCGTAGACCTCATCCTTGTTCAGCGTCCCGGCGATAGTGTTCCAGTGTCGCATCAGGAGCCCCAAGATTTCGTTGGCTTGGTCGAGGCTGGCGAACTCGCAGGTGTCCGACATCTCACCGCCAAACACCTCCCGGTAGTATTCGCTCGGCATCACGGTCTCCGGTCCCGCGATGAGGGCGGCGAAGAACCCGTCGAGCGCCTCGACGTTCATCGCCTTGCCGCCCTTGCAGCCCTTGAGGAAGTCCCCGAGGCGGTCGAGTTCGGTATCGGTCAGCGGCTCGTTTTGGGTGAAGGTTGTGATCGCATCTCCAAATATTCTGGACGACGGTTTACGATACCACCCTCTCACGGACCACAAGCAGAGAAGGGCGGCATTCCCCCGATAGCGGCGATCCCCAAGAGTTCACGACCCAGAGATTTTTTCCTTTTGTCCGAATCTATTCAAAAACTGTGCATTAGATAAGTGCATAGGAAAGAAAACTTCCAGCCGGGTCGCGGTCCAGAGATTTGTCACCGATAAGCGGCACTAAACACCCGTGCAGAGGTGCAGCCGGGGAGCGAGGAGTTCCATGTACTATTCCGCAGCTTGGACTGAATGTGGGTGCTTCATCGGTTGCTCGCACGAGCACAAAACCGTAATGGAAGCTAAGTCCTGTATTCCGTGCGCTGGTGGCTATGTTGTCGGCGTCGAGAATGGTGCCATGCGCTCTTTGACAGCCGAGGAGGAGTCTGAGTTTCAATGCGCTGTTCCCAGCCATTCCACGCACAACCCAGCAGTAGAAACCACGCCAGTAGCGCCAGCAGAAGCAGCGGTCAGCGATCCCGGCTTCGCCGTCATGATCAGAATCAGGGTTGGTGATCGTTGGACTTGGACAACATGGATGCGTTTTGAGACGTATGCGGAAGCGGCGGCACACGCTCGGGAGGGCAACAAGGTTGTGCGTTTTCGATCCCCCGAATGGACCGCATTACGGCAGCAGACCGAAGCCGCCTCTCCGATCTTTATAAAAGGCGTGCCGAGAGAGAGCGTACCTCCGCGAGGCGAAGGAGAAACGTTGCTCGAATTCGTGCTCCGATTCCTCAGTGCATACGGCTTCGCACAGCACGCTGAACCTATTTCAGACGTGAAGCACGGCTTAATCAATACCGAGATGATTGACTTGGTTTTGAGCCGCCTAGGCGAATCGGAAACAAGCGAGCTTGAAGGGATGTACGCCGAAGATCAACATGCGTTGCTGGAGGCGCTCGGGAAAGGATTCCGTAGTGTCCTTAAGCCCAAAGGCGGGTGTCACTGATGGCGGAACACGCGGTCAATCCTCCGGCCCGTGAGCGCCGGGTCGCTCTGAAAAAGCGGCGGCATGTAGCCGAGATGTCACTGGAAGAGATGCGGCGAGAACTGCTCACCTCTGAAGTGACAGGACTACCGAACCGTCGCGCTTTTGGTGAAGCAGGGGCAGCACTTGCGGTCGCCATGTCCGACGTAGATGGGCTCAAAGCCTTGAATAAATATGGGTATGAGGCGGGAAACGCCGTTCTCAGGGCGAACGCTGACGCTCTGCGCGAGGCAGGTCTTGAAGCCTATCACGATAAAGGTGATGAGTTCTTGTGTCGCGGCAACCATATCAAAGAGCTACTGGCTAAGCTCGAACGTGCCAGAGCCATCCTTCGGGATCGTACGATGGTTGTGGAACGGGTTGATGGAAGTACACTAAGCGTCACCGGAGCGGATTTCAGCTATGGCGTTGGTAAGGACATCGACGAAGCGGAATCCGGTCTCAGGAGCCACAAAGCGGAGCGCGAGAGCAAAGGAAAAATAGCACGCGGCGAGTTGCGCGGCATCACCATAAAGGGCCGAAAAAACAGAACATCTACCTCCAGAATTAAGCACCCTCCAGCGATTACCTCGGCAACCTGCCGTGAAGGTCCCCCGGCAACAAACTGAAGATACAGCTTCTCCAGCATTACTTCGGTTATCCCTTCGACCCGCAAAAGCGAGCAAATCAAGCCGCGCCGGGTGCAATAGTTTATTAGAGCTTTATTAGAGCGGAGAAGAACAATGACGCACTTGCTCCCCTGCACTGAACTTCTTGCACCCCTTGCAGCCCCTTTACCGCCGCCAAGAAGCATAAATGCCTCCCCCAAATCAGCGTTGCTCGTCGAAAATGACGAACACTTGTTGAATTTCTTGAGAAGGTCCTTGACGGATGAGGGGTACGCGGTACGTACCGCTGCGAATGGGGAGGAGGGACTCCGTTTGTACCATGATTGTGGTCCCTTCAATCTGGTGCTTATCAATTATTGCGTGCCACCAAGCAACGGGGTCGGGATCGACTATCTTGCACCACTACAGACCCACGGGATCGGACTGGCAATGGCGATCCGCCAGATTCATCCCTCGCAAGGGATAATCATTGCAGCATTGGCCTACCGGAATGCGAGTGAAGTGCCACGGCCGCGGGAATTGATGCACATCCCCCTTTTGATCGACATCAGCAATTTTCAGTTGCGCAGTTTGCTGGAGAAAATCGAGGTCGATCGAGCAATCGAAGCCTTAACCTCTTCAGAGTTGCTGCGACTCCGGCAATTCGCTGCCTTCCGTGTTCTGGGTCTTGGGCGGAATGCTCGTGGCAGGACCGGAGAAGACCTGCTTCAGGAAGCCCTGATGCGGACATTGATAGGGGCGGAGGACGCCCAGAAGGGCAGACACTGGAACAAGGATGTCGATTTCGAGCGGCACCTCACGGGGGCCATGCAGAGTATTTCTAACAGCTGGAAGCGCCAGTTCAAGGAGACGGAAGCCTATCTGATATCGGAATTCCCTGTACACGATGCTGAGGGACAAGAACATTCGCCGCTCGACCATGTGGCTTCGGGGCATGCGGCAGCCGACCAGCGTCTGATCGAAAAGGACGAGGAAGACCGGGTCCTCACGATGTTCAAGAACGACCCCGAAGCTGCTCAAATGCTTCAGGATTTTCTGGACGGCCTGAAGAAGAATGAGATTAAGGCGAGATATGGTCTTGACGAAAGGAAATACGCGGCCACGGTGAAGCGAATCCGGGTGAAACTACTGGGCCGAAGGAACGGTAGGGACAAAGGCGAGAAACATGACAGATAAGAAAACTCACGATGAGCGTCTGGAGAGACTCATGAACCAGTTGGCCGAGTCCGTGCTTGGGCTATCGGATGAAGCCGTCCTTGCCGAGACCAGTGAGGTCGGGGCCGATCCGGAGCAACAAGCTGAACGCACGCACTCAGCCCTTCGACAGGCGTCGAAGGCATTGGATAATGTGAACGAACGCTTGTCCAATCTTGGCCACACGGTCAATTCAAATGATTGGTCGCGCGGGCAGTCGGGTTATTACAACACCTGCGTAACCTGCGGTTCATTCGTGAGCTTCACAACGGCAACTGGCGAAATGCGAGGGGAAGCTTTGGACGGACTATGCCCAGAGAGCGACCAGTACACGATCCGCAGACGGGAAGCGTCTCGCTGAGAACGCCGCGCTAGTTGAGGAAAATGCGTTCTCCAGTGCAACGATCACCGCGTTCATGCGAGGGCTTCACTTTCTGGACGGTCTGCCTTGGTGACGAACTGCTGCGTCGAGGCAGATCAGGATGTCCGGTGGGCAGATCATGTGTCGGGAATTTGCCTTACAGACAGGAGAGAACTTTGACCGACCCCGGCGTTCAACTAGTGAGGGAGTGGCTTCAGCGCCAACCGTTCAGTCTCAGAATACTCACGCTCATCCTCTTCATGGTCGAAGCGGTCAAGGATGAGTTTGGCGAGAAGACTATGAAGGGTTTTGAGGATGATCTTAGAGAGGCGTATCGAAAACTACCATCGCCAGAGGGAAAAGCAAACTGAGTGAATCAACTCAAACCGTCCGAAGGGGTCCCGGTAAAGATCACTCTCCTCCAGCCGACGCCGACCGCCCGGCGCTTCTCAGGCTGGCGAGGAACCCCGAATACCGCCTCTGCGGGCGGTCATTGCGGACCGCGATGCCTAGAGCCTTCTTCTGCCCGATCAGCACGAGCAGCCGCTTGCCCCGCGTGATCCCCGTGTAGATGAGGTTGCGTTGCAGGAGCATGTAGTGCTGCGTGGCGAGCGGGATCACCACTGCCGGAAACTCCGAGCCTTGCGACTTGTGGATCGTGATCGCGTAAGCCAGCGAAATCTCGTCCAGTTCGCCGAAGTCGTACTTGACCACCCGCTCGTCGAAACGCACGGCGACCTGCTGCTCGACGGCATCAATTCGCTCGACGATCCCCACGTCGCCGTTGAACACGTCCTTGTCGTAGTCGTTCTCCGTCTGGATGACCTTGTCGCCTGTCTGGAATCGCCATCCGAACCGCTCAACGGCAGGCTGACCGGGTCGGGTTGGGTTCAATACCTTCTGTAAGGCTGTGTTCAGTTCGCGCACGCCGAGTGATCCCCGGTTCATCGGGCAAAGAACCTGCACGTCGCGGATCGGGTCGAGACGAAACCTTTCTGGAATTCTCTCTTGCACCAGCTTGACCAGCGTTGCCACGATCTTTTCCGGGTCGTCTCGCTCGACGAAATGGAAGTCGGAACTCCGGTCTGCTCCCCTCATATCTGGCATCTGCCCTCGGCGGATGCGGTGCGCGTTGGTGATGATGTGGCTGTCCGCCGCCTGCCTGAACACCTCGGTCAGTCGTACGACCGGGACGCCGCCGCTCTCGATCAAGTCATGGAGCACCGTGCCCGGACCGACCGAAGGAAGCTGATCCACGTCCCCGACCAGAACCAACCCGGCGCGGTTGGGAAGAGCCTGCACGAGCGAGTGCATCAGTGGCACGTCCACCATCGAGGTCTCGTCCACGACCAGAAGGCCGCAGGCGAGCGTGTTCGACTCGTTTCTGCTGAACCGCCCAGTTGCGGGATCAATTTCCAGCAGGCGATGGATCGTCTTCGCCTCCATGCCCGTGGTCTCGGTGAGTCTCTTCGCCGCCCGTCCGGTTGGGGCGCACAGCAGGCACTTCACGCCCTTCGCACGCAGGATCATCAGGATCGAGTTCACCAGCGTCGTCTTGCCCACGCCTGGTCCGCCGGTGATGACCACGACCCGGTTGGCGAGAACCGTCTTCAGCGCCTCGCGCTGGCTGGGGGCGAGTATCTTGCCCGTCCGCTGCTCGCACCACGCGACGGCCTTCTCGAAATCAATCGGCGGATAGATCAGCTCCGCTTCAGCGAGGCTCTTGATCCTTGCCGCGATGCCCTCTTCTGCCTTCCTGAGGTGCGGCAGGAAGATCAGGGGCTCGCCGTCGATCTCCTCCAGCAGCAGGGAGCCACTCGTGAGCATCTGCGACAACGCCTGCTCGACAGTCCCTTCCGGCACCTCCAGCAGCTTCACTGCCGCCAGCTTGAGTTTCTCTAGAGGCAACGCACAGTGACCATCGGAGGTCGCTTCCAGCAGGACGTGGTCGATGCCCGCCCTTGCCCTGTTGATCGAGTCTCTTGGAATCCCGATCTTCTGCGCGATCTGGTCGGCGGTCGCGAAGCCGATCCCGTAGATGTCTTTCGCCAGCATGTAGGGATTGCTCCGCACTTTCTCGATCGCCTGCTCGCCATAGGTCTTGAAGATTCGCACCGCACGGCTGGTGCTCACGCCATGGCTGTGCAGGAACAGCATGATTTCCCGGACTTGCCTTGCCTCCTGCCACGCATGCGCGATCCGCTCCCGGCGCTTGGGGCCGATGCCATCGACCGTTTGCAGTTCGGCGGCTCGGTTCTCGATCACAGCGAGAACCTCGGCTCCGAACCGCCCGACCAGCTTCTTCGCGAGAATCGGCCCAATGCCTTTGACCAAGCCGCTGCCGAGGTACCTCTCGATACCCTCGGCCGTGGTGGGCGGCACCGTCTTCATGATGGTCGCCTTGAATTGCAGCCCGTGCTCCTTGTCCCTGACCCACCAGCCCTCCGCGCTCAGCCATTCCCCGGCGGTCACCGAAGGAAGCGACCCGACGACCGTCGTCTCCTCCCGCTGCCCGCGTGCTTTGACGCGCAGGACACAGAAGCCGCTTTCGTTGTTGTGGAAGGTGACCCGCTCGATCAGGCCGGAGATTTCCTCGGTCGCAGGCCTGCGCTCTGGGATCGCGGCATTCATCGGGGATTCATTTTCCCATGGACGGTCTGCCTTGGGTGACCCATTCGGCAAAGCTGCTCTGCTGGGATTCGGCTGCTGGAGGGGGTTCAGGTCGGCTGAGACGTTTCAGAGGTGCAGGCAGCCTTTTGTACCACCATAGCGACCATGTAAGGAAGCCCAGCTGGCGCGTTACGGTCGTCGCTCGGTGAAAAAAGCCACAAACTTATACTATGAGGTGGCAGTCCGCATCCAGTGGAGGGATCCGTTGGGCGAAATGATTCAGTTCAAACGACCGGACGGAAAGACCTGCCCTGGGTATCTGGCGACGCCCAAGACAGGATCGAGCGCGCCCGGCTTTGTCGTCATCCAGGAATGGTGGGGGCTCAACGATCAGATTAAGAAGACTGCTGATCGGCTCGCTGAAGCTGGCTACCGGGCACTCGTGCCGGACCTCTTCCGAGGCAAGGTCGCCAAGGTCGCCGACGAAGCAAACCACCTGATGATGAACCTCAACTTCCCAGATGCCGCCGGTCAAGACATCCGCGGCGCCGTGCAGTACCTAAAACAATCATCGAAGAAGGTGACCGTGGGCGGCTTCTGCATGGGCGGCGCGCTGACCATTTTGGCGGCGGTGCGGGTACCGGAGATGGATGCCGGCGCCTGCTTCTATGGCATTCCGCCCCTCGACGCCGCCGATTTGAAGAAAATCAAAATTCCCCTCATTTACCATTTCGCGAACAAGGACGACTGGTGCACGCCCGCCAAGGTGAATGACCTCGAGGCCGCGCTCAAGCAATCGAAATCACAGTTCGAGATCTATCGCTATGAGGCGCATCACGCGTTCATGAACGAAGCCCGCCCCGAGGTGTACGACCCGGCATGCGCCAAGACGGCGTGGGACCGAACGCTCAAGTTTCTGAAAAAGACACTCACATAACGGGTCGCCAACCTCGCGCCCAAAGTGAATTTGGACCTCCGACCCCCTAGTCCCGAAGAAGAGAAGGTAAAAATCCAAGTGCTTCATCTGGTGTCGCTTAGGAACCGAAAAACCAGTCTTTCTCTCCCTCAGGTGTACCTCAGTTGTACCGAACTCAGCGCCGGGACGGGCTTCCCCTAGCGCCTCAGGTGCGAATGGTTGCGGGGGCTTGCAGTGCACCGAACCCGCCCGACCTGCCATTTCGCTACAGGTTGCCCGTCGCCCGCCGTATCCCTCGAATTCCATTGCTTCCTGATCCCACCGGCGGATTTGAGCCTCCGGCTTCGGCGCTGTAACCCAACACCACACTGAGGTGGCATTCGCGAACTGAGCATTCAAGCGATTGGAAAGCCTCAATGAAGGATGGGCACCGCCGTGTCATGCGCAACCGGAGCCAGCAGCGCCTACGGCATCTTCGCCGCGAGCAATCTCAGCAGCACTTTAGCGATCACCAACGCCTGGTGCTCCTGCCTGTATGACCTAGACAGTGGCCTTGGAGAGCCGATTCTTGAATCAATTCTAGCTGGAGGGGAGCACGCCCTGAGCACGGAAGAAGGACAGCACCTCGTCCCAATTATGCGCGCGGTGCACCGCGTCCGGCACCTTGCGATTGTGAGGTGAGTCGAAGAGGATCTTCTTGCCTTCAAATCGGCGCAGGTGGTAGATGTTGTCGTCGATCATGTATTCGGCGCGAATTATGGACTTGTCGCCGCAAAGTACGATCTGCCGCCAATCGATAAACGGAAAGTTCGCGGCCAGCCAGTCGAATTTCTCGCACAACGAGTTGGGATACTCTGTCGCCGCACTGACGATATAAATTCGGCTATATTGCGACAGTACCTCAAGTGCATCGCGGCTTCCCTCGATCATCTTGAGATTGGCGAAGAACCCCGGCGTTCTCGGAAGCCTGCTAACAAACTCCCGGTGCTCAGGCGGCACGCACTCCCGCAACCTCCTTCCTTCAGTCGCCGAGATATCGACTGCTGCGCCGCTCCATGATTCATAGCGGGCAACCTGTTCGCCGAAGTAGTCGGCAATCACCTCGTCCATGTCCACCGCGATTCTGACAGGTGGCTTCGTCTCGGAAAGGTCCTCACTGGCGCGCGGCGTCATTCTCCCACTATAAAGGTGGCTCAATAGGACGGTCATCTCCGCCAAGCGAAAAGTTTAGCCACTCGCTTACCAGCTAGCTTGAATAAAAGCAAGGCCGAGCTTAAGTCGGTCCAGTTTCCCCTTCGCCCCAGCCGCATCCAGACGCCGCTCGACCCTTACACCAAGGCGACGGCGATGAAACACGGGGCGCTCAAAGCGCGTTTCTTTGAGAGATGGGCCTGCATCGGAGTTAGCGCGAGTGTTGCTGCGCTGCGAAAGCTGCTCAAGAAAATAGTCGGAAAGGTTTTGCAGACCTTGAGGTAGTGCCCCTAACACTATTGTTTTCTGTGCCCTTCATCAACCGTTGTTGGCTTTTGTCGTAATTTTGTCGTACTTGCCAGCAAGCGTCAATATGAACCTTTGGCGGGTGTGCCGTGTGCTTCTCTAAACTGCCAGACAATAATCCCAAGGACCATGCGCTGATCCTTGGCTTCTCCGCCGCGATGATTCATCCCGGCGTCATTGTCACCGGTAGCAATTTCAGGAGCGCGTTTCCAATCCCCTAAGGCTGGTGCTCCCCCGCACTTCCTGCCAATGTGTATGATCCCTCAAATCCGTTCGGCCCCAGGACCTTCATTTCCCAACTGTCGTTTTGGCGAGAGCCGACGATAGCACCCGCCCAGTCCCCGGCCGATCGCTCCGAGCGCCGTCGCCTCGCCTCTCCCAACGTGTCCTGACTGTCCGTAGCGTATAGACTGGAGCTTTACACTTACGGATCACAAGGAGTGTTCCACATGAATTATTACGGAGCCAAAGAGTTGGCTGACAGCCTTCGTACTGTGCGAAAGAACACGCTCATCATCGCCGAGGAAATCCCCGAGGAGCGCTATGGCTTCCGAGCGGCGCCGGAAACCCGAACCGTAGCCCAATTACTCACTCACATCGCCGTTGTGCAAAGGATGCCGGAACAGATCCATTCCATCGAGCGGCGCACCACTCTAGAAGGATTCGACTTTCCGGAGTTTATGCGAAGCATCGTGGCCGAGGAGCAGAGGCCTCGCAGCAAGGCACAGATCATCGCTCTTCTGCGCGACGAAGGGGAGCGGTGGGCAAAGTGGCTGGAGGGCCAATCCGACGATTTTCTCGCCGAGCGTGTCAAATTCCCGTCCGGCATGACGCCGCCGACCAAAACCCGCTTCGAGATGCTGCTGGGCGCCAAGGAACACGAGATGCATCACCGCGGCCAGCTGATGCTGATCGAGCGGATGCTGGGCATCGTGCCGCACCTGACACGCCACATGCAGGAGCGCATGGCGACCGCCCCCACTGTTCCGGCACGGTAGGTTCTCGCCGGCCGAGGATCCGTATAAGTTGCGTTTGCGCTGATGCAAATGCACCATCAGCGGTAAACCTCTGCTTCCATAACGCGGGTAAGTCTCACTCGGGCGGGTCAAACCCTTCTTCGGTGTCGGAGTCATAGGCGACCCCGTCATACACGACGAACCAGTGTCCTTGTGACTGGCGTACTTCGACAAACTCTGCGTTCCTCTTGACCGATTTGGCCCAAACATCGCACCAACCGTTGGAAATGTTTCCCAACCCCGGGCAGCTCGTTTCCTCCAGCACATATTCGTTCGCGTGCTCGAATGCTCGCTCTAGGTTTTTCTTTTTTTCAGAAGTTCGCATGATTAGCCCCCTCATCACGTGAATCAGGTACGCCGGGAAAATGCTGGAATTCCAGCCAGCTCTCAGTCTCCAACAGCCAGGCGTGGCTCCGCTTCGATCATTCTCGCAACGTCCGCCACCAGCCGATACGATTGCAGCCTGTCGGCATGGTCATAGGTGTCGGTCACAACGATGACCTCGTCGGCTCCCGTGTCACCCGCCAACTTTTCGAGACCCGCTTTCACCGTCGCATTCGATCCCACAATCGCTGCACTCAGTCTGCTCTCCACTGCCGCCCGCTCCCCGTCGTCCTGCCACAGCCCCTCCATGGAATCCACTGGTGGCAACAATTCCACAGGTTGGTTTCTTATGAGTCGTAAAAAACGCTGCTGTGGAGTAGTGAACAACCGCCGAGCTGCTGCGTCCGTTTCGGCCGCAATCACCTGCACCGCCACCATCAGGTAGGGCTTCCCCAGCACTTCGTTTGGCTGGAAGTGGTCGCGGTAGAGCTGCGCTGCTGCATTCAGATATTCAGGGGCAAAGTGCGCCGCGAATGCAAAGGGCAGCCCTAGCATCCCAGCCAGTTGCGCGCTGAAGCCGCTCGATCCCAACAATGTGATGGGCACATTGCTCCCCTGTCCGGGAATCGCCTTGACCGCTTGTCCCGCCTTTTCCGGTCCCAAGTATGTCCGCAGTTCCTCCAACAACAACGGGAAATCGTCCCCGGTCTGCCGCGAATCCCTACGCAGCGCCCGCATCGTTTGAAAGTCGCCGCCCGGAGCGCGACCCAGTCCCAAATCGATGCGTCCCGGATACAGAGCTTCAAGGGTCCCAAACTGTTCCGCCACCACCAGCGGTGCGTGGTTCGGAAGCATCACTCCACCACTGCCGACCCGAATCGTCTTAGTCGCACTCGCCACATGGCCGATCAGCACGGGCGTTGCGGAGCAAGCCAATCCGGAAATGGAGTGATGTTCCGCCAGCCAATAGCGCTTGTATCCCCACTGCTCTGCGTGTTGCACCAAATCTACCGACCTGGCAATTGCGCTGGCAGCGGACTCCCCTGCCCGCATACCCACAAGATCAAGAACTGAAACCGCTAATCCATTTTCCATGCTGGATTGGATGAGACGGAAGGGGAGAGTGATGCGAAGGACCGGCGGCGCCACGATGTGGGTCTTCATCTTCGGACCTACGGATTCTGACAAACCATCAGGAAGTCGATTTAGCAGGCATTGGGCTCACCGAGGGGTTCAGGGTGTGCCCGAGTGTCCGATTGCTATGCGGGGATTTTGGGACACCTCGCCGTGTCGATTTCCAGCCTTACCAGATACCTGTTCTGCAGTGTGGTGACCGGGCGGCGGACCCGGATAACGAAGATTAGAACCTCGAGGAATTTGCACCAGCCGCGCTGCTTTCTCCGCCCACGTAGAGCGCAGCCTTTTCAGGGGCCGGACACCGACGTCTCCAAACCGTTGTCTTGTGGCGAAACAAAAGCGAAAGTTGTAGAATGCTCGCGGCATGGCTCGGCGTCCAGATGAGCGAGAGAAAGAGCTGTTGAGCGAGGAAAATCTCAAGGAACTTCGCTACAACCTCGCACATCTGAGCCTTCCTGCCGTGCGTGAGTTCTACGAACAAGCGTACCGCGATTGCCGCTTGATTTACAACCGGCTCCCCACTCCGAAACAGATACAGACCCTCGTCCAGGTGTGGAAGCAATTGTGGAAGTGGCGGTGATGCGTTATACACTTAGCGATTGAATGCAACTTCTTGGGGTGAGGACCGAAATTCGACAGGCTAGGATGCGAATCTATTCGTGCGCACTTTGGATGCTAGCTTTATCTGTCGGGGTTTGCCATGGACGACCCCAACAGAAGGAACAAGCCGCACCGCAAGAGAATCTCACAACTCAGGACAGCGTCTCCGTTGAGGCAATCAAGACGGATGACGTTCCTGTGAAAGCGGGCGAGGATTGCCGCTACCACCCTTGTTGATAATCGATTCCCCAGCCAAGAATATCGCGGCGGATGTTAACCCTGAGATCGTGACCGCACTATTTCAGTACATCTATCGGATCTCGGTCGGACCCCTTTCGAAAACACAATTTCTACTCATCGACAACGACTTCATCCCGCCCGATCCAGGCATTGAGGCCGACTTGCTCGTTAGGGAGATGAAACCGCCACTCATTCCTTACTACAACGGGGCATGAGAGACGAGAAAGGAGCATACGTAGGATTGAAAACAATCTCTTATCCGTCAGAGGCTGAAGTTCTGCACGACTTATCCGGTTTCTTGGCAATTGCTCGCGGACTTCGTCCTCGCTGGCGAAAGCTAAAACTGCCTACGCAGAGCGATACCGTCAGGCCATACGGGGAAGCGAAGACTTTGTGGTTCCGAGGACAGAGCGATGCGAGCTGGGCCCTAAGTCCAAAGATCTGGCGGAAAGAGTACAGCGACGCGGATGAAGCCGAGATGCGACTGGAATTCGAGAGCGTAGGTCATTCCCTGACACAAGCAGGCACGGTGCGCGACAAATGGCATTGGTATTTTCTCATGCAACATTATGGAGCTCCGACGCGCATCCTCGACTGGACGACCAATCCGCTTGTAGCTCTTTATTTCGCTGTTCGCGATGCTGTTGAGGTAGACAGCGCTGTGTGGGTCATAGACCCGTGGAGATGGAACCGAGCCCACGTGAAGGGTATGTATGGTCCCGCTATCGCTGGATGGAAGGAGACTACTGGATACCTGCTTGACTTGGAAGATGCCTGTGATTCGGACGAGGAGGATCAGACGACCAAGAAGTGGCCGATCGCTATCGAACCCCAGCATATCGATCGGCGGATCGCAGCTCAGGGATCCAAGTTTGTTATTTTCGGAACCAAGAAGGACATGACTGACTCTCCAGCAATCAACAGACCACGTGGAGGAGACGGCAAGCACGCCATCCTCGACAAAATTGTGGTTCCAAAGAACAGTGCTGAAAATCTGAGAGAAGAGCTCGATCAGATTGGAATCAATGAAGGAACCATGTTCCCTGATCTTGACGGCTTGGGCAAGCACATTGCGTGGGAGTGGAAGACCCGCATTGTGCCGTCAGGACCTGAGACGAGTTCAGGACGCTCGCGAGGTATCCGAAATCCGAAGAGGGTGTCTCCAAGTCTCAAAGAACGCTAGCTGATCAAGTCCCGAATCATCGCGACCCATTTCACGCTGCCCTTCCCGCGCCGCGCATGCAGAGTCGCACGATGCACGATGCGTGGAGTGAACACTGAAATTCCATTTACTTGCGATAAATGAGGACAAAGATGAAGCGCACAACACATACGTTGGGGTGTAGGGGCTATTTCGAATCGCTGAGCCGGGAGTCCCTGCTTAGGTTTTCCAAGTCATTGGCGGAAATCAAGGATCAACTGACCACCTATTTCAGTGTTATTCAGGAAGGTAACAAAGAGAGCGTAGCAGACTATCAATTTGCCGTGTTCACCGAAAGCGAGACTTTTGAATCCGACAACTACCGGGTAGCTAGCCTTGAAGAGTTTGTGGAAGTGCTCGTGACGCATCAATGGCTCAACGCTTGGGTTATGGTCGCGCACGGAGCATTGACCGGAAATTTGAAGTTGCACCTCCCAGGGGCTTACCAAAACGAACTCGTTCGCGTGACATTCGACAGCGAGAACGGTATTTGTGAAATGCAAGCACACCTAAGAGATAACACTGTGACACAGGATCTTCTTGCGAGAATCGGGGAGGACCTTGGACTTTCTGATAAACCCCGAAAAGCATCGCGCTATATCCCAGAGACTCTTGAGATCAACCTACTGTGTGACTCAATGCACCTGTGCAACGTATGTCGTGAACCGGGAGTGATTGTTCACCATATCATTCCTGTCGAAGAAGGCGGGCCATCTTCTGAAGAGAACCTGATCGTACTATGCCTTAATCATCACCATCACGCTGGGCGCACTCATTCTTTGCGGTGTTCGGGCGAGTTGGATACTTCTAACTTCCGTTCCGTCACCGCCGAGGAACAACTAGCTGCGAACCCGCATTGCACGAACGACCGCCCTCCCCAAGTCGACTACTGTAATCAGGCGATAGCGCTCAGAACCCCTCAATGAGCGTTATCGTGATTTCTCAACACCTAAGAACGCGACGGTTGTTCGCTTGGGTAACCCGTTTTCTCCCGAACCTTGAGGTGGTTCACCCGACTCGCATCGTGACGTAAGAGGCGATTCCACTCTAAACAAAACCCGATTTGCAGTCCTTGGGGAATCACCAGCCTGCCGCCATCATTCTTCTTCGCCGCCGCAGTCGAACAGCAGTACAATTGCGGCGTAAATTCTCTCGCCCCCCCGAAGAGCAGTTCCCACTGGGATGCATCACCCCCTGAGGCGAGAGCACCCACACTTCTTCTTCGAATCACGCAGTTCAACAAGGCTTATTTCATGGAGGCAAACCATGTCTTCCGATTCCGGGCTGTCTCGGCTCCAGATTCCCATCCAACAGCCATGGTTTGCGACCATATCCCGCGTGCAGAGGGCACTGGTCGGCCTGGCAGTAGCAGCCTTCATATTCTTGAGCGGCGGCGTGCTCGATTGGTTTGTGACACGCCAATATCTTCCCCGAATATTCTTGATGTTGGCTGGGGCCGCAGCGGCATTGGCCCTCGGCTCGTTAGTGTTCCAGATTCTGACTAACATCCAGCAACGCTACCAAGCGACGATAGATCGGCTGCGGCAGATTGCGGAGCTGAACCACAACATTCGTAGCTCGCTTCGGGTCATCGTCCACCACAATGTACCTAAGCGGAGCGAGCGAGCGATTGAACAAGTCAACGAAGAGGTTGTTCGTATTGAGTCAGCACTGCTAGAGATTCTTGCCGCCTGCGGCGACGCGGATTCTCCTGTTGTTCCAATCGTGCGACGACTGGTGTCGTAAACAGGCGATAGCGCTCAGAACCCCTCGATGAGCGTTATGGGGATGTTTCGCCAACTGAGGCGACTCCTGCGCGGTTCCGGAGAATGATGTGACACATAACCGGACGGCAACCCAGACGCCAACTTGATCTATGGCCCGGTGGACAGCGCACATCCTACTTTTATTGGTCCGGCACCCGCTGCGCAGCACTCCGGTACTGGGCCCCAGGCAACAGGCAACATCTCCGGATGGGACCCGGCTAACCCACAGACCTCGGGTTTCACGTCGATCGTGTTCCCTCAAGGCCTTCAGGACCCTTATGTGGAAAACTGGTTTGTCGGCCTGCAACGCGAACTGCGTTCAAAGGTGACGGTAGAATTCAATTACGTGGGCACGGCGGGACGGAATCTATTTCGCTCTGAGAATGTGAATCGGATCCGGGAGGACTTCTACCCGAGGGAACCTGCGCGATCGACAACTTTGGCCGTAAGTTGTGCAGCCAGGTGAACACAAGCACTGCGAACAATGGAGAGCCGATCAATCCAACCGGACAATTGAATCCGAATTACGGACGTCTGCGGGTTTGGGAGAATACAGCATCATCGACTTACAACAGCATGCAGGCCTCAGTAAGAAAACAACTCTCTCGCGGCTTACAGTTTGGCGGAAACTACACCTACAGCCACTCCATCGATGATGGTTCGTCGTGGCAGAGCAGTTTTACAAGCGTAAATGGTTCTGCCGCCGGAGATGGGATAACAACAGACCAGACTGAGCCTGGTCTTGATCGCGGTAATTCAGTCTTCGATATTCGCCATCGCCTCACGTTTAACTACATTTGGGAATTACCCTTCTTCCAAAACAGCGACGGTATGAGCGCGATAATCCTGGGGGGGTGGCAGTGGAATGGCATATGGTCATTCCAGAGTGGAGCACACTGGTCTCCGTTCGATTTGCGACCATCTCGGCTCCTACCCAACTATGGATCTTCAAACACCTGCAGCGCCGCTATGTTCGACTCACTAAAATGCGTGAATATCGGTGGCGATTACAACCTTGATGGCGAAAAAAATGACCGACCCGATGCGATGGCAGATCACATTCACACGACACACGCGCAGTGGGCCAACGGCTTCAATCTGCCTGACCACTTCTTTTCTGCGCCGTGTTTGGGTTGTGTGGGCAATCTTGGCAGGAATACGTTTATCGGCCCGAGTTACTGGTCGGCTGACATCTCACTTTCTAAAACTTTCGCCTTGTTTGACAGATTTAACCTGCAGTTCAGGGCTGAAGCCTTCAACGTCTTTAATCACACAAACTTCTTAATCGGGGAGAACCGCCTCAATACCCCGAACTTTGGGCAGGCGGGAGGTACCGCTCCGCCGCGCAACCTGCAATTCGGGTTGAAGCTGAGTCTTCTGAATAGCCCCCTTGAGCGACCGATTAGAATACGCCTCTTGCGATTGTGCCTGGGTCACGGTCAAACCGGCAGTAATTCTGCCGTGCATGTGCTTGAGCGTATTGGTGGGGCCGACATTGCGAACCTCGGGCGGTCGCGCGCGCCAAGCGCACAGTGTTTCGGCACCCGCATGCCCGCGTCAAGCGTTCTTGATCTCTGCTTTTCTCTGCTCCAGGTAGGCGTCGATCGCACGTCTGACCAATTCTGCGACCGGCGCCCCTGTGACCTTGGAGAGGGTCTGCAACTTGGCCATCTGGCCCGATCTCACGAACAGCGCTGTCCGAAGCATCGTGTCCTTCATGACATAGCGTAACCTCTAAGCATATACCTGTCAATCAGATGGACCACAGGTTACTATAGATGACTATCGTGCTGTAGATATGCCTACAGGTATACTGTAGACTGAGCATGGCATGGAGGCATATGGAATACCTCAATCGCGATGAACTGGTCAGATTGTTCAAGGTAGCCCGGCAGCACAATCCGCTGCATCATACCGGAGAACGCCCTTATGGTCGCCAATTCCTGAGTCGTTGGGCCAACTGGGGTTATCGATCGAATACCTGCTTCGAGTTCTTTATTGCGTAAATGACGCAATGATCCAATCGCTGATTCTGAAGCTCTTATATGCTGTAGATGATGCCGAAGAGTATGACTCCCGCCGTCTCCATCACAGCAATCTCAACCGCGCAGGTAACTGGGCCTTTTTGCGCCAGCCTCTCAGAGCGGAATCTCCTTCAGAGTCTTGGCGGGCTGGCCCAACACTTTGCGAAAAGCGTGAATGATCTCTTCTTCGTCCTCTTCTGTAAGGCAGGAGGGCACGGCGAGCAGGATGCTGCGTTCAAAGAGTCCATCAGCAACCGGGCAGCTACCCTTGGCGTAGTTTGGCTTAGAATGTGCGTTCTCGGCCAGCTTCCAGGGGAATCCTTTCTTGTCGGCGCTGGTCTGATTCACGAGGCTGGTAATGTTGTAGTAGATGTGAAGGCCCCAGTCGGTCATCACAACGTTGTTGATGCCCTGGGACGACGTCGCGATCCCTTCGGCCCGCAGCGCTCGACTTACGGCTTTGGCGGTCTCGGGATCACTGTATGTGGAGATCAGGAAGCACCCGGTGTCGCCCGCGGGATCCACATTCTTACGTAAACGAACACTGGGATACTGTTCGAGTGCTCGACGGATGCGGTATTTGCTCCGGTGCATGCTGGCGATCACGCGAGGCAACTTCTTGAGTTGCACGCGCAGGATAGATGCCCGTAGTTCATCGATTCGGTATCCCCGCCCCCACAAACACAGATCGAGGTTATCAAAAATGGCCCGGCCGTTGCGGTCGCGGGCATAGCCAGTGTCATGGCAGGCAAACGCACGATCGTAAAGGCGCCGGTCTTTCGTCACCACGGCTCCCCCTTCCCCGCTCGTCATGTTCTTGTTCATCTGAAAACTGAAGATTCCCATATCCCCAAAGGTGCCCACTTTTTGGCCTTGGACGCTACCGCCTGCGCACTGGGCACAGTCCTCGAGAAGAAACAACCCTCGCTCACGAGCGATCTTGAGGAGCTCGACAATGTTGGCGGGCGCGCCACTCATATGGACCACAATCATACCGGTGGTTCGTGGGGTTATAGCTTTCTGGACGGCTGCAGGATCAAGGCAAAAAGTCTCGTCGATATCCGCCAGCACCGGAATCGCGCCAAGATTGACCACTGCCGCTACCACCGAGACCCACAGATACGCCGGAATAATCACCTCCTGGCCGGGGCCTACTCCCAGTGCGGTCAAGGCAGTGTGAAGCGCCGCGGTGCCGCTCGTCACCGCAAGCGCATGCGGGACTCCTAGAAAGGAGGCGAATTCCGACTCGAAGGCATCCACTTCGCCCTGCAGATCAATGCCGTAATAGCGGAACGGTGAACGGCTCTTCAGTACCCGTACAGCGGCCTCGACCTCTTCGTTGTCCATGTAGTGGACGCCGGGAAATTCCAGGGGAAGGGGCTTACTCCGGACCGGCCTGCCGCCAGTGGTTGCTAATTGCTCCTCCATCGAAGGGAATTGAACATCCGCGGGTTTCATAGGTCTCCTGTTCTGCTGTTCGAAT
Source organism: uncultured Acidobacteriaceae bacterium (assembly GCA_963791515.1). GTDB lineage: Bacteria > Acidobacteriota > Terriglobia > Terriglobales > Acidobacteriaceae > Sulfotelmatobacter. Next base: position 3,989 of record CAWBSS010000008.1, on the reverse strand, counting down.
TCGACGTTGGCTGTAAAGCTCCTATACATTAATTCATCTATTGAATGAAGTAGAGCATTCTCCGCGGCATAATTACACCTAGTCATTCATGAAGTCAATGAATTTTGGCTATTTCGTGCAGAAAGCCAGCGGCTGCGTCCTGGCGTGGTTGGTGATCAAGCCAGTGGGCCTGCCGCAGGCCACCGGTTCGCATGGGTCGAATCGCCGCTTTCAACCTGTCCGCATCGTCGCGTGGGAAAAGGAAGGCGGATTGTCAGGAAAGGACTACAGACAGTGAGCACCAGAAGTCCACAACGAGCTAAGACTCAGAACCCAGGGGGCAAATCGTCCAGCAACGAATGGAATGTTCTGCAACTTATCCACGCGAAGCCCAGTATTTCGAGGATCGAGTTGGCCAAACGTATCCGGCTGAGTGCAGCTCGCATCACTTCCATTGTCGAGAATCTGATCAAGAAGGGACTGGTGGTGGAATCAGGGTATAACGCAAGTGCTATGGGCCGAAAACCGGTCTCTCTGAGCATTCGTCCCGATGCCGGATTCGTTGTGGGCGTGGACCTGGGAACGTTCTACACGAGAGTTGTGATCACAGACCTGCAAGGCCGTGTGGTCCATAAGCACAGGTCCGAAACTGCAATCTCGGACGGGCGCGACCTGGTCATCTCCAGAACGCTGAAGGTCGTCCACCAGGCGATTGCCGGATCGGGAAAACCGAAAAGTGCCCTTCGCGGGATTGGCATTGGTCATTCCGGGGTCATCGATGCGAATGCCGGCGTAGTGCTGTCTTTCCCTCGCCCAGGCCAGATGGAGGAATGGAAGAACGTCCCGCTCAGAAGGATCATGGAGCGGGAGTTCGCGGTGCCTTGCCTGCTTGAGGACAGCGTGCGGGGGTGCGCGACCGCCGAGCAGTATTTTGGATTGGGCAGCGGCCTGAACGATTTCATCTACGTGGACGCAGGGATGGGAATTGGCGCGGCAATTTTCCTCGATGGAAAACTCTACCGCGGCCCTGGCGGGAGCGCCGGCGAGTTTGGTCACATTACCGTTGATGAACACGGTCCGCTGTGCTGCTGCGGCAATTATGGCTGCTTAGAGACGGTGGCGTCCTGCGCAGCCGTTATTCAATCGGTGAGAAGCGCCATCGAAAAAGGAGTGGATTCCAGAGTCCGTGATGCGGCGAGAGGAGATTCTCGAGCCGCATCAGTATCGAGATGATCGGACAAGCTGCCCTAGAAAATGATGGCCTGTGCTTTCGCATCTTGAGCCAGGCGGTGGCCCATATTGCGGTTGCTCTCGCCGATGTTGTGAATCTGCTCAACCCTCACGTGCTCATCTTCGGAGGAGCTTTATTCCGCTCCGCGCCGGAGCTGTTCCTGGACCCCTTGAAACGCGCAATCAAGCAACGTGCCCTGGAAAAATCAGCGAATGAGGTGGAGCTGAAAATCTCTGGTTTGGGAGGCGACGCGGCGGCCCTGGGGGGTCCGCGCGGCTGATATCCCAGACCGTGCTGGAGAAACTCTACCAAGGGCCATGAAATCAGGGCTGGCAGATGACAAGAAACTCGAACATGGTGAGGCACAAAATACTTCTTGACAAAACTTAATAAAGTGGCGTAACAATTCGAGCGGATCATGGTATCTTACTTCATTTTATGAAATAAGTATGCGAATCTGGCGACCGTAGTACTCGGAATGTCTAACCACACCGGAGCGGCAGACCGTGCGTTCCGCCGCCCAAATCGCCAACATCATCAGAGGCGCAGGCATCAGGAGGCTCGTCATGAAGCGTGTACCCGTATTTATTCTCAGTTTTCTGCTTCTGGCCGCAACTGCTCAGGCCGGTGTAACCGGTAGCATATCTGGAACAGTGACCGATCCAAGCGGTGGAGTGGTGGTGGGAGCCTCTGTGGTGGCTCTGAATGTGGAGACCGGAGTCAAGAGCTCGACGCAAACCAACGGCCAGGGCTTTTATTCCTTTCCTAGCTTACCCATCGGCCGATACAGCATCCAAATCCAGGCGCCCATGGGTCGGTGAATTCGAGAAAATCCACATCTGATTTTAGATGTGAACACCGCGCTTCGCGTGGACGCACACGCCCATCAGATGTGCTCCAACCGATAATATCCTCAACTCGGGACCCCCGCTCAGGTGGATACGCAGAAGCACGAGATGGGCGAACTGGTGGGCGGCCAGTAGCATCTGGCCACGTGTCCTCTACGGGCGCGACTATACCTCGTTGATGGCACTTCAGCTCGGTGTGGTCCCTACTCCGCTTCGGATGTTGGGAGCGGCATAGGCAGCTACAGCGCCGGAACCAGTGAGGGCACGTTGTCGGTTAGCGGCGGGCGGCCGAACAGTAATGGTTTCATGGTGAATGGCGGCAACACCATGGAACCCATGCAGAACGGCACTTCCGTGATCCCGAATCTCGATTCGATCGCTGAGTTCCGCATTCTCACCAATAATTTCGATGCCGAATATGGCCACTACAGCGGAGGCGTGGTCAATGTCGTCACCAAATCCGGCACAAACGAGTTTCACGGTGATGTCTTCGAGTTTCTGCGCAACACGGTGCTGAACGCCCGTAATGACTTCAATCCCGCGTCCGTCGGCCCTAAGGGTAAATTAATCCGAAATCAGTTCGGGGGCATTTTCGGAGGGCCAATTGCAAAGGACAGAGTTTTCTTCTTCGCCGACTACGAGGGGACGCGCGAGATCTCCGGAGGCGGTAAACTCGACGTATGCGGTTCCGTCGCTCGACGACAGGCAAGGGATCCTGACCGATAAGGCGGATGCGCTGACAGGAACGGTGAACGGACCCGCGGTCGCACAGCTGCTCACTCAGGAGTTAGGGTATCCCGTTGCCGAGGGTGAGCCTTTCTACACCAGCGGCTGCACGAGCTCGACCTGTGTCTTTCCCAATGCGGTTATCCCGCAGAGCGCTATCTCGCCAGTGGCGACTGGCCTTTTGCCGTACATCCCAAAGCCGAACACTGCCGAGGGACAATTTGCCAACTCGGGTTCCTCCAGCAACTCCACGTTCAAGGACAACAAAAGCGGCATCCGCATCGACGCCAATACCAGCTGGGGGATGGTCTCCGGCTACTACCACGTTGACGATTACTCCACGATCATTCCTGATCCCATCACGGTGGCGCCCTCGGCAAAACGGCGAACCGGGGAAGGTCTCAGCTTTTCACCATAGGCGATACCAAGACGTTCAGCAATTTCACCGTCAACGAGCTCCGGGTGAGTTATATGCGCAACGCCGCCTTCAGTGGCGTCCCCGCAGCTCCCGCAGTTGATCCTGCGTCGGTTGGTTTTACCGTTGGCTGCAATACGCTCGGGATCTGCCCGCTCAGTCCGTTCTCGACCTTGCCTCAAATACAGATGAACAACGGCATCACCTTCGGCGGACCTTATGGCGGGAACGATCTGCGGATCAACACCTATCAGGTGATGGACAATTTCACCCGAATCTTCGGAACCGATAGCCTCAAATTCGGTGGCATTACTCGCTCACCCAAGCCAACATGCAGACTTCGTTCGCCAACAACTCGGTTTTTGGTTTCGACGGTTCCGCGGAAACCGGGCTGGATTTCGCCGATCTTCTTCTCGGCGCGCCCACAAATTGGTAACAGGCGATCCAATGGCCTTTGTACAATCGCGCCCGCTACTACGGCATTTTCGGTCAGGATAGCTGGCGCCTCGCGCGCAATCTCACCCTCAACTACGGTCTGCGCTGGGACGTCACCACCCCCTGGTGGGAAAAGTACAACCACATGGAGGCGCTGGCGCCGGGTGTGCAGTCCGCCAGCTTCCCAACCGCACCGGTGGGCTGGACCATTCCGGGCGACGGGGTTCCAAAGACAGTCGCACCGATCCGCTACGGCAATGTTGTCTCCTCGCCTGGGATTGGCATACTCGCCCGATCCGAAGGGAGGTTTCTGGGAGAGGCTGACAGGTGGAACTGGCAAATCCAGCATTCGCGC
>CAWBSS010000007.1:0-136989 GCA_963791515.1 uncultured Acidobacteriaceae bacterium | reverse complement strand
ATGTTGGGGCTTACACTACGCATCTGTCTCGCATAGGCTGCGATCAGCGCGTTTTCGCAGACCGTGTTGACCAGCCTCGGCAGTCCTCGGGTATGCTGATGCACGGCGGCAATAGTCTCCGGCGGAAACAATGCCGATGGGTAGGGGCATCCCGCAAGCTGAAGCCGACGCTGGATATTCCCTCGTCTCCTCCGAATTCAGCGGTAGAAGGTGGGAGCGAAGGGCAATTCTTTGCTTCAGTTGCCGTAAGCTGACGGAGTCGATTTTCATCCAGTTCGGGCTGTCCAACCAGCAGGATTTGCAGCAACTTCTCCTGCGGAGTTTCCAGATTGCTTCAGGAGCCGGATTTCCTCCAGAATTTCGGCAGAAAGGTGATGCGCTTCATCGACCACCAGGGCCGTCGTCAGATTCCGTTGGCTACGCCCAATGACATAATGCGCGATTTGAATCAGCAATTCACCTTTGTTCTTGCTGCTGGCAGGAAGGCCCAGATCACTAGCAAAATATTGCAAAAACTCCACGGGCGAGAGACGGCCATTGAATATATAGGCGTACGCAACGTCTTTGCTCTGCTTGAATAATTGCAGCACATAGTGGAGCAGAACGGTTTTGCCAGTCCCAACCTCCCCGGTCAAGACGACAAATCCCTTGTGCCGCCGGACGCCGTAATAAAGAGCCGCCAACGCTTCGTTGTGCCTGGTCGTCGGAAACCGGAAAGAAGGAGCGGCGTGATATCAAATGGATTCCGCTTCAGGCTGTAGAAGGATTTGTACATTGCCGACCGACTAACCGCGCAAGTAACTGATTGCAGACCCCACCAAAATAGTTCCCGATACAAAAGCCGCCGTCGCCCATCCAATCCACAGTCGCCGGCGCTCCCGGCGCTCGTCTGACGCGGCCGCGATGGCAGGAATCTCCGAGATCACTGCGACCGGCAGCAGTTTTTGAAGACCCTCTCATCGTAGAGTCGGTCATCCATCACGTCGAAGGCCCCAACGACTACGGCGCCCAGAGCCAACCCGATCCCCAGCCCAATACCACAGAACTTCAGTCGATCGGAAACTCCGGCTTAACCGGCAGGCTAGGTGGGTCGATGATGCGAAAACGCTCGCCCTGCTGCAGCAGTTCCATGCTGGTGGCCATGGCGGACTCATTCTTCTTCTTCAGCAGTCCATCATAATTGGCTTTTGGATTGCTCGTCACCGCGCGTCAAGTCTGAGAGTTGCTGCTCGCGCACTGGTTCTTGGTTCAGTCGCGCCTGATAGTCACCGACCTTCGCCTTCAATTCCGCAACAGCGCGCTCACGATTGGCTGTCTCTGCGCGGCTCGACTGGAGCTGTCCTTGTATCTGCATCATCGGCGACGACGGATCCCTCATCTCGGGGACGTCCGAGTTCGCAGTGGCTGCATTCGGATCTGCCGGGGCGGATTCTTTGGCTTTCAAATCCGCGAGAATGCGATCTCGGATCGATTCGGTTTCGGCGATCTGTTGTTTGATCTTGCGAACATCAGGGTGGCGGTCCGTATAGTGCGAGCTGAGATCTGCCAACTGCGCCTTGAGCTTCTCCAGTTGCTCATTCACCGCCGGCAAACCCGCCGGCGAACTGCCTGTAGTCTTCGCTGTTCCTTGGATTGATCGGTATTGATTCACTAATGTTTCCAGGTAAACGCGCTGCTGTTTGGCCGCATTCAGCGCATCTTGTTCCATTTGCAGCTGGGACTGAAGGCCAGCCAGAATCTGAAGATTGCTTCCCACCTGCGCCGGCAGTTCGCCCGGGTGCAGCGCCTTGAACTGGCGGATCTTGTCTTCCTGATCTGACAAAGATCTGCGAGCAGTCTCTAGTTGGCTTTCGAGGAACTTCGTGGTGTCTTCCGATTGCTGTTGACGGACTTCCAAATTTTCGTTGATGAACAGATTAGTGAGTTCGCTGGTAACCTGCTGCAGCGGCCTGACGAGGATCACTCGATGAATAAGAGACATTGAACGCGGTGATCTGATTCGATATTGGCGCCCAGTTCGATGTCAATGTCTTTGCGCATGCGGTCCACTTTTTGATCCGGGGACGGCTGTGAGCGCGGATCCGCATATAGACCTAGTTGGTCGATGATATGCAAGAGTCGTGTGCGACTGAGAATCTGCTGGGTGATACTCTGCATCCGCTCCTGCAAGTTGTCGTTCACGTTGGGCGTGACGTAGTCCCTTGGCATGGTGGGCTGCTCCACCAGGATCAACGTAGTCGATTGATAGCGCGGAGCAAGTACCCAGCTTGCACCCCATACCAGCGCCCAACCCATGAAAAGCGGTATCAGAAATTGCAGATGGCGCCGCCGCACCATTTCCAGGTAATGGTGCAGGTCGAAGCCTTGCGAACTTTTCTCGTCGAGATCGTCAACCATAGAATTCATCTTCCCAGCGGTCTGGAGAACTGATAGGAAATCGAAACATATTCGCGATTGGTGTCAGGAGTCGCTGCCAATACGGCAACACTGCTGTAAACCTGATGCAGTCTCATGTAGCCAAGCTGAAGATTGAGGTGTGGTCCCAGTTGTTGCTGCAACGAGGCTGTTCCTGACGCCGAGTGTCCATTGTTGGAGCCGGCAACCGCTGTGGCCAGAACATGGTTTTGTGTATATCCGCCAGCCAGCGACGCATCCAAATAGCGTGTGATCTGTTGGCGAAATGCCGCACTGGCGCTGTTGATTTGCACGGCGCCGACTAATCCTCCGCCACCGGAGATGACGCGAGAATAGCTTAGCGCGATGTTGTTTAGCCGGCCTTGCCAGCTCAAACTTGCACCAGCGGCCGGAGTCCATGCCTGCACCGTAGCTCCCTGTGTCAACAACGGGGGTTGCGGAGGCTCGATCGTATTGGAGTGTTGTGGGCCACCGAAGAAGAGATTGAGAATCTCGACGTCGCATAGAGCGTGTAGAAAAGCAGCAGCGCATGAGTCTGGGTCTCACTCTGGCCCGCTGTCGGATAGGCGATCAGTCTCTGATACTGATACGTCGCTCCGATGTAGTTCATTTTCGAGAAACGGAATGAATAGAATGCCGACCCACCTTGCGAGTTTGAATCAAACAGGCCAGGTACTTCGGCTGGGTTCGGATAGTGCAGGTTAGTAAACGATCCCGTGGCCCCGACCATGCCATTCGGAGCAAACTGGTAGCTGATGCCCACATTTCCGGAATTGCTAAGAAGATCTGCGATGGGCACAATCACGGAAAAATTCGGCTCCTGTGCTCCGCCAGAGACCGCGCCGGCCGGCGCAAAATTCTGCTGGTTGAGCACATTGGAGGTTTTCAGGAATCCGTCCTGTGCGGTAAAGGTCACGTGCGGGCTCAGGCGGTAGTGCAAATCGAACGACACATTCTGGTCCGCCTCGTTCCGGGAACTGGTGTGCTGATAGAAAGTGAAACCAGGAACATACGTCAAAACGAAGTGCAGTCGCGATCGAGTCTCGTCCAGCGCCAATGTCGGCCCTATGGAGTAACTCTCATCGCTGACCGGCTTGCTGCTCACTGAACCCAACGCATTATCCGTATATGCAGCGGTAAATGCCACTCCGCCGCGCAGATAGTTCGATCGCTCTTCCGAAATGATTTGGGTGGGGATAGATTGACCGCTCACCGGAGGTGGAGTCTTCATGGGATCGTCAGTGCTACTCGAACCGAGGACGTCAAGGCCGGATTGGGTGGACGTATTGTTCACCTGCGACCAGAGGGTACCTGCCGGCACAAGCAGCAACCCCAGACAAATGTGTTCCCACAGTTTCATGCTTAGGGTACGACGATCGTGTCGCGGGGCTGAAGCTTAATGTTCTGGGCCGTATTTTCACCCTTAACAACTTCTTTGTAATTAAATGAAAGACGCGACTGGCTGCCGTCCGCATTCTGACGCAGAATGTAAATCGTTTTCTGCTTAGCAAAGTCGCGGAAGCCTCCCGCGACCGCAATCGCATCGAGCACCGTCGACGAGTTGCTATCCGATAAGAGCCCGGACGCGTTACCTTCCGAGAATGTTGAACTTTTGACTATTGATTTGCTGAACGATGACGGTAACTTCCGGCTCGCCAATATAATTCTTCAGCCTGGCGGCAATGTCTTGCTCCAATTTCAGCGGAGTTCGGCCCGCGGCTTGAACTTCGCCGACCAGCGGAAGCGAAATCTTTCCGTCCGAGCGCACCGGAATCAAACACTCGAGATATCCGGCTCCTTCCACACGTTGATGGCCAACACGTCATCATTCCCGATCAGAAACTGTCGTCGTGCGGCTTTCGCTCGCCGTGAAGCGTCGCTATTTTGCGAGGGTCGCGCGCGCGCGAGCTTGGAGTCGGTGCAGCACTTCGCCGGCTCCGTTTGTGCCAGCAAGCGCACTGATAGAAGCAAAAACATCGAGGCCACAAGATGTGCCGCTCCTCGTAGTACCTGCCGTGTTTCTGTCATGGCGATTCTTACCGCTTCAATGCTCGAAGCGTGACGTCTACTACTCTCAACTTGCTTTCCCGTTCCCTTTGCCTGAGTCGGAGCGACAACCTCGCCCCCGGAACGGTGGAAGAATGACTCCGAGACGCTCATCTCGTACTGCTCAATCTTATACAGAATTGTACGATAGCTTACCCCTAAGACAGCCGCGCAGCTGCTTTACGATTCCATCCGTTTTCCCGAGGGCGCGCGCGATTGGCATTCCTCTCGGTTTCCCAGCTCACGCCCTGGATCATGACTTTCAATGATTTCGGTACTCCCGACCCCGTCACCGGGCTCAACCTCCTCCGCGCGAGTAGCACCCGACCAACGATCCGGCGTGGACCCGCTGGCCGTTGCTCCGAACCTCGCTCCGAGCCGCTCACGGGCCAGATTCTTCGGCCGCCCGCCACAAGATAGCGTTTGACGAATGTCTCCAATTCTTTCAGATTCCCGGGCCAGGAGTGATTTAGGCACGCGTCGAGGGCCGACGGGTCGAATTCACGCGAGAAAGACCGTAGTATCGGGCCACCTTGTGCATCGAGTAACGCAGAAGAATGTTGATTTCGTCCCTGCGCTGCCGCGGAGGCACGTCGATCGTGAAGGCGCTCAAGCGATAATGAGACCCTCTTGCAGGCGTTTTTCCGCAAGCGCGCGATCCAACTTGTCGCTACTGGCTGCGAGAATACGAACCCCAACCTCGACTAGTCGGTTATCAATGGATCGGGCAAAGCGCTTATCTTGCAGCACTTGGAGCAGTCTCGATTGCAATGCAACCGGCATCGCCGTGATCTCATCGAGGAGAAGCGTGCCTTTTTCGCCAATTTCGAGCTTGCCCGGGCTCGTCCTGCCGAGCAGCTGTCGAAGACCCATTCGAAGAGCCATTTTGCCTGCCGAACAGTTCGATCTCCAGCAGATCCTTTGGCATCTCGGAGCAATTGACCCTCAGGAATTTGAATCCGGAGTGAACCGACAGCTTGTGGATCAGACGGGCGACAGTACCTTTCCCACTTCCGGGCTCTCCCAGAATCAACACAGGAACGTCTGTCTGAGATAGCAACTCCGCCTGTCTGCGGATCTTCTGCATGACTGGGCTGACGCTGAGGAAGAACTCATCCTCGCCCAGTGATTCGATATCCTCACTCGCCATCTCCGCTTCCGCATCATCGTTGGAAGATTCGAGATATCCGCGAATCAAGGATTCGAGTTGTTCCTTCTTGACGGGCCGTACCAGGATGTCCTTAGCACCCATCCGGGTCGCCTCTTCTTTGGCTTCCCCTGTCCTCCGGATCGCAAAGTACCACGATCGGAAGATCCGGGCGGAGCCTTCTCAGCCACAATAGGAGGTGCAGACTTTCGCCATCCCCGCGACGAACATCCAGCAGAAGCAGATGGAGCGCGGCCCCGGATTGTAGCCGCTCCATGGCATCCCAACCGGTGGCCGAAGTTTCCAAGTGCCACGCGTTTGATTGCGCACTAGAGCCCAGCACACGAAGAACCGAAACATCGAGGCTTACGGCCAGCAAACACAGCGTTTCAATTTTATGTGGCGACATGGAAAGTGGATCCGCTTACGGGGAAGTTAAATGTTTCAGGAACTGTCAGGCAGGTTCGACTTCGTATTCCTTCGACACGCACCGCAAGGGATCGCTGGATGGCATCGATTGAAATAACCAGCGTTCGGTCGCCGTTGCGCGACAGGAGGATGCCTTCCATACCATCGAGGGCACCGCTCCTAATTCGCACCCGTTGACCAACCTTCAGGAAGGGATGAGAGGACCACGGCAGTTCTGTGTTCGACCAAACTCCGAACCGCGTCGATTTGCCCATCCGGAATCGGAGTGCCCTCACCCCTGGCGCCGACCAGACCGAATACTCCATCGACGCGTAGCACGCGTAATCGTTCCGATCGGTTGGGCGTGAATTTCGCGAATACATAACAACTAAATAGCGGCAACTGCACTGTCTTCTTGCGATCGCTCCACCTGTGCACTTCGGTGACCAGAGGCAGAAGGCTGTTACGCCCCGCTCCTCGAGTCGCTGGGCCACAATCTTCTCGTGTCGCGGCCCGGGGTGCCGGCCATACCAGCACTCGGCCTCGGTTTCGACTTGAGGAACTGCCTGCGAAAAATCCAACGCCAAACTGCTGACGGCCATAGCTTCGCCCTCTAAGTCACTCTTCTCAGAATGACCCCAAATCAGAGACACATATCCAAATTGTTTCGAAATCTCAGTGACGAGATTTCCGGGGGGGAGACACCAACGGTCGGGACGCCGGGGGAGATATGGCTGCCCGCTACATCAAATGCCTTGTCGTCTCAACGGATCGTTACTCACTGTACTCGATGCGATTACCGTTTCCTACTCCACTGAAGTGCCATAAGAGCCGGATTCGGCGGCAGAACAACAATCCCTACTAGGTCTGTTGTAATTATGTCGTTAAGAGCTATTTCTGCTGCCACTGGCGGCATATCATGTCAAATTGTGCTACTGGATCGTCAAACGTTACTAAACTTTTTCGCCTCGTCCGAACGCGAACGATAGCGCCTTGGGAAGGGGGAGGAAACCACAACGCAAGTTCAAACTACACGGCCATTGCAGATGTCTGCAATGGCTAGAAGTACCCTTAGGACCACTTTCTCGCTTCGTATGGTACTATTTACCCAATCGGTAGGACGAAGGGCCCTTTTTAGGTCTACTCTGGATTGGCACGTTTCATATCATTCTTGGCTTGGTGAACATGATGCACATCGTTGAATATAAACATGATATTAGAATATCGCGGTTCACGGAGCGGCACCCTGTCTACTGGTGGCGGGCAATTGACGCTACCTTGGTGCGTTCGTCAAAGGTGAAAAGCATTGCAACCCCTAAGCGGTCTACTGAAGCTATTTTATTGCATTGAGATTATACGAGGTGCCAATGTTGAGCGATACAGAGAGTCGGAAAACCAAGATCCGGGTGTTCGTTGCCGACAGTTCTCGCATACATACCCATCTGCTTGCCGAGGCCTTGAAGCGCGACGCACAGTTTGAAGTAGTTCCTTTCGACTCAGATTCCCGCCGCTTGGTATCCGCTGTTACCGGCTTGGAGATTGATGTGCTCGTGATCAGCGCCAATCTCGACCAGCAGCCTTCTCGTGGGTTTGAGGTCTTGCGCGAATTGCGCGCGGTCAGTCCTAACGTTCGAGCTGTTGTTTTGTTGGACTCGTCAAACGACGAAATGGTTTTGAACGCATTTCGTGCAGGCGCCAGAGGCATATTTGGCAAGAGCCAGCCTGTCGAAGTGCTTTGTGAATGTGTCCGCTGCGTACATCAGGGGCAGATATGGGCGAACAGTAGAGAGATGTCGCTAGCGGTGGAAGCATTGGCCAGCGCTCCTACCCTCAGGACCGTCAATTCGCGTGGCCTGAGCTTGCTTTCGAAACGTGAAATTCAGGTGGTTAATTGCCTGGCCGAGGGTCTGAGCAACCGCGAGATTGCGGAGCGCCTCAAGTTGAGCCAACATACAGTTAAGAATCACTTGTTTCGAATCTTCGAAAAACTGGGCGTTTCCAGCCGCATCGAGCTTCTGTACATGACTCTAAGCAGGACTGGTCCGGGCGAACTGCGGGATGAAGATTCGACGAATGCCTCGGATAATGCCGGATTTCGGCACGAATTCGTTCTGCTTCAGAAGGCGGCGGATGCGGGACTGCCAGTGGCCCAACTAGCTCTGGCCCAGATATATCTCGCCCGGCGAACTGGTCCACGGGACGCAGTTCATGCGTATACATGGTACCTTGTGGCCCTCGAACGAGCATCCCAAGCCAAGGAACTCCTCACCAAGATGCTGACTGCGGAGCAGATCGAGGAAGCGCATAAAGAGGCCAGTGCGAAGCTCTCCCAGCCCGACGCAGAGGTTACCAGCGATCATGGTCCGACCAGCCCTATGCGAGAGCGCAACCATTCATAGCCCAGACGTCATACGTACACAGCAAAAAGCGTGCCAGTTTCGGCACGCCTTTTGTTTCGTGAATAGGGAAGGGTGATTTCGTCTAGGCTGCTGAAATACTGCCAAGCCGCCGAGATCGCAGGAACATGGCTCCGAAGCAGCAAACGCTGGCCAGGAGAAGGTACGCCATGGCCGCTCCGCCCTCGGGAACCAGTTCGATGAATTCCTGTTCTGGACAGCCGCCAGCGGTGCACGTCTTGGGTTTGCCGTTGACGCTAATCACGGGTGTGAGGATGACCACGTTGGCGAATTGCGGGAGGCTGTAAGACTGACCTTGCGCGCCGCCCAGCAAGCCGCCTGTCACGGTGGTGCTTAGGCAGTTATTTCCTGCCCCGAAGATGGCATTGCAGGTGGCTGTATCTCCGTATGCTTTCAGTTGAGCAATGACGCCGCTGGGATCGAACACTGCCCAGACCGCAAATGAATAATTAACCTGACCGGCGCTTCCCGTCGGCTGTTGGAGTAGCGTCATGGTCAGCCATGCCGCTTCCTCGTACAGCTTCAGGGTCCCACCCGCTCCCCCCCACGCCGTGCTCGCGAGACTGGTCGCCAGACTCGAAAATGATTGAACATCAGCGGTCCACGGGGTGTTGAGATAGCTATTGTCGGCAAAGTCATCGCAGACGATCGGTGTATTTGTGGCGCCATTTACGGCGGCGTAATACGGGCTGACGAAGATACCGTCAGCGACATTACTCCCCGCACTGGTCAGAGTCACGTTTTGCGCAACGGCCCACGGCGCAAGAGACAGCGCCGCTATTCCCACCCACAGAAAAACTCGAATTGCCCTTTTCATTGTCATCCCTGCTCCTCGGTCATTTCACAGATGGGGGAGACTCCTCGTGCAAGTCCTATAGGCTCTGCACCATGCCACTTTAGCGCAAAATCCAAGTCTGTCAAGACTGATAATTTCTGCAACAAGTTGCAAGCCATTGCAACTGCTGGTCGAACAGCGCACGGTCCCAAGCGGGCACCCAGTTCCGTTCCGGGCTATTGTAAGAAATCCGGGCAAAATATCCGCTGAATGGGCGGCATTTCCGTGTTTCGCTGCTGGTGGAGAGCAGGAACCGGGCACGGTACGACAGTTTCTTGTGGTGCTCCAATTGCTCCCTTATAGTTCTGTAATAGCTCAAACAACAGCGGTTGTGCTTGATAAAGGGAGGCTTCGTAGTGAGGATTTTTACCGCTCTTCGTCTGATATCACTCCTGGCTCTGATGGCCGCTCTTCTTGGGGGATGCACTCGTGACCCCAACGTACGCAAGCAAGAATATTTTGGAAGCGGTCAAAGCTACTTCGAGAAGGGGAAGTTTGAAGAGGCCGCGATCGAGTTCCACAATGCCATCGGGGTCGATCCCACATACGCAGCTGCTCACTACCAGCTGGCCATGACTTATCTCAGGACTCAGCAGTGGCCACGGGCGAATCAGGAGCTCGCCCGGACGATTGAACTGGAGCCCGGAAATTACCCGGCCCGTATTGAGATGGCCAAACTGCTGATCGCTGGCAGAAACTTCCAGCAGGCGCAGGAACAAGCGGACGCGCTCCTACGGGAGCGCCCGAACGATGCCAAGGCCCATTTCATAGCCGCAAGTCTTCTGGCCGCGCAGACTCGTTTCCCCGCTGCAATTCAGGAGGAACAAAAAGCAATCACACTCGATCCGAGCGACTGGGATTTGTATCTGAACCTCGCGCTGATGCAGTTACGAAGCAATCAAGCCGAGGCAGCCGAGCCTAATTTCAAGAAGGCGATCCAGCTCAATCCCAAAGCGATCGATCCGTACTTGATGCTGGCCAACTATTATCAGGTGCGTGGCCGATTTACTGAAGCGGAGCAGCAGCTCCGCGATGGGATTCAAGTCGACCCCAGGAATTCCGAACCCGTAGCCGCTCTTGCGCGCTTGGACCTGGCTCAAGGCAAGAAGGCCGAAGCCGAAGAGTTTCTAAGACAAGCAAAGCAAAATTTTCCCGACAACTCCGCCGGCTATCGCCTGCTGGGCGACCTCTTCTTGGCCACCAATGACCTGGACAAAGCTACGACCGAATATCAAGCGCTGTATCAACAACACCCCAAAGACCTTCAAGTGAAGAAAAATTACACTGAACTTCTGATCCTTACCAACCGGTTGCAGGAGGCGCGCGAACTGGATGAAGAAATTCTGAAGGCGAATCCTAACGACAACGATGCTCTGATTGATCGTGGGCAGTTACAAATTCGGGCGGGAAATGCCAACGGTGCGGTTGCGACACTGCAAACCGTTGTTAAGAATGATCCCAACAACGGACTGGCTCACTACCACTTAGGCGTTGCATTCCAGAAGGTGGGAAACTTGGAGAGCGCAGAGAGCGAATGGCGGGTCGCGGTACGTTTGCGTCCCGATCTTGCAGATGCGCAACGCGACCTGGGCATATTGGCGATGCGGAGAGGGGACATGAACACGCTCGAACAGACCGCCACTCAAATCATCAATCTGCGACCAACATTGGCGGACGGATATGCTCTCCGCGCAGTGGCTGAGATCAATCGCAAGCAGTTCATGGCCGCCGAGGGCGACGTACGCAAGGCAATTGAAATGGCTCCCGGCAATTCCGCCGGATATGTTCAGCTGGGAAATTTGAACTTCGCTCAGAAACGATTCAAGGAAGCAGAGGCTGGCTACCGTCAAGCCCTTGACCGTGACCCGAGATCGAACGACGCTCTCCGCGGCCTGATGAATACTTACGTCGCCCAGAAGCAAGTTGATGCGGCCATTGCCGCTGCAAACCTCCAGATCGCCAAGGTGCAAGGCAACAGCGGGTTTTATGATCTGCTGGGAACCGTATTGTTCCAGCAAAAGAAGGATCTGCCTGGGGCCACGGCCGCGCTGACAAAAGCGGCACAGCTCGATAAGAACAATACTGATGCGCGAATTAAGCTCGGTCAAGTACAAGCAGCCGACGGGCACGTCGACGACGCCATCACTACTTATCAGCAAGGGCTTAAGGACAATCCACAGGAAGCTAATTACTATGTTCTCCTGGGCCAGCTTTTCCAGTCCCGGCGGGACTGGAACGGTGCGACCGAGGCATACCAGAAGGCACTCGCCATCAAGCCGGAAAATCCGCTAGCGTCGAATAATCTTGCTTCTGTCATGTTGCAATCCGGTGGCAACCTCGACGTAGCCCTGTCACTGGCACAAACCGCCCGACGCGGCATGCCAGATTCGCCCAGCGTGGCCGATACGTTAGGCTGGATTTACTATCAGAAAGGCGCGTACCGGTCGGCAGTCGACTCGCTGCGGGAAGCGTTAAAGCTGGGCCAAGAGAGCAATTCACCGGACAACCCCACGTTTCACTACCACCTCGGAATGGCGTATGCGAAAAGCGGACAAACGACGCTGGCCCGACTGCAATTACAGCAGGTGTTGAAACTCAATCCCAATTCCAGCGACGCAGAAGACGCCAAGAAGCAGCTTGCGGAATTGAAGTCTTAGACGTTCGCACAAGCTAAACCGAACTGGATCTCGGACCGGGTTTCTTGACGCTCGTGCCATTTGGCGTTACCATAGGTGACAGAATGGTAAACGAACTCAGGGCCGTAGTCCGAGAGTTAGGCGGCGAGCACGCGCTCGGACGCGTTCTCTCCAGTGACCACGATATGCGCGATGCGATCCGGGAAGGATTTGCTCCGGCCGTGGTGGAAGAGTTGATGCGAGCTTCCGGTTTGACACTGAAAGAACTCGCCCGCGCCCTCGACCTCTCATCTCGAAGCTTGCAGCGGCGACGGAGCAGTGGAAGGCTCGCGCCTTACGAATCCGACCGGCTTTACCGCTTGGCTCGGATTGTCGCTATTGCTGATGAATACCTCGGCGACCATGAGCGCGCAAAACGTTGGCTCAAGCGTCCGAATCGTACCCTTGGCGGCCTCGCTCCCGTGGCAATGATCGATACTGAGTTGGGAGCGCGCCAAGTGGAGAGCATCTTGGGTCGCATCGCTTACGGCGGAATTAGTTGAGCCGCGTCTATCGGATTTTGCGCCGAGCGTATGCCCGAGCCCCCTTTGATGGTGAAGGCGCATACCGCTATGGCGGCCGTTGGTCGAGTCCCGGAACGCGCCTTAGTTACACTTCAGAACACCAATCTCTCGCCATGTTGGAATATTTCGTGCATCTTGATAAGGAGGATCCTCCGGTTGACCTTGTTTTGGCCGTCGCGGATGTCCCAGACGATTTGGCTCGAGTACGCGTTGACGTCCGCGACATGCCTGTAAAGTGGCGAGAATCCGTATCCCCTCCTGAGCTCGCCCGGCTGGGAGATGAATTTGCGCAACGGGGAGAGCACTGCGTGCTCATAATGCCTTCGGTTCTTGCTCCCGCCGAAAATAACTGGCTGATCAACCCGCAGCATCCCGGCTACAAGGGGATTGACATACATGAAGTAAGACCGCTGAACTACGATCCGCGCATGTTTGTGAAGCAAACGGGGCACGGCAGGCGCAAGAGGTTTCAGAAGTGACGCTGAGCGGCAAATGCTTCGAATGATCAGACTTTACTCTACTCGCTTGCGGACTATCACATGGTGCTGACTAGCTCGACTCGAGAATCAACCTCGAAATTGTCGCCGCTCTTACGCTTTTCCGTTCTCGCCGCGATTTCCTTGCTGGTGTGGTGGCGTCCTCTCACCGCTTCTCTTGCTCTGGCGCTGCGCGACAACCAATACACCCACATCTTACTGATTCTTCCCATTAGCATCACATTGATATACCTGGAATGGAAATCATCCGAAACGTCTGCGGAATCACGTTCGAGCTTTGGCTTAATTTTGCTGGTCGCGGCTGTGGCGGCGAGCATTGTCGCAAGATTGCAGATTTTCTCGCTCCGCCTCGATGAACAGCTTTCGGTAAGCATGCTGGCGCTTGTCGCGTGGTGGATCGGCGCTTTTATCGTCTCTTTTGGCACTCGCGCTTTTCAGCGTGCTCTCTTCCCTCTTTGTTTCTTATTTTGGATTGTGCCTATTCCCGAGTTCGTGCTAAATCCGATCGTAAGGCTGCTGCAGGAAGGCTCGGTTGCATCGGCCCGCCTGCTTTTCGCCGCCGTCGGAGTGCCCGTGGCTCAAGATGGAACACAACTTACCATTCCGGGGTTGACGGTCGAAGTTGCCGCGGAGTGCAGCAGCATCCGTTCCAGCTTGATGTTGGTGGTCACTACCATGGTCCTGGCGCAGTTGAGTTTGCGCTCTGTCTGGCGAAAGGCTCTGGTAGTCGCAGTAGCAATCCCTCTCTCAGTCGCTAAGAATGGGCTTCGCATCTTTGTCCTGGCAATGCTGACCACGCGTGTCGATCGCAGCTTCATCACCGGCAGACTCCATCATCAGGGCGGAATCATCTACTTTCTGATTGCTCTTGCGGCCATCGTTATGCTGATTTGGATCGCTCATCACGGTGAGAAGAAGTCGAGATCGTTGGCGGCGAGTTCCCCGAACTCGCTGAGACGCGTCTCCGCTCCATTGACCACCGATGAGCACTAGGGCAAAGAATCGGGTCCATAGCTCATCTGCGAATTGCCAACGGTGTTAAGATCGACTGAGCGTTGCGCGGAATTTAATCGCCGAATCGCCAGCAAGCCTCTCCCACGCTATCGGCTACAACACATCCCAGTTCCAGCAACGTGAAGCAACGGTAGAATCACGGGAGAGTTATTTATGCGGGCGCGACACTCCATTTTGATCTTGGCGGTGTGCGCACTAGTATCGATGGTTGCCTACGGAGTTTGGCTGATTACTAGCTCAAGCCGGGCTACTGCTCACGCGAATCTGGTAACGAGAAATGCTTCGAAAGCCGAGGAAATGCTCCTCCGCGCGGTCCAACCCAAACCGCTTCGCTGTCCTGAGTCCCACGGGACCATATTGCAGGCGTCACCGCAAACCGGCCACCACAAGGTGACTCTCACCTGGAATGCCAGCGTGCCCTCCACCGATCCCAAGCGCCAAGCGGTTGGATATTGCTTGTATCGAAGCGGCATCCAGAACGTGGCGAAGCAGGATGCAAAGTGCAGCCTCTGCGAGCAGATCAACCAGAAGCCCATCTCCAGCACCGCTTGCATCGACGACCTGGTGCAGGACGGCGCGACGTATTATTACGTGGCCACGGCAATCAATGGAAACGGAGACCCGAGTTCGCTCTCCAACGACACCCTTGCCGAAATCCCTTCGACAACACAAGTTAAGGGTTCCGTCAACGCTTCGTATCCCCGCTGTCGGGCAGATAACGGATCGCAGTGAAAGCCGGTCGGAGCTATGCGAGACCGCTCTGTCTCGCCAGTTTGAGTGCTTCCAGGGCAGCGCCTCGCGCCCCGGCAGTATCCCCGTTTGGCATCACGTGGATCGGAATATTGGCCTGTTCCTCTCGCTGGGTTGGCATCCCGGCGCGGATTTCTGACAGAAACCACTGCTGGAATCCTTTACTCGTCTCCAGTACACCGCCGCCGACGATGAGGGCATCGGGGTCGAAAGTATTTATCATTTCGTCGAAAAACAGTCCGAGTGCGTGGGCCTGAACCCGAAAAATCTCTTTGCACATCGGATCGCCCTTATCCGCCAGGCCGCGGACGGCTTTGGCCGCCTGGTGCCGGTCCTGCTTCCCCAGTTCGTGTTCCGGATAGCGCCGCAGAAAATACGGGAGAAGAGTTTTTTCGATCGCAGTAAGCGAGCAGAGCGACTCCAGGTCGCCGACTCGTCCGCAATTGCAATGCGGCTGGATGCCGGCGATACCGGCGATGCTCTGGTAGGGAATGAGCACGTGGCCGAGTTCTCCACCGAATCCGTTTTTGCCCTTCACGACGTTGCCATCGAGGATGATGCCTCCCCCGTTGCCCGTGCCGACGACGTCGGAAATCGATGTTTCGTGGCTGTTGGCTCCGAAGATCGCATAGTGTCCCCAGAGAGCGGCTGCGTTGGCATCATTCAGGTAGGACACGGGCTTGCCTAATTTGTGCGCCAGACCCTCGCGGATATCGAATCCCGCCCACTTGGGATGCACAAAGTTGGTGGAACCCCGCGCGCTGAGCTGGCCGGCGGCACTGGACGGACCGGGAGTATCGAGGCCGATGGCGACTACGTCGTCAAGAGCAACGCCCGCCTGGTCGGTGGCGATCTTGAGACCGGTTGCGATCTGCTGGAGGCAGACCTCGGGCCCCTGCTTCGAAAGTGCCGGATGCTCGCACAGCCCCTCGATGAGAAACTGTTCTTCTCGGTTCACTAACGTATAGTTGATGGCAGTTCCGCCAAGATCCACGCCGGCCACCACTTCCACGGGTTTGTCCTCTAGTCTCGATGTTTACGCTGCTCAGCTTAGCAGAATTGGAGCGACCGGCCCACTGGGCCCGAGTTTGAGGGCGGCCGCAATCTCGACGTCGAAAACTTTGCCGACGCCGAGACACCCAGGGTTGGGGGTCAGAAAGCTGACCCACCAACATATGCCGCCTAAATATTCTCTGTTCTTTCGGCACGCCACGTATCCGGGATTTCCAGTCGCTCGATGTAACGCAGATGAAGTAATTGCGCATTCAGCATCGAGGACAGAAAACTAGAAGATGACTAACATAGTCACATTCGATATAATTGCAACATGAGAACCGTCAATATTGCCGAGCTGAAAGCGCACCTCAGCGCCCATATTCAGCTGGTCCGGGCCGGCGAAGAGGTGCTTGTGTGCGACCGCAACAAGCCCGTGGCGCGGATCGTTCCCTGCCGTCTGGAAGGACGCTCCAAGCAGGAGCAGCGATTGGTTGCGGATGGCCTTCTTACCCCACCCTTAAACCAACGGCCAGCGTCGGTCTCTTGGCCAGAGCCCCCGGGAAACGTCTCTGACAAGGTCATGGAACAGGTATGGCGGGAAGAACGGGAAGGCCGGTAACGCGGGTTCCAGCTTTCTGGGACGCAAGTGCTCTCGTTCCTCTTTGCGTGCGGCAGAGCATGACGCCTTTGGCGATTTCCCTCTACAAGACCTATGACGTCGTCGTATGGTGGGCGACGCCAGTCGAGATTGCGAGTGCGCTGGCCCGACTTTTGCGGATCAAGCAACTCGATTCCCGCGACTGGTCCAAGGCCACTCATCTGGCCAAAAACCTTTCCGGTTTGTGGTCTGTGATTCAGCCGTCGGACAGTTTGCGGGCGACGTCGATGCAACTTGTGGATCGCTATGACCTGCGGGCTGCGGACTCGTTTCAGCTGGCTGCGGCCCTGGAGTGGTGTGAATACGCTCCTGAGGGCCGCGTTTTTCTGACCGCCGATCAAAAGTTGCGGGATGCAGCCCTACTCAGCGGCTTCGATGCCAAGCAGATGTGATTCAAGGGGTGAACTAGAAAGTCTTCCACGATAGAAGCCCTTAACTTTAGCGTATGCGTGATAGGGCGCGTATTGCGGGGTAGTGTCGACGAACGTCAGCAGGGCGACCTGCTTCCCTTCCTCGGTGAGGCGCGGTGCTATTTCCAGAGCGATCAGGCCCCCGAATGAGTAACCAATCAGTACGTATGGGCCGAGTGGTTGAAACTCGGGGCGAATATCATTTCGCAACGCTGGCGTAGCCAAAAATGGTTTTCAACTCGAGGAATTCTTCCAGGCCGGCCTCGCCCCATTCCCGGCCGTTGCCCGACTGTTTGTAGCCTCCAAAGCACCCAGAGAAGTCGACCCTGGCGCCATTGATGTGCACATTCCCCGCTCGAATCCGCTTCGCAACCCGGCGTGCGCGTTCCAGGTTTCCCGACGTCACAAAGCCTGACAAGCCGTACAGCGAGTCATTGGCAATTCGAACTGCATCATTTTCGTCTTCATAGGGGATCATGCAAAGCACAGGGCCGAAGATTTCTTCACGCGCGATCGTCATTTCATTGTCGACATCCGCGAACACCGTCGGCTTAACGAAGTAGCCCTTCGTCAGACCATCCGGATGGCCCGGCCCTCCCGCGACCAACTTCGCCCCCTCTTCGATTCCCTTGTGGATGAGGCGCTGCACCTTGTCGAATTGGGCCTTGTTCGCCAGCGGTCCAACGTTGGTATCTTCTGCAAACGGATCCCCGGCTTTAGTAGCCTCAGCTGCCTGCTTCGCCGCCGCGACCGCCTCAGCCATCTTGGACCGAGGAATCAGCATGCGGGTTGGCGCGTTGCAAGATTGTCCGGTGTTGAGAAAGCATTCCCGCACACCCTGCTTGACCGCTTTCTCCAGGTCAGCATCATCCAAAATGATATTGGCCGACTTCCCGCCTAGTTCCTGCGTCACCCGCTTCACGGTGGGTGCGGCCGCTTGAGCGACCGCGACACCAGCTCGCGTCGATCCCGTGAACGACACCATGGCCACATCAGGATGGGATGAAATCGCAGCTCCAACCGTAGGCCCATCGCCACTCACCAGGTTGAAAACACCTGCTGGCACATCCGCTTCGTCAAGGATCTGAGCGAGCAAATAAGAGGAAAGTGGAGCAAATTCACTGGGCTTTAGAACCATGGTGCATCCCGCCGCGAGAGCAGGCCCTACTTTGGCCACGACCTGGTTCATGGGCCAGTTCCACGGAGTGATCAGACCACACACTCCAATAGGCTCTTTTCGCATGAGGGTCGATCCCTTCAGTTCTTCGAACTTGAAATGCTCCATCACCTTTGCGATTTCCATCAAGTGTCCGAGACCAGCCGGAGCCTGAGCTTTTCGGGAGAGCGAGATAGGAGCACCCATTTCCTGCGAAATGATCGTCGCCATTTCCTCCATCTTTGACTTATAAACTTCTATGATCCGGCGCAACAGCGCCAGGCGCTCCTCGACGCTACTTTCCGAATACGATTCGAAGGCGCGTTTGGCCGCAGCCACAGCACGGTCAACATCCGTGGCGCTGCCGAATGAGATCGTCGCAATGGGCTCTTCATTCGCTGGGTTGATGACTGTGAAGTCGTGGCTCTCCGTCGGATCGACCCACTTTCCATCGATGTAAAACTTGCGATAATCCTTCATGGTTTCCTGTTCGACGCACTTCCCTTGCCCAGGACAAGGGCCATGTCCGCATGGCATTCGTTGCTCGCGCGGTTCGCCCCTCCATCCAGTTCGAACCATGATGCATCAACGGAATCGCAAACAGAGAAGGGATGGGAAGACGCAGCCAGCGTCGAAACTCTCGCGCCATTATACCGCTAACGTCGCACTGGGATTTCGGCGGAAGACTCCGCCATAACTTGGGCGTCCTTATTCGGCAGATGAACGAGGAAAATCCAAGTCCGCCCTGCGACGCGTTGGCTTTATCGAGAGACTAACGATGAACCACATCGAATGTCACAGCCGCAGCCGAGGATCCGATGTTCAGAATCGAGACCGCACGCTCGAGTTTGTGATGTCCGGTCTTGTGGAAGAAGTAACTGACTGCAACCACGCCGACAGCCTCGCCCGCGAAATTCACAGCCAGTCCCGCTGTACTTCCGGAAAACAGACGCGTCGTGGGGTTGAGTTCCTGGCCGCCATTGCGCAGGTTGTTTCGGGTTACGATAAAGTCGGCTGTACTGAACGCCGCATTGGTCGCAAACAGAATGCTATTTTCACGGTCCCAAAATCGATGGCTGGGGGCCTCAGGCAGCGTCACCGGTTCGACAGATCTAACCATCGGGTTCGGTTCTATCGATGCGGGCTGCAGCAGCGCGAAAGCAACTTCCTGCGCCAGTGCTGGTCCGCAAAGACCCAAAAGTACAAGCAGAACGGCTGCTTTGGGTTTAAAAATCGCGCCAAGCCAGATTGTCAGCATAACGTTAGTGAGGGCCCTACTTGGCCATCCGTACTAGTACTAACGCAATGCCGGGCCATCGAGAATGGCCCCTCCGTGCTACTGAACAGTGGCTATGGTGCGAAGGGAGGTTACTGAAGTTACTTCGCGCACTGGAAACTATCGGGGCTGTGGCATGGCGAAACCGAGGCGACGGGCTTTCGTCGCGTTCGTATCAAGCGACGGTTGCCTGGGCGCCACCAAAGGGGCGAACTGACGGAAGAACGATCTCCGTGCTTTCGAAAACATCGGTTGGTAGAGGCTACGGGATTGAAGCCTGCACAGGCGGCGTCGAGCGCCCACTCTCTTGTCCGCTGGAATTTACCCCAGTGGCTTCGTAGTAGTAGGTCTGGCCGGCCGCAACGGCGCCATCCGTGTACGCGGTGTTCGCGTCCACGGTGGAATTAATCTTGGCATATGTTCCGTTCGAGCTTGTGCTGCGGTAAATGTTGTAGCCCACAACGCCCGTGCTGGCATTCCAAGAGAGATTTACGCTGTACTGCTGCACCGTGCCGATCCCGGTAAGAGATTCAAGCATCTGCGAGGTGCCGGCATTGCTGGTAAATGTCAGCGATCCAGAAACCGTCCCGCTGGCTTTTGGCGCAAAAGACACGTTGTAAGACTTGCTTTGTCCCGCGGCGATCGTAAACGGCAAGGAAGCCCCATTCAGAACAAATTGGGAATTGCTGCTGGCGTCAGAAGACACGGTCACACTGGCGCCGCTGGCGCTCAAGGTGATGGCCTGAGTCCCTGTCGCGCCCACATTAACATCGCCGAAATTCACTAGTGCCGGCGCGATGGTCAACTTCCCCGCCGTGGTCGTTGTTCCCGTACCACTCAGAGGTACGTTCAGGGCGGGACCGGGAACGAAGACGCTACCCCCACTCATCCCCGCCGACTGTGGGGCGAAGGTAAGACGCAACGTGATGCTTTGCCCTCCATTCAAAGTGATGGGCAATGCCGGCCCGCTGACGGAGAATCCACTGCCCGTCGCCTGCCAGGCCGAGATCGTTACTTTATAGGTGCGAAGATTGGTCAGAACAACCGACCGCGTGGAACTCGCTCTTACGGCCACTTGGCCGAACGAAACGCTTGAGGGACTGGCCGCTAAAGTGTCGCTCTTTGCGCCCGTCCCTTCGAGTTCCACCTGCAGTGCCGAGTTCGAAGCGTTGCTGGTAAATCTGATCCCTCCTTGCGTCCATCCCGTCACGGTGGGAGAGAAGGTCACGTTTATTGGGACGCTCTGCCCCGCGGAGAGACTCAATGGAAAACGCAATTGGGACGCACTGAATTCAGCATTACTAACGTTCATCGCCGAAACTGTGACGCTGGTCTGTCCGCCATTCGTGAGGACCACAACCTCTGTCTCATTCTGTCCGATAAGAACGTTGCCAAAACGCAGACTCGACGCCGTGCATGTCAGTTGTGGAGTTGCGGCCCGTACGCACAAGGGCAGCATCGTAGCGAATAGGATGACAGTTATGCTGGAAAAGACACGGGTAGAAAGAGGACGAGCACAGGACTGGGGGAGTCGCATGCCATTAGTTTCAAGCTCTCGGGCCCTTCTCGCATAGATGTCGATAGGGCATGCCGGCCCACAGGCCAGTCGCCTCGGTATTGACTTTTTCTGATCGGCAGTGATAAGGGTCAGCTATCGCCTGGCAAATATCCCCGAGGCCCCCGGCTTACATTTGCAATTTGCGGAAAACGCCAGGAGTCGATTGTCTGCCGCTGATCGACAAATCCAACTGTCTCAGCGACATCTCTGCTTTGTTTCTTTTTTTGGGCTGGTTCAGCGGCAGCTTTAGCACGGCTCTACTATTCGCAAACCCACGTCGAAAAGCACATCCTAAATTTCGCAACGCCTGAGAAAAATTACGCCGCTCTAAGTCGAGCGGAGAACCCAGGAGCCTACGGAGGAGGAATCTGAACATCGGAAACGATGTTCGAGTAGCCGCTCTCAGCGTTAGTGGAATCCACGGCGGTGGTGGCGTAGCAGTAGTTCGTGCCATCGGTCACCGCAGAATCTGTATATGTCGTGAGAGTGTCCAGAGTGGCGCCGTTGATCTTCGAGTAACCGCCGCAGGAGCTTACGTAGACAGCACGGTAAATGTTGTATCCCGAAATGTTCGGCGAAGTGCTGGCGCTCCACGACAAGCTGACGGTGTGAACCGGAGCCGCAGTGCCGGTACCGGTGGCCGTATCCGTAGTCGTCGTCGGCTGGGCATTGCTGGTAAATGTCAGGGTGGCGCTGTCAGCGCCGGCAACTAGCGGACTATACGTGACCGTAAACGGTGCACTCTGTCCGGCCGGGACGATCACTGGCAGCGATAAGCCGCTGATCGCAAAGCGCGAGTTGCTCGACGTAGCGGCCGTAACCGTTACGTTCGCTCCACTCGCACTGAGGCTTCCCGAGGCTGTGCCGCTGGTTCCCGCGACTACGCTGCCAACCGCGATCGAAGTCGGAGTCGCCGTCAGCAGTCCGGCCGTGGTTGATCCTGTTCCCGCGAGAGGAATGGTTAGCGTTGGATTGGTCCCGTTCGACGTGACGGTCACGCTACCGCTTGCACTGCTAGCTGTTTGCGGCGTAAACGTCACGGTGAAGCTGGTACTTTGTCCTGCCGTGAGCGTCACAGAACCAGAAATTCCGCTTAGAGTGAAACCTGTGCCGCTGATTCCAACTTGCGAAATTGTGACGGTCGAACCGCCGGTATTGGTCACGGTTTCTGACAGTGCCTGGTTGGTGCCCGTCTGCACGGTTCCGAAGTTCAGACTCGTGGGATTCGCTCCCAGCGCTCCCAGCGCAGCTCCGGTACCGGTCAACGCCATCGACAGCGACGGATTGGGAGCATCCGAGGTGATCGTCACATTCCCGCTCGCGCTTCCTGTCGCTTGCGGCGCAAACGTGACCGTAAACGTTGTGCTTTGAGAAGCGTTGAGCGCGAGTGGCGTAGTGATCCCGCTCAGCTTGAAGCCGGTGCCGCTCACCGCGGCCTGGGAAATGTTGACCGTGGATGCGCTGTTATTGGTCAGCGTGACTGTCTGGCTGCTCTGGCTCCCCACCGTTACGCTGCCAAAACTCTTGCTCGCAGGACTGAGTGTGATCTGACCGCTGGCCACTCCGGTTCCTCGTAAGCGAGAACGTAGCGGTGCCACTGTTCGAGGCGTTGCTGACAATGGAAACCGTGGCGTTGAAAGTCCCCGCCGCATTGGGACTAAAGACGAGACTGACCGGGGTGCTTTGGCCAGCAAGAATTGTCACCGGCAGACTGGGTGCAGTCAACGCGAAATACTGGGTGGAAATTGACACGCTGGTGACCGTAGCAGATCCCGCGCCGGTATTCGAGACAGTCATCGACAGCGTCTTGCTCGTGCCCGCGGTGACACTGCCAAAATCCAGGCTGCCTCCGCTCAGAGACAAAGTGCCAGACTGCGATTGCACACTAGCAGAATTGCCTGAGCTAAACCCCTGGCAGCCAACCATAATCGCTAGGCAAAGCAGGACCATCCCAAGCTTGCCTGCCCTGTTACGCTGCACGGCACCAGTTGTCTGAAAGCATTTCATAGGTCTTTCCCAGGAAACGACAGCGTCAAGTCTCTCTTCGCTGGTACCCACTGAGTCTGGGCCTAAAACCAAGATTCGAACAGGTTTCGAAGGTACATGGCTGCGCCGTCGGAAGGTCACCGCCGGATGACAGCAGTTGCAGGCCCGCTCTGATCCTTTAAAAGAAGCTAACCCCAGCGAATGTTACGGCATCCGTTGCGAACGCCAGCCGGACCTGCGTGTTCGGACATGCACCTCCGCGCGGCGGTGGAAACAAACATCACTGCGCGGTTCCCTTGATTGCCTTGGGCAGCGACATCGGCGACAGGTCCGCGGGATGAGTTCTGGCGGGACTCAGCGACTGGTCTGCCAGCGGCATCGAGCGTTCACATCGGCAAAGCTATCTGTTGATTTTGCGAAGTATAGCATCAACTTCCAGCCTGTTTTTGTCTTTCGTATTGGAGCCAAAATGGAGCCAGGCAAGGTAGCACAAATCTGCCTGCCGAGATCTGCCTCAAATCGACACGGCTTCGAGTTGCCATTACGTTGTTCGGACGAAACGCTTCGGAAAATGAAGAAAAGACAGCGTGAGCACCAACAAAAGACAAAGATGGGCCGGGAGAAGGGAGGATGAGAACTTGGAACTCCGATCTCCTGGCGCCGAACTACTAAAGTAAGGACTCCGACTGCTCTGACGGTGTCGCCTAGGAATAGGCAAAAACAAATTTTCTCTCGCTCGGTTGTACCGGCAGAAGAAATGAAGATGGAAAGCGGCGCACTCGAACCCCGCGGCCTCCGCCGTGACAGCGAACGATCCACCTGTAAGAATTCATTGCTGCTGCCCGTCAACGCGGCAGCCGGAGCCAAGGCGGATTTCCGGCTTGTCCGCCACTCGAGCGAAACTCCGGCTGTCATCCTTTAATTCGGTTGCGAACGAGATCAACTAAGACAACACACTATTGCTGCTGGGAGGAGTCCGGCGCGCTCGGAGCCTGTCCATCCTGGTGATGTCCCTGCCACTGTTCGTGCTTGCTTTGCATCGTGTCCCATTTCTTTTGCTGCTTGGAATCAAGCAGCGCCCGGATCTGGTCATCGGACGTCTTGTGGATCTGCATCATCTTGGATCGGCGATCCTCTTGCGAGACCGAGGAATCCGATCGCAGACTCTGCATTTGCGACTGTGCCGACTTCAAAATGTCCAGCACTTTTGGCTGCTGGTCCGAGGTCAGCTGCAGTTGCTTCGTCAGCATTTCCGTCCGCTTCGCTGGATCAAAATGGCCGCCACGCCCGTGTTCGGGGGGCACACCCGCGGGAGCAGACTGCTGGTCGTTACTTCCGTTGTCTTGCGCGATGGCAGAAGGCACGGCCGTGTAGACGACGGCTGCCAGCAGAAGCGCGAGCAAACAATGTTTGAGCATGATGTTTTCTCCTGAGACTTTCGATTTGGGCCTGTTTGTATTAACCAGATTATGGGCCCGGAGTTGTGGAAGTGCCCCTACTTTTACGAATCTTTACTCGATACGGAAGGAGGGAGTTCAGCGACAGAACGAAGGGATCCCTCTCGCATTTGAGGCGGGAATGATTTGGGCGCGACCGCCGCGGTCCTTCACTGCACGTTCGGCACTCTGGATCGATGTGAACAGACAAAACTTTACTTTAGCTTTGAGGGGATCAGATTATCATCGCATCACAGGTGGCCAGGCGCCGACCGCAGGGGAATGGCTGATGATCGCAACGGGTAGGCTTGTTTTCCGGTGTCTGCTACTGGGCTTGACCCTGTTGCTTGCCTTCGATCACGCCCGCGCCCAGACTCAGCCCGCGCAATCTCAGCCCTCCCCACCGTCAGGCGGAACGATTCACGGCACCGTTAAATCCGGCAATATGCCGATTCCGGGAGCTGCCCTATCCATCTCTCTTGCATCCTCCGACCAGAAAATCACCACTTGGACCGATGTTGATGGCAGCTATTTCGCGGCGGTCCCTTCGCTCGGCTCCTACACCGTGCGCGTGCAGATGGTTGCGTTTGCCAACAGCACGCAGCAGGTCGTGATCGACGCTTCCCACCAAAACATGCCCGTCAATTTTGAGTTGACTCTTTTATCCCGTACACGCGAGGCAAGTCCACAGCCCCGGAGGCCGAGTGGCCCGGCTGTCGCTCAGCGTGGCTTTCAAGCCCTATCTGCGATGCAGAACATGACTGCTCAGGACGCGGGAAGTAATTCCATGAGCGACGTCGTGCCCTCGGGTATGCCGGTTCCAGGGATTGATCCGAACAGCGCGACCGAGTCCATCGCTGTTTCCGGCAATACGTCGAATCCCCTCAACTCGATGTCCGGGGACCAACTCGAGCAACGCATCAACGACGCTCGCCAGCAAGGTGGCGGGTTCGGAGGAGCCAGCGGATTCGGCGGCCCGGGAGGGTTTGGCGGGGGTGGACCCGGACGCGCGATGACGATCGTCGGCCGCCGCGGGTTCGACATTAATCATCCTCACGGGTCGATCTACTATGGAGTGGGCGATTCTGCGCTCAATGCCGCGCCTTATGCGCTCGCCGGGGAACCTGCGACGAACCCGGCATACTTGCAGAACAGCTTCGGCGGCTCCGTCGGCGGGCCGCTCAACATTCCTAAGATCTATCACGGTGGCGCGAAGACATTTTTCTTCGTCAATTACAACGGCAGGCGTGGGGAGAATCCGTTCGATCAGTTTTCTACAGTGCCCACTCTGCTAGAGCGGCAAGGGAACTTTTCGCAGACCTGTTACAAGTCATGCGCGGCGGGGGGGCAGCCGGTCGAGATTTTCAATCCCGCGACCAACACTCCTTTCCCGAACAATACGATTCCGCAGATCAATCTTGCCGCGGCGGGATTGTTGCCGTACATCCCCCTGCCGAACCTGCCAGGGGATTATCAGAATTTTCATTTTGTCACTGCGGCGAACAACAGCAACGATGATCTGAACGTGCGGATCAATCACACTTTTGGAGCTGCCCCCACTGGCAGACGGCGTGGAGGGCGCGGCGCGCCGCGCAATAACCTGACGTTTGGACTTCACTATCACGGATCGAGTTCCAGCATCACCAACCCATTTCCCACTGTCGGTGGCAGCACCGGCGTTCGCAGTTTTGACGTGCCTGTCGGCTACATTCGAAGCATCGGCAAACTGACCAACAGCGTTCGCTTCGACTTCAACCGCAGCCGGACGCGTACGCAAAATCTTTACGCATTTAATCAAAATGTTGCCGGCACGTTGGGAATCAATGGTGTCTCGGCGAATCCGTTTGATTGGGGTTTACCCAATCTTTCCTTCAGCGACATCGCCGGTCTTCAGGATGTCAATCCGCAGCTTTTGCGGAACCAGACCTACACACTTTCAGACAACGTCGTTTGGACTCACGGCAAGCACAGTTGGCGATGGGGGGGTGACTTCCGGCGCATCCAAGTCAACACCGAGACCAGCAGTAACGCGCGCGGCTCGTTCATCTTCACCGGCGTCAATACTTCTCAACTGATTGCTCCAGGCCAGCCCGCGAGCGGAACGGGATATGATTTCGCCGATTTCCTGCTTGGACTCCCGCAGCAGACCTCGGTGCAGTACGGGGAGAACAACTACCATTTCCGAGGCGATTATTGGGACTTGTACGCGCAGGATGAGTGGAAGATGCGCGGGAATCTGACACTGAACCTCGGAGTCCGCTACGAATACGTTTCGCCGCTCACGGAACAGAACAACCGAATCGCGAACCTTGATCTCTCGCCCGCTGTGCTGAATCCGGCGCTGGGCACACCGGCGGTCGCTGTTGTTTTGCCCGGTCAAAACAGCCCTTACAGCGGAAGCCTGCCCGATAGCCTGGTACGGCCGGACCGTAATAATTTTGCTCCCCGCGTCGGTTTCGCCTGGAAGCCATTTTCCAAGACCGTCGTCCGCGGCGGGTATGGCATCAACTACAACACCGGAGCCTATCAGGGGATGGTGCAGCAACTGGCGTTCCAGCCTCCATTTTCGACGACGCAGACCAATATCCAAACCGTCGCCGGCGATCTCACGCTGCAGAATGGCTTCCCGACCTCTTCCACCAGCGGCATCACGAATGATTACGCGGTAAATCCCAATTATCGATTGGGCTATGTGCAAATTCGCAATCTGGATATTCAGCAGCAGATTCGTCCGACGTTGTTATTGAACATCGACTACACCGGAACCAAGGGCACGGATCTCGACATTCTGGAAGCTCCCAACCGCACTGCAACGGGCATTCTGATTCCGAATGCACAGGCATTCACTTACCAAAACTCTGTCGGTGACTCCGAGGCTAATGCGGGATCGGTACGCTTGCGCAAGCGACTTTCGAATGGATTCTCCGTCGGCGGAATCTACACATTTTCCAAGTCGATCGACGATGCGTCATCCATCGGGGCGGGAGCTACTTCGGGGTCGGGGCGCGCCGGACTCGGCGCCGGCGGCACCGCTGCTGGTGGAGGAGGCGGCGCCTCTAGCAGTGGGGCAGCGTCCGTGGCTCAAAATGCCCTCGACTTGTCGGCGGAGCGCGCGCTCTCCAGTTTCAATCAGACGCACAAGTTTACGGCAGACTACTTGTGGGAACTGCCGTTCGGACACGACAAACGCTGGCTTACCGGAGATACTCCGTTGCGCGCGATTTTTGGCGACTGGCAGTGGAGCGGGAACTGGACCATCGCTTCCGGATTGCCGTTCACACCGCGGATTCTGGGAAGCGCTGCCGAGGTCAATCGCGGGACGAATGGCACGGTACGACCCGACGTCGTTCCCGGAGAGTCAGTCGGCCTCTCAAATCCCTCGATTGCAGATTGGTTCAACACCGCGGCCTTCGCGTTGCCGGCAGGACCGTATGGCGATGCCCGCCGAAACAGCATCACTGGCCCGGGGACACTTCTCTTCGATATGGCCTTCAGTAAGGTCATCCCGCTGAAGGAATCGCGCGTTCTCGAGTTTCGGGCGCAGGCCACCAATATTTTCAACATTCCGAATTACACATCGATTGACACGGTGTTCAACTCGCCGACGTTCGGCAGGGTGACGGGGGTTGGCGCCATGCGGCAGATTACGATGACCGCCCGGTTCCGCTTTTGAGGACATATAGATGACTTCGAATCTGATCCGATGGGCGAACAAGCCTCTGGCAATGTTGCTGGCGTTCGCCCTGATGTGCTCCTCTCTGCCCGCGCAGCAGCCGGCGGACTACACCTTTCGCGTTCAGACCGATCTGGTGCTGGTAAATGTGACCGTCAGGGACAAGAGCGGAAATCTTATACGCGGCCTCAAACCTGAGGACTTCACGATTCTCGAGGACAACAAGCCCCAGAAAGTCGTCTCGTTTGATGTAGAGAACATTGATGCCGTGGCAAATCAGGATGTGGCTCAGACGAAGCTTCTTCCGGGCCCGCCGACTGCGGAGGGAAGTGCAGCCAGTGCGGCCACTTCCGCTTCGGGTTCTGCGAATCAGTTTAAGGATCGTCGTCTGATCGTTCTGTTCTTCGATCTCTCCGCGATGGAGCCTGATGAAATCGATCGTGCCATCACTTCCGCCGAGCACTATGTCGACACGCAGATGGCCCCGGCGGACCTGGTCTCGATTGTGTCCCTGGGAAGTTCGTTGCTAGTCAACCAGGATTTCACGTCCGATCACGGGTTGCTCAAGAAACAGCTCCAGGCTTTCAGTGCAGGTAGCGGCCAGGGCTTCGAAGAAGGTACAACAGGCACGACTGAAGGCACTCCCGACACCGGGCAGCCATTTACCGCAGACGACACGGAATACAACATCTTCAATACTGACCGGCGTTTGGAAGCGTTGCGTTCGGTGGCGGAGAAACTTTCTCATCTTCAGCAGAAGAAATCGCTGATTTATTTCTCCAGCGGCATGGATCGAACGGGCATCGAAAACCAGTCAGAATTGAGAGCAGCCATCAATGCCGCCGTGCGATCCAACATGGCGATCTACACCATGGATCTGCGCGGCCTGCAAGCCCTCGTCGCAGGTGGAGAGGCACAAAACGCGAGCCTGCGGGGTACTTCCGCATATTCCGGGCAATCCATGATCAACGCCCTGAATTCCAACTTCACTACGCAAGAAACGCTGGTCACACTCGCGAGCGACACGGGTGGACGCGCCTTTCTCGATTCCAACGATTTCACCCAGGTCTTCAAAGGAGTGCAACAGGATACGTCGACGTACTATCTTCTTGGTTATCGCAGCACCAATCCCGCCAGGGATGGGCGATACAGGCGTATCGCTGTGAAGGTGAATGTGTCAGGCGCGAAGATCGACTACCGCCGCGGTTACTATGCGCCCGCAGATTACCAGCATTCTACGAAGGAGGATAAGGAACTTCAGCTTCAGGAAGAACTCGCCTCTGAGTTGCCCACCACAGATCTGCCCCTGTATTTGAGCACGGCTTACTTTCGCATGGAGGCCAACAAGTTTTTTATTCCAATCTCGCTGGTAGTGCCGGGCTCAGAAATCCCCTTCACGCGCAGCAGTGACCGGGATAAGGCAACTCTGGATGTGATTGGCCTGGTGCTGGACAGCGAACAGCATCCAGTGACGAGAATTCGCGACACGGTCAAGCTCGCCGTAGATACTTCGTCAGAAGTTCGGAAAAAGAATGTGCAGTACGACACCGGGCTTAGCCTGCCTCCCGGCAAATATCACCTCAAGTTTGTGGTGAGGGAAAACCAAACCGGCCGCATGGGCTCGTTCGAAGCCGACCTGGACGTCCCGGATCTCAAGTCGAGGCCGCTCAAGATGAGCTCGATTGTCCTCGCCAGTCAACTTCAACCCGCGAAAAAAGGCGCGACTCCCAGTCCGCTCATTCGCGACGGATCGGAGATCATTCCAAACGTGACCCACGTCTTCTCTTCCGCGCAGCACTTGCGACTCTACTACGAAGTTTATGACCCAGGCCGGGCAAATGCGTCCGCCGCGCCAGAGGTAGGACAGGTCAAACCCGGCATTCACTTGCTGACGAACGTCGCGTTCTTCCGGGGCAAAGCCAAGGTATTCGAAACCTCCATCGTCGAGCTGACCGAATTGAATGCTCGCGACCGCAAGGCCGGGGTCTTCCAGCTCGACCTGCCGCTCAGCCCTCTGAAGCCCGGGTTTTACACATGCCAGGTGAATGTCATCGATGATGCCGCCGGCCTTTTTCTTTTCCCCAGGCTGGCGCTTCTGATTCGACCCGAAAACCCCACTGGCACTCGCTAGGAATGAGCAGAGCTACCTGGAAATCATGCGGGATTGCCGCGTAACTCAAGAGCCAGGCATCCTCACATGCTTCTACGGCTGCGAAATGACCTCGAGCAGCAGATGATCTTTGAACTCCGCCGTCAGTTTCGCCACCCCATTAGCCGTCGCGTCTACCGTGCCGAGGTCTTTTCCTTCACTATAATCGCTGACCCGATATTTCCCGGGTTTCAGTCCACGCAGCTCGACTTCGCCTTTCCAATAGGACGGTGTGAAAAATGCGTAATACATTTCTCCGTCTTTCGCGATGGCATATCCCTCGGGCGTGTCATAGCCGGTCACGTAAAGGTCCCTGAACTCCCCTTTCGAGAGCATTTTCTGGTTATACAAACCAATCCATTTCTTCCAGCGCTCTTCTTTTGCCGCAGTCAGATTAACGTCCTTGAATTTCGGACCGGGATCGGGCCACACGAACTTGGTCCCCACCACGCCTCCGGCTCCAATCGTGGAAGCGAAATCGTCGCCGTGTTCTTTCCAGTCGTTGCCCACTTTTGTCATCGCGGAAAGTTCAACGTGGTCGCCGTAGACCGCCGATTCGGGCCCCAGCAATGCCTTATACATCTTGATCCGCCGTCGCACCTGCACCGCCCCCACCGGGTCGGCGGTCACCGCTTGGTCCATAAACGGCAACCAAGCGAGCGATGGTGGCGTTCCGCACGGGCAGCTCTGGGTGACGCTCTGCGGCTTCAACGCTCGGGTCGTCTGGAAAATTATTTTGTAGACATCGCCCATCGCATTCACAGAATCCTGCGGCGATTTGTGATGATGCGCCGGGTTGTAGCAGGCCGGAACGCTGTAGATGTTGTCCAGCTTGCTGCCGTCGAATCCCCAGTCACGAATGAACTTCTCCGTCAGTTGTTTGTGATACGCCTGCACCTCCGGCAGTGCCGGACACATCACCGCCAAGCCGCGAGTCATGCGCGCATGCTTGCCATTCTTGTCCAGGATCAGCCACTCCGGATGCTCCTGCGCCACCTTCGACACTGAATATTTGTGCGATTCGTACCTTCCTTCACCATCTTCGACCGCGAGCGGCAGCCACCATAACTGTGCCAGCATGCCTTGCTTGTGGAAGTCATCCGTCATCTTCTGGATGGAATTGCCGGGGAAAGTATCGGCTCGCGGATTCCAGTCGCCATAGACGTCGAACCAGCGATCGTCAAGCGTCACCCACTTGATGCCCAGCTCTTTCAGCTTTGGAACCGTGCCCAGCATCTGCGCCGGGGTTACGTCGGCCTGGTATCCCCAGCCGCACCAACTCACGTTATAGGCTTCGCTCGACGGCTTCGGAAGTTCCCAGCCTTCTTTCTGCAACACGCTCGACCAAATCCGCAGCGGCTCATAGAAGTCGCCCGCAAAAACTGAGACGAAACTGCGCGGAGTGGAGTACGTCTCGCCCGGCTTCAGTGTGATGTTGGCAGCGTAGTCCACCTCGGTATTCAGGCGTCCATCAGCTGCGACTCTCGCCGGGATCGCAGCGGAAATTGGAATCGTCTCCACGTGCCCGACCGCTTCGCCCACCTGGCGCGTCCAGAAAGCGACCACCGGGATGCCGCCACCATAGCCGCCTTTGACCATTTCTCCCATGACGTTCGGCTGCGAAAAAGCCGGCGTCAGCTTCACCACATCATCTTTTCCCCAGTCATAGCTTGCGCCATGAAAGGACCACATTTCCCACGGCTTTGCCTTCAAATCCCCCAGTCGCGCGTTCAACCGGCGCCGTTGATTCACGCTTTTTTCGAGTCTGACATCGGTCGCACCCGCGTTCTTGTATTCCACCGTGCTCAGCAGGAGGTTCGGAAATTTGTCATAGATTTCGAGCGCCAGCACGCGCTCCAAATCTATTCCCGTCTTCCCGAGGGGGCGCGCCGGAATCTCGACCCGCTTGCCGACCCCCATCTTCCCGATCGCTTCGCGCACTTGGGTGTGCTGGAAGTCGAGCCGGAAATGCACATCTTTGCCCCCCACTCGCGCAAAATCGCTGTCCGCGGGAGTCCCGGCATTCGGTTCATCCAGGGACAGTGTCTTTCCGTCACTCAACAGCGAGGCCTGCACATAACCATCCGGCCTCACCTGAAACTCGGCCGCGCTCGTTGTCAGAATTACTGGGCCGCCCTCCTTCACGTCCACCTTGATCGTGGAAGGCTGGGTGGATTCGGGCTTGGTCAACGGCAATTTCAGACGCGAGTCCGGTGACTTCGAGCAA
This sequence comes from uncultured Acidobacteriaceae bacterium, assembly GCA_963791515.1. GTDB lineage: Bacteria > Acidobacteriota > Terriglobia > Terriglobales > Acidobacteriaceae > Sulfotelmatobacter. The sequence continues at coordinate 104,736 of CAWBSS010000007.1, read as the reverse complement.
TTTGCCAGAAGGAAAGTGAGACCGAGCGTCGTACCGAGAATTATGCCGACCAGCGCCCTACTGTGTTTGCCCGCGATCATCACGAACCTCCTCTACTTGATGTTCCACCATCGATGACTCCGCCAGCCTGCGCAATGGCGTTTCCGTCAATCTGCGACAAAATATCGCGGTTGACAAAAGCTATAAAACGAAAGTAAAAGTAATCGTTCGTAATAATATACCGAAAGATCGCTTCCTTAAAACCACGTGAAGTATATTTGTTGAGCGCGATCAGAACTGAGCCGACGCCCTTGGAACCTGGCCAGACCGGCTTCGGCTTCCCGCAGCTGGCAGCGCGCGCGCCTCGACAGCTCCAGTTCGCGCTGACGTTTACTTCCGATTGCAGTGCGAGCGAATGGAAGATGGAAAATGGCGGGTTCTAGGATTTCTGTGATTTCTGCGCTCCACCTCGAAATCTGATGCCTTCGAACGGTTTGCTCAACGAAGAACGCCGCCGTGAGATCCTTGAGGTCCTGCACCGGGATGGACGCGTGCTCGTCAAGAATCTCGCTCGGCATTTCGGTATATCGCAAATCACAATCCGCAAAGACCTGGAATTCCTCGACGGCCAGGGCGTCATTCAGCGCACCCACGGTGGCGCGCTGCCGGTGCAAGGCGGTGCGCTGCTGGATCCGACGCTCCGTGAGAAAGAGAAGCTCCACCGCAAGCAGAAGGCTCAGATTGCTGACGCCGCCGTGCGCCTTGTGGAAGAAGGCCAGTCCGTGCTGCTGGATTCCGGGACGACGACCACGGCCATTGCTCGGGCCCTGAAAGACATGGCGCAACTCACCGTGATCACGAACGCGATCAACATCGCGGCAGAACTTGCGGGCACGCACATTGAAGTGATCCTGACCGGAGGCACGCTGCGCAAGAATTCGTTTTCGCTGGTCGGTCCCCTGGCGGAGCGCGCGCTGCGCCAGCTCAGCGCAGACATTTTGTTTTTGGGCGTGGACGGCTTCGACACCAAGGCCGGTCTTTTTACTCCGAATTTATTGGAGTCTGAAGTCAACCGGGCTATGGTTGAAATCACCCGCAGGACGATTGCAGTTTGTGACTCCAGTAAGTTCGGTCATCGCAGTCTCTGTAACATCATGCCGCTAACAGCGGTGCATGAAGTGATTACAGACAAGCAGATACCGAAAGCGGATTTGTATGCGCTGCAAGAGGCCGGAGTAAAAGTCACTTTGGTTTGAGCGGAGTTCAGTCGACCCAATGAAATCGATGGAAATCGTGGAACAGGGCGAGTACACGCTGAGCGAGATTTTTTCCCGAAAACTCCGAAAAACCTGACGCACGTGCTCGAACTCGCACACGGCCGCTAAAATCGGCAATTGCGCTTCGTATTTAGCGAAAAGCACCTGAGGCTTGCTCATGTCCAACCTCGATATCGCAATCGCCGGAGAGATCAATCTTGACCTGATCCTCTACGGTCTGCCCGAGCAAATGCCCACGGAACGCGAGTTGCTGGCCAGCGGCTTCACCGTAACTCTAGGCAGTTCCTCGGCCATCCTGGCCCATAACCTGGCTGCTCTTGGCAGCCGCGTGGGATTCGTCACCAAGGCTGGCAAAGATTCCTTCGGAGCCCTGGCGATGGAACGCCTGCGCGCGGGCGGTGTGGACCTTGCCCGCGTGGTCCACGGCGCAAAGTCCGGCGTAACCTTCATTCTGCCGCACGGACTCCAGCGCCACATCCTCACCTATCCCGGTACGATCTCCGAGTTGCGCTTTGAGGATCTCGACCTCGATTATCTGGCATCCGCGCGCCACTTCCATATGTCGTCGCTGTTTCTACAGCGTGAACTATTGCCGGATGTGCCCGAACTCTTTCGGCGGATGAAGTCCGCTGGCCTAACTACCTCGCTCGACACGAACGACGATCCCGACGACCGATGGGACGGCGTTCTTGAAGAGGTCCTGGCTCACGTGGATATCGTGCTACCGAATGAGCACGAAGCAATGAAGATGTCCCGGGCTGACAACCTGGAAACCGCGCTCTCGCGGCTTGCCCAAAAGGTGGGAACCGTCGTAGTCAAAATGGGCGCCAGGGGAGCCGTTGCCGTTCGCAAGGGACAGCGATTCAGCGCACCCGCCGTGCCGGTAACGGTAATCGATCCGATTGGCGCAGGTGACAGCTTCGACGCCGGCTTTCTCCACCAATTTCTGCGCGGGGAAGATCTCACGACTTGCCTGGACTTCGGCAACCTATGCGGAGCATTCTCCACCACCGACTGCGGAGGCACGGAAGCGTTCCGCGACGCAGTGCGAATGCAAGAATTTCTCTTTCGAAACCACGCCAGGAATCAAGCGCAGTACCTACCCAATGCAGATCGGGAGTAGAAGCTCTGGCGCCAGTCTGCGAGTGTTTGCTACCTACAGACCTAGGCAATGCTGATACCGGCTCCGCAGAAGGGCCTTTTCTACTACCGGGAAGGCCGCGACCAAAGGAGCGAAGCCGAACTAAATGCACCGAGCCGCGTAAATACAGGGATTTAGGTTGGTGCCGGGAGGGGGAATCGAACCCCCACAGTCCTTTCGGACCTGCGGATCTTAAAGTCCGCTGCGTCTTAATGTATACTGTTGTTAATAAATCACTTATATCGAACCATTTATTAAACCGTGCAATAAAATGTGCAGGTTTTGGGCCCGAAATCGCCCTTGATGACAACGCCGCGTTTGCGCGTTATTGCTTGCCACTAAGATCGGTGGTGCAACCGGAAAGTGGAGGGAGCGACGAGACTGAACTCGCGGCCTCCTGCGTGATAAGGCAGGCGGTCTAACCAGCTGAACAACGCCCCGGCATGCAGCGTCCTCTGACTCCTTCCGATTGCCTCTCGTTCCTTTCTCTTCCGTCAGGCCGCGCTCTGACAGGGCAACAACGACGTGCAACTTATTGGATTTCACCCAGATTTGGAAAGACTGACCGCACTCCAATGATCTTGTCGAATGCGAGGCAAATCAGCGGATCCAACTGACATTCTTCCGCCGACGGCTACTTGACTTGTCAACTTTGACGGTGCATCCTTTCGCAACCGAGACTTCCTGGCGGCACATTCCCATTCTTTATTTAGCGTTGCGGTTTGGTGTGAATAGAGACCGCCAGGCCGACGAGTGGTCTAGGCGTGAACTCTTGCAGGAATCCATCGCCCCTGGTCTACAATCCGTTGCCACCACCCGCGTAGTCACGAGAGGGCTACGTATCTGAGCCCGTGAGTTGGTTTGCTCTGGTTGTAAGGACCAGGTTGAGTGGCAATTTGAGGAGTTCACGAATATGACCTCCGAAGGAGTTGTCGACCAGCAGTTGGGACGTTGAAATTGCCGGGCTGGACGTCGTAACAATTCGGATAGAACGGGCGTAGCGGAAAGGGACTGTGGACGTTCGCAAGTCCCACCGTCGACAAGACCCCGTCGTTTGCAGCTGACCGTAAATCGATCCACCAGGCTCTCGACTACTGCGCTCTATTCCTTCATTTCGCCGTACTGAAAGCGCGGTAAGAGTCTGGCTCCAAAGCGTTCTGCGATGGCTAGTGTGAGAGCCTGGGGAACGAGGACGGATGTGAGGCTCTCCCATGGCTCCGGAACGAAGTCGATCTTTACAGGCAAGAGCCGATCTGAAGGCGGACGATCTTCGGATTCAACTAGGACAACTCTGCCACCGCGAGCCATGCAGTCTTGCGCGAGACCCAGTCCGAGAGCGGCAGTCTTTCCCACGGCGAAGATGACGGCCGCGTGAGACTCGTTTACATCAAGCAGGGGCCCGTGGCGAAACCCTCCACCGGAATGGGGAGCGGCGCGCTGTCCAGTCATCTCGCGGATGCACAATGCGCCCATGATGGCGGCTCCGTAGGCTGGGCCGCGTCCAATGACTTCAATGTTGGCCGCTCCACGACAAAACTCTTCCATTTCGTTTCGCCGATCAAATATGCGCTCCAGAGATTTCGAGAGGGCTTGCACCGTCCGGTCCGCATTCCTTTGCCACTCCCGGCCCAGGATGTGCGAGGCCAGTACGATGCACACCGCCGTGGCGTTCGTGTACGTTTTGGTGGCGTTGCCATATTCCGGACCAGCTAGGATCGGCAGTTTGTTCTGAACCAGTGACGAGCACGTGCTGTGGGCGTTATTACAGAGTAAGGCGAGAGGCTTGTGTGCTGCCTTCTGGCACAACCGCACAAGTTCCGCGCTCTCTCCGGAAGTGGTCACGAGCAAAGAAAGGGCAACCTGATCCCATGCCTCCGAATAATACAGCCACTCGCTTGCATCCACAGCGAACGACAATCGACCGCCCGATTGCAGGTATGACGCAGCCGTTAAGGAAGAACAGTACGACGCTCCCATCCCTAAGAAAAGTATCGGGCCCGCCGACGCGGATAGCTCCCGCAATGCCTCAAGCTCTTGTCGGATCGCCGAGTCATCTCTGTATGCACTCAGCACCTGAGCAAGCTTCTCTGGCTGTTCACGGCACTCCATCTCGTAGATCTCGACCATGCTCCGCTTTTGCAACTCGGGCCGAGGCTCTACGCCACCGATCCATTGGAGTCTGGGACCGCTCGTCTTGTCCATATGTCTTTCGGCAGCTCCTTGCGAAGGTTTTTAATGAATCATTATAAACTGCGATATGATGGGTGCGAGGTGGCAACGTGGCCGATCTCGGCTCCCCGTCTGTGCCGTCCATAAATCGCGGCTTCATCCTTCGCATCTCATCGATAGCCGCTTTAGGCGGCCTGCTCTATGGCTACGATATGGGGATCATTGCCGCTGCTGCCATCTTCGTCAAGCGCAGCTTTGCCCTTACGACTCTTGCGGAGGAACTGGTCGTCAGTGTCGTTTTACTTGGAGCCATGACCGGCGCGATTGTGGGAGGAGTGGTTGCCGACCGGCTCGGACGCCGCGCAACACTGGTGTGGGCCGCAGGCATCTTCATCGTTGGTTCCTTGTTGGCGCCACTGGCCACAAACGTCGCGGTCCTGATTGTGGCCCGAGCGATCATCGGTCTGGGCATTGGGTTTACTTCGGTGACGGCTCCGGTCTATGTTTCCGAATTGGCGCCACCGCAATCGCGGGGAATGCTAATCGGGTTGTACCAATTCGCGTTAACAATCGGGATCGCGCTTGCAGACCTCGTCGGTTATCTGCTCGCGTCGCAGCAAGCGTGGAGGCTGATGTTTGGACTCGCCGTCGTACCCACCGTTCTCTTCCTGGGTGTCATCTTGACGGTTCCGGAAAGCCCACGATGGCTTTGCGCACATGGGCGCGAGAAAGACGCCGAGGCCGTACTGCTCAGTTATACAGACGCGCCTGGAGCGCGGCAGTTCCTGTCGGATATTCACGAAGGACTGCGGGCACGCGTAGAACAGAGATGGAGCGCGCTTTGGAGCCCCGCAGTCCGTGGTTCCCTTTTCGTTGCGGTGGGCATGACCGTGCTGCAGCAGGTGACCGGGATCAACACCATCATCTACTACGGCCCCCAGATCTTTGCGCTAGCAGGCAGCACGTCTCATAGCAGCGCTATCCTGGCGACCTTCGTGGTGGCCATCGTCAACGTGATCGGAACCGTGGTAGGGATTTTGCTCGTCGACAAGGTGGGGCGGAAACCGCTGCTGTATATAGGCGTAACTGGCATGACGGTCGCGCTCTTGGCGCTTTCGTACGCATTCAGTCGTGGCAGCGCCCTCGGCGCATCGCTGGGTTCAACTGCCATTGCCTGCCTGATGCTCTATATCTTCTGTTTCGCGTTCAGCCTGGGCGCAATCGCGTGGATCCTGGTCGCAGAAGTCTTCCCATTGCGTGTCCGCGGACGGGGCGTCGCTGCGGGGACTCTGGGTTCCGGCATTTCGAACTTCATCGTATCTATAACGTTTCTGTCCCTCATCGAAACGATCGGCAGCGCCCGGACGTTCGCCATCTATGGAGCGATGAGCGTTGTGACGCTGCTTTTCGTACGATTCGTCGTGCCGGAGACTTGCGGGCGAGACCTCGAGAGTATCAGCCTTGTGACAGAACCGTAGACGGCGATGTCTTCAGGAAGTGAGCTTCCCTGATTCGATTCTGCTACGTGCGTCCGCCGTAGTCATCGCCAGACGAATCGCTCCCATCAACTGCGCGTCCTCCCCCAGATGACTGGCAACAATCGTGGGAAGCACCGGTTCGCGGTACCGCTCCAACACACGTTGCGTGGCATCGCGTAAGGCTGTGCTCATGCCCACGCCTCCACCCAAGACAAACAGCGCACTGTCGAGAACGAGCGCGATGTTAAACACGGCATAAGCCAGAATTTGCGCAGTGCGATCCAGAGCATTCTTTGCCGCCAAATCTCCAGTGGCGGCGAGTTCGAAGATTTCTGTGGCTGGAAGACTACCGTGCGTCTCACCGTTATTCCGCCATTGCTCGCGAATGCCGCCGCCACCGATCATGCTCTCCAGGGAACCGGGCGCGCCCGGTTTAGCGGGCTCTTCAGTAGTTCCCGGAACATACATATACCCCACCTCGCCCGCGGTGCATTTGGCGCCACGGACGAGTTTGCCGTTGGCGAAGATTCCGGCGGCAATCCCGGTTCCGATCGCAAGAAACACAAAGTCATTGATACCGCGGGCAGCTCCCTTCCAGTGCTCTCCAATCGCCGCCATTCTTACGTCGTTTTCAACCGCTGCGGGCACGTCCAGGGCAGTTTCCAGAATCTTCTTAAACGGAACGTCTCTCCATCCTCCCAAGTAGGATGTTGCGATCACGATGCCGGTGTCGGAGTTTGTAACCCCGGGAACACCGGCAGCGATCGACATGAGATCGCTGCGTGGAACGGAGGATCGCCGCAACAGGTGCTCCACGCCTTGCTCAATCTGGCCGATCACCATTTCAGGGGAGGAGGTCGCCTTCGTCGACGTGCACCATTTCCCCAACACCGTTCCTTGGCTATCCGCAAGGGCCAGGCGCAAGTTGCTTCCACCAATATCGACCCCGACGACAAGTCTCGGCGTTGGTTGGACTGGACCGCTCACAGACTTCCTCATTGGTGTGGGACAACATCCGATTTTGAATTCGGACTCGGCGGCTGCGGAATCATCTCCATCGCCCAAATCGCGGCCGGACGCATGTACATCGACGCGCGGAAATTTCCATCGATGTCCCAAGCCTCTGGTGTGCGGAACCAATATCCTTTGCTTTCGTAGATCACGTGATACAAGCCCCAGGCAGTGCGGTAGGCCTCATCTTTCATTCCTTCACTGAGCAAAAGGGCAGCCAATCCGAAACTGGTGCCCACCCAAACTTCAGGTGCTTGTTCGTTGTCGCGAATGATCGATCCGTCGGCGGACATGCCATTGGCCGCCCCCATTTCGCCGCTACCGAACTTCATGACATTGAAATCGAATATCTTCTTTGCAGCCGCCGATTGCATCTCGCGGGGCACCAGATCTCCGAGTCCTGTCATGTTCGCGTACCACTGCCCCGCCAGTTGATCGGCTTGGACACTGTCCCGATATTCGCTCTCGGTGTCGTAGCGAAAGTATTGTCCGTTCCAGAGTTTGTCGACGTAGTTCTTTTGCGCCGTCAGGAAAAGTTGATGATACGCGGCTTCCGTTTTAGCATCTCCGAGAGCCTTGGCCATTTCTTCGGTAGCGCGTACGGCCGCGAGCCACAAGCCGCCACAATAAGCGCTCACGCCACGTACGGGCCACGAGTCGTAGGTTTGATCGGGAGAGCCGCTGTTCTCAGGGATCCCCGCTCCATGATCGAACTGTCGCAAGTACGCCATCGCGTCTTTCACCGCGGGGAACATCTCGCGCACGAATGTTTTATCGGTGCTGCCTGTCAGCACGTAATCGCGATATACCATCAGGACGAATTTTGAATTCAAGTCCTTCCAGTCGTTGGTATCCTGCCATCCTGGTTCGTTCACGGCAAAAAACGGATCGCCCTCGGGTACTCCAAGATCATGTGGGACGGCACCCTTCTTCTTCCGCATGTGCAGACTCGGTTCGTCCTGCTGTTGCGACTTCCAAACCCATTGCCCTTTCTCCGGCCATTCTTTTGAAACGGTGTCGGCAAATTCGCGGAGCACGTGTTTGTCGATCTCGGGCCAGAACTTCAATAACGGCATCGAGGCATAGAAACGGACGTCGAGGGTCCCGTAGTATGCATAGTCGAAGCACTCGAGCAGAGCAAAAGACGGCAGCGCTTTATGGTCCGATCCGACCGGCCGTCCCCAGAACGTACCTCCATCAGTCAACACATATAGTTCGTTGAAAAGCATGCCTCGATACCAGAGCGGCTTGCTCTCGTCATTGATGTAAGGCGACTGCCATGCATCGATCGCGTCGCTCCATGCCGTGGCATTCTCCAGCCCGTCACGCGCGATGGCCCAGGCGTTTGTGCCAGCCGTGCCGTAAAAGTCCGTGTAACGGCGATTCCATTCTCGTCCCTCGGCGAATTGCACAACGGGGAAATCCCATGCAATCACCATCGGGATCACCTTCTTCTCACCAGGCTGCAGAGTGAATTGCACGGCAATGGCGCCGGCCAATTTTTCGCCATCACTGACCCACGAGGTGGCATTGTTCGCGAGGCGTCCATCTTTCGCGAAGCGGCTCCAGACAGCTTTTCCGTCTCCCTCCGCAGGGTAGGAAGCGTGGTAGGTGACTTCAACTCCGGGTGACTCAATGGAGGCAATAGTGAACTGGCCGTCGGCCTCGCGGGGAGCAGACCCGGCACGATTGCGACCGAACACAATCCCCTTCATCAGGCCTGATGCCACCTTTTCGCTGACAAACTCGTTGGAGTTGCCCTGGTTGGGTGCACCCTGAAAATCCCGGGTAAAGGTGCGAAACCAACCGACCATGTTAGTCCAGGAAAGAAGGACGGACACGGTGATTCGCTTGCCGGTGAGATTCTCCGCGTGCCAACGATAGACGCCAATTGGATAGCTCGACTCACGGTAGTTGTTGGGAAGCACGGGTGAGAACTGTTCGAGCACAACGTGCGCGGGAAATTGATCCCACTTGTAGTCATACCAGGACTTTGGATAGAGGGCCGCGTATTCCCCCGCACCAACCGGATAATCCCACTGCCAACTGCCCAGTGTCTTATCGGAGGGGTGATCGGTCATCAAGACGCGAGCCGTGCCCTGAGGCTCGCCATCAGTTTGTTGAAACATAGCGAACTGATTGGCGTATACAGGAACGTATTTGTGTACACCGGCTTTGATATGCCAACGGGCAAAGTCACCGCGGTAGCTTCTTGAGAAAGTGCCCGATCCAAATCCTCCGACTGGAGCCCCCTGCCAGTAGCCATCGTCGATGTTTCCTGGTACGCGGGTAATTCCCGGTTTCTCGAGCGGAATGCCCAGAGGCCTGCGCCATGCCGCTTTCGGGATAGCGTCTCCAGCCCACGATTGTGCCGCGAGCACGAAAAACGACAGACAAATTGCCAAGGAGTTCAGTTTCATTTCACTCCACCTCCGAGCAGCTTGACCCTGATTACGTTATGCATCGAGCGATCCGTATTACTGGCCGCGTCATTCCTGTTGTTCCAACCAATATCGATTGAAACCTCCATAGTCCGAAGGCAGGTTGGCGAGGATGGTCCGCCGCAATTCCAGAATGTCAACGGAGCCCTGTTTCCGATACAGCACTCTGCCGTCGGCGGCAATCAGCACCGTATAAGGAACCGCCGACTCCCACTTAGGATCAAACGCGGCCTGCAATGCGGCGGTGTCGTTGGAATCAAAGAGCAGATTGGCGCTGGTGGCATGCATCTTTTCCAGGACCCGCGTCACGCTATTCCTCTCGTCGGGCAGGTTCGCCGCGACCGTGACCAACTCCAAATCGCGCACGCTGTACATCCGAAATGTGTCCTCGATGTCCGGGAACTCGTGGATGCAGGAGCCGCACCAAGTCGCCCAAAAACTGACTAGCAACACTTTCTTGTCCGGGTTGCTGCGCAGTCTCTTCAGGTCCGCAGCGGAGGCCATTTCCAATTTGACCGGCTGCGACTCGATCTTGCGCAGCGCTTCGACCTGCGCCGCATGTTTTTCCTTCCACTTCGTCGAACAACCAAAGACGCCAGTGTGTTTCAGCGCAACTTCACGATGCGCCAGAAGGGCATCAATCGCATCACGCACTTCGTGAGTCTTGACCAGTTCGGCACGATAACTGTCGTCGACGCGGCCTTCGTAACGGAGACGGCGATCAGCATCAAATACAAACGCATGCGGAGTCGCCTGTGGTCCATAAGCGTCCGCTACGGACTGCGCCTCGCCGTCATACAGGTATGGGTAGGTCAGATGCTTGTACTGGGCGCGGATCTTCATCTCCTCGAGGCTGTCGCTGATATCGGAAGAATCGAGTTCGTCAATCGTGATCGCCTTGGGATCATTCGGTTCGATGGCGACCACGCTGACCCCACGATCCTTGTAGTCGCCAGCCAGTTGCGCTATGCGACGCTCGTACATCTGCGCAATCGGGCAGTGATTGCAGGTGAAGATTACGACCAGGACTGGACTGGCGGAGTAATCGGAAAGTTTATGAACCGCCCCATCGGTTCCCGGAAGCTCAAAAGTCGGCGCGGGTGACCCGATGGCAAGAATGGGGTGCGTTTGCTGAGCCCATGCGGCCAAGGAAAGCACGACCAGCGAACCCAGCCTCCATGCAATTCCGCCTGGAATGATTTTCATGAGATCTCCCATCCTTCAGGTTTTCACCGTTCGTTTTCAGGGATGGAAGGCGACGAGATCGCCAAAGTCACCCCGTTAATCACGGCCAGATCTCCCTCGAGACCGAGTGCCACTGCTGTGTGAGTCTTATCGTTTACCGCGACGGCAAAAGGTAACGCGCCCGTCTTTATCGTGCCCAGTACCGCACCATTTGCTCCGTCGAGAACGGTTATTGCCCCGGCGCGTGAGCTTGCGACATAGACCTTATGATTGCTGGAATCCACGGCAATCGCCTGGGGGTGCGGACCAACACCTACAGTATTCACAATTGAGTCATTGACACCGTCGATCACCGTGACGCTGCCGCTCGTGTAGTTGGTGACATACACTCTTCCCAGGCTCGAGTCCACGGCCATCGCGCAAGGAGTCTCACCTGTCTTCACAAGTTTCGTCGCGTGAGATCTGGCGTCGATGACGGTTACGTTCGCACTACCCAAATTCACGACGTAGATCTTCTGGGTAGCTGGATTTGCGGCAATCGCCCAAGGGTGAGTTGTGGCTTCGATCCTGGAGATTTGATCATTCGTAGCGTCGAAAACCGTGACTTGCGGAGCCTCATAGGTAACTAGATACGTGTTGTGGTCGAGAGACTCCACGCTCACCGCGTCGCCGACGCCCGCTTTCAGAGTACGGGCAATGTTTGTTTTCCCGTCGATGATCACCGTGACGTCGCTGAATGTCCGCGACACATAAACTCTATCTGCTGCCGGATTGACGGCGATCGCATAAGGAAGAGCCCCCACCAACACGGTCGCGATAACTTTGTCCAGCGCGCCATCAATCACACTCACAGTCCCGCTTTCAGAATTCGCAACGTAAATTCGATTTGTATTGGGATTGACCGCAATCGACTCGGGCTCTGCCTCGACCGGAATGCGGGTCAAAAAGCGCCCGTCGCCATCGAGCACCGTCACCCTGCCTTGGCTTGTATTGACGGCATAAAACTTGCCAGTCCGTGAATTAAGTGCCACTCCATGAGGGCTGATCCGAATTCCCTTTGCTTCCGGCGCAGCAGTCAGCCTGGCACCCATGCCAAGCCAGTTAATGGCGTGATTGATGAGTTCGTTTTGTACAGGACTGGTGAATATCTTGTCGCCGTGTCCCATATTCATGTAGATCATTTTGTATTTCGTATTGGCCCATACGACTGGCAGATCGCCGCTTATCAGGACATCCTTGAGACCGATCGAATAGTTTGATGGATCGAGTGCGGCCAAAATCCGCACATCCTTGTTGAGCCGAGGGCTCGGTCTCCAGACATACCATTCGTTTGCGGGCGACTCAAAATCTCCGGGGACACTGGCGGTGACCGGATGGAGGCGATCATCGATCGCGAGTCGCGCCGGCAGCGGAGGCCAACTATTGGTAAAAAATATGGCGCCGCCCAGGAAATCGACGAACCACGGCCAATTTGTGTCTTTGTCGTTGTAGGCCGCAGCGTGGAAGCCCAACCATGCTCCCCCGTGTTGCATGTACCGCTCAAACGCACTTCTCTGCTCAGGCTTCGTAGGAGACTCGTTGAGCCAGACGACAAGTTGATATTCCCGCAGGCGCTCATCATTCAGATCTTCCCATCTTGTGGTTGCTTCAAACGTGAAGTGTTCGACTGTCGCGCGCTCGGTGAAGAATTTCACCCCATCCTGCGCGAACCGAACGTGATCCGGCTCCGTGGTGCTCGAATAGAAGGCCAACACTTTGAACCGTGACTCCTGGCCCAATAAGTGTGAGCCGTAACATTGAAGCGCGATCACCAGGCAGAGTCGAAGCCATTGAGCTTTCATTGATGCGCCGCCCACAGAATGGAATTGTGAACAATCGTGCTGAAGGCCGAATTCTGAAACAACTCGGGATGATGGCCCATGAAGATGTAAACGTTGCGAGCCTTCATGTGCTCATTCGTCCAGATCACGGGATGATCGCCGCCCATCTTGATCTTGGTGTCGGGCGAATAGGTCGCCTCATCCACGTGTGCGAGCACATGAACGTTGGGACGAGGCGACTTGTCGTAGGTGTACCACTCCTCATTTTCCACCGCGAACGACGGCTTTACACTCTTCGTGACTGGATGCGTCCCGTCTTCCACGACAACGGTCGCGCTGGCAAACTTCGGAATGTAATCCGTGAACCGGATTCCACCCATAAACTGTGAAAACCAAGACCACATGGGATACCCATCGAACTCACCCAGCAGCGTCGCATGGTGAAACCCGATCCACCCCCCGCGGCCTTCCTCGATGTACTTCGTAAATGAGGCAACCGCTTTCGGCGTCCAGCCATAGGGTGGATAGTCCAGTTGAATGAAAAGCTGATAGTGCGAGAGGAAGGCGTCGTCGATCTTGTCCGTGTTCTCGATGTAGTCGACCGAAAAGTGATTCTCTACCGCCTGCTTCTGCAACCAGATCTCCGCTGCGTCCACAAAAGGGCGATGGATGCTGTGGGTCTCGGCCAGTGCCACAACTCTGAACTTTGGTGCCACAACCTGCGCACTGCTCCCGGCGGCTAAGGCAAGAAGCAGGAGGGCGACCCATGCGGAGGCCAGTCGTCGAATCGATGAAGACAATCGTTGTGTCATGCCCTTCCTTGTACTTGAGCTTGCAACCCGATCCATGTGCGCCACTGAGCTATCCAGACAAGGCGACCATCACATTGTATGGCATACTTAGTTAATATTCATTAGAATGTTTCGTAGCAGGATTAGATCGGACGAAATCGACTAGTCGGTGTCATCCAGGAATCATCAAGATTTGTTGTTTTTCGTGGAATATCTTTACAGCCAGAGCATTGCTCCAGTGACCCTACCGTGACTAGAAAGCCAATCTTGATCGGGCGGCCAAGACTAATCCGCCAAACCAACGCTGAGATCCTGTTGCAACTCCTGCGGGAGTCGGGGCCCTGCTCCAAAGCGGACTTGGCGCGCGCGTCTGGATTGAGCGCGCCCTCTGTCACGAATGTCGCCGCCACCCTCATTGCAGCCGGCCTGGTTAAAACGCTCGGCGAGGGAGATTCGAGCGGAGGCCGACCTCCCGACATTCTGAACTTCAACGCCGAGCGCGGCTGCGTTGCCGGAGTAGAAATTACTCGAGAAGGACTCCACTTTCTTTTGGCCGATTTGACCGGCCGCGAACTGGCTCACGCGGAGACGCTGATCGAAAAGTCAATGAGTACCCCTCCGGAGATCTGCCGGCAGATCGGCCGAGGCCTTCGACAACTACTCCGTGACAGAAAGCTAACAAGAGCTCACCTGGTCAGGGTGACCGTTGGAGTTCCGGCGATCGTGAATGTAGAGGAGGGAGCGGTACTTGCCCTTACTGCGCTGAAGGACTGGAGCAACGTGCCCCTAGGCCCTATGCTCAAACGTGAACTCAAATGCCCGATATTGGTCGACAACGATACGAACCTGGCCGCAGAAGGTGAATTCCATTGTGGAGCTGCGCGAGGGGAGAAAAACTTCGTTTTCATTACCCTCGGGGAGGGCGTTGGAGCGGGCGTTTTTCTAAACGGCAGTATTTATCGCGGCTCGCAATGGTCGGCCGGGGAGATTGGCTACTTGCGAGTCCCGAGTATTGCCAGAGAACGCCCCGCGATCCATCAGTACGGAAAGCTCGAAACAGCTCTCTCCGCAGCCGGCATCTTAAAGAGTTGGCGGGCCAGCGGCCAAGTCGCGAAAGTCCGCTCTAGGGTTAGTCGTGTTTGCGATGTGTGGGATCTCGCGGCTGCTGGCAATGCTGAAGCGCGGCGCATCCTTTGTCAACGCGCTACGATTCTCGCGGACGTTATTCTAGACCTAGCTCTAATTTTGAATCCTAGTCTCATTTTGCTCGGCGGAGAAGTGGGCGGCCATTCGGCTTTGTTGCGCGAGGTGAACAACCTTCTTGAGGGCAGCGAATTTGCAGTCGTACGGGTGGCGCTGGGAAAACTAGGCGCATCGGCGGTCTTGCAAGGCGCCGCATTCGTCGCTCTGGAGCCTGCGATCCGTTCTTTGCTGACCACTCGCCGCGATTGAACGGTCGATCCTCATCTGCAGAATTATCCCGGCACGGTGATAAGCAATCGGACCAGACGCTCTGCGGCCACTTCTATCCCTCACACATCACAGTTCCCTGTCCACTGCTAGAGCGGTTGGGATGCGACCCCGCGCTTGCGGCACCCGCCCCCGTGTCGCCAATCGAGCCTCGAACACGCGAGCGACGGCCGATTCGCTTCATTTCGTCTCCAGTGTGCTCCGTAACTGAACATCCTCAATTCTCAGCGCAGTGGCCTGTCTGACCTAACTGGCCATCCTTTTCTCGTCTGGAATGACGATGCGGTGTGGGCCCTTCGTGTTCTCCGGGAAGCTTCCCGTCCCGCAAGAAAGCCAAGACGGTTTGTTTTTCAGCAAAAGCTGAATCCAATTCCCGGAGGGCGGTCACCGCCTGATAACCGTCAGCCGCTTACCCGCCGAACCCTCGGTCAATAAACCAAATCCCGCACGTCGCAGTGTCGTAGTAGCCTCTTGCTCGACCTTCGAATTGGGAAACACCTGCGTTTGACCGCATATACAGTGACATATGTAGGACGTGAACCTTGCCGCCAAGCTTGATGCAATCGCCCGGCATCTTCTTCGTTGGAAGCGACGAGAGAAAAAGCGTGTGTAATAGATGTAGAACTTTCGCTTCAATCCGAATTCATCAATACATTCATTTGTTTCAACTACATAACGTTTACGCCCATGGGTGTGGGTGAATATTGATCCGATGCGTCTGTTGTAAAGTTGATCTCATGCTGCGAACTAGCGCCTGGTAGCCGCTTATTTCTGTGGGCTTACGTTGGTGCCGGGAGGGGGAATCGAACCCCCACAGTCCTTTCGGACCTGCGGATTTTAAGTCCGCTGCGTCTGCCAATTTCGCCATCCCGGCTCGCGTTCAATTCTAGCTTAGGGATGCCGCCAGGGAATGTCTTTCGAAGAAACGCAGTTCCGTAGAAACGCAGTTATGAAAGGACTAGGCGTGAGCCGCAGCCGATGCGCTGCCTGACGCCGCAGGTGGGATCGCTCGTTGCTTGCGCATCGCCTCGTGAAACTCTTCGGCCGTGAGTGACTCGCCATAGAACAACTGCAGTAATGGATCATCCGCGTCCGCGGACGGCGATTTGGCGGTGCTGGGTTCCGATTCCAATCCCTCGGGTTCTACCAGCAACTCGGGCAACAGCGTGCGGTTTTCGGTGAGCACTCCCAGAAATTTTTCCACGGCGGCGCGATGTTCCGGCGTCGCTTGCGTGAATTCGATACCCATGCCCTTGTCCGGATGCATAATCCGCACCACCCCCTGGGCCCGCACTTCCACCCCGCCGGCCCGCATGGACAAAGCCACGCGACTCGATGCAGGAAACGGCGATGCAATCTCCAAATAGCATCCGCCCAGGCTCAAATCGGTAAGCTGGCAACGAATCGGCGGATCGTCCGGTTCCGCTTCGGGAGAATTATGTTTGAGCCACTCTCGCAACTGCCGCGTTGCCTCCGGCGAGATCTGCTGGAAGCGTACTCCCGCCTGGTCGCCCCCCCCTTCCCAAGCAAACTCAGCAGGAAGTTCCAGAGAAGTCTCCGTTCCGGGCAAGGTGAAGACGATCTGCCAGCGTCCCGTGGGACGGCGCGCGCGCGGAATGTTGACCGCCATGCCTCCTTCGCTCAGGTCGATGGTCGTCACCTTCATGTTGCCGCCAACTCCGGGGTTGCGCATGACCACGGGAATCTGCACCGCGACCCGCGCGTTGCGCCGCCGCTCACTCTTCATCAGGGCACGGGCCGCCCGGAAACTCGACTTGGCACGTTCACTGGATACCGGCCTGTACAGCACGAAGTGCGCTCCCACATCAAACACGGCCTTCAGACCAACGATGGGTTCGACAATGGCGACCGCGACCGCTTGCTTGTTACAGGGAGCGATGCGGGCACTACGCAGCACATCATTGGCGCCGTCGTCGGCGCAATCGACAATGATCGCCTCAAACCTCTCCCGGGTCAGCTTGCGCAAGGCGCTGTCGGCGTCTGCGCACAACTCCACTGCAATGTCCAGATCGCCCAGCACCCGGCGCAACACTCGTACGATCTTTGCGTCCGAACACAGCAACAACGCTTTCAGGCTCATGGATGGGTCCATCTCTAATGCAGTGAACTCAAGGGGTCCGATTGCAGGCCAAATGTTTTTCCGTGGGCCTCCGAGGCAGCCTGGGGACCGCTCTACGGGACTCCCTGCCTGCACTCTATGTCCATCGACCCGAGCGATCAATGTTTCTGCTCCAGCAGGGGTTACGGCCGTAACCTGCGAGTCCTTTCAGCTTCTGCCACAGACTGATGGGCGGTAGCCGCGCAAGAATGGGAACCGACCGGCGTCCCTGGGTTGGGAGTCGAGAGTTGGGGAGTCGAAAACGGCCGAGAGTTGGACCGTTCCGCCATAAGTGTTTTATTTACGTACGTTTGAACCAAGCGAGCTCTTGTTCCGGCAGGAGATTTCCATTGACTTTCAATTCAAATTGACTGTAAGCTATTGAGTCTCCGATTAGCTTTGCGTTCGGATCAGTCTTGGGTCCATTTCTGTCCACGCGAAGCCCGCGCTCCAAGTTGAATCCTGTAGGCGACGCGGAGAATCATATAGTTAGACGGAAATTGCGGTTTCATCTCCCTTAAGTGGAAAGGCATTTTTCATGGCCAAGCGACGCGGAAATCCCAACTGGGGCAAGCCCGAGCCGATCGGGCCCATCACCCCGACCATCACCGAATTTGAACAGGTTGTGCGCGAGTACAAGCTCTCCCCCGACCAGTATCTGCGGTCGACCCGCCTGCGTGAGTGGGCCCGCCGCAACAAGAACTCGAAGTACATCCCCGAACCCCTTCTGGAAGCCTGGGGCTTCGAGATCGAGTCCACCCTGTAACCGCAGAAGTGAGAACAATTTGAGGGTCGCTCCTTAATGAGATCGAGGAGCGACCCTTTGTCTTTTACTACCGCGGCGCGCTTTTCTCTTGCCCGACATTTGTAGGTTGGATTAAATCGGTTCGAGTATCCTGAAGCCCATGACTACTCGAATCGCAGGGTTCCGAGGCGAGTTCCTGTGGGAACTCGAAATTGCAATACGGCAAAGCGTGGCGATGGCCGAGACTATTCCATCGGAGAAGTATGACTGGCGTCCGGATACGAAAGCCCGCTCGGTCAGCGAAGTGTTTGTCCACGTTGCCACCGGCAACTTCATGCTGTTAGACGTGATTGGCGTAGCCGCCCCGATGGATCTCTACGCCAACCTCCCGGCTGATGGTAAGGAGCGGTTCCCTCGCTTGATCGGCAGGAATGACGAACTGGTGGCCAGTGTCCGGGAAAAGAGTGCGGTCGTGGCCCTGTTGCAGCGAGCACTGCAGGCGGTGAACCACTCTTTCCACCAAGCCAGCGACCCCGAACTCGACCGGGGCCTGCATTTCTTTGGCGAAGAGACAACCGTGCGACGCGTCTACTTACGCCTGTTGGCGCACACGCACGAACACATGGGTCAGATGATCGCCTACCTGAGGTTCAATGGCATCACGCCCCCTTGGGGAGATTGGAGACCGGATCGACGAACGCAGAGCTGATCTGCGATAACCGTCTGTTTGATGTTGACTCTATTCGCCAAGCACGAGCAGTAGAAAGAAGCGAAGCCTGCCGTCGACCTGAGACTCGGTTCTGGGTTCCAGACAAGAAATCTCAAGTCGCGCGACCTGAGGCCAAATACCTTAAAGACCCAAGACCTAAGACCTGATGCTAAACGTCCTGCAAATCCCGCCCGCCGAACTCTTCGCCCTCCTGGCCGCGATCGGCTTCGCCGCCGGCCTGAATCTCTACGCCACGGTCGCCGTCCTGGGACTGCTAGCCCGCTTCGGCCATCTCCCCCTGCCCCCGGGACTGCAATTGCTAGCGGGCTGGCCAGTCATCGCCGTCGCCATCACACTCTTCATCATCGAATTCTTCGCCGACAAGATCCCCGCCTTCGACCTGATCTGGAATGCCCTGCACACCTTCATCCGCGTGCCCGTGGCAGGACTGCTGGCCTACCGGGCAACCAGCCAGCTTTCTCCCGAGCACCAACTCTTGGCCACGCTGCTAGGCGCCGCCGTCGCCCTGATCGCCCACAGCGGCAAAACGGCGGCGCGCGCCGCTGTGACGCCTTCCCCAGAACCGTTCTCTAACATCACGCTAAGCCTGGGTGAAGACGTGCTCGCCATCGGCCTGACCTGGCTGGCCACGCGGCATCCGTATGTAGCGGGCACGCTAGCCACAATCTTCGTCGTAATCATCGTCCTCCTGACGCACTGGGTAATCCGCGCCATGCGCGCCCTGTTCCGCGGCGCCGAACACGACCTGGCCGGCTGATGCCCCACAGGTAAGCGTGGGATTCAAGCGGGGTATCTGATCGAAATTTTTTCTGACGATTCGCGTAAAATCCTTGTTTTCTTTCGTTTACGGAGATTAGATATGGACGCTTGGCCGCAAAATATTGACGACAAACGACTTGCTGGCAAAATATTCCGGAATAAGGAGTTAGAGCAATCGGCGGAATGGCGCAGAATCGCTAATGACGGTCGGTTGGATTTCCATTCAGGAGACTTTGCGCGCACGAAGCAAGTGTGCGCTTTTTGTATTCCTCAGTAAAGGTTGTTCGTCACAGTCCGATGCTGAGGGCTGTGGAAAAGCGAAATGCCCAGAAAGCTTGGTTTTTACATGGGCCGAGCTTCGTCAGAGAAAAGGTATCTTGCTTCCCTGAGCCAAGCCGCAGGGCGGGGCATCGGTGCTGCCCCTCGCCATGATGTACACGTAGTAGCGCCGCTCACGCATAACTGCCACTCCAAGGGACAGCAGATTCCTCCGGCAAAAAACGTCGTTCGGAATGACAAAACTTTAAGGTTTTATCCGAAAATTTGCAGCATTAACGGTCACAATGCGCCTGTGCAAAACATCGCCCCAGAATCCCCATCCGGAAAGACCGCCTGCGCGAGGAAGACTTACGCGGCTTGGCAGCGACAAACTCGAATACATCCGCGCATACGCGAGGTTTTTCGCAGCATGACCGCCTCTGCTAAAATCGCGTCAAGATGAGCCCCCAGACCCCATTCACCGACGTCCCCGATGCGATTGAGGAAATTCGCGCCGGACGCATGATCGTGGTGGTCGACGACGAAGACCGCGAGAACGAAGGCGACCTCACCCTCGCCGCCGAGAAGGTCACGCCCGAAGCCATTAACTTCATGGCAAAATACGGACGTGGCCTGGTCTGCCTGGCGATGACCGAAGAGCGCCTCGAGCACCTCAACATCGGTCCCATGACCTCGGAGAATACTTCGCAGTTCGGCACTGCATTTTGCGAGGCCATCGACGCACGCAAAGGCGTGACGACCGGCATCTCCGCTTACGACCGCGCCCGCACGATTCAGGTCGCGATCGATCCGGCGACGAGACCTGCCGACTTGGCGCGCCCCGGACACGTCTTCCCTCTTCGCGCGCGCAAAGGCGGAGTGCTGGTGCGCGCTGGCCAGACGGAAGCTTCGGTTGATCTGGCGCGGCTCGCGGGCATGGTGCCTGCTGGAATCATCTGCGAAATCATGAAGGACGATGGCAGCATGGCCCGCGTCCCCGACCTGATCGAGTTTTGCCGCGAGCACCAGATGAAGATGCTCACCGTCGCCGAGCTCATCCGCTACCGCATGTCGCACGAGCGCTACGTGCATCGCGTGGGCGAAGCTTTGATCGATACGCGATTCGGCGAATTCCGGATGATCGCCTACGAGAGCGAAGTCGATGGCGGCGAATCGCACGTGGCCCTGGTTCGCGGAGACATCGAGCATAGCGAAACGCCGGTGCTGGTCCGCATGCACGCGCACTGCTTGATGGGAGACGTCTTTGGAGCGACGGGCTGCGAATGCCACGCCACGCTGGAAGGCGCGCTGCGCCGCATTTCCCAGGAAGGACGCGGAGCGCTGATCTACCTGCACCAGACCTCGCAGGGATTCTCCATCGAAAAGGTCGGCGAACGAACCGCGATCGGCTTTCATCGCGGGCAGAGGCTTCCGTCTTTGTATGACAACGAGAAACAGATTCAGCGTGAGGTAGGCATCGGCGCACAGATTCTGTCGGATTTGAACCTGCACCGCATACGGCTGCTCACCAATCGTCCCAAAAAAGTGGCCGCGCTCGAAGGCTACGGCATAGAAATCGTCGAACAGGTTCCAGTGGAGTTACAGGAAGTAAAGGCAGGAAAAAACTGAGGGCCGCGGGCTGCGGCCCCGAATCTAAAAGGGTTTGCGCACCACGACTTCGCTGTCGCGAATAAAGAACTGCGCCGAGCAGTGCTCCGAGCCACAAATAACTGGCAGCAAACCGTTAATTTGTTTGCGCGTGATCAGTCCCAGCATGCCGCAGGAAGGACACGACAGCACAGCCCAGTACGGATCTTCCTTCTCGCCAATCTCCCCGGCATTTTCCAGCACGAAGACAGTACCTGGCTGCATCTGTTCCGGAATCCACTCACTGAGAAGGTCCAGTTCAGCGACCATGTGTTCCTCCTTGTGTCCCTGGTGCTCGTTCGTGCTCATCCCAACGCTTGCCTACGAAACTTTTTTAGCACGCTTGCGGTAATCAGGCGAAGTTACCGAAGTATTCGCCTTTCCGGAGACGACCCCAGCCCGCACCTGCCGCACCGCGTCGCTCAGGCATACCGCGAGAATCGGCTGATCCGAATTCTTCAGAATATCGACGATCTGGCGCGCGGAAGTCTCGAGATAGAGATGCGTTCCGTCGGTCAGCAAGTGATAGTCGGAGGTGCGGCTGACGATTTCGGCCAGTCGTTTGCCGAACTCGCGATCGAGGAAGCGCATGACCTTGCGTACGCCCTGCAGCGAAAACCCTTTGCGCCGCAGTTCGCAGATCACGGCCACTTCCGTCAGGTGATTCATCGAATACAGCCTGCGATGCCCTTCCCGCTCCGGCTTCACCACCCCACGCTCATCCCACCACTGGAGCTGGCGAGGCGTAATCCCCGTCAAAGCGATCACCTCGTGCGATGTGAATCGATCCTGCATGATCCCCCAGATATGTTTGAAACAATCCTCAAGTCGAATGTTTTAAACATTTTAGGCATGGAGGGGCGAAGGTCAAGTAGAGAATCGGTGGAAAAGGGGTGACTAAAAGAGTTCCTGCGCGGAGGTGAGGTCCAACCCGCCGCCGACGAAGTGGACGATCTCCAGACGGTCGCCCTCATTCAGCTGAGTCTCGGTCCAGCGGTCGCGCGGCACAATGTCGCGGTTGAGTTCGACGGCCACGCGGTCGGCCTTCATGCCGAGGACCTCCACGAGCGCCGCGAGCGTAAAAGGAGCGCGAGCATCGCTAAAATCACGCTCGTCCCCATTGATCTGAAGTTTCATTTCACAGAAGCCCGGGTCAAGGGAAGCGCGGAGGGAACTTCCCGCTTGGAGAACCTTCTAACCCACTCGCACTGTTCCGGAGTTTCGGGCACGGATAGACCTCGCACATCGCCGATCAGTTTTAGTGCGTCGTCTGGCGTGCTACCGCCCTTGACAAGCACTGCGGCAGCGATCATGCCCGAGCGGCCGATGCCCTGCCGACAATGAACGGCCACGTTTCTTCCTTGTCGCAGCATTTCGCCTATCTTCCCCACCGCCTGCGAGGCATCATCCCAAGAGGGCGGCACACCTCGGTCCTCCACTGGGAGCGCCAGGAAGAGGAGCCCGCGCGCCTGAGCAAGGTTAGATTCCGGACCAAGCTGCAGGTCTTCGTTTTCTTGAGGTGTGAGAAGCGAGACCACGGCATCCACTCCGGCTTTTCGCCAACCAGAGATCTCGTCCTCCAGCCAGTCGCCCCCACGGGGCCGCGAAGAGATTGCGAGCTTGCCCGGCCAGGGGCCGTTAATCCAATAGAGCTTAGGATTCATTCGTCCTATCCATCGGCAGATTCCAGCTTATTCTCTCACGATTATCTCGCGCGGAAGAGCGTCCACATCGACTCCTCGGGATCTCAAAACCTTGATGCGGTGGTTCCCATCCAGGATCGTTCCGTCGGGTCTCGTCTTGAGTGAATCTTTCTGTCCTGGCAAGAGGCTCTTCTTCAGAATCTCAGTTGAAATTCGGTTGAATTGGTACATCTTCGACGCGACGAGTGAACTCTCAGGATGCAGAGGGTTCAGAGGAGGATTTGCCACGGAACTCTACTCCGAGCGCCGCAGCGCGAACTTCCGCGTCGCCGTCCGCCCTTCGTAGTTGGCTTGCACCAGCAGCGAAGAAGCGAGCAGGGCTGCTTCCTCGACCTCAATCTTGATCTCTGCCGCACCGCCGGAATCGGCCACAGCCTGGGTATAGAACGGCGACGCACCGGGACGGGCAAAGCGGAGAGTCAGGCGTGCGCCGGGGGCCGCCGCGCCTCCCTCGGTTACGCGCAACTGCATGGTCAGGTTGCGATTGGCGTGAATCGACTCGGAGTTCAGCCACTGCACGTCCAACTCTTTCACCGCAGCCAAGGCTTCCGCTTCCGGATGATCCAGAACGTTGTCGAGCTTGCCTTCGCGGATCGCTTCCAGCACCAGCCGGTGCTGCTCGCGGAGTTGCTGCTCTTTCTGCGCGTCCCCGAATTGTGCTTCGGCGGCCTTGGCGGCGTAAGAAGTGGCCTTCTTGCCAATGCAGCGCCCGCGCACGAAGACCTGGGACTGCAGCAGGAGTTCGCTTTCACGCGCTTCGCTCTGCACGTGGTAGATGGTGTCGCCGTGCTTCACGTCGGTATTGAAGCCGAAAATCATAGGGATTGTATGATTTGGTAATTGCGTAATTGGGTAATTTCGTAATTGCAGACCCTGGTTTTGTTGATGGAACGCTGATTTTTCAATTGCACAATTACCCGATTACACAATTACCAAATAATTCCTTTCCATTTCCGCGAAATGCCGGCCCGGTAGCTTGACACTGTTGAGTGTAAGCCCATAATCTAGAACGTTTAAGTAAAGCTTGGCGCGAATTATATATACCTCGTCCTATGCCCGACAATTACTTCGCACGCTACCTCCCGTTTTTGATCCATATTCTTATGGCTGGCGGGATTGCGACTGCGATTATCCTGCTTTCCTGGCTGATTGGACAACGTAAACCGACCCGCGCCAAACTCTCCGCTTACGAATGCGGCATGACCCCCGTCGGCGACTCCCGGCAACGCTTCTCGGTAAAGTTCTACCTGGTCGCCATGTTGTTCATTCTGTTCGATGTTGAGGCCGTCTTCATCTATCCGTGGGCCATCATTTTGCGCGATCTGAAGCGCTTCGGCCTGTGGGAGATGCTGGTCTACCTCGGAGTTTTCCTCGTCGGATTCTTCTATGTCTGGAAGAAGGGCGTTCTGGACTGGGGCGAGACTTCCGCCAAACGGGGGAACTTCTAGTGCCGCTGACCCCAGCTATTACCGATCTGGAGCAGCTGAAGAACCATCCGGCGGTGGCCCGCCTTGTGGGCTGGAAGGCCGAGGCAGTGACGGGCGTGAAGTTCGATCGCGAAGAAATGACGATTTATGTCGATCGCGACCACATCCGCGAGGCCTGCGTCGTCCTGAAAGAGGATCCCGCCTGCCCCTTCAATTTCCTTTCCGACGTCACCTGTGTGGACTGGTATCCGGCGGAGCCCCGGTTTGAAGTGGTCTATCACCTGCTTTCGATCCCGGAGAAAGAGCGGGTTCGGCTGAAGGTTCGCCTGGACAGCGCCAGTCCTGCAGTCGAGTCGCTCACTTCGGTCTGGCCGGGGGCCAATTATTTTGAGCGCGAAGTTTTCGATCTGTTCGGCGTTCGGTTTACCGGGCATCCTTATCTACGTCGCATCCTGATGCCCGAGGATTGGGAAGGCCACCCTCTGCGCAAAGATTATCCGGTGGAGGGCTACCGCTAGATGGCCCACCTGAACCCCACTCCAGTGCTGGAGCCCGGGCAGGATCGCACCATGATCCTGAACATGGGCCCGCAACATCCGTCGACCCACGGAGTGCTGCGCGTTCTGCTCGAGATTGACGGCGAGACGGTCGTGCGCATGATGCCCGACATCGGCTTTCTGCACACTGGCATTGAAAAGACCTGCGAAGCCAAGTTCTACCAGCAGGTGGTGCCGCTGACCGACCGCATCGACTACCTGTGCCCGATGACCAACAATCTCTGCTACGTGCTGGCGGTGGAGAAGTTGCTGGGTCTGGAGATCCCGCCGAAGGCGCAGTGGCTGCGGGTATTGCTCAACGAGCTGACGCGCATCAACTCCCACCTGGTTTGGCTGGGCACGCACGCGATGGATATTGGCGCGCTCACGGTCTTCTTATACTGCTTTCGCGAGCGGGAAGAAGTCTTGAAGATGTTCGAGATGGTAAGCGGACAGCGGATGATGACCTCGTACTTCCGCGTGGGCGGAATCGCGCTGGAACCACCGCTCGGATTCTTCGATCGCGTACGCGACTTCGCCGGCTACTTTCCGTCGAAGGTGGATGAATACGAGAATCTGCTGACTGGGAATCCCATCTGGGCCATGCGGACCAAGGGCGTGGCCCGGATGACGGCGGAAGATGCGATCGCACTGGGTGCAAGCGGCCCGACCCTGCGCGGCAGCGGCGTCGACCTCGATCTGCGGCGTGATATGCCGTACTCGAGTTACGAAAGGTTTCAGTTCAAAGTCCCGGTATCGCAGGAAGGCGACGTCTTCGCGCGTTACATGTGCCGGGTGCAGGAACTGCGCGAGTCGACCGCGATCGTGAGACAGGCGCTGGACGGCATGCCGGAAGGTCCGATCAAGGCTGACGCTCCAGGGATAGTGCTGCCCGACCGCGAAAAGATGAAGACGCAGATGGAAGCGCTCATCTACCACTTCAAGATCATCACGGAAGGCTTTGCCGTGCCGGCGGGCGAGGTGTATCAGGCGGTAGAATCGCCGCGCGGCGAGATGGGCTACTACATCGTCAGTGATGGTACTGCGAAGCCCTACCGCGTGCATATGCGGGCGGCTTGCTTGGCCAATCTGCAGACGCTTCCGAAGATGTGCGAAGGACGGTTGCTGGCGGATGTGGTCGCGGCAATTGGGAGTATCGATATCGTGCTGGGGGAGATCGACCGATAAGAAACTGAGTAATCGGGTAATTGAGCAATTGAGGTTTCGCAGTGAGTTCACAACCCGAGCAACTTCGGGATCGGACGAAGGCATTCGCATTGCGCGTGATCCGGCTGTTTCGCTCGCTGCCATACGGACGGACTGCCAGGTGCTGGGCAAGCAATTGTTACGCTGTGCTACGTCGGCGGCGGCGAATTATCGTGCGGCATGCAGGGCGCGGACGAAGGCAGAGTTTATCGCTAAGATGGGTGGAGTAGTAGAAGAGGCGGATGAAGCGATTCTCTGGCTGGCTTTTGACTGAGTCAGGGATTGTGCGGACCGAGAAAACGGAATCTCTTCTGTCTGAAGCCCGTGAATTGACGGCGATCTTCACGGCATCGCGGCGAACGGCAAGGGGAGCAGCTTAGGTTTTTCAATTGCATAATTACCCGATTACACAATTACTCAATGAAGTTCTCTGACGAATTCGAAGCGCGTTTCGCGGAGATGGTGCCGCACTATCCGACCAAGCGGTCGGCGCTCGTCCCGACTCTTCTCTACGCTCAGGATGAGGTGGGATTTCTTAGCGACGAGGTGATCTTGGAAATTGCCACCCGCCTGGACCTGACCGAACTCGAAGTGCGCAACGTGATCAGCTACTACTCCATGCTGACCACGAAGCCGCGGGGCAAGTTCAATGTGCAGGTGTGCACCAACATCAGTTGCATGGTGCGCGGGGGAGAAGAAATTTTGCATCACTGCGCGAAGAAGCTGGGCATAGGACACAAACAGACCACGCCGGACGGCCTGTTTACGCTGGAAGAGGTGGAGTGCATTGGCGCCTGCAGCTGGGCTCCAGCGGCGCAGGTCAATTACGATTTTCACGAGAACCTGACGGCGGGAAAGATGGACAGGATTCTCGACGAGTACAAGAAGAAGGCAACGCAGTAAGAGAAGATTGTGTAATTTGGTAATTGGGAAATTGAAAAACCCTGCAGCCCGCATCACCGAGATTTTAGGTTTTTAATTTCTCAATTACTAAATTACACAATTACTCAATCAACATGGCTGACCTGGTCTCCCATCCCGACGAGGTGAAAGTCGTCTCCCGGCGCTTCGGCAAGGGTGCGGCCAATATCGACCGCTATCTCGAACTGGACGGCTACAAGGCCGTGCAGAAGGCGCTGGCCATGGAACCGGATGCCATTATTAATGAGGTCAAGAGTTCCGGGCTGCGCGGGCGGGGCGGGGCGGGATTCTCCACCGGGATGAAGTGGTCGTTCGTACCCAAGCAGTCGGCGAAGCCCAAGTACGTCCTGTGCAACGGCGACGAGAGCGAGCCTGGCACCTGCAAAGACCGGCTGATCTTCGAGCACGATCCGCACGCGGTGATCGAGGGCGTCATGATCGGCGCATTGGCCGTGGGCGCGCGCAGCGGCTACATCTACATCCGCGGCGAGTACCGGTACCTCTTGGTCATCATGCAGAAGGCAATCCGCGACGCTTACGCCAAGGGATTCATTGGCAAGAACATTTTTGGCAGCGGACGCGATTTAGATATTTACTGGCATGGTGGAGCGGGAGCATACGAAGTCGGAGAAGAGTCAGCTCTGATGGAGTCGCTCGAAGGTAAGCGCGGTATCCCGCGCATCCGGCCTCCCTTCCCAGCGGTAGTCGGCCTCTGGGGTGGGCCCACGGTCATTAATAATGCGGAGACGCTGGCCAATGTGCCTCACATCATTCTGGGCGGCGGAGACTGGTATGCCAAGTTGGGTACGCCGAAAAACGGCGGCACGCGGCTGTTTTGCCTGAGCGGCAACATCGCCAAACCCGGCGTGTACGAACTGCCCATGGGCTACAACTTGAAGAAGATGATTTACGAGGTGGGCGGCGGCATCCCCGACGGGCGCGAGTTGAAGGCGGTCGTTCCGGGCGGAGCTTCTTGTCCGTGTCTGACCGCGGATGAGATAGATGTAGCCATGGATTTCGATTCGGTGCAGAAAGCTGGATCCATGCTGGGCTCGGGGGGCGTGGTGGTGATCGACGACGCACAATGCGTCGTGAAATTCGCCCTGCGGACCATGAGGTTCTACCAGCACGAAAGTTGTGGATGGTGTATTCCCTGCCGTGAGGGCACGGATTGGCTGAAGAAGACGCTCGTGCGTTTTCATGCCGGGGGCGGGCTGAAGAAAGACATCGACAACATGCAGTATCTGGCGGAAAACATGTTGGGAAGGACGTTTTGTCCGCTGGGTGATGCGGCTGCGATGCCGACCATCGCCTTCGTGAAAAAGTTCCGCAAAGAGTTTGAAGATCACCTGGAAGGCAGGCCGTGCCCGTACGAGAAAGAGGGCTCGGTGGAGCAGTTGCCGGTGCTCGCACACTGAGAGAGATTGAGTAATTGGGAAATTTGGTAATTGAGTAATTTGACGTGGCTGTATGAATTCGCGACCTGAACAGCTTGGTGATCGAACCAAGGATTTTACGCTTCGTATCATTCGACTGTTTCGCTCGTTGCCGTATAAAACCGACACGCAGGTTTTGGGCAAGCTGTTATTGCGATGTGGCACCTCGGTGGCTGCAAACTACGGGGCAGTCTGCCGGGCTCGAATCGAAGGCGGAGTTTATCGCTCGGATGAGAATTGCCTCGGAAGAGGCGGACGAAGCAGTGCATTGGCTGGAACTGCTGATTGAATTAGGAATTATAAAGTCGGAAATGACGGAAGGGCTCCTGAAAGAAGCTCGAGAACTGGCGGCGATACTCACGGCCTCGCAGCAAACGGCGAAAAGGACAGCGTGACGGGTTTTCAATTACTCGATTACCAAATTATCCAATTACTAAATCTCCAATGCCTGACGTAACACTCACTGTCGACGGCAAGAAACTTACCGCTCCCGCGGGGACGCTGCTCATTGAAGCGTGCAAGAGCGTGGGCATCGAAGTGCCTTCGTTCTGTTATTACCCCAACCTCTCGCTGCAGGGCGCTTGCCGGATGTGTCTGGTGAAAGTCGAGAAGATGCCCAAGCTGCAGACCGCCTGTACCACGGTAATTAGCGAGGGCATGATCGTCATTACGGACAGCGACGAGATCAAGCAGGCGCGCAAGTCGATGCTGGAGATGCTGCTGGGCAACCATCCTTTGGACTGCCCGGTCTGCGACGCGGGCGGCGAGTGCGAATTGCAGGACATGACGTTCTCCTACGGCGCCGCCGAATCGAAGTTCATGGAAGCGAAGAACCACAAGGACGAGCAGCAGTGGTCTCCCGTGGTGTTCTTCGACCGGCCGCGGTGCATTCTCTGCTACCGCTGCGTGCGGGTTTGCGGCGAGGGCATGGACGTGTGGGCTCTTGGCGTTCAAAACCGCGGCGTGAGTTCGCTGATCGCTCCGAACAAAGAGGATCATCTGGAGTGCGAAGAGTGCGGCATGTGCATCGACATCTGCCCGGTGGGCGCGCTCACCTCAGGCGCGTATCGCTACAAGACGCGGCCGTGGGAAATGACGCACGTGGGCACGGTCTGCACACACTGCGGCGACGGCTGCAAGACCACGCTGGGCGTGCGCCGGTCTGACACCGGCATGGAAATCGTACGCGGCGATAACCGCGACAAGAGCGGCACCAATGGCGACTTCCTCTGCATCAAGGGGCGGTATGCCTTCGATTTCGCCAACCACGAAGAGCGGCTGAAGCAGCCGCTCATCCGCAAGAATGGCAAGTTGACGCCGTCCACTTGGGAAGAGGCATTTGAGTTGGTGGGAAAGAAGTTCGCCGAAGTTCGCGACAAAGACGGCGGCTCGGCGATCGGCGTGATCGGCTCGACGCGCACCACGAATGAAGAAGCATACCTGCTCTCGAAGTTCGCACGCGTGGTGTTGAAGACGAACAATGTCGATCATCATCGGACGGCTGACTTCCCTGCCCTTTCGGCAGCGCTGCGCGGCAAGCCAGAGGCAACTGCCAGCATGGCAGACGTCTTTAAGGCGTCCGCGATTTTGCTGATCGGCAACGACCCCACCGAGCAGCATCCGCTGCTGGCTTGGCAGATTCGCAACAATGTACGACTGCACCGCACCAAGCTCTACCTGGTCAACTCGGAGCCGATCAAACTGCGCCGGCAGGCGACGATCTTCATCCAGATCCCCGCGGGAGCGGAAAGCCAGGTTGCGAGCTTCTTGTCGGGCAACGACGGGAGTGCCGATAGCCTGGTGAGCGCGTCGACCAGTAAAGACGCATGGATCGCGCTGCGCGACAAGCTGCGCGGGGAACAGAATCTCGTCATCATTTTCGGCTCGGAAGTTCGGGGCAGCGACATTGCCAACCTTGTGGCCTTCGGCTCGGGCATTTCCGGCGCAAAGTTCATCTGCCTCGGCGACTACTCCAACTCGCGCGGCGCCGCGGATATGGGCGTGTATCCCGACCTGCTTCCCGGCTATCACCCAACCGCGGGAAGCAGCGACCTCCATCAGGAGTGGGTGATTCCGCAGACCGCAGGGCTCGACCTCACCGGCATGGTGGAAGCGGGCAAGAACGGCAAGCTGAAAGCGCTTTACGTTGTCGGCTCGAATCCCGTGGGACGCCTCAACATTGATCCGTTCGCGTTCTCGAAGAGCTTCGTCGTCGTGCAGGACATGTTTTTGACCGAGACCGCGGTCATGGCCGACGTGGTATTGCCCGCGGCCAATGCCTACGAAAAAGCCGGCACGATGACTAATACCTGCGGCGACGTGCAGTTGGTGAAGAAGGCGGGCGAGATTTCGGGCACGAAAGCTGATTTTGAGATGATGGTCCGCATCGCCGACGCCATGGGCTTTGATGTCCGCAAACTAGTTCCCTTCGGTGGCGGCACCCGGGCGGATATGGGACAGTCGCGAGGCGCTCAGTCGGGAGAGGCCGACCGCCACGCCGTGTGGCTTGAGATGCAAGGGCTGGAGCCGAAGTTGAGTCCGCTCGATCCCATGGCGATTCTCGACGAGATCCAGCGACTGGTTCCGGGCTATGACGTCTCGCGCACGAATCTTCTGGCGGGCAACAGCGAGCACACATCGCTCACGAAGAGCGGCCCGGGCACAGCCCACAAGCCGGAATCGATTTCCCCGGCTAACGACGGCCTGTTCACTTCCGGCACGTTGGGACGATATTCGCGCACGTTGAAGTCAGTGATGGAGAGTCACGAAGTTAAATCCGTGGAAGTCGCGGCCGACTGATATCGGTACGGTTGTCCTGAGCAAGAGAGGAAGCAAGGCGTGGCGTTGCCAATCTGGCTATTCATACTCGCGTCGGTGATTAAGTCGGCGATCGTTCTGGGTGTGCTGCTCACCGCAGTCGCGTACACCGTGTGGCTGGAGCGGAAGGTAGTGGGCCACATGCAGAATCGCTGGGGACCCACGCGGGTCGGCCCGTTTGGACTGCTGCAACCCGCGGCGGACGGCCTGAAGTTTCTGTTCAAGGAAGACCTGACCCCGCCGCACGTCTACAAGCCGCTGTTCATTGCGGCGCCGATGATCGCACTCATCTTCGCACTCATGTCGATCTCGGTAATTCCGTTCGGCAACGCGGTCACGATCGGGGGATACAGCATCCCGCTCCAGATCACCGACGTGAACACGGGACTACTGTTGATTCTCGGAGTAACGTCGATCGGGGTTTACGGAGTCGCACTTGCCGGCTGGTCGTCGAACAACAAATATTCGCTGCTCGGGGGCCTGCGCGCCAGCGCGCAGATGGTGAGCTACGAGATTTCGCTCGGTCTGTCACTGGTGGGCGTGCTGATCATGTCGGGCAGCTTCAGCCTGCGGGATATTGTGAATTCGCAGGCCGGACATTTTTGGGGATTCATCCCGCGCTGGAATATTTTTCACGGGCAGTTCATTGGATTCTTCTGCTACCTGATGGCGGCTTACGCGGAGACAAACCGCATCCCGTTTGACCTGCCGGAAGCCGAAACCGAGCTCGTCGCTGGCTATCACACCGAGTACAGTGCCATGAAGTTTGCGATGTTCTTCATGGCCGAGTACACAAATATGATCACGGTGGCTTGCGTGGCCACCTTATTGTTTTTCGGCGGATGGCAGAGTCCGTTTGGCGAACAAGCGTGGCTGCAGGCGCATGGGGCACCGGAACTGCTGCTCGCCGTCTTGCCCGTGTTCTGGTTCGGCGCGAAGATTTTTGTATTTCTCTTTTTGTATATCTGGGTGCGCGGCACATTGCCGCGCTTCCGTTACGACCAGTTGATGGCGTTTGGCTGGAAGTTCCTGCTGCCGCTGGCGCTGGTGAATCTGATCGCCACTGCGATCGCAGTCGCCTGGTAAGAAAAGAAGCTCTCAGTTCTCGGTTCTCAGTTGGATCGCTGCATGCCACTTGGGGACACCGCTCTTGTAGCGGTTTTACTGAGAACTGGGAACTAGAGAACTGATTTCATGAGTGTGCATCTCGTCTTATTCCTCGCTTTCGGGGCCGTCTGTGTGGCAGGCGCAATTAACCTGCTGGCGCAGACGCATCCCATTAATAGCGCGCTCTCGCTGATCGCGGTGATGGCCGCGCTCGCAGGGGAATACCTGCTGTTGGGGGCGGAGTTTGTTGCGGCGGTGCAGGTGATCGTCTATGCGGGCGCCATCATGGTGTTGTTCGTGTTCACCATCATGCTCTTGAACGCCGGTGTTGAAGAACGCACCAAGGGCAGCCGCGTCGCGGTTTTATTCGGCATTCCGGGATTGTTGCTTGGAAGCATTCTCGTGGGGTGGGTCGTCCTGCGACATTCAGGAACTGAGGCCGTCGCCGCGGGCGCGCTGCCTGGCGATCCCAAGATCATCGGACAATTGCTCTTTCACGAATTCTTGCTGCCTTTTGAGATTACTTCGGTCCTGATTCTGATCGCCATTATGGGCGCAGTAGTGCTCGCCAGCAAGCCTCCGTCCGCCCCGGCCAGGAAGGTGGACTAATGGTCCCTCTCTCATACTACCTGGTGCTCAGCGGCTTTCTGTTCGCCTGCGGCGTGGCCGGGTTCCTGATCAAGCGCAACATCATCACTATCTTCATGTCGATTGAGTTGATGCTCAACGGCGTGAATCTTTCGTTTGTCGCCTTCGCGGCCCACTGGCATGTGCTGGCCGGACAGGTCTTCGTTTTTTTCGTGATGGTCGTAGCGGCTGCGGAAGCAGCTGTGGGCCTGGCGATCATCATCGCCGTCTACCGCACGCGTGAAACGCTGAACGTGGATCAGGTGAACCTGCTCAAACTATGACGGCGAATCTCAATCTCTGGCTGATCCCGATCCTGCCGCTGGCGGGCGCCGCGATCAATGGTTTCTTTGGGAAGAAATCTTCGCGAACCGCAGTCAGCACGATCGGGCTGGTATTTTCCGGCGCAGCCTTCGCCTGGGCGCTGTGGGTTGCACTGCGCTTCTCGTCCCTCGATCTTCCCTACCAGGAATACATCGCACACTGGATCCGTTCTGGCGGCTTCAGCGCCGACTTCGCTTTGTATCTCGATCAACTGTCGTTGGTTATGTTGCTCGTGGTCACCGGAGTCGGATTCCTGATTCACGTTTACTCCGTCGGCTACATGTGGGACGACCCGAGCTACTACCGCTTCTTTGCCTACTTGAACCTCTTCATGTTTTTCATGCTGACGCTGGTGCTGGCCAACAACTACCTGGTGATGTTTATCGGCTGGGAAGGCGTGGGGCTCGCATCGTATCTGCTCATTGGGTTCTGGTTCACGAAAGACTCCGCTGCATCGGCCGGCAAGAAAGCATTCATCGTCAACCGCATCGGCGACTTCGGATTCCTCATCGGCCTGTTCCTGATCATCCAGCACTTCGGCTCGCTGAACTTCACCCAGGTATTTGCTCAAGTCCAGCCCATCGCTCCGGAAACCGCCAGCGCCGGGCTACTCACTGCTATCGGGATTCTGCTGATGGTGGGCGCCTGCGGCAAGTCGGCGCAGATTCCGCTCTACGTCTGGTTGCCCGACGCCATGGAAGGACCGACTCCGGTCTCGGCGTTGATCCACGCGGCGACCATGGTCACTGCCGGCGTCTATATGGTGTCGCGCTCGCACATGATTTTTGAGCGGGCGCCGACGGCGCTGATGGTCGTCGCCGTGATCGGAACGCTCACCGCTGTTTTTGCCGCCACCATTGGCATCACGCAAACCGACATCAAGAAAGTTCTGGCTTACTCCACCGTTTCGCAACTCGGCTACATGTTCATGGCTTGCGGCGTGGGGGCGTTCTCTGCCGGCATTTTCCACCTGATGACTCACGCCTTCTTCAAAGGCCTGCTGTTCCTGGCCGCAGGTTCGGTGATCCACGCCGTGGGCGGCGAGCAGGACATGCGCAAGATGGGCGGACTGCGCTCTTACATCCCGTGGACGTTCCTGACGATGGGCATCGCTACGCTGGCCATCTCTGGAATCCCGCCATTCGCAGGCTTTTGGAGCAAGGACGAAATTCTTTGGAAGGCCTACTCCAGCGACCACGGGAGTTGGGTGTTCTGGCTGATCGGCGTTATCACCGCCTTCCTCACTTCGTTCTACATGTTCCGGTTGCTGTTCATGACATTCTTCGGCGACTATCGCGGCGCCCAGGTTGACGCGCACGGACACGCTCACGCCGCCCACGGTCACGATGACCACGGACACGGAGAACCTCATGAAAGTCCGATGGTGATGCTGGTTCCGCTGATGATCCTCGCAGTGCTTTCGATCGTCGGCGGCCTAGTGGGCATCGGCAACCGTTTCGAGAATTTCCTTGCGCCCGTGTTCGGGTCCGGCGAGGTCTCGGAAGCGGCTGGAGAAGCCGCAAGCCGCGGCACAGAACTGCTGCTGATGGGAATTTCCGTGGCGGTCGCTGGGTTGGGCTTTCTGCTGGCGTTTGTGCTCTACGTGAGCAAGCCGCACCTGCCGCGAAAGATCGCCGATTCACTGAATGGCTTGTACACGGCGGTTTTGAACAAATACTACGTCGATGAGCTTTACGCGAAGCTCTTCGTCAAGCCCCTGGTGGACGGATCGACCAGCATCCTGTGGCAGGGAGTGGACCGCAAGGTCATCGACGATACGGTAAACAACGCCGCCGATGGCGCGCGCAACATTTCCGATAATGTGCGCCACATGCAGTCGGGCAATCTGCGGTCCTATGCGGGCTGGATCGCGGCCGGGTCTGCCGTCGTGATTGCCTACATGATTTGGATGGGAGTGCGATGAGCACCGATAGCTGGAGCCCCTACATTCTCACGTTCGTGACTTTTGCCCCGCTGGTGGGAGCTTTGCTGCTGGTGCTGTTTCCCCGGCGCGATCGTGACGTCCGCATCTTCGCTCTCGTCTTTTCGTTGCTTACGTTTCTTCTCTCGCTGCACCTGCCGGTACACCTCCATCGCGGCCAGGCAGGATTCCAGTACGAGATCGACCGCTCCTGGATCTCAACGCCAAACATTCATTACCACATGGGGATGGACGGCATCTCGCTGTGGCTGGTAGTTCTGACCACGTTCCTGACGCCGCTGTGCGTGCTGATTTCGTGGAAGTCGGTCCACGACCGGGTGAAGGAATTTTTCATTCTGCTGCTCATCCTCGAGACCGCGCTGATCGGCGTGTTCACATCGCTCGACCTCTTCCTCTTCTATTTCTTCTGGGAAGCCACGCTGATCCCGATGGCCCTGCTGATCGGGGTGTTCGGTCACGAGCGCAAGGTCTACGCCGCAGTGAAATTCTTCATGTACACCATGATCGCCTCGGTGTTTATGCTGGCGGCGATTCTCTGGCTCTACGCTCACACGGGCAGCTTCGATTTCGTCGTGATTCGTGATCAGATCGCGCGCGGCGCAGTGCCGAACTTCCCGGCTGCGGCGCAGTGGCTCTTCCTCGGATTTTTCCTGGCTTTCGCAGTGAAGGTTCCACTGTTTCCGTTCCACACGTGGCTGCCGGACGCACATGTCGAAGCACCCACCGCCGGATCCGTCCTGCTGGCGGGCGTGCTGCTGAAGATGGGCACCTACGGCATGCTGCGCTTCAACCTCGGCCTGTTCCCCGAGCAATCCCGACACAATGCTCCATGGGTGATGACGCTGGCGCTGATCGGCATCATTTACGGCGCGCTGGTGGCCATGGTGCAGCCCAACATGAAGAAGCTGATCGCCTACTCTTCGGTCAGCCACCTGGGTTTTGTGGTGCTGGGAATCTTCAGTTTCACCCAAGCGGGACTCAATGGCGCGATGTTCGTCATGCTGGCTCACGGAGTTTCCACGGGCGGGCTCTTCATGCTGGCGGGAATTCTCCACGAACGCCGCCACACCTACGAGATTTCGGAATTCGGGGGTCTCGCCGCTCCCATGCCGGTCTACGCGGCCTCGTATCTATTCATCGTGCTCGCCTCGGTTGGTCTTCCCCTGCTCAACGGATTCATTGGCGAGTTTCTGGTGCTGAGCGGTGCCTTCCAGGCTAAGGCAATCTACGGGGTGCTCGCGGCCACCGGCGTGATCTGGAGCGCGGGTTATCTGTTGTGGATGTACCAGAGAGTGTTTTACGGCAAAGTGACGAACCCGGTGAACAATTCGCTGCACGATCTTTTCGCCTTTGAGAAAGCTGCCGTGTGGCCGTGCGCCGTTGCTGCGCTGGTGATGGGCGTGGCTCCAATTTTGTGGTTGGGGGCGATTGATCCTGCAGTACAAGCCGCTCTCATGCCGTTCACCCAGGTCGTCAGCAAGGTGATGGGACAATGACGACCTTCCTGTTGCCGGCCGCATTGTTGCAGACGATTCCGCAGGGCGTGGATTATATTCGCATTCTGCCCGAACTTATCCTGTCCGTCTTCGGCATCGTGGTCATGGTGCTCGATCCTCTGGTGGATGAGCAAAAGAGTCAGAAGTTGCTCGGCTTTATCGCGCTCGGCGGCGCCGTCGCCGGGCTTCTCGCTACCTGGTATATGGCGCAGTCTCCCGGACTCGCCTTTTCGAACATGGTGAAGGTGGACGACTTCAGCGTGTTCTTCCATTTTCTGGTCATCGGCATTGCGGCGGTGGTCATCCTCAGTTCGTTCGAGTACATGGCGGTACAGCGGATTCGCGCCGGGGAATACTACGCACTCATTCTCTTCGGTGTGGTCGGCATGGCGCTGATGTCCTCGGCGGTCGAGCTGGTTTTGATATTCATCGCCCTTGAAATCTCCTCGATCTCCACTTATATCCTGACGGGATTTCGCCGCAACGAAGCATCGAGCAGCGAATCGTCACTCAAGTATTTCCTGCTGGGATCGTTCGCGACCGCATTTTTCCTGTATGGTGTGGCGCTGATGTTCGGTGCAACCGGGTTCACCAATATCGATCTCATCAGCCAGAAGCTGCAGGCAGGCCCGGTCCAGTTGCTTGTCTACGTGGCCATGGCCCTGATCTTTGTCGGCCTCGGATTCAAAGTCGCCGCTGCCCCCTTCCACATTTGGACGCCCGACGTCTATGAAGGCGCTCCCGCCCCGATCGTGGGTTTCATGTCGACGGCACCGAAAGCAGCGGCGTTCGCCGTACTGTTGCGTGTTGTATTCACCATCAATGCACCTGGCCGTTTCTGGCTCCTCTGGGTGGCTGCAGCCCTCTCCATGACATTGGGCAATGTGGGAGCTCTCGTTCAGACCAACGTCAAACGCTTGCTGGCCTATTCTTCGATCGCCCACGCGGGCTATCTGCTGATGGCGTTCGCAATGACGAGCTCAGAGGATTCTGTTGCCGGGATTTCCGCCGCCATGTTTTACACGGCAGCCTATGCCGCCATGAACGTGGGCGCGTTCGCCGTGGTCAGCCACTTCGGAAATGCGGGCGAGCGTTACGTGACCCTCGAAGACTACGAAGGTCTCGGCCGCACTTCCCCGCTTTTGGCGGCCACGCTCACCATTTTCCTGCTGTCGCTGATCGGCATTCCCATGACCGGCGGTTTCTTCGCTAAGTTCTACGTCTTCAGCGCCGCAGTGAAAGCGCACCTGATTTGGCTGACGCTCATCGGCGTGATCAATAGCGCCATCGGCGCTTACTATTACCTCCGCATCCTGGTCGTGATGTACATGCGGGAATCGCGCAAGGAGGTTCCCGTCACTCCGATCCCGTTGGGATTGGGACTCGCGCTCGCGGTCAGCGTCGTGGCTACACTTTATCTCGGCATCCTGCCGAACCGGGTTCTACAATATGCCCAGCAGTCCGCTCAGGAATTGCTACCGCAACAGCTCCCTCCAATCTCCGCGAATACCGCGCAAACTCGGCTCCCAGCGGCCATTCCGCAGCAATGATTTTCCTGTGGAAAATCGCGAAACGCACATTGACAAGGACCTTAGCCAGCGTGCATCATTGTCTCCACCAAGTTTCAGTTCAGTCCTTCTCTCTCAAGGAACTGACAGTGGGCCTGGAGGAGAGCAAATGTACAAATTGATTGATCGGCTTTGGTCGGAAGATGTGGGGCAAGACATCGCCGAATACGCGGTGATGTTAGCGGTTATTCTGGTTCTGGTGGTGGGAACGGTTCGCTTGATCGGGTCGAATGCCAATACCGTATTCTCAAGCGCAGCCAGTTCGATCCAGTAGGCATGCAATTCCGGCAGTTTGGGTCGATTTCTGATTTATATTGCGGTAGAAACTTATGACACGATTTACTCCAGGCACCGCGTTTACCGCTTACTTCTGGTTTCCAGGAGCAGCGGCTGCGGAGCAGCTTGGGGTGAGGATGAGCCACTAACGGCTATCTAAACTAAACAAGCTCAGCCGCAAGCCGCGATCCAGAGATCGCGGCTTTTGTTTTCTGGAAAAACGTACTCAAGGAGAAGCATCGCGATGATTGTCAACATGTCAGAGAAAGCCACCGAGCAGGAAATCAACCATGTTATTGAACGGATCCGCGAAGCCGGATACCAACCTCACGTCACGCGCGGCACGGAGCGCACCATCGTCGCGGCGGTGGGCAGCGGACGCCGCCACGAGATCGAAGCGCTTCAGGTCGCTCCCGGAGTGGACAACGTGGTCGCCATCGCTCAGCCCTTCAAACTGGTAAGCCGTCAGGTGAAGCCTGAGCGCTCCGTCGTGAAGATAAATGGCGTCGCAATCGGCGGCCCCGAAGTGGTGGTGATCGCGGGCCCGTGTTCCGTAGAATCGCGCGCGCAATTGCTCGACACGGCGCACGCGGTAAAGCGCGCGGGAGCCGCCATGCTGCGCGGAGGAGCGTACAAGCCGCGCACTTCCCCGTATGATTTTCAGGGCCTAGGTCTGGAGGCGCTCAAGATTCTGCGAGAAGCCCGCGAAGAGACCGGCCTTCCCGTCGTCACGGAAGTGATGAGCACCGAGGACGTGGATGTCATCTGCGAGCACGTGGACATGCTGCAAGTCGGTGCTCGCAATATGCAGAATTTCGCGCTGCTGCGCCGTCTCGCGACCATCAATAAGCCCATTTTGCTGAAACGCGGCCCGTCTGCCACCGTGAAGGAATGGCTGCTGGCGGCAGAGTATCTGCTCTCAGGAGGCAACCAGCAAGTCGTCCTGTGCGAGCGCGGCATCAAGACCTTCGAAACCGAAATGCGCAACACTATTGACTTGGCGGCCGTCGCCCTGGCCCGCGATCTGTCGCATCTCCCTGTGATCGCCGATCCTTCGCACGGAACAGGCAAGCAAAGCCTGATTGCGGCGGTTTCCCGCGCAGCCGTCGCTGTCGGAGCCGACGGTTTGATCATCGAGGTGCACCCGTGCCCGGAACGCGCGCTCTCGGATGGTCCGCAGTCTCTCGACTTCGCGGGATTCGGCAAGGTCATGCGGGCGTTGGCAGAACCGCTGCGGCAGACTGCCAGCCTGCCCGCAGCGGTGACGGCTGCGTCGTAGGACAGGACAGGTTTGCGATGACCTCGTCCTACGTTCGGCACGATAAGGGGTACGTTCGCCGCCTTGCTGAAGCGGAAGATCCATCGTATTTGCGTCTGAAGTCGCTTTTGAACATCAGATGGTTATGCTGGCATCTGTCACGCGCCTGCGAGTGCGATCTGTTAGGTTCATTCCAGCGTTCCTGTGGCGTACGTTTCTGAGCCAGCGTCAAGGGGTGCGCGCACCTGGCTTTTTCGGAGGAAGGCTCCTTATCGGCCCGGGCCTGACGTTCTGGACTTTGACGGTATGGGAGAGCGAACAGGCCATGAGAGGATTTCGCGGCTCTGGAGCTCACGCGCGAGTGATGTCACGACTGGCGCGATGGTGCAATGAAGCAGCGTATGCCCACTGGGTCCAAATTAGCGATCCAATCCCCACATGGGATGAGGCGTATGAACGATTGGTGGCCGAAGGGCGACTGTCCCGAGTGGAGCGTCCGTCCAAGAACCATTCCGACCGGCAGTTTGCCAGGCCTCGGCTGAAACCCTTGATCGGACTGGACCTGAAGCCGAAGGGCTCGGCCAGAATTAAATCGATCTGATTTCCGTCATCTCTCCTGTTCGGGATTTCGTAACCAACGAAAACTCGCGTCAGCGAATCTCGGCCAGCGAGTGTTCCAGCGCGCCGCGCTTTGGTGCGGGCATTGCGCCCACCTCGCTGGCTACCCACGCTCCCACCAGGTTCGCCACTTCGTTCATCAAACCCAGAGACGCGCCCTGCAGATACTCATGCACCAGTCCGGCGGTAAATGCGTCTCCCGATCCCACGGTATCCGCCACGCGGACTTGAAACCCCGGATGCTCGCTCGAATCCCGGCCCCGCACCAGCAGACTTCCCCGTCCGCCGCGCGTGATGCAGACCAGCTTCAAATCATGGGTGCGGATCAACCACTGCGCCGAAGATAACTCGTCTTTGTGCGGAGCCTTACTCAGGTACATGATCTTCGGCAGTTCTTCGTCGTTGAGCTTGACGATGTCCGCCAGCTTCATCGAGTCCGAAAGGACTTCCTGCGAGTAATAGGACTGCCTCAGGTTGACGTCGAAGACCTTCACCGCGCTGGGCGAGGTGGCACTGAGGAAATGTCGAATCGTAGCGCGGCTTTCCTCCGACCGTTGCGCCAGCGATCCAAAACAAACCGCATCCGCCTTTTCGGCCAAAAGCTGCCACTCCGGCGTCCACTCCAGAGAATCCCAAGCCACCGGTTGCGCAATCTCAAATCGCGCCAGCCCCTTGCCGTCGAGTTCCACTTTCACCGTGCCCGTCGGACGTTGCCGGTCGGTCTGCACATGATCGATGTTGAGCCCGAGTTCCTCCATGCGCCGCAACGCTTCCAACCCCGGCGAGTCCTCGCCGACGCGGCTGGCCACAATCCCCTGATCGCCCATGAGCGTGGTGATGTAGGCGAAGTTGGCCGGGGCCCCGCCCAGACATTTCCTCTCCGGCAAAAGATCCCAGAGCACTTCGCCCAGACCTACCACTCTCTTTTTCATAGCCTCTCACCGGGACAGCATCGGCCCCCCTGTTGTCTCCAGGGCAGATAAAAAGAGGGACTCCCGAAGGAATCCCTCTGTGAGTTACTCCGTGGTGTGTCTAGAACGTGATCTTCAACGCGAACTCGAGCTGACGCATACCGGTAGTCGATCCCGGCGAAGAGTCGGCTTCGATGTCCGTGATCTGGCCAGCGTTGCCGCCGCAGTCGATGCAGCGTGTTTCCCTGATTGGCGTTAAAGCCCAGCACGGGGTGATTGAACACGTTGAACGCATCCATACGGAATTGCGCTTTCACGCGCTCGGTGATGGAGAAGTTCTTGAAGATTGCCGCGTCCGCCTGGAACGTGCGCGGACCCCGGAAGCTGTCGAAACCGACGTTGCCCAGACTACCGACGCCGGGATCGGCAAACGGACCAGTCAGCGAGGCCAAGGGCTTAAAGAACTGAACATAAGGGTTCGCTCCTGCCGGATGCTGCAACGAGCCCGCACCTAGGGGGAAGGATCCAGATCCCCGGTTCGGGCGGCACACGCCCACGTCTTGCTCGGGCCCGCACTCGTTAGTGCTGGGGGTCCAAGGCAACCCACTGCTCCAATTCGTGGTGCCCGTGAGCTGCCAGCCACCAATAATCAGGTTTTCGGCTCTACCGGCGTTTCCGGCGAATGATTTGCCCTTCCCGAAGGGCAGTTCATAAACCAAGCTGGTTACCCAGACGTGATTCCGGACCTGGTCGTCAGGACCGTACGAGAGGGGATGGCTGATCGCGTAGTAATTGCTGTCGTACTTGTTCGCGTGCGCAAACGTATAGTGCGTCAGCAACTGCAGGCCATGGGAGAACCGCTTGTCCAGTTTCACCTGCAGCGCGTTGTAGATGCTGCTGGCATCATTACCCAAAAAGCCGCCCTGATCGGTGGAGCAACAGGTCAACTGGTCTGCCGCCAGCACGTTCGTGAGCCCGCAAGCCTGCTGGGAGACTGAGCAGTCTGGGTAGATGAACTTGTTGTAGTACGGCCTGCGCTCTGCTTGAGTGTAAGTCACGCCGGTCGCCGGGTTAATTACACCGTAATTCACGATTGATGGCTGGTTGACATTGTAAGTGTTGCCGTCGCCGGCAAAACCGTTTGTGCCCTTATTGCCGATGTAAGCAACTTCCAGCGAGGTAGTGTTGTTTATCTGACGCTGGACGGTCGCATTCCATGCGTCAAGCGTCGGCAATCGTTGATAGGTCGGACGAATATGCGGCTGCAGATTGCCGGCCGGCCCGTTTAGAGGTAACAGACCGTTAGCGGGGACGGTCGGGAACACGAAGATGGGCGGCCCGGCATCCAACTTGAATGCGGGTATGTTGTTGTTGGTGGCCGCTGAATTGATTGTCGAAGCCTGAACCGACTGGTTGGCCAACACGGGCAGGTTTTGCGTTACCGCGTGCCCGAAATTCGAACCGAACACGCCCATGTCGAAGCTGCGCCCATAACCCAAGCGGACCACAGTTCTTTGGTTCAACTGGTAAGCGGCGCCAAGGCGCGGAGCGAAGTAGCTCCATTTATTATTGATGTTTCCATTCATCCCGATGCCGTCGTATCCGGCCACGCGGTCGTGACCGTCGCCCAACGCTATGTTGGTGAACCCACCGTTCCCCTTGCCGTTTACATATTCGGGGAAGTAGACCTCCCAGCGCAGCCCGTAATTTACCGTTAACTTCGGGGTGACGCGCCATGTGTCCTGACCGTAGTAGAACATGCGATGTTGCCGTTCTGCGGCGTTCACACTCGTGCTGACATAACGTCCCAGACTCGTGACGTCACCAAGCATGAAGGTAGCCCAGTCGAGACCTCCCGTACCATTGTTGGAGGTGGCCAAATGGCTGAAGGCATAAACACCAGTGCGGTTGGAGTCGCTTGGCACGCGCAGGTTTTGGGCATAACGGACGTCCGCACCAAACTTGAACTGGTGGTTGCCGTGGATTTTCGTGATATTGGCGACCCACTGGAACTGCTGCTCGCTCTCGATGAGCGGGCAGTTGCAACGGGCGACACCTAAGCCGTCACCGAAGTTCGTTCCGACGCCGTCCATGTCGAACTCGCCCAAACCCGACGTGAAGTTGTCGCCCAGGTTTGCGTTCGGAATGCCGAATTTCGTCATCGCCGTCGTGCCGGCATCCGGCTTGTTCGTCTTCGGGTTGTATTTGAAATAGCCGAAACGGAAATCACCGAGCAAAGTCGAGCTGAAAGTCTTGGTGACACCGGTCGCCAAGCTGTAGTTGTGCACGTTCGAACTTCCCGCCAAACCACCCGGTCCAAACCCGACGCCGCCTACCGCGCCCAGGCTGGGTGCGCCGGACAGGCTGAAGTAATCGAGGCTGAAGCGCCCAAACACGCTAAGGGTTTGGCTGGCCGCAAAGTCGATGCGAGTGTCAAAGCTATTCTGGTTGTAGGGTCCTGCTCCGGATCCTACGAAGTTGTTGGTGGGACCGGCGCTAGTGGGATCGGGAAAGGCTGCCAGCATCGCAAGGGATGCCGGGGACATCGCACCCACAGGAACCTTAAAGTTATTTGCCGGGAGGCAGCTTGCGGCAGCTACATCCCCCTGTACACCGCAGAAAGCCAGGCGGTTCGCGCCGGTCAAAGATGGGCTGCTGCTCGGGTCATAGATGTAGTTGGTGGGATCGCCCGGCTTGCCATTGC
Organism: uncultured Acidobacteriaceae bacterium; assembly: GCA_963791515.1. Lineage (GTDB taxonomy): Bacteria > Acidobacteriota > Terriglobia > Terriglobales > Acidobacteriaceae > Sulfotelmatobacter. The sequence goes on along the minus strand of CAWBSS010000007.1, from coordinate 60,839 downwards.
CAACTTTGGCAGCATAGTCGCTGAAATCGCAGAAGGGACCGGCCGCACAAGAGCTCTTCAAGAGAGCGGTCGGGATCGACTCCTGGTTACTAATACCGTTCTTCTGCCGGGTCGCCTGATAGTCGGCAAAGAAAAACAATTTATTCTTGATAACCGGGCCGCCAATCGTCCCAGCAAACTGCTGCCAACGAGAAGAAGGAATCAGCCGGCCAGTAACTGCGTCTGGCTTGAACTGAGTAAAGGGATCACGAGCCGCCAAAGCGTCCGTGCGGCGGAACCAGCTTCCGCTGCCGTGAACTTCATTGCTGCCGGACTTGGTTTGTACTGTCACAACGCCGGCCACAGCTTTGCCGAACTCGGCATCGTAGTTCCCTAAAGTGACCTTGGCTTCCTGAATCGCATCCAGGTTCGGGTTGACAACGATGATTCCCAAGATGGGATCCTGGTTGTCGGTTCCATCCAGCTCGAAGGCTGTTCCGCTAAAATGCTGGCCGTTCACGAAAATCTGCTGGCCGCCCTGCGGATTTTCGGTCGCGGCATGACTCCAGCCTACTAATTTTTGCGTGCCCGGCGAGAGTAACTCGAAAGAGGTGAAGTTGCGGTTCAAGACCGGCAGATCTTCCACATATTTTTCGTTGAACTCGATCGACACGTCGGCGCGGTCAGTCTTGAGTTGTGGCGCCTCGGCGGTCACTTCCACCTGCTCGCTGGCGGAGCCGACCTGGAACTGGCCATCTACCTTCGAGCCAGTATCCGCGGACACCTGAATACTCTTGAACTCGAGGGTCTTGAAGCCGGTGCCTGCGATCCGGACAGAATAGACGTCCGGAATCAAGTGAGTGGCTGAGTAGTTGCCACTCTCATTCGTCGTAGTCTCGGTGGACACATTCTTGGTCTCGCTCGTGACCGTGACTTTCGCTCCGGTAACGGCTGCCCCGGACGGATCGGTCACGGTGCCCAAGATGCTGCCATAGACGGCCTGACCCAGTGCGCTAGGCACCCAAAAACTGCACAGTAGACTGAACACCGCCACTGAGATCCATACTGACCTTTTCATGAACTTCCTCCTAAAACTTGTCAACACGATGTGCCCCGGAAATGCAGATGGGTGATTGTGATCACAGACTATGCAGTCGTAGTACAAAACAATTATCTGGATTAAGTTTCACTAGGTTTGATACCGTTACATGTATAAAGTCCCAGTATTGCAGTAAGATACGTCGTTGGGTTACTTCTAAGTGATATGGCTGTCACGCACACTTTCGCGATCGGACGAGAGCAAAGCTTCCAGCAAATAGATAAACTTATTAAAAGTCATAGCCTGCGCAGCTCCGAATCTCTGTGCAAACTGCTGCGCTACCTCGCCGAACACTCCTTGGATCATCCCGGCATCGCCCTGAAGGAATACCAGATTGCCACCGAAGTTCTGGGCCGACCTGCCGGATTCGATCCGCAGAGTGATTCCACGGTCCGCGTGCAAGCGGGGCGCCTGCGAGTAAAGCTCGCCGAGTACTACGCGCAGGAGGGCCCCGAAGATCCTATCGTGGTCGAGATTCCCAAGGGGTCGTACGCGCTCACGTTCCACCTGCGGGCACCTAAGTCAGGAGTTCCAGCAGCGGCTGCTGTGGTTTTCGAATCTGCAGTGAAAAAAGAGGAAGTGGCTGCCTTCAGTCGTGGGGTAGTGATCACGGTTGCGGTTTTTTCGGTTCTGCTGGCAGCATCTTTGTCGACGACCGCCATCCTGCTGTCGCAGCGCACGCGCATGCAAGCCGCAACCAGCCAGGGTGCTCCTGCTGCCTATCAGATTTTCTGGAATCGTTTCTTGACCGGGCCGCAGCAGCCGTGGGTCATCTTCAGCAACGGCAGCTTTGTCGGAAGGCCCGAGACCGGGATGCGGTACTTCAACCCATCCTCCGACACGCGCGCCTTCATTCTCGATCACTACACTGGCGTGGGAGAGGTGCTGGCCATTCACGAACTTGATCATGTTTTTGCTCTCCTCAATCGGCCGATTCGCGTCAAGCGCGGCGCACTGTTCTCGCTCGACGACGCCAAGAATAACGACCTGATTTTCGTGGGCTCACCGTCGGAAAATCTCACCTTGCTCGATATTCCAGGAACCCAGGAATTTGTCTTCCGCCGCCTCGATTCCGGGCCTCGGAAAGGGGACTTGGCCGTACTGAACGTTCATCCCCAGCCCGGGGAGCCGAAAACATTCCTGGGCACGCCTGCAAACCAGCCCACTACGGAGGACTATGCGGTGGTCAGCCTACTGCCCGGGCTCGATCCGTCGCGCTCCATTCTGATCCTGGCCGGAGACACGACATTCGGCACCCAGGCGGCGGTTGAGTATGTTTGCCGGGAAGACTCGGTCAAGGAATTGCTGCAGCGCCTGAAAGTCTCGAAGCCCGGCGAACTGAGGCCATTTGAAGCGCTTCTCCGCGTAAAGATCGCGCATGGAGTTCCCGTCATGACGGACCTGGTATCGGTTCGCAATCGCAGCAACTGAAAACTTCCGCGGCTGCGCTATCTCGCCGGCGCCGTCAAATGCGGATCCAACTCCGCAGCCTTTTGAAATTCCTTCTTGGCTTCGTCCCTCTGACCTTGCTGGTTCAGCGCCAGCCCGAGCTGATAATGGGACTGCGCGTAGTTGGGCTCGGAGTGGATGGCTGAGCGGAATTGCGCAATCGCGCCGTCCACATCTCCCGCACCCAGCAGTCTCTTTCCGGAGTTCGTCGAAAACGTCGCCGCCTGCAGATTATTGGTCAAGGCGGCGATGTTCGCCCCAGCCTTCGCTTCTTCGGCCGCGCCCCGGGCGTCTCCCAACTGCCGCAGCACCGCAGCCAGCGTAGTATGGGCTCCCGCAAAGTCCGGTTGCAACCGAATCGCCTCCCGCAGCGCGGCTGCAGCTTCCGGCAGTTTTCCCTGCTGCTTGAAAATCGTGCCCAGCGTGTAATGCGCTTCCGCGTAGTTGGGCTGATTCTGAATCGCTGTTTGCAACTCTTCAATCGCCTTGTCGAACTCGCCTCTTTGCCAGAACAGAACCGCGAGCGTGTAGTGCGCATCCGCCAAGTCCGGCTGCAAGCGGATCGCATTCTGGAATTCGGGAACCGCCTTGTCGAGCTGATCCTTCAGCTTGTAAGCCAGACCCAGGTTGTAGTGTAGCGAGGCATTCCCCGGTGCCAACTTAAGCGCAGCCTCCAGTTCCGCGATGGCGGCATCGAAGTCCGCGCGCTGCAAGTACGAGATGGCTAAGTTTCCTCGAAAAGTGCCGTCGTCCGGGCGCAGTTGCGCCGCCGTCTTGAATTTTGGAATCGAGCCTACCGCGTCCCCTTTCTGCAGCAGCGCCAAACCCAGATCGTTGTAAGCATCCGCATCCTGGGGCCGCAGCCTGACCGCCTCGCCGAACGCAGCCACTGCGCCGTCGCTATCGCCGGCATGCTGGCAGGCAATGCCCAATTCAATCTGCAATTCAGCCCAATCTGGCTTCAGCGCGGCAGCCTTCCTCAACTCCTGTAACGCATCTGCATTTTTTGACTGCGCAGTCAGAGTCTTCGCCAGGTAGTAATGAGCCGCGGCATCTTGCGGAGCCAGTTCAACCGCCTTCCCTAATTCGCCCGCGGCCTCATCCAGTTGCTGTCCCTGCAAGTGCACTACGCCCAGATGAAAGTGCGCCTGCTCGAGGTTCGGTTGCAAACGCAATGCTTCTTGGAACGCGACCTGCGCGTCGGCAAACTGATTTCGCTGCGCCAGGATGGTTCCAAGTTCATCCCGCAAGTCGGCGCGCTCCGGAGCGAGTTCTATTGCACGCCGCATCTCCGACAACGCCTCATCTCCAGGCCGTTGACTCAGAATCCTCGCCAGCATGCGGTGCGCCTCTGCGTTCCCTGGAGCAATCTTCAACGCCGCGCGCGCCTCCTGCTCGCCCTCTGCAGACTTCCCCTGCTGCGACAGCACGCTCGCCAAAGTCAGTCGCGCCTCAACTATCCCTGGCTTCGCTTTTATCGCGGCACGAAGATGCGCGACCGCGGCATCCGCTTCCCCTTGCTGGGCCAGCACCCAGCCCAGCGCCGACTGCGCCTCCGCGTCGTTCGGAGCAAGGTGCACCGCCTTCTCAAATTCAGCGCGCGCGTGCGCGAAATCCCCGCTCTTGAGAGCCTCCTGCCCATGCTGCAGGGCCAGTCGCTCCGCGGATTTCGCAGGAGTAGCCGCCGTCTGTGCCAGCGAGACAACGTTCACCGCGAGCGTTGCCACGGCAAGGAAACAAACGAGCGTCGGAGGGTGTCGGAACACGATTGAATGGAAGATGCTGTATCTTTTCCGCATTATATCCAACGCGCGCGTGCACCCCGTGTGTTATGACATAGACGAAGCTAGGATCGCGAGCGCCCGACGGCAGCTGAAGGACTCAAGCAATGCCACTCTCTCGACGAGCTTTCCTGCGACTCGCCAGCGCCGCCGCGCTCGCTCCGACGTGGACTCGCCTCTCGCCGCTCTCCGCCGACCCAAACACTGCGGCCCTCTGTCGCAAGCTAGCCTCCGATCCTCTTCGTCCCCAGTACCACCTGCTCCCCGCGCACAATTGGATGAACGATCCCAACGGCCCCATCTTTTTCCGCGGCCGCTATCACATGTTCCACCAATACGACCCTCAAGCCGCGGTCTGGGGCAACATGAACTGGGCGCATGCCACCAGCCCCGACATGATCCACTGGCAACACGAGCCAATCGCCCTCTCCCCCACTCCCGGCGGTCCCGACCGCGACGGCGCTTTCAGCGGCAGCGCGGTCCTCGACAGGGGCACGCCAACCATGATCTACACCGGCGTCGCCCCGCCCTCCTCCGATTCCGAAGCCACATTGCGTGACGGCGTCCATACATGGCGGGAAGTGCAATGCCTCGCCGTCGCGCAAGACGACAACCTGCGCACCTGGAGGAAACTTCCCAAGCCCGTGATCGCCGCTCCTCCCGCGGGCCTCGCGGTCACCGGCTTCCGCGATCCCTACGTCTGGCGAGAAGGAAATGCCTGGATGCTGATTCTCGGCTCCGGCGTCACCCACAAAGGCGGGGCCATATTTCTATATAGCTCGCCCGACCTGCGCCACTGGACGTACCTGCATCCGCTGGTCGAAGGCTCATCCACGAACGACAAGGCCGTCAACCCAGTCGACGCCGGAGACATGTGGGAGTGCCCCGACTTCTTCCCGCTCGGCGGCAAGCACGTGCTGCTCATCTCCACAATGGGCAAAGTGCGATGGAAGGTCGGCAGTTACGCGAACCAGCGCTTCACGCCGGAAAAAGAAGGCGTGGTCGATTGGGGAGCGTACTACGCTGCCAAGACCATGATCGACGCGGACGGCAATCGAATTCTCTGGGGATGGATTCAAGAAACCCGAGCAGATGCCGACCTGATCGCCGCCGGATGGGCCGGAGCCCTGTCGCTGCCCCGCGTGTTGTCCCTGCGTTCAGACAATGAACTGCAAACGGATGTCGCTCCTGCAGCCCAGCTACTCCGCGCCGCGCACACTAGCCTCACACTCGACCCTACTGTCAACGCACGCAACAAAATTCTCGACACCTTGCGCATCCACGACCTGGCTGCGGAACTAAAACTTGAACTCCGTCCCCGCGCTGACGAGGTCGACCTTCATCTGCAATCCGACAACGGAGAAACTTTCGCCACGATCTCCTGCACCAACAAAGCCGGGAGTCGAGAACTCCGCGTGAACACCACCACCGCGCCGCTCGCTGGAACCGCTGGGTCGCCCGTGCGGTTGCACCTCTTCCTCGACGCGTCACTCCTCGAAGTCTTCGCCAATTCCACGAGTTCACTCACCGCGCGTGTTTATCAGATTCCCTCTGGTCCCTTGCGACTGAAGATAGAAGGCGACGCCGAACTAACCTCCCTCGACGCCTGGCAAATGACCCCGATCTCCAAGGACCGCCTCACCGGTTCACTGTGCCAATAACTCTATGACGATTCCGCGGGCAGATCGTGCAGTGTTGCGGGGAAGCATTTCTTTAGTAAATTCCGTTCCCTACTTGAGTGCTGTCAATCTTCCCGCGTTCCACTGAGAGCGAGTACTCAGTGCCTCCATCGCCCGTCCACGCAGTCAAATCAAAATGGCCGCCAGCCGGAACTCGATACACAGTCACATTTCGAAACGTAAGCGGCAGACCTTTCTCGCAAACCGCCGGCGCCTGCGTCGGGCGCAAAAAATACGCGCCCTTTCCGGTGCCCACGACCCTCGCCTTCCCGTCCGCCTCCACTAGCACCGCCGACTTCTCGTCGATCGCGACTTCTCGCGGAGACTGGCTCCATCCATCTTTCATAATGCGCGCCAGAAATCCCAGAGTCCGTCCCATACGGTCGCGCTTGGCGAAGTGCGAATCCGTCAGCAAGTTCTCCAGATGAGGAGCTTTCAAAAAATCCCGCACCAGCGTCACGCGTTCAGAATAAGGATTCGGCAACACCTCCGCCGATGACAGATTCTTGTCGTCCAGCTTGTCTCCCATCGCGCTATAGACAAACTCACCCTCGACCGCCAGCCCGGCGCTGGTGCCGCCAATCGGCTTGCCCGCCCTGATGTTTTCGTTCATCGCATCCTGCACCGGCGTTCCCTTCCATCCGCGAATGTAATTCGCCTGATCACCTCCGGCGATAAATACCACTTCCGCCTTCCGTATGATCTCGGCTACCGCTGGATCCTGCGCCGCCTCGCGATTGGGAAGAATCAGCGTCGCCACCGAATTCGCCTTGCACAATTTGTTCACGTACGAGTTGTAATCGTCGTCGCCGGTCGCCCGCAGAATCAGAAAATCCCCGCCGTTGCCTTTATTGCACAACCAGGCAAATGCCTCGTCGAGATCGCTCCCCCCGCCCATCATGGCAATGCCCGCCACAGGCTTAGTCTGGGCGTCATCCTTGTTGCCGATGCGAAAATATTTGTAGGAATCCGCACGCGCCGGATTCGCCAGGCAGGCTACACAGAACAGCAGCAGGGACCACCGTCGCATCGTCTTGATCACGCTGAAAATATACCGCACGGCCTCGTTATTCCGGCGGATTGAGCAGATCTTAGGAAGTTTTATGGTGGAACGACAGGGTCAGAGAGACCGCTTGGAAGATGAGATAGTAGCCAGCAAACTATCGTCCGCGCCTTCGTCTGCAAGGCGTTTTCGTGTGACGGAGCTCAACTTGAAGTCCACACCGAATTTCTGAACAAGCGTCGCCATGCGCTTGCTGGTTATGCCGCCGGTAAGTCCGGTTTCGACCTCGCCGAGAGAAAAGGGTGTTGCGTTGCTTTTTCGTGGCGCCTTCAGCGTGCCGGACAGCGTTGGGGAGGCGGTTGGCTTGGCGGCGCGCCAGTTTGCTTCGTCCGCCGATATCAATCCCTGGGCCAGCATCTGCGACAGCTGGCCTTGAGCTTTTTCATTGGGCTGCCTTGCCGCTTTCCGAAGCCAATTCGCCGCTTCATGCGGATCTTTCGGGAGTCCAAACCCCGTTTGATACATGATGCCCAATGCGTACTCCGCCCCGACATAGTCTTGACCTGCGGATTTCCGTAACCATGCAACCGCCAGCCCTAGATCCTTCGGGACCATCTTTCCGTCGATGTATGCCTTGGCCAAATCGAATTGCGCTATAGCATCTCCTGCCTCGGCTTTGTGCCGGATGGCGTCGAGATTCTGATCCTGAGCTGAAACGGATGCCACCGTGATCGCGCAAAATGCGACTAGCCGGATCAATGGGAGGCAGGAAGTCATAAAAGAGAGTCATCCTGCTGTCGCTCGGCAGGATCATCACTGGCCGCCGATTCTAAGGAGGCTCACGGCCGAAGTCAATTGCGGTCGGAACCGTCGTTTACGGTCAGTGGGTTGCCCAGATTCGCGGCTTCCCGAAAGAACCTACGGGCAAGTGGGTCATTTTTCACAGCGAGTGTTTGCCATCGCCGACGGTCATAGGAGTTTTCAGCGACCGACGAATTTCCACACTACAACCGCCACGAAAATGACGATGCCGGCCAAGTACGCCCAGCCTCGTCCTTTTTGGAGCTTTTCGTGATCGACCATTGAAAGACCTCGCAAGACTGATCCTAGGATGTCACAGCGGGGCGGCCGAAGCAAGACTGCGAAAATTGACTCTGATCCAACTACCCATTGGGGAAGGCCTTGACAGTCGGACATTTCTGCCTCAGCATTCGTTGCTATGCAACCTTTGCCGACCAGCCTGGATCTCCCGCTTTCTGGCCGATGGGCGTGATGCAATGAAATACTGTTCCGTATGTCATAAGACGTATCCGGCCGACTATAACGTGTGTCCCGCGGATCAGACCGGTCTGCAGACCGCTCACGAACTTCAGCCCGGGATGATCATCCGCAATAAGTACGAGATTCTGGATCGGATCGGCGTCGGTGGCATGGGCGTTGTCTACCGGGTCCGGCACCTTACCTTCAACGAGATATGCGCCATCAAGATTGTCAGCGACGTCATCGCTGGCGATGCGAACTTCCTGCAACGATTTCAGAAGGAAGCCGTGGTGACCCGGAAACTTCGGCATCCGAATGCAGTTAGAGTGGACGACTTTGACTACACCGATGACGGGCGGCCCTTCATTGTGATGGAACTGGTGGAGGGCAAGAATATTGGCGAAATTCTTCAGGAGCAAGGGCCATTCCGCGTCCCGCGGGCAGTTCGGATTGCGACGCAAGTGGCGCGGGCGCTCGGGGTTGCACACAAACTGGGGGTGGTGCACCGGGATATTAAGCCCGGCAACATCCTCCTCACCACCGACGAGCAAGGTCAGGAAACCGCCAAGGTTCTCGATTTCGGGATCGCGAAACTTCGGGACGCTGTCGGAGACGCCAGTGCGGGAATGACGATGACGGGCATGGTGGTCGGCACGCCGCTCTACATGTCCCCGGAGCAGTTCATGGGGAAAAAGGCGGGTGGGGAGATTGACGGCCGCACCGATCTTTATTCGCTGGGTGTTGTGCTGTATCAAATGGTGACGGCGCAACTGCCGTTTGAAGGAGACACCCTGTATTCCCTGATGATGCAGCACATGGAAGGGACGGTGCGGCCGCCGCACGAACTGGTTCCGGAGTTACACATTCCAGAAGCACTGTCGCGAGTGATTCTCAAGGCAATCGACAAATCGCGGGATCAACGATTTCAGACTGCCGAAGAATTTATTGCTGCACTGGATCAAGTGGCAAACGATCAGGGGGCCGACAACCCGGCGCCAAGCGACGAACTGGTGAACGACGAGAGCGCGAACATCGGTGCCACTTCTTTGTTCCGTAGTTCGCAGGCTTCGCCACTTCCAACCAAAACCGGACCGTCGGTGGCGGCGAACGTGATGACTCCACCATCTTCGGCCACCGCCGTGCCCTTGGCTGTTCCGATAGCGGCCCAACCTTCGATAGCAAGTAGCGTAAGCACCGCTCCGCCCGCAGACTCGGTGCTCGTGAAGAGCGCGGCGCAGCATTTGTTTCTTCAGCCGCGAACCTTCCGGCTGAAGCATTTCCTGATCCTTCTGGCGCTGGGCTTGGCGACGGTTCTGGTTGCGGGCGTTGGATATCTTAAGTATCAATCACTTCGGCGATTGAGAATCGAAAGCGCAGTTACTGAGAAGCTGAATACTGCTCCATCGCCATCTCTCCGCAACGCCGCACTCAGAGTGTTCGTATCCGACACGCGGGAGGTGATACTGGACGGGAATGTTCGGAGCACAGAGGATTTCACTTCAGCGGGGACTCTCGCTGCTTCAGTTCCCGGTGTCACCAGTGTGACCAATCGAATCAGGGTGATTCCCGCGGCAGTTCCGGCGGTGGTTCCCGCGACGATTCCGGCCGGCGTTCCGGGCGAATCCGCCGCGTCCCTCATTAGCAAGGGCACTGCATTTCTGGATGCCGGAGATTATCCGGCTGCCATCGATTGCTTCCGTAAAGCAGCAGCTGATCCCAACAACAAAGGCGCTCAAGAACTGCTGGACCGGGCGCAGCGAGCACAGAAGACTGAAGAGGAATTGCTCAGAAAGCGACGATAAATCCCACCGCAAGCTCGACGAGGACACGTTATGCTTCGTTATGTTTCTCCGTTTCGGCCTTGCTATCGCCTTCGGGACTAGAGATACAGCCAAGTGATGCGTGAGCCGCTGGTCATCTTCGCTGTCGAGAGAAAGCAGTCCCGCTAGGCTGCGGTGTCTTCTCCGCCCGTAAAGTCCTTCCAGCAGTTATAAATGCTATTCTCGTCATCCAAATGTTCGTCGAATAATATATGCAATCGGATCCTGGCCATATCTCCGTCATACAGGCCGGTAAAACCGTTGGTTTGAAGCGTGATATAGCGTGATACTCGCACTATACCGGAGTAGATTTTTTCCATAACGATCTGATCCAGGAAGTCCAAAATTACATCATCCGGCTGGTTCAGAGCCCAGCCCCGACTTTTCAGGAGGGTGCTGACCACACCGCACAACTTCACGAACTCCGAATCGGGCAAGGGATGGCGCGGCTGGGCCCGGGGCGAACCGTCATAGTTTCCAGGATAGTCTGCAGTAAAACCCGGAACAGTTTGCGTTCCAATCTGTCTGTTTCGTTGGGTGCCGTCCGCAAACAGTTCTAAGATGACTGCCCCCTGAGCTAACCGCAGCATTTTGTTTAAAAGACATACGGCTCTAATCTTTCTCTTACCTGTAGTATCGATTCTGAAATTTTTGGTCTTCAAGAGTTCCAACGCACGCCGGATGCGCTTCTCGAAAGTATCTACTTCCGCGGGCGGACCGGGTTGAACCGTGCGCACAAGGAAGATCTCGACACGGCGATTCAAGCTCCTTTCAGTCTCACTCGCTGGATTCTGAATCAGCAGATCGCTCGCTCCCATGGGGACAGTCTTAATACGGCGCGGATCGAAGAGAAGTTCGTCGAGGAGGGACGTCGACCCGCGGCTCCTAGCCAGTTGTTTAATTTTGGATTTCAGGAGTCCTTTGGCGGCAATGGCACGCTCCTCGCTAATTCTCATTTCAAATTGTTGGCGTGTTTCTCCCGGTTTGTGTTTGGGATTATTAGCGCGTAGATCTCGGTCCGCGTGTCCGGTAATCACAATAGCCGAAATGGGATTAGGACTGGACTGGCTATCAACAATCTGGTGGGCAACATGATCAAGTTCGCGGTGCTGCTCACGGGTAAGGTGATCCTGGTATTCGGGAAAACCGCTGATAATTTTATCCGGCGACGGCGCGGACAGCGGCACGGTAGACAATACCTGCGCAAACAACGGCACGTTTGAAGGGTGAACCGGCGACAGGAACGCCATTTTGGACTCCTCTCGGAGAAGAAGTCCTTATTTGAAAAGTCTTCTTCTGAGGCAAAAAGAAACGTTTATCCGTTAATAGCCCTTGCTCGATTTTGCTCCGCACGTCCCACGTCGCAATCGTGACGCTTGGGTGCGGCAGGAATTAGGTCACGAACCCTGACTGAACGCCTCTTTCACGACTTGAGCTTCCGTCTGGTCGGCGGCTGCCTGCTGATCTTGCAAGGCCTTCTCGGCGCTAGCGTCGGGGGGCGGGGGCGGAACATCCGAAGCCACGGTAGTAGTGTCGGGAGCTTTCGGTAGGCCGCTGGTCCCCTGTTTGGAGGACAGATCCTTCATGCCATTATCGAGTTGCTCCTGGAAGTGATTGTGCATTTCTTGCAGATCGTCGACCGCGACAGCCACCTGTTTGCCCGGCGCGCAATCCGTCTTTTTGCTGGCGGAAACACTCACATTCACCTTGTTATCGTCGTCGGGAGTGTCGGAAATCCGCGTGATGACATCTCCCGCAGTGAGTTGGCATTCCTGGCCATCGCCTGTCACCGCCAGATCGGATGCCACTACGAACGTGCGTCTTGCAGGATCAAGAGCGGGCGGCACTTCTTCACTGGTCGCGGACGCCTGTTGCGCATCCGAGGCGGCCGGAGCCGGGGCCGCTGCGGCCTGTTCGGCGGCCAGTTGCGCCTTCACTTCTTCCGCAATCGCCGCCTTCACCTCGGGAGTGAGAGTTACAGGCCCGGAATTGGCTGCCTGGGCATCATTGCCCCCGCTGGGCTGCGGCTGCTCGGCCGACGCATTGTTTGCGGCAGCATTGTTTGCGGCGGCGGCGTTCGCTGCCGCCTGAGCTTGGTAGGCCGCTTGTAAGTTTGCGGCAATGAGGTAATCCGTAAGCCAAAAAGCAGCTGAAGGATACACAGGGTAGGGAGCAAAGTATCCGCCGTAATATCCGTACCAGGGCGAGCCACCCCAGCCCCATCCGTAGTAAACCGGTGCTGGCCAAGGATTGTAGGCCCACCCGTAGTACGCAGGCCGATAGTAATAGCCAGGATGGTAACCGTAGTAAGGGTGGCCACGATAAGAATAGGACCGGTATACGTTGGTGTACGCCACGGTGATTGATGATGGTGGTCCGCGAAACGTAGCTGCGCCCGCCGCGCGTGACGTAGGCGCGCTGCACGTAGCCCGAATTCCTGCCAGTGGTGACGATATGGGCTCCGTTATGAGTGCTCTCGATCCTGCGACTTCCGTTGAGACCGTGTTCGATGTGCATGCCATTGCGGTTGATGGAACGGATCTGTCCGTTCGGACGGATGTTCGCCGTTCCGCCACCCCTCAGCGACACCTGTCTTCCGGGAGCGGGCCGGTTCACGGTCTTTGCCATAGCACCGTGTCCACCCCCTCCCATGTTGGCGCCCCCTCTATTGTTCATACCTGAGGCAGCGCCATTCCTCCCCACAGGGCCTGTTCCAGTTTTGCCCCTTACACCAGTCCCGTTCCTGGCAGCGGTTCCAGTTGCTGTCCTTCCGTTCGTTGTGCCGGGCCTGGCAGTTCCGGGCCGGGCGCCGGTAGTAGACGAGTGAGTTGCCGTCGAGGGCCGGCTAGTCGAAGATCGCGCCGGGGTACTGACGTGGGGCGCGCTTGGCTTAGGCGCAGGTGGGGGTGTCTTCGGCTTCTGCTGTGCTGCGGCCACGCCAACGATGGATCCGGCCAGCAAAAACACAACCAGGACCAATTTCTGCAGAATTTCTTCACTCTTCGACACAAAATTCATCGCGAACTCCTGGCGATCAAATCCTCTTTAAGTTGTGACTGCACTGAGGGAAACGTTTCAGCTTACAGCAAATTCTAGAGCGCCCGGCTGCATGGTCGCGTTGGCGCAACGAACGCTTAGACCGTGCGGACGCGGTCAGATTCCGCATTTACCGGCTAGCTGAGGAAAAATCCGACGATCTCTTCAAAAAACCATGGGCCTTCGCCTCAGAGGTCATCCACTGGACTAGCCTCTGGGGATCCATCTCACCTACCACCGGGAAGCGTTGGCAATTTTGATCCCAGCAACCGAGCAAGTCAAGAAAAATCCCGACTTAAAAGGAAGCCGCCTTGCGAGATCACGTTGTGTTCATAACGTAGAGACCAAGCTATGCCTGCATCTGGCCAAGGCGTTCTTTAGCTTAAAGTTCACACCCCGCTCTCGTCCTTCCCCGCATTGGCGTTCGATATTCCGACATCCATGCTGTTAGCAAGCTAAAATGTCTTTTCGGCCGCTCCTGCGACAGCGCGGTATAATCCTGCGTCAAGACGAGTTGCTTCTTTAGAAGGCGCGGCTTACGGGATTCGTGGATCTACCCGAAAGGAATCGTTATCCAAGAATGAAATTCGGAGAAAAATACGAGCTTCTGGAATCGCTCACCACCGGCGGGGTGGAGACTTTTGTCGCCAATGACAAAGTCAGAGGTCAGCGGGTGCTGGTGCATATTTTGGAATGCGAAGCACAAAAGCCGAATCAACCCACAGTGCAATGGGTTCTCGAGGCGTTTCGCCGAGTTGCACCAGAGCCGGCGGGTCTGGTGCTGGAGACAGGCCGCTACAGTGGCACCCTCTATGCCTATCTCGTCACTAAAATGCCAGACGAAGCCGCGCTGGCCAATTGGGTGCTGTTGTATAAGGCTCAAGGCCGCGATACCCAAGAGATACCATCCCCTGTTGCCAAGCCGTCTCCGGAGAGCGAGGCTCCGACCGCGAACCTGACCTCCAAGGAAACTTCGCCTGTTGTCGGTTCGATGACTCAGTTGCTCCGGGAGTTTGACCCACAGGCGAAACCAGCCGGGTCGAGCGTTCCATCGAAACAGACGGAGCAGCCTTCTCAGCCTCTACCAAACGTGAAGTCCGCCCCGGAGCGGTCTGCGGTTCATCCGGCTCCCGATTGGGATGCAATGACACCACGGATTTCCCCAGCGAAAGTTGAGCCTAATATCGGCAGTTCGGAATCGTTCAGCTCTGCCTTTGCACCGCGGAACGTTGTTTCGGAGACAAACTCGCCAACGATCAAGGACGGCCCCAGGCCGGGCGAGTTTACCAATTTTTTTCAGGGACCGTTCCGCGTAGAAGGGCCGTCGGAAATTCCTGCCCTATCGCCGCAGCAAATGGAACCTCCACGAAAAACCGTTGGAGACTTTACGGCTATGTTTAATCCGCCACGTCCGGAAGAGCCTTTACCGGCCGCAGGCGTGGCAGGTAATGAACCTCCAGGCGCGGGATTCACAGGATGGTTCAATACCCCGAATATTGTGTCGCGAACGTCGGGCACTGCTGCGGCAGCGCCCCCCAGTGAATTGCAGCGATCCGTTATCGATGACGCGTCTGTCTTTCCGGCGCCTGCAAAGGATCCTTTCGTCCCGCCACAACCTGCGTCGTACGTTGTTCCGACCGCCAATTGCCTCGGTTCCGACACCACCGGTCTTCCCGACTCTGCCGCTTCCAAATCGGGCGATAGAAAAGCCGCCTGTCGTCCCTCCGACTCCTTCTGCTTCCGACGGCGCCACGAACGCATTCAATCGCCCGGCCAGCGAACCCATTCCTGCCCAGCCGGCGCCTCCAAGCGGTCCGAGTCCGTACACGCAAGTCATTTCTGTGAGACCTCCGGCGGGCCCTGCAGGGGCACAGAAGCAAGCTTCGCCAAATTCGCCGGCGACGCCCACGTTTCCCGCGGCTTCCATGCCGCCCCTTCCCGCGATAGCTCCCCCGCCTATGCCGCCCGCTCCGCGATGCCTAAGATTGCCGTCCCCCCAGGTCCGAAGCCGCCGAAAGTGGCGATTCCGGAGCCGCCCGTCTCCTACTGGCCGCTTATCCTGACCTTGACCGTGCTTTTCTTTATTGCAGTCTTGCTTGTGCTTTACTTTGCGCTAAAGCACTGAGCGGAGCTTTCGCGACGATTTGCGATTCGGGTAGGAAGGCCCTTCAGTTCGACTGCGGCAAGAGGATCAGCAGTTCAAGCGTGGGATTGGCGAGCTCTCCGGGAACGTAAGCCGCGAAGTTGCGGGCGCGGTTCACGGCTTCCCATGCCGGCCCGGACTGGTTCAGGGCGAAATATTGATACTTCAGTTTTACCGGGATCGCACTCGGTGGACTCGTCAGATGCCGGAGCTGAATTCCGGGTAAGGCCTGCCGCACCAGATGATCAATATGGGTCGCGGAACAGACCTTCACCAGTTGCGGCACTTTCTGAATGATGGTCTCTTCGCTGGTTTCCGCGCTCACCGCCAGGTACATGCGCGTGTTCTGAAGATACTTGTCGTGGTCGATGGCTGTGGCGTAAATCGAATTTTGCACCAGCTTCAACGGCAGCGACACCAGGTTGGTGGGCACGACGGTTTCCAGCAGCGAACGCAGCTTCTCATCCAGTTCGGAAAAAATCGGCCCGAGCGAATCATGCACGTAGAGCGGCAAATCGCGCGGCCGCATTTTTTGAGAAAAGGTGGTGAGTGATCCCGCGAGCCCCACCATTGCGGAGTACAGTTCCTCGGGATGTCCCATCTTGCTTTCGTAGAGATGGGAAAACACTGGAAAGTTGGAGTTCACAGTGTAAAGCAGCCAGAAGTTAGCAATGTCAGAGGCGGTGAAATCCGCCAGGCTTTGATTCTTTTGGCGCCGGCCGGCGGAAAGCTGCGTACTGCGGGCGGAGAGCAGCTCGACCAAACCACGCAGCAATCCCACCAGGTACTCGCTTGCGCCGATCTCGATGAGCGGTGGAATGAACCGGGGATTGAGCTGAAACGTGCCCGCCGGAGTCCTTTCCACGTTGGCGATGCGCAACACCGAAGAACCTTCGCGGTTTTCCGAGTCCGCCAGCAGGCGCATATTCTTTCGCGCGACCTGGATGGGCTTTTCGCTGGCGCCGGTGTTCTCATCGCGAAAGGCGGTCACTTCCGCCAGGTAGCGAGTGCCTCCGTCTTTGCCGGTGGAGACATTGAGACCGCGCTGGCGGTAGTCGGGAATCGCCAGGTAAATGTCCAGACTCTTCGCCCCAGGCTCGAAAAATTCTTCCAGGGACTTGGACGGTGGTGGCGGATCCGCTTCCGGAATCTCGAACAGCAGTCCATCGGGAAAGATGCCTGTGGCACGCGTAACAGCAAACTGGCCCTCGGCCAACAGTTCCGCATTGATTGCCAGTTCGCGGAAGCCCCAGGGACAAAACTTGAGTGCCTGCAGGCGGAAATTGAGCGCATCCTCGATGAAGCGATCCTGCACCTGGAGATGCTGGGGAGTCAGGAACGTACCCTTGGTCCAGAGAACTGGTTTTAGCTGCTTCATAGGTCGGCGCGGCCCCGCCGGCAATGCCTGAGAGCGTGTCTCGGGCCGCTTTTAACACGGCTGCCCACAATAACAATTCCTGAGCCAGGAAGCAAAGGGCAAATCAGGGCGGGAAAAGCGGCAGAAAGCAGCGAATCAGTTTTCTCGCAGCGGAGGAATGAAACCAGGAACGGATCGATCAGACGTCGCAGGTATTATTTCGAGCCGCCGTCAGACTTCCACAGACTTTCCATGAACGTCAGCCAATCCTGCGTTCTGGAGCGCAAGTGTTTGGCCACGCCACGGGAAAAAACCGCGAAACCAAAATCGCCGCGGGCGCGACGAAGAACCAACTGAATCTCTTCATGCACAGCCTCTGGAATGGAGGCATCATTCTCCAGCGTCTCCAGCAACTCGAACATGTCCGGCGCAGTCGCAATCAGACTGGCGTTTGTATTGGAATCCGCGTCCGCTTCGACGGACGCCACCGGCTGCCCACAGCGATCAATCACACGCGACCACTTCTGCGGATCGATCCGCCACATACCCGAAGTTAGTTTACTTTTGGCCATCGCAGCAAAAACCTGCCGATCGTGCCCTCACTGTTTCGAGGCCTACTCTTAAGATTACCGTTCACCCTCCGAGGTTGCAGCTTTCCCCCGGCTATACACGATCATATCGTCCATAGTGGGGGATTCCCTCAGATCGTTCAAGGTTACCGAGGTTACTGGAAGGGTTCGTCGCGCTCCAGGGTGATGGTGCTAACCTGATTGGAATCAACGAGCTATTCTCATTTTATCGAGTGGGACACCACGTGGCGACAGGAGTCACCGCGGACCATCCCTGCGAAGCACCTTGGGAGACATCGCTCTGTTCTGCATCCGGGCCATTGTGCCTGCATCGCTGATGGGGCTGTTGGTGGCGGTTTCGACCGGTCCCCGGCCGCTCATATTAGTTAGCTCGCCCACGGAAACCTCCGCCGTAGCAATGACCATAGAGGGCCAAATGCAGTTAAGCCGTTCTGCCCGGATCAACGGGCGATTGCATTCCAGTCTGGCTCTGCTAGAATGCCCGGCAGCCAACCGGCAGGAGGTTCTGACATGCCGATGCAAGTTTGCATGGGAGCGACCATGATGTGCACGATGGGGATGGCGCCGAGTTCGCTTGTGGTTCTTCCGACCAACCGAGTCATGACCGACGAAGTTCCGGACGCCAACATCATGGATTACATTCCACTGGTTAATATCATGCCGTTCGGCATGTGCATGTCGCCCGCGAATCCGATGGTTGCCGCCGCAACCGCAGCCGCGATGGGCGTCCTCACCCCCATGCCATGCATTCCCGCCACGGTCGCGCCTTGGGTTCCCGGAGCTCCGACCGTGATGCTCGGCAACATGCCCACGCTGGACAATACTTCAACGAACATGTGCATGTGGGCCGGCGTCATCAGCTTTGTCATGCCGGGAGAGCTCACGGTAATGGTGCCGTAAGTCTTAATTCGCTAGCTCGATCCAGCATGATTAGCTCAGCTTCGTTCCTTTGCTGCCATCGTCGGCAGTATCGGGATCCTTCGGGTCGGTTGGCGAGTCGGGCGATTGCGGACTCGCGTCCGGAGCGCTTCCGGCAGCGCCGCCGCTGTTGATGAATACCATCGGCGTCCCCGAGATGAAGATCCCGGCTGGGCCGATATCGATGAAGTTGGCGCCGGCTTTCAACGTAAGCTCCATTCCGGCTTCAATCACCGCGCTCATGCCTGCGTTGAGATGAATGGTGGTGTTGGTTTTCATGGCATAGGCCATGTTGGTTACGTCTTGATTCCCTGTGACCGCTAACGAGACATTGCCGGTCACGCTCTCGCTCTGGTTGCCGGTCACCGAGAGCGACTTGTTGCCGGTCACACTTCTCCATCTGATTGCCGCCTACCTGCAGCGACATGTTGCCTGTCGATCTTCTCAAAATGGCTGCCCTGGACGTGCAAGTGTTTTTCCGCCTGGATCTTGCTCCTGCTGGTTCGTGGTCACAATGAGATGGCGGTTGGCGCCAATGAATTCCCGCGAGTCCTTTTCGACGCGCAGATCCATATCCTTTTCGGCATTCATGAAGATCTGCTCGTTCCCCTTCAGATCTTCAAAACGGAGTTCGTTATAGTTCGAAGCGCCGCCGCCCTTGGAACTGCGCGACATGAAAGTGCTCCGCGTCTGGTAATCGGGCAGGGTGTAAGGAGGCATCTGGTCCGCGTTGTAGACGCGGCCTGTGATCACCGGCCGGTCGGGATCGCCTTCCAGAAAACTGACCAGCACTTCCTGACCGATGCGCGGAATCCACATCGCGCCCCAGTTTCCGCCGGCCCAGGGTTGAGAGGTGCGGATCCAGCAAGAACTGTTTTCGTTCTTCTTCCCGAGCCGATCCCAATAAAACTGCACGATGACCCGCCCGTATTTATCCACCCAGATCTCTTCGCCCGATTTGCCGACCACTAACGCAGGCTGGGGACCTTGCACGAAGGGCTTTGGCGTCACCCGCGCGGGACGGTAAGTAACCGAGGCCGGGATGCACGTGAGATTGTTGGAGTAGGTCTCTCCACCGTGCGTGCCCGCGGTCGTGTAACTCTGTCCGGCCGAAGCAAAGTGCCGGACCTCGGTGACCACGTGATTCGTGTTCTGGTCTGCACGATAGTGATTCTTCAATTCAAACGAGTAGCCGGACATCAGGCCGCGGCAGTTGCCCGCACCGGACACCACCATATAGACCGCTTCCTCTTCCTGCATGCGGACCTTGGCCACCGTGTCGCCCTGATCCTTGGTGGTGTGCAGTCCGGGATAATCAAAGAGCTCCAGGGGTTGACTGGCCGCGAGATCCACCACAGTCGGATCGTTGGCCAGCAAACTGGTGGACGGAGTCGTGAAGTTGTAATCCGTTACGGTGTACTTTCCGGTGCGCACTTCCTGACCGACGTGCCAATTGTTGATCACCTCGGGATCGTCGAGGCCTCCGACTTCAGTGTCGTAGCTCACCGGAGAACTTGGACACGCGGGAAGCGTACTGGACTGATCGGCCAGCACCATCGTGTGCTTCCCCTGGGTCGAATGATCGAAGTAGTAGAAGATGCCGAACTCTTCCATCAGTCGCGAGACGAAGTTGAACGACGTCTCGCGATACTGCACGCAATATTCCAGCTGAGGATAACTGCCCTTGAGGCTGAGCCGGAAATCTTTAAAGTCGAAGAGATTGAACACCTGGCTGATGATGTCAGGCACGGCCAGATTCTGGAAAATGCGGCAGTCGGCCTGGCGAGTCAGAAACCAGAGCCAGGGCACCACTTGGGCGTGGTAGTGCGTGAATAAACGGTCGTCAGTTTCTCCCTGCGTAAAACGGCTGACGTACCCGCTGATGTAGCGCGGCGTGCCGTCAGGAAGATGAAGCGTGATCGAAACCTTCTGCCCGACAATGTCGTCAAAAGCAATGGAATCGTTGTCGTAGGCCAGAAGATCCAGTTCGTAGCTGAAGAGACGCGAAATTCCTTCGTAGCCCGTCAACTCCTGCAACAGCAGTACGTCCTTCCCCAGCGGAGTGTCCACCGCAATCAGCCGGTGATCTTGACTGTAGCTTTCGTCTGGCACGTAGCTGTCCTTCCCTCGTTCTTATAACCGCGCAATACTGTGGCCCGCTTGCACAGCATCGAGCCTTTCGCGGTCACTGATATACGAAAGCCCCATCCGCTGCCAATGCCGACGTGAATTCGTTCCATGGGTTCATTCGCCGCCATGCGTCCCAACAACTGTCGCGAAATTTCAGGCAGCATCGTGTTGGTCAGAATGTTATCCACGTTGCGAGCGCCGCTCTCCACTTCGGTGCACCGCCGCGCCACTTCGTCGACCACAGCGGTGTCGTAAAGGAGTTCAATCTTGTGATTTTCCTGGATGCGGCGCTGGATCTTGCCCAGCTTCAGCTTGATGATCTGCTTCATATTCTCGTCGCGAATGGGCAGAGTACGGAATGATGACCATGCGTCCGAGAAATGCGGGCTTGAAGATCTTGTTGAGTTCCGGTTTCAGCGCTTTCACCAGACCGTCCGGACTCGGCATCGTCTCCGGATCGGCACACAGTTTCGCCATCGTGTCGGTACCCGCGTTGGTGGTGAGAATGATGATGGTGTTCTTGAAGTTGATCTCGCGACCTTCGCCGTCTTCCATCGTTCCCTTGTCGAACACCTGGTAGAAGAGCTCCAGCACGTCCGGATGCGCTTTCTCAACTTCGTCGAGCAGCACAACCGAATACGGCCGGCGCCTGACGGCTTCCGTCAGCACACCGCCTTCGCCGTAACCGACATAGCCCGGAGGCGAGCCCTTCAACGTAGATACGGTGTGCGCTTCCTGGAATTCCGACATGTTGATGGTGATCAGGTTGCGTTCCCCGCCGTAAAGAAGATCCGCGAGCGCGAGCGCGGTTTCCGTCTTGCCGACTCCGCTGGGCCCCACCAACATGAAAACGCCGATGGGCTTGTTGGGATCATCGAGACGGGCGCGCGAAGTGGAGATTCGCTGGCTGATGATTTCCAGTGCGTGGATCTGTCCGATCACGCGCTGGCCCAGGAATGACGGCAGAGAAAGGACAGTGGAGATTTCGTCCTTCATCATTTTTCCGACCGGAATTCCGGTCCAGGCGGAGATCACCTCGCCGATAATCTGAGCATCCACAGCGACGCGAATCATCGGCGTTTCGCCCTGCAGGGCTGCGAGTTCGGCTTCGGCCTGCGCAAGCTGGGCTCGCACGGCAGCCAGGTCCACCGTCTTGGGAGCTTCTTCGACAGCGACGGCCGTAGCGGAGGACGACGCTGCCGCCGGAGCGGTTGCGACTGCAGCAGGCGCGCCTGCATTGGCAGCAACTCCAGGTATTTCCGAACCGTTACCCGCAGCCCCAGCATGCGCGGCACCCGCGTTGCCGTTCCGAGAGGCGACCGCACCCTCGAGTTGGGAACGCAAATCCCGGATCGTCGTCACCAGGTCGCGTTCCTTCTCAAAACGCGTGCGCAGTCCAGCCAGTCGGGATTCGATTTCTGCGCTCTTGGTGGCAATCTCTTCGAGCCTCTCGCGATGGTCTGTGCCCACCGCCGATTCCCGTTCCAAAATTCGTTGCTGAACGGCAAGATCGTCGATCTGGCGAACGCTATCTTCAATGGCGGATGGCGTGGCGCTCTGACCCAGCGCCAGCCGGGCACAGGCCGTATCGAGCACACTGACGGCCTTGTCGGGCAACTGGCGCCCAGCGAGATAGCGGTGGGAAAGATGGACGGCGGCGGTCAATCCCTCATCCAGAATGCGGACTTTATGGTGCTTCTCCAGCGACGGGACAATGCCGCGCAGCATGGTCATGCACTGCGTTTCTATGGGTTCCTCCACCTTCACGACCTGGAAACGGCGGGCCAGCGCGGGATCCTTTTCGAAATACTTCTTGTATTCCGACCAGGTCGTGGCAGCGATGGTGCGCAACTCACCGCGCGCCAAAGCCGGCTTCAGAAGGTTCGCGGCATCTCCTTGCCCCGCTTGCCCGCCGGCCCCAATCATGGTGTGAGCTTCGTCGATGAATAAAATGATGGGCAACGGCGAAGACTTCACTTCCTCGATCAGGCCCTTCAACCGATTCTCAAATTCACCTTTGATGCCCGCTCCCGCTTGCAGCAGCGCCAGGTCCAGCGTCCGCACCGTGACGTTGCGCAATGGCGGAGGCACATCGCCCTGGGCTACACGCAAGGCGAAACCTTCCACCACGGCCGTTTTCCCGACTCCTGCCTCACCGGTGAGAATCGGATTATTTTGACGGCGTCTCATCAGAATGTCGACCACCTGGCGAATTTCAAAGTCGCGTCCCAACACGGGATCGAGCTTGCCGGTCTTGGCTTTCTCCGTGAGATTAATCGTGAACTGGTCGAGGTTCGGAGTTTTGCCGCCGGGGCGTGCGCCAGCAGACGGCGCGCCCGGTGCCGTGGCCGCGGCCGCCACGGCCGCCTGCGCTTCTTCGCTTGAATTGCCGACAATCGACGCAAAGTCCTTGCGCAGAGCATCGGCCTGAATCTTCTGGAACTCACGGCTGATATCGCGCATGAGCCGTACCAGTTCGTCATTCGTCGCCAAGGCAAGAATGGTGAAGCCAGTGCGTACCTGTCCGGCGTTGTAGTCGATCGAACCCGACGGTCCAGGCTTCGATCAGCATCCGCATGAGCGTTGGGCTAAGAGCGGGCGTCCGCGCGTTGCCCGACTTCAGCTTGTCCAGAGCCCGCGCCAGTTCCCCGGATAGCCTTGAAGTATCGATCTCGAAGTGTTTGAAAATCGCGGCAACGTCATTGTCGGTCGAGTCGAGCAGTTTCGTCAGATAGTGCTCCACCTCGATGTCATAGTGCGTGCGTGCCAGGCAGAGTCCTGCCGCAGCCTCCAGCGCGCCGCGGGTCGAATCGTTAAGTTTGCCGATCAGCGACTTCAGATTCATGTCGTCCCCCTTGTGCTGTTTCAATCGCCAGCACGGTATCATCCGGATTCCGGCGGAAGGGCGCCGACTTCACCCACGACACCCAGCCTAATTGCGGGCCAGATGCGCCTTCCGCTCCCAAGGTGCAAGCCGGAACCTGCTCGCGTTCGAGAATCAGCTTCACTTCGAAATCCCATTCGTCGTTCGAAAAGAACTGCACCCATGCCCGCAGCGGTTCCCACGAGTGCCCGTCGGGCAGGAAATCCACATAGCGTTCCAGCGTCAACGGACCCAGAACGATGCGCACCTTGGACTGCTGGTTCCAAACTTCGTCGCCGACCACGGCGCCGAAACCGAGTTCTCCGCTGTCGCTGCTTCCCTCCGACAAGCGGCACTGGGTTTCGGGATCAAGGCGATACCATGCTCCCGCAAACTGCTCGATCTCGACCGGCACCTCAAAGTAGTCAGCGAGAATCTGCTGCAAAGCCTGGGCCGAGCGCGGGCGCTGCGCCAGCAGCCCCGCATAGTAAATCAGGGTATCGTCGGACACAGCCTGGCGGTCGCGCAAGCCCTCGCTGCCCAGTCCCAGCAGGCTAAGCAAATGACGAGAAAAAAGATCACGCTCGCCCTGCTCGTAGGCGACATCGAAACGGTACTTTCTCCAGGCGCGGTAAAAAAGCGAAATGATCCGGTGATTGAAAATATCCAGGAAGTCTCGCGGCGAGGTGTCCGAAGCTCGCAACCGTTCGATGATCAGCGACGTGTAGGGATTGGGAAGAACTCCCTCTGGACCGGTCAGCCCCATGAAATTCACGGTCATCTCCACCGCAGCATTTTCGGGGCAGTTCATGGACTGGATCTGGCTGGCCGGGAACGCCAGCGAGGGGTGAACTGCAAAACGCGCAACCTCGGTGTCCGGGTGCGCGAACCGGCCCACCGACGTGCGCTCCGGAAGCAACCTTTCGAGCAGACGCACCGCCTGGAAGAAGTCAAAGGAGAAAGGCTCGCGACGGAGCTTCTCACCGACCTCGGAAGCGGCTAGATCAGAATTGATTGTCCCGCTCTCGGTGCCCACTCTTCTAACGGCTCCTTCCGCTGGCGGCTTCGGGCCACCAATTGGGTAAAACTGTTCATCGACACATAGAGACCCAGAAACTTTTCGAGCACGCTGGCGAACAGGTAAGCGCCGCCGCCGCTGAACTGCTCTTCATCGAATTCGATTTCCACCCGCGTGCCTCGCGCAAAACCGATCCCGTGTTCGGAGATCACACGAGTAAAATGCCGCCGTGCGGCGACCGTCGTGATTCCGCTGATCTGTTTCTTGGTCTCCGGCGAATCGGAAAAATCGTAGAGCTCAAGAATCTTCTGCAGCGCCTCTTTGCCGTCATCCACAATGGAAAGATAGTTCAGCGACAGCTGCGAGATCAGCGACCACAGAGTCTTTCCGTCCAGCGGCGGCCGCAGCGTCCGGGTAGGCTTGTGGAGCGCGACGATGCGCTTGATCGCCGCCCCCCCGGTCATTTCGAAATCGCCGTTCTCGCTGCCGAAAGGCAGGCGCGTAACCAAGTCCCGATTGGTGCAGTTACATCGCACCGTCACCGTGTCATAGTCGAGTTGCATCGGGCGAGCGGAAAGATCGACCAGAGAAAGAAAAACATCTGTTCCTTCATCGCCCTTACGCGTCGAAACCGACCGGCTAATGTACCAGTACGCCGGAGTGGTCCCCTGTACAGCGTGCCGCTCCGAATAGAGTGGATGATAGGTCACCGTCTCATGAGTCTCCGCGTCGGTGCTGACGACCTCGTCCACGGAATAGATTTCCATGGTTTGCCGGCGTCGCGCATCGGGGACGATCGGATACTGATAGCGCGTCTGATCGACCAATATCGGTTCGGCGGTCTGGGCAAACAAGTTGATGATGGGCGTGCATCCCAAACGCAGCGTTTTGGCATTCACCGCGACTTCCAGGCGCTGATGCCGGCCGTCCTGCTCAAAGGGCGAGATCAGAAACAAAATCTCGGCTTTCGACTTGAGGCCCGCCCGCTGCAACTCCGAGAGTCCTTTGAGACCCATGAAGAAGAATTTTTCTGGAAACGCGAAGTACTCTTGTAGGAGCCGGTATCCCACGAAGGAACGCCTGGGATACGGCAGCACATCTTCCCCTTCGCCGAAACCCATGGGCTGAAGGTTCCGCACGGGCAGTTCGCGCACCGGCGCCTTGGGATTCGCAGGATCGCGCACCAGAATCCGGACACAATTTCTGCATAACAGTTCGTACAGTCCGTGGACGACCGCACTCTCGCCGTTCAGATAAAAGGCAAGCGTCTCCAGGTCAAGCTTTTCAAAGGAAACATCCGGGAAACATTCGAGTTCGACTCGCAGAACAGCGGCCTCGGAAGCGCGCAATGTGGGGCGAATGCGATCGGGCGTCATCCATTGCGCCTGTGAAACTTTGAAGGGCCACAAGGTTACGTCGTACGAGGTCCGGAACTTGCACGGCACTCCTTCCACTGGGCGCGAATACAGAACTGTTCCCTTCGGGATCTTGAGGCTGCTGGTAAGCTTGCCCTGATCCGCATCCGTGTGAAACTGCGCCACCGACATCGAGGGCACGGGCCGCAGGTAGTGCGGGTAAAGGATATTGAGCAGCGCCTCGGTGATCTGGGGAAAATCGTCGTCGATCCGCAGGTGAACGCGAGCGGCCAGCAGGGCAAAGGCCTCGAGCATCCGCTCCACGTGCGGATCTTCGCAACGATCCGGCTCCAGGAGCAGGCGAGAAGCGATCTTGGGATATTTGTCGGCGAACTCCGCCCCGGTCTGGCGCAGGAATGTGAGTTCGCTCTCGTAATAATTCCTCAGCTCATTACGCAAGATCGGCTCCCTTGATTTCGTACTCGCCCTTACCCAGTTCCAGAACCGTGTCGAAACGCACAGGCTCAGGCGCAGGGTCCATGCACAGCAGTCCTTCGATCACAAAGTTCAAAGCTCGATAACTGCCTTCCTGCATCTCCATTCGTACTCGGGCGCGCTTCAAGCGGGGTTCGAAAACGGCAATTGCCAGTTCCATCTCTCGCACCAGGTCGCCATGGTCGCGGCTGGATAGGACCGACTTGGAAGATATGTCCGCAAATCCGTAGTGATAAACGGAGCGGACGGTCTCACGTGCCGAGTCAGGAGAGGGATCGATCGTCTTTCTGGTATTCAGTAGCCATTCCAGATCGCGCTTCAAAGCCAACTTCAGTTCGCGCAAGGATTGGGCGCGCGTGAAAGGGATTTCCGAACGGGTCTTCGGATCCCGATCGATGAGCCGGTCCAGCACCGAAAGCGTAACCGGTCCAGTGGCATCTCGCCTGGCCATGGCTTACTTCCCGTCTCCCAGCGCCTGCGCTGGATCGAGGCGGCAGATGCGCTCGAATAGTTTTTGTTGCTGAGCTTTGTCCGCCTGGATCTTGGTGCTCATCTTCATGATGGTGGCCAAGGCGCTTGCGACCACGCCCGGATCCTCCCAGTCGTCCAGCTTGTGGTTTTCGATCGCCGCGGCCAGATCGTCCAGGATGGGCTGAGCAACGTTGCCTTTGTTCGTAGACGCACAGATCTCGACCAGTTGCATTCGCCGGCGGAATCGCTCTCTTCCCGAGCGTTTTCGCGCAATGTCCTGCTGCAGGATCTCGAACGCCTTCCGCTCCTGGCCTTCGCGCAGGGCTTGCAACGCCAATGCATAAGCGTCTGTCGGCTGTCCGGGCCATCTCGATCCCATGCCGTTGGAGCTTGCCGAGGCCCGAAGCGGCGGTTCTGCGGCAGGGGCCTGCTCGGAAGTTCCCTGGCTCAACGACAGCAGCCAGGCACGCGTCTCAGCATTGGCGGCCGGTGTCTCGTCCATGAGTGTGGCGTCGAGCAGTTGCGGAATGTCGGTGACTAGCGCCTTCAGTTCCGAACGAATCGCGCGGGAAATCGCTTCGTACCCCCCGCCGAGGGCGTCACAAGCTTCGACCACGAAGCGCTGCAGATCGAGCCAGGCGCGGCTGCAAGGCAGCGCCATTGCGCTCTCGGCTGCTTCCAGCAGCTGCTCGTACTTTTTGTCGAGCAGCAGCCTTTTCAGGTGCCGGCGAAGATCGGTGGGCGGGGCTTCGAGTCGCGTAGGATCCGCCAGGTCGATGGCCGCACGCAACTCTCCCCAACGCAGCCCGCGCAACATCAGATACGAAGCTGGACTGGTGGGCTCACGCCGCCGCAGAAATGCTGCTGCCTCAGCCACTTTGCGAATCGCATCGACGCGGTCGGGGGGTTCCGACGAGGTTTCCAGCGAAATCAGAACGCCCGTGCGAACAGGACCCGCGCCTTCCGCCTGAACTTCCCCTTCGGCAGCATTCTCCGCGGTCGCGGTGACTTCCACCGGATCGGGTTCCTTCTCGCGCTTCTTCTGCAGAAAGCCGTGGATCAAGTGGCGGGTTGCATCCAGAGAAGACTGCAGTGGACCAAATGCGGGTCCGTCGTCCCCGAACTTCTCGTCGCAGGTTTTTTTCAGCTGAGTGAGAGTTTGGAGACAAGCATCAAGATCCTGCTCGGCTTGCGCGTAAAACTTCTTCGGAGTTTCTTCAAAAGCCTTATCGAAAGCTTCCGGAGTGAGCTTGCCATCTTTTACCAACGCGGCCCGCTTCTTCTTGGCATCGTCGGTTTTAGCCTGGTCCTCGTATCCGACCTCGCGCGACTGCTGGTAATCCAGCAGGCTGTAAGAAGCCTTCTCGACTACCGGGACCAGCTTCAGCGGAATCTCAAGCTTGGTTCCGACAAATCCCAACGGCGCTCCGCGAGATTGCGCATCGCCATCTTCCAGTTCCGGGTACACAGTCTCCCAGAACTTATCGACGAAGCCATAGCACAACACGAGACCATCCTTCAGCCCCGCAAAGCCCTTTTGCTTGAGCAACGCCTCGGTGAGCCAGGCGGCAAGTTGCAGATCTTTGGTCTTGTTGGTGAGCAAGTCGGTGACAAGCTTGATCACCAGCGGATTCTCCGCGACCTTGCGGTCGCGCTCGGTCATTCCCGGCGGAGGCTGGTCTTCCTCGCGCCGTGCTTCCTTGATCTTGTCGTAGACCGGGTCGTAGCGCAGGTTGGCGCCACTGGGATTGGGCCCTTCAATAGGGTTCAGCAGATCGTCGGGAAAAGGCATGATAGGTCAGGCGGCCACGGAGGCTGGGTCGAACTCGAGCGCGCGCAGTTCAAGAAATGGGATCTCCTCTTCGTCCACCAGCCACATCTTTTGGCCGAACGGAACTTGATATTCGTAACCCTCGGGCTTCTCCCAGACGGTCACACGCCCCAGCCGCACAGCCTCATCCGGATGTCGCCACGAGAAAGGAGCCAGTACCGGAATCAACACTTCTCCCAGTTCAGTTCCTTTGAACGATGGCGTGGTGCGCACTGCGGCCGGCGTCCACAAAAGATCTCTGAGCCGCTGCGGAGGTGGGATCTGGATGGACGCCACATGCTCCAGCGGTAGCAGCAGATAATTTCCCGCGGCAAAAATCTCGAGCCTGGCTCCGGTTCTGGGGTCGGCGTCGGAGAAGGAAGCAAAAGGATTTCCGTTCGCCACTCCTCCGCGACCGGGCTCGGCGTCATCCTTCTCCGCGGGAAATTCTCCTCGTTCGAACAAATCATGGCGCTGGCGCTCGGCGTACAACGCGCTGCGATAGAGCAGAACGCCCAATTCGCTGGACGGTCCAGCCTGCCCTAATACTTCCAGTTGCTTGTCCGCGCGCTCGTATTCGCCCGCAAAGCAGAGGAGTTCGAACAGAAAGGTGCGGCGGCGGATGTCGGTAGGATTGTCCCGCAATTCCGCGCTCAAAGCCTTGATGGCATCTGTTAGCCGACCCGCTCGATACAGCTCTTGTGGATTCATCGGTCACCCACGATATGGAATGGATTTTGCAAACAACTCCGGCTCGTTCCGGCCGGGAAGCTGCTGTAGAGCATGGAGGCACCCCCTCCAGCCAGATTCCCGGCCGCGGAGATGCCTCCAGATTCGAACCAACGTTCGGTCGCCGTCAGCCTATGTCTGTTGCACAGCGCCAATGTTGTAGGTTGCGGCCCCAGCCTGCGTAACCGCACCACTCGACGTATCCTGCGTGAAGTAGTCAAACTCTATCTGCTCGTACGCGATGCTGACACTCTGGGAGGGTGTGCCCTGTGCGCCTCCGCCCATGCTGTTACTCGTGATATAGCAATTTGTCATCAAGACTTTCAGATAGACGTAAGGGGTGGCGGCACCTGTCGATTTGCGAAGGCTGAAAGTGGACTTCGCAATGTGCTGGCCGGTGTACAGGGCTTTCAGAATCTGATAGCTTGCCTGGTCCACCGCGCAGGTGAAGCTGAAGTCCGATAGGGAGCACTTTCCAGCAGAGAGGCCTTTTCCGCCTACGTCAGCCGGGTTCGAAGCACCAAACGAAAAACTGTCCAGCTCAATGTTGTTGGTCATCCCTTGCGCCTGGGATTCCCCATTTATTCCGTCTATCAAAAGATACGCATCACTGGCCATAGCAATTCCTCCTGATCACACAATTGAAATTCAAGGACCCATGAGGGCCTTGTTTAAAGCTCCGACAAGGTACAGCGGGTTAGGACTTCGCAGCAGCCGGCAACTCCGCCACCAGCCGGAGCGACACACTAAGTTCATCGAGCTGAAAATGAGGTCGAAGATAGGCAATAGCTCGGTAGACCCCGGGTTTGCCTTTCACTTCCTCCACATCCACACGGGCTTCGCGCAAGGGGAATTTGGCCTTGGTCGTCTGATTGGCCTTGTCGTCCTGCGTCACATATTGGCCGATCCAGCGATTCAGGAAGCGCCAGCACTCGTCACGCGACATGAAGCCGCCGATCTTGTCCCGCATCATCGCCTTGAGATAATGCGCGAACCGGCACGTAGCCATCATGTAGGGCAATTGCGCCGAAATCCGCGCATTCGCCGTGGCCGAGTCGCTGTCATAGAGCTTGGGCTTGTTGCAGGACTGGATGCTGAAAAATGCAGCCTTGTCCGTGCCCTTGCAATGCACCAGCGACACCAGTCCCTGATCCGCCAGTTCTTTTTCCCGGCGGTCGGTAATGGCAATCTCGGTCGGGCACTTCAACGCCACATCGCCTTCGTCGGTGCGGAAGGTGTGGGAAGGAAGCCCATCCACTAGGCCGCCGCCTTCGACTCCCCGAATCGCTACGCACCACCCGTACGTGGCGAAGGCCTGCGTCATTTTGGACGCGAGCGCAAATGCGGAGTTGCCCCAGAGGTACTTGGAGTGATCAGTGCCGTCCACTCCCTCTTCGAAATTAAAGCCCTCCACCGGAGCGGTGTCCCTGCCGTAAGGCAGGCGCATCAGGATGCGGGGGCAAGTCAGACAGACATACTTCGAGTCGTCGCTCTCACGGAAGCCCTTCCACTTGGCGTACTCGGTACTGTCGAAGATCTTGCCGATATCCCGAGGCTGGTCCAGGTTGGTGAAGCTTTCCATGTTGAGCAACTCCGACGACGCTGCCGAAAGGAACGGAGCGTGGGCGGATGCCGCGACCTGAGAGACTTTCTCCAGCAATTCCAGGTCTTCCGGATGTTTGCTGAATTCATAATCGCCTACCAGGGCGCCGAACGGCTCGCCGCCAAAAATGCCGTACTCGTCCTCGTAGACTTTCTTGAACATCGCGCTCTGATCAAATTCCGGAGCCCGCTGCAGATCGCGCAGCAAGTCCTTCTTCGAGGCATTCAGAATGCGAATCTTCAGTTGGGTACCGGTTTCCGACTGGTCCAGCAAGTATTTAAGCCCGCGCCAGGTTGACTCCAGTTTCTGGAACTGGGCGTGGTGCAAAACCTCGTTCAGCTGAAGCGAAATCAGATGGTCGATCTGCGCAACCCGGGCGGAGATCATCTGGTCGGCATCGCGGCCCACGGTCATCGACCCTTCGAGCACCTGCGCAACGAATTCCTTGATCAGGCCCTTGCCCCGCTCGCGCGCGCTCGGATCGCCAAACCGTCCCTGTTCAACAATCTGGTCGAGAATACTCGACTCGGCGGCCTGCTCTACAACGGCCGCACCACCAGCAACTTTCTGCGTCTCAGGCATTGGGTTCTCCCTTCCCGACTTCGGACTTCAGTTTGTCGAGCTTATCCGTTTTGCTCACCGCGTCGAGCAAGGCTTCATCCAGCTTGTCGTTGGTTTGCAGCGTGCCCTTCAGATCATTGAGTCGCGTACGCAGGTCCAGCAGTTCCTTGAGAGGCTTCACCTGCCGCGCCACTTGCTCCGGTTCGAAGTCTTCCAGGCTCTTGAACCTCAGATCCACCTTGAGTTGGCCGGCGTTGGAGTCTTCGCTCAGTTTGTTTTCGACCGCGAACGAGAGGTGCGGCTTCATGCTCTCCAGGACCGAATCGAAGTTGTCGGGCGTGACCTCGACAAAGCGCCGCTCTTTGAGCTTCGGTAACGGTTGTTCGGGTTGCCCGGTGAAATCTCCAAGGACTCCAACCACGAAGGGCAGTTCCTTGATTTCAATCGCGCCCCCGGTTTCGACGTCATAGGTAATCTGAACGCGGGGCGGGCGCACCCGGTCCAATTTGTGCTGTGTGCTCGGTTTTGCCATGTTATCTCCCTGCCTCTTCGAGTTTTCGAGGAAGTGCCGTATCTAGGTGCTAATATTCCGATTTTGCAGTCAACCGGGGGACGTAACGGTCAGGGTAAAGCACCCCATCGGGAAAGTGGCCAGGCCTCTCGCCATCTGACCGCACGGGTCGTGGAGCAACGGTTTATCACAAGCTATAACCGCAGTCAAGCACCAAGCTCTTTTTTCCGTGAAAACATTTTTTTTCGAAATAGCTTGGTGGTCCACCACCCGCTTCCCATGATGAGGATAGTGTTTGTGACCTGCCAAACGTTACAAAAGTCACCATGATCTGGCCATGTTTTTTTAAGAGGCTTGCCTACCCCCCGGGAGGTATGGCAGCGATAAGTTATTCGCCCCACCGGCCTGCAAGCTCTCGCAACGGATCGGCGATCGACTGAAATCTCATGACCCGCACCAGGTCTCGGTCCTTGAACGAAACCAACGGAATCAAGCCTTCCTCCAGAAGGCGCTCCGCCGCATCCTCGGTGAGCAGTATCTCGGCGCAGGGCTTCGACGCGGACTCGCCAGGTT
This sequence comes from uncultured Acidobacteriaceae bacterium, assembly GCA_963791515.1. Classification (GTDB taxonomy): domain Bacteria; phylum Acidobacteriota; class Terriglobia; order Terriglobales; family Acidobacteriaceae; genus Sulfotelmatobacter. Next base: position 28,606 of record CAWBSS010000007.1, on the reverse strand, counting down.
TTCCATAAACATGGAGCGGCAGCTTATCAATCTCCGTCACGGTGCCGGGACGCATCTCCCATCCGGCTTCGCTGAAGGACTGGGCTAGCAGCAGGGCGACTGCAAACGCAGGATTCCCCCACAAATAGTCTTCGTGGCCAGGTGCCTCGGGGAATTCCTCGAAAGCGAACGATTCCAGCGGCAATGTTTTCTTCCCGTATGGCAGACGCAGCAAGAATCGCGGAAGGGCCAGTCCAACGAAGTCCGCTTCGGGCCGACGTCGGAGTTCGGCCCAGCCACCGGCTAGTTCCTGGGGCATTTTCCACTCTCGTGGATGCGGGGTGGAGGCCAGCGAAGAGCAGCCCAGCAGACGCGCGCCTGCTTCGGCAAGAAATGGTGCGCCGGCGCGGTGCGCGATCCCGGCCAAGCGGGACAGCACTTCCGCATCCTCCTTCCCCGGACCAAAGCTGTAGTTCCCCACAATGATCGCCCAGGGCTCGGACCCTGGGGTCCCGACGCTTTGCTCCACCAGCAACCGATACGTTCCCGTATCCCGCAGGTCAGTGGCGGCTTGACAGGTCCGCAGCCAGTTCCTCCTTCGAAACATCGATCAGATAAAGCTTGAGCTGTGAACCGGTTTCAAGTTGACGAACGAGAAAAAAAGTCGCTCGCCAGATTGCCTCCAGCGCCTGGAAATCTCGATTGTGGAGGACCGCACTCATCAAGGCGCCAATACCGCGATCCATAACGCTCAGGATCTCCGGCTGCCGGGCATCCGGCGTGCTCACCAGATGCTTTGCAGCGACGCGTTGCGCGAACTCGCGGACTTCATCGGGTTTGCGACGGTATCGATCCTCGGCGGCGCGAGATTCCGTCTGTTCGATCATTTCGTCAAGCAAGCTGCCGGAAGCCAACCGCGCGGCGTTGGGCGCAACCTCGGGCAAGGTGTCGGGCCTTCGCGGCTCGGACACCGAACTGGGAGGACGCAGCCCTAACTCATCCGCCGCTTCCCGAAACGTCGATGGATCTTGCAGGCGGGCTCGCAGGTCTCGCAGTTTGCCAAACGCCTCGAGATGCTCGAAAATCCGGTCGGGATGAAAGTCCTCGAGTTCAGAAAAACGCAAGTGTAGCGAGCCATCCCCAATTGCCAACTGAATTTCAGCGTCACTGCGGGAAAGAACTTCATCGAAGTTGTCTCGATCCACCAGCGCGGCGCGGCGCTTGTCAATGGTCTTCGCTTCGGAAATCCCGCGGTTGGCGCGCCCGCTGAAGTCCCCAAGAATCGCGATGCGGAAGGGAGTTTCGGGAGATGGACGCGCGCCCGAACTATCTCCGCCGGCCGTCAGATTGACACCACCGAAGTCGAAGGCTTTCGGCATGGACGACTCCTTTGGGGAGGGTGGCTTTCTTTGACTTGGACTCTTTGACTTGGACTCTTTGAACTTGGAACGTACTGCAGTAACTTAGAACTAACTGGGAACGGCCCGGAGCACACGACGGCTAACCGTCATTGTTGGTCACTTTGAATCCGATCGAGCTTCTTCAGTCCGTCTTTTGCTTCTTGATTGTTAGGCTGCAACTTCAGAACTTTGCGATACTCCAGCCGAGCCTTCTGGTACCTGCCGTTTCCGGTGTCCGTGTTGGCAAAGTCGAGCAGCTTGGGAATGTCGTTCTGCGACAAGCCTCCGGATTCCTCGTTGGCCTCCGGCTCCTCCGCAGTATCTTTAGTATCTTTAGTATCTTTCTGTTTTTCGCGCGATTATCCGCTGACGGTTTGGCAACGGGTTGTGGCTTAGCGACCACGGCAGGCAACTTGGCCGCTGGTTTGACAGTTTCCGATTCCGGCTGCGCCCTCCTGGCCTCAGGTTCGGGAGTGGCTGGCGTACCTTTGTCTGGACTTTCCGTTGCGCCGGTCTGCTCTTGCTGCAGCGGAATCGGAAGTTGCGAAACGTGCGTCGGATGGTAAAGCACTGCGATCACTGCCGCCGCCAGAACCAGCGCGACGAAGCCAAATATCACCCTCGTGCGCGTGATGAGCGGGCGATCTTCGGACTCGTCAAGTCCTTCCAGAATGGAATTGCCCCGGTTCTCCTGGAGGTCTTCGGCGATCGGTGCGCGACGTTGTACAGGCCGGAAAGCAGTTTCGGACCCGTCCTTGAAGACAAAGTCTGCCGTACCTGCAATGGGCGGTATTGCTTCGTTCGTCGATCCACGGCGAGAAAGGGGGGAATCAACGATCACGGTAGCGCCAACCGGAGGACTATCCCCCGTTCGTGGTTCAGACTCATCTACAACTGAAACTTGCAACCGAGCGATTTGCTCCGGCGTCGTCCACACCAACTCTGCCAGCTCCGTCTGCCGGTCTCCCATGACGGTGGTTAGTGCAGGAACAGCGCAAAACTCTACACCGGGAAGATCGCGTAAACGCTCGGAGATATTCTCAGCCAGTAGGATCTGACCCGGCTTCGCTTGCCTGAGCGCCTGCTGCACCGTCTCTCCGCTGAAACCTGTGGGGTCGCTGGTCCTCGGCCGATAAATCAGGATTGCGGCCCCAACATGATCGCCCGGCCGACACGCCAGAAACTCCAGGATCGACGTCTGAATCCGCTTGGCGGCAACCAATGCTTGCCTGGAACCGTCGAAGTGCGCGCCCATGATTGCGGGCGATTCCTCCGCAATTCGGCCGTGGCTCGCACCCACCAGGTCCGCAATCATGTACACCACAACGCTGTCGGTTTTCCATGTCGGCGGTGCGCTACGGTCGGACCGTTCCGGACCCCACAGCCGAACCACGATATCGGTTGCATCCGCGCGTGCATCTCCACTCCACGGACCCGGAGATTGGACAGGGTTTGCAACTTCGAATTCCCGGCTATCGGTTTTCTGCTCGTACTGCGCCATGCTTTTGGGGTTTCCGACCGTTTCCAACTGGGGTTGTAGGTTACTTCAAAACAGCACCCCAAGCAAATGTTTCCGATGGCCGATTTATGGCACGTTTGGGCCCCGCAACCGCCACTTTGGCAGGCTTGACTTCGCGCAAACAGTGAGTATGATACGGAACACCTGCGTAGGCAAAATCTTATGGCGCTTGCCGTCACCCTGGGGAGTTTATGCCACGGCGTCCGATGTTTCATGCACAGCTGTGTCTGCTATCTGTTGTGAAGAGAGTTTCAGTAGCCCTTCTGTTTGTTGCTCTGACCGGTCTTGCGGCCTACTCCAAGGACGTTCCACTCACGGCCATCGAACTATTTGACGGACCCAACGGCGCCGCCTTCGTTCAGGTCTCCGGACTCCTGATCAATGGCAAAGCCGAAGTGCGTTCCTGCGGAGGCGCGACCCAGATCAACAAGTCTACCTATGGCAAGCTCGCAAAGATTCCACTGAATTCCTCGGTGACCTCTCTCGAACGCGACGCCCAGGGGGTCATGAACCTTGCGCGCGGTTCCGACGCGGAGTGCGTGGTTCCTTCCAACTTTAAATTTGACAAGGACGAAAGCCTTACGCCCGCGCAACTGGCTGACCGTGCCGCGTTGACCGGCCAAGTACTGAGTTCGTCGCCGGCGGGCACAACGGCCGTGCCCCCCTTCAAACCCACCGTAAAGATCGTATTCGTTTCTGCGCCCGACACCGAGCTCGGAGAGTTTCTTCGCGCGAACCGGGCTCACTCGGTTGCCCAATGGCAGGACTATATCGGCCGGTACCCGAAAGCTACGCATATCGACCTCGCCAAGCAGGCGCTGGCCGCCCTCCTGTTAAGAGAGGGCGCAGACGGACTGGCCTCCTACCGCAGTTCCGCCTCCAAGAGCTCACCCATTTATTCTGATCTCAAGACGGCCTGCTTGCGAGCCGATCAAGTACACGACTTGCTCCCTGCCAATGACGGTGCTGGCAAACTGCGCGAGAACGTGCGCTCAGAATTGGTGCTGGTTGCCGACAAGGGCCGCGCGGAACTGCAGGCCTACAAGCAAGCGCTGGCCGGCCACACGACTGGATATGTCCATTTAGCCAATGCCCGCCAGTTAGCCGACCACGCCTTGGAGGTCGATCCCCATTTTGACCAGGGTCTGACTCTGCAGAGCGCAATCGCAGCCGAAAGTAAGGGGGTCGACACAGCCGTGCATAGTGCGGAATCGATGATTCCTTCCCAGCACTATGATGACGCAGTTGCAGCCGTGGCGGAGTTTCGCGCCTTTGCCGAGGAAGAACCGCGGATCTCTGCCATCATCGACGCCGCATACAAATATCACTTCGATCGCGGCAAGGCCGACGCAGCGAACCAGAAATGGCATGACGCTGTCCAGGAGTATCAGAAAGCCGCCGACCTCAAGCCCACGACCGAATCAGCGAACGCCCTCAAGCAGGCGCACGCAGAATTTCTGTCGTCCACCAACCGGGCTGCCGCCGATGCCGCCTTGCAACAGAGCACTGCCTTCGAGCAGGACAAACATTCCATTGAGGCCTACGAAGTTCTGGCCGATCTTCCCGAAGCCCAGCGTGCTTTAGTCAACGAGCAGATGCAGGCGCTCGAACCCAACTACGTCAAGGGCGCATCGGACGAGGCTAAGAAACTGAAAGACGCCCACATTCCAATCCAGGGACGAATGGACGAGATCGGCGTCCAGAAGGCATATAACTATCTGCAGCGTGCGTGCACCCTGCGGCCCGACGATCAGGATCTCAAACTCCGCCTCGACCTGATTTCTCAAACGCTCAGCGACTACTATGCCGGGCAAGCCAAGAAATATCTCGAGAAGCCATTGGGATCAGGAGTCGGCATCGCGTGGCTGTACCTCAACGAAGCCCAGCAATACAAATCGAATCGCGACGACGTCCGAGACGAGCGCACGAAAAATACTGCCATCCACAACGTCCGTTCCACGCTTTCGATTAAAGTGGTGTTTCGCGACCAGACCTCGCGGCGAGACAGCGCGGGATTCGCCGACCAACTTTCCGACGCGATCGCGACCGGTCTGGAGACCACAAACCTCCCCGTCAGAATCGTGCGGGCCTCCGATGCGACTCCGGTGGATCCGAACTTCCAGCTTATTGGCGACGTGCTTGAACACCGGCCAATTACTAAACCATCAATCGAGTCTGTGGATTCTGAATACCTCGCGGCCGAGAGAGAAGTACCGAACGAGGAGTGGAATAAAGCAAACCGCGACTACGAGACCGCCAATCTGGATTTGCAGAAAGCGCAAAAGGTTTTAGAGGGCGCCCAGGCGCACGGAAAAAAGAAAGACATGGCGGTCGCGGAGGCGGCGGTGGAAGATGCGCAGAAGAAAGTCGAGGATGCCCATCGCAAACTCGACTCGATTCCGAAGACCATCCTGAAAGACGTGACTAAGCCTTATAGCTATACTCGGAAGACGATTGACTTGAGCGCAATCGTCGATGTTGGATTCCGGATTGTGGACTCCAATGGCAACACCATCGCAAACACACCGTCCGTCAAAAGCAATGCGCAGAAACAGTTCATCGTGCTGGAGAACGTGAAATCGGAAGACACCAAGGGCGTCAAGCAAGCTGGAACTTCACCTGATGAAGCCCAGTTCCTCACAGACGTTGAAATCGCAGCCCGTATTGCTTTGATCAAGGACGTCAAAGAAAAGGTTGAGTCACTCCCCAGTAAGATCCTGGCTCAGGCGCGCAAGCGGCTCATGGACGGAGATACGGATGGCACTGCCGAGTCCTATATTCTCTACCTGAATTCAACTCCGGACGCTCAGACGGCAGAACGCGAGGAAGCCAAGAAGTTCCTGCGGGAGCAGTTCAATATGATCTGGCCGGGTAGTTCCGCCTAACCGGAGATTAACTTCTGGCTGGTCGAGCCAGTGCACCAGTAGTAGACTCGTTAGCGTATTTCGGCATTGGCCATTCCGCTTGGCTTCCATGCCGCTAGAAAGTGTCCCCGCACTTTCTGTTAGATTTGCAGACTACTCCCGTGACCGCTCCGAATATTAAACGCATCGGAAAGTACGAGGTGATCGACCTTCTCGGTCGCGGTGGCATGGGTCTGGTCTATCGCGCGTTTGACCGTCAACTGAATCGCGAGGTAGCGATCAAGACCGTGACCGAGGGATTCACCGGCGACCAGGAAATGCTGCAGCGCTTCTATCGCGAAGCCGCTAAAACCGGCGCGTTAAAGCATCCCAACATTGTCATCGTTTACGATTTAGGCGAGCAGGACGGCTTTCCCTATATTGTGATGGAATACTTGTCCGGCGATCCGCTGGACAAGCTCATCCGCTCCGGCCAGGCTCAGCCGCTTGCGTTCAAGCTGAAAATCATCGAGCAGGTCTGCTATGCGCTGGGATACGCCCATCGCAATGACGTGATTCATCGCGATGTCAAACCCGCCAACGTCATCGTGCAGCCAGACGGAATTGTGAAGTTGCTGGATTTCGGAATCGCCCGGCAGGAAAAATCCGATGGGCATCTCACCCGCACCGGGCATGTAATCGGCACCATCCAGTACATGGCTCCCGAACGCCTGAAAAACGAGGCCTTCGACGGCCGTTCCGACATTTTTTCGGTGGGAGTCCTGATGTTCGAACTGCTGACCGGGCGACTCCCGTTCACCGGCGATTACAGCGTGGTGCAGCAGATCCTGTCCGGCAAGCATCCTCCCTTGGGCCAATTTTTCCAGGAATATCCTCCCGCCCTGGATGGCATTCTCGATCGTGCCCTGGCGAAAAATCCAAATGATCGTTACTCCACGGCCGACGAGATGGCGGCCGAGGTCTCCTCTCTGGCCCACGAACTGAAGACAGAACAGGTTGCCGAGTGGATCGAACGGGCAGAGCGGCTGGTGCAAGAAGAGCAGTACAGCACGGCGAGAGAAGTTCTGCTGCAGTTATTGAAAGTTGAAAGCCAGCATACCAGAGCTCGGCAGCTTATTGCGCAAGTTCAACAAAACCTGATGCTACGCCAGCGTGCGGAACAGATCCGCCAGCTGCGCCAGCAGGCTCAGGAAGCAGCCAGCGACAAGCGCTATGAAGAGGCCATCGCCGATCTGCAAGAGGCCTGCAGCCTCGATCCCGCGAATTCGGAACTGTCTGAGCTTCTGGAAACGGTCCGGGAAAAGAAACGGCGCAGAGAACTGGTGGAAGGATACTTGCGGCAGGCAGACACCGCTCGTGAGCGCGGCGATCTGGAAAGTGCTGAGGCCGTCATCGCCAAGGCGCTTGAGGTGGACAGCGAAGATTCGCGGGTTCGCTCCGCCCACGTTGCGTTGGCTCGTCTGATCGAAGAAGCCGCTCGGCAGGCAAAAGCAAGACAATTGTTGGAGAATGCACGCAAGGAGATTGGCGCGCGCCACTTCACCGCCGCCATGGAGGCCCTCGCTGAGGTCGAACGCGTCGATCCATCGAATCCCGAACTGATCACATTGCAGGCCGCGGCTAAGTCGGGTCGCGAGCAGGAACAACGGCGCCGAATTCTGGAGCAACTGCAAAACGAAGTTTCGCTCGCGTCCACCGTGGAGGAGCTTACTCGAGCATCGCAACTGGTGGACCAGGCCCTGGTCCGTATGCCAACCGAACCGATGCTCATGAAATTCAAGGGAAATCTTGCGCGGAAACTGCGTGAAGCGGAGATCCGCCGCCGCGTCGATCAAGTGGTATTGCGCTGCCGTAGTCTGATCGAGACCTCGCCGGACGAAGCCTTGCGCCTGGTGCGCGAAGAGTTACAACAAGCTCCGGGAAACGAGCGCCTGGTGGCTCTGCAATCCAGCATCACGCGGCAAGTGTCGGAGCGAAGTCTGGAGCAATCTCGCGCTCAGTATCTGACGCGCGCCCATGAAGCGCTAAGCAGCGGCCGGTACGTCGAGGCCGTACGACTTCTCGAATCCTGCCAGAAAGAAGGCATCTTTTCGCCCGAAATCGCGGAACTGATGGACTTCGCGCGACAGGAAGCCGATCAGCGCCTAAAGAACACCCAGTTCCAGGGCTTGCTCCGAGAGGCGCAGGAATTGATGGCGCGCGGATCCTACGGCGCCGTGGTTGACTTGCTCACTCCGATCAGCGAAGAACCGGGAACGGCTTCCCTTCTCTTTCTACTGGAGGATGCCCGCAGCCGACTGCAATCGCTACAGCGCGACATCGATGCCTCGCTGCAGACGGTCGAGGTCCTCACCACCCAGGAACACTATCTGGAGGCCGTCAAATTCCTCGAATTGCAACCGCCGTCGGTGATGCATTCCGAACCGGTTCAGACTGCACTGAAGCGCCTGCGCGAAGCCAATGACAGAGAACAGGCAGACCTGCAGGCTGTCGGCAAGGCTTATGCTGCACTCGATCGCCCCGAGATCGGCGCCGGCGCTTTGCAGAATCCAGGCGGCAACGAGGAATCCTCGCTGCTGGCTCGCATCGTCCCGGTCTTCACTTCGCGGCGGAAGTCCGTGGCCGATCGCCAAGTATCGTCGGCGATAGAACACGCACGGGCGGCGATGGAAGCAGGAGATAAAAAGCAGGCAGCCCGGGCGCTGAAGGCCGCGAAAACTTTCACCGAATACGCCAGCAGCGAGCTTACAGAATGAGTGGCAGACTCTCACCAGAAAGGCCGAGAAAGGTAGAGTGTTCTGGCGACTAGGCCAAAAGTAGCACCGGCAGTCAACCTTGCGTTTGCTCCGCACATTTTTCAACTTCTAAATCTGTCGTGAACCGCGTCAGAATACACGCTGACCCTTGTAGTCGACCCAGAACCCTGTGTTTCGAGGCAGGAGATTCACGCTCCTTCCCTGTTTACCCGAAGCTTGGGGTGCGGTAGGATTTAGCGCTTAACGTCGCACCATGAGCCTTGTGATCCAAGCCGCCGGTAACACCGACATCGGCCTCGTGCGCAAGAACAACGAGGACAATTTCGGTTACGACTTGCGCCACGGAATTTTCGTGGTCTGCGATGGTATGGGCGGACAACAAGCCGGAGAGGTGGCAAGCAAGATCGCTGTGGACACTGTTCTCGATTACTTTCGCCAGTCGCGAAACGGCGCGCCCGTAAGCGCAGCCAGATTCGAGGGCGTCTCGCCTCGCGCTGTGAGCCTGGCCAGTGCCATTCAATTGGCGAATCAGGCGATCCATGAATCCGGAGCAAGGGACCTTCAGCATGCGGGCATGGGTTCCACGATTGTGGCGGTCGCGGTTGAGGGCAATCTCTTTTCCGTTGCCAACGTCGGCGACAGTCGCATTTACCTGATCCGCAAGAATGATGTCATGCAACTTACCAACGATCACTCCCTGGTGATGGAACAAGTCCGACGCGGTCTTATGACATTGGAAGAAGCGGAGCAATCCAAAATGCAGAACGTGATCGTTCGCGCTCTGGGTACCGACGACAGCGTCGAACCAGACTTGGCCGATCATGAGTTCAATTCCGACGACGTGCTGCTGCTCTGCAGCGACGGCATGTCGCGTTACGTCAAGAACGAGAGAATGGCCGAAGCCGTCAATCAGGATTCACTGGAACAGGCCTGCACCGATCTGATTGAAGCGGCGAAAAGCGGTGGCAGTGACGACAACATTACTTGTCTGCTCGTTCGCGCGATGCATCCTTCCTGGAAAGAGCGAATCTTTGGGCGGTTATCAGGGCCGGGCGGCTTGAAGAGTTCCACATAAAGATTTTTTCGGGCTCATCCCACCAAAGTCTTGTACGATTCGAATGACGTCGGCACCGGTTCAGCTAACGGCCTGCGACCTGACTGACGCACCTCATGCCGTGCAAATCGAAGAATGGATTAGCACTGCCAGAGACCTGCAGTTGGTAAACGTAAGACTTAACCTTGCCGTTCGGCAGCATCACTGGCTTCCCGTTATTCTCAATGACCCACTCCAGGTTGTTTGAACCGAGTTGATGGGCTCGCGCGAGGAACTTAAAGACAGCCCAGCTTCCGCTGGCCGAGTCGAGGGTGTCTCCGTTTTTCGTCGTCACCTGAATATCTTCGGGCGCGCCTGTCCAGACGAATGTTTTCTGCGCTCCTTCTCCCGCGAGTTTTTCGCTTCCGATCTTCACCTCGACTCCCTCCAGGTTGCTCGGCATCTGTTTCAGCGTGTAAGAGAAATGGGGAGGCGGCGATCCGGAAGGGTACAGGGTCTCGCTCAAGCGTCCCACGCGATTCAAGAAGGATACGAACGACGACGAAGGCTTTACGGTGGCTGCAGGGTTCGCGTCATACCGGGAACCCACTTTGAGCACAAACGGCTTCACATCGTCGTTCAGCTTCTTCCACGCATCGCCGGTCGGCCCGAAAATCGGGTAAATTTGATCCACCGACGCGTCTTGCAGGGCATTTGGATCGAAAGGATATTTATTGATCACTCCTGCGAACTGGGAGCAGTAACCCTTGCCTGACCCGTTCGCGATGTCGATCGGACCTCGTCTCAACAACGCTTCCGCAGCCTTGATCGGCTCTTGCAGCAATCGCCGCACTTGATCCTGGTTCCCAAACTGCTGATCCACCGGCACAGACGCGATGATCTTAGTTACCGTACTGGAAGCCGCATCTGCAGAGTTCCCTGCTTGTGTTAGTTGGGCCGGATCTGGCGAGCCCGGACTTTGCGCAAGAGCATGTATGTCCGACTGCAGTTTGCCCAAAGCCTCAACATACTCCTTGTTCGCTGGAACTACGTAATGATCCGGCGCTTTGTCAGGCGGACCCGCAGGTTCGACCGCTTGAACCGGCGCAAAGTGCGTTTTCGCGTCAGCAGGTGCCACGTCCGTATTGTGCGAAATGAAGTACAGCAACTCTAATAAAGGTGAGGTCGGCCCCGTAAGTTTTTCCAGCTTCTTGTCCGCATCGGCGTTGCTCACATACGCCGCGACCGACGAAGTCTTCAACACGTTATTCCACTCGTTCACAAACTCCTGATCGTAGCGCTCAGTCAGCTTTTGCCGCACGACTTCCTGATCCATATCCTTGGATTCGGTTTTGCCCAGGACCCATTCTTCGCCGCTCATGTAGAGTGAAGGATTCTTTAGAGCATCTTGTACAAACAAGAAGCCGCCGCGCGTGAACGCCCCTTTCACTTTGGGGCTATTCACAATAACTCCCGCAGAATTTGGAAATTGATCGTAAACACTGAGGTCCTTCTGGGAAGCTTTGGACACCAGTTGTGCGTAGTAGCGATCGATTCCCGCAAACTGAGCCAGATAGGCGCGCGCTTGCTCAATCAGGATCTTGGAGTTGCCAGTCGCAAACGGATTCTCCCTGGCGAGTTCCGTCGCGTAAAAATCGAACTGCGGTGCTGCCAAATCTTTTCGATCCTTGTCGATGTCGCGGTCGGCGATCCAATGGCTCAGCAAAACAGGGGTCAAAAATTCTTTTGTGCTCTTGTCATGATCTGCGGGTTCCGTGGTTATGAGATAGGCTTTCAGTTCGTTGTAAGTCTTCTCGTAAGCGTCGTTCGGCGCATTCGCCGCGGACTTACCAGACACGGCTTCCAAATTATCGCTCAGCCGCTTTTGCGTTTCGGCAAACAACAGCTGCCGGAAACGCTCGAAATAAACTCGCTTTGCATCAGGGTAAATCTGATCGCCCACATACAAACCCCAACGCAGGCTTAGCGGTGCCCCATTGTCTTCGTAGTCCGAAATGTCGACAAGTTCTTTCCGCAGGTTATCGAGCTTTTTCAGGTCGCCCACACCGGCCACCTGGTTCGTTCCGGTTTGCAAAGTACGCAAGTCCGCAACTGCATCCTGAACTCGCGTCTCCAGTGCACGGTTTCGCAAAAACGAAACCAAAAAGCCCGTCAGGCAGATGATTCCGGCAAGAACAACGGTTCCGAGCACAAATCGACGCAGCAGGTTTACGCGCGAACTGGATCCGCTGGTCGCCAACGCCACGCGGTCTTTCACCAGAACATCGTTGAACAGGCTGCTCAGGAAAACCCACTGCGGCATCCTGCGCGATCCCCCGCCTCTCACCGCCACAGGCGCCGCCTGTATCTGCGAACCCACGCCACGGAAGATTTGGGTCGCGCCGCCATCGAACGCTGCTTCTGCCACTTCCACCGGAACGGCCTGCGCCGCAGCTACGTCGTCCACCACCACGGGCCTCACCCCGGTAAAGTAAAAGCCCCGCAGAAAAGGATTCGTTCCCAAGTGGCTGGGACGCGCGAGATCTACCAGAAACTGCACCAGCAGCGTGCGCAGTTTCCTCAGTTCCCTCGGAAACTCGTAAATACCAGGAAGCTTGTCCCCTTCGTGTTCGCGGGGAAGCAGCAGAATGCGTCTCTCCGCCAGTGAGTAAAAGATTTCGTCGAACGCCTTCGTGAGCCGCTTCGTCTCCTCGTCCGCATAAACACCCGCGCTTAGCGAGCGCAGCGGTAGAGTGCTGCCAAGCACTTCGGCGGCTTCATCCTTGCTCATCCCGCGTACGAAGTCGCTGAAGAACGAAATCCGGTCCAGCTTCGTGAACAATACGTAGACCGGAAAGCTGATTCCCAGCAGCTGGGAAACTTCCTGCAGCCTTACCGACAGCCTTCGTGCCGCGGAAACGGCGGTTTCGCTCGCCCCCGGCTGCAAAAACATTTCGCAATCGAAACACACGATGGCCGCTCGCGGCGCTTGCGCACGTTTCCCGATGGCCGCCGAAAATCGTCCCGGCTGGAGCAGCCTGACCAGACGTTTCCAGCGATCGGTTTGTCCCATCATCCCGCCGGCGGGATCTACGAAAATTGCCTGTCGCGTGTACCAGATGTTCGCGGCGGAAGTGGGCAGCACCTCGTTGTCCCGGTAAACCTGCCCAGCCAGCAGTTCGGGATCGAGCGCGGAATGAATAAGAACCGTTGTCTTGGTCGAACCTGAATCTCCCAGAACAAACACCAGCGGAAGGCTACCCAGGTTGGTTCCTCGCCCCAACGTCGAGTGCTTCAATCGCCGGACCGCCTCCCGCACTAACGCATCGAGATCGTCGGTCCCGCTGGGTCGGGAGTCATCCTCTCCCGAAGACTCCTTCGCCTTCTGCACTTTGTACACGTAAAAATACGCAACTGCGGCTCCAATGATCCCCAGTACAGCAAGCACGCCGCGCAGTATCCACACATCCGAGCCGTGCAGAGGCAGCCACCTGCCGAGAAGCCAAACCAGCACCATATAAACGAGCAGTACTAGAGTGGTCACCCAGTACAACATTCCAACCCCCTGTTTCTATTGTCCGGCCACCAAGCCGGAGAGTGACGACGCACCCGACATCAGGAGAACTTTGAAAACCACAAAGAGCACGGCCGCCAGACCCACGGTGATGAGAGCCGTCTTTCCCAAGATGCTGCTCCAGCGGTCCGATTGCGCCAGGCGCACCGCGTCCGCCGGAATCGCGCCGCGCGGAGACAACGGGCCCGCCGGGCCGCGCACCCGCCGAATCTTCTCCTGGATCGCCGCCGTGATGGAGCGCAAGTCTCCGCCCGCAGCGTAGCGCCCTTTGAAACCCAGCAGCAGACACAGGTAATACACTTCGAGCAAATCAGCCGTCTCGAGGGAATCATTGCGGCTCAACGCCTTCTGCAGTTCTTGGAAGAAGATCTCGCCGGCGAGTTGATGACCGAACAGTTCCGCCTGCAGGGGCAGCCGCGGCCAATTCGCGAATACCGGATTCCCAGAACTCAGCACCGATTCATCCAGAAACGCCACCACCGCAAAAATGACCTGCTTCACATCCTCGGGGCTGCACCCTCGACTGCGCGCTTCCTGTTCGGCGACCCGCAACGCCTGCCTCATTTGTGCCCGGAACGCTTCCGCATCCTGCACCGCCTGGCGGTTGTATCGCAGCCGCACGACGGCGGTGAACACTTCCTGAAATCCCAGGGCGAGGTTCCACCCGCGCCTGTCCATGGCGGGACTCGATCCTCGATAACTTCCCAACGGCGTAATCGGTGTCGATCCCATGTCAACTCTCGAGCAAAACAATCAGTTCAATCTCAGGAGACGGCAGCTCCCCGGGCACATACACTCCGACGTTCCGCGTCTTCATGAGATGCTCCCAGCAAGGCCCGCTCCGCGTAACCACAAAGTACTGGCTGTCCACTTTCGCCGATATCGCGGCCGGCGGAACCTGCATATGGTTTAGTGTCAGACCGGGCAGCGCCCGTTTCACCAACTCCGGAACAAATTGCGCGGAACACACCTTCACGAATTGCAAAGTTTTTGAGATTAGGTCCGCCTCCCCCACCGGCGATCGCAGCCCGAGAATCCAGCGCGAACGCCCCATGCACCGTTGGTCCCGAATTTCTCCCTCATAAAAGTAACGCGCCGCAGGCTTCAGCGGAATCACCACGGCCTGCGACGGAACAATAATTTCCAGGTGACGAATAATGTGTTCCTCAAGGTAGTCAAACCCTGGCCCCGGATCGTAATGGTTGTACGCAGGCAGCGAACGCGGACTGCTGTCGAGACTGAAGGTGCACAGCGCCCCCGCCAGCCGCGACATTTCGCGAAACATTTCCTCGGGGTGCCGGTGCTTCGCCAGCAGAATATGCCGCAAAGGAGTCAGGCTCGTGTTGATGGCATGCAGAAACCAGAACTGCGCGACTTGGCGCGCGGACATCCCGGTTTGAAATGTTCCTCCGGTCTGCTGCTCCTGTGTGACCACCGTGCTTTTCTCTTCCAGAATTTCAACCAGCCGCTGCAGCATCGTTGACAGCCGCTCACTGGAACTCAGGCGCAGGCAGGGCGGAACATGGGTGGGATCGTAGACGAAGTGACCTGACTGATCGCGCATTACTCTGGCAACGGGGATCGTCAACACATTCTCATCCTCGGTAGGCAGCACGACGAGGCGGATATTCTTGCGTCCCATTTGTACCGGTTTGGCGTCCAGTCCCGTGTTCTCGTCGTGCACCATCTCGACTGTGCTGGTGTAACGGGCATTCCCGGACGGAATCGGATCCAAATCGCAATTCTGCTGCCCCTGAACCCAGCGCGGAACCGCGAGAGCCACAGTCAAGCTATCGGTCGCAGGCAGAAATTGTTCGGCGATGTTACGCGGATCCGGGCGAGGATCACACTCAGGAATGTCAAAAGGCAGGCCGTCTTGAAACATTCCGCGCGAGTGCAACAGGCTCACGGTACCGTTACGCAGCGCATCCGCATCCAGTTGGCAGGCCGCCAGTCCATACGAGTCTCTCCAAAGACTGGCTGTGGCAAAGTGGACGGCTTCTTCGAAGTAGCGGTTCTGCGCCTGAAAATGCTGTGGCGCCAGATACATGCCTTCCGCCCACACTACTCTCGACAGCAACTTCATGCCGCTTCACCTGGTACCCGGGAGGTTTTACCGCTATGAGTTGCGCTTCACTACACGACACAAACCTGTGCCTCGCGGCAACGTCTTTACGTCTGGCCAGCGATGCTAGGCGACTCGCTGCCTATTGTCAAGGAAATCACCCTCCCATCACCCTCCCAGGAAATCACCCTCCCTGCTCTCTGCCGCCCTTAGCGAGAATCTGAGGTAAGAAGCCACAACCCATCATGCAGAACGAGATAACAGACCCGCACGAGACAGTTTCTCAACCTCAATTGATGAGCCCGCGAGGAGCGGTCTGGTTCGCGGACTTCAAGCAGCTGTTTGCAACGGGGCGAGATCGGCTCGATGTGTTAAATTTGAATAACTGCGGGCGCGTAGCTCAGTTGGTAGAGCAATGCCCTTTTAATCCACTTTAGCCCCTATGCACGGGGGTGCAGGATACTGCAAGCCCGTGAAAAAACTAGGCCGCAAGGTAAGCCATGCATGGCCTTGCATAGCCCTTCAGTGGCACATCTACTGACACAAGGACGCGGGCCGAGACGGTCGCCAAGTATGCAGTCATGTTGGCCGTTATTCTGGTAAGATTCGCTTGGTCGGCTTCGTCCCTAGCCACTCAATTCAATAATCCCAACCGAACGAGTAAGCAACCAAACGCAGGATCGTTTCAGCCTGCGCGCGCGTTTCGGAGTAGTAGACGGTGAAAGATCCCTATAAAGTTTTGCGCGAGAAAGAGCAGGATGTCGAGCGGGTCCGCAAAGAGATTCACGCATTGCGCACAGTAATTCCACTGCTTGCTGATGACCAACCCTCCGCCGCTAATGCCGATAATGTTATGCGGGAACTGCTCGTGGCTGTTTCTCGAAAATCAGTGGATCCTCCTGACAACGGTATGGCTGAGCTGGAACCCTTCGCCAGGCACTTGCGGAATTCGAGCTCCGCAAAGCGGTGACCGCAATCTGCGACGGCGTTGTACGAGGGACCGGGTTGATTGTTATCACGCCTCCGATTGCGCAGGTCAATGGAAGGGTTTTGCACTTCTTGCATGGCGTCCGTATAGGCGTAAGATATCAGGGAAACCCATGTCTACCCGTTCCAAAGAATTGGCGCAAGCGTTCAAGGCTCAAAAGGAACGGGTTCGTTGTGCTGCTGAGGAGCAAGAAGCAAGAGACAGAATCAAAAACGAAAAGGTACTTCGGAACGACAAGGTGCTAGTGTTAAAAGGTCCGAAGACTTGGGAAAGCTTTTGCCAGAGCTTTGCGGATCAGGCTGCGGAGTTCAATGCAGAATTCGGAATCGGAAACATATTGGAAGTTGTCAGCCAGTCGAATACGTTGACGCTCGCCCGCACAGACGGCTACCCAAGGAAGCTACATCTGGTATTCGATCCTCTCCGCTATACCGTTACTTTTTCGGGGATGTACATAGATACGGAAGAATTTCGGATAAAAGTATTGAACGGAGATTCGGACCTGTCTGTTGTTGCCAAAGATGGACGCTCGGTTGACGTTGGCGGAACGGTAGAAATCCATATTCGGCGGTTGTTAGGACTGGAGAACTGACCTTTGGCTGCCCGCATTCGGAGCAGTTGATGACGGGTGTGTAATCGCGCAAGCCCATACGCTCGGGCCAAGTCTGGATCAATGTTGATATTGAGTTTGACTTTCCGGGACTCGACGACAAGACGCCAGAACACTACAGTGCACGATACGAGTACAGCCACCAGCAGCACAATATGATTGGAAAGTGACACGCGATATCCTCCTGTGGCATGATCTGCCTTGAGCAGATCGACTTGGCCGGGACTGGCATCCGGCTTTTCTTATTTGGCGGTCACATTAGCAGCAGCACTCATCTCATTTGCAAAATTCACAAGTTGTTGCTCGTCTGCAAACATCGTGAACCATTGCATTATTCCTATAGTTGGCGGGGGATTCGCAGCAAGATAATCCAGCAGGCTCTTGAACTCATTCGACTTCCCATAGAATCTTCGCGATGCTTCGCGTCGTGCCAGGAAAGCCACCATATCAGCCGCTTGCAGCGGAGGAAAGTGTTGGCTCTTGGCAAATGTAAGTGCTGCCAACTTCGGCGCAATTTCGGGCAACGCTCGCGCGACAGCTCGATAATGCATGTAGCTGTCCCAAGCTGTCAGCTCATCATCATCCACAATGATGCTCAAGCGTCCTGAATCACCTAGATAATCGAGAACTCCCAAGAGGCCGCGAATGAAAGCTAGCTGGTAAGGATCATGTGAACCGCCGAGGCTTTTCTTGGCTTCTAGCGAGAGACAGTTGTAACCTTTCACATCCCATGCTTGAATTAGTCCGATCTGACAGTGTTGGTTGATGCAGTCGGCGAACGGCTTCAGGACTTCAATGCGTTCATCAATCGTCTGGCCGGCTGGCATTCTGTGACCGCAAGCCTGCGATAGCTGTGCCACTCTCGACATGTGAAGTTCTTCGCCAATACCATAAGAGCGCAGAAGCGTCTCCCACTCGGTCGAAAACTTTGCAACTCGGGCGGAGGTCGCACCAACACCTGAAATGCTAACCACTGGATCTTTCCTGTACTTGCCACTTTCGTCGCAATACAGGAATAGAACTGCCATAAATGATCCTCGCTCAAAGGCGCAATCAATAAAACCTAACGCATCTTGCACGCAACATATTCCTGCTTTCTTGCTAGCGTGCAATGATTTAGCTGAATCCTAGACCATACGGTAGGGTCTAGTCACCTATATCATTGCCATTACAATGCAATCGCGGTGGCGGAAGGTTGAACGCGAAAAACGCGGCCACGTTCCCCATCCGGTGAAGATCGTGGCCGTGAAGGCCCTTTCTGCCGGTCCCGCGCAATCCGCACGGCGGCAGTGTCAGAGCAAGTATGGCGCGCGCCTCAGTGAAAGCGTTAGAAACTCGGCTTCCCGGTCGCTCCAGAGCCGTTGATCCTGCCATCGCTGCCGTATCCAGTCTGACCATGCGCGCAGCCGAAGGATTCAAGGATCGGCTCGAATGGTGCGAACAAGAGAATGAACGGAACCCCGGAAGTCAGATTCAGCCGCACACTTACCGAACGCGGATTCAGGCAGAAAATAGATATGCGCGGCTCAACTTACTACGGTCTGAGCCTCCTGTCTGACCGCCCGGAGGCGTATCGGACACCCAACTAACTCAAGCAGGCCGGCATCGAAGTAAAGCAAACCACCAAGCTGATGCAACCGGGCCGCGAACTGGCGCAACGCCTGCTCAACGCGCGCCGTGCTGCCTGCGACAAGGGCGACAAGATCGCCGCGTTGCACACTCGCCGCGTTCCCTTCAGCGAGATCGCGGACGACGCCACAGCCTACGTGAAAGCCCACAACTGGGGATGGAGGCACGATACAACCCGAATCGCCGTGCTTAAGGAAACGTTTGGCCCGATGCCCGCGGAGATTGCGCCCGCCACTTTCCGCAAATGGCTGGATGAGCAGCCGTGGAAGCCTGCAAGCATGAACCGCATGAAATCGTTATTGAGCACGGTATATCGGCTGGCGATGGAGAATGGCAAAGCGAAGTCGAATCCGGCCCGCGCCCTCAAGCGGCGGCGCGAGGATAATACCAAGTTGCGCTTCCTGTCGCCGCAGGAGGAGATTCGCTTGCGGGCAGAGATCGCAAAGACCTATCCCTGGCACCTGCCGGAATACTTGGTCGCACTGAACACCGGGATGCGCCCCAGCGAGCAGTATGAACTGGAATGGAGCAATGTAGACTTCGCGCGCAAACAGATCAGCGTGTTGCGATCGAAATCTGGCAAGCCGCGGCACATCCCGATGAACAGTGAAGTCGTGTCCGCATTGCGCACGGTCGAGACGCGGCCGGTGAGGGGGCAGAGAGTATTTCTCAGCGAGGACGGGCAGCCACTCGTCGGATATAAGCATTGGTTTGGTCCGGCGCTGAAAGCCGCGAAGTTATGCGATACTGGGGTGACCTGGTACATTTTGCGTCACGGGTTCGCATCGCGGCTGGTGATGGCTGGCGTGAACCTGCGCACGGTGGCTGATCTCATGGGACATGCGACGATTCAAATGACGATGAGGTATGCCCACTTGGCGCCGGAGTACAAACAGGATGCGGTCGAAAGATTGATTTCAACCCAGCCTGACACTGGCACAAACACTGACACAACACAGGTTTCCGAGCCAGTCGAGACGCAACAAGTAGTTGTATTACAGTGAGTTGGGCGCGTAGCTCAGTTGGTAGAGCAATGCCCTTTTAAGGCATGGGTCGCAGGTTCGAGTCCTGCCGCGCTCACCAAGATTTCAAGGTACTTAGAGGATCTCGGCAGGTTTGATTTCGGGCACCCTCGGACCCCCAGAACGGTTTCTACGCAGTTGGGGCAGCGCTTCGCGCTTTCAAATTTCTCGGGAAATTTCGCCGGCAGAAGCGTGGCCCCACGAAGAGATCAACGACCGAACCAAGGATGCAGTAAAGCATTGCGGCATGAGCTACGGCGGGTGTGGCTGCTTGCGATTCGGTACGCACCTCGGATCCCGGATGACTGGAAGTTGCTACCCCGGGCGTTCACCGACACCGCCGGCAGCTCGAAGCGTACTTCGCGGGCGAGCTGACCGTCTTCGACCTCGACCTCGCCCCCCGCGGCACCCCGTTCCAGCAGCGGATCTGGCAGGCCCTGGACTCCGTCCGGTACGGCACCACGATCACCTACGGCGAGCTCGCCGCCCAGCTCGGCGTCCCCCGAGACCGGATCGTGGCCCTGGGCGCCGCGGTCGGCGCCAACCCGCTGCTGATCGTCCGCCCGTGCCACCGGGTCATCGGCGCAGACGGCACCATGCGAGGCTACGCCGGCGGAGTGGAGCGCAAGCAGTGGCTCCTGGTCCACGAAGGCATCCTGCTCCCGGAATTCGCATGAGCCTCCCTACCTTGGACTGGTCGGCGATCAGCGCCGACCTCGACGCCAGCGGCTGCGCCGTCACCCCCCGGCTCCTCAGCCCGGCGCAGTGCCGCGACCTGGCCGCGCCTGTACGACCGGCCGGAGCGGTTCCGGTCCACCATCGACATGGCCCGGCACCGGTTCGGCTCCGGCCAGTACCGGTACTTCACCCACGACCTGCCCGAAGCGGTCCGCGCGCTGCGCGAGGCGTTCTACCCGCACCTGCTCACCATCGCCAGGAGCTGGGCCGGCCGCTCGGCCGGCCCGCCCCGTGGCCGGACACCCTGGCCGAATGGCTGGACATGTGCCACCGGGCCGGGCAGGCCAAGAGCGCGCAGATCCTGCTGCGCTACCAGGCCGGGGACTGGAACGCGCTGCACCGCGACCTGTTCGGCGACCTGGTCTTCCCGCTCCAGGTCGTCATCGGCCTCGATGAACACGGCGCCGACTACACCGGCGGTGAGTTCCTGCTCGTCGAGCAGCGGCCCCGGGCCCAGTCCCGCGGCACCGCCGCGGTCCTGCCCCAAGGTCACGGCCTGATCTTCACCACCCGCGACCGCCCGGTGCGCTCCGCCCGGGGCTGGTCCGCCGCCCCGGTGCGCCACGGCGTGAGCACGGTCCGCTCCGGCCGCCGTCACGCCCTGGGCCTCGTCTTCCACGACGCCTAGGGGATATCCCCCAGCTGAAGATGGGTGGCAGGCTGCTGCCGCCCGCCGGGCTCCGTCCGTAGCGTTTGCCATGGCTACGAGGGAAGGAAGCCCGATGATCGAAGCACGGGGGCTCGTCAAGCGCTACGGTTCCACCGCGGCGGTCAACGACCTGAGTTTCACGATCCGCCCCGGTCTGGTGACCGGGTTCCTCGGCCCCAACGGGGCCGGCAAGACCACCACCATGCGGCTGATCCTCGGCCTGGACTACCCGTCCGCCGGGACCGTCACCGTCAACGGCAAGCCGTACGCGCAGCTGCCGGACCCGATGCACGAGGTCGGCGCGCTGCTGGACGCCGGGGCCGTGCACGGCGGCCGCACCGCCCGCAACCACCTGCTCGTGCCTGGCCCAGACCAACGGCATCGGCCAAGCGCCGGGTGGACGACGTGCTCGGCCTGGTCGGCCTGACCGACGTGGCCGGCAAGCGGTCCCGGGGCTTCTCGCTCGGCATGCGGCAGCGGCTCGGCATCGCCGCGGCGCTGCTCGGCGACCCGCAGATCCTGATGTTCGACGAGCCGGTCAACGGGCTGGACCCCGAGGGCATCCTGTGGATCCGGAACCTGATGAGGTCGCTGGCCGCCGAGGGCCGCACCGTGCTCGTCTCCAGCCACCTGATGTCGGAGATGGAGTACACCGCCGACCACCTGCTGGTCATCGGGCGCGGCCGGCTCATCGCCGACTGCGGCATGGCCGAGTTCATCGCCCGCGGCTCCGGCCAGGCCGTCCTGGTGCGGACCCCGCAGCCCGACGCGCTGGCCCGGGCGGTCGCGGCCGCCGGCGGCACGCTCGCCTCCGTCGGCGACGACGGGCAGTTCGAGGTCTGCGGCCTCACCGAGGACCAGGTGTCCGACCTCGCCTTCGCCCAGGGCATCCGCCTGTACCACCTCGCCCAGACCCGGGCGTCGCTGGAGCACGCCTTCATGGAACTGACCGCCGACAGCGTGGAGTATCACGCTGAGCTACCCGCTGCCAAGTAAGGAGACCTGAGATGACATCGCTAACGATCGCTACCCGCCCCGCCGCCGCGCCAGCGCCAACTCGGCGGACCGCGCTGCTGCGCACGCTTCGCTCGGAGTTCACCAAGCTACGCTCGGTCCGCTCCACCTACTGGATCATGTTCGTGCTGGTGCTGGCGAGCGCCGCCTGGTGCGTGGCGTACTGTCTGGGCACGGTGCACCAGTGGCCGCACATGTCGGCGCAGGATCGCTCGGGCTTCGACGCGACGCAGAACAGCATCCTCGGGCTAGCCCTGCTCGGTCAGCTGGTCATCGTGGTCTTCGGCGCGCTCATGATCACGTCGGAGTACTCGACCGGCATGGTGCGCACGTCGCTGACCGTGATGCCGAGGCGGGGGACGCTCTACGCGGCCAAGGCGGCCGTGTTCGCGGCGGTCAGCCTGGTCGTGGCCTTCGTGGCCAGCTTCGGCACCTTCTTCCTCGGCCGGGTGCTGCTCAGCAGCACCCACGTGGCCATGTCCCTGTCCCAGCCGGGGGTGCTGCGGTCGCTGATCATCACCGCGCTGTTCGTCGAGGCCTGTGGCCTGGTCGCCTTCGGTATCGGCGCCCTCGTGCGGAACACCGCGGCCGCGCTCACCCTGGCCTTCGGGTTCCTCGTCCTGCTGCCGCAGCTCGTCAGGACGCTGCCGGTGTTCCTGCACAACGACCTGACCCGGTGGGTGCCGGGCGGTGACGCCATCAACTCGATGACCGCCACCATAGGCGGGCAGATCCCGCACACGTTCTCGGCCTGGGGTGAGCTCGCGGTGTTCGCCGGCTATGCGGCGATCCTGCTGCTGCTCGGCGCGGTGCAGTTCGCCCGCCGCGACGCCTGACCCGCAGACCCCTACGCTGGGAAGGTGCCGGGACCGATGAACGCGTGGCTACGCAATCATCCGTGGCAGGCGGACGGCCTGCTGGCTGCGGCGCTGCTCGCGGTCAGCGTGTCTCAGATCGCCGCCGGACAGGCCAGTGCCGTCGCGCACGCCGCCTTCGCCGTGGTCACCGTCCTGCTCGCCGCCACCGTGCTAGCGCGCCGCCGCTACCCGGTGGCGGCGTTCGCCGTCGCCGCCGTGATCGGCGCCGCGCAGATCGCCTTCGGCGTGCAGACCGGCGGCCCGGCGCCGGTCTTCGCCCTCCAGCCGACCAACGCCGACGTGGCCATCCTGGTCCTGCTGTACACCCTGGCCGCGTACCGGCCCCGGCCGGTCTCCATCGCCGGGCTGGTGATCTGCCTGCTCGGCTCGGCCGTGGCCATCGCCCGCTGGTCTCCGGCCCACGGAGCACATTCGACGGGCGCCCTGTTCGCGGCGGCCGCCGGGCTCGGCGGCGTGACGCTGACCGCGTGGGTGCTCGGCGATTCGGTGGCCTACCGCTACCGGCGGGTCTACTACGCCTCGCTCGAGGAACGCGCCGCCCGGGCCGAAGCCGAGCGTGACGCGCAGGCCCGGATCGCCGCCGCCGCCGAGCGCGCCCGCGAGCTGCAAGACCGACGCGCCCGCGCGGTCGACGAGTCGGCCGCCCGGCTGCGCCGGATCGAGCGCGACCTGCACGACGGGGCCCAGGTCCGGCTGGCCGCGCTGGCCATGACGCTGGGCGAGATCAAGGAGAACCTGGAGCAGTCGCCCGCCGACCACCACACCCTCGACCTGGTCGGCGCCGCGCACCAGAACGCCAAGGACACCCTGGCCGAGCTGCGCGATCTCGCCCGCGGCATCCACCCGCCGGTGCTCGACCGCGGCCTCGGCCCGGCCCTGGGCATCCTGGCCGGGACCAGCGCGATCCCGGTCGCCCTGACCGTGGCCGTCACCGAACGGCCCTCGCCGGCCATCGAGGCCATGGCCTACTTCTGCACGGCCGAGCTGCTGGCCAACGTGACCAAGCACAGCGGCGCCAGCCACGTGACGATCAGCGTGGCCGAACCGGGCTCCGGGCTGGTGCTGACGGTGACCGACGACGGGCACGGCGGCGCCCGCCTGGTCCCGGGCGGCGGGCTGGCCGGGCTGCTCGAGCGCGTGCAGACCGTCGACGGGCGGCTCGAGGTCGACAGCCCGCCCGGCGGCCCTACCATCGTCACCATCGAACTCCCGAGGCACGCCTGATGAGCGCCACCCCCGAGCGCCTGCGCATCGTGATCGCCGAAGACGCCGCGATCATGCGCGACGGGCTGACCCAGACCCTGACCCGCCGCGGCCACGACGTGGTGGCCGCGGTGGCCGACGCCGACGCGCTGCGGCAGGCGGTCGAGGAACACGAGCCCGACGTGGCCATCATCGACGTGCGCATGCCGCCGACCCACACCGACGAGGGGCTGCGCGCCGCCCAGGCCATCCACAAGGACCATCCCGGAGTCGGCGTCCTGGTGTTCTCCCAGTACATCGAGACCCAGTCGGCCACCGAGCTGTTCGCCGCGGCCCCGGCCGGGGTCGGCTACCTGCTCAAGGACCGGGTGGCCGACGTCAGCGACTTCATCGACGCCATCACCCGGGTCGCTCACGGCGGGACCGTGCTCGACCCCGAGGTCGTCCGCCAGCTGCTGACCGCCAGCCGCCGCGGGGACACCCTGGCCGCCCTGACCCCGCGCGAGCGGGAGGTGCTCTCGCTCGTCGCCCAGGGCCGGTCCAATGCCGCCATCGCGGCCGCCCTGTTCATCTCCCCGAAGGTCGTGGAGAAGCACGTCGCGAACATCTTCGACAAGCTCGGCCTGGCTCCCGACGACAACGACAACCGCCGGGTCATCGCCGCCCTGCGCTACCTGGAGTCCTAGCTAGGGTCCAGCGCTCGGCGCCATGGCTTGGGTCCAGCGCTGGGCGCCGTTCAGCCTCCTGCAGCTCGCCGGCACGCAAACGCGGTGCCGTGTTTACCCGGGCAAAGGCCTGCAATTGGCCTATCACGCACCGTGAATGCCCGGCCTAGGCACTCTTATTTACGCAAACAGCCAGGTCCACGGCGTGTCGTCTCGACCGGGAAGGAAACGGCACGGTAAAACTGGACCAGCCGCCAGGCCCCAGAGAATACCCGGCTAGTTCATCAGAATTAACTAACCGTCAGCACGGACGTAATCGTTACAGTGCCCCATTCACCGATAAGAAACCGGACCGTCCACCGATGAGCCTCTTACCGCTACCCGCGCGGCACCGCGCCTATTGGCCGGCCCACGGCCGGCCGCCAGCCAGCCTCACCAACCCGCCGGAGGTACTCCGACCATGGCCCGAAGCGCGCTCAAGGCGCCCGCGGTTCTGCGGGCGATTACGGCTGCCGTGGCCGTCGTGGTCCTTACCGCAGGTCCGGCCTCGGCCCGCTCAGCCGTCTTCACGAACGCCGCCGCTCCTGCCTCTCCGGCCCCGTGCCAGCCCGCTGACCTGGGCATTAGCGTACCCAACGCCATCGCCGGGGACCCCGATGAGGGAATGGGGAAGCAGGCCTGGAATATCGTTTTCCGCAATACCTCCAAGACGACGTGCTCGCTGCGCGGCTGGCCGCGGATCGCGGTCCGCACCACCGCGGGAAAGACCGTTGCCACCACGGTCAGCAAGGTGAATTACAGCAATCTCGCCCCGGTCCCGGACACCAAGATCGTCCTGCCGGCCGGGCAGAGCGCCATTGTCACGGCCACGTCCGCGACCGCCCCGGGCCGCTGCGTCACCCGGTGGACGCTCGGGCTGACCCTGCCGGGAGCGGCCCGCCCGGTCACGGTCCCCGGCCCGGCCGGCTCCTTCGCCCCGTGTGTGGGCGGGTCGCTGCGGCTGTCGCCTTTCTACGCCGAGCAGACCCTGACCCGCGACATCAAGGCCCTGAGCAGCTCGGCGGCTCCGTCGCCCTTTGCCGCCGCTACCGGCGCGGAGCCCGCCGCCTGCGCCACCGCCGCGCTGCGGGCCAGCGTCACCTCGGTCGCGGACGAGCACGACGGGTCCATCATCGAACTGCGGCTCGGCAACGCCAGCCAGGCGTGCGTGCTACCCGAGGGCTGGCCGACGGTGCGGCTGGACGAGGTCGGCGGCGCCAGCCAGGTAGCCAAGATCTTCCCCGACACCGCCGCCGTCCAGGCCGGGCGCAAGCTGCTCACCACCTACCAGCACGGCACCACGCAGAGCACGGCGCTGACCCTGTCGCGAGGCGGGTCGGTCTCCGTCGCGCTGTTCGCCGCGGCCACCGGGCCGCAGGCCTGCCAGCGGGTCACCTCGCTGGTCGTCTACCCGACCACGGCAGCACGTGGCGCGGGCCGCACCGCCCCGCTGGCCACGCCCGGTCCGGATCTGCGGCGCGGCCCGGGTTCTGTCGTTCGTGCCGAGCGGTCCCGGCGACCAGGCCATGGCCATCGCCCACGACGCGCTGGCCACCGCGCGGTCCCATTCCGCGCAGGCCGATTCCGCGCAGCCCAATGGCCCGAGCGGCTTCTACTCCGGGACCGACAGCGCCGCCCCGCAGGCGTGCGGCAACGGCAGCGGTCCCTACACCGAGCCGTCCGGCGGCTGCAGCAAGGGCAGCGCCGGCGCGTACGGCGAGTACATCGGCGAGGTGGGCTCGTTCATGAACTGGCAGGGCTGCACCACCGCCGGGCTGGCCTGGGAGCAGGCCAACTACAACATGGCCACCGACAACGTGGTCAAGTTCAGCACCGGCCTCGGCGCCGCCGCCTACTGGTTCGCGGCCGGCCCCGGGCGTGACCCGCACTACAACGGCAGCACCGCGGAGGCCGCGATCTGGGGTCAGAAGCAGGCGCAACAGGCCCTTTCGGACCTGGGCGGCAAGGTCTTCGACTTCCGCTACATCTTCATGGACATCGAGAACAACGGCGTGCCGCCCGACGAGGACGGCTGGAATACGGTCTGGAACGGCCCGTGCGGCAACACCGTGAAGACCGGATACATCCCCGCCAATGTCGACTTCGCCACCTGGGTGGGCTTCGCCAACTACATCAACAATCACTCGTCCTACCTGGCGGGCGTCTATTCCTCGGGCGGTAACTGGTACGGCTCATGGGCCGGGATCTTCGGCAACGAGAAGCTCAGCAACACCGCCGAATGGACGTTCACTAACGAGCAGGCCCAGCTGGACTTCCCGTCCGGGTTCTCCAGCTCCCACGCCAGCGCGCAGTGGTTCTCCAGCGAGCCGGCCGCCTGCGACCTGCTGTGGCAGTGGTCCGGCGGGAACGGCGTGCTCAACGGCTACGGCGACTTCGATGTGGCCAAAGCGGCCAACGACGCCAGCCCCGCGTGCGCGCCGACGCCCCCGCCCCCGCCCCCGTGATCATTCACCATCACTGAGTGACTTTGGCACACCGCACACCTGAACCCCGTCCGCCCCTCACATCGCCCGCGTCACCCCCGTGCAGCTGTCCCAACCTGGTCGTTGTGACACTGTGATGGCTCTTCCCGTCAGAGAGTGGCATCCATTGGGTTGGGACCGGTTCTCTCGCCTGGTGCGCGGGCCCCCGCCGCGTCGTGGGTGAGCGAGGAGGTCTCGTTCCCAGGTCGTTGCCGCGCGGTGTGGTACTGGCGTGGTGCCAGTTATCCCCTGGTGCGGACGCGGCCCCGGGGTCTTGGCCCGGAGGCGGTGAACCCGGGGGTTCACCTGGTTCTAGCGCGGTGGATCCGGGGTTTCACCTTGCTCCAGGTCAATGTCGCTTAGCTTGTTGCGGTAGCGCTCGATGATCGTGCACAGTTTGCGGCAAATAACGCCCCAAACTGTGCATGATCATGAAGTCAGCTCGGCAGGTCGCCGGAAACGTCCCGTTTGTCTGGATGCACCGCTCCTCGTGGCCAAAGCGCGAGTGACGCAAGTGGCGCAAGACCAAGATCGACTTGAGCTAAGCGGCATTGGGTTCTAACGCGGTGGATCCGGGGGTTCACCTGGTTGCCCCGGGCTGTGCGCACTGCGGCTGGTCCCGCCGGCACCGTTGCCTCGATCACTCGACGGCACGCTGAGCTGGCCGGACCGTTGGGATATCTAGCCAAGACGTCAGGCCAGCAGGCAATGGCGTGGGTCTGAAAGTGGAAGGTCAGCGGTGCCCAGGCCCGGCGAACATGCGGCCCATCCATCGGGTATCGGAATTGCGCGGCGCTGCGTTGACTAGCAGCGACGACACCGGCGCGGGTGAGGAGCGCAGCGATGAGCAAGATCACCGGTATCAGCGAGCCCGAGAGCGAACTAGAACGCCTGATCGCGGAGTTGTCGGAGTCTGGGCAGCTGATCTTTGTCTTCGGCGTCGGCTGGTGGACCGCGCACCTGACCGGCGCAGCGGCGCCGGTCTTTCGCGGGCCAGCCGACCGGCGCTGGTGGCATGTCGTGCTCGGCGACGATGCGGCCAGCTGGACGATGGACGTGCGGGTCGATGAGATCACGGGAATCCGGTTCGCGCGCGAGCCCTACCCGTTCCCGTCGTTCGCCGGGCGGGAGTCGCTGACCGTGCAGTTCCTCGGTCCGGACCGGGAGACGGTCCTCTACTGCTACGTGCACGACCTGTATGACGGGCAGCAGATGCGCCCGGAGAAGCTGAACACCTGGCGGGCGCTACGCCAGCGCTACGGTAGTCGCGACGAGTCGCGAGTTGACCGGGGTGCGCTCCTGGCTCCTGCCGCCTGAACCATGGTGACCAGTCGGCCAGGGTCCGCTACTGCAGTGACGCAGGAGAACGCGGTAACGGCTGCAGGTCGCCTGCGACGACCCTGACCCGCGCAAGCCCCCAGCATCGGGCCAGCCGGGCGCTACCAGGACAACGCGCAGGCCATCGCGGACATCGAAGAGCTGCTCGGTTCCGGGGTAC
>CAWBSS010000006.1:0-377847 GCA_963791515.1 uncultured Acidobacteriaceae bacterium | reverse complement strand
GCACCAGAATCCTGATCGAACAGAACGTCATTCATGATGTGGACTTCGGAATCGAACTCGCCAGTGAGCACCTGAACCGCGCCACCAGTTATGTCACTGCGCGGAATAACCTTATCTATCACTGCCATACCGCAGGCGTTTCCATCGGGGGTTATGCGTCTGAGCGAGGACGCACCGAGCACTCCACGGTGGTCAACAACACGCTCTACGACAACGATACCTCGGGAACAGGGTCCGGTGAGTTCCAGATGCAGTGGAACATGGCTGACAACATTTTTGAGAACAATATCGTACATGCAGGGCCCCGATGCCTTATGACGGTGAACAAATCTCAGGTCGAAACCAACCAACCGCCCGTCACGATCGATCACAACCTTTATTACTGTGCCTCCGGATCGAAGGCGAGCACGTGGGAAGAGTCTTCTGCGCGCGTAACAGGATTCGACAAATATGTTCATTCAACGGGGAATGACCGCCATTCCCGTTTTCTGGATCCGCATTTTGTCGAGGCCACCAAGGACTTTCATCTGCGATCAGATTCTTCTGCGATCGCTGCTGGCACGACTGACGGAGTGCCGGTGGGAGAACTGGATCTTGAAGGCTCACCGCGAGTCAAATCCGGAAACATAGACATTGGCTGCTACCAAACAAAATAGGAGTAGTCCATGTTGAAATTGGACGTGAATCGCCGCGAATTCCTGAAGGTCGCCGCTGGGGCCGGCGCCGCCTTGGCTATGCCAAATTCAGGCCATACTGCTGTCTCCTCCAAAATGATCGGCATCCAAGTCGGAGCAGTTTCGTTTGTGGATGAGGGTACCGAGAAAGTTCTTGATGTGCTTCAGGAACGTGCCCGCGTGAATACGATGTTTCTTGCGGTATTCACCTACGGACGAGGTATCGCCGGAAGACAGATTCCGGGTCAGCCGCTGCCCGATCACGGCAAGCAGGAGTACGATCTCAATTTTCACGGCGGGAACTTCGCCACCCCTCATTCTCAGTACTACAAGAACACGGTTCTCAAAGACACGCGCGCGCCCGACCACGGTGACATTGATATACTCGCCGAAGTAGTCCCTGCCGCCAAAAAGCGCGGCATGAAGGTCATCTGCTGGCTTGAGGACGTGTTTCGCACCGACTTGCCGAACGTCGAGAAAGTTCAGGAGCGAGATCTGTACGGACGGAATGCCGAGACATTGTGCGTCAACAATCCGGACTACCGGAATTTTCTGACCGGTCTGGTCGAAGACTATGCCCGCTCCTATGACATCGACGGAATCATGTGGGGATCGGAACGGCAGGGCGCGCTTTGCGACAGCTTGGGGGCGACGCATGACACGCCGCCGGTCGATCCTGGAAACGTAACTTGCTTCTGCGAGTTTTGTCAGAGCAAAGCGAAAGAGCGCGGCATTAACTCAGAGCGCGCCAAGCAGGGATTTCTGGAGTTGGAAAAATTCGTTCGCTCGGCTCGGAGCGGCATATGCCCCGTGGACGGCTACTACGTTCAATTCTGGCGGCTCCTGTTGCGGTATCCCGAACTAGCCGCCTGGGAAATGCTCTGGACTGACAGCCTTCGCGAGACCTACTCGGCGATATACAAAACGGTGAAGACAGCAAAGCCGACGGTGCCGGTGGGTTGGCACATCTGGCACAACAATTCCTTCAATCCGATCTACCGCGCGGAACAGGACCTTCATGAGCTCTCGAATTATTCCGATTTCATCAAGATCGTTATGTACAACAACTGCGGCGGCGAGCGGATGGCGTTGTATGCAAACAATATCGGCTCGACCCTTTATGGAGATCTCTCGAAACAGAGCCTGATCGATCTTAACTATGCACTGATGGGATTCAAGGAGCGCAGCTACGATCAGATTCCTCACACAGGGCTTTCAGCTGACTACGTCTACCGTGAGACGAAACGCGCGCTGGAGGGTGTTGCTGGCACGAGGACTTTGATCTGGCCGGGCATTGATATCGATATTCCGACCGAGCCCACTAACAGCAAGTGTACGCCGCAAAGCGTTAAGGAAGCAGTCCTGGCGGCTTTCCGCGCCGGCGCGCCAGGTGTGATTCTATCTCGCAAGTACTCCGAGATGCGGCTCGCCGACCTCAACGGCGCTGGGGACGCGATTCGCGACTTGAAATTATAGCCAGATGACGCCGGCTGGCCCGAATTATTTCCAGTTGGTCCGTCATCCTCCCGCAATCGAAGCAAAGCGTCCGGGGCGGAGACCGCTTGGTTCCACTTGCAAACCACGAGCCTCGAGAGAATGATGATTTCAGTGCCAATGCAAGTTGATCGAACCCTAGTGCCGCTGCCGGAGGAGGTCGTCGATCACTACTTGACGATTCTGGGAGTCGTGCGAAGAGAACCCAGCCTGGAGGCCCTGCGCGAGCTTCTGGCAGCGCACCTAACCCGCATTCCGTTCGAGAATATTTCCAAGCTTTATTACCGCAAGCGTTTGGGATTGGTGAACCTGCCGCCAATTCAGCTTTATCTGGATGGAATCGATAAATGCCATTTTGGTGGCACCTGCTATTCCAACAACTACCATTTCTATCGGTTGCTTCGGAGCCTGGGATACGAAGCGAAGTTATGCGCTGCAGACATGAAGGCTCCGCAAGTTCACGCCCTGAACATGATTGCGGTTGAGGGGCGAGAATACATGGCAGACACGGGTTACGCCGCGCCCCTGCTGGAGCCAATTCCTCGTGACCTGGCGGCGGACTATGAAATCGCATTGGGCCGCGATCGTTATGTGCTAAAGCCACAAGACGCAAACGGCTCTTCGCGCCTTGAACTATATCGGGATGGAATCTTGCGCCACGGCTATCTAGCGAATCCGACACCCAGGAAAATTGAGGACTTCGGTGAGGTGATCGGTGCTTCGTTCTCTGCCAATGCAACGTTCCTGAATTCGGTTTTGGTGGTGCGATTCTATCCGGGCCGTTCCGTCCTCATCCACAATTTGGCACTGGTCGAATCGGAGGGAAACAAATCGGCCCTGCGTACCTTGGCAGATCGTGAGGAGTTGATTACCGCCATTGAACAGCGCTTCGGCATGCCGCGGGAGATAATCTGCGAGGCTGTGGGTCAACTCGGCAATCTGCAGGATGCCTGGAGTTAGCAATGGCGCGATCTGAAATACTCAGCCCACGCTAGGATGGGATTCCAATCTCAGATGTTTGTGGACTCGCGTTTGACCTCCCGCGCCCCGTAACCCGTATTCCAGGGTAGCGAGGTGCGGACGCCATGGTTCCCTCCGCGAACGGGCACCTGAGGATGAGGTATCAGTCGATCATTTTTAGCAGCAATCCTAGTCTTGCATGCGCCCGCCCGCAACCTTTCAGGCTCTTCCCGAGTCACGGCCAACCCTGAAATGATTACGGTATTGAGCTATGGGCTTTGGAAGAGCCGCTCCCACGTAACCGTAGACGGCGGCATAAGCAACGAAGGCAAACTGCCGGCGCGCCAGGCCCCAGGCGAGAGAAGCGCCACACGCGATAAGCATAGCGAGAACCCACAGGTCATAGCCCTCCCGATCGAACACACCGGAGAGCACTGCCCAAAATAGAACGTTGGCCACGATATTCAAATAAGTGCCGAAGAAATGCGGTTTCAGGCCGCGGCGCTGAAGAAGTGCCCCGCCGACACCGACCAGCAGGCAGTAGAGAAGGGCATATTGGCGATACGCAGCGTCCTGATGGGCCGTCCAGTGCGAGATGGTGAGCCCGAGCCATCCGGCGAGTGAGGACAAACCGAGCGACAGCACGAAGCGATTGTCGAAACGATAAGCGAGGAAGAAGAAGAGGCCGGCGGTCGCCAAGAGATAAAGATCCAGTTGTCCGGAGAGCGCGTGGAAACGGTTCTCTATGTAACCGAGCTCTAATGACCAGATGAGGCTGCCAAGGTAAAGCACGTAATCGAAGATCGGACTCGGCGCAGGGGTTTCGGCTGGGGACCAGGCAGGCGCGCGGGAAAAGCAGTACCAAAAACAGGCCGCGAGGATGGTGGAGAGGACGGTCAGGACGAGGACGTCACCGAGTTGCTGCGACCATGTGCTGACAGTCCAGCCGAGTCCGGCGACGAACGCCAGCACACCGGCGTAGAGGAGAACGTTCAGTTCGAGAAAAAGGGAGAAGGGTTCTCCACGGGAGAGGCCTGCCAAGTGGGCGTGCTGTTCCGGCGATATCGTGCTCTGCTCCTTCCATTGCTCCAATCGGGTGAGGATGGTCATGAAGCCTTCGTTCTCCGGACCTGGGACACCATGTCCATCGTCCGGCATTGGAACCTGGTGCTACCTGTTCGGCCCACGAGTTTACTCATCGTACATTCCAGTAGACTCGTCGCGCCGGAAAAACGCCAGTAGATGTCCCAAAATCGAGACGATCCACAAGTCGGCTTCGAGGAGATCGCCCCGAATCCGCTCCGTAGAAATCCGATTGCCACATCTCCCTGAAGCCCGTTTCTGGATAGCTTCCGGATGGCGTCGATCCGGGAATTGAGAAGCATCGGTCTACCCTGTGGCGTCATCGAGGATTGACCTGCGTTACTTCGGACACGTGCCTTGGATTAGAAATCGTTTCAACGCGAGGTCGTGCCCTTTAGAATCCAGACTGTATGCTCGTGCCTTGACGATGCTTCGCAATCTCGCCTTTCTTCTCGCGGTTTTCACGCTTTTGGGGTCGGCTGCTGAACCGCGGGATCAATCCAAGCAAGCACTCGCGCGTCGCGTTGAACGCGATGATGACGGCTGGTCAGAAAAAACTCTAAAGAACCTTTCACTCGAAGAGAAGGTCGGGCAGCTCTTCATGATCCGCATGCGAGTGGAACTCCTGAATGGAAGGAGTCCCAGCTACTTCGAGCTCCGCAATAACATTCGCAAATATCACATCGGCTCGTTGGCCATGTCAGCGCCGACGCAAGGTCGGGCCCGCGATAGTCGCCGTCGCCATGAGGTCGTTACGCTGCTCAACCAACTGCAAGAGGAGTCGAAGTTGCCGCTCCTGGTCGCTGGTGATTTTGAGCGGGGTGTCTTGCCGGCGCATCTTTTCGGAACGACCGTATTTCCGCACGCGATGGCTTTTGGCGCTGCCGGGAGCCTGGCATACGCGGAGGAGTTCGGTCGCATCACGGCGCAGGAAAGCCGGGCCCTCGGCGTACATTGGAACCTGTTTCCCGTCGCCGACGTAAATTCCAACCCGGCCAATCCAATCATCGGGACACGCGCGTTCGGCGCGAATCCGGAGCAAGTGGGCGATCTGGTGGCGGCCTACATCCGCGGCGCACGGGCGAACGGAATGCTGACCACGGCAAAGCACTTCCCGGGTCACGGAAATACTGCGACTGACTCGCACGTGGCTGTACCCGTGGTGGATGACGACTTGCACCACATTCATGCGGTCGATCTGCCTCCGTTCCAAAAGGCGATCGCAGCGGGAGTTGACGCCGTGATGACTGCGCACGTGCGAGTGCTTGCGCTCGATCCCGACCGCAGCCGCGTGGCTACGACTTCGCCCACAATCGTGACAGGTCTGCTGAAGAACCAACTCGGTTTCAAGGGCATTGTAGTGACGGATGCCCTGGATATGGCCGGTCTGGTTGGTCTCTATGCAAAGAATCCCGGTCGCGTGGCCGTCGATGCGTTCAAGGCGGGAAGCGACGTACTGACCATGCCCAACAATCTGGATGCATGCTATCAGGCGATGTTGGAGGCTGTCCGAGCGGGGGAGATTGGACAAAAACAGCTGGACGCATCCGTGCTCAAAATCCTGCGAGCTAAGGCCTCGTTAGGTCTGGAGAAAAATCGTGTGGTGGATGTGGGAGCGATCCCCAGGCTGGTGGGCAATCCGGAGAACATTGCGGCCGGTCAACGCATCTCCGATGCTTCCATTACTCTGGTGCGTGACAACGGCAAAGTGCTTCCGCTGAGAGACGGGCGACCCGACAAGAGACTGCGTGTCGTGTATCGGCGGGCCAAAGCTCAGCCTCCCCTGCTCGTGATTATTCTCTGCGACAACGCGCGTGCGGAGGACGGTCGCGTTCTGGAGCGTCAGATCCGGAAGCGGTCGCCAGATGCGAGGGTAATCTACGTAGATCCTCGGGTCGCCGCGGCCAGATCGGATGAAGTGTTGAATGCAGCAGACCGTGCGCAGCAGGTAGTGGTGGCCGTGTATGTCGTTCCTTCTGCAGCGCGAAGCAGGACGATAGCACGCGGCCAGAAGAATTCCGCGTCTCTGCCGGACTCGACTGCGAAGTTATTGTCCAGGATTCTTGCCCGCGCGACCGAGAAAACTGTGGTTCTCGCCATGGGAACTCCATACCTGACGGAGGACTTCCCCACTATCCAGAACTACATCTGCACATTCTCAAATGCGACGGTCTCGGAGATAAGTGCGGCGCGAGCAGTTTTCGGGGAAATTCCGATCCCAGGCCATTTGCCGGTCAACATTTCCAACGCCTCCGTCCCGGACGCGAGAATTGCGCACCCGACACAAGTCGCAAACCTGGGATCACCCTATTAGATTTCAAACCCACAAACTGGCTGGATGGCGCAGCGCAATCACCATAGTGGGGCCGCGACTCGCACTTTTCGGTGGATCCCTTTCCATCACCCAGAGCCGAAGGTCTCAGCGACAGGTCGATGCGGCGTAACTCGAGGAAGTGCTTCAGCGCAATTCTAGAGACACAGTCGCATGCACTCGAAACTATGCTGCTCCCGAATGACGGGCCAACCGGAAAGTTACGTCTAGCGCGGACTCTGACGACGTTGTCCCGAAGTCGGCTTCGAGGAGATCTCCGTTGATCTCCTCCAAGCCTGTTTCTGGATAATTTCCGGTTGGCCGACCATCCGCCCAGAATCGTCGGCAACCTCTGCCATGGGCTGCGTCGGCTATAATTTGCGCGCGCGCATGGCCCTTGCGGTGCTGGTTGGTCACGCAATCGTCAAGTATTTATCAGGAGCAATCATGGGTCAAGATAGTTTTATTCCGGTTGCAACCAATGCCAGGTCGCGAAGCGACCTCGTCGAGCGCGGGTTCAGTCGTCAGCCGCTCAGGGTCGATGTAGACATAGCGCGCTCGCTGGAAGCGTTATCCCATGCCGCCTGGTCCGTTCCAAAGGACAAATACTACGATGGGGGCGACAGGTATCGTTCCTTAAATCGTGTCAGGGCCGAGGTTGTTGAGGGCGGTGTAAAGGTTTGGCTGAGCGAAGAGATCACGCCCTATGTGCAGCTGAAAAAATACAACACGACAATCGGCGGCCAGTCGCGAGAGTACGCTCCGCTGCCCCCGGCGATCGCCGGTTCCATAGGCGTTCGCAAGATGATTGCTCACCACCTGTATTACCTACCGCTGTCGACGGTGGGTACGAAGTATTTGGTCAACGTTCATCTAATAAGGTTCACGGCTGCGCCTGGCCGGCCGTGCGACACGAGTCCACCGGGCTTACATAAAGACGGGGAAAAGTACATTGCCACGCATCTAGTGGGCCGCTGCGGCGCTCAGGGTGGCGAAGTCGTCATAACCGACAATGACAAGCAGGAAATGGATCGCTTCACGATGCGCGAATCGGGTGAGTGTTACGTCTTCGACGATGATCGCATCTGGCATATGTTGACGCCGGTGGCCGTAATGGAAGGCAATCAGTACGCCTACCGTGACACGCTGGCATTCGATATGCTGCCAGAGGGCTGGGAACCCGTGAAGTGATCGGAGACGGAGGGACTCGAACCCCGGCACAGGTGTTGGCCCGTACAACGGTCTAGCAAATTCAGCTTGTCCTCTACCGGCATCAGATCACTTCCGGTTAGCCGACCATCCACCCTGAACCCATGTGATGCCCTATGAGCGGTGTTGAGGACTTCGCCCTGGGACCTCGCAGCTCTGGTTGAATTTTCCGTGCTGGTTAGTGCCAATCGTAGGACTGACGCGGCGGGACAACGAAAACGGCCTTGTCCCGATTTTTCGCCCACCAATCCTTCCACTTTTGAGAGCTCTCAGCGGTTGGAGGCGCATCCGCGCGCAGGGGCGGGTCTTTCACCATTTCTGCGAGGGCGCTCAGGATAAGACTGGTGCGGCGCTCAGCCCAGGAAAAAGATCCGGCGCAGGCCCTCTGTGCGGCTTCCTTTGGCTGCTTCGATGGTTGGTTCGAGGCAGTGACGCTCAGCACGCACGCGTCAAAGTTTTGCTGCGCATCCTCACTCATTCGATTGGAGCTTCCCAAGCCATCAATCAGAACGCCAACAGCGGTCTTGCCCCCCGCGAACCTGAGCTTCCGGATTGCCTCGAGCGGAAAGTAGCCGGAAGAAAGAGCGAATGAATTTAACTCAGTTGCGACTTGGCCCGCGGTTTTCTGGTCTCCGAAACGCAGTAAGGCGGCCTGCAGATTGCCCTGAATCTCCGAGTCTGTGTCCGGACGTCCATCCTCATTCCGAAGCACGTCCGGGAATAGGTTTCTCGCTCCCATGACTTCGCCGGATTTTGGCGGTGGAAAAAGCTTGAGAATTGCTTCCGCCGAGGCTCCGCCGAACGTGGCGATATCGAGAATGGCATCGGGATGGCCCCACTCGACTCTTCGGGCGAGACACTGAAGGTAGGGATCGGACACGCTCTCGAAGACTGGCGTCCTCAGATGCTGCCCTTTGTATTTCTCAAGCCATGCCTTCCACTGCGCAATGTCGGAGGGCGAATAGTCGGCATCCGGAAGGTCCGGGACAACATGTCGCCGCGCGATTCCCCTAATTTGTGCGAGTATTCCCCTTCGGCCATCGTAAGGTCCGTCAGCCGGTCCAAACTGTACGATCATTCTGGGATCATTCGCATGCTGAATCAAGAACTCGACCAGAGCCTGAAGAGCCCAATCATCACCAATAAGGTCAATTCTGGCTGGGTACGGCCCGGCCTGTTGTTGGGCCCATTGCTTCTTAATCGTCGCGTAAGCGGTTTCGTCGCCGAGCTTCGCGAGGGCCGTCCGCGCTGCGGCATCAAAGGTCGAGGAAGCGCACTCGTTGTGCTTGGGCAGGCTGGCGAACTGGCGAAGCACGGGGATCGCGAGACTCCCAGCGACGGACGCCTGTACGAGAATTACATCGTACCCGTACTTGTATTCCATTGCCTGGAAGTCATCATGCGACGAGCAAGTGGCTAAAACTCTCTGGAGAACAACGACCGCAAGTTGCGGGTTGCTAGCTGTACAATTTTGCGCTGACAGCGGCGCGGCAACGCAACCTAGGGCGACGAGAACACCGATGCGCATCCACGCCTGAACCAGCCCTAGATTGCGGGCTTGTGCGCATAACGGCTGGTGTCGCTTCGTCACGTTTGAAATCCTACTGCATATAGAACGAACACGCATGTAACTCTTGTGTCCAAAATTTGCTCCGACGGCTACCCACCCTCATGACCGCAACTGGCGGGCAGGGCCGGTCGGTTGGCGATTATGGCCGGATGACGGGCAACCCTTCCATAATCCCGGTAAGGGAAGGTTTGCTCGGGCTACGCGGAAACAGTTCGCGAAGCTCATTTCAACTTGATTGAGGTGCACCATGAACGGCAGATTCCATTGTTGCGTTGGCTTGATCTTCCTGCTTCTTCCCGCCTCTGCCGCGGCGCAGGGTCCGGACTATGACTTCATCATCTCCGGAGCGCACATGGTCGACGGCACCGGCGCCCCGTGGGTTGAAGGGGACATTGCCATTGCCGGTGATCGCATAGTCGCCATTGGCGACCTGAGCAAAGCGTCGGCTCGAAAACGCCTGGACGCAAAGGGTCTCGTGGTGTCGCCAGGATTTATCGATGTGCAGGGCCAGTCGGAATTCAATGTACTGGTCGACAATCGTGCGGCGAGCAAAATCACGCAGGGCGTCACCACCGAAATCACCGGCGAAGGCAGTTCGATCGCTCCCGTCAACGACCGCATGAAAAAGGAGAACGAAGAAGTCGCGAAGAAATATGGCGTGACAGTGGATTGGTCGACACTCGACGAATACTTCAATCATTTTGAACGGACAAACTCCGCCATCAACCTGGGCACCTTCGTGGGAGCAGGTGGAGTCCGCAATTATGTGATGGGAACGGTCAATCGGCCCGCATCACCGGCAGAACTTGAGCAGATGCGTCAACTCGTCGCCCAAGCGATGCAGGATGGTGCTATGGGAATCAGCACAGCGCTCGAGTACGTTCCGGACACTTTTGCGTCAACGGATGAGATTGTGGAGCTGGCCAAAGTCGCCCGCCAGTATGGAGGCGTCTATTTCACTCATCAGCGCTCGGAAACGGACGCCATCTTCAGCTCCCTGGACGAGGTCTTTGCGATTGCCCGGCGAGCCAACATTTCTACGACGATCTGGCACCTTAAGACTGCGTACCACGAGAATTTTGGAAAAATGCCGGAGGTGCTTCGCCGCATTCAGAATGCTCGCGCACAAGGCATCGACGTGGCGGCCAGCGTTTATCCCTACACGCGCGCCAGCAACGGACTGGTTTCTTCTTTCCCTCCGTGGGTTTCCGAAGGCGGAATCGAACAGATGATTGTCCGCTTCAAGGACCCGGTTCAACGGGAGCGCATTAAGAAAGAAATGGATCAGCCCAGCACTACTTGGGAAAACGAGTGGCTCGGTTCGGGTGGAGACGGCTCCGGCATCATGCTGATTGGCTTGATGAATCCCGAACTCGCCAAGTATGAAGGCATGACGCTGCAGGAAATTGGCCGCCAGTGGAAGAAGGATCCCAAAGACGTGGCAATGGAGATCGCAATCGCGGATCACGGCCACACCGGGCAGATCATTTCCATCATGGATGAAGGAGACGTGCGGACAGCGGTTTCGAACCCGATCGTAACGTACGGTTCGGACTCCGAGGCTCAGGCGGAAGACGGTCCTCTGAGCAAAACCAAGGCGCATCCGCGCGCGTTCGGAACGTTCCCGCGCGTCCTTGGAATGTATGCTCGTGCGCAACACACAATGAGCCTGGAAGAGGCGGTGCGCAAGATGACTTCGCTGGCGGCGAGCCGCGTAGGATTGCTGGATCGCGGCATTCTTCGTCCGGGAGCGTTTGCGGACATCGCGGTGTTCGATCCCGAGACCCTCCGCGACGCCGCCACTTTCGGTGATCCCATGCATTACTCCGTGGGCGTGAGGTACGTCTTTGTGAATGGACGTCCCGTGGTGTGGGACGGAGCGATTACCGATGAGCGCCCGGGCCGTCCCGTGCGAGGTGCCGGCTATAAAGCGAAACATCGTTAGCGGTTGGAGGGAACCTGCCGGGAGTTCCGCAAGAGCGAACCGCGAAGGTATATCGCAGAAGTCCCGATGTGGGAAGCGAGGTCCCTGTGACGAGCTCTTGCGTTCTCATCTCCTCGAACCCCGTTTCCCGCCAACTTCCGGTCGGCCGACCACACGCCCGAAATCGCTATGCCCATGTTGGCGAACGCATCAATGTGGGCTTTGAATGCTATGGCAATACTTGTGCGCCAGCCATGCGCAGGGCCGTTACTTGTTTTGCGTAGTTCCTACTTCGCGACCCGTCGTCCTCGTCGCCTGAATGGTCTGGTCGACTTTCAGTTCGCTGCCCACTTCGCCTCCATATAACGTCTGCGTGAATCCAGACGAGGTGATATCGCTAAACACCTCCTTGAAGCTGAACTTCTTCCGGTTGATCTCGTAGTCTTCGACCAGCACGAGCCGCGAGCCGTCCCATCGGGCGACACTCTTGAAGTTAATACAGCCTCCGGGATTCGTGCTGTCGCACCAGATCGTGCGGTACCCATGCTCGGCTTCATCCCACCAGAACACCCCGAATCCGGCAATTTTTCGGCGGCCTTGTCTCGACCAGTAATCCTCGACGACGGAGAACCCTCCTGGCCCGGGGCGCCACACGATCCTCCCCTCGCCCGTGGCGCCGCTCGGCGAAGCTGTATCGGGGGCAAGTCTTTCCGTGATCGACCAGGTCCCTTCCAGGGCTTGCCGCAATCTTTCTATCTGCGGCCCCGGCTTTGACTCTGGAATCTGAGCCGCTGCGCCTGTGGTCTGCACGGACGATTTCACATCTGGAGTACCCGACTGCTTCTGATCGACTTGGACTGTTGCAAACCCAACTGCCGTGGTGAGCACGATAAAGCGCATGACAGCTACGTGAGAACGTTTCATCCAACATCCCTCCGCATTCGGAGATGAGAGGCGGGGCTGCCCAGTGCTCCGCTAGCATAGCGGATGTAATCGGCCTTTTGCACTCATGGCCGGGACTGCTTGGTCTGAATTCTGGTCGAGTCACGGGCTATGCGGAGTATCCGAAGGCGGACACTGGATCGATCGGTAGTTTTCCGCCAGTGAGAGGTGAAGTTGTCCCGAAGTCGGCTTGGGGGAAGCGCGGTGTTGTCGAATTCCTGTCCAGCTTAGAGTTCCTCGAAGCCCGTTTCTGGATAACTTCCGGTTGGCCGACAAACTGGGAATTATGCGCAGATCGTATCGTATGCGGCCGCGGCTAATTCTGTTGACCCAGCTGCGCAAACACGGCAGCGGAGATCCCGATCAGAACTGCTCTAGCGCTGGGGTGTAAGGCTCCCACTTTTCGGTGGCGAGGCACTCCTTGAACGCTGATTCAGCGTCCTCTAAAGCCTCTTTGAGCGTCGGATGTAAGTGCACTTCCGCGTTTGGTCTTTCCGCGATGACCTGGGGACTTGTCTGTACTACCCGTCCCTCGAAGATACGCACTTGAAACTGCTCCTGCTCGACCACTGCGATCTGGCGATAGACGGCTTTCATTGCGAACGGCGGTATCTTGCAGAGCACGCGGTTGAGATGCACTTCTCCTCGCATCGTCGAATGCTACACCGCCAGCGGATCCAACCACAAGCGCCTCGACGTTCATTGCCGTGCCGCCGTTACAGCTTTTGAGCTTTTGGAAGTCTCCGAGTAGGGCAAGCTCAGCGTCGGTAAGCGGGTCGTTTTGGTTAAAGGTTCTCATGGGGAACTATCCGCGCCTACCTTGTTTCCGTGAGCATCCATCGTCAGGGCATTCGATGCCAGCGACTCTAGTTGTAATGTCTTCGGCTGCTCTTCCCCACACAGCACGCGGAACACCCCGTCAGAGAGCGACTGCAGTTCATCCTCACCTGGGTAGACCTTGATGGGCGCAATCCATTCCAGATATTCGCTCAGTAGCGACACAATTCTTTTCGAATGTGCCATTCCGCCAGTGAGAAGCACGGCATCCACCTTGCCCCGCAGAACGGCTGCCATGGCTCCGGCTTCTTTTGCTATCTGGTAAACCATTGCCCCAAAAACTGCGGCGGCTTGCTCCTCACCCGCATCAATGCGGCGTTCCACCTCGATGAAATCCTTTGTGCCCAAGTAAGACGAGAGGCCGCCGTCCCCAAACACCAACTGGTTGAGCTGGTTCTGTGTATAGACGCCGCTGAAGCAGATCTTGATCAGCTGTTGTACCGGAAGCGACCCGGACCGATCGATGCCGAAAGGGCCTTCCTCGCCGGTATTGCTGTCGATCATTTGTCCGTCTTGGTGCGCCGAAACAGAAATCCCGCTGCCCATGTGTACGACGATCATCCGCATTTCTCTGTACTCGCGATGTTGTTCGCCCGCGAAACGTCTAGCCACAGCCTTCGTGTTCAGCGCATGAGACAGACACGAACGCTGCATCAGGGCGGACCCGGAAATTCGCGCGCACTCCTGCCATTCGTCCACACTTACCGGGTCGACAACGTACGCTTTCACCCCGGCCGCCTTGGCGAATAAGTGCGCCAGCACAGCCCCCAGATTAGACGCGTGCTCTCCCCGGTGCGCAAGCCGAAGTTGTTCCAGCATCACGTCATCAACGAGGTACGTGCCGCTTGCGACCGGCGGCAGCAATCCGCCACGCCCGACAATTGCCTCAAACTCGCCTGCACCATACTCCGTCTTTTGCAATTCGCTTCTGATCTGCAGTGCTCGATAATCCAGCTGATCCAGCACCGGACGCCCGCGGAACTGCGCCAGGTCTTCATCCGTATGACGAACTGTGTGCACGAACTCGGCGCCATTCTTCGTGTAAACCCCCAACTTCGTGGACGTTGAACCTGGATTTATAACCAAGATACGGCCCCTACCGAGTGGCATAGATCACCCCGAGAGCGATTGCATTTATTTTGTCGTCTGCACTTTCCACCCGTGACGGAATCAGAATCGGCACCTTCGCTCCCACCACCACGTGCGCACATTGCGATCCGCCGAAATACTTCACAGCCTTCCCTAGCAAATTCCCGGCCTCAATGTTTGGCACCACCATGCAGTCCGCAAAGCCGGCGGCCTTATGTTTGATTCCCTTGGCATCCGCCGCAGATCTCAACAGCGCGCAATCGAGCGCTACCGGACCGAATACCTCCACATTTCCGAACTCCCCAGCGTCACACATATCAACCAGAGCGCGGGCATCGAGGGTGGACGGCAAGGAGTTCGAAACCACTTCGGTTGCGCTCATGATCGCCAGCCTCGGACACTCCAGTCCAAGGCTTTGCATGACTTCGACCGCGTTCTGCAGGATTTGTTTCTTC
Organism: uncultured Acidobacteriaceae bacterium; assembly: GCA_963791515.1. Lineage (GTDB taxonomy): Bacteria > Acidobacteriota > Terriglobia > Terriglobales > Acidobacteriaceae > Sulfotelmatobacter. The sequence continues at coordinate 363,299 of CAWBSS010000006.1, read as the reverse complement.
TTTCCAAGATCCGGCAAAACATTCAACCCACCGTCGGTAACGCCAACCAGCCTGCGCCGGCCCGACAAAGAGTCTTCGTAAAGAAGCACGTCGCTGAGCAGACGACCCGTGCGTAGGCCATCTTCCTTGTGCAGAACAACGCTCAACAATTCATCAGTTCGAAGATGTCCCTTAAGCAAAACATCCACGTTTCCATCGCGTGCCATCTGCACCGCTGTACCAGCGGGATCCTTGGTTGCAACGAACTTGGCCTCCGCGAGTAATGCGTTTAGCTTTAGCTGTTCTGCCTTGTCGCGGATATCGCGCTCGTTGCCGATCAACACGGGATGAGCGATGCGGAGATGCAAGGCCCCTTCGGCGGCCGTCAATGCAACCTCATCATCCGCGACCACCACCGCCACGCGCCTCGGTCCTGCCGATTGTGCACGCTGACGCAGTTCAATAAAGCTGCTGATGATCTGCGATTCCGACGAGCTTTTTGACCCAGCGATTCCATCGCTCATTTTGCCCAGCACTCCTAGCCGCGACCTGCCCGAGTCCGCCTTCTCGGGGGCGGCCTCGAACAAGGAAAGAACGGGAAACAGAATCGAAACCTTGAGAAAAACCCTCGTCAGTCGCCCGTGGCTGGCAAGCTCCAGGTCGCTCAAAAGTTCAATTTTAGAGCGAACCGGACGACACGTGTATTATTCACCATGGCGTTGATCACACCGACGTGGAAGGTAAGGAAATGTCCACGCTGTCCCAATTCCCCCGATCAGCCAAGATTTTCAAGATCCACATTGAAGATGAGACTCTGTAGGTGCGTCGCCCCCCTGTGGCCTCTCTAACTCCCGATTAACGGGCAACACAGAAGTTGCCACGGGACCGAGTAACTTCAGATTGGCCGACAATCCGGGAGCTATCTCCTAGAATCGGGACGCCAAATAGATTCACTTCTACGAAAACCGTGCTTTTCGTCAGCGTACTGAGATGGATTTCCGAAAGATTGTAAATGCATTTCGCGAATCGGATCGCTTCGGGTTGAGCAAATCCTTATGCTAGGCATTCAGGAGGGCAACCGGAGGCTCGCGCGCAGACCGCCCATAGGCGAGTCGTCCAACGTGATCGTCCCCTCGTAAAGTTGGGCAAGATCGCGAACGATTGCCAATCCCAGTCCCGAACCGGGGGCGGCTTCGTCGGCGCGCACTCCTCGCTGCAACACTTGATCGCGAATGGAGGGGGGCAGGCCTGGGCCATCGTCATCCACAGTCAGAACTACCGCACCATTTTCCTGCACGGATTGTATCTTGACGTTGGACTTTGCCCACTTACAGGCGTTATCCAGCAGATTCCCCAGCATCTCTTCCAAATCTTCGCGTTGCCCACGAACAAAATGTGCGGACGAGACATCGACCTCAATCGCAAGCCCGCGAGCGGCGTAGATTTTCTCCAAGGTTCGCGTCAGCCCTTCAACAGAAACCAGCACAGGACAGCGAGCACCGGGCGCGTTGCCGGGAGTAGTCGCGCGGGCTTGCGTCAGATGATAGTCAACCTGCCTGCGCATACGATCAACTTGCAGGTTGATCGCGGATGCGATTTCATGTCGGCCTGCGGCCTCGAACTGTTCGGCCTCCTGGGCCAGCACCGCCAGCGGCGTTTTCAATCCATGTGCGAGATCGCCAGCTTTCGCCAGTGCCCGCCGGACGATCCGCTCGCGATGCTCTAACAAGGAATTGAGATCGTTCACCAATGGCTGCACTTCTGTTGGATAGGTTCCTTCGATCCTGTCGCCGGAACCATCGCGCAGACCCAATAGTTGTCGACGCAGCCGGCCAAACGGCAACAGTCCGGCGCGGAACTGCCAAATTCCCGCCAGTATGCACAAAGTCGCAAAAACAAGAAAAATTCCTATGCCCCACCCAGGCATCAAACGAAGCTGGCCGTGCACCACGAGGAACAACAAATGCATTAGCGGGATCAGTCCAAGGGTCCAGAGAACAGTGCCGAGAAGAATTCGCCACCGGAAAGAATGCAGCCAATTCATGGATGGGCCTTCATGCGGTAACCCAGGCTTCGCACTGTCTCAATGAAGGCGGGACCCAGTTTTCGCCTCAAGCGAGCGATAAAAACTTCAACCGTGTTCGAATCGCGGTCAAAGTCCTGGGAGTAGATATGTTCAGTGAGCTCGCTTTGTGAAACTACGCGCTGGCAGTGGTGCATTAGATAAGAAAGCACGCGAAATTCGTGGCCGGTCAGTTTCACCTCCGCACCTTCGAGGGTCACCTTGCCGGACCGCGGGTCGAGTACGAGCGGACCGCAGCGAAGTTCAGGATTGCTCTGTCCGCTCGACCGTCGAATCAGTGCGCGCAACCTCGCCAGCAATTCCTCCATACGGAACGGCTTGGCCATGTAGTCATCAGCCCCGCCGTCAATCCCCTGAACCTTTTCGTGCCAACTGCCTCGCGCCGTCAGCACAAGCACCGGCATCGCTTGCCCCGCCTCACGCCAGCGGCGCAACAACGTCAACCCATCCACTTTAGGTAGTCCCAAGTCGAGAACAACGGCGTCGTAGCGTTCATCGTGTCCGAGAAGGTCAGCGCGTTCGCCGTCGGCCGCATGGTCCACAGCGTAGCCCGCGCGGCGAAGCGCGGCGCTGAGCTGCCTGGCTAGAAACGCCTCGTCTTCCACGACAAGCACCCGCATGTTTTCCCCTTTTTATGCAAGGAGACGAGAACCAAGCTGAACGCCACCTGAACAGCGCATTCAGACGCCATTCAGGCGTGGCTCTATATTGTGTGAATGTGATCGAACTGCAAGCTCTCAGCAACGCCTACTATACGCCGACCAAAGAGCGCGTCTCGGTTCGGATCCACTATTTTCGGCAACTTCGAAGAAAAGAAGAAGGAGGAAATCAAATGAAAGCAATCCGTCGAACGATAGCTCTCTTTTTTGTGCTGGGCCTCACCGCCATGGCACAGATGTCACCAGCCGGCAAGGAACAAGCGTCCTCGGGCTCCATGATGCCGCACCCCTCCCACACCAATGGCGCGGCTCTGACGTATGCGGAACTGAATAAGACTGCGGCCGTGTTAGAACAAGCCAGACAAGCAACGGCAAAATACCAGGACGTGCATACGGCTGAAGCCGACGGATATCAGATGGTTGGAGGTGATATGCCGGGAATGGGTATCCACTATGTTCTGACCATGGAGCCGAAACGTTTTGATATAGAGAAGCCTCCCATCTTGCTCTATATGAAGAACTCGGCCCAACAGGGCGAATACTCTCTGGCCGGCGTCGGTTATTTTTGGGATGCGCCCGAAGGACCTGACGGCCAGCCATTGAACTCGCCATTTCCAAAATCGTTGGCGGTCTGGCACCGCCATGAAAATATTTGTGTACTGGCGCACCTAGAAAACCCTCACGGATTGAGTGAGAGCCAGTGCCGCGAACAAGGAGGTCACTTCATCGCTAAGACTCAATGGTTGGTCCATGCCTGGATTTGGAAAGATAATCCCACAGGCGTATTCAGCCCAGAGAATCCGGCTTTGCGGTGATTGAGAAGAGCGTAGCGTGGGCCAGATCGAATTACTGATCGGTCTGGCGGTGCGAGACTTTCTCGACGAGGGAGGTAGTCGAATACTCGTCGAAGTGACGCAGCAACAGGCGCTTTGCTGGAGCCTCATGGAATTGCGCCCGAGTAACGGGCAAACCTTACCTTACCGATTAGGGAAGGGTTGCCGACCATCCATCCAGAATTGCTGAGTCCGCAAGTTGATGAGCAGGACTATCTACCTTCTGATCCCTCGTTAGTCGCGACGAGCACTTTGCAAAGCCCACATGATCCATCAAAAGCGCCAAGCTATCTGGATCCGTTCGCCAGATCGACGGGTTTGCCGTGTGGCGTACGTCGATAGGCTTCGGCCCAGGCTTTTTTGCGGGCGAGCATCTCGTTTGGATTCGAGAGAGCCTTCGCAGTGACGAGACGTTCGAGCGTCGCCAGCCAGTGCTCGTAGTAATGGGTGCCGTCGTCGGGTTCGCCACGATCTTCCGCAGCTTTTAGCTCGGCGGCCAGTGCCGCTGCCCATTCCTTCCATGTGAAGTGGCCTTTTTCGGAGAGTCTGACCGCCATGGCGAACGCCTGAGCCTGCCAGGGCTCGGCGAACACAGGACCTTCTTCGTCGCGGGGAATACGCGGCAAAGCGTTCAAACGTTCTGCGTTAAGATCAGGATCCGGTGTGCTCAAGATAGTCATCCCACATGTCGAGGTAGACGGAATCTTTAGGAGATGCGCCTTCTCCCCAAAGCTCGCGCGCCGCGAACTGCACTGAATACACATGCTGGCGCTTTTCGCCAAGGAACTGAGAATTTGTGTCTGGGAACAGAAAGACGCCGTGGTCGAGCACGACCTTGCCGGTCTTGCCCCGCGCGTACCGGGGCAGCCGGGTATGGCCGACGGGGTTGATATTGCGAGCCCGAACGCGCTCGCCCACTTGAAACAGCGGCGCCACCGAAGGATCGTTGCTCGGAGATGTGATGCGAGGCTCAACCACTCTGGCCATCGCCACCGTAAACACCGGCGTGGCTCTTGCAGACCCTGGTGTGGCCTTGCCGCTTGCCAGTTCCTCTTTTGTAACCATCCCGTACTTCACTACGCGGTTCTCGAGAGCGGCTAACCATTTTTCGTAGTAGCTCATCCGCAGGTAGTCCGGGGGAGGCAGCAGTTCGATGTCATACCGCCAGGCGTCCAGGTTCCACTTGTGCCAGGTGCCGAGGGCCCGGTTTATCGCGTAGACTCTCCCCTCCCAGGGTGAGTGAAACACTGGTTCATTTGCTTCGTGATGGATGGGACCCATGCACTGCATGCCGCCCATGTCATGTACTCCGTTCATGCCTTGGCTCCCCCTGCGGGCATCGAGACTTTTTCCACGCCCACCATGGCGTCGCGAGTCACGAGTTCGGCGAGTTCCGGTTCGCTCAGGTTTTCGCTCCCGGCCGGGCGCTCGGGAAGCACGAAGTAGCGCAGTTCCGCAGTGCTATCCCACACACGCACTTCGACGTCTTCGTCCAATTGAAGCCCGAACTCGCGCAAAACGCCACGCGGATCAATGACCGCACGCGACCGGTAGGCCGTGGACTTGTACCAGACGGGCGGCAGCCCGAGAACGGTCCAGGGGTAACAAGAACAAAGAGTACAGACCACAAGGTTATGGACCTTGGGTGTGTTCTCGAGAACGAGCGTATGGTCTCCAACTGCGCTCTTTCCCAACCCAATCTCAGCGATAGCAGAGGCCGCATCGGAAAGCAGGCGGGCCTTATAGTTGGGGTCTACCCACGCCCGCGCCACGACCTTCGCGCCATTCCGCGGCCCGACCTTATGTTCGAAAGTATCGATCAAGGCATCCAGCGCAGCTTGATCAACCAGTCCCTTCTCAACCAGCAGCGACTCCAGCGCCTTGGTACGCAGCGCCGGGTCGGACGGAACAACCTGGTGGTCGTGATCGTGATCTTGTGCGTGCATAGAACCTGGAACAGCCGCCGCCACGGCTCCTGTAGCGGCGTATTTCAAGAACCCCCGCCGGTCCACAGACGTCTTGTCATCGGCCATCGGCAGCCTCCGAGATCAGGGCAATTCCCAGTCTCCACCAGAATTTCCGTCTTGGCATCCTGGGTGGCAAGTATGTTACACCCAACCACCTCCGCTGGGTTACTGGTGTTATCAGAACTCCTTCATCCCCAGCACTCGGAGCATTACAATGAGCGAAATCTTATGGCTCGTCGTCGGCATTCTCGCACCGAAAGGACTTTCGCATGACTTCTCACACCCGAGCGATTCGTACGCTTACGTTGTGGTCATTCGCGGCCGTGATGACGTGGTTCGCGGGAACTGCGCTTGCGCAGGATTTGCATGGCGAAGCGCTCGTCAAAGCCTTGCAAAAAGGCGGATACGTTCTGGTGATGCGCCACGCTAGTTCACCGCGTGAGGTGCCTGACAAACAGGCCGCGAATCCCGATAACAGCAAGCTCGAACGCCAATTGGACGAAGTCGGGAGGAAAACCGCAATTGCCATGGGCAAGGCGCTCCGCGACTTAAGGATTCCGATCGGCAACGTGCTCTCGAGTCCCACCTATCGCGCCCTCGAAACCGTGCGCCTGGCTCAATTCGGCGCCCCGCAGACCTTCGTCGAACTTGGGGATAACGGTCAAAGCATGCAGGGTGGGACGGCCGCTCAAGCCGAGTGGCTGCAGAAGCAAGTGGCACACTTTCCAACCGGCACAAACACGATCGTTGTGACTCACCTCCCGAACATCACCGGTGCATTTCCGCAGTTGGCGTCCGGCTTGGCGGATGGTGAGGCGCTGATATTTGGTCCGGACGCCAAGGGCAAAGCGATTCTCGTGACCCGGGTCAAGATCGACGAGTGGCCCGCAATGCGGTTTTGAAGCGAACACTCTCCGGGTTGGGGCAGTGAGAAGGGCTTTTGGAAAGTGTCCCCGAGGGCACACCATTCCGGATTGTGATCGGATGACGGGCAACCCTGAAGTAATCCCAAGGTAAGAGTTGCCGACAATCCAGCCTTTTGAATTACGAAGCCAGAGAAAAAGAGCTGAGGACGGCTTTTTAATTATGGTGTTGCATTTGGAAGTGCGGATCGTCAGCATGGCCTCAGCTTAGGCCACGGAAGAAGGCGGTCAGGTCCCCTGCGACCGCCGCTGGTTCCTCAGCCGGGGCGAAGTGCCCGCCGCGCGGAAAGACCGTCCAGCGCTGGATGTTGTATAAGCGCTCCAAATACGAGCGCGGCAGTTCGCCCTCGGGAACGGTCTGGTGCGCGAAAACACCAAACGCCGTGGGCGTGCTGACGTAGGTGGGATCGACCGGGTGCCAGCGATTGTCCCAATAGTCGCGCATCGACGAGGTGATGCTCTGCGTGATCCAGTACAGGGTGAGCGTGGCGCAGAGGAAGTCGTCGGTCGGCGTAACGTCGCTCCACGAGTGCCACTTCTCACCCACGTATGCCGCGAGCCCTGCCGGGGAGTCGTTGAGTCCATAGCCGACAGTCTGCGGCTTGGTGGACTGGATCGCGCTGTAGCCCCGTTCCGTCATGTCCCAGCGCCGGTTCACCGCGAGGTACGAACGCTCGGTATCGGACAGCTCCGTATCGTCCGCCACTGGGGCGAGATCCGACTCCAGTGTGGTGAGATGGATCCCGATAACCGACTTGGGATGGTCTAGCGCAAGGATCGTCGTCACGCCGGCCCCAAAGTCATAACCGCTCGCACCATAGCGGGAATATCCAAGCTCAGACATGAGCCGGTGCCAGCGCTCCGAGACGTACCGGTAGTTAATGCCGACTTTGGGTGGACGCGGCGAAAAACCATACCCCGGCAGGGAGGGTACGACCACGTCAAAGTGCTCGAGCATCGGCAGCATGTCCATGTAGTCCAGGAAACTGCTGGGCCAGCCGTGCGTGAGAATGAGCGGCACACCCCTACCTGATGCCGCACGCTGGTAGACAAAGTGGATGCCCTCCCAGGTGAAGTGGTTGAACGCGTTGAGCCTTCTCTCCCAGCCACGCCAGTCGAACTCGTGGGCCCAGTAGGACACGAGGCGTTGTAACCAGTCCAACTCGGTGCCTTGTTCCCAGCCTATACCGGGTATCTGGTCGGGCCATCTTGTATTGCGCAACCGTGTCCGCAGATCATGGAGCACCTCATCCGCGACGTGAATCCGAAATGGTTCCACTACAATTACCCCCTCTTGGTCATATCCAGTGGCCAACTTGAACGCGCAGGCAATGTCGCACGGTCTCGTCGATCACTGTCGACAGATAGACATGGGGCGTTGCGGCCCGGATCAAGCCCGTTACGCGTAGTTTAGATCATGCCGCTTTTCTCACGGACGATAATGTCCTCTACCTTTGGGTGAATTAGTCTAAGAAACTGCCGGCAGCGGTGTTTATGAACAACTATTCGGTCTGCAGATGATCCCGTCTGGATCACGGGCAAACCGGAAGTTCGAATGAGCCGTAAGTTGGCTTCGGGGAACGGACCCTGGAAATCCGTCAGGCTCTCTGGGAAGGCGAGTTGGTTGCACCCAAGACAGAGGGAAGCGTGCGGGTGATCTTACTTCGGGCCCTCGCTTCTGTCTGCCCTGACAGCGCAGAAGCAGAACTCAAATCGCACTGGGCCGGACGATTTCGTCTTTTGCAAGGATGACGGCTCGTCCCTAAATCCCGATGTGCTCAGGAGGGACGTGCTCTATCCGACGCTAGATCGGCTCGGAATCGCTCGCAACAGCCGTGCTGCTGGCTTCCACACGTTTCGGCATTCCGCCGCAACGATTGTCAACCAGAAGACCGGCAATCTGAAACTCGTACAGAAACTGCTCGGGCACTCCAACCTGAGCACGACGGCCGATGTTTATACGCATACGTCAGCCGACGCAGATCGAAGTGCCGCGCTCGCTTTAGAGAAGAGGCGATCTACGGCGATCTGTTCCAAGTTGTTCCACGTTTTGGAACATGGAACAAGAACGCGGCTCCAAACTAGGAACACATATGCACGCGGCTCTACTCGCAACTTTAACAATCCGGGGAACTTGCAGGAAGGAAATCGCGGAGGAGTTGGTTGCGGGGGGTGGATTTGAACCACCGACCTTTGGGTTATGAGCCCAACGAGCTACCAGACTGCTCCACCCCGCATTTCGATCATAGCAACCGCGCGGGGTGCCGTCAAACCTCGCGAGAGGGCAATCGTTGCGCAGTTTGAGGGTTTCGGAGTGACGGCTTCCGTCCTGCATCCGACACTTGAGACTCGTGTGCTAGCCATATCCACAACGTGCAAAAACCGCAGCACCCAATCGAAGATCGCGAGCATCCAAAGCGGTATTGCTTGGATTGCGCCGAACACGCTCTCTGGGTTCGTGCAACCTCAGCTAAGCTTACTCTCGGAAACAGGAGGGTCCCGTTATGGCGAAGAAAGAAGTCCCCGCCCCCCGTCAAACCACCATTAATGAACAGCCGCGGCTTCACCAGCGTGCCGGTGAGATTCAAGCCTACGGCACTGTCTCGCACGGCTTGCCGCTTGAGTTGGAAGAGCCGGTGCGCTTGGAAATGACCGAGCAACTGAATCTTTTGCTCGCCGATACCATGACCTTACGCGATCTCTACAAGAAATCGCATTGGCAAGTCGCTGGGCCGACGTTCTATCAGTTGCATTTATTGTTCGACAAGCACTATGGGGAGCAGGTGGAGATCGTCGACGAGATTGCTGAGCGGATCCAGTTGCTCGGTGGAGTTTCGCTGGCCATGGCCGCCGACGTCGCCGAAACCACGCGCATCGACCGTCCACCGCGCGGCAGGGAAGAGGTGCCGGTCCAGATCTCCCGACTCCTGGATGCTCATCAGATCATTATTGGCCACTGTCGACAGCTAGCGCGCCGTGCTTCCGATCTGGGCGACGATGGCACGAATGATATGGTCGTTAGCGGTGTTCTGCGTGCCAACGAACTGCAGGTGTGGTTCTTGAGCGAGCACTTGGTCGACGTTCCTCTGGTGCATGCGGAAGAGCCGCGAGCGCGAAAAGCTGGCTAGTCTTCTCGATCCTCTGTAAGGATGCGGGTCAGCTCAATGACGGGGCCCGCATCGATTCACTCTGCGTGCCACCCGCCTGATCTATTGCTACCGGCTTCCAGTTTGTCGAGAGCGTAGCCGACCTGCGGCGATCACGGTACGTCGCAAATCGCTATGACAGCGTTTTGCCCGTCCTGACTTGAAGTCATGAAATGATCCTGAGTCAGCCAACGCTCTCTCACCCGGCAGCAAAATTGAAATTGAAATGGGCAAGACCGCGCGGTATGCTCTTGTGACTTGCAGTCATTCTCGATGCCGGGAATCTCCAGCAATCGCGCTTCACCGCCCCTTTACCAACGCCGGGATCCCGCGCGTCCACGTTCTGACGCGAAGCGCAGCCGCATCATCGAGGTTGCCACGGAACATTTTGCCGAGCATGGTTATCACGCGGCCCGCGTCGGTGACATCGCCATCGCACTCGGCATTGCCAAAGGCTCCATTTTCCAGCACTTTGGCAGCAAGGATGGGTTGTTCTTCGAGGTGTACAAGCGCGCGGTCCGCTCCTTCGCCAAGTACCTTGAGGCGCCCGCGGAAATCCGTCAAGCCGGCTTTTTCGAGGTGCTGCGATACTGGCTGGTGCGCACCGAACACTTGCTGCACGACGACTGGATTCCTTACCGTATTTCTCTGCTTGGAAATTACGGTTCCGATCTCGTGCTGAAGCGCGAGATTAACCGTTTCCTCATCAGCGAAGATCCGTACGGCACGCTCGCCTTTGTGCGCTTCGGATTGGAGCGCGGCGAACTGCGCACGGACATGGACATCGAGATGATCGTGTCGATCCTCGATTGGATGATGGAACGCTTCCAGGATGCGCTGCTCACGGCAGAGCTTGATCCGGGTTTGTTCCGCCGCCAGGGAGAACCGGTGGAAAAGAAGGAAGCCAGAATCCAGCAATTTCTGGCAGTGTTGCAGCGGGCGATCGCCGCCGCAAATCCTGCGCAGAGCGTCTCTCCGCGGGCACGACGGAATCATCGCCAGTAAAGGTCAGCGAGTATTCTCGTATTGCGATAGCGTGGATTTAGGAATTCGGATCGTTCATTCGAGAGCATAAACATGCAAGCTTCAATCGAGCAGATTCTCTCCAGCTACAACGACCGGGCCGCGCTTTCGCAGGCTTCGACCATCCCTGCGCCGTGGTATGTCGATCCGCGGATTGCAGAAATGGAGCGACTCAGCGTCTTCAGCAAGACTTGGCAACTCGTCGCTCGCACCGATCAGTTGCAGAAGGAGGGAGAATTTGTTGCCACGCGGCTTGCGGGAGAACCCGTCGTCGTTGTGCGAGGAAGCGATGGCACGCTGCGCGCCTTTTACAACGTGTGCCGGCACCACGCCGCGGCCGTCGTGACACAGCCTTGCGGTCAGGCGGCGATATTGCAATGTCCTTACCACGGCTGGAAATACGGGCTGGATGGATCGCTCAAAGGTATGCCGGAGTTTGATGGGGTGGAAAATTTTGATCGCGCTCAGAATGGTTTGGTTCCCATCCGGGTTGAAACTTGGGAGTGCTTCGTGTTCGTGAATCTCGACTCTCAGGCCGCGCCATTGCAGGATTTCCTCGGCGGTCTGGCGAAGCGCGTTGCGCCGCTTGGCATCAGCAAGTTGCACTACTTCGACCGCAGGAGCTATGACATTCACTGCAACTGGAAGGTCTACGTCGATAACTACCTCGACGGCGGATATCATGTGCCCCACCTGCACAAAGGATTGAGTTCGGTGCTCGACTACAAGCAGTACACCATCGAGAACGAAGATCGTTACTGCCTGCAGTCCAGCCCGATGGTTTCGTCCGACGAAGATGCCGCCACTGGGGCGACGCGTAAAGGCGATCGCGCACGGTATTTCTGGCAGTATCCGAACCTGATGATCAATTGCTACCAGGGATACATGGACACAAATTATGTCATCCCCGTGGACGCCGATCACTGCACCGTGATCTTCGATTTCTATTTCAGTGATGTGAGCGATGCGCGTCGCGGGTACAACAATGAATCGGTAAACGTCGGCAACCGTGTGCAGGGCGAGGATCTCGGCATCTGCGAAGATGTGCAACGCGGCCTGAAGTCGCGGGCTTATGGCGCCGGCCGGCTCTCGGTGCGGCGCGAGGCGGGGGAGCAGTTGTTTCACCGGTTGCTCGCCGCCGATCTGAAGCGGCATCCCGTACCATCCATTGCGGCGGCAGATTGAATCTTGCGCCAGGCTGTTTTCTTGGAAGGCATCTGCCCGAATATTCAGCGAGGCGTGACCCGAGGTCAATCCTGCAGATCCTGCTCCCGGCGCATGGCGCGCAGATCGATGCCCAGTTGCTCCGCTTTCTTGTACAGATGACTGCGCTCCAGCCCAAGTATTTTTGCGGCCACGCTCATGTTCTGATGGCTGCGCTTGAGCTCGGCCAGAATCACTTCGCGTTCGAACGACTGCACACGATCGGCGAGTGCGCCGGACCCGACGGGACCGGATGCCGGAGAAGTCTTCGGCAGAGCGACCTGCACTGTTGCCAGGTCAACATTGCCGTCGGTGGAAAGCAGCATGAGGCGTTCGACCATGTTACGCAATTCGCGGACGTTGCCTGGCCACGGATAAGACTGAAGTGCTTCCATTGCGTCCGCCGTGAACGGGACGGGTTTCCACCCATTCTGCGCGCACACTTCCGCGGCGAAATGTTCCACTAGTGCAGGGATGTCGTCGCGCCGTTCGCGCAAGGGAGGAAGCGCCAACGGAAAAACGTGGATGCGGTGAAATAAATCCTGCCGGAACTTCTCCTCGCGTACGCGCGCTTCCAGATCGCGGTGTGTCGCAACCACAACGCGGACGCTTACGGTAACCGGTTTGTCGCCGCCGATGCGTTCCACCTCGGATTCTTCGAGCACACGCAATAGCTTGGCCTGCATGTTCAGGGGCATGTCGCCGATTTCGTCGAGAAAAATCGTTCCCTGGTCAGCCTGCTCGAACTTGCCGATGTGGCGTCCGGACGCGCCGGTGAACGAACCTTTCTCATGTCCGAAGAGTTCGGACTCGATCAACTCGGCCGGCACCGCCGCGCAATTCAGTGTGATGAAGGGCCCAGCCGATCGCGGGCTCCGTTCGTGAATGGTTCGTGCGACCAGTTCCTTGCCGGTTCCGGTCTCACCAAAAATGCACACGCGCGACTCGCTGGCGGCGACACGCTCCAGTTGCGCCATCACCCGCCGCATGGCTTCACCTTTCCACACGATCTCGTGCTTGCCGAGTCGCTGGCGGAGTTGCCGGTTCTCGCTCTCGAGGCGTTGCAGCTTGAGCGCGTTGTCCACGGTGAGCATCAGTTTGTCGCTGGAGATGGGCTTCTCCAGGAAGTCGATGGCACCCAGCCGTGTCGCCCGCACTGCCATTTCAATGTGCGCCTGCCCCGACATCATGACCACCGGGGCGGTCACTCCCTGCCGTTTCAATTCCTCGAGCAGGGTCAGGCCGTCTTTGCCGGGCATGACCACGTCAGAGAGAATGAGATCGAAGTCCTGCGACTTGGCCAGCTCCAGCGCCTTCGCCGCGTTGTCGCACACCGTGGCTTCGTGTCCCGCTAACCGGAAGGCACGCGACAACGAGGCCAGCGTATTGGCTTCATCATCGACTATCAAAAGATGCGCTTTGAGTGGCAACCGTCCTCCTCACCATTTCTAGCCGGGAAACTTCCCGTCATTGTCGCCTGCGTTCTGCGTCGCAGGTACTTTCTGCAGTGCCTCAAGATTATCCGGCAGTTCGATCACGAAGGTCGTCCCGCGCCCGGGTTCGCTTTGCACGCTGATTCTTCCGCCGTGATCGCTGACGACCGACTGCACGATCGCCAGGCCGAGCCCGGTGCCGTACTGCTTGCTGGTGTAATAGGGAGTGAAGATACGCTCGCACTCCTCGCGCGTTAGGCCAGAGCCGGTGTCGGCTACTTCGATCATTACCTTTGCATCGTCGCGTCTGGTCCGGATAGTGAGCGTCCCGCCATTCGGCATGGCGTCCATCGCATTGAGCACGAGGTTCGATAGCGCGCGATGCAGCAAATCCGGATCGGCAGCGATTGTCCCAAGGCTCTCGTCTAACTCCAGTTTGTTGGCGATCGGCGCTCGCCCCGGCGCCTGCAGCTGTGCCTGGAACAGCTTCACGACTCCGCGCAAAATCTCATTCACCTGCACCGGTTGCAACTGTGGATGCGGCATCCTGGAAAATTCGCTGAAGCGGCCGATGATTGTCTTAAGGTTCGATATCTCGGCCAGCAGCGTGCTGGAGCTTTCGCGGAATACTTCGTCGAACTGTTCGGGGCTCTGCGTCCGGGCACGCATGAGATTCTCAACCGTGAGCTGAAGAGGGAATAGGGGATTCTTCAACTCATGCGCCAGTCGGCGCGCCAGTTCGCGCCAGGCCGCGACTCGCTCCGTCTGCACGAGACGCTCTTTTTGCGCTACGAGTTCGGCCGTCATACGATTGAAGGACTCGGCGAGTTGCGCTACTTCATCGCCGCCGTGAACCTCCACTCGCGTGTCCCAGCGGCCCGCGGCAACGTCCTGCGCCGCCCGCGCCAGTTGCTCCACGGGACGCGTTACCCTGGCGGCCGCCCAACTGCTCAGCAGGATCGCCAAAATGATCCCACCGCCGCCAACCAGCAATGCCGACGCACGAATGCGGCGTTTCAGTTCGATATAGGCCCGCCGCGAATTTCCCACCAGCAAAATCGCCAGCAATGGGCGATCCTTGCCCGCACCTCGCAGCGGAATCGCGTGAAACACCTCTTCATCCCCCTGATCGGACGACCAAGCCGCGATTCCGGTCATTTCTTGGTTGTGCTGCCGTACCGACTCGATCAGTGGCGCCAGCTTGTCTGCAGGTCGGGCAGCATCGGGACCGGGACCCGGGACAGACGGATCCAGAAGCGAGTCGGACGAAAAATGATCGCTTCGATTCTGGTAAAGCAGTACGCGCATGTCCGCAGGCAAGTCCAGCGCGGACAGAAAATTCTTGTCGAGCCGTCGCCCTCCGATCACATAAACAGGATGCTCGCTCACCCCAGTGGCCTGCACGGCAAAGAGTCCTAACGCGGTAGAGTCCTGCAGTTCCTCCCGTTTCAGAAATGCGCTCTGACCGCTCGCCGCCGTCAGACTCTCAAACGCGGTCTCGGGGTAGCCAAACTTCGCCGGCCACTGCGCCGAAGAAATGATGGTGCCGCGCCCGTCGAGAAATTCGAGAAAGTCGAGTTGGTGACTTTCAGCCATTGACTTTGCGAGTTCAAAATATTCGGCGGAGTCCGCCGATGTGCCACTCAGCGCGGTCGCCATCCGACTGGCGGTATCGGAGGTCGCGATACCTTCAACCTGCCGTGCCACGTCTTCCCCGCGGCGACTAAACTCGCGCTGAAACTGCGTGATCAGCGCCGCCGTGTGCTGATCTTCGGCCTTCTCGAACGCAGTGCGCGTTAACGCCAGAACCAGCCAGGCAACACCCCCCACCGACAAAAAGACCGTCAACGCGAAAACTACCAGAAGTTTGCGGCGGAAGATCATGGTTTGCCGATCATGGTTTCGCCATCATTGTTTTCCGATCCCCAGCCAGGCATCGGCTAGAGTCCAGCTTCCGTCGGGACGCAAAGTCCAATTTCTTAAAGTCACGGCGGAGGCGTACGACATCGGCAGATGAAAAAGAGGGATCACGCGCTGCGTTGCCAACAGTGCCACTTCGGTGGCATAGAGATCCTCCACGCCGCCTGGTTTTTTCCCTATGGGCAATCCGGCCAGAGTGCCCACATCCGTGAGCGCGATCCAGGGATCAGACGCCAGCGGAATTCGTACTAACCGCAACTCAGCGGCAGCCGTCGACGTAGGTTGCAGCAACAATCCGGCATCTTTGGCATTGAGCGCGATGCGCTCCGCCAACAAGCGGGCGAGCGGGTCGGTTCCATCGTACCTGAGAGTCCAGGTTGGGATGCTGTGGACTTGTCCGCGCGCTTGACGCGCTCGCGGTAGGTCCGCGTCGGGCGGAAACACGAACCCGTATCCGCTCATCCAGTTCGGAAGAATGCTGGCTGTCGGTTGTCCCGCGCCCTGCAGCAGCACACTGCGCATGGATCCGCGCTCCACGCTCAAGGCCAATGCTTGGCGAAGGAGTTTCTCTTCCGGCGACGCCACATCGCGAGCAAAGATCAGAGCTAACAATTCAATCGGAGCTGAACTCGCCAGGCGGCGCCCTTCCTGCGAAACCCGGTGGGTCTGCTCCGGCGCCACTTCAACCAGCTCCGCCCTGCCCAGTTCCAGTGCAGTCATCTGGTCGCGAAAGCTTTTTCCCATCTCAACCTCGATGGCATCAAGGAAGGGACGCCCGCGCCAGTGGCTCTCCTCAGCCGCCAACGCCAACTTCTTTCCGGGCTGCCAATCGACAATGCGAAACGGCCCTGTGCCGCTTGGCTTGCTGTCGTCAGTTCGCTTGACAATTGCGTTGCGCGGCAACGCAAGTTCCGCCAACAGATCGAGATTGGAGTTGTCCCACGCAATCACTACCGAGTCTGCGTCCGCAACCACATTCCAGGATGGATTCGCGGCGCGCAGGGAAGCGGCTGCAATCTCGGCGGTGAACGGCGTTCCGTCGTGAAACTTCACTCCGGGACGAACGCGAAACTGCCAGCGCTGGCTGCCCGGCAATGCTTGCCACGCTGTTGCCAGCGAAGGCTGAACCCGTCCGTTCTCGCCGGTGGAAACGAGAGTGTCGAACATCAGCATGGCCAGGCTGCGTCGGCCGAACGAATCCGGCTGCGCATTGTCCGGATCAAGGTCCGCCGGATCAAGCGACGCAGGTGCGGCCCGCATGGCAACGTGCAGCACGCCTCCGTATTGCGGCCGCGTCTCGGCGCTCGCCGCCAGGGCCCCAACCATCATGCTATTGACTACAAACCACCGCCAGTCGAAAAGCCTCATAGCTTCCTGTCTCTCGATTTTTCGCCACCGCGATCGCCGTGTCGGCCTTCGCCTCCGTCCACAATGCAGTGATAATGCCGCCACCGGGAAAATCGAGGGCGGCGCTTACCGCGACGGGATCGCGATCTGGAAACTCATACGCGCGCACTGAATCTCCGGTTCCTTCTTCAGAGCTTGCTTCGGAACTTGTAGCCAGCACCTGCCAGCCGGCGCCACATGAAGTCTTCACACTGGTCAGATCGCTGCCCCACGCGAACCTGGCGGCCTGGTCGCCCATGCCGTCGACCATGTGTACGTGACCGTCCGTGGCGGCAAAGAGCCACAGCAGATATTTATCGCGCGGCAGAAATGCAGCCGAATAAAACTTGGACACGGTCGTGAACTTGCCTACCCCTGGAGTCAAAGCGCCGGTGAAGAAGTTGCGCGTCGGAGCGTAGAAGGCTCCCATCGGTGGAATTGCTGCCGAAGTCGATGCGGCGCCTGGAAAAGCGGAGAAGGTTCCACCACTCAATGCCGCTGGCACGAGCGGCCACGGGTCGTCGGTCTCGCGGCAATTCAATGTGAGCGGCACTGCCGTGGCGCTTCGGCATATCACGCCGGGCAAATAAACATCCAGCAAATGATCTCTGGCCGGGATCAGCCTCCCGCGCAAATCCCGCGGCCACGGTCGCGCATGAACGATGCCCAGTGCCTGCTCCTGCTGCCACTTCTCCCCCTGCCAGCGGTAGAGCGCCACTTTCTCCGCGTCTAATATCGCGATGTGCGAGGGCGTGGTATTTTCCTCGAGCACGGCCACATCGAGAATGGGCTCAGCCTGGGTCCACAATGGAATCTTGCGCAGGCTGAGCGGTACAGATTCATGTGCCGCTGTCGAACCCTCGGGGCGCGGCGCCGATACCATGACCACAACAGCCTCGCCCGGGCCCTGACGAATCTCCGCCACCCACACACAGGACGCTGAATTCTCGGACAGAGAAATCGCAACTGTGGCAGCAGCCTGCTCCGCTCGGACGAAGCGGATGCCGAGTCCTTCGAGCGCGCTGCGCAGGCCGTTTTGAATGACCTCGTTCTCGCGCTTGCCGAGGGACGAGCGGTTCTCCACCGTAATAGATACGGCTCCAGGCCCAGTCACCGCAACGATCTTTCGCGCGAGTTGCTGCTCCGGTCCGTTCCAGTCTGGCGCGTGCCCAGCGATTGCCAATCCGAGCAATACAAACAATACAAAAGAGAGTTGCGCCACGACGCGCAGGATGTGCGTGAGGGGTAGGGCGCGGCACACTGAGTTCGCACTGACGTTTGGGATGGCCAAATTATAAACCGCTTCGCGCATGAGACGGGGCCTCTCCCCTGTACTGTTTGGACACCACTTACGCCGATGTGGCGCGGGTGCCCCATCCTTGCCGCGTTCTTTGCGGCAAGGATGGGGATTTCGTCGTCGAGATCAGCTCTGGAATCTATCTTGGTTGTTCCTCCGGTCGTTCCGCCTGACTCGTCTGGTTCGCCACGCTCATGCTGCGCAACACGTCGTTGGCGAAGAAGAACTTCCCGTCAGCCGGCACCATCATGATTTGAAGTTTGTCCGACAGCCGCTCGGCCACGATTTTGTTGATCAGCAACGGATTCTGCTTCAAAATCGCCGCCTCGCTCGACATCCGCTCCGCATCGGCAGCAGCCGTCACTCGAATGCGATCCGCCTCTGCCTCCGCCAGCAACTTTCGCCGTTCGGTCTCGGCCTTGCTGTCGATGACCTTGGCCTGGGCCGCGGCTTCCGCGTTTTGAATGGTCGCTTCCTTCCGTGCTTCGGCTTCCAGTTTGCTCTGCTGGATCTGTTTCTCTTTCAACGGCAGGGTGTACTGCATCGCATCGGATTCGCCCTTAGCCTGCAAGACGTGGACTTGCGCCTCGCCTTCGGCCTGCTTGATCTGCTGTACTTTCGTCGCTTCGGCTTCGAGTTCCGCGATGCGTACTTGTTTTTGCTTCAGCTCCGTTTCCACGCCCATGCGGTCGTTTTCCTGCTCCTTCAAAAGCAGAGTCTCCAGCCCTTTCGCGTATTCCTCCGGCAACTGGATGTCCCGCAGCATCACTTCTTTCACCACGATTCCGTCAGCCGCCAGTTTCTGCGTGATCATGCCTGCCGCCCTCTGTCGCACTTCTTCCCGTTTAGCCGAGAAAACATCGCGCACCGTGTAGTTCGGAACCAGTTCGCGCCAGACGCTGGCCACGATAGGAGGAACAATCTCTTTCTCCACGGGACGAGGCAGGTTGCTTTGAATGTATTCCAATCTTTTGGGATCGAGACGATAACGCACCGTAATCGCAAGACCAAGCGTCAGCCCCTCCTTGGCTTGCACGTCGAGCAATTGCGCTTTGGTCGAGACATTGGCCGCAGCGTTTTTTCCATCCTCCGAGACTCCCGTGGTGAAGACCTGATCCCGCGTGTCGAACAGCGCTACGTCCTCGACCAGCGGCACCACAAAATGCGCGCCCGGATACAGCGTGCCCGGCACCGTCCCACTCATCTCGCTGATGCGGATTCCCGCCATGCCGCTCGGCACCACCACAATGCTGAAGGCCAGCAGAATCGGTCCCCACGCCAGCAGAGCCAGCGCCAGCGAAGTGCGCCAGCGCCATTGCGGAAGTGGGGGCACCGTTCCCGCGTCGGGTGTAGCCAGTGCACGCCGGTACAGCAATTCGCGATACAGGTCATAGCCCAAAATGCTTACAGCCACGAGAATCATCCCGAGGCCACCGGAAATCAGCAAATACTTCAACGCCAGCATCGTCGTTCTCCTTTGCGCCTCAGCGCCTCTGCTCTGATTTCACCGCGACCGTCTGCCGGGCCAGCTTGCCTGATGCCAAGAACAGACGGAACACTTGCCCAAAGATCAGTTCCTCCGCCAGCAACGCCACCGCGAGCGAGAAAATCATTCCTCCCACCACCGCCATGAATGTGATTGCCATTTGCATGATGTCCTCCTGAGACTTCCACTTTTGGTTCCCATCGACCTTGTTCAAACTGTTCCACGACTCTTCTTATTGCCCACCGGCCTGTACGGGAACTTGCACCGCAGCCACGGTCATGTCGTCTGCGCGGCTTCCGAAGGCTTGCGCAACCTGCTCATCGCGCTCACCATGAATCTCAACCCAATCGCCTACTCGGAGCATCGTGAACAGGCGCTCAATGTCGCGATTGCGCAGCCGGATGCAGCCGTGCGAAGCCGCGCGTCCCACGGACTTCGGTGCATTCGTGCCGTGAATTCCATAGCCCTTGTGGCTCAGTCCCAGCCATCGCGTCCCCACGGGATTATCTTTGCCGCTCGGGACTACCATGCCGGGGTGGTAATAGGTGGGATTGGAAACGCGGTTGACGATTTGAAATTCACCCGTGGGGCTGGGGCTTGTCGTCGCGCCGACTGCAACGGAGAAACTGGCGATGACATTTCCCTCTTCGATCACCGCCAGTTTGCGGTCCGGAATGCTGACCAACACGGTTCTGCTGGTGCGATGTCCAGCGGCGGGCTTCGCAGTCTGCGCGAATGAGGGGATTGCCAGCGCCAGGATGAATGCGAAAACGGATATCTGCGTTCGCTTTGTAGCTACCCTCTTGGCTGCGTGTTCCATGTCCGTCCCCTCACCAACTCGCCGTACGCTGGTGCTAGGGCAGGACGAAAGCCAAAGTGTATCCGATTGAAAATAAGATGGTTGGTGCGTATGGGTGGGCTGGGTCAGTGTGCATGCAGCCACAGCGTGTCTATCCGCACATACTTTTCAAGTTACTTAGTCGCGGAGAGGTTTGAGTGACCGGTGCTGGAGGAAAGGACGGGAGAAACGCGATTTTCTCAAGCCTTCAAGCGCCCGGCCCCCGCCGTCTGGGGAAACGGCTTGTGGGGTTCTGTGGGTGGGGCCGGGCGATCTTTATTCACTAGAAGGCCTAGTTCAATTGTGCCTATTTAAGTCCTGTCACCTATGTATTTCTGTGATGGTCGTCACAGTTGCGCGTGATTGGCATCATCCGAATTGCAGTTCCCCTCTGACCGGGCGGGCTCGCGCCGGGCCCATGTGCCTGCTTTGTCGGCGTCACAGTTGCCTGTGACCGAAATCACCGCCCGATTCGTGGGTGCTTCTTACACTCATTGTTGAGCGAGCCGAAGGCTCTCATTTCATCATGGAGATCGATTCATCATGGCCTATGTAATCACTGATTCCTGCATCAAGGACTCCCTGTGCGTCGAGGTTTGCCCCACCGATTGCATCCATCCCAAGCAGGACGAGCCGGGTTTCGAAGCCGCCACTCAGATGTATGTGGACCCCGAAGGCTGCATCGACTGCGGCGCCTGTATCCCGGTCTGCACGTCCGATTCGATTCATGCCCTCGAAGATGTGCCGGAGGAGAAGAAAGATTTCATCGAGAAGAACGCGGCTTTCTACAAGCATTGAGCTACAAGCATTGCTTCGAGAGAAGCACGGCTTGTCCGCTCCGCAATCGTCGGGCGTTGGATGTAGGTGAACCAGCCCTCCAGCGCCCGGTGATTGTGTCTCCCCGCGCTTTCCCGCCTGCTCCTCGCGTTGACTTTCATCCGCGTTCCCCGCTATCGTTGCGGGCGCTATGAACGTCGTAAAAGCGACCCGCCTTTTCGAGGAGTGGCTGGGCCATCGTACTGATCTGGTCAAAAAGGATCTGGAACTCAAACACATCAGCATGCGGGCGGCGGTCTTCCCCTTTCTGCGTGCTACCTTCTACCGCTGGGTGCAAATCTGGCCGGAGGTGTGTCCCGATCTCGCCAAGGGCCCGCAAGTGCTGGCAGTTGCCGACCTGCACGTGGAAAATTTTGGCACTTGGCGCGACGTGGAAGGGCGTCTGATCTGGGGTGTCAACGACTTTGACGAAGCTCACCCCATGTCGTATGCCAACGATCTGGTCCGCCTGGCGGTCAGCGCTCACCTTGCTTCAGAAGCCGGGCACTTGTCTCTGAAGCACAAGGATATCTGCGATTCCGTTCTCGAGGGCTATCGCGAAGGATTGCGTTCAGAGGGAATGCCGTTCGTCCTGGGCGAGAATAACGATTGGCTGCGTCAGATCGCGGAGAGCGAACTGCGCGATCCGGTCCACTTCTGGGCGAAAATGGATGCCCTGCAAACTGTGAAGGGGGACGTGCCGATCAGTGCGATCGACGCGCTCGAGCACCTGATGCCTGCCCGGGACTTGCTTTATCGCTTGGCTCGCCGCGTAGCGGGTCTGGGAAGCCTGGGACACGCGCGCTATGTCGCCATCGCCGACTGGCACGGCGGCAGAATCGCCCGCGAGGCCAAGGCCCTGGTTTCGTCCGCATGCTACTGGGCGAAGGATCATCAAGGGCCCTCCGAGATTCTGTATCAGACGATTATCAGCCGGGCGGTGCGATGTCTCGACCCATTTGTTCAGTTACGCGGACGCTGGATTGTGCGGAGACTGAGTCCGCATTGCTCGCGCATCGAACTAGCCACGCTTCGGGCGCCGGGCAAGGAATTGCGCTTGCTTCGCGCCATGGGATGGGAAACCGCAAACATCCATCTCGGAACCAAGACTGCCCGCAAGCCTATCCTCAGCCAAATGCAAAAGCAGAAGGCGAAGTGGTTGCACGAGGCCGCGGAAGCGATGGTGAAGCCCGTCCGCGAAGACTGGAAGACGTGGAGAAAGAGTGGATACGCGTAAGCGGAGCGCCCGCCTAGGCAGCTCCCCCGCGCGCGTTGCCTGCCGCTGCAGCCACGCCCAACACGGGCCGCCGCAGCGGAGCCAGGGCGATTCCGTTAGCTTTGTCATAGATCAACGTCCAGCGTGTGGCGCAGTCATCACACAGCCAGTAGTGCTCCACACAGCGTTGCTGTTGGCGGGCACGAACAAACGGAGGTACCGCAGCTTCTCCCGGCTTGTTCATGCGGCCCGTCTCGACCAGAAACAGCTTGCCATCTCTGAGCCTGAGGAAGGGTTTGCAACACTGGGAATTGGCGCATCGGCTGAGCATATTCTCACTGCTTCCTGCCCGGCCAAGAACAGTCTCGGCGAGCCACTGGATTCTGAATCACAGCACGTCACATGCCACCGGGGCTTCTCTGATGCGCTCTGGGGATTGCGCATATCCGAGACTAGTCCGGAAGTCATTTTTCTCCTACTTTGCCGACTAATCGGCAACAGCGCCGATACTCCGTCGGCGATTCCTTGCCTGTGCTCCTTTTGGCCAGCTACCATCAGTCGTATGCCCAAGGTCCTGCTCTGTCCACCGAATTATTTCGATGTCGTCGATCAGAAAAACCCCTACATGTCGAGAGAATCCCCAGTGGACCGAGTAAAAGCGCGCACCCAGTGGGAAAATCTCTGTAGTGTTTTGCAACAGAGCGGGTGTGAGGTCGAAACCATCGATCCGGTGGAAGACCTCGAAGACATGGTCTTCGCCGCCAATCAGGTTTTTGTTGGCGAGAAAATTGGCTACGGAAGATTTGTGGTGCCCAGCCGCATGGTGTACGCATCCCGCCAGCGCGAAGTGCCGTATTTTGCGAACTGGTGCCGGGCGCGAGACTACCGGGTGATCGATCTCGACTTCGGCCACGACTATCTGGAAGGCCACGGCGATTTGCTCTGGCATCCCGACGGATCCCGCATCTACGGCGGCTATGGTTTCCGCAGCACGCGCGGAGGCATAGAGAAATTCGCTGCTGCGATGTCTGAAATGGGAATTCCAGTCGTGCCTTTGCAGTTAGTCGATCCTTATTGCTACCACCTCGACACTTGCCTTTGCCCGCTCAACAATGAAGCGGCATTGGTTTTTCCGGGGGCGTATTCCAGTGAGGCTCTTGCATCTCTTCATAAATCCTGGCAGCGGGTTCACCTGCTCACCGCCGAGGAGGCCCATCGCTTCATGGGCAATGGGATCGTCGTCAACGGCAGCTATATCACTCCCTGCGTCACACCTCCGCTGGAAGCGATTCTTCATCAGGAGGGACTGAACCCCGTGATCGTCGAAACCACCGAGTTCGAAAAAGCGGGCGGCAGTTGCTTCTGTATGAAGACATTCTTGCCCTGATAATCCATGCGGTCATAAGATTCTGCACACCGGCGATTCGAGAAGCAGCATCCTTGCCGTGTTTTCCACACCCGGAACCAGTGCCGCTACTTTCTCCTCCTTCGCTATCTGGTTACCTTCATTACCACCATGCTAGAAGCGAGGGTTCTGCAATTATGTTTGGCAAGACTGTGTACGGTACGGCTTTCCAGGATGTCAACTTTGTCCCTTTGCAGTCTGCCGCTTTCTGCGTGCAGTGTGAACTGATCAGCAATAGCAGCAGGCCCTATTGCCTGGCGTGCGGGAGTCATGCCCTGCTCGGTCTTTCGCGTGTGTTGGGCGGGTCGATGCGCAACCAGCAGACCGCGCATCTCATCACCGACATTGAACTCAACAACCTCGTGCGCGATTTGCTGCGCACGGTGCCTGAAGCTGAGGTTTTCGGTGTGGCCGATCATATCCGTATGCCATCGCTGGCCCTGCGTAGCCAGCTTCGCGTCGCCAACGCCGCACATCCCGTCTCCGGTTTCCGGGCCGTGTCCTTGAGTGAAGAAGCCGAGATCCATCCTGCGGAACTGCATCTTGAGCCGGCTATCAGCGCGATTACCGAACGCGCCCGGCATTTGACCGGCGCCACCGGAGCGGCCATCGCTCTGCGAGCCGGGGATGAAATCGTGTGCCGGGCCCGCGCCGGTCGAACTGCTCCCGACCTCGGGGTTCGTCTGCAAACCGACGCCGGCATCTCTGCCGAAGCGGTGCGCTCCGGCGAGATTATGCTTTGTCACGACGCCGAGCGTAACCCACGCGTGGACCTGGCCAGTTGCCGCCGTCTCGGAGTCCGCTCGATTCTGGTATCGCCTTTGCGTCACTACCGCCGCACCCTGGGCGTTTTCGAAGTGTTGTCCTCGTCCCCTGGGGCCTTCGACGAGCGCGATGTGGCTACCATGCAGCTGCTTTCGAGCCTGATGGTGGCGGCGATCTCCCGCATCTCCAGCCTGCGCCAGGCGCAAATCCTGGGCCGATCCGGCTAGCTTGCCCCGTACGGGGGGTGCGCCAGTCGGGAAGGGCTCCGCCTGTTGTCTTTCCAATTTTCTTCGTTGCTTACTTTTCCATAATTCGCGTTAATATGGAGCAACAAGAACTCGGCCCTTTCCACATGGCTGCATTGAACTCGGCGTTACAATCGGTTTCACCCAACCGTCGCCGGCGTGTGCGACACAAGATCCAGACGCCCGCGTATGCCACATTCACTGCGCAATCCAACGGCGCGATGCTCGATCTGCACGAGATCGTCGACATCAGCGAAGACGGAGTTGCGCTTCAATGCCATTCGCCCCTGGAAGTCGAAACGCGCGTAAATTTGTGCCTGGATCTGGCCGACTGCGCGGAACACATTTACACGACCGGGCTGGTGATCTGGTCGAATGCTGCGGGACGCTCCGGTCTCCGTTTTTCCGAGTTATCTCCAGATTCTTTGTCCCGATTGCGGGAGTGGCTCTTCGTGAATGTGATGGCCGGAGTGGCCAACGGTGAGGCCCAAATTGGCGCTCTTGCCGGATCCCAGGAATATCTCCCGCCACGTCCCAACTACAGCGATACCCTCGCGGCCGTCACCGCTGTGCAGCGGCAGGTGGAGGCACTGGGTTCCGATCTTGCCGGGGCTCTGCAATTGGTTGCCGAACGCGCTCAAACTTTGGTTCGTGCTTCAGGTGCGGCCATCGCGTTGGCGGAGGTAGATCCGGATTCCATGGTCTGTCGCGCCAGTTCCGGTCTGGATGCGCCGCCGGTTGGTGCCCGCTTGCAGGTGGGATCTGGTTTTTCCGGGGAGTGCGTGAAGACCGGAACGCTGCTCCGCTGCGACGATACCGAGGTCGATGTTCGAGTGGATAGAGAGAGCTGCCGTGGGCTGGGCATTCGCTCGATGCTCGCGGTTCCCGTGCGCGTGAGCGAGAAATCGATCGGAATTGTCGAGGTTTTCTCGGGTCAGCCGGATACGTTTTCTGACACCGACGGAGCGGTACTGCAGCGCCTCGCGGAGACTGTGCTGGCAGCTGTTAACCGGGCCGCTCGCGCCGAGGATCTCCCGCCGCTGGCCGCTGCAACGGCTGAGAACCGGTTTGCGCCGACACCGGGAAGTGTGCTCTTTGCTTCCGTGCCCGGGGAAGAAAATGAAACGGAAAGTCCGGAAGAGAAAATCTCCGGCGGCATCAGCCTGCCGCGTTCCCACCTGATTCTTCTCATTTGTGCCGCCGCCGTGATCGCGATGGTTCTCGGCTACAATCTCGCTCCGTTGATTCAGAGCAAGCTGCAGGAGCGCGGGCACACCCCCATACAGACTGTGCTCGCTTCGTCTCAAGCGCCGAGGCCAGACCCCGCGCCGGTTCCTCCGGCCATCGAAACTGTATCCTTCGAGCTAATGCGGCAGATGGCGCAGAATGGCGATCCCGTCGCGGAGAATGCCTTCGGCCTTCGCTATTTGCAGGGTGACGAAAAGAACGGAATCGGGCGGGATGAGAAACAAGCCTTCCGCTGGTTCAGCCGGGCAGCAAATCATGGCAGCCTCGCGGCCCAAGCCAAGTTAGGACTCCTTTACTGGGGCGGACGGGGCGTATCCAAGGACGTGAATCAGGCCTATTTCTGGACTGTGCTGGCCCGCGCTCGCGGCGACCAGGAGAATAAAGATCTCGCAGCGGTTCTGGCCTCAGGTATGACCCGAACCCAGGCCGCAGCGATCGAACAGGAAGCCGACTCCTGGCTCCAACAGCACATGGCGAAGAAGCCAGTCGCGGGCCGCTGAAGTCCGACCGCGAAGTCTGATGCCACAACATCTCTCGCTTGCCGCGCGCTAGAATGTCTCTAGAGGTTTCTGTGCCCACCCTCCGCAATATCCTAGACCAGAGAGTCCGCGAGGCGGACGCCTCTCTCTACGAAAAACTCGATAACCACCGCGTTCGGTGTTTTTCCTGCGGTCATTGCTGCCCGATTCCCGAAGGCCAGCCCGGCGTGTGCAAAGTCCGCTACAACCGCGGTGGCACGCTCTACGTCCCGTGGGGTTACACCGCCGGAATGCAATGCGATCCCATCGAAAAAAAGCCGTTCTTCCACGCCCATCCCGGCGCTCTGGCTTACAGCTTCGGCATGCTAGGCTGCGATCTCCACTGCGGGTACTGTCAGAACTGGGTCACGTCGCAGGCCTTGCGCGATCCGAATGCTGTATCGCCGCCGCTGGAAGCAACTCCCGAAGCCCTGGTTCGCGATGCCCTCGACCAAGGCGCGAGAGTTCTGGTCAGCACCTACAATGAGCCGCTGATCACCAGCGAATGGGCTGTAGCCGTTTTTGAGGAAGCCAGGGCCAACGGCCTTCTTACGGGATTCGTTTCCAACGGCAACGGCACTCCTCAGGTGCTCGAATACTTACGTCCCTGGCTCGACCTCTACAAAGTTGATCTCAAGAGTTTCGACGATCGTCACTATCATGAGCTGGGCGGACGCATTGGTCCGATCCTCGACAGCATTCGGCGTATTCATCAAATGGGATTGTGGCTTGAGATTGTTACGCTGCTCATCCCCGGCTTCAACGACTCCGCCGACGAACTGCGGCGTCTCACCGAATTCATCGCCGGCATCTCGCCCGATATTCCATGGCACGTGACTGCATTCCACGCGGACTACAAAATGCAGGGAGAAGACCAGCGCGATACCACCGTCGAAGATCTGCTGCGCGCCGCCGAAATCGGTCAAGACGCGGGACTGCGTTACATCTATGCCGGCAATCTTCCCGGCATGGTCGGCCATTGGGAAGATACGCGTTGCCCCAAGTGCAGTGAGACCCTGATCAGCAGGTACGGATATTCTGTTCAAGACTACCGCCTGACCCCCGAAGGCCGCTGTCCCCGCTGTTCCAGCCAAATTCCCGGCCGCTGGGCCGCTCAATTCGATGGCCAGATCACATCCCGTCCTTTCTCTCCGCACAAACGCTCCCGTTTATTTACAATCACAAGTCGTTGAATCTGGACATGTGGGACAGCGCCCCCGGCTGTCCGCCGGGCGCAGCCCGGCAGCAGTTGCGGCAATGCCTGATGCGGAGACTACCGATCCTCGCCCTCTCTGGAGTGCTTAGCCTCGTACTCTCGTCCTGTTCTCCGCGCGACTTCCTGACGCGCCGTCTCGCTGCCGACCTGATCTCCGCTTCCGAGGCGTTCAAGACGCCACAGCACTTCACGCTTCAGATGGGAACCGTCGCCAACAAAGACTATGTCTCGCCTGAATCTCTTGTTCTTCAACAACACGGCTGGATCTCAGCGAATAAGGCCCCTTGTTCCCCCGGTCTGACGCCGCCCTGCTGGGACGTTCTGCTGACTCCTTCGGGCGTGGACACGGTTCGAACCTTGATTCCCGCTGAAGAGGCCGACAAAGCCTTGCTCTTCATTCCCGTCGCAAAGAGGGAGCTCTTGGGCGTGACGGGCATCGTCAAGCAGGGCAACCTGGCCGAGGTCGACTTCACGTGGAAATGGGTCCCCTTGAACGAAGTGGGCGCCGCGCTGTACACCGGCGACCTGCATTACCACTCTACCGTTGGGTTTCGCGAATACGATGACGGCTGGCGCATGGTGATAGGCCAGAGCGCTCCTCATCCCGGCCCGACGCTTGAAGACGCGCTCAAGAATGCTGAGCCCGCCCAGTGACCGGCGGCGCTGCTGTGGGTATTATGGCGTCATTCGCTAACCCCAAGTCACAGGTTTGCCTCGAACGAATCCAACGTTGTATAACCCTTCTTCCCACCAGGGACCTATGCGAATCCTAAGAACTGCCTTCATCGTCGTAATCGTCGCGAGTTGTGCGCTCATCGTCGCGGCTCAAAGCAAACCCAAGCTCACCCTCGACGAGTTTTTCAACTCCGTCAGTTTTCCCGCGCTTGAGATTTCGCCCGACGGCAATTCAGTCGTGATCGGAACCGAGCGCGCCGACTGGGACCAACAAATCTTCCGCAACGACCTGTGGCTCTATCACGACGACGGCAAAGCCGGCTCTCTCATTCAGTTGACGCAATCCGGGCACGATTCGGAGCCAAAGTGGTCTCCGGATGGACGCTGGATTGCTTTTCTCTCCGAGCGCAAGGCCTCTCCCGAGAAGGGCGGCGATTCCGACTCGGATTCTGATTCTGATTCAAAGGACGAAGCCGCCCAGGTCTACCTCATCTCGCCCAGCGGTGGCGAAGCCTTCCCCGTGACTCAGGGCGAAGAAGAGGTCCACACCTTTTCGTGGTCGGCGGATTCGCAGACGATTTACTACGCCACGCGGCATCCCTGGAGCAAGACGCAGAAAGACGACTATAAGAAAGAGTGGAAGGATGTGGTTCAGTATCGCACCGCCGAGCGTGGCGATACCATTTTCGCGCTTGACTTGGCTGCCGTCGCTCGCCCGCCATGCGGACGCACCGGCCAAGGTGAAGAAGAAGGACGGCGATCCCAACAAGGAACCGGACCTGACTCCCGGCGCCGACGCCATCGCCACCACTCCGTTGCGCGTCGAGGGTCTGATCACTTCGCCCGATGGCCGCAAACTCGCATTTGTGAGCAACGCGATCAACCAGCGCCAGGAAAAGTCCGAAGACGTCGAAGTCTATACCGTCGATTTGGGTGTAGCGCGGACCCGCTCGGAGCGAGAGTCGAAGGGAGCCTCGCCCGCCACTGCCGGCAGTAACGCAGACGCCGCCTTGGCCGAACCTCGCCGCGTCACGACCAACCAAGCCGTGGAGGTCCGTCCGCGCTGGGCCAGCGACAGCCGCCACATCTTCTTCAGCGTCGAAGTCGGAGACGTATCGGGCCCCTACCGCGACCTGCAGCCGCATCTGTATTGGGTCGATACCGAGTCCGGTGCGATCGAACAATGGAGCAAAGATTTCATTGGTCCTCTCGAGCACTATGCCGTTGCTTCTGATTCGGTGCTGACTTCTGCCCGCCTCGGCACTGAAGTGCAGATGTATTCCGCGGGCAAGCCATCCCAACCGCTGCACCGCCTCAGCGGATGGCCTGGCACGTATGCCCGCATCGCGGCCGCTGACCACTCGCCTCGCGTGGCATTTGTGTACTCTTCGCTGGGCAAGCCCGAAGAAGTCTATTTCGCAGAAGGCGCGGCCAAACTCGATCAAGCCCACCCCATCTCTTCCTTCAACAAACTCTTCACCGAACGCGAGCTTCCCCAAGGCAAGCCCTATCAGTGGAAAGCCGACGACGGCACCACGGTCGAAGGCATGCTGATTTATCCTCCGGGCAAATTCGAAACCAAACACCTGCCCATGTTGACTTTCATCCACGGTGGACCCGCCGACGCTGACGGTAATCACTTCGAGGCTGACTGGTACCAGTGGGCCGCGCTCGCCGCCACCAACGGCTGGCTGGTCTTTGAGCCCAACTACCGCGGCTCCACCGGATACGGCGACAAGTTCCTGATGCAGATCGTTCCGCAACAGGTCTCGCGTCCGGGCAAGGACATTCTCGCCGGCGTCGACGCACTGGTGAAAGACGGCATCGCCGATCCCGACCGCCTGGCCATCGGCGGCTACAGCTACGGCGGATACATGACCAACTGGCTCATCACCCAGACCACGCGCTTCAAGGCCGCCGTCACCGGAGCGGGTGCGGTCGAGTACATCGGCAACTGGGGCAACGACGACACCACGTACGACGATGCCTACTTCCTCGGCGGACGTCCCTGGGAAGCCCAGCAGCGCTATCACGACGAAGCCGCCATTTTTCAAATCGACAAAGTCCGCACGCCCACGCACATGGTCGCCGGAGCGGCCGACATCCGCGTCGCCGTGATGGAAGATTACCTGTTAGAGCACGCGCTCTATTCGCTCGGCATCCCAAACAAGTTGCTTGTGTTTCCGGGCGAAGGCCACTCGCTCTCGAAGAATCCCTGGCACGGCAAAATCAAAGTGCGCGAGGAACTGAAGTGGCTGCAGAAGTACGGCGGCGTGCCGGCGGGGAACTGATCGCGCTCAACCAGACTTGTCAACCAGACTTTGTCGTCCGGCCTTGTCATCCTGAGGCCCGCGCTTTTTGCGGGCCGAAGGATCTGCTAGGTTCTTCGCTTCGCTCAGAATGACAAGTATGGCGAGATCGACACCCCCAATTTTTTTCGTGCATTCTCCTAAAATCCTGATTCATAAGCACTTGCTACCGGTAATAATAGAGTTGACTAACCCAAGGAAGAGATTTTGCATGCTAATAATCGGGAGTGGAAACTCTATTTCACGATTCCGAGGCGCTTGGACTCCGCCTCGATCTCGTTGACAATCGTTTCGACCATATCCGCGAAAAGCTTGAGAGTCTCAATTGCATTTTTTCCCGCCAGTGTCCCGACTTCGCCAAAAGCTATGTAACAAGCGAACTTGAAATTTGCCTTGAACTTCGGCTCCCTTGTGGAGGTGAAAAGTTCCATCTCTTGTTTCGTCCAATCCCAGACCGGACTAGCAGGCATGTGCCTAAATCCCTCTCCCTCAATGATTGTTTCAGCGGCTACCGTAGAGGTTGCCACAGGGAGAATAATTCCGTGCTTATTAGTACCCGATACGACGTTGAGTGCGAACAAGAGATCATTCCCTCCTTTGTACGGCTTGAAAGAGCGAAGGAGAGGCCACAGTTTTATCAAAACTCCCTTACACCTTCCCTTGAGAGTGTTCTCGAAGTAGGTGGCACCGCTGGAAAAAGGGAAAGATGCTTCCCCAACCTTAGTGTCAGGATCATTAAGGAAAGCAATACCGTGAATAGCATGATCCAGTGCGGATCGGAGATCGTCGATAATATTTCCAGCCAACAAGGAAATCTCATCGGGGATTTGTTTGCTCAACCGCATCTTGTGAATGATGTGCTGAGGATTTTGCGGGTCCGTCTCGGTAAAGAATTCGTACAGGTTTTGCTGTCTGATAAATGCTCCCACCATAACATCGAACTGGGTGAGGTTTTGCTTTACCCATGTGATCTTGCTATGAGAACTTGCGAAGGGATCTGACATTATACTTTCACGATCTCAACTAGGGTTGCATTGTCCGCGTGTCCAACGGGACATTGTGGCTTCGGGGTCACATTGGAAGCGAGGGCGGCAACTGTTTCTCGCGGCAATCCACCCTCGGTTCTGGTGTGCACTACGATTGGCAATCCGCAGTGCTCATGGGAACATGAAAAGTTTACTCGCCAAAAGACACTGGGTTGTTGACTTGGGTCCTCACTTTGAACGCCTAGCATGTGGATGTTGTATTCCCAATGAGAGGACAAATGCGCGCAGTTGTGGCATGCGAGATATAGAATCTCGCTATCCTTGGGCCAATACGGTTGAGCTTGAGTTGTTCCTTGAGGGGTTTTGATAAGGGAAACAGTATGCCATCCAATGGAGAGCAAAACAGGTAGACTTAAGCATTTAATCTCCAATAATGCAGCATGCATAAATCGTCTGCGTTATGATGGGCGCATGAAGTCTATTCCCGATCCCGATACCACGCCAGAGCAAAAGATGCAGCGTTTCCAGTCGGCATTAGGCCGCGTCCTCCAGGTATCTCATGAAGACTTGAAGCAGGCGCTTGCGGAAGATGAGAAGATACGTCGCGCGAGAAAAGGGAAGCCCGGCTCTAAGCCTTCTTCGACTTCGGGCCACGCTTCCGATGAGGGGATTTAGAAAGGTATTTCTTCGCTCTGGAAACCTGGGGACTGCGTGTGTATTGGTTTCTCCACACGATCACTTCTATGGCGCCTCGCATGCCGATCGGGAAACCTGGGGACAGACGGGACGTTCCCCGGTTTCTTGCCCGGTTGAGCCCGCTCCCACGTGGGGGCTGGTCCACCTAAGCCTGCATGCACTGCCACGGCTTTGGCTGCCCCAGGCTTCGCGGTTTTCGAAGCCTGGGCACCACGGACCTCAATTCAGAATGTCTTCTTTGAAATGATTCGGTGCGCGGCCCCTTGGTGCCAGCCTCAGTCGCGATGGCGGAAGGTGGCGGCAGGCGATTCCAGAACGGCACACGGGGACAAACCTGGGGACAGACGGGACGTTCCCCGGTTTCTTGCCCGGTTGAGCCCGCTCCCACGTGGGGGCGGGTCCACCTAAGCCTGCATGCACTGCCACGGCTTTGGCTGGCCCAGGCTTCGCGGTTTTCGAAGCCTGGGCACCACGGACCTCAATTCAGAATGTCTTCTTTGAAATGATTCGGTGCGCGGCCCCTTGGTGCCAACCTCAGTCGCGATGGCGGAAGGTGGCGGCAGGCGATTCCAGAACGGCACACGGGGCCTAAAGGCCTGGTCTTGTTCTGGATCGTGTAACGCGGTCCTTGAAGGGCCGCTCTTCCACGGCATCGCCGATGGCATGGCTTGTCAAATTGTCAGCCGGAATCGCTGGTCAAGAACAGACTTCTCCGGGATCGAGGTCAGGGATCGGAGCTTCGGCGCTGCGAGAAGACGTCTTGGAAGCAACGGCCCTTAGTCCCAACGTGGAAGAGCGGACCTTAGCTCCAACGTGGAAGAGCGGCCCTTAAAGGGCCGCGATAGGCGGCTCCTCTAGGCAAAGGGCTTTAGCCCCTGTGGCACTGCGTCGAGCCGCATCCCGCCAGCGGCCGACGAATACGGATACTGCTCCGCGCTCTTCGCCAATCGCGCGCGCACAGGATTCATCCGGATGTACTCCCGATGATGCTCGTAATCCGCAAAATCGCGCACGCGATGATTCGTAAAACTCGCCTGCCATACGGGTGGGCGGGACTTCAGGCGATACGAAAATCCTCCTTATCGCGCAACGCGGCCCCTTCGACAGGCTCAGGGCAGGCTCTTGAAGGGCCGCTCTTCCACGGGATTATCCAAGGCCACTTCCTTCTTTCCACAACCAAGATGTGACATCCAACCTTGACCTCAGAATTCCGATCGGCGATCATCGTCGAGGCCGTGACGGTGCGCGGAGATCGCATTCGTCCCGTCTTGGGAATTCATCCCACGATTGCGACTTCTAAGTTTTTTGACATCAAGATTTTGCCCGCAAGTGATTGTGCCCCATAGATTATTTGTCGATTTCCCGCTAACTCGATGATTCCGATAGACCGAGGGGGGAGGGGGGTACCTCTCCAACGCGCAAGCAGTCCCGTTCTGGGAACGTCGCCCCAAACTTTATCTCAGAAAAAATCCCCAGGTGTTCAAGGCAGTTGCATCCGGAGTGAGGAACGCAGGGTCCCTCGACTCCGGTGAGCCGCTCAAAGTGCGAGCGTCTCACCTCCGCTCGGGATGACAAATCTGAGAACTGAGAGCTGAGATGAGCTGAGAACTGAGAACTGAGAACTGAGAACTGAGAACTGAGAACTGGAAGCTACTTCGTCGCGCTCGCGACCTTCACCCCGCGCGAACTCGCCGCGTAGCGGGCAATGCCCTTGTACAGCGCTTCGGCGATCTGCTCGCGGTAGCCGTCGCTGCGCAGTTTCTGCTCGTCGGTGGGACTGCTGACGAACGAAACTTCCGCCAGAATTCCCGGCATCGCGCTTTCGGTAAGGACGACGAAGCCGGCTTCCTTGATGCCGCGGTCGCGCAGGCCGGGGTTTTGCATGGAGAGCGTCCCGTACAGCGAGCGCTGCACGCTGGCCGCCAGCCGCCGCGATTGCTCGATCCTCTCGTGCAAGTCCGCTGGCGAAAGCGATGCCGTCGCCGGATTCTTGGCGCCGCTGGCACTGCCATGCGTGTCGACATCTTTCGAACGAGACTCATTAGAACCCGCTTCTTTTGAACCCGGCGCCGAGAAGAAGTTTGTGTAGTAGGTTTCCACGCCGCGCGCCGAGGGCAGGTCGCTGTAATTGGCGTGTACCGACACGAACAAGTCGGCCTGCGACTGGTTGGCGATGCTGGCGCGCTCATCCAGAGGAATATAGTTGTCATCCTGCCGGGTGTAGATCACTTCCATCCCGAGCCGGCTTTCGAGCAGCTTACCCAGCCTCTCGGCAATTTCGAGGACCAGATCTTTTTCCAGCAAGCCGCGACGCCCTACCGTTCCCAGGTCCCAGCCTCCGTGGCCAGCATCGACAACGATGCGCATCTTGGGCACGCGCGCCCGCAACTGCAAGTCTTCTTTGGTGGGCGGAGGAATCACGATCGCCAGCTTGTGCTTCTCGGCTTCGGTACCGTTCGGGAAAAGGTTCACTGCGCCTTTGGGAGTCGCCCCGATCTTGCGCACTTCGACCACCAGTCGGTACGGGTTAGGCTCCAGGCTCACGGAGAAAGTTGAGTTCGGCTTCGTCTCCAGAACAATGCGCGTCATACCAGCGACGGGCTGCGCCATGCGGACACGACTCACCATCTTCTCGCCCACTTCTATCGACTTTCCGATCAGGTCGGGAGCGAGTTGGGTGTCGCGCAAATCGAAATAGATGCGATCCGGGCCGGACAGGCGGTGGGCCTCATATTGCACCTGGTCTTCGAGATCGAGAACCACCGTGCTGGAATCGGCCGACGACCAGTGGCGCACGCCCGTGACTCGCGGAAACTTGGACAACTCCTGCGGGGTAGCGGGCGAATTGGCTGGCTCGCTGGCATCGGAAATCGCCTCCGAAGTTTCGTTCGCGTCGGTTGCGGGGGGCGCAGGCGCAGTTGGAGGAGCAACGGATGCGTCTTTCGCAATCGCGCCGGCTGGCCTGACGGGCATCTTCTCCGTGAGGATCATCGCGCTGCTGAGTTGCGCCGTCTTCAGCTTCCACCAGACGCCACCGGCGAACGCTGCGGCAATCACAACGCAGATCAGCAGAATCAGAGCAATCGGCCTGTGTTTTACGGCCTCCTGTTCCCGCGCGGCGATTTTGAGTTGAGGAGCAATTGCGGCCGCCACGGCGGTTGCGAGCTTGGGAGTTTTTTCGACTACCTGCTTTTCCGGAATGGCTGGTGCCGGAACGGAGGCGACTTTCGCTTCGATCGGCTTCTTATCCAGCTTTCTATCAACGACGGGGACAACCGGAACGGGAACAGAGGGTGCGACGTGCGCAACCGGCGGCGGTTCGATAACGGCGGGCGCCTTGGCCAAATGCAGAGCCGTTTGCAACTTGGTCGCCGCGACCTGTGCCGACTCGGCGAAGCGATCTTCATCCTCCGGCTTTAGCGCCCCCAACACCAGTTCCGCCAGCAGGGTTAGATTGCGAACGTCGCTATCATTAAACCCAAAAGGCCAGGCGGAGAACGCCTCCAGCACGCCAATCACGCGCCGCCGCCCGCACAGCGGCACCGCCACCATGGAGCGCGCTCCCAGTTTGCGGCAGGCCTGCAAGTTCACCCTGGGATCGGTCTCAGTGTCGTCGCAATTCACGATCTGCGCCGTGCGGAAGCAGGCTCCGGAGAACGCAGAATCGCGGTCGATGCGCGCGCCGACGTCGGGCCGCACGGTGCCCGCTGACGCCCGCAAGACAATCTCATTGTTTTCCGCAAGGGCGATGGCTAGGCCATCCGCGCCCGTAATCGCCACCGCTCGTTGCGCGACGAGTTGAAGCACTTCATCGAGAACGAACTGCTCTCCCTGCTCAAACTCGGCGACCGGAGCGCCTGCATCGAACCCGTTGTTCCGGGCGGCTAGGGCTTTTCTGCGGCGAACCTGATCGTGCAGCGCCGAGTAAGCCAGCAACGCCTGCAGCGCGTCGCGCTGCGATGGTTTCGTGGGATCTTGCGGATAATCGGAAACCGTGGAGGCGCTCTGTTCCCGTGGCCAGGCAGGCACACCAACCCCGGCGAACGGAGTTGTTGCGTCCAAGTCCGGCTTGGTGTTGGTGGTCGCCATTGGGAGACAGTTCACTTGTAAGTTATCGAGGTTTGGCTCGAGTTGCAATTACCTGGGCATGCCCCCTTGGCCATGTACTTTGGTAAGCCATCTTCCTCCGTTCTTCGCCACCCCGAACAGAGTCCGAGTTCGCTTTGTGCTGCTGGACGGAACCATACCAGATACTAAGGACGCGCACGACCGGGAATAAGATTGCCAAGATAGGGGTTCTGGCCGACCAGCGATCGGCGGTGTAATCATGGACGCAGGACTAGCTCCCGCGCGACAAGTCCGGGCTCGCCACAGACACGAACTTCGCACGCTAATCTATGTCACCGTCGACCAGGCGAATGGCGGCATTGTTCGCGATATCAGTCACGAAGGCATCGGGGTGCAGGTGGTGGCTGCGGTTCGTCCGCTGCAGCAATTGAGTGTTCGTTTCGAATTATTCCACCCGCGTGTGCGCGTGGAAACCCTGGGCGAGATCACGTGGGCAACGCGCTCCGGACAGTGTGGCATCCGCTTCCTCGACCTCTCGCCAAGGATGGCGCGCCAGATTGATGAATGGATTTTCGGGAACCTGCTCGAAGGGTTTGCACTGCATTCTGAGCGGGCGGGCTCCCTGTTTGCCGGATCAGCGTTTGCCGCATTCCCCTCGACGCTGCTCGACGCGGATGCGGGCGAGGAATACGATGGGTTGATGGTTTCCGCGGCCCCTGTCAACGTTATCGAGTTGCCGATGAGGCCCGATCCGTTGGACCCGGCTCAGGCGCGCGATGATCGTACCGAGACTCGTCCCCCGGCATTGTCTGAATTAGACTGGCTCTCGCAGCCGCTTTCCGGTCGTGGTCTCATCTGGACCATCAATACCCTGGTGATCGTGGCAGCTCTCCTACTGTTCGCATTGGTTTTTCTTTCGATCACTGGTGAACCTCCACGATGGCCGCTAGCGGTGGCGGGCGCAACCGCAGTTTTTGTCGCCGTGCTGTATTGGGGATTCTTTCAGCTATTTGGAGGAGCAAGCCCCGGCGCAAGATTAGCCCGCATGGCCGGATGGGATTTTGAGGAAAACGAGGAAGCGACAGACGCTCGCTTTCGCTGAAACCTCTGGTGCCCGATTCCTGTTAATTCGCAAAATACTGCTGCGCCAGCCAAAGCTGCAGCGTTCGCTGCTGTTGCGCCGCAAGCTTCACGAAGCGGACACCAAGATTTCCGCGCTTGTCCTGCCACGCGATTTCAGCCTTTGCCTTCAATCGCATCCTGGCGCCGGGGAGCTCGAATGAAACTTGCAGCGCCTTCGCGGTCGCGACGAGATCAGTGGTGTGAATCTGCATGCCACCCTGGCTTAGGTTGACGAGGTACGCGTCCATCGCTTTGTGTCCCTTGCAGCTCAACGAGACCGGCACTTCCAGACCGGTGCGGTGATACCGCAGACGTCCGTCGAGGATCATGTTGCGCGCCGCGGAAAGCGTGCGCACCGCCTGTTCCACAGAAATCGGTTTCTCGAAGGCAAACAGCGCGCCGGTCTCATCCAGGCTGTTCTGGCACTGCGGGCCGCCCATGATGACCAGCGGAATTGTTCGCGGCTGTCGTTCCACGCTTTGCAGTTCGCGCAGCAATTGGGAGCTGCCATTCAGATCGCAATCCACGATGAGAGCGTCGATCTTCGACTTCGCCAGCCGGGCTAGAGCCCGCTGGGGTTCGTTTTCCACGGCAACGTCCATCTGCAGACCGCCGAGGATGCATTCCAGAACACTTACTTCCTGCCAGTCGCGCGAAACCACCATCGAGGAAAGTGTCATGTCCTCACTCTAGCGATGTTGGTAATCGGGCCGTAGATAACTAACGTAATGGCGGCATCCGGCTCTCGGCTTCCGGAAGTGCTATCGACGAAAGGGCCACTATCGAGTTGCTCATCGGGTTTTGAGCGCAATCGCCTGGTTTTGCCAATTGACACATGTGCTAACGTACTGGCCAACTGGATTCCGTAACGGATAGTTATGACTCAACGGCTATTTAGACACACACGCTTGCGTCGGTCTTCTCATCTCGCCGTTGCCATTTTCTTCTGCGCATTCTTGGGGAACGGATGGGGGCAGAACTGCCCTGTCACGACTATGCTGCGTGTGACGGACAAGCAGGGGCGACCCGTCGTGAACGTAAGAGCTGACCAGTTGAAGGCAGAAATCAACGGCAATCCAGCCAATGTCACGTTGTTGACACCAGCGGGTAAGCCGGCAGCAATTCTTGTGCTCGATGTGAGCGGAAGCACGAAGGCTACCTGGAAGGAGTCGATGGCCGCAGCGAAGCAGCTGCTGGAGAGCTCAGGGGAAAATGTCGCCACGTTTGTGTTTCGGGAAAGAATAGAAGCATCTGCTATCGGTCGTTCGAAGAGCGAAGAGTTGTTGGAGCAGTTGTCAAAGCAAGGCCCCCCTAAAGGGATCGCAGCAACAGCCCTTTATGACACACTCGTTGAAGTAGCTGGCCGGGTCACTACCCGAAATGCGGCAATTATTGTGATTAGCGACGGTGGCGACAATGCCAGCCGACTTTCCTCAGACGCGACAATCGCCAAGTTTTTTGGTTCTTCGTGGCCAGCAGTGTTCGGTCTTATTCTGGACTATGACGAGCCTGGCCCACGGCACCGCGACAGGGAACGATTCCGCAAAATCGCTGCTGCTAGTGGGGGACTCGCCTTGTATCCGTCGTCCGCATCGCAGGTTTCGACCACAACTGAGAAACTGACGGCCATCGTCCTAGGCTCGCCGTTCGCAATTACGTTGCAGCCTTCCCGACCGACCACTGGCAGCGCTGAGCTGAAGTTGGAGTTCGTCGGAGCAGAGAGCATTTCACAAAAGGACATTGGCCTGCTTCACGCTACTAAAATCACAGGTTGCGACGGCGCTGGTTCCGTGCATCGTTGACGCAAAATCGCCATTACACGTGCGCCGTGAAAAGGCGCTGGTCGACTGCGGGTGAAAGTCCCGCCCGGGAACTGGGTTCGCTCCACCCGGAAGCAATCGGAGCGGCGGTGGAGGAAACGAAGCCGTCGGAGCCTCCGGTGTAGAGGGTCGCTTAGGCGACTTGGCGAGCATGCAAGCCGTAACGTGAAGTGAACGCTGAGCAGGCCTCGAAACGATTAACGCAGGAGCCCTCCCCCCGTGTTTTGTGGGCGGGCCGCCGATGATGGGACAGTACGAGCGAACGAGTTCCATCAGACCTGCCGGGGTAATGGCGACGGCAAGCAGGCAAAGTTGACCAGTAGCAACACGGGAAGCCCCAGCGGTGATCGCGGATGCGATCAACCGGCATCTCGTGAGAGACAGGCCGGGCCGTATGGGGTGACGGAGAGGCCCGTAGTACTGATGAAGCCGGGTAATGCCGGTGGAGGGAAGGGGC
The DNA here is from genome assembly GCA_963791515.1 of uncultured Acidobacteriaceae bacterium. GTDB lineage: Bacteria > Acidobacteriota > Terriglobia > Terriglobales > Acidobacteriaceae > Sulfotelmatobacter. The sequence goes on along the minus strand of CAWBSS010000006.1, from coordinate 323,561 downwards.
CTCAGTTGAAAGGAAACGCAAGAAGCAACGAAGGCGGAGGGATTGGTGTCGAACCTAACAACCCCAGCAAGCGTTCAGAAATTGCAGACGGCGTTGCACGACAAAGCGAAGGAATCGCCCAGATTCCGCTTTTACGCCTTGTACGACAAGGTGTACCGCAAGGACGTTCTGGCATTCGCCTACGCGTGCTGCAAAGCCAATGGCGGAGCGGCAGGAGTGGACAATCAGACGTTCGAGGACATCGAGACGTACGGAGAAGAGCGCTGGCTGGACGAACTGGCGCAAGAGCTGAAGAACCGAACCTATCAACCACTTCCTGTGCGGCGTGTTTATATACCGAAGCCGGACGGGAAACAGCGGCCTTTAGGAGTGCCCGCTATCCGGGATCGGACAGCGGAAATGGCAGCAGTTCTGGTTCTCGAACCAATCTTCGAGGCCGATCTACCGCTAGAGCAGTACGCCTATCGGCGAGACCGCAGCGCACTGGATGCTGTAAGACACGTCCATAAGCTGATCAACACTGGCCATGGAGAAATTGTAGACGCAGATCTCAGTTCCTACTTCGATACTCTTCCGCATTCCGAGCTTCTAAAATCGGTAGCTCGTCGCGTCGTAGACGGAGCGATGCTTCATCTGATCAAGATGTGGCTGGAAGCTCCAGTCGAAGAAACGGACGAGCGTGGAAACAAGCGTCGAAGCACGCGTAATCGGGACGAAGGTCGAGGGAGTCCGCAAGGATCTCCGATCAGTCCGTTGCTGAGTAATCTGTACATGCGTCGGTTCGTGCTTGGCTGGAAGAAATTGGGGCACGAGAGGCGTCTGAGAGCGTACATCGTTAATTATGCCGATGACCTCGTGATCTGCTGTCGCGACAAAGCCGCAGATGCTTTAGTCACGATGCGGGGCATGATGACGAAGCTGAAGTTAACGGTGAACGAGACGAAGACGCGGGTCTGCAAGCTGCCGGAAGAAAAGTTCGACTTCTTAGGGTACACGTTCGGGCGATGCTACTCGCCAAAGACGGGACGAGCCTATCTAGGCAGCACTCCGTCGAAGAAACGGGTGCAACGCGTCTGTGAGGCGATCAGCCAGGAAACCGGACGGAACAGGACCCTGCTGGCCCAAGAAACAGTAATCACGACACTCAATCGAATCATGATCGGGTGGGCTAACTATTTCTGTTTGGGACCAGTCAGTCCTGCTTATCGAGCTGTCGAACGACATGCTCGCAAGAGGCTGCGACAGTGGCTGTGCGCCAAGCACAAGCTGCGAGGGCAGGCAAGCAAGCCGTTTTCAATCACTACCCTGCATCAGGTGCTGGGTTTGGTCGAACTTACTACTCGGACAAGCAGCCTTCCGTGGGCGAAATCGTGAAACTTTCTCCGAGAGCCGGATGCGCGAGATGCGCCTGTCCGGTTCGATGAGCGAGAACAGGAAACAGAGCCATGCCAAACCGGATTGAGGCGCGCTCTGCGAAAGCAGCGCTTACGAATGCCACCGGGAGACTACCGCTATTGCGCCTGTTCTCGACTCCACTCGTCGAGCCGGCTCCGGGGGTTTTGAGTGAAATCGGATTGCGGCAGTTGACATCGGGAACGTCAGGGACGCGGATCATTGGGCAACGGTTTTGGCCCGCCTTCGCTGAGTTTCACTTCAATCTTTACCTGCGCATGAGCGTGATCAAGCTGCACGCCCCAATTTGCTCGTCGGGCATACCTTTTTTCGACGGTCGCAATCCATTGGTTGACGCGGTCGGGCGAGTACACGTCACCGGTTTTCGGCGAGTCCGTCATGGCCTCCTCTGGAAGATCGCTTAGCCCGGAAACATCGAAACGCTCGACGTGGTATATCCGCCCCGGCTGCACCACGAAGACTCGCTTGGTTCCGGCCTGCCTTATTTCAACCCTTGCTCCCCAATACCCCTGTTCGTTGTACGCGTTCTGTAGCATGTATGCCGCATACATCTCGGCGTTGTTCTTATCTGTCCAGCCGTGTTCGACAGTTCCTTCTTGAGCGCACGCATACACGCTTAGAGACAGCACGATGAGTAGAAACGCGATTCGTTCACGCATGACAAACTCCTCAATTCCAAATGCTACAGACTGAACCCCTCCAACCCCCTCTAGACACGAATTTCCCCCTATTATGCGCCGATTCACGAGGCAGACCCACACCACAAGGGTAACGGGGGACGTACTACCGTCTTGACGTGCGAGACGGGATGAGGTGATGAGGTCGTGTCCACTTCTTTTGTTAATGGACACGACCTGCTGGAGTGGATGGGTGTGCTATCGGGTGGAGAGTTCTGTGGCGGAGTCGTTCAACCCAATGTTCCAAGGCAACAACTCTGCAACACGGTTGACCGGGTGGTCGGCGATGCGCTCCAGCACCTGGCGCAGGTAGGCCTCGGGATTGAGGCCGTTCAGCTTGGCCGTGCCCAGCAGACAATAGAAGGTTGCGGCTCGTTCTCCTCCGGCGTCGGAACCGGCGAACAAGTAATTCTTGCGACCCACCGCGACCGCGCGCAGGGCCCTCTCGGCCGCGGAGTTGTCGATCTCGATGCGGCCGTCATCGCAATAGCGCACGAAGGCGTCCCAACGGGCGAGCGCATAGTGGATCGCCGCCGAGGTATCCGACTTCCGCGAGAGTTTCGACAAAGATGTTTCCAGCCACGCGTGCATCGCGTCGAGCAGGGGCCGCGAGCGCGTGTTGCGAACGCCGCGTCGCTCGTCGGGAGGCCGCCCGCGGATTTCCTTCTCGATCGCATACAAGGCACCGATGCGCTCGACCGCTTCGGTCGCAATCGGCGAGCGGTGCGCTTCCATCAGGTCGTAGAACTTGCGGCGGATATGGGCCAGGCACGGAGCTTCTTGTATGCTCCCGTCCGCGTAGAGTTGATTGAAACCAGAGTAAGCGTCGGCCTGCAGAATGCCGCGGAAGTTACTCAGATGTTGCTGCGGGTGTTCGCCCTTGCGGTCGGGCGAGTAGGCAAACCAGGCCGCTGGAGCCGCGTTCGAGCCCGACGGACGGTCGTCGCGAACATAGGTCCACAAGCGCCCGGTCTTGGTCTTGCCATTGCCGGGAGCCAGCACTGGAACCGGCGTATCGTCAGCGTGTAGTTTGTCGGCCGATATCACGTAACGGCGCAGCGCCTCGACTAATGGTTCGAGTAAGTGGCTGGCTTCACCGACCCACTTCGCCAACGTCGAGCGATCCAAGTCGACGCCTTCGCGAGCATAGATCTCCGATTGGCGATACAACGGCAAATGGTCCGCAAACTTCGAAGTAAGTACATGGGCCAGCAGCCCCGGACCGGCCAGGCCGCGATCAATCGGACGACTCGGCGCCGGCGCTTGCACAATCTTGTCGCATCCCGCGCAACACAGTTTGGGGCGTACATGGCGAATCACCTTGAAACTCGCCGGAACCCATTCCAGAACCTCGGAGACATCTTCGCCGAGCTTCTTCAGTGTGCCGCCGCACTCCGGGCAGGATGGTTCCGCAGGTGCGTGTGTCTTAATCTCGCGCGGCAGATGCTCGGGAAGGGGACGGCGACTCTTTGCAGCAGGAGCGGGTTTCGGCGCGTCCGCTTCACGGGCGGCCTGCGGCAGGGACGCGACGCGCTGAGCTTCGAGGTCTTCGAGCTTCAGTTCGAGTTGTTCGATCTGCCGCTCGACCTTCTCCGACTTACGCCCAAACTGCAGGCGCCGCAGTTTGGCAATCAGCAGCTTCAGATGTTCAATCTCGTGGACGCGCGAGAGTAACTGCTCTTCTTTGACGAGTAACTGCTCCTGGGCCGCGATCAGTTCTTCGTGCTGCGCGATGAATCGCTCGTGGGTGGCCAGCAGGATCGCCTTCAGCGCATTCTGATCCAGCGTGTTCAGATCCGGCAGCGTCGTGCGCGTGGCAACCATCAACGGAGTATGTCATGAACTCTGCCGGAATGCGTCCACAGCCGCATAAATAGCTGTGCATATCGCACTCGCGAACTCAGATCGCCATCAATGACTCCGCGGTTCGAACCGGATGACGCCAATCGATGCCTTCTAACAGCATCGATAACTGCGCGCCCGTCAACGATACCGTTCCGCTCTCCACCTTCGGCCAGATGAATCGTCCACGGTCCAAACGTTTTGAAAACAGACAAAGCCCATCGCCATCGAACCAGAGTAGTTTGATCAAGTCGCCGCGCCGCCCCCGGAACGCGAAAACATGACCGGAAAGAGGATCGTGTTCGAGCGTCGTTTGTACCAGAGCGCTCAGCCCGATGAAGCCGCGTCGCATGTCGGTCACGCCCGCCGCGATCCAGATGCGCGTGTTGGCCGGAAGCGCCATCATCCGCGCAAGCACTCCAGCACCACCCGCAGCACTTGAGCGTCTACCGAGCCCGTGATGCGAATCTGTGCTTTCGCCAGAGTGAGTTCCATCGAACCCGATACAACCACCGCTTCCGGATCGACGCTGGACTGTGTGCTCACAGCAGCAAGAAACGGTGGCTGGTTCTGCGTCTCTTCGGCAACTCTCACCGGCAGCAACCGCACCCCACTCGCCCCAGCTTGGCCCAGGGAAGTGCCGGCCCGGTCGGCCAGAAGCCCCGCCTGGTACAGCTTGCGCCAGTGAAACACCAGGTTCGCGTTCACGCCATGCGCCCGAGCCACAACCGCCACCGAGACCCCGGTTGCAAGTGTCTCCTCGACGATCTGCCGTTTCTCTTCGGCAGTGCGGTACTGTCGTTTGATACGTGTGGCGCTGAGAACCGGCGCTGCGCTGTGGTTCATCAATCCCCTTCGTGGCATGACATCGCGCCACAAAGGAAGAATGCCCGTCAGAATTACGCCCGTCTAGACGGCCATCGGTCTTCGCTTACCCACAAGGCGACTCTCTTGTGATAATTGGCGTTACAGTGCGCCGTGAAAGGCGCTGGACTTCAGCGGGTGCAACTCCCGCCCGGGAACTGGTTCGCTCCACCCGGTAACAATCGAAACGGCGGCGGAGGCAACGAAGTTGTCGGAGCTTTCGATGTAGAGGGTCGCTAGGCGACTCGGTGAGCGTACAGGCCATAACGTGAGTGAACGCTGAGCAGGCCCCGAAACAATAATTGCAGGAGCCGACCTGACTGTTACACAGGGAAGGCCGCTGACGATGGAGATCGACGAGCGAACAAGCTCCGTCGGACCTGCCGGGGTAATGGCGATGGCATGTAGGCAGAGGAGACCAGACGCAACACGGGAAGCCCCAGCGGTGATTGCGGTCGGGATCAACCGGTAACTCGTGAGAGATGGACCGGGCCGTGTGGGGTGGCGGAGGGGTTCGCAGTACCTGTGAAACCGGGTAACTCCGGTGGAGGGAAGGGACCTCAGTTAGAGACGAACGCAGGAAGCAACGAAGGACCGAGGGATCGAGTAGCCGGACCCCATTGCTGGGACCCGGCCCTCTAAGAACCGGACGTGACAGTTTCCCGTCATCCGGCTCAAGCACTTCGAACGCCTCGGTGAGGGAGACGCGGTTTGGATACAGAAAGACGCAGGCGGTGGACCCTGTCATGGCACTCGGGATGAAGTAAGACGCGGTTCTCGACACTGGTCGAACCACCCATGACGCGGGGGACGCAGGAGTGCAAGCGCCATCCCGTGATGCGAGTGATTTTGGTCTTGCATGCCAGACAGAGACCACGTTGTTCATGCCAGAGATAGCGAAGAATACGAGAGCCTCGAAACGTGTCCCGCATGTGCTCCGCTTCGCGTTTCTCGAAGTAGGTTTCGCAGGCAGGATCGTAGGGGTTCGCGTCGCTTTTAACCTTGACATGTCGTTGGATGGGGGTACGGGCAGCTAATAGCAACCGGACTTTAGAGGGCTGCCCCTGGTGATCGTACCTTTCCCCGACGAAGAACCAATCCCTGTCCCGACGCCGCTCAAAGTATTTTTCTTTGATCCAGCGCGGGTTTTTGTTTCGGTGCCGTCGTCGTGCCCATTGCCACAGACGAGAGAAGATAGCGTGATCCACGCGGGTGAACGTGCGTTTGCTCACCACGTGCCGATGATAGTTGGCCCAACCTCGTATCTTGGGGTTGAGTTCCTCGATCAGAGCGGCGGCAGAAGAGCCCAGCGCGGCTTTGATTGTCCTTCGGACGCCTTCCAGGAAGGTCTTGACGTTCTTCTTGGAGGGTTTGATGAGCAGTTTCCCGTTAGGGTATCTGCGCACGTTTTGTCCCAGAAAATCAAAGCCCTTTTCCACGTGCGTGATGACTGTCTTCGTTTGGGAAAGCTCAAGTCCCCGTTTTTGCAGAAATTGCTCGACGAGGGGTTTGATTTCCCTTTCCAGTAGCTCTTTCGATTTACTGGTGATGATGAAGTCGTCCGCATAACGGATGAAATTCAGGGAGGGAAGTTTATCTCCCAGCGACTTGAGGCGAGTTCTACTTGGGTATTTTTCTCTGAGCACTCGCTCCAAGCCGTCCAGCGCACGGTTGGCGAGCGCTGCGGAAATAATTCCCCCCTGGGGCGTTCCTTCCGTCGTTTCGTGAAGGACGTGTTTCTCCATATACCCGGCTTTCAACCACTTTTGGAGGATGGCCCGGTCCATGGGAACGTGAGCCAAGAGCCAATCGTGGGAGATCTCATCGAAGCAGCTTTTGATATCGCCTTCTAGAATCCACTGCGTGGTTGCGACCCTCAGTGCATTGAAGCATTGTTGGATCGCGTCCGCACAGGATCGTTGCTGACGAAACCCGTACGAGTTTTTGTCAGCAGTGGTTTCCACCACGGGATCCAGTGCGAGCAAGTGGAGGGCTTGCATCGCTCTGTCCTTCATGGTGGGGATTCCGAGCGGGCGCCTCGTTTTGCCGTCCGACTTGGGGATATAGACGCGTCGGAGAGGCTGAGGTTGATAGCCCCTGCGCTTGAGTTCATGGACTGCCTGTGTTTTCTTCTCTGGCGTGTCCCAGATTTCTTGGTCCACACCGGGGGTTTTCTTGCCATCGTTTTCTGTCACTCGTCGAACGGCAAGAGCCTTGCCGCTGTAGGAGTGGGTCAGCAGGCGTTGCAAGGCTCGCACCTTGCCCCATCTGCCTTGCTTCGTCGCCTGCGCGATACGCACTTGGAGTCGGCGAACATGGCGGTGGATGGTTTGCCAGTCGATGGCGTCCCACTCCGCCGCTTCGCTTGAAACCGCACCAGCAGCTTGCGCTGTTGTCATCTGCTTTGTCTCATAAGCCGAATAGCCAAGTTCTCTCACGTGAAGTACCACAGGGAAGTCTGCCCGCTTTCGCGTCCGGTGATGTTGCCCTGCATAGACGCAACCGGTATCTCCTCCATTACAGAGAAGCCTTCGCTTCCTCCCTAATCTGCTGTCCGCACCGCCGTCAGTCCATCTTGCGATGTACTTTCCCGTTCTCTGGGAGCGATACGGATTTACTCTGTTCCGTCGCAAAGACGCGATAGTTTAGGTCCGCTCTCTACGCCGGCTGTGTGGTTTGCCCATGACGGGGCAGCCAATACTCCCCGTACCCACAGCCCGAAGAACCGCTCAGCATATTAGGTTCTCTACTCATGACGACGCTTACGAGCGTTTGTGCATTCTGACCGCTGCTATCAAGCCTAGGCCCTCTCCGCCTCTATGCTGGCAGATGCACCTTTGCCTCACAGTTCCGGTGCCAACCTTGCGGTTGTGGGTACATTGTCCGAGGGCTTTGGACGGATTGTTGCCTCCCCGCCCTACCTCGTAGGCTACGTGCGATGGGACGCACGGTCTGATCGGTTCACCTCCCTTTGTCAGACAATCTTTTTCGACAGCTTTACAGATCGCACATTGGCGATGAGCCTAACAACTCCATCCAGTGTTCAGAAGTTGCAGACGGCGTTGCACGCAAAAGCGAAGGAATCGCCCGACTTTCGTTTCTATGCGCTGTACGACAAGGTGTATCGGAAGGATGTTCTGGCACATGCCTACGAACGTTGTGAAGCCAATGGCGGAGCAGCGGGAGTGGATGAACAAACTTTCGAGGATATCGAGCGGTACGGCGTGGAACGATGGCTGGACGAACTGACACAAGAGCTGAAAAGTCGAACCTATCAACCTCAATCTGTGCGACGGGTTTATATACCCAAGCCGGATGGGAAGCAGAGACCGCTAGGGATACCAACAATCCGAGATCGGGTTGTGCAAACGGCGGCAGTGCTGGTTCTCGAACCTATATTTGAGGCCGACCTGACGGCGGAACAGTATGCCTATCGGGCAGACCGCAGCGCGCTGGACGCAGTACAACACGTTCACAAGCTGATCAATACCGGACATGGACAGATCGTCGATGCTGATCTCAGCAGTTACTTTGATAGTGTTCCGCACGCCGAGCTTCTGAAGTCGGTGGCTCGCCGGGTCGTCGATGGAGCAATGCTGCATCTGATCAAGATGTGGTTGGAGGCTCCGGTCGAAGAAACCGACGAGCGTGGGAACAAACATCGAAGTACGCGCAATCGGGACGAAGGTCGAGGGACACCGCAAGGGTCTCCGATCAGTCCCTTGCTCAGCAATCTGTACATGCGACGGTTCGTGCTGGGGTGGAAGAAACTCGGGCACGAAAAGCGTTGGAAAGCGTACATCGTGAACTATGCCGATGACCTTGTCATCTGTTGTCGAGTTGGGGCGGAGCAAGCCCTGGCTGAGATGCGGATGATGATGTCGAAGCTGAAGCTGACGGTGAACGAAGCGAAGACGCGGGTCTGTTATCTGCCGGAAGAGAAGTTCGATTTCCTGGGATATACGTTCGGGCGATGCTACTCGATGAGGAGAGGCCGGTTCTATATGGGCACGGTTCCCTCCCAGAAACGGGTGCAGCGCATCTGTCGCGCAATCAGCGACGAGACCGGACGAGATACCGTCAGGCTGGATCCGAAGGCGATGGTGGAAAAGCTCAACCGGATGTTGATCGGTTGGGCCAACTACTTCTGTCTGGGAGCGGTCAGCAAAGCCTACAGTGCGGTCGATCTACACGCCCGCCGCAGGCTGCGTCGGTGGCTCTGCGACAAACACGAGGAAGCGCGGCCGGGCTATAAACTCTTTCCGGAAGCGTCTCTTCATTGTGTGTATGGTCTGGTGCAGTTACCACATCGTACCGCGAGCCTTCCGTGGGCGAAAGCGTGAGTCTTTTCCGAGAGCCGGATGCGGGAAAACTGCCAGTCCGGTTCGATGAGCGGGAACAGGAAACAGGACCAGGTCAAACCGGATTGAGGGGATGAGGCGAAAGCCGAGTCAAACGCCCACCGGGAGGCTACCGTCACTGCGCCTGTTCTCGACTCTACTCGCGTTATTACTCGTTGAGCAGCGGTCAAAATGTGTAATCGCCTCCCTAGAAAATTCGTTAACCAACACCTATCGCAATCGGCCGCTGGGATCGATTCCCGATCCAAGAACGCTCGCACGCAAGGGTGAGGGAAATCACAGACATTCTGAGCATGGCGCCGTCTAATTTCAAAGGAGGACGCAAGTCACCCTTTGCCTAGCACAGGCCCGTGCCGGGCGACGGTTATCCGGTGGAATCGGCGACGCGGTCGCATTCCGCGAAAGCGAACAATCTCTCCTGCCCCTGCGTGGATTCCCTTGCGAAGTTTGCCGAGCCACGAGGTCGCATCCGATGGAGAACTACAATCGAGGGAGGTCTCGAGCGGGGAACTTTAGTTAGGCATTTGCAGGGATCCGCACGAAAGTCCAGCTACCCAGACAACCCTCAAAGGAGGTACTCCGATGAGAAAAGTCCTTCTTCTTTCACTCATCCTGGTCTCCGTCGTGTTGCTCGCCGCCGCGCTGAGCGGATGCGGGAGCAACGGAGTACTGCCCACACCCACGCCCACACCCACGTCCACCTACGTCTATGTCACACTTCCTGATTTCCAGAGTGCCGGTGACGGCCAAATCGCTGCATTCAAACTGAATTCCGACGGCACGCTCACGCCCGTGCCGGGTTCGCCATTCTCGCATGCGGGCGCTTTTGTGCTCACTACCCTCGGGGCGAGCGGTCTCGCGGTCGCGAGCAGTCCGACCTTGTGCTGCATCCAGCCGACGATCAGCACTTGGGCGATCAACCCGACCACGGGAGCCCTCAGCCAGCATTCGGCCGACACGAATATGCCCGTAGTCAGCGCCATTGCCGCCGATCTCGCCGGCCAATTCGTCTACGTCGCCGCGGGCCGGGACGGCACGTTCGGCTTCTCCAACCACTCCGGCACATTGTCAGCGGTGCCCGGATCGCCGTTCAATGTGGTGGACGATCCAGTGTCGGGTGCATTGAAGGAACATGATGCCGTGGCAGTCACGCCCAGCGGCAAGACCGTGCTGATGGGCACGCGCGAACTGGGTGGACACACGGTGAGCGCGGCTCTGGAGGCAGCCCCCAAAGGCTCGGACGGGGCCCTCGGCACGATACACGCTGACCTCGCGGCCAGCCATTTCGGGACGACACCCGACATCGTCGTTCACCCGAATAACCAGATTGTGTACGCGGTTACGGAACCATTGGACGGGTTCCAGTTGGATGAACTGACGACGACGGTTACTCACAGCACAGCCATCACGCTCAGCCTGCTCAACGCGCTCGGATCCTATCGCCTGATGTTCTTCAGCGGCGGCATGGCGATGGATAGCGCCGGAAAGTTCCTCTTTGTCGGCGACGACACCTCGCAGTCGGTTTTTGTAATGTCGGTCCTGGCCGATGGAACCGTGCAAGCGGTTCCTGAGTCCCCTTTCAGCACCGGGTTGCCGCTACCCTCGCCCACGGTGCTGGCGGCCAATTTGCTCCCGCGCCTCGATCCACAAAACCGATTTGTTGTGTTGTTGCATTCCGTCCCTTCGGCAGGGATTCCGGAGGGTGTGGAGCCTGCCGCCCCCGGTATCATGGTTTTCGCCCTGGATGCTACCAGCGGCAGCCTGACGCTGAAGGGCGATACCTCGCTACCGCGGCCGGCGCTCGACCTGGCGCTTGTCCGCCCATGAAGGCGGTGATCCACGCGGCGAACTTGGCGAAAGAGATTCGGCAAGGGCCGGTGACTTTGTCGCAAAATCCCCATTACAGTGCGCCGGGGTAAACCGGCATGAAGTAGAGGATGCAAGAGCCTTACGAGAAAGGAGTAGCGATCCGCTCGGCCTCGAGTCTTGCGCTGCTACTGCGAGGGACCCAGCGAAGCGTAGACAGAGGATAGGCGGGGTGGGTATTCAGCTCCGAAAAGATGCAATCCGGACGCCGACGTCTTTGTAATGCACGGAAGGCAACATGAACAGGCGCGATAGCGCGAGCTCCTGCTCAGTCCGGCGTAGTCGAAGACCCCAGACACGCCTAGAAACTTCATGCACGAGAACCGGGAGACCTCGCAGACGCCTGCGGCAAAAGTGAGTCGCAGGACGGCGGGAGAAGGCTTAGGCCACACGGCCCGCATGTACGTCTGCGAGGAGTCGGACAGCGGCATAGTACCGATGAATCATTCGAACAAAGACGGAAAGCACGTCGGCGGAGAGTGAGGAGGGAAGGCTGCTGATCAAGGAGAACACTCTCCACTCGACACGTACCCGACATAGAGCGGGACTGCGCGTGTCCCACGGGTGGGCGAGTGTGCGGAAAAGCAGCACGCTTGGCCGTTATTCATCTGCGATAAGAGCCGCATGCGCTAATGAGCGCTCGTGCGGATCCGCGCGGGGGGCGATCAGCAATGGTCGTCCCTACCGCGACCTCACGACAGGTTTCCAGGAAACGATGGCTGCTTGAGGTTCGTCAATTCGTTGACGGAATTCTTCCTCTCGTCGACACTTCTAAAATCCGGCGCTGGTACTTACTTCCCTCGATACCACTCCACCGTGCGCCGCAGGCCTTCCTCAAAATTTACTTTGGTTTTGTAACCGAGACCGGCTTCGGCCTTCGAGACGTCGGCGAGGGAATGTTTGATGTCGCCGCCGCGCTCCGGGCCGTACCTGGGCTGTCCGGCATAGGACGTCAGACTTTGCAGCATCTTGAATGTTTCATTGAGGGTGATTCTGCGTCCCGTGGCAACATTGAAGACTTGTCCCGCAGCCTGGGCTGCGGGCGCTTTGCAGGCCAGCAGATTCGCCTCGACCGCGTTGTCGATGTAAGTGAAGTCGCGACTCTGCTCGCCGTCGCCGAAGATGGCGGGCTGTTCGCCATGCAGCATCTGGGTGATGAACTTCGCCAGCACGCCCGAATAGGGCGACGATGGATCCTGCCGCGGCCCGAAGATGTTGAAGTAACGCAAGGCCACGGTCTCGAGCTGGTAGCAGCGGTAAAAAGAAATCAGGTAGTGCTCGCTCGCCAGCTTGGCCACGGCGTAGGGCGAAATCGGATCGGGCTTCATGGCTTCGTGCTTCGGCAGCGTCGGTGTGTCGCCGTACGCGGAAGACGACGCCGCATACACCACGCGCTTTACTTTTGCATCGCGCGCCGCCACCAGGACGTTGACCGTGCCGTCGATGTTGGCCCGGTTGCTGCCCAGCGGGTCCAGGACGGATTTGGGTACGGAAGGAATCGCGGCCTGATGCAGGACGAAGTCCACTCCGGCGCAAGCCTTGTGCATCGCTTCCAGGTCGAGAATGTCGGCCTCGCGGAAGTCGATGCGATCCAATATCTCCGCGATATTTTCCCGATTGCCGGTTGAAAAGTTGTCGACGCCGCGCACCTTCTCGCCGCGAGAAAGCAGCGCCCGCGCCAGCGACGATCCGATAAAGCCGCCTATGCCAGTAATGAGAAAGAGAGCCATGCCCTTTCATCATAGCGAAGGGAACAGAGTTCGAGCGTAAGAGAATTGGTTCCGGCGGCATCGGAAACTGGGAATGCGAGACACTGCGAAATCTGCGACAGGCCGGCCATGGCTTCACTGGCGGCCGGGGCAAACCGCCTTCACCGCTTTATATCGAGGCGCTGACTCTGGCGCAGGATTTTAAGAAAGTCTTCCCGCATCAGCATCTGGCGGTTTTCGAAGAACTCAGTGAGCGCCCGCACCGCCGCAGCGGGATCAGCGATCACAGGGGCCACCGTACCGCGTGCCCCGCCGGGGGGAAGCGATGAGGCCATTCGAGGTCCCATGACGATAGTCGGCCGAGAGATTGTGCTCAGCAGTCCTCTCAGTTGCTCCAGGTTCTGCTGCGACATTTCCACGAAAGCGATTCCCATGCCGAGATAGGGGTAGTTCACGCGAACGTTGCCCTCGGTCTCTACTCGGAAGCCGTTGGCCTCCAGTTTCATGTGCAGAATAGTTCCCACCGGATAAGTGGCCTGCGCTTCCACGTAACAGCCATGAAGGCTCACGTCGCTGAAGGTAGCCCAAGTCCGAACTTCGCGGCCGTCCTCGCGCAGTTCGACGCTTCCTTCGCACTTGTAGCGCGGGCTGCGCCGCTTTTCCGCTCCTAGAAATCGTTCGCCGGAGTCTGCCGCGGCAGCACTGGAGTCGGCACGCTTCTCCGAACCGGCCTTCCGGGCTGGCGCCGCCGCAGTCGCGGCGACGGGACCGACTGACTGTTTCAAGGCCCTCAGATAAGCGACGCCTTCGTTGGTTTCCTCTGCCATGGCGGCCCGATGCAGTTTCCGCGTAGTCGAAAGTCAACCTCGCTCTGCTCCTCAGAATCAGGCGGAGCGTTGCGAGGAACCCTAATGTCTCTATCGGGACAAACAGGTTCAAACATTAGGCACGGGACCGTGAATGCGCCATTAAGACTCTTCTAATCGAGAGGCGTGCCCGAGGAGGCTTCCGCGGTCGACATCTGCTGGGCCACTTGCCGGATCTGCTTCCACAGTTCGTCGCGTCCGGCGCCGGTCTTAGCCGAGAAGGGAAGCAGGCGGGCCGCGGGATACTCCTGGGTTAAGGTGCGGAGTGTGTTGTGGAGTTGATTGTTCGAGAGCCGGTCGCTCTTGGTGGCCACCAGCAGGAAGTCGCGATCCGAGGCGTTGAGAAAATCCAACAGTTGCCGGTCACTCTGTTGCGGGGGAACGTTGGCATCCACCAGCACGACGCACAACCTCAGGGTGGGGCGCTCATTGAGGTAGGGCTCGATGAACTTCGGCCATTCCTGCCAAATTTCGCGCGAAATCTTGGCATACCCGTAGCCGGGGAGATCCGCAAAAATCAGCTCGGGGCGCGGTTTTCCCGGCCAGCGTATCTCGAAAAAGTTAATGCTGCGGGTGCGGCCGGGAGTCGAACTGGTACGCGCCAGCTTGGAGCCGACCAGGGAGTTGATCACGCTCGACTTGCCGACATTGGAACGGCCGAGAAATGCGATCTCCGGCAGGCTGGGAACAGGGAATTGCGCGGCATCGGTCGCCGCCGCCAGAAACCGGGAGAGAACCCTCATGCTCAAGTTTGCAACGCGGGAGCGGAACTTGGCAAGCCGGAACGCTCGCAAGGTGTGATCGCTTGCGTCTCTTCAACTCCTCTTGATTCCGAGATCGCCGAAAACTTGAGTGCACGCAGGGAACTGCGGTAACCAGCCCGGTATCGCCGGTGCCGGTTGCCGAGTCAACCTGCTCTCACAGGAGCCGATTGAGTCAGTAGCGGCGGCGACTGAAAGTACCGTCACTTGTACTGGATAGCGCAACTCAGCCGCGCGATTTGCATGGAGACGCAAATGGAGAACATCCGGAAGACGACGCTCGAAATGCACACCCTGCTGCTTTGCGCAGACGTTCAGTTTTTGGGAATCACGCGGACTGTCCTCAACCAACTCCAAGTGACGCCGAAGCTTGCGGGCGGCTGTGACGCGGCTCTGGCCCTGATTCGGCAGCACGAATTTGACGTAATCATTGTGGACTGGCGCGAGATCGACAACCTCAGAGACTTCCTTAGCGCCCTTCGTAAATCGAAGCTGAACCACGAGTGCGTTCTGGTCGCAATCATGCGCGACCTGCTGGACCTGCGCCAGGCATTCGCGGCGGGAGTTCACTTCCTGATTCACAAGCCGGCCTCGGCCGTTCAGATCGAACGCTGCCTGCGCGCGGCCTACTGCGCGACTGTGGTGCGGCGTCGCAAGCACCACCGCGAACCGGTCAACATCGTAGCGTCGCTCTGCACTCGTACTCAGCCATTTACCGAAGCGACGGTGGTGAATCTGAGTGAAGGCGGAGTTGGGCTCCAGATCGATCCCCACGATGACATGGCGGGTGTAGCGCTGGGCACCGGCGACGAAGTCGATCTTCGTTTCGCCCTGCCCGAGACCAAGGAGATCCTTCACACCACGGGAAGGGTGGTCTGGACGACTACCCACGCTTGCGGCATCCGGTTCAGTTACATTCCCGACGACGAGCGCCAGGCTCTCGAACAGTGGCTGACGGCTTGCGTCGAGCGCTCCCTGGCGGATTTGTGCGAGCGGATGCGGGCGGTGTGCGCGTAGAGACTTTGCTTGCAACGTCTGTCTCACCATCGTTCGCAATGCGGCTGGCGAAGACGTAGCAGGCAAGCTACGTCTCTACGACAACCGGTGGGCGGCGGACTCTCGCCAGTGCTGGAGGTCAAAGGCGCGATCGGTTGCGCGGCTGAAATTCCTTCTGGATTCAGTCGCTGGTTTCCAGTTAGCGTACCGGGTCACGACGAAACTGCTTGCTCAAGGTGAGCGCCTGATGCTGGTATGACGATCCTATGTTCGTGCCATATATCTTGTCCGGGCGTGACAACAGGTGCATATAGTTCAGGCGACCCACGAGTTGCCCGTGTTCGATCAAGAACGGAACCTCGTGGGCTCGAACTTCGAGCACCGCGCGGGTTCCCTTGATCTCACTGGAACCATATCCAAAACCAGGATCGAAGAACCCCGCATAGTGAATGCGAAATTCGCCATCCGCAGGGTCGAAGGGAACCATTTCGGCTGCGAAGTCAGGCGGAACCCGCACCCGTTCCCGAGACGCGAGAATATAAAAGTCACCCGGCTCAAGAATCAGATTCTTATTCGCGCTCTGATGGCGAACCTCCCAGAACTCCTCGGTCGAATAGAAGTTAATCCGATCCAGCTCGATTACCGGAGCATACCGCTTCGCCTTGTAGGCAACGATCTCGTTCGCTTCAGAGGCTTCGAGATTGACGGTAACTCGCAGGCCCCGTTGGAGCAGCGCCTTGCCCGGGCTACCTTCATCCATATAAACAAGAGGCTCCTCTTGATCCAAGCCTTTGATCGTACTGTCACCGGATCGCGGACTTCCTTGCACAAGCCGCAGTTGACTCAGCCGCATCCCCGCCCGAATGGCGACGGTAAAAGTGCGAGAAACAACTTCCGCGTACAGCTTCCCCTTATACCCCTGCGGCACACTATCGAACTCGGTACCGTAGTCCGTAATCAGGCGCGTGAAAATGTCGAGGCGTCCTGTCGTGCTCTTGGGGTTGGCCTTTCCGGAAATATTTTCCGGTAAGTTCAGCTCTTCCAGCAGAGGGATGATGTAAACGCAGTCCTTTTCGAAGACGGGGGCACCAGTCAGATCGATTCGTGCCATGCGGAGATCTTTGATTTTTGATTCGACGGTGCTTTTCGGCCCAGGCAGAAAACTCGCCCGAACCCGGTGCGCCATATCACCTAACCGCAAGTCGAGACTGGCTGGTTGGATATGGTCGGGGTCAATCGCGCGCGCCGCGCTAATGTTTCCACGGGCGATCAAGGTGCTGATTTCTTGCGAGGGGAGTATTCCCGTGCTGCGGGGGTGGGCCGGTTCGATTGGCGATTCCGAACCGTTTTCAAAAGCAATCTGACTTTGGTTCGATGCGGACATCTTCAGGATTCCCCGCGCCTCTTCATCGCTTCCGAGATCCGACTTGCCCTCTCCACCAGTTCATGCTGGTGGAAGCTGGCATGACAACCCAGATTGCAGAAACCACCACTGCTCTTCTGCCCACTCCCGACGCGATGCCCATCGGGAATCTGCTTACCGCAGTTTCGACGGATGGTCCTCTCCCAGATTGAAGCAGATCGAAGTGGACTTTCGCAGGAACCTGCGCATCCGTTTGCTCTTACTGGTGCGCCGCCGGGCTGTCGGCGGTGCTGGATGTCAAAGGCGCGATCGGTTGGACGGCTTCTTCATCCAACGTCGGCAGCGGAGATACCAGAGCAATCTGCAGGACCTGATCCATCGTATCTACGAAATGAAGCTTCATGGCATTGCGCAGATTTTCCGGCACTTCGGCCACGTCTTTTTCGTTGTCCTTGGGCAGAATCACTTCGAACAATCCGGCGCGATGAGCCGCCAGCAGCTTCTCTTTCAGACCGCCGATGGGCAGAACCTTGCCGCGCAACGTGATCTCGCCGGTCATGGCCAAATCGCGACGCACGGGAATTTTGCTTAGGGCACTGGAGATTGCAGTGGCAATTGTGATGCCCGCCGAGGGCCCGTCCTTGGGAATGGCGCCTTCGGGAACGTGCACATGAAGATCAAGATTGCGGTAGAAGTCGCGGCTCAGGCCGAGCCGTTGCGCTCGCGAACGCACATACGACATGGCCGCCTGGGCTGATTCCTGCATAACGTCGCCCAGTTTGCCTGTCAGCGTCAGTTTGCCCTTACCGTCGACGACACTCGCCTCGGTGCTCAGGATCGAGCCGCCGACTTCGGTCCAGGCCAGGCCGGTAACCAGGCCGACTTCGCTCTTCTCATGTGCCAAAGTATCGCGGAACTTGATCACGCCCAGGAAGTCGTTGACGTTCTCGCCGGTGACCGCGATGTTATAGTTCTCGCCCTCTTTGACGACCTTGCGGGCGACTTTCCGGCAGACGTTGCCGATTTCGCGCTCCAGATTGCGCACACCCGCTTCCCGAGTATAGGAGCGGATAAGACCGGTGATGGCTTCGTCGGTGAACTTGATATTTTTTTCCGACAGGCCCGCGGCCAACATCTGCTTCTTGACCAGGAACTGCTTGGCGATCTCGACTTTTTCCTGCTCGGTGTAGCCGTGGAGGCGAAGCACTTCCATGCGGTCCTGCAGCGCCGGGGGAATGGTGTGCATCACATTTGCGGTGGCGACGAAGAACACCTGCGAGAGATCGTATTCCACGTCGAGGTAGTGATCGACGAACATGAAGTTCTGTTCGGGATCGAGCACTTCGAGCAGCGCTGCCGACGGATCCCCGCGGAAGTCCATGGACATCTTGTCGACCTCATCCAGCATGAAGACCGGGTTCTTGGTGCCCGCCTTCTTCATCATCTGAATGATCTGACCGGGTAGAGCGCCGATGTAAGTGCGCCGGTGGCCGCGAATCTCGGCCTCGTCGCGCACCCCGCCCAGCGACATGCGGACGAACTTACGTCCGGTGGCTTTGGCAATCGACATTCCCAGCGAAGTTTTGCCTACGCCGGGAGGTCCAACGAAGCACAGGATTGATCCCTTGGGATTCTTGACCAGTTGCCGGACCGCCAGGAACTCGAGGATGCGCTCCTTGATCTTCTCCAGGCCATAGTGATCTTCGTTCAGAACTTTCTCGGCGCGGGAAATATTGCGAATCTCTTTGGAGCGCTTTTTCCAGGGCACGGCCAGCAGCCAGTCGAGATAGTTGCGCGAAACCGTGGACTCCGCCGACATGGGCGGCATAGCTTCCAGCTTTTTCAATTCCTGCAGGGACTTGTCCTTGACTTCCTTCGGCATGCCCGCGGATTCGATCTTCTTCTTCAGTTCGTCGAATTCGCTCTTTTCACCCCGGCCCAGTTCCTTCTGGATGGCCTTGATCTTCTCGTTGAGGTAATACTCTTTCTGCGCCTTCTCCATCTGCCGCTTCACGCGCGATTGGATGGTTCGGTCCACGTTCAACTTCTCGATCTCGATGTCGAGCACGTCGGCAATGCGGGTCAGGCGTTCGGCCGGGTCGAAAATTTCGAGCAGTTCCTGCTTCTCTTCGATCGAGAGTTGCAGGTTGGCGGAGATTACATCGGTCAGTTTGGCCGGATCTTCCATGCGCACGGCCGAAATCATGGTTTCGTAGTTCAGTGCCTGGCACAGCTTCACATACTGCTCGAACAGTGTGGTGACGCGCTGCATGCCGGCTTCCAGGGCCTGGTTGCTCTCGGTCGCGTAACGTGCGACCCGGACTGTGGCCTGCATGTAGCCGTCGGTGTCGACGACCTGCAGAATCTTGCCGCGCTCCACTCCTTCGACCAGCACCTTGATGTTGCCGTCGGGCAGTTTCAGGCTCTGCACAATGTTGACGATCGTGCCCACCTGGTAAATCTCGCTGGCCTTGGGTTCATCGATCGAGGCGTCATGCTGGGTGGCCAGGAAAATCTTCTTGTCCGCCGCCAGCGCCTCTTCCAAGGCCCGTACGCTCGATTCGCGGCCCACGACGAATGGAGTCATCATGAAGGGAAAGATGACCACGTCCCGAATGGGCATCATGGGCAGCTTCTTTGATTCGAACTTTTCCTTAGATGTGGTCACTGAGTCTCCCTAGGATGAAGGCCAACATACACCCCACAAGAATTCTACCTGTTCCGGCGGTCGCGCGCTCGTAGAGAGTGCGCTGCCGGCGGACGTAGCCATCTACGTCTGTACGATACCTACCCTGCCTTCTCCATCACGGTGGCAAACGAAGCACTGCGTTTTTCCACCATTTCCCGTGTCACTTCAAACTCTTTCACTTTCTTCTGGCTCGGCAGGTTGAACATCAGATCGAGCATGAGTTCCTCCAGAATCATGCGTAACCCGCGGGCTCCCACCTTGCGCGCCATGGCCTGCCGGGCGATCGCCCGCAGAGCTTCGTCGCTGAACTTCAGCCGCACGTTCTCGAACTCAAACAGCCGCTGGTATTGCTTGACGATGGCATTTTTCGGTCGAGTCAGGATTTCGATGAGCGCGAACTCATCCAGATCTTCCAGCATGCCCACGACCGGCAAGCGGCCCACGAATTCAGGAATCAGCCCGAACTTGATCAGGTCTTCCGGCTGGATCTCGGTCAACAATTCCTGCGTACGCCTTTTCGAATTGCTCCCGTCTTCCTTCTCCGCTTCTTCGCCACCTCTAAAACCGAGGGATTTCTTG
Source organism: uncultured Acidobacteriaceae bacterium (assembly GCA_963791515.1). Taxonomy (GTDB): domain Bacteria; phylum Acidobacteriota; class Terriglobia; order Terriglobales; family Acidobacteriaceae; genus Sulfotelmatobacter. Next base: position 303,575 of record CAWBSS010000006.1, on the reverse strand, counting down.
CCGATTCTGCGGGAAATGATCTTGTCGAGCCCCACGAAGGCTCCACCGCAAATGAAGAGGATGTTCGTCGTGTCCACCGGAGTGAATTCCTGATGCGGGTGCTTGCGCCCGCCCTGCGGCGGAACGTTGGCAATGGTGCCTTCCAGAATCTTCAACAGTGCCTGCTGCACGCCTTCGCCGGAAACGTCGCGGGTGATCGACGGATTCTCATCCTTCCGCCCGATCTTGTCGACTTCATCGATGTAAATGATGCCGGTCTGGGTGCGGCTGACGTCTCCGTCCGCAGCCTGCAGCAACTTGAGGATGATGTTCTCGACATCTTCGCCGACGTAGCCGGCCTCGGTGAGCGTGGTCGCATCGACGATGGCAAAGGGCACATCCAGCATGCGTGCCAGAGTCTGAGCCAGAAGCGTCTTGCCAGTCCCCGTCGGGCCGATCAGCATGATGTTCGACTTGGTCAGTTCGATCCCGTCGCCGGTTTTCTGCCGGTTCATGAAAATGCGCTTGTAGTGGTTGTAAACGGCGACGGCCAGCTTCTTCTTGGTCTGTTCCTGCCCAATCACGTACTCATCGAGGAAGGTCTTCACTTCCTGAGGTTTGGGCAGTTGGTTCGGCGTGCTGGCCTGGGGAGTCGCCGTGCGGTCGTCTTCCAGAATCGAGTTGCAGACCGCCACGCACTCATCGCAAATGTAGGCGCGCGGATAATCGCTGGGCGACGAGATCAGTTTCGCTACCGCATCCTGCGATTTGTGGCAGAACGAACAGCGTAGAATCTCGTCGGAGCCCGACTTGGTTTTCACTCGGCTCTACTCCTTGAATATTTCTCCGGCATGACCAGGACCCAGCGTCCTTCGGCCGCTTCCGTCAATTGACGCCGACTTCCGTCAGGCGCGAAGGCAGATCATACCGCTTTTGCCGTCTTATAGATGATATCGTCGATGATTCCGTATTCCTTAGCCTGCTGGGCGTTCATGATGAAGTCGCGTTCCACGTCCTTTTCCACCTTGTCCAGTTTCTGCCCGCTGTGCTTCGAGAGTAACTGGTTCGTAATCTCCCGCATACGCAGGATTTCCCGGGCGTGGATGTCAATGTCGGTGGCTTGTCCCGACAACCCGCCCATGGAGGGCTGATGTATTAGAATTCGCGAATTGGGAAGTGCCAATCTCTTTTTGGCTTCGCCTGATGCCAATAGTAACGCGGCCATCGAGGCGGCTTGGCCGACGCACAGGGTCATCACGTCATTTTTCACGTACTGCATGGTGTCATAAATTGCCATGCCGGCCGTAATCGAGCCACCCGGAGAGTTGATGTATAGCTGGATGTCTTTCTCGGGATCTTCCTGAGCCAGAAACAACATTTGGGCGATGACCAGGTTGGCGATGTTGTCGTCAATGGGCGTGCCGATGAAGATAATGTTGTCGCGCAGCAGCCGGGAGTAGATATCGTAGGCGCGTTCGCCCCGCCCGGTCTGCTCGATGACCATGGGGACCAGCATCATGTGCGGGTCTTTATTCTGCCAATCATTCTGCTTCACATTCACCTGCCACACTCCGCCCCGACGCAACGCTTATCTTGCATGGGGAGGGTCGAAGAGGTCCGGTGGTTAATTACTAACTACGCGGACTGGTGATACAGAAAATCGAGGGTCTTTTCGCTGCGGATTCTGTTTCGGATTCTATCGAGGCCCCCATCCTGTGTCAAACGAGCGCGGACCGCTTCCGGAGTCTGTTTGCTCTGTTTGGCCAGGGCTTCAATCTCGTGATTCACTTCGTCCTCCCCGACCTCGATTTTTTCCAGCTCCGCGACGCGTTCCAGTAACAATGACGACTTCACATCCTGCACCGCCTGGTCCCGCTGACCCGCTCGCAAGCGGGGCAGATCCATTTTTTTCAGATCCTCCATCTTCATGCCCTGAGCCGCCAGCGCGCGCAGGCCGCGTTCCAGGCGCAGATCGATCTGCCGGTCGACCAGCGACTCGGGCACTTCAAACTCGTTGCGCTTGACCAGTTCCGTGACCAGCTTGTCTTTGGCTTCGCGCTCGGCATCGTGCTTCCGTTCCGCCTGCATGTTCTCGCGAATCTGCTTGCGCACCTGGTCGAGGCTGGTGAACTCGCCGAGTTCCTTGGCGAAATCGTCGTTCAGTTCGGGCAAGTTCTTCTGCTTGATCGCCTGAATCTTCACCGTGTAAACGAAAGTCTTGCCCGCCAGGCGCTTGTCGGCAACGTCCTCGGGATAGCTGACCTCGAACTCACGCTCATCTCCCGCATTGGCGCCGCGCAGGTTCTCCGTGAACTCAGGTACGGTGTTCTTACCCCCGATCTCGATCAGGACCTCATCCATGTGCACCGGCTTGGCCGTGCCGTCGTCCTCTTTCGGCTTCCCATCCATCGACGACTGAGCGAAGTCGCCAACCGCCAGCGGACGTCCTTCCACTGACGTATAGGTGGCGTGCTGCTCGCGAACGCTGTTCACCGCTTCGTCCACTTCTTCGTCCTTTACAACGATCTCGGGGTGGTCGGCACGAAGCTCCTTGTAGCCTTCGACCACGATTTCGGGCATGATTTCGAAGCTGGCCTTGAAGCGCAGGGGTTCGCCGTCATGAATGTGCAGGTCGGTGACGCGCGGTTGCGACACCGGAATCATCCCCTGCTTTTCCGCTTCTTTGCGGAAGTAGCGCGGGACCAGAGCCTCGACGACATCGCTTTTCAGGTCTTCCTTGAATCGCTGCCGGATGATGGACGCGGGCACGTGGCCGGTGCGAAACCCGGGAAGCCGTGCCACCTTCTGGTATTTCTGGATAATCATTTCCAGCTCGCGAGTAACTTCCTCGGTGGGGATTTCGACCGAAATCTCGCGTTTGACGCCGTCTTTGTTCTTCGCGTCGACTGTTTCTGTGGGACTCACGTTTACCCTTTCGGCTTGCCTTGCCACGTCCGGCATGAACGGGATCCTCGAACTGCGGGCCAATCCTGTTCACATGCCGTTGATCTTGAGTGTAAAGACTTAGGGAGAGCAGCGTCAAACGATGGGGTGGTCATTTGTTCCCAAGCCGTTAGTCGCAGGCCCAGAACCGGAATTCGTAGAGACTGCTTGCAACATCTCTGCCTGCGGCACCTGGAAACCATGAGTACGCGATGCTGCAGGCAGAGACGTAGCAAGCCGCGTCTCTACGATGTGATGTAATGACCGGGTGAACTGGCTTACCATCCTCAACCGCGACGTCGTGGCCTGTACGCGATGCCCGCGCCTGGTCGCGTACCGCCAGGAAGTCGCGCGGGTAAAGCGCCGTGCCTATCTCAGCTGGGAATACTGGGGCAAACCCGTGCCAGGCTTCGGCGATCCTTACGCGCGCGTGCTTATCATGGGGCTGGCTCCCGGCGCGCACGGGTCGAACCGCACGGGGCGACCGTTCACCGGCGACGCCTCCGGCAAGTTCATGTATCCCGTGCTGCACGAGACTGGATTTGCCAGCCAGCCTACGGCCGTCGACCGCAACGACGGCATGGAGTTGAAGGATCTCTATATTACGGCCGCCGTCCGTTGCGCTCCGCCGGACAACAAGCCCCTGCCTCAGGAACTGGAAGCCTGCTCGTGCTTTCTCGACCGCGAGTTGGCGGGATTAAAGGACGTAAAGGTTGTAGTCGCCCTGGGGAAGATCGGCTTCGATGCGTACTTGAACTACCTGAAGCGCCAGGGCGGGCTCGCCAGCAAGAAAAGCTACGTCTTCAAACACGGCGCCAGCTACCGGATGCCCGACGGCAAGATATTGCTCGCCTCATACCATCCGTCAAACCAGAACACGCAGACGGGCAAACTCACGCGCAAAATGTTCGTAGAAATCTTTCAAGCGGCGGCAAGAATTGCCGATGGATCACTTGAGGCGCCGCCTGTGCCGGATCGTCCGCCCTTTCCCCGCTAGGGGTATAGCCCAAAAGGCTGGGCTGCGAACCGGGGCGGCGCCGTTTCTCTTGTGTGGCGCGGGCAACCCTCGCCCGCGCAAACTCTACCCTGAATTTCCCATCTTCACGAGCGCTCTGCTGGCGGCACCGCCGGTTCTCCCTGGCACTGTTGGCGGTGCGGGCAGGCGGGCGGGGGCGCCCGCCCCACATAAACTACCGCAGCTTCGTCACTGTCACCTCAAGCTGAAACTGGCGCTTGGAGTTGGGATCGTCTACGCTGCCCACGACCATCGGCTTGCCTGGCAAGGCCAACGTGCTGGCGTTAATTTTGAATTGCCGTACGACCGGCCGGGACTCGTGTCCCGTTCCTTGGTCCGGAATCGCGAAATTACTGATGTCGGCCCGCACAGAAAGCGGTATGCCATCGGGGCGCTCTCCTATTCTGCACCAGATACTGGTGCCGACGTCCATGTACTGAAACTGCTCGTGCCCGGATTCGACGGGGACCCGAGTACCAATCTTGATTTCGTTGGCATCGTCGGCGTTCAGGTTGAGCGAGTACTGGCGGGTGTTGATCCTCTTGCCGTCTTCCAGTTCGTTTACCGAAAAGTCGAGGCGGTAGGCGTGCACTGGCTTCTCCCGTTCGGCCGCAGCAGCAGACTCCGCATCTTGTTTCGCTTCGGTTTTTGTCTTCTCGTGCGCGGCTTGGGCCGCCTCCTGCGCATACCCCGCCGCCCCCAAGCAAGTCATGAATCCCAGAATCACAATTGTCCAAATCGTTATTGCCTTGCGCATGATCCGTCTCCTTGAGTTTTATCTGTCTGTCCGGTCGTTATTTCGTTCGTCCGAGTCCGTACCCCTGTCGCCCGACGGAAAACCGTTCATCTCTTCGAGTTGATCCTGCTTTAGCGCCTCCGTTCTTGCCCGCGCGATCAACACCGCTCGTTCCGGATACTGCGCAATGTAGGCCTGCAGAAGCTTCTCCTGCTCGCTCAAAGGCCGAGGCGACGGGAACTGGTCCAGCTTTGGATTGCCTGCCATCATGACGCCGGATCGAGGACGAGGTGCGGCTGCTCGTATTGCGCCGCGCTCTCGGAGGTGAGCCGGGTTCGCCTTACCCTTCGACCCGGCTTGCGTCGCTGGCGCCTTGGCAGCCGGTGTCGCAGTCGCAAGGTGATTCGCCACAACCGGATGTGGCGGTCTGTCCGATTTCCAAGCGAGAGTTACCGCCACGATGACCATCGCCGCCAACGCTGCCATCACGCTCCAGCGCCACCACGCGCGATCTGGAACCCGTGCCCGCTCAGCGCGCACGGCGGCCAGTACCCGTTCTTCCAGGCCCGTCCTCGGCTCGGCCGCCGCGTACTTCGCCAGAGCTTTATCCAGTACGCGATCAAGTTCGTCTTGTTTCCTGTCCGCCATGGTTCTCACCCTATTTCCTGACCATCCGTCCCGCCAACTTCTCCCGCAGAATCTGCCGCGCCCGGAAGACTCTCGATCGCACCGCCGCTTCGTTGATGCCCAGCGTCGCGGCGACTTCGCTGGGCGACATCTCTTCGATCGTCGACAGGATTAATGGCTCGCGCAGCTTCTCGGGAAGCGCTGCGATCATCCGCTCCAGTGCTGTGCTGACCTGAGTGCCGTGCACGCTCTGGTCCGCCGGAGTGTCGGAAGAAGCCACTTCCGCGATCGGCTTCTCGGGATCCTCCAAGGGAATCTCCCGCGTCCGTCCGCGCTGCTTGCTGCGGTCTACGGCGACGCGCCAGGCGATTCGCGCCAGCCACGTCTTCGGGTCATTCACCGCCGCGAGCTTCGGACTGTAGCGCAGCACCCGCATAAAGGCTTCCTGTGTGGCGTCTTCGGCGTCGTGGTGGCGGCGCAGCACGGCATAGGCGATGCGGTAGACCAGGCGTGAGTGCTCCCTGACCAGTGCCTCAAGCATCTCGTCCTGACTGCGCTCGATCGTCGCCGCTATGCTCAGGATCGCGTCTCCCGCCACCACTTGTCTGCCCTCACTCATGAAGACCGCGCAGAAGCGCGCTTTGTTCAGGAATTTCTTTGGAAGAACGGCAGTGCCAACATTGCTTGCAGAGCTAACAAACTTTGTCACTCCGAGCGCTTTGTTTTTTGGCGCGAGGAATCTGTTGTTCTGCCGACAAGAAGAAGCAGATTCCTCGCTCCGCTCGGAATGACAAATCAGGAGGGATTCGTTCTGAGAACTGGGTACCGACAACCGAGTACCGACAACTGAGACCGGCAACTGAGTCTTAGAAGCCGACCATCACGGGTTCCGGATCCAACCGGACGCCCCAGATTTCCTCGACGCGCTGCTGGATGTGATCCTTCAAGGCAAGCACCTCGTCGGCGGTGGCTCCTCCGCGATTCACAATAGCCAGCGCATGTTTGCTCGAAATGCCGACTTTGCCAAAGCCGTATCCGCGGGCGAATCCGGATCGCTCCACCAGCCATGCTGCGGAAACTTTCTTGCTCTTCTCCAGCGCGGGATAGCTGGGCAGAGTCAATCCCTTTTCCGCCGCTCGTTTCTTCAAGTCTTGATGCTGCTCTGGGGAAATCACGGGGTTCTTGAAAAATGACCCCGCGCTCTGGCAATCGGGATCGCCGTCAACAATGAGCATTCCCTTCAGCGCGCGGATGTGCCGCACCGCCTCGCGCGTCTCAGCAAGATTAGGCAAAGTCTCGCGGCCCTCGAAGTGCCGTTTCAAATCGGCATAGCCGATGCGCGGATCGCCCCCGGGCGTAAGCGCGTAGGCGACGCGCAGAATAACGAACCGTCCGCGCTCGGTCGTATTAAAAATGCTGGAGCGGTAAGTGAAGCCGCAGGCTTCGCGGCACAGCTCGCGCACCTGGTTGTCTTTCAGATCGAGCACTTCGACTGACTCGATCGTCTCCGACACTTCCTGGCCATAGGCGCCTACATTCTGTACCGGCGTGCCACCCACGCTGCCCGGAATGCCGCTCAGGCATTCGATGCCCGCGCAGTGTGCCATAACGGCGTGCGACACGAAGCGGTCCCAGGACTCGCCAGCACCAATGTCGAACAGAGCTTTGCCTTCGATGTCGCCCGAGCGGCGCTCGATGCCAGCTATCGCGACCTTCAGGACCAGTCCGGGCCAGCCGCTATCCGCCACGAGCAGATTACTGCCGCCTCCCAGAATGAAGAGAGGCAGGTTCTTCGATCGCGCGAGTGCTACCGCTTCCTGTACATCCCCGATTGACCTGGCTTCCATGAAGAAACGGGCGGGCCCTCCCAGCCGGAAGGTAGTCAACGGCGCCAGTGGAACATTTTCTTCGAGCAGCATGGAGTCACCTTCAATATACAGAGAGCTGGTCGTAGAGCTGTTGCTTGCAACCTCTCCCGCCGCCGCGAACGCGATATCACGCTACAATAGAGACACACCACGAGAGGAATAAAACTGACATGCCAATGTACCCCGAAATTATGGTCGTCCCAATGCGCGAGGAACTGACTCGCCTGGGAATCGAAGAACTCCGCACTGCCGAGGAAGTGGACCAGGCGCTGAAGAACCGGCCTGGTACGACCATGGTCGTCGTCAACTCGATTTGCGGATGCGCCGCCGGACGCATGCGACCTGCCGTGCGGATGGCGCTGCAGAATTCCATCCGGCCCGACCATGCCTACTCCGTGTTCGCTGGGCAAGAAAAGGAAGCCACCGACCGCGCTCGCAGCTACTTCACGGGGTACCCGCCGTCCTCGCCTTCAATCGCGATTTTGCGCGACGGCCAACTCGTCTACCTGATGCCGCGCCGCGACATTGAATCGCGCGAAGCCCCGGCCATCGCAGCGGACCTGAAGGCGGCATTGGATCGTCTTTGTGAGAAGCCCGTTCCAGTTCAATCGTAGGCGCACGTGGCGAGAGAGACGTAACCAGTTAGGTCTCTACGAATTGTCTCGCCCGTCCTCCCACATCTCGTAGAGAGGTAGCTTGCAACGTCTTTCTTGACCCGCGATGATTGCTCACTTCTTTAGCGGTTTGCGGGCCAGGAACGCCTTCACCACGATCGCGTTCGGCTGCACGCCCACCGGAATCAGCGTCAGAAGCCCATATTCGGTCGGCTCCAGCTTCCGCGCTTTGCGTTTCTGGATGACCGTCACGTCCCCTGACTGCGTATCGAGCACCAGAAGATAGTTCTCATCGGGCGTCAGCGCGAGGCCATCGGGACGGCTTCCCACGGTCAGCGTGGAGATGCGGCGGCCTATATCAATGTCATAGATCGCGACGCTATTCGAGCCGAAGTTCGTCACGTAGAGCCGCGAATTGTCGAGTGTGACCACGCCGCGGGAGGGATGCTGCCCGATCTCCAGGCTGTTGCCCACTTCGTCGGTTCCGGTTTCGATGATCGAGATGCTGTCGGAATCGAAATTGCACACTACCAACTCGCCGCCGTCGGGCTTCACCGTGAGGCTGACCGGCGTGCGGCCCACGTCAAGCAGCGCCATCATACGGTCGCTCTTCTGAGTACTGCTCTGCAGAGCAATCGATGCAACCTGCGAAGAGCCCGAGCACGCCACGAATGCCTTGCTCGAGTCCGGCAGGATCGCGATCGCTTCCGGTTGCTGGCAGACGGGCAGCGTCGCGCGCACGCGCAGCAACTTTGCGTCGATCAGGGACACGGTGTTGTCGCCGCGATTGCTGACGACGATCGTCGAGCCGTCCGGGGAGACGCGCGCCAGCCCCGGCGAAGCGCCCACGCGCAGGTTGCCAATCACCAGCCGCTTCTCAAGATCAATCACACTGACGTTGGATGAGCCCGAGTTGGCCACGTAGGCGCGCCTGCCGTCCTCCGCCACATCAATGAAGTAGGGCCTGCCGTGGACTCCAATCGTCGCCGCGACCGTGTTCGTCTCGGCATCGATCACGCTCACGTTGTTCGAGCCGGCGTTGACTACGTAGATTTCATTCTTCTTGCTGTTGGCCGCGATCCCGCTGGGCTCGCTGCCGACCGGGATGGTCTTCGACAGCGCGAACGTGCGCAGGTCAATGACGCTGACCGTGTTGCTTTTGCCATTGGTAACGTAGGCGTACTCGCGGTAGGCCGGACCGTAGTCCGGTAGAGCCTGTTCGCGCAAATACCACCAGCCCGCTCCGGCCACGATGGGAATCAGGACAGCGATGAAGAGGAGCTTTCTCAAGATATAGGCCGCTCAGCAGAAGAAGAAAGATTAGCAGAACTGGGACCCTGGGTAGCGCCGCGAGATTCGGGGGCTTCCGCAGGGCAGGATTGTTATTTTGGCTCGATTACTTTCAACGCGTGGACTTGCTCAAAATGACGTTTGTTGAAGGTCGCGACCGTACTTCCGCGTTCCAACGCCGTGGCGGCCACGATCAGGTCATAGAAGCCAATCATCTTGCCAGAGGACTCCAGGTCGGCCCAGATGCGAGCATGTTCGAGTGCGGTTACCGCCGTGTACGGGATAATCGGCAACATCTCGAGAATAGCTTGGAGGTAACGCTCGCGCTTGAGTCTGTGCGCCGCGGTCGCCCGTTCTACGCCATGCCATAACTCTGCCACTGTGATCGCAGCGATTTCAAAGGGCTCGTTCGCCCGGGTCGCCATCCAGGCCGCAAGATCGAAGGTTCCCTTTTCCCCGCGGATCACTACATCGGCATCAAAGATTATCGCCATCGGTCAACGGGAGGTTTGAGAGTCTTGCGCGCCTTACGCAGGTCGCGATTCCAGGCGATGGCCTCGTCCGTCGGCAATTCCAGCCCTCGCAGAGCCTCGCCCAGATCACGGCCCAAGCAAACCTTTTCGGTATCCGGTACAAGGCGGGCCACCGGAGAGCCATTCTTGAGCAGCACAAACGTCATGTTCTGATAGTGGACACGGTTCACGCAGTCGGCAAAGTTGCGCGCTGCTTCGGTGACCGAAATGACCCTCTTTGTCATAGAATCAGATTATCAGATTATACACAATATGCAAGATGTCAATTGTCGCCCAAGTGGAATTGAATCTCGACAGCAATTTCCACCATGACAGGTTTTCCGTCTTTTGTTCCAGGTTCGAATTTCCAGGATTTAACCGCTTCTAGAGCGTTCTTGTTAAGGCCAGGGGCGGAACTGCAACTCACCCAAACATCTCGCGGCTTGCCGTCGGTTCCTACGATAAGCGAGAGCGTTACGGTTCCTTGTTTTTTGGCCTTGCGAGCCTTTTCCGAGAATTCCGGTTCGGGCGCATAGACCTGCTTCGGAGCGACTACCCCTTGGCTCTCGGATACCCGATAGACAGGGCCGTCCGGCGTGTCGCGCTTAAGGTTCCTCAACGCAGAATTCGCGATCGCCGCGGTTTCGTGAGGGGACTCGATCTCCCAGTCGGGGACCGCTTCCTGGAAACAGCAGGACGAAGCGTACGCGGATTTTGTATGTCGTTTCGACCGGTTTGCCTTCAACGACGACGGGATGGAAGTGCCATTTGCGAACAGCCTCCAGAGCAGGCATTGCGAAGACCGGCTTGCCATTTACGACAGTTAGTCCTTGCGTCCTTCCGTTGGGAGCGACGATGGCCCGCAGTTCTACGGCACCCTCGACTCCAGCTTGAAGAGATTCCTTGGGATATTTTGGGCGGGTCATGTGCCCGGGATCCGGCACGCTTCGCGGCTCTTTGCAAGGCGGGACGCTTGAACCTGCGCTGGCAGGCACAACCCGGGCGTCCTGCGCGGCAAACCACCCAGCAGAACCGCGATCACGACGAACCGCGGGAGACTAACAGCGAGACCTCTTGGAATGCCTTTCATGAAGCGACGCCCCCTGCACACTTCTAGTACAGCCGGAAGTCGACCTCGGCTTTGAGGTGCACCGCCACTGGCTTTCCGTCTTTCGTTGCCGGCTCAAATTTCCACGTGCTCACGGCGGCCAGCGCTTGTTTGTCGAGGTCTTTGTCGAGGCTCTTGGCGATCTTGAGGTCGCGTACCGTGCCCTCTGGCGTAACGATCATCGCAACCACTACCGACCCGTTCAGCTTCTTCTTCCGCGCTCTCTCGGTGTACTCGGGATTCGGCACCGACACCGGCTTGGGTGCCATCACGCCATTTCCTACTTCGTACACGCCGTAAGGGTCGGGTTGTTGCTGTGCAGAGAGACTGCCGCTGATCGGAAGCGCGATGACGCTCACGAGCGCCACAACGTGAACGCAGAATGAACGGATATTCCTCATGCGAGCTCCAGAATCGAGTCGTAGCGACTCGACCTACTTGCTGACTGCCACCGCCTCGCGCACTCCAATCGCCGGAACGGTTCTTCCCACCACCTCCGCTATCTGGCGCACCTGCGTCATGAGTTCGTCGAACTGATCGGGGAACAGTGACTGCGGGCCGTCGGAGAGCGCCTCATCCGGCTTGTGATGTACTTCCACCAACAATCCATCGGCACCCACGGCCACTGCCGCGCGTGACAGCGGCGTGACTTTGTTGCGCTTGCCGGTGCCGTGGCTGGGATCGACCAGAATCGGCAGATGGCTGAGCCGCTGCACCGCCGGCACCACGCTAAGATCGAGCGTGTTACGCGTGTGGTCGGCGAAGGTCCTCACGCCGCGTTCGCACAGCGCTACGTTGTAATTGCCCTCGCTTAGGATGTATTCGGCCGCCATCAGGAATTCTTCCAGTGTGGCCGACATGCCGCGCTTGAGCAGAACGGGCTTGCGGGCGCGTCCCGCACGCTTCAGCAAAGAAAAATTCTGCATGTTGCGCGCGCCGATCTGGATCACGTCGGCATACTCTTCCACCAGGTCGAGCGATTCGTGGTCGATGGCTTCGGTAATGATCTTCATCCCAAACTGCTGGCGAATTTCCGCCATGATCCGCAGGCCTTCCTCGGCCAGTCCTTGAAACGAGTAGGGCGAGGTGCGGGGCTTGTAGGCGCCTCCGCGGAAAAACTGCGCCCCCGCGCGACAGACGCGCTCCGCGACGGTGAACGCCTGATCGCGATTCTCGATGGCGCAGGGCCCTGCGACAATCGCGAGCCCGGGCCCGCCGATGGTGGCAGCGGTTCCCGGGAAACGAATGACCGTGTTCTCCTGCTTGATGTCGCGGCTGACCAGTTTGTAGGGCTTCGAGACCTTGATCACTTCCTGCACGCCCGGCATCTCTTCCAGCGTGCCCTGCTCGACCTCGCCCGTATTGCCGGTGATGCCGATGGCGGTGCGTTGCGCGCCCGGCATGGAATGCGCTCGATAGCCCAGCTTCTCGATCTTTTGGCAAACGGCGCGCACCTGCTCTTCGGTGGCTTGCGCCTGCATGACGACTAACATGGTTTCACCCTAAGTCTGTTCCTCTGGAAACAGCCGCGCCTTCGACTCCGCTCAGGGCAGGCTCTCGGCTGTCCGGTCGAGCGAAGCTCGACTTCTTGCGCACGGCTGCAGGAGAAGCCGTACCCCAAGTCTACCGTTCTCCGCGCCTGCACCGCAAATGAAGCAGGTCTCGTGAATCCACGGATCGTAGGGAGCATCCAAGAAGGGGTTGTCCAGATTTTTCAACGAATCCCCAGGAGCGTTCTTCATGAAGGCAGCAGTCGTTCCCTCCGTAAATGGCAAGTGGGAAGTAAAAGAGTGGCCGACACCGAAGGCCGGTCCCAATCAAGTTGTCATGAGAATCCACGCCAGCGGCCTGTGCTACACCGATGTGCACTTGACGCATGGTTTGTTCCCGCTCCAGTTCCCCCGCGTGCTGGGCCACGAACCCGTAGGAGAAATCGTCGAAATCGGTCCCGGTGTCACGACACGCAAAGTCGGAGACCGCGTCGGCGTGGGCTGGGTGCAGAAAGGTTGCGGACGCTGCGAGTGGTGCCTGCGTGGCAAGAAAGAATTGTGTCAAAACAATATCTCCACCGGCATCTCAACCCAGGGCAGTCACGCCGAGTACATGCTCGCCTACGCTGACGCCACCATGCTCATTCCGGACGCGCTCAGCTACGAGCAGGCGGCGCCGATTTTCTGCGCCGGATACACGGTGTGGAGCGGGCTGCGGATTGCCGAACCAAAGCCGCACGAACGCGTCGCGGTCGTCGGCATTGGTGGGCTGGGTCACCTGGCGCTGCAATATTCGAAAGCGTCCGGCTTCGAGACCATCGCAGTGACGCAATCTAAAGACAAAGAGAAAATGATTCGCGAGATGGGTGCGGACGAAGTTGTCGCCAACGGAGAAAAGTTGATGGGGGTTGGCGGCGCCGACGTGCTCCTGGCGACCTCGAACTCCTGGGCCGCCACCGCCGAAGCCGCCAAGGGCATGCGTCCCGACGGCCGCATCATCCTGATGGGCGTGGGCCCTGAGCCGCTGAACTATACGCCCGAGCTCATGTTCAAACGCGTCCGTCTGATCGGATCGAGCCAGAACGGTCCCGAGTACCTATACGAAGCGCTCGACTACGCCGCGAAAGGTAAAGTGAAGGTTGTCGCCGAGACCTACAAGCTCGACGACATCGGCAAAGCATATGACCGCGTTGCCGGTGGCAAGGTACGCTTCCGCGCCGTCATCACGATGAACTAAAAGCGGTACGTGTGGGGACGGGCGCCTCGCTCGTCCCGCCGAGCAAAGCGAGGCGAATGGCCATTTATACTTCTGCCATGCCTCGCTCCATGGCGCGAGAACAGGACATTCTCAAGCGGCCCGCGCCGAAACGCCTGCCCGTTCTGGCTTCCCGCCGCATTGGCATTCACACATCCTCCGCGGGAGGAGTGCAGAACGCCGCCGAGCGAGCTTATCGCCTGGGTTGCAACACATTCCAGATTTTCTCTTCCAACCCGCGCCAGTGGGCTCCGTATGAGCTCGGCGCGTTGCAATGCGCCGAGATGAACCGATTGCGTGCCAGCTACAATCTGAGACCGCTGGTGATCCACACCAACTACCTGGTGAACCTCGCCAGCTCGAATGAGCTCTTCCTGCAGAAGTCGATGGAGGCATTTCGCGACGAGGTCGAGAGGGCGCTTTCCCTGCGCGCGGAATTTCTGGTGTTGCATCCCGGCTCGTTTCGTGGCGCCGATCGCGAGCAAGGATTGATGCGCACCGCCGCTGCCATCGCCGCATCCACGCAGGGACTCGACCTTGCCAAGGGCGGTTTGACCATCCTGATCGAGAACACCGCCGGAGCGGAATTCTCTCTCGGCGGGAGCTTCGAGCAAGTCGCGGAAGTGCTGGAGCGCCTTCGCGGAGTCGTTCCAGTCGGTGCCTGCATCGATACTTGTCACACGCACGTAGCGGGATACGACATCGTTAGCCAGGAGGGCCTGCACCAGACGTTGCAGCATCTCGATGCCACGATTGGGCTGAATCAGGTCAAAGTCTGGCACTGCAACGACGCCAAAGCCGCGCGCGGCTCAAAACTTGACCGCCATCAGCACATCGGGAAGGGAACGATTCGCAAAGAGACATTCCGAATTCTGCTCAACGATCTCCGCCTGGCCCATGCCGCCTTCATCGCCGAAACACCGATCGACAAGCCGGGGGACGACCGGAGAAACATCGAGGCATTGAAATCTCTCGTCGTACAGACGTAGCTTGCTACCTCTCAGCCGGCAGTACCACGAATGATGGTGAGAGAGACGTTGCAAGCAACGTCTCTACAGCCGATACTCTTCTGCATGAAGCTCTACCGTTCCCGCCACGGCATCTTGGCCGAGCACGCTGGTGGTTTTTACACCTTGAGTGCCTCTTCCTGGGACGATTTGGTGACACGCGAAAACCTGTCTGATTATCTGGGCCAGCTCATTCGCGAAATGAAGCCCGCGAATGCTCTGGTGCCGCAAGACCTGCTGCCACCCATCGGCAGCCAGGAAGTCTGGGCGGCGGGCGTCACGTACTTTCGCAGCCGCGATGCGCGAATGGAGGAGTCGAAGAACGCCGGCGGCGGAGATTTCTACGACCGCGTCTATCACGCGACGCGGCCGGAGCTGTTCTTCAAAGCGATGCCGCACCGGGTCGTGGGGCCCGACGCGAAGGTCGCGATCCGTGACGATGCTTCCTGGTCGGTGCCGGAACCCGAGTTGACATTGTTCGTCACACCCGGCGGCAAGATCGCCGGCTACACCATTGGCAACGACATGAGTTCGCGCGACATCGAAGGCGAAAATCCTCTGTACCTCCCGCAAGCCAAAGTTTACGATCGCAGTTGCGCGCTCGGGCCCAGCCTTCTGATTCGTGATGAGCCATTGTCGGTGGACACAGAGATCGCGCTGGAGATTCGCCGCGGCGGCGTGGCGGCATTTTCAGGCGCGACCACACTGAAAGAAATGAAGCGCAAGCCCGAGGAGCTCGTTGAGTACCTCTACCGCAACAACAGTTTCCCGCACGGTTGCTTTCTTCTAACCGGCACCGGCATTGTGCCTCCGGATTCGTTTACCTTGAAAGCCGGCGACGAGATCCACATTACCATTCCGCCGATCGGAACTCTGGTAAATACTGTGGGATGAAATTCCGGGAATACGGCAGTTGTGTGGCAGCTCCGGACTATACGGTGCGACGTGTAAAATAAGGGACTGTTTGCCCTTCCTGCTATGGCGATCGGTGAAAAAACTGCCAATGGTGTGCCCAACGGTTCCGAATCCGGAGTCGCCGCGCCTCGTCCCACGGAACGCAACGACGAGCGTTATGATGCCCAGTGCGTCGAGAGCAAGTGGTTCGAGCGCTGGCAGCAGGACGCTTCGCTCTACGCCGCCGAGCCTGACTCGACCAAGAAGAAGTACTACGTGCTCGAAATGCTGCCCTATCCCTCGGGCGCGCTGCACATGGGACACGTGCGCAACTACGCCATCGGCGACGCTCTTGCCCGCTACATGTGGATGAACGGTTACAACGTTCTTCATCCGATGGGCTGGGATTCGTTCGGCTTACCAGCGGAAAATGCGGCTATCCAGAACAACACGCCGCCACGCCAGTGGACGCTCGGCAACATCGCCAACATGAAGGCGCAAATGAAGCGCCTCGGCTTCGCCTACGACTGGTCGCGCGAGGTCACCACCTGCCTCCCCGAATACTACCGCTGGAACCAGTGGTTCTTCCTCAAGCTCTTCGAACAAGGGCTGGCTTATCGCAAGAAGAGCAAGGTGAACTGGTGCCCGAAGTGTGCAACCGTGCTCGCCAACGAGCAGGTCGTAAACGGCTGCTGCTGGCGCCACGAAGATACCGTGGTTGGACAGCGCGAACTTGAGCAGTGGTTTGTGCGCACCACCAAGTATGCCGACGAATTGCTTGGCGGTCTGGATAAGCTGGAAGGCTGGCCTGACAAAGTCCGCACCATGCAGCGCAACTGGATCGGCCGCAGCGAAGGCACGCTAGTCGATTTCAAATTGGACGGCGCGAGTGGTCCCGCGGGCGCGACCATCGGCGTTTTCACAACCCGCGTGGACACAATCTACGGCGCGACTTCGGTGCAGCTTGCGCCCGAGCATCCCATCGTCAAAGATCTTGCGGCCACAAATGCCGATCTGCGTGCGAAGGTCGACCAACTCATTGCTGAGCAGCGCAAAGCTAAAGAAACCGGAGACATCGGCGAAATCGAAAAGCACGGCGTTCCGACCGGACATTATGCCATCAATCCCTTCAACGGAGAGAAGGTGCCTGTCTGGGTCGCCAACTATATCCTGATGGACTACGGCACCGGCGCAATCATGAGTGTGCCGGCGCACGACGAGCGCGATTACGAATTCGCCAAGAAGTACAAGCTGGAAATTCGCCTGGTCGTCGTTCCGCTCTCCAACGATCCAGAAGAGACCGTCGCGGAACCGCCGTTGCCGTTCGTGGCGCACGAAGGCATGCTGATCAATTCCGGCCCCTACAACGGCCTCACCTGCGAAGACGCGATTCAGAAGATGTCGGCGCACGCGGAGAAAAATGGATTCGGCAAAGCTACCGTCACTTACCGCCTGAAAGACTGGGGAATTTCGCGCCAGCGCTATTGGGGCACGCCCATCCCGATGTTGTATTGCGAGAAAGACGGCATCGTCCCCGTACCCGAAAAAGATTTGCCGGTGATCTTACCCGAGAACGTCGACATCAGTCTCACCGGCGGGTCGCCGCTCGGCAGAGTGCCGGGATTCGTCAATGCCACCTGCCCCAAGTGCGGCGGTCCAGCGCGCCGCGAGACCGACACCATGGACACGTTTGTGGATTCGTCGTGGTATTTCTATCGCTACACCGACGCGCGCAACGACCGGGCTCCCTTCGATGGCAAGATCGCGCAATACTGGTTCCCCATCGATCAGTACATTGGCGGCGTGGAGCACGCCATTTTGCACCTCATCTACTCGCGCTTCTGGACGAAATTCATGCGCGACCTGGGCATGATCACCAATGACGAACCCGCCGATCGTTTGTTTACGCAGGGCATGGTGATCAAAGATGGCGCCAAAATGTCAAAGAGCCTGGGCAACGTGGTCTCGCCCGACGAGATGGTCGCTCGCTACGGAGCTGACGCCGCGCGTCTCTACAGTTTGTTTGCCGCGCCGCCCGACCGCGATCTCGACTGGCAGGATTCCGGCATCGAAGGCATCCGCAAGTTCCTGGGACGCGTCTACCGGTTCGTCGTAAAAAATGGATCCGTAGAGATGTTGCTGGCAACGTCTCCCTCGCCGTCTGGAATGCCGCAAGCAGAGACGTTGCCAGCAACGTCTCTACAGCCAGAGGCGCGCGCCATTCAGCGCAAGCTGCACCAGACCATCAAGCGCGTCAGCGATGATTTTCAGGGACGCTGGCATTTCAACACCTGCATCTCGGCCATCATGGAACTGGTGAACGTTCTCTATAGCGCGGAAGAGGCAATTGCGAAAAATGAGGTCCCGGCGCCTTTTCTGGTCGGGGTGCAGCGCAACCTGGTTTTGCTACTCGCACCCTTTGCTCCTTATCTTGCTCACGAACTCTGGGAGATGCTGGGCGAAACGAGAAATTTGTTGAAAGCGCCGTGGCCGAAGTATGACGCAGAGTTAGCCAAGGAAGAGGAAATCGAAATTCCGGTGCAGATCAACGGCAAGCTGCGCAGCCGCGTCGTCGTGTCAGCAGACGCCACGGAAGAAAACGTTCTCGAGCGCGCGCTGGCCGACGAGAAAGTGCGGGCTGCGATCGCCGGCAAGCAGATCGTGAAGAAGATTTACGTTCCCGGCAAACTGGTGAACCTGGTCGTGAAATAAATTTCCTCGCAGTGAAATAGAAAAAAGAGAAGACGGGCGCCATCGCGGGCGCCCGTCGAATTTCTCCTCTATAACTCACCGGGCTTACTCTCCCCCGACGACGAGAGCTTCCTTGCTGTTACCGAAGTCGATCTCATCGACCCTCTTGGTTTGATCCGCGAGGGTTCGTTCGGTGACGGCAGCGTAGGGAGCGGGCCTGTCCAGGCTCTTCAGCTTGCCTTGCGTTGTGGCCACCGTTTGGCCGTGTTGAATGATCGAGATCTGCAGATTATCTGCGGGGCCGCTCCACTCGGCCTTGTAATCTCCCGGTTGCAATTCGGTGTTGCCCACTTTCACCGTGTCGCTCAGGGTGAAGCTTCCCGAATGATTGTTCTTGGCAAAGGCACTTGCCGACAATACAAGTCCCAGGATGGCGCATGAAGTTAATGATGGTCCAATTTTCATCGTTCTCTCCTTCAAATGATTCGATTGATGTTGTAAGTTTCGCTTCGTATTGCACACGCATGCAAAAAACCGTGTGCAGTTTCTTGTCGCGCTTATACCTTCAAGATGCTCGGCGGATGGAGGCGGATGCAGCATCGCACGATAATCTACGAAAATCTACGAACTTTTACATTCGCGTCACGCTTGCTCGCGAAAGGAGCCAGCTTCTGCAGTGATTGCTGTATGCTAGCGGTGAACTGCAATGTCTCAGCGCTCTCCCACGGTCGAAGGATTTCGCGCGGCATTTCGCAGGCCCTCGCTCTCGATTGCGGAAATCGTGTGGCGCTGGTCGGTGGGCGCAACCGCGACCGCCTTGTTCCTGTTTGGATTCTTCGAATATCTCAACACCTTGCCGGTGACCAATGGAGAAGTGCTGTTTCTGCGCACGCGGCATCCTTACTTGGTGGCGGAAGCGATGGCTCACATTCTGCGCGGAAGTCTGAACCGCGGGGTCATGGCTTTGCTGCTGGCGGCCTTGCTGGTAGGCCTGCTGTGGATGGTTGCCGCGTCTGTTGGCCGGATCGCTACGGTGCGCGTCCTCTTGGATTATTTTCGTAGAGACGTTGCTAGCAACGTCTCTACGGGCGGAGCTTCGATTCAGGGTGAGAAAGATGCTGCCGAGATCTCATCTGGCAAGGGCCTTGCAACTCGCGGGTTTCCATCTGATGGCGAGAGAGACGTTGCAAGCAACGCCTCTACGAGTGCGTCGTTTGTGGCGTTGGTGCGCCTCCAGTTTCTGCGCGCCGCGGTGGCGCTGGCTGGAGTTTTCGGATTCATGGGCGCAGCAATCCTGGCTGGGTTCGCCTCCCCTGACGCCAATCCACAGCCAGGGCTCGCCTTCTTTCTATTCCTGCCCGTGGCGGCATTGATCTGCTGGGTGTGGTGGTGCCTGAACTGGCTATTGTCGTTGGCAGGCATGTTTGCCGTGCGCGATGGCGAGGATGCGGTGGCAGCGATCGCGGTTTCCGTTGCTTTCTGCCGCGAACGCACCGGCGCGGTTTTCGCGGTTAGCACTTGGACCGGTTCTGGCGCATCTGGTCGCCTTTGTGGGGGCTTCCACGGTCGCCTCGGTGCCGCTGGGCTTCGCCGGCATCGTGCCGTGGCGGTTGGTGGTTGCGGCAGAGATTCTCGTGACTCTGGCCTATTTCGCGCTTGCCGACTGGTTGTACATGGCACGTCTCGCCGGATATGTTTGCATCGCGGAAATGCCGCAGGCATTGTTGGCGCCATTGCCCGCCGCGCCGTTGCCCAAGCCGGCGCCGCCGGTCCAGACCACCATCGACCGCGATGAGCCTATTCTGAGCGATGTGCCGGGCATCATTCCGGCTTCATCCTAGGACTTACCAGCTACGTCTGTGCCGGCGGCATTCTCGAGCTATGGCGAGAGAGACGTTGCAAGCAACGTCTCTCCAAATGACAACGCTGAGGTCTTTACACTTTCTGCTCGAATCTGAGAAACTCATCCGTGGAAACCCAATCCCCGCACATCCAGTCCTCCCTCGGCCAGTCCATCGTTATCCTCGACTTTGGTGCGCAGTATACGCAACTGATAGCGCGCCGCATCCGCGAACAGAATGTCTTTTCCGTCGTGCTCCCCTGCACGGCTAAGCTCGATGAGGTAAGAAGCTATGCGCCCGTCGGCATCGTGCTCTCGGGAGCGCCGTGGTCGGTCTACGACAAGGACGCTCCGCCGGCCGACCCGCGCGTCTTCGAACTAGGCCTGCCCGTGCTCGGCATCTGCTATGGATTGCAATTCATGGTGCACACACTCGGCGGCAAAGTCCGCCCCGCCGACAAGCGCGAGTACGGCCCCGCCGAAATCGATATAGTGTCGGATTCGATTCTCTTTCAGGGGCTGGCCAAGAAACTTGCGGTTTGGATGTCGCACGGCGACGAAGCGCTCGAACTCCCGCCAGGTTTCGAACTGATGGCCAAGACTCATTACGCGGTGGCCGGGATTCAGAACACTGCGAAGAAATGGTACGCGGTCCAGTTCCATCCCGAGGTCCACCACACGCCGCAAGGCACGCAGATGCTGAGGAATTTCATCTTCCAGATTTGCGGCGCGAAGCCCACATGGACTCCGCAGCGCTTCATCGATTCGACCGTCGAGCAAGTGAAACAGCAAGTCGGCAGCGGACGCGCCATCTGCGCGCTCTCCGGTGGCGTGGATTCGTCCGTCGCAGCGGTGCTGGTCGATCGCGCGCTGCGCGATGCAAAAGGCAAATCGCGCCTGACTTGCATCTTCGTGAACAATGGCGTGCTGCGCAAGAACGAATTCGAGAAAGTACAGAAAACGCTGCGCGATAAACTCGGCCTTCACCTCGATGCCGTCGACGCCACCGACCGTTTTCTCGGAAAGCTCAAAGGCGTGAATGATCCCGAGAAGAAACGCAAGATCATTGGCAACGAATTCATCAAAGTGTTCGAGAAAGAAGCCCGCCGCATCGAGAAGAGCGAAGGCAAGGTCAAGTGGCTGGTGCAAGGTACGCTCTACCCCGACGTGATCGAGTCGCGCTCGGTGCGTGGGCCGTCGCAGGTCATCAAGTCGCACCACAACGTTGGCGGCCTACCCGAGAAGATGAAGCTCAAGCTGATCGAGCCTCTGAAAGACCTGTTCAAGGACGAGGTCCGCAAGATCGGCCGCGATCTCGGCATGCCCGAAGAAATCCTGCAGCGCCAGCCTTTTCCCGGTCCGGGCCTCGCCGTGCGCGTGCTGGGAGAAGTTACCCCCGAGCGCTTGGCTGTACTGTGCGAGTGCGATGACATCGTGGTCACCGAGATCAAAGAAGCCGGCCTCTACAACAAGATCTGGCAGTCATTCGCCGTGCTGCTGCCGGTGATGTCGGTGGGCGTGATGGGCGACATGCGTACCTACGCCTACACCTGTGCCATTCGCGCTGTCAGTTCCGAAGACGGCATGACCGCAGACTGGGTCCCGCTCCCCCACGAAGTGCTGAAGACCATCTCCACGCGAATCGTGAATGAAGTGAAAGGCGTAAACCGCGTGGTCTACGACATCACGTCGAAGCCGCCGGGGACGATTGAGTGGGAGTAGGAGCAGGCTTCGACGCTTGTGTCGCTAACGATTGGCTGCTGAGCTGATTCAGTTTTGTTATGCAGCTAACACGAACGTCAGCTATTTGCCCGCCAAAAGGCGCGGAGCCGTTCGTTTTATAGAGGAATCGGCGTCGGTGCGGGGAAATATCTAGGGATGCACAACCTGCAGCCCCAGTACCTTTTCGAACGTATTGTAGTCGCGGTCGCGGTGCAGAAGCTTGTGGCCGTAGAGCAGACAGAAAGTAGCGATCCAGCAGTCGATCGTTTTGCGGATCGTGAAGCCGCGCTGGCGCAAGCTGCGATAGTTCTGGGCCGCGGCGATCGCCAGATCGGGACCTCCGGCGGCGAATATCCTGAATCTCATTAAATCGTCACGCACGCGCGTAAAAGCGTCGTCGTCACGAACGCCCTGCAACACTTCGGAGAGGATCAAGTCCGTCAATCCTAACCGTTCGCGGTGAAGAGCGCGATCCAGCCACGCCGATTCTGCGTTTACGACGCCTGCGAGATAGTCAATCCACACCGTAGTGTCGACGATTACCATACGTTTTCTATTCTTGGATGCGGCCGCGGCGGGACTCGTCGAGATCGCCTTCCCAATGAACTTTGCCTTTGAGTCGCCGGATTGCGGTCTGGGCGTGCGTCTCGACCAGTAATCGCAAGCCCGCTTCCACGGTTGCCTTCTTGGTTCGGGTACCGCTGTGCCGCATGGCCTGGCGCATCAAGCGGTCATCAATGTCGATATTGGTCCGCATAGGTCGCCTCCCATGTGTAAACATCTCACAATTATGTGTATAGGGCAAGTTACGGTTAGCCAGAGGCAGCCCGGGGGCGCGAGGCTCACGCATCCCTGTGCACAGTTTCCATCGAAAACGCCGGCAGGCATACCGCAATGTATTCCGCCCCGCCTTCCTGCGGCGTGGAGTAGCGCACCCACTCCCCGGCGTGGGTAACGACGGCTTGTCCGGCGGCGACATCCAGCGACCCGTCCTTGTGCTGAACCCGCAGCATTCCCTTCAGCACGATGGTGAACTCGTCAAACTCAGGAGTCTGTCCGGGCTCAAGCCATCCTTGCGGACTGCGCATATGGGCGACGCTGGCGGCGGAGGTCTTGGAATTGACGCGTCCGATGTATTCGTCAATGAGTTTGGGTTTGTTGCCGGCGGCTTGAATTCGAGTGGGCTGTGGGATGAGTGTGGGCATGGACTCGCTTTCCGTCCTCCGGCCAAGAGTCTAACAAGAGAATGGGAACTCGCCTTCCAACCTCGTAAATCCTGTGTTCCCTAACAAGGCGAATTCCCGTCTCTCAATTCCGTTGCACTACGGACAGGGGTACGGCGTGCCTGGAGTCGGCGGAGTGCCCGGGATGATTGTCGGGGCTCCCGGCATGCCATCAGGACCGGGCATGCCTGGGATTACCGTGGGTGGTGTACCCGGTGTGTCGGGCGTATAGCACGTGCCGTGATCGGTGTTCGGTGGCGGAGGTGGCGGGAGCACAGGGCGCTGCGCGATGGGCTGCTCCGGGACCGGGTGTTGCTCGGATTGCTGGACCGCGTCGGCGACCTGGTCTTGCTGCAAAGACACGGGCTGCTGCAGCACCATCTCCACGGGTGCGCCGACGCCCAGGAAGAAGTGGTGAGAACTGGTAAGCATCAGGATCGACGCGACCACACCGATGGCTCCGCCGACCGCAGCGCCGATGACTGTGCTTTGTCCCTTGTTGGGGGGCACACTTAGGCTGGACGAAAGACATCCCGGCGGCGGTCCCGTACAGCCAGGCGGAAGCGTGCTGGTGATGGTGCTGTTTTGCGAACTGGCGACGGAGTGGCCGATGAATGCGCCGAGACCGGCGCCCGCCGCCGGAAGGGCGAATCCCGCTATGGCGCGGCCTTTGCCCGGGTCTTTCAGGGCGTAGCCTTCGGAGCTCTCCATGGTGACAGGCCCGGAGATGGGAGCGACGTAGCCGTTGGGGAAAGTTATCGACATGGATTGAAGGTGCAGTTCCCCACGTCCCCCGTTCTGTTCGAGCTTGTCAACTTTGCCTTGAACAAACGTGCCGGGCGGAATGGCCACTTCGTTGCCGGAGTTGACCGGAGAGGTGATCTGGGCATAGATGTCGTCTCCGCGATGGACGGACCGGCTCTGGATTGGATACGTGAGCACAAGAGCGACCCTGGTTCCGGCGGGGATGGTTACCGTGGCGCTTGGGGCCGCCTGCGCCTGGCTGGGTTGTGGATCTGGTTGTTGGCCGGTTTGCGATTGATCCTGCGCAAGGCAGGTGAGTGTTACGAGCAG
This sequence comes from uncultured Acidobacteriaceae bacterium, assembly GCA_963791515.1. Taxonomy (GTDB): domain Bacteria; phylum Acidobacteriota; class Terriglobia; order Terriglobales; family Acidobacteriaceae; genus Sulfotelmatobacter. The sequence continues at coordinate 279,687 of CAWBSS010000006.1, read as the reverse complement.
CGTTGCAGCGACAGCGACACCTTGCTTCGACTTTGTAACGGCCAGAGTTAGAAATGCAGAGATGGACGAAACGGTTCGAGGGCGGTGGTACATCATAGTGCACCTCCGGTCGAAAGCTCTTTTGTGGCGCTTTCGATTCGTGCGGATCTAAGAAGATAGAACCCGCACTCAATTGATTGGACTCGTGGTCCCTCGGGAATGGTATCCGTTTTGTTAGTAAAGCTTTGCAAAAGAGGGTAGGGAATTGTAAAGCCGCGCCAAACGCGGGGTTTGATGAAAAACGCAACAGGCAGATCGGCCAGAAAGCGAAATGCCTATTCCACTTTTTCGGCAATCCAGCGCGATACCGCTGTGACCATCCTGCGCGGGGCGAAGCGCACGGACTGTGCCACTACCCAATTGTGGGCGCCCGAGATGGCAACGCCGCGGCCCTCCATCAAAGCGCGATAGCCGTCAAGGGCGACCTTCTCTGCCGGCATTGCACCGACCTGTTTGAACAGACGAGAATTCTCCGTGCCCGCGCGCTTGGCGAAGCCGGTGTGCGTTGCTCCCGGACAGAAACAAGTCACGGTGACGCCGGAGGTGCGCACTTCATTGGCGATCGCTTCGGAGAAAGAGAGCACGTAAGCCTTGGTGGCGTAGTAGACGGCCATCAGCGGTCCGGGCTGGAAGGCGGCGGTGGAAGCGACATTCATGATCCAGCCGCTGCGACGTTGCAACATGGGAGGCAGGAAGAGACGGGTGAGTTCCGTGAGTGCGGTGACGTTGAGATGAATCTGGCCGAGGATTTCTTGCTCGGGCATCTCGGCGAATTTGCCGAACGCGCCGTATCCGGCGTTGTTGATGAGGACGTCGACGGCAATGCCCTCGAGTTGGTCGAAGAGGAACTTCGGCGCCAGTGGCGAGGCGAGGTCGAGTGCGACGGTCTTCACCGTGACGCCGTGAACTTGCAGTTCGGTCGCGGCCCGCGCAAGCTTATCAGCGCTGCGCGCGACCAGCACCAGGTTGTGATGATCGCGGGCGAAGAGTTTGGCCAGTTCGTATCCGATGCCGCCGGAGGCGCCGGTAATGAGGACCGTGGACATGGTTTGGTTTCTCCCTGCGGGCCGACTCGAAGTAAAGAAAACATCTTAACCGCTAAGGGCGCGAAGAAAGCCGCGAAGGTCGCAAAGCATACTGGGAGGCGCGGAGAAGGACAATAAAAAAGCGCGGGCGAGGGCCCGCGCCACACTTGCCATTTCATAAACTCGTTACGCGTGAACCAACTCTACGCCGTAGATCGAATGCCAACTCGTCGCGGCTTTGAGCTTGTCGTTGACGTTGTGGATGTTCTTCACGCCTTCGGTTTCGAGCCACTTGCGGAAGGCGGCTGCGCCTTGCTTGGCGTAGACCGGGATGCCTTCTTTCCACGTGGCGCGGCCGCAGAGGACGCCATTGAACTTCACACCGGATTCTCCGGCGAGTTCCAGCGTCTCGCTGAACTCCGCGTTGCTGACGCCAGCCGACAGGTAAATGAACGGCTTGGTCGCGACGTTGGCGGCTTTGTGGAACAGGTCAATGGCTTCCTTCTTGGTGTACGCCTTCTGGCCGCCGAATGACTTTGTGCCTTCGACAAACTTCATATTCACCGGCACTTCCACCTTGAGCACGTCGACCCCGTAGCGGTCTTTGCTGAACTCGCGCATGCTCTCGGTGACGATGTGCGGTTTTTTCTTGGCGTAGTCGAGACCTTTTTCGTCCGCGCCCTCTTCGTAGCCGACAAACTCCAGGAAGTACGGGATGTCATTGGCGCGGCATTCGTCACCGATGCGCTCCACCCAGGCATGTTTGATCTCGTTGACGTGCTTGGGATCGTCGGGCGTGTAGTACAGCAGAATCTTGACGCAGTCGGCGCCGGCTTCTTTCAGGCGGCGTGCGGACCACACGTCGAGCAGGTCAGGCAGGCGGCCAGGGCCGGTCTTGTCGTACCCGGTCTTCTCATAGGCAAGCAGCAAGCCTGCGTTTTTAGCGCGACGCTTCGAGGCCGGCAATCCCCACTCGGGATCGAGCAGGATCGCGGTGGCGTGCGGAGTGAGAACTTCGCTGACCAGCGTCTTGAATTCTTCCATCATGGCGTCGGTCACTTCGCCGCCCTTTTCCTTGGCCAACGATTTTTGTAGGGAGCCGCGCTGGTCCATGGCAGCGGCGGCGATGATGCCGCGTTCGTTGGAAACTTTTCTGAGACCGGCAAGTTTGCCCGGTGTGAGCTTCATAGGTGTCCTCCAGAACTGCTGAATGAAGATGAGTGCGTGGAACCATCAATTGTAAACCAAGGAGGAGGGAAATCGGCGACGGACTTGGCGGCTCGGCGAACGGGAAACTCGATTCCCGGCAGAGACCTGCGAACAGGTGACTGCCGTCACTGAATCCAAGTCAGTCGCGGAGTAGCCTGACAGCGGTAAGGTCACCTGCCATCACGACAGGTTTGAAGGTGACGCATGTTAGTCGCACTGATGATGTTCTGCGCTGCGGGAGCGGTCTTCCTCATTGGTCTCGGCGCGTATGCCGAATTTCAGGATTTGTGGGCGCAGTCCGGGAAACACAGCGCCCGCGGACATCCTTCAACCCACCCGCACCAGCGATAGTTCCAAGAGCGCGCCCTAGGAACCGCCGGGAGCCTTCTTTGAGTCAATGCGTTCCAGCACGCCTGGAGGCAGATTGTTGATTCGTCGGAGGAAACTGGCGAGAGCCCACATTTGTTTGTCGGAATAAAAAGGGCCGTAGGCTGACATGGCCGTCATGCGGATGCCGTGTTTGATGATCCAATACATCTCCGGTTCTGAGTACTGCGTGCCGACCTGCGCCAATTGAGGCACGCGGGGATAGTGACTGCGATCCTCCCCAGGTTTCCCGGGCTTGCCGTGACATCCTGCACAACCATCCCAATACAGCTTGCCTCCTTCGACCATGGCTTCTTCAACATTTCCGGAAGTCGAAGCTTGAGCTTCCCCTGCACCTCTACGCACGGAGGCGTGCACCGCGGACTGCATCAGTTGGCCCTCCCAGGCCGGAGGCTTCGCGTCGCTCCGCACCTCTGCCAACCCCAGCCTGAAATAGCCGAGAGCGCCTAGCGGGAGAACCACGAAAGCAGCGACGAAGCCAAGTAGGAAAGTTTTCATTCTAGTGCCCGGTTTCTTCCTCAATGCCGGCCCGGACTCGCGGCGGGAGGCTTGTGATGTGGCTGATGAAGCCAGCCAGCAACCAAAGCTCCTGATCCGAATAGGAAGAACCCTGGGCGGACATTCCCGTTCTACGGATGCCGTGCTTCGCAACCCAAAAGATCTCTACTTCCGAATATCGGGTCCCATCGCGAGCCAATTGGGGTGCGGGAGGATAAAAGGTGGCGCCGAACTCGCTCGCCGGTTTGCCCGGCGCGCCGTGACAGCCAACGCAATCGTTCAGATAGAGTTTCCCTCCGGCGATCAGAGTTTCATCGCCGCTAGGAAGTGGATTTCTCAATTCGGCAGGGACCGTGCGCCGAATCGAGGCGTGAACCGCCGAGAACATCCACCGCGTTGCCCACGCAGGAGCGGGGTCATCCGCACGGACATCGGCCAGACCGAGTCTCAAGTATCCGAAGACACAAAGCGTCAAGACAATCGCGCCAGTCAGGAAACCGATGGCGAATCTCTTCAATGGATTGCCTGCTTCCTCTCATCACGCAGGGCATGAGCAATCTGCGGCAGCATACCTTATCCTCTCCGAAGGCGCTCCCGAAGAGTGGTATAGTGGTATGACCACTAGTGCTTTTCGTTGCTAGGTTCCACCGGCAGACGATAGAGGAGCCGTTTCGTTTCGACGCCCGAATAGTTGGACGAGGAGTACCACGGAAGGACAGCATCATCATGGCAATTGCGACGATTAATCCCGCTACGGGGGACGTAGTCAGAACATTCCAGCCGCTCTCGGAAGCCGAGATCGAGAAGAAGCTGCAGCTTTCGGTGAGCGCGTTCAAGGCGGAGCGCAAGACGCCGTTCGCCGTGCGCGCCCAGCGCATGTTGAAGGCGGCCGAGATCCTGGAGCGCGACAAGGACAAGTTCGCGCGCCTGATGACGCTTGAGATGGGCAAGCCCTACAAGGCCGCCGTGGCCGAAGCGGTTAAGTGTACCACCGCCTGCCGCTATTATGCCGAGAACACCGAGCGGTTTCTGGCCGACGAAGTGGTCGAGACGGGAGCGAAGAAGAGCTTCATCCGCTATCTTCCCATCGGTCCAGTTCTTGCGGTCATGCCGTGGAATTTTCCGTTCTGGCAGGTCATCCGTTTTGCGGCGCCGGCGCTGATGGCGGGCAATGTTGGACTGCTGAAGCATGCCTCGAACGTCCCGCAGTGCGCGCTGGCCATCGAGAGCATTTTCCTGGAGGCAGGCTTCCCCGAAGGCGTCTTCCAAACGCTCCTGATCGGTTCGCAGCAGGTAGACGCACTGCTGAACGATCCACGCGTGGTGGCGGCGACGCTCACTGGCAGCGAGCAGGCCGGAATTCAGGTAGGCATCGGAGCGGCGAAGCGGATCAAGAAAGTTGTTCTCGAGTTAGGTGGCAGCGATCCGTTCATTGTCATGCCCAGTGCGGATCTGGACGTGGCAGTCAAGACGGCGGTGGAGGCGCGCATTCTGAATAACGGTCAGTCTTGCATTGCCGCCAAGCGCTTCATCGTAGCCGAGCCCGTTGCGGCGGAGTTTGAGCGCAAGTTTGTCGCGCGCATGGAGAGCCTGCGAGTAGGCGATCCCTTTGACGAGAAGACCGAGCTTGGCCCGCTGGCCACGGCCGATGCCGTGACGTCTCTCGATGCCGATGTGCAGAAAACGGTGAAGGCAGGAGCGAAACTTCTGACCGGGGGCCATCCCTTGAAGCGCCAGGGAAATTATTATGCACCCACGGTCTTGACCAACATTCCGAAAGAGTCTCCTGCGTACGGCGAGGAATTCTTCGGCCCCGTGGCCTCGATCTTCCGCGTGAAGGATCAGGATGAGGCGATTCGCATAGCCAATGACGTGCGCTTTGGCCTGGGAGCGAGCGCCTGGACCAACGATGACAAGGAGCGTGAGCGCTTCATCAACGAACTCGAAGCTGGGATGGTATTCATTAACAAGATGGTCGCCTCCGATCCGCGCATTCCTTTCGGTGGCGTCAAGCAGTCCGGCCACGGACGGGAACTCGGAGCCCACGGCATCCGCGAGTTCGTGAACGCGAAGACGGTTTGGATCGCTTAGAGGCAGTTGCCGGCTCCCAGTTGCCAGTAAGGTCGGTGCCTGTGCAGGGCATCTCCTCGGACTTCGCAGGCGAGCTTTGAGAAGGGCCGACTTCAGTCAGGCCGGAAGGCCGCACAATCAGTATCGGCTTTCGCCGCTGAAGGGCGCGCATTTGCGCAGCCTGTTAGCCCTCCGACTGTTGCTTATGGGGCCGCAGGGCTGACCGAGGGTGGATCGCCTGCCTGCTCTTCGTCCAGCAAATCCTTCCAAGGGCATTCATCGGGTGCGATGCGGTGAACCGCCGCCTGCACCTTATGATCGGTTCCACTTTGGCGAACCCACACCACGCGGTATCGCGCCTTCTTGCCGGCGTAGAGAATTCCAATTACATCGCCGGAGCGGAGTTCGGCATCGAGTCCCGACAGCAGCGCTCCACTCAGGCTGATGTCGCGGGCGCGGGCTTCCTGCAGGAAGCGATCGCCCCGGGTGTCCACGCCCCAAACCATCAACGCGAGGTCCGCATCGCTGCGCGGTTCGCGACGGCGGTCGCTGATGCGAATCAATGCCATATGGGAATCTTGGGTTGCTCCACTCACGGTAGCGATGGCGCGGCAGAGTGTAAAGGACCAGAGCGGAGGCGGGGGAACTAAAGTAGGAAGAGGTTTTTCTCCTTGGGAAATTGTCCCAATTTAGGAATCACGATAAGTCGGGTTACAAAGGGTCGAAGGTGGCAAGTTACTTTGATATCGGTCTCGTGGGGCGCGATTTCGGACGCGGCTGAGCCATTTTGTGAAATCGTGGCTTACTCCGACAATGGCTATTGCCTCAGCGTCAGCGCTTGCAGCACGGCCTGCTGCTTGGCAATGAGAGACTGCACACCCTGGCGCGCGTAGGCGATCATTTTCGCCAGTTGCGGGTCGTCGAAGACCTGGTGCTCCGCGGTCGCTTGGACCTCCACCAGCTTGTGCCCGGCGGTCATGACGAAGTTCATATCGACGTCGGCGCGCGAGTCTTCTTCGTAGCAGAGATCGAGCAGGATTTCTCCGTCCACAATTCCCACGCTCACGGCAGCGACAAAATCTTTGAGCGGAACCGAAGTCAGCGTCCCCGCGTCCACCAACTTTTCCAGAGCCAGGCCAAGCGCCACGAATGCGCCGGTGATCGATGCGGTACGCGTGCCGCCGTCGGCCTGGATAACGTCACAGTCGATCCAGATGGTGCGTTCGCCCAGCCGCGTAAGATCGGTCACCGCTCGCAGCGAGCGGCCGATCAGGCGCTGGATTTCGTGGGTGCGTCCGCTTGGCCGGCCTTTGGAGACTTCGCGCGGCGTGCGGGTCAGGGTCGAGCGGGGAAGCATGCTGTATTCGCTGGAGATCCATCCCTTGCCCGTGTTGCGCATGAACTGGGGGACGGTCTCTTCGATCGAGGCGGTGCAGATTACGCGAGTATTGCCCACTTCAATCAGAACGGAACCTTCAGCGGTGGAAATGAAATCCGGCGTAAGCACTACGGGGCGAAGCTGGTCGGGAGAACGATTATCCGAGCGATAGAACATGATCGGGGATTGTAAATGATTGGGGGAATCGGACCTCAACTCAGAGAATCTCGGCGGGATTTTGCCACCAGCGCCGCAGCGGAGAGATCAGGAAATGTCCCAACCACCAGGGACAGACGCCATGAGACATGAAGATCCTCCTCGGCGATCGTTGCACGCGCGGGACAATCGCGGTCTTGCACTCACATCTTCTCCCCGGTGCTGGAAATAGTTGCTGTGACCGCGATCCCACAAAGTCGATTTGTGACTCAATGTCTGGACAAGTTCGTCTCTACGGTGCGGACTGCAGTTGGTTGGCGAGTTGATTCACCGCAGTCACGTCGTAGAACGAGGAGAGATCGGCGTGCCCGGCCAGCGTGTCGCGCTCTTTGCCGTCCACGAGAATCTTCACTTTCAGAATACCCGGTGTATTGGCGGAGATGGTGTGGATCAGCGATGCCACAGTCAGTTCCTCCACCAGGACGCCGGAGCGGTGCGTATCGGCAAAGGCGGAGTTCAGGTCGATGACTGCCACCCCCGGATCGACCAGAAAGACGCTGCGGATGTCGGCCCCCGAGCCCAGAGCGTGGGGAGAGGACTTGTCGAGATACAGCGAGAGCAGCGCGCTCAGCAGTTCTTCGGCGCGTTGTTGTCGTCCGGAGGGCAGCGGAATCTGAGCAGACTCGGCGCGCAGGGTGCCACCGTCATCGTGCGCGACAAACAGGGTGACTCGCTCCGTTGGCCCGGCCACCGGAGGAGCCAGCGGGCGGGTATCGGTGGAGGCGACCGGTGTAGAGACAGCGATTTTCCGCATGTGCCACGCGTACAAGCTCAGGCCCAGCACCACGACCAGCAGCACCGCCATCGCGATCACGAAATGCCGAGGGATCATGGCGTGCCTCCGAGCTGGTCGCGAGTGGCGGCAATCGCGGTCGCCACCGCGCTGGTGACGAGTTGCTGGTAGTCGGGCGCCGTGAGTTGGGAGGAATCGGATCCTTGCGGCGCGACTTCGACTGCTATGGCGGCTCCGATGACGTTATTCAGAGGGCGAAGCGGAGCGGTCAACGTGCGTACCGGAATCTGGCGCCTCTGCATTTCGGCAGCAACTGCGTTCGCGGCGCTTTGGCTCAGCGGCAACGAAGCGTGCTGAGCGGTGGTCCAGGATCGAAAAGCCCCGCGATCATCGCCCCCGAAAGGAAGCAGCGCGGTATAGACGCGAACGCCGTGACCACTCGAGGCCGCGTGCATGGCGATATAGATGGCCGCGTGATCCGCATTGGCGAAGATGGCGCGCTGGTCGACGGAGAGGTTTGCGTCGGAGTCGCGCAGCACCAAAGTCGGAATGCCGCGGCTCTCGAGTTCCTGGCGCAGGCTCCGGGCTAACGCGACCGTGACATCTTTCTCGAGAAGCGTGTTGCTGAGAGTTTCTCCGTGATCGTCCCCGCCGTGGCTGGCATCGACAACTGCAAAATAGCGGCGCGCAACCGGGACTGTCGCGGGCGCCGCATTGGATGCTACGGGAGTTGGTTGCGCCGGGGCCGCCGGCGTTCCTGGCGCGGACGGAGTTGCACTCTGGGCGGCCGCGGCCACGGATGAGGACGTGGGAGTGATCGTAACCGTGCGCCCGTCGCTGCTGAAGCTGGCCATTACCGGGATGGTGGCATTCACCGTGACCACCGCTGCCCCGTTGCCTTCGCTGTAAATGGCCGAGGAGATGGCCTTGCTGCCAAACGTAAGCGTCGGCGAGGCCGGTGCGACTAGCGGTTCGCGCGAGAAGGTCATTCGCAGCGCTCCCGGTTCGGTGGCTACACTCGGGTTCACCGGGGCAGTGAAATGGAAGACAAGCCGCGGAGGATTGTCGGCTGAAAGCGATGCGGTGAAGTGGGTCGCCACACTGCCGATGAAGAGGCGTCCGGATTCCTCGTGCAGAGTGGCCGGGCCGCCGAGGAAGCGCGGCAGCAGGGAAGTGAGCGAAGTGACGGGCACGAGTCCGCGATTATTTTCAACAAAGAACTTCCCGCCGAGATCGGTGTCGCGCCCCTGTACTCGGGCGCGAGTCTTGCCAACCTGGAAATCGCCTTCCACATTGTTGTAGCGCAGACGCCAACCCCGGCTATCTGATCTGGCGCTCACCTTGCCCAATGGCTCCAGCACTTCAAGCAGGCCTACATAGTCCCGCCCTTCCCGCTGCACCAACGGGAGTGAATAGTTGGCCGCCACCGAGTAAACCGAAAGATGCTTCCCGGGTTGGGCTCCCGTGACAACGATCGTACAGAGACAGACACAGATACAAACAAAGATCAGCGCGCACGCTGTCATACGGAAGCGGCTAGTCCAGAGCATAGACGGTCAATCCACTGAGCAGCTTGGGGTAGAAATCGGTGGACTTCTGGGGCATTACTTCGCCGGCAAAAGCTACGTCGCGTACCTGCGCCACCGGGCATGGATTCATCAGAAACGCGATATTGGCCGCACCTTTGCGCACCTGATCCAGCGCCTCGGAAGCGTCGCGGAGGTAAGAGAGGTTCTGCTGGTTGCGAATCGATTCTTCCGAAAGTTTGAGTGCGCCTTCCAGCAGGCATTTGTGGAGTTGGACGACATCCAGCGCCCGCTGGCGCTCCGCGAGTCCGGCCAAAAATTGCGCCCCGGCAGCTTTCGGAGAGTGCAACACAAAGGCGCGGTTGGCGGTGACGGCTAACAGAGCTGTTCCGGCGCGGCCTCGCTCGCGTAGGAGGGCAGTGGCGCGGGCAGCGTCCAGTGCCGGGTCGATCTCCTCCACCTCAAAGAAGCGGCGGCTGGATTTCTGAAACTCATCCACCGAGAACGAGTCCAGCGAATGCACCACGCGATGTGTAGGCAGCACCAGCAGCCCCGGGTCGTTCATGTTGACAAAGGTCATCATGACAAATTCGTAGGGGGCCTGGGCATTCGAACCCGAGCCCGCTGCGGCGCGACATTCATTGCGAAAGTTGAGCGCAGTTTCGTAGCGGTGATGGCCGTCGGCGATGACCAGCTTCTTGTCGCGCATCTTATCCTGAACGGACGCAATTACGACGGGATCAGAAATCTGCCAGACCCGGTGCGCGACTCCGTATTCGTCGTCCACGTCGATGGCGGGGGTGGCGTTTGGTCCGGGCGTGAGCAGGGAATCGATCTCCCCGGAGTCTTCATACAGCAGAAACAGCTGCTCGTAGTGAGCGCGGGTGGCCCGAAGCAGGTCGAGCCGGTCGGCCTTCGGCTTGGATAAAGTTTGCTCGTGCCGGAAGACGACCTTGGCGGAATAATCTTCCACACGCCCGAGGGCAATGAATCCCCGGCGCTCAAAGCTGACTCCCGAGGGGGCAGTAAATGTCTGGGAATAGGAGTAAACGGAGGGTGACGCATCTTGTCGCAGGATTCCCTCAGCTCGCCACTTCCGGGCATAGGCGGCGGCCCGGGTATAGACATTGTTGCTGGCGGTGTCCTCAGACTCGTGGCGGCCCAGAATGATGCGCACCAGGTTGTAGGGGCTGGCAGCGTAGTAGCGCTCCTGCATTCCAGGAGTAACCTTGTCGTAGGGTTGGGTCACGACCTGCGAAGCCGAAACTCGCTGCAAGTCATAGCGGAGAGCGCGAAAGGGATGGATGTCAGCCATGGGAAACTGTTGATTGTAACAAGATAGCGGCAGACACCGGGAACGCGACCGAGAACGGCGGCAAACTGTTAAGGCAACCCCTCGCCCACAAAAAACAACCAAATTGTGGTTCTGCCATTTGTCTCTGAATTTTGACAAAAACCTTGTCGCCGCGAGGCGGAAGCTGTGCTAACATCCGCCTCATTGAGGTATCTATGGCCCGCCTGGATGATGGGCGCTGGTCATCTCACCCGATGGCCGTCGTTCGATGTGGCTGTCCGGTTCTCCCCTGGGACCCGACTAAACCCCAACTGCGCAAAAATCCTTCAGCCGCGAACGCGATGCGGCTCTGGCTTTCTCTCAGTCTCTTTGTACTCGCGTGTCTCAGCGTTCCCGCGTTCGGACAAACCGACGTGAATGATGTGCACGTTTTGCCGCGGGAAGTGGATAAGCCGCCGGCCCCTCCCAAGCCCGATCTGCTCGCTTCCACATCCGCCCTGAGCACGCGTGTGCATCCGCTGAAAGTCGACGTTGATCTGGTGTTGGTCCCGGTTACGATTACCGACCCCATGAACCGCCTTGTGACCGGTCTGGACAGGGTCAACTTCCAGCTCTTCGAAGGCAATGCGTCGCAGGAGATCCGAACCTTCTCCAGCGAGGACGCTCCGGTGTCGCTGGGCGTGATCTTCGATTCCAGTGGAAGCATGGCCAGCAAGATGGACCGCGCTAAAGACGCGGTGGTGGAGTTCTTCAAAACGGCGAATCCGCAGGATGAGTTTTTCATGATCACCTTCTCCGACGAACCGGAGGCGGTCAGCGATTTCACCAATTCCGTCGACGAGATCCAGAACAAACTGGTGTTCGCCGTGCCCCGGCATCGCACGGCGCTGCTCGACGCCATTTACATGGGCATCAGCAAGATGCGGCAAGCCAAGTATCCCAAGAAAGCCCTGCTGATCATTTCCGACGGAGGCGACAATCACAGCCGCTACACGGAGGGTGAGATCAAGTCGTTGGTGAAAGAAGCCGACGTGATGATCTACGCCATCGGCATCTATGACCGCTATGCGTCCGCGACGGAGGAACGCCTGGGCCCGCAACTGCTCAGCGACATCACGGAACTGACCGGCGGACGGGCGTTTACCATCGACAATCCCAACGACCTGGGGGATGTCGCGACCAAGATCGGCGTTGAGTTGCGCAATCAATATGTCCTGGGATACCGTCCGAACAAAGTCGTGCGCGACGGCAAATGGCGTAAGATAAAAGTGAAGCTGCTGCCACCGAAAGGATTGCCGCCTCTACGGGTGTATGCCAGGACGGGATATTACGCGCCTGCGGAATAGGGCCGCGAGGGTTCTTCTCTTCACGTTCGTGATTTGGGCCGGTGTGCGGATGGCGATGCCGGCCTGGTCGCAGTCTGCTGCCCCTCAGAACGACACGAAACCTGCCACGCCACCCTTCCGCCGCTCCGCCCCTCGGCGCCTGCAGCCTCACCGCCTGCGCAAGACAAGAAAGACGATCAAGACAAGAAACTCAATGACCAGGGAGTTTTCGTCTTCCGCAAAGACGTGGACGAAGTCCTGCTGCACGCCTCGGTGATCGACGACAAGCAGCACATTGTCACCACACTCGACCGGAGCGCCTTCACTGTCTTTGAAGACGGGAAGCCGCAGAACATCATCTCGTTCCATCACGAAGACATTCCGGTGTCGATGGGCATCATCATCGACAACTCGGGATCGATGCGGGAGAAGCGGAACAAGGTGAACCAGGCCGCGCTCAACCTGGTGCGCGTCCAGCAATCCCAAGGACGAAGTCTTCGTCGTGAACTTCAACGACGAATATTATCTCGACCAGGATTTCACCAACGACCTGCTCAAGCTGAAGGAAGCGCTGGAAAAAATTGACGCCCGCGGAGGCACTGCCCTCTACGATGCCGTCGTCGCCTCGGCCGAGCATCTGAAGCGGAATGCGCGCCTCGAGAAAAAAGTTTTGTTCGTGGTGACCGACGGCGAGGATAACGCCAGCAACGAGACTCTGGAGCAGGCCGTGAAGCAGTTGCAGGAAGAGAACGGCCCGTCGGTGTATGCCATCGGAATTCTGGGGGACGAAGAACATCCCAAGCGCGCCAAGCGTGCGCTGGAGATCATTGCACAGCGCACGGGCGGGATCGCATTCTTCCCCAAGACGCTGGATGAAGTGGACGAAATCAGCCGGACGGTTGCGCGCGACATCCGGAATCAGTACACCATCGGCTACAAGCCGACCAATCCCCGGGGGAACGGCGGCTTTCGCCAGATTCGCGTCGAGGCCAAGGCCAAGGGACACGGCAAGATGATGGTGCGCACCAAGAGCGGATACTATGCCGGTGCGCAGCCGGCAGCGGCGGGCCGCAAGCAAGTAGGACTTCATCCGCTCCTAGTGTGCGCTCCCCGCCAGCAATTGCGCCGCGGATTCGATCAGAGACGATTCTTCTTCCAACGCTTTCGCCACCCGCACAATCTCCTGCTCCGCCTCGGCATACCTCTTCTGTTCAATGCCCTCGCGTACGCTGGGAACGGTCTTAACCTCGTATCCGCTATAAACGCCGGGAGCATACAGCAGATGCTTGTACCACGGACGCCGCGGGAGTCCGTCTTCATTGGTCAGTTTTCGTTCGCTCTCCATGAGTTGCTGGTTCAAGGCACGCAGCGACTCCATCTGGCTCTCGCCCAGAGCTGCCTGCTTGTGCGACAAGGCCTGGCGGTAGTGCTCCGCGCTGCGAGCCAGCGCTTCCGCCGCGTTCTGCATCGGGGCGAAATTCAGGTGTGGAGGAACTTCCTCCCGAGGGGGCGCCACCGTAGGACGCCTGGGGTCGAGCGTGGCTTTAAAGACACCGTCGTCCAATTCCTGGTTGCGCTCGCGAATTTCTTCCTGCTTATCCGCCAGCAGCTTTTCCAGATCCTTGGTGTATTTCTGAATCGTGTCGGCAAAATCCACGAAATCAAAGGGCAGGACTTCGGCGTCGGCCAGCCGCATCACCGATGTTCCGACCGTCTGCGATAGTGCCCGGCCATACACGAAATCGAAATCTGAAAAATGCATGTACCAGTAAAAGTCATCGTAAATCGAGTGATAGATGCCCTGTTCGTCCTCGCCTCCGTAGCCCAGGTTTAAAGACGCGATGCCCAAGTGATCGAGAAAGCCAGTGAAGTCCGTCCCTGAGCCCAGAGCCTCAATTCGCAAATCAGGCACGCTGCCGCAGTTCTTTGCGTTCATCCGGAGTTTTGGCCGCCGCGATGTCGCTCAACTGCCGGCGCTGCCACACGGTGAGCTTGGTTTCCGGGTCTTCGATGTCGCGGGCCACTCCGTTGATGAACTGTTCGAGGCTATGCGAGCCGCCCATAGAGAACAGGCCGCGATCGTTGCCGTCGGTATTGATATAGACGGCGGCGTGCTGACGCAACTCGTCGGCATGCGCCTCGACCCACTCCGTCGATCCCAGCAGCATGGGCTCTTCCCCGTCCCATGCGGTGTAGATGATGGTCCGCCGCGGTTTCCAGCCCTGCTTGAGCAGTAGCCCCATCGCGCGGGCTTCTTCCAGCAGCGGAGCTTGCCCGGAGACCGGATCCTCCGCCCCGTTCACCCATGCGTCATGGTGATTGCCGCGGATGATCCACTCGTCGGGCGCGACGCTTCCGGGAATCTTCGCGATGACGTCGTTCACCGGCTTCGTGTCCCAGTTGAATTGAACTTTCAAGTGGACTCTCGCCGGTCCCGGTCCCACGTGGTATGGGATCGGCAGACTCCCACGCCACTCGTCCGGCGCCATGGGCCCTTTGAGCGCGGCCAGCAAGGGCTGCGCGTCGCCGTAGGAAATCGGCAGCACCGGAATCTTCGTGAGGCTCTTGGCTTCCTTCAACGGCAGCCGCTTGGCACCAGGCGTGGCGCCAATGCCGGGGGTGAGCGGGTCTCCGGGACTCGACGAGGCAAAGTCCATCACACTCCCCCGCTGCACTCCATCCGGATTGCGCATAGGCCCCTGCGGAAATACGTCATCGCGCGTGTAACCATCATCGTGTGGCTCCGAGTAGATCAGGCAGCCGACCGCGCCGTGCTCGGCCGCCACTTTCGGCTTCACCCCGCGCCAGGAGTGGTAGTACTTCGCGATCACGATCGCGCCCTTCACCGAGATGCCCAGCCGGTCGAGTTTCTCGTAGTCCTCGGGCAGTCCGTAGTTGACGAAGACCAGCGGCGCCGTCACGTCGCCGTCGATCGAATACGCGTTGTAGGTAGGAAGTTGCTCCGACTTCTGATTCGATGTTGGATCGACCGCCAGCGCCGGCTCCTCCAGCTTGGCGGTGAATCTTGTGGGTTCGACCATTTCCAGGACACGTACCTTCGGCGTAGGAAACAGCACGTCGAAAGTTTCGATGTGAGCGTCGAATCCCCATTCTTTAAAGCGGGCGAGAATCCATTCGGCATTATCTTTGTCGTAAGGCGAGCCGACGTGATGCGGCCGCGCGCTAAGCCGCCGCATGTATTCCCGGAGATTGGCCGGATCGGGGAGCGCTCGAAACTTTGCTTCCCACTCGCGCTCGGCCTGGCTGGAACGGGGTGAGTAGCCTACCAGTGCAGTCTCATCCGCGCCCAAAGCCAGGGATGGAAGAATCAGGTTGAAGATCAACAGCACTGCGGCGAAGCGTCGCATTCGATTCCTTTCTCGTCTCGGTGGGGGGTAATTATAGCCTGAGGCGAACTGACCTTGGCTAGGCCCCGATGGTGGCGCATTCGGGAACAAGGTCGCAAAGTGTGTTCTTTGCGAACTCGGCGGTACTTCCTTGCGTTCTTCGCGGTTAAATTCTCTCTTACCGCAAAGTTCGCAAAGACTGTTGCCAAGGACGCAAAGCAAAAAACGCCAGTGTGTTTGAATCTGCACCCCCGCCTTGGGCTGCTCGCTAATTGACGATCCTGCACACTCCCTCGTACCCTGTAAGGTGCCTTCGAAAACTTCTGAAATGTCCCGCCTGCGCGTTGCCGACGACATCACCCAACTGGTCGGCGAAACTCCCATGTTGCAATTGAAGCGCCTGGTCCCGGCCGGGTCGGCGGACGTGTTCGCCAAGCTCGAATACCTGAATCCGGGCGGCAGCGTGAAGGACCGGGCGGCCATTGGCATCATCCGGCGCGCGGAGCAGGAAGGGAAACTTGCGCCCGGCGGCACCATTGTCGAGGCAACCGCGGGAAACACCGGGATCGGCCTCGCCCTGATCGGCGTGAACCGCGGCTACAAGGTGCGATTGTTTGTGCCGGAGAATTTTTCTCAGGAAAAAGTCATCATCATGCGGGCTCTTGGCGCCGAGGTGGTCCGCACTCCCGACGCCGAGGGCATGCAGGGAGCCATCCGGCAGGCGAAGAAACTCGTCGCCAGCGATCCCGCCGCATTCATGGCCGGACAGTTCGAGAATCCCGCCAATCCTGACTACCACTACGAGACCACGGCTCACGAAATCTTCGAACAGATGGACGGAAAAATCGATGCCGTTGTCGTCGGGTGCGGAACTTCAGGAACATTCTCTGGAGTCGCGCGCTACCTGAAGGAGAAGTCATCCGGAGTGCTGGCGTTTGCGGTCGAAACGCAAGGTTCGACCCTAGGCGGCGGGCAGCCCGGGCCGCACAAAGTGGAAGGGATCGGCACCAGCTTCGTCCCCCAAACTTTTGACCGCTCGGTCTGCGATGAAGTGATGATGGTGATGGATGACGACGCATTCGACACGGTCAAGACGCTGGCGGCGCAGGAAGGCGTGCTGGCGGGATCGAGCGGCGGTGCCGCCGTCTTCGCGTCGCTGAAAGTAGCCAAGAGATTAGGTCCGGGCAAGCGCGTCGTGACCATCATTCCAGATTCGGCCGAGCGGTATTTGTCCAAAAAGATTTTTGAGGGCGGCCTCTAAAGGCAGCGATCCCGCAGATTCATACTCATGAAAAAGAATAAAGAGCCAGGTTTTGCTACGCGCGCCATTCACTGTGGGCAGGAGCCCGATCCTTTGACCGGGGCCGTCACCGTACCTATCTATCCCACCTCGACCTACGTCCAGCAGGGAATCGGCGAGCACAAGGGATATGAATATTCCCGCGTGTCGAATCCCACACGCACACGACTGGAGACGAATCTTGCCGCGCTCGAAGGCGGTGTGGCAGCCCGCGTGTTTGCCAGCGGCATGGCGGCAATCAATGCGATCGTAAGCATGCTGAAATCCGGCGACCACGTGGTCTGCGGCAACGATTTGTACGGTGGAACGCCGCGGCTGTTCAACCAGGTGATGGCCGGATTTGGGCTGGAGTTTTCTTACGTCGACACTTCCGACGCGGAGAACGTGGAGCGCGCCATCCGCAAGAATACGCGGATGGTCTACGTGGAGACGCCGACGAATCCGCTGATGCGGCTGAGCGACCTTGCGGCCATCAGCCAGATCTGCCGCCAGAAGAAGGTTGCGCTGGTAGTGGACAACACGTTTATGTCTCCGTATTTCCAGCAGCCGCTCGCGCTGGGCGCGGACATGGTGGTGCACTCCACCACGAAGTTCCTGAACGGCCACAGCGACGGCCTGGGTGGAGTGGTGATTTGCGCAAAACAGGAGCATGCCGACAAGTTGGCGTTCCTGCAGAAGGCGGCCGGAGCGATTCTTTCTCCTTTCGAATGTTGGCTGGTGCTGCGCGGCGTGAAGACGCTGGCGGCTCGCATGGAGATTCACGACCGCAGCGGTCGCATCGTGGCCGATTTTCTCTCCAAACACAAAAAAGTGAAGGCCGTGTTCTATCCGGGTTTGCCCGATCATCCGCAGCATGCCCTCGCCCGGCGGCAGATGAGCGGCTTCGGATCGATGATCACGTTTGAGACCGGCTCGCTGAAGAACGCCAACAAGATGCTCAAAAAAGTGCGCGTGTGTTCGCTGGGCGAATCGCTCGGCGGCGTCGAGACGCTCATCTCGCATCCCGCGACCATGACGCACGCCGCGCTGGGTGCGAAGGGCCGCAAGGCCATCGGCATCACTGACGGCCTGGTTCGAATTTCCGTAGGGATCGAGGATGTGGACGACATTCTCGACGATCTTGGATGCCGCGCTCAACGCAATATAGAACCTGTTCGCCGCAGTCACTCAGATATCCGCAGCACCGAGTCGGCCAGCCATTGCAGGTACTCGGGACTGCCATCTTCGATGTTGACCGCAACGCATTCCGGAAGTTCGTAGGAATGCAACTCCCAAATGGCGTCCCGCACCTCGGGAAATCTCTCGACGGTCGTCTTGATAATCAGTAACCATTCCCGGCTCGACTCCACCTTTCCCTGCCAGCGGTAGATGGATTCAATTCGTGGGACGATATTCACGCAGGCGGCGAGCCGCTGCTCGACCAGATAGCGTGCGATCATGCGGGCCTCGTCTTCGGACCCGGCGTTGGACAGGACGATTCGTTTGTCAGTCATATAAAATCACACGTCGGCCCTCGGCCGCCGGAATGCGCCACGAGGGTCGCGGCAAGATTCGAGCTCGCGAGGATTCTTTCATGCTAACGCAAATCAAGTTTGGCACATCGGGCTGGCGAGCGGTCATGGCCGAAGAGTTCACCTTCGCCAACGTACAGCGCGCGGTAGGCGGGATCGCCCGCTACGTCGCTTCACAGAAGGCGCAAGGCGCGCGCGTCATCGTGGGACGCGATCCGCGGTTTCTGGGCGAGACCTTCTGCGCGATGGCAGCGGAAATCCTGGCCGCGCAGGGAATCGTGCCGCTTGTTGTTGCCGAACCCGCCCCCACTCCCGCCTTTGCCCACGCCGTCATTCAGAACAAAGCCGATGGCGTCATTAATTTCACTGCCTCGCACAATCCACCCGAATACAACGGAATAAAATTTTCCACTTCCGACGGCTGTCCTGCCTTGCCCGAAGTCACGAAGAAAATCGAAGCCGAAATTATCGCGGGGGATGGCTCCCACTCCGCCAAAGGTCTCGCCGTAGCCCCGGCGGAGCACGGAACGCTTGATCCCAAGCCCGCCTACGTGAAACGACTCGCAGAAATCGTTGATCTCGATGTCATTCGCAAGGCCAAACTGCGGGTTGTCTTCGATCCGATGTGGGGCGCGGCTCGCGGATATTCCGACGAATTGCTGCGCAGCGTCGGCCTGCAGGCAGCCACGGTCCACGACTACCGCGACGTCCTGTTCGGCGGACACGCCCCCGAACCCGACGATCATCTGCTGGAAGATCTGCGAAAAAAGATGCGCGAGACCGGAGCCCAGATCGGCATTGCGACCGATGGCGACGCCGACCGCTTCGGCATCGTCGACTCCGATGGAACCTTTCTGCAGCCGAACTACGTGATTGCTTTGCTGTTTGACTACCTCGTCGAAAGCCGTGGCTGGAAGAACGGTGTGGCCAAGTCCGTCGCCACCACCAATCTGATCAACGCTCTGGCGCAGGCGCACGGCGTCGAGTTGCACGAGACCCCGGTGGGCTTCAAGTACATCGGCGAACTGATCATGCAGGACAAGATCGCCATTGGCGGCGAAGAAAGCGCAGGCCTTTCCATCCGTCATCACGTGCCGGAAAAGGATGGCGTCCTGGCCGGCCTTCTCTGCTGTGAAGCGGTCGCGCGCAGAGGCAAGTCCCTGGGCGAACAATTGAAGGCGCTGTGTAACCAAGTTGGTTCCTACTATCCACAACGCCAGAACTTCCGCTTGACGCCCGAGGTCAAGGCGAAGTTCACTGAGAAGTTGCGGTCCGATCCGCGCGAGTTCTGCGGGCACCCGGTCGGCCAGGTCGTCCGCACCGACGGATTGAAGCTGCTGTTCAGCGACGGCTCTTGGGTCTGCTACCGGTTGTCGGGAACCGAGCCCGTAGTCCGCGTCTACACGGAAGCGCGCAGTGAGCATGGTTTGGAGAAGCTGAGCACGGCCGCGAAGCATTGGATTTTCGAGTGAAGCACTTTTCCAAAATCACGAGATTTCCGCGTGCCGAAGATGGTCTGCGCGCCATGGTTGATCGCGCGCCGCAGGCGGAAGCGCTGGCTGTGTCGTGGATTGAGCGGGTTCGGCCGCTGGCCATCCGTATTTACGCCCTGCGGCGCCGCATCGCGACCATTGCCGTCACCCTGCTGGCCGCGTCGCTGTTCGTCCACGTCATGTTTGGTGCGAATGGAATGGTCGTTTACAAGCAGAAGCGTGCTGAGTACGAAGCGCTGAGAAAACAGATTGTCCAAGTGCAGCAGGAGAACGACCGCTATACCCAGCAGATCCAGGGCCTGAAGAGCGATCAGAAGGCCATTGAAAAAGAGGCGCGTGAGCAGTTGGGCTATGCCAAGCCCGGAGAATATGTGTACGTCCCTCCAGTTGCGGCGAAACCCTCGCCCCCCACGACTCACTCCGCGAAAAAATAGCCTGCGAAGTTTTCCTGTCGTGCAACTTCCGAGCATGTATTTGACAGTGCCCTGACAATCCCTTCGTACCCCTGTGGTATATTTCCGATGCTTCATTTCACAATCGAGCGGAGATATGCTGGCTCCCGCGACGGGACGGCACGATCTTCGACGTACCGTGGGTTGTTGCGGCTTGGGGCCGCAATCTGAATTTCAAAAGGAGAAAAACCGGCCATGAGAAAAGTTCTGCTGATCTGTCTCGCAGTATGTTTCGTGCTCGCTCTGTCCGCATTGGCTTTCGATGACATGGGCAAGAGCGCAACCGTCAACGGGTGGGTTGCCGACGACAAGTGCGGCGTCAAGGGCGCCAATGCTGGAGCCGAGGCCTGCACCAAGAAATGCCTGGCTGCGGGAGCGAAGATGGTGATCGTAACCGACAAGGATCAGAAGATCCTGATGGTCGACAATCCCGATGCGCTCAAGGGACATGAAGGGCATCACATCGCCGCGACCGGCTCTGTGAAGGGCGATTCGATCCACGTCGATAGCGCGAAGATGTTGTGATCCGGTCTACGGATTGAAGCAGTTTGAGGGCGGCGCCGAGCCGCCCTCTTTGTTTGCGTATCGCAGCGACGTAACTTGTTCCGCGCCACACCAGCACGCTACCGGACCACGCCTTCCAGCGGCGAACTCGCCGTGGCATACAACTTCTTCGCCATGCGGCCCGAAAGATAAGCCTGGCGCCCCGCCAGCACCGCGTGGTGCATAGCTTCGGCCATCAGAACCGGATCCTGGGCGTTGGCAATGCCTGTATTCATGAGCACCGCGTCTGCCCCCAGTTCCATTGCGATCGCGGCATCGGAGGCCGTGCCCACTCCCGCATCCACAATCAATGGCACGCCCGTGATCATTTCGCGCAGAATGCGAATGTGGGCCTGGTTCTGAATTCCCATGCCGCTGCCAATCGGCGCGCCCAGCGGCATGATCGTGGCCGCTCCCGCGTCAATCAGACGTTTCGCAAAAACAATGTCGTCGGACGTGTAGGGAAGCACGGTGAAGCCTTCTTTCACCAGCACGCGCGTGGCTTCCAGCGTCGCCTGCACGTCCGGATAAAGTGTGGCCTGATCGCCAATCACCTCAAGCTTGACCCAATCGGAGAGCCCGACTTCGCGCCCCAGGCGCGCCGCGCGGATGGCCTCGTCGGCGGTGTAGCACCCAGCCGTGTTGGGCAGCAGAAAATATTTCTTGGCATCAATGTAGTCGAGCAGCGATTCCTTGCTGCGATCCAGGTTCACGCGGCGCACCGCGACCGTAACCATCTCGGCGCCGCTGGCTTCAAGCGCCCGCGCCGTTTCCTGAAAAGATTTATATTTTCCCGTGCCCACGATGAGGCGCGAGCGGAAGGAGCGCCCTGCAATAATCAGTGAGTCCGACATGCGACTATTGTAATGAAAGCACTAGGCGCGAGTACACGCCTCACCATGGATGGCTTCCGAGTGTCCCACAGCTCGACCAGAATCCGGTTCTGAGTGCGTCGCGAATCGCGAGGCCAAGCGCCCGGTTGTTATACTGCTCTATTTTGAACCGCCCCCTGACCTGTGCTTGATTGGAACACCACTTCTGAAGCGGGGCGCAGTTGGCGGTCCTGCAGCCCCGAACCCTTATGCAGGTCGTGACGGGTTTAGTCGCGATCGCGATCCAAGGAGCGCATCGCATGGGTTGAAACGTAATCCGCCACGGCTTGCCCAAGCATATTTCCGCGCACGCATGAAGTCCTGAAGTGGATGCCACCGAAGACACGCGCGTCAGCGATTTCCTCCACGGCAGCTGAGAAACTCGTGAACGCCCGCGTTCCCGGACGCACATCCGAAGTAACGGTAAACGAGGTTTCGTCGCCAAACGCCGCTGCCAGTACGAAGGCCGCCGCGCCGCTCAGCGTCGAATGGCCGGAGGGGTATTCCGGATGGGCCGGAGTGCCAGACGGGAAGAAGTCGAGCCAAGGCGTCCACGCCGGATCCGGGTCGGTAGCGGCGTTGTTATCGGTATCCCCACCCCGGATCGCGGTGATTGGCCTCCAGAAGACGTAGCGATACTTGCCGTCCCAGCAGGCGATGCCAGCATCGGCCATCGCGACGTTTAGGAGTGCGAACAGGTGCGCGTTCTCTAAGAACTTCTGTGACCGCTCCGTCGCAATCTGCGAAGCGATCCGATTCCAATAGAGCGGGGTATTACCGGCCCAGAACAATGCCAGCTCCGACTGGTCCGCCGAGCGTGGTGATCCCGAGGAGGCCCCCATGCTCTTTACTTCGTTGTAGTCGGCAGCGTATTCGGCGCTGGTTAGAGCCAGAGGTGGCGGCAAGCGGAACTGCGATGGCCGCCGCAGCACCCACGGCGTCATGGAGGCGAATTGCGGGCCGGCGCCGGACAGATTTGCCAACGGAGTCGGCCGCCAGACGCCCACGGCAGCGGGCGATCCGACGATGCCGAGGACGCCAAGGAACGGCGGCGGCGCCGGCGTGAACCCGTCGGTCAGCCGCCACGCCCAAATGCTGTCCGCCACCGCTTGCCCCCAGGCGGTCCCCGCGTGGATCGCTCTCGCACTTTCCTCTGAAGCGATCGCCGCAATCGAGGCGTCGCGTTGCGCGGTGAGCGAGCCGATCTGCGCTGGATAGAGGTTGATCAGCATCGCATACGCGGCCTGAATCGCTGCTGCGCGTTGCGACGCGTATCGCGGTGCGTCCGGCCTGACATGGAGCGGCTTGTAACGTGGCTTGATGCCATTCACGGCATCGAAGACGGACACCGATACCAACGCAACCACCCGCGATGTGACTAACGGACTGCTACCACCGGCGATGACGGTGTCGTTCATGATTGCGTTCCACTGCAACACCGGGTCTACCAGAGGGGCCGCTGTCACCGACAGTGGACTGGCGGCGAGGAACGCCCCGAGCAGAACGATCAGGCCGATGCATGACCGTTTCGGTTGGATCTTGACGAAAATTGTGTGTGACATGAAGGCCCCCTTTGCACGTGTGCGTGCAGTGTTGGGCCGGCGGGTCTGCTTGGGGCAACGTGCGAGTAACTAGACTCGTCGGACGTTAGCACCTTGGATTGAACTGGACTGATGGCCGGATGAAACGGGAATGCACCCCAATGGGCGGATGCTACTGCCGACGGGAAAGCCTGTCAACGATAAAAGGATAACGAAAATAGATGACGGCGCGGCGT
This sequence comes from uncultured Acidobacteriaceae bacterium, assembly GCA_963791515.1. Taxonomy (GTDB): domain Bacteria; phylum Acidobacteriota; class Terriglobia; order Terriglobales; family Acidobacteriaceae; genus Sulfotelmatobacter. Next base: position 256,692 of record CAWBSS010000006.1, on the reverse strand, counting down.
GATCGACTCCATGGATCAGACCAGCGATTCACCGGGCCCGATCACGGCTCCCTACTGACTTGGCATGCCTCTGAGTGTTATATGCTTCCTTTTTCTGCAGGCACCTTCTCGTCGGCGGAATGCCTGATAAACCCATCTGAAGATTGCTGATGTAATATCGCCTTAGAACTCGCAACCCAGATCGACTCGGTTCGTTGGCTAGTCGTTGGCGACCGGGAACCCAGTGTCCTCCACGTGAATGCTTAGCTGTCACCTGAGGCAGCTACGGCGCCACCGTGGTTTCCGCCTGCGCATACAATTCATTGATCTCCCGCCGATAGCGCTCTTCGATCACCCGTCGTCGCAGCTTCATCGTCGGCGTCAAAGCACCGTTGTCAGCCGTGAACTCATCCGCCACCAGCAGCACCCGCTTCAGCTTTTCGAAGCGTGCCAGATTCCCGTTGATGCCCTCGATGATTCCCTCGTACAGCGATTGCACTTTCGGATGAGTCACCAGTTCCGCCCGCGAAGCAAACGAAACATTGTTCTCCCGCGCCCAATCTTCCAGCTGAACAAAGTTGGGAGACACAATAACCGCAGGGAACTTGCGCCGGTCGCCGAGGATGGCGGCAATGCCCACCAAAGGATTGAGTTTGAGCGAATTCTCGATCGGCTGTGGCGCAATAAACTTTCCGCCGGAAGTCTTGATGAGATCCTTCTTGCGATCCGTCACCGAAAGATATCCATCCGCGTCGATGTTGCCGATGTCCCCGGTCTTGAACCAGCCATCGACCAGGGCCGCCTTCGTCTCTTCCGGCCGGTTCCAGTAGCCTTTAAACACCGACGGTCCGCGCACCAGAATTTCGCCGTCTTCGGCGATGCGAACCTCCAGATTGGGCAGAATCTTGCCCACAGTCCCGATGCGGTGATTGACCGGGGTGTTGACCGCGATCACCGGCGACGTTTCCGTGAGCCCGTAGCCTTCGTGAATGCGAATGCCGGCATCGGCGTACCACTCGGCAAGTTCGCGTCCGAGCGGTGCGCCGCCGGAGATGAAGGTCTCGACGCGCCCGCCCATGCCGGCCCGAATCTTCGAAAACACGAGCTTGTTTGCCAGCTTCCAACTACGCGAGGTGGGAGTTTTTCCCGCAAGAATCTCCGGCTTACGGCTCCGTCCCACGGAAAGAGCCCAATCGAAAATGGCGCGCTTGGGCAGACCCTTGGCTTTCTGCTCCGCCTGCGCATAGATTTTTTCGTACACCCGCGGTACCGCAACAAAAATGGAAGGCTGCACCTCTAACAGGCTCGCGGGCAGCCGGTCCAAGAAGGGGCAATAAGCCAGCGTCACGCCGTAATACAGCATGGCAAAATCCACGTGCCGCGCGGTGATGTGGCAGAGCGGCAGAAACGAGATGCTGATTAAGCCCGGCCGCATGTCGAACCCGGCCAGCGAGCACTGAATGTTCGACGCGATGTTGCCGTGGGTCAGCATGGCCCCTTTGGAAGTGCCGGTCGTTCCGGAGGTGTAGACAATCGTTGCCAGGTCGTTCGGGCGAATCGCGCGCGCGCGCCCTTCGATCTCGGCGCCGAGATCCTCCGGGCCCTGCGACGTAATCTGGTTCATGGTTACGCATTTGTCGGCGAACGGAGCGAGATCCCCGTTGAACTCCAACGCATCCATGATCACGATTTTTTCGATCTGCGTCTGGGGCATGACCGACAGGATCTTGTGCAGTTGCTGGTCGGACGACAGAAAAATGGCCCGGCAACCAGAATCATTCAGGACGAATGCGGTCTGTTCCGCCGTGAGCGTGGTGTAGAGCGGGACCGTAACGGCCCCGAGCAACAGGCTGGCCATATCGGCCATGGGCCACTCGGGACGATTTTCACTGAGGATGGCCATACGATCTCCCGCGCGAACGCCCCAGGCATGCAGCGCGCGCGCGGTCCTGGCGACTCCTTGCCCAAATTCGCGGGACGTCACGGGCAGCCACTTCCCGGCCTCGCGGTACATCATCATGCGATCAAGATTGCGTTCGACCGCGGCGAAGAAAATGTCGTTCAGAGTGGCGATGCTCATTGCGTCTTTCGGGTCCCCGAGGTTGAGTCCATGCCTTGCATCTAAGCAACCGGCTCCGAACAGAACTCTACTGTCTTGCAGGTGGTTTGGGCAATGCGTACCGTCACACCATTTAGGTACTTCCCGGTTTACCGCATGCCCAAGGCGGGGTATGCTGGGTTCATCACTCCTGTGGGAGGAGTTCAAATGAATAGAAAACGCCTAGGGGTTTTGGCCGTGGGGTTGCTCCTCGCGATGACGGCCGCCGCCCCAACGTTCGCGCAGACCAAGAAGGAGGATTCGGGCATGCCCAAGGTGGGTGACATGGCGCCGGATTTCACGCTGAAACACTTTGATGGCAACGACCTCAAAGACGTGAAGTTAAGCGACTACCGCGGCAAGAAGAACGTCGTCCTGGCGTTCTATATCTTCGCCTTTACCGGTGGTTGAACGCAGCAGATGAAAAACTTCCAGCAGAACTTGAAAGCGCTGGAAGCAGCCGACACCCAGGTTCTGGGTGTGAGCATGGATAGTGCCTTCGCCAACAAAGCCTTCGCCGACCAAATTGGAGTGACCTTCCCCCTTCTCAGCGATTGGGGCGGAAAAGTAACCCACGAATACGGCATCTACAAAAACGAATATCAGGCGCCGCGTCGCGTGAACTTCCTGATCGGAAAAGATGGAAAGATCATGGAAGAGCAGGTGGACAAAGACGCTATCGATCCTAAAAAGATCGTCGATGCCTGCCAGCGTCCCAAGCTGAAAAACTGACCGGAAAAACTGCCCGATTGGTATGTCGACGCTTTGTCATACTGAGCGGCGTCCTTTGCCGCGAAGGATCCATGCAACTGGCGCTGAGTGCATTGGTCCTTCGCTTCATTAGGATGACACATCTTCGAGGCATGGTTTCGTTCCGCGACATCGTTTTCGTCCTTCCAAGTCCGCTATCGTCAAGCACTTCCGTACCCTGGGAAACTTAACCGTCTCTATTGTGTTTACAGGGATGTCGGTAAGATCAACGACATACGGATTTCGTTCCGTCGGGGCGAACCTATGAACACACGCACGTTGTGGACCTGGATGTTGCTACTGGCGAGCTTTGCATTCGTGCTGCAAGCCTCTACTAAGGCAAAAGCGCAGGATGATGAGCAAGGTCAGAATCAAGATCAAGGTGGGAATCCGGATCAAGATCAGGATCCCCCGGGTCGCGTCGCGCGGCTGAACTTTGCCCAAGGCGCAATCTCGTTTCGACCGGCAGGCGAAGACGACTGGGTCTCAGCCGTGCCCAACCGCCCCATGGTCACCGGCGATGACCTCTGGGCCGACGAAGATTCCCGCGCCGAAGTTCACATCGGTTCGGCCGCGATCCGCTTGGGCTCGAAGACCGGAATCACGTTCCTCACTCTCGACGACCGCACAACGCAGATTCGCCTGGCCGAGGGATCGCTCATCGTTCGAGTGCGTCACGTCGATGACGACGACAACTACGAGATCGATACACCCAACATCGCCTTCAGCCTGTTGCAGCCCGGCGAATACCGCGTCGACGTGAGTGAGGATGGAAGTCAGTCCATCACCACTGTCTGGCACGGTCGCGGCCGAGTCACGGGCGGCGGGTTTACTTATACGGTGGTTGCCAAACAGTCCGCGACCTTCACCGGAAGTGATCACCTGGATTACGAACTCTCCCAGATTCCCGACCGCGATGATTTCGATACCTGGGCCTTCGATCGCGACGATCACGAAGATCACGCCGATTCCGCGAACTACGTCTCGCGCGAGATGACCGGCTATGAAGATCTCGACGAATACGGCGACTGGAGTTATGTGGCCGGCTACGGTCCCTGCTGGCGGCCGCGCTCCGTCGTCGTGGGATGGGCTCCCTATCGCTTCGGTCACTGGGTCTATGTGGGCCCGTGGGGCTGGACATGGGTTGAGGATGAGCCCTGGGGTTTCGCTCCCTTCCACTACGGACGCTGGGCATTTGTAGGCAATGGTTGGTTCTGGGTGCCAGGACCGGTCGTAGTCCGCCCAGTCTGGGCACCGGCGCTGGTCGCATTCGTGGGCGGCGGTCCGGGCTTCCACTTCTCCGCCGGCGTTGGCGTGGGATGGTTCCCGCTCGCTCCGGGAGAAGTCTATCTTCCTGGCTACCATGAGAGCCGCAGGTACGTGAACAACGTGAACATCACGAATACGACCGTGACCGTCACCAAGGTCACGAACGTTTACAACACGGTGATCGTCAACCGGAGCACTACCGTTAACAACATCTCCTACGTCAATCAGCACGTAAATAATGGCGTGACGGTCGTGTCGCACGAAGCGTTTATCAACGCGCGCCCGGTCTCTCAAAACATAATGCGGGTAGATGCAAAGGAAATCGCAGCTGCTCCGGTGAGCCACCTCGCGCACGCGGAACCAATCCGCACCAGCGTGATTGGTGCTGGACGGCCCGTATCCATGAGACCGCCAGCGGCGATTATCTGCCGCCCGGTGGTTGCCGTCAGGACGCCTCCTCCTCCGCCGCACTCGATGGAGCAGCGCCAGGCGCAGGCGGGTGGACATTTGAATCAGCAGGCCTTGGTTCATCCTGTCGGCCCCACGCAGCCCGCCCAAATGAACCAGAGCAGCCGGCCGCAGCCGACTCAGGATGGCTTCCGACCGTTCACTCAGCCCAACAGCAGCAACAACCAAGTCAGGCAAATGCCGCAGACGCAACCGCGGACCTACGAACAGCAGGGAACTCCCCAGCCGGAGAACCGGAATATGCAGCCGCAGGAAAATCACAACCCTCAACCTGCAAGCGGCGACTACCGCCAACCCCAAGGAGAGCAAGTGAGGCCGGCTCCGCAGCCGACGCATCCTCTGGTTCGGCCCGCGCCGGCGGTGCAGGAGCGGACCCCGCAACAAGAGCAGCAGCAAGAGCAGAAATTCAATCAATGGCACCAGCAGCGGCCCGCTCCCCCGCCGCCGCAGCGGGAGCCGTCGCGGCCCTCGGAGCAAAAACAGGAGAAACCGGCTAAGCAGGACAAGCCGAAAGGCCGTTGACGCCCACGGCCTTCTTGCGATGTGATAGGTTCGCATGAGATGCGCTTGCGAACCACACAACCAATAACGGCAACGCCGGGAGAATCGCAACCTCTCCCGGCGTAGTCTTTTGTGGCTGAACGCAAAGCGATGACCCAAGCCAAATGACCGAAGCCAAGCGTCCCGCGATTAACTGGATGGATGTCCTGTGGCTGGTGTTGCTCGCCGGATTAGCCGTCCTGCCACCCGTTCAGGAGTACCACAAGCAGCTCATCCTGCTTGCCTTCGGCGTCCTCCAACTGAGTGAGGGCTGGCTGATTGCCCGCCTGCCCAGCCGCGGCCCAGCCTATCTTGTTCTGCTCAAAATTGCTCTAGCCACGGCGCTGATCGATCACACCAACGAAATCGCCATCAACAGCTACTACTATCCCATCTACTACCTGCCCGTGGTCACGGCGGCGGAGTATTTTAGCCCCTGGGCCACGTTGCTGTGGACGTCGCTGGCATCGGCCGCCTACTGTTCCTATCTCTATCCCGCGGGGCAGGAATTCGAAATCACGGCAGAGAATTACGAACTGCTGGCGATCCGCATTCTCTTCTTCTTCCTTGCGGCCATGCTGGTAAACCGGTCTGTCGTCGAGAACCGGCGCACGACTCAGCGTTATCAGGAGCTCGCCGAAACCCTTGCCGAAACCAACCGCCGTCTGGAGGAGGCGCAGGCCGAGGCGCGCCGTTCCGAACGCCTGGCCGCGCTGGGTCAGCTTTCCGCGGGACTCGCCCACGAGATCCGCAATCCGTTGGGAGTGATCAAAGGCTCGGCGGAGATGCTCACCCAGAAGCTGGGGCAGTCGAATCCCCTGGCTACGGAACTGTCGGGATACATTTCGACCGAAACCAACCGCCTGAGCGCGCTGGTCACGCGCTTCCTGGATTTCGCACGCCCCTTGCACGCAGATCTGACACCGCAAGACATCACCACCGTCCTCGATCGTGCCTTGCATGACGTCGCCCAGTTGTGGAAAGGTGCGCCAGTTCGGGTAGAGAAAGAGTATGAGCCTCGTCTGCCGCTCGTGCCCATGGATGAGAGCCTATGCGAGCAGGCCTTCGTTAATATCGTGCAGAACGCCTATGATGCCATGGGCGCCAGCGGCGGCATGCTGCGCGTCCATGTGAATAGATATTTGGCAAGTGGCCGGGACGGCGCCGGCATTGACGGCGTCGAAGTGCGCATCGACGATAGCGGACCAGGCATTCCGCTGGAGTTGCGGGAACAAATCTTTAACCCGTTCGTGACCACCAAGAAAAGCGGCGTCGGCCTGGGCCTGTCCATCGTCTCGAAAATTATTGACGGACATCACGGTACGATCCGCATTGACGGCTCAGGCAATCCCGCCGGCGACGGCGATCGAGGCTCGGGCACATCAGGCCCCGGCGCCCATTTCGTGATATTTTTGCCCGCCGCCAGCGACAAGACCGCTGTCGGAGAGACTGCTCATCTGGTGATCTCGTGAGAAGCAGGGAGTCGAGGAAGGCGCGCCCATGCCGGCAATTCTGATTGTCGAGGACGAGGCGAAGATGCGTCGCCTGCTCGAGTTGAATCTCGGCGACGACGGATTCACCACCTTCTCCGCAGAAGACGCCGAGACCGGCCTCAAGCTGCTGCGCGAAAATCCCATCGATCTGATTTTGACCGACCTGAAACTTCCCGGCATGAACGGCCTGGAGTTTCTGCAAACCATCAAGCGCCAGAACGCGGCTCTGCCCGTCGTCGTAATGACTGCCTTCGGCAGTGTCGAAACCGCAGTCGAGGCCATGAAGGCCGGGGCCAGCGACTACGTCTTGAAACCGTTTTCGCTGACCGAGATGCGGATGGTCATCCATAAAGAACTGGACGTCCGCAGTCTGCGGGAAGAGAACCGCTCGCTGCGCGAGGCCCTCGGCAAGCGCTATTCGCATCCCAACGTGGTGGCCCGCAGCCCCAAGATGCAAGAGGTGCTGGCCACCGTGGAGCGCGTCGCCCCCACAAATTCCACCGTGCTCCTGGGCGGGGAGAGCGGTGTCGGCAAGGACTTGATCGCGCGCGCCATCCACGAAAAATCGCGCCGGGCCTCAGGTCCGTTCGTCAAGATCAACAGCACTGCCATCCCTGAGAATCTCCTGGAAAGCGAATTGTTCGGCTTCGAAAAAGGAGCCTTCACCGGCGCGGTCGCCAGTAAACCCGGCAAGTTCGAACTTGCTGACAAAGGAACGCTCTTCCTCGACGAGATCGGCGACGTGCCCCCGGTAACCCAGGTGAAATTGTTGCGGGTGCTGCAGGAGCGCGAGTTCGAACGCCTCGGCGGAACGCGTACGGTCAGGGTCGACGTGCGCCTGATCGCAGCGACCAACAAGGATCTGCGCGAAGCGCTCGAGCAAGGCACGTTCCGCGAAGATCTCTACTACCGCTTGAATGTCGTCCCCATCGACATTGCGCCCTTGCGCGAGCGGAGAGAAGACATCCCTGATCTCGTCAACCTCTTCATCTCACGCTTCACCGGAGAATCCGGCAAGCCCGTGGAGAGCATCACGCCCGAGGCGATGCAGATTCTCGTGAATTATCACTGGCCTGGAAATGTCCGCGAGTTGCAGAACATTGTCGAGCGCGCCTGCGCCTTGGCGAAAGGAAGCGTGCTCGACCCATCCGACATCCATCTGGACGTGCGCCCGTCGAAGGCGGCAAATGGCCCCGGCGGATTTCTTCCTGAGGGCATGACTCTGGAGCAATGGGAAGATGAGATGGTTCAGGAGGCCCTGCGCCGCGCCAATGGCAACAAGAGCCAGGCCGCGCGCCTGCTGGGCCTCTCTCGTAACGCTCTGCGCTACCGCCTCTCGAAAATCGGCATCACCGACGAACCTGAGAAAGCCGAATAACGGAAACACCCTTGTGGGGACAGCCGCCCTCGGCTGTCCGTCGAGCGAAGCTCGACAGCTTCTGTCCGTCGGAACTGGCAAACTGAGACATTACCTTCGGCATTGGTGCCTGCCGATGTGGTTTACTAGTCTGCCATGCTCTCTCCTTTCATGCTGCGCGCGTTGCTGGTAGGCCTGCTTTTGTCCACGCTTGCGGTCTGCGCGCAGACTCTTGCGGACCGCTTGGGCTACCCTTCCGGCACCAAGCTCATCATTGTCCACGCCGACGACCTCGGCGAAACCCACGCCGTGAACGCCGCCGCCATGAAAGCTCTCGAGAGCGGGTCGATCAATTCGGCAAGTCTGATGGTGCCCTGCCCGTGGTTCCCGGAAATCGCCGACTACGCCAACTCCCACCCCGACGCAGACTTTGGACTGCACCTCACGTTGACCAGCGAACGAGTTTACTACCGCTGGGGCCCCGTCGCGCCCGCCGACAAAATACCGAGCCTGGTGGATGAAAACGGATATTTCCATCATGATTGGGAACAGCACGAGCCCATCAACGCAAAGGAAGTCGAGGTCGAACTGCGTGCCCAGATCGAACGCGCACTGGCGATGGGCGTGCGTCCCACGCATCTCGATTCGCATCAGTATCGTCTGATCATGAGCGGCAAGGAACTTTTCGACGTGATGCTGCGCGTGGCCCACCTGTACAAGTTGCCAGTTTTTGTTACCCGCGATTGGTTTCCCGATCACCCATATCTGCCGGCCAGCCTCGGTCCCAACGATATCGTGCTGGACCACACGGTTACGATTGAACCGGAAGTCCCGCCAGAAAAATGGGCAGAGTTCTACCTGACCGCACTCAAAAACCTGAAACCCGGAGTGACGGAGTTCGTCATCCATCCCGGTTACGACGACGAAGAACTGCGCGCCGCCACGAGGGAACGCTCCACATGGGGCGCGGCTTGGCGGCAGCGCGACTACGATTTCTTCACCAGTGATCAGTTCCGCCAGGTTCTGGCTCAACAGAAAATTCAACTGATTACGTGGCGAGAACTGGCCCGCGCGGCCGCACGGAAATGATCTGCTGTCAGCGTGATGGACTAAGTATGATCGGAGTGCTGGCCTTTCGCCCGATGCGCCCCCAGCCGCGAAGCGGCGAAAGAATACAGCCCACGCCGCAAGGCGTGGGTGGGCTCGCGAAATATGAGCAAGCCCCGTAGGAGCGAAAGAAAAGTTTACCGACTTTTTATTCAAATATGCGGCGATTCTGCATCCCATACAAAAGTTGCTCGGTCTCCTCGCGACCAATCTAAATAACACTTAAGTATATGCTTGACAATTATCCTGCTCGACGCAATACTTAAGTGTGTACTAAACAAACGAACCGCCGCTTCCAATCGGCAGAAATCAGAAAAAGGAGAACAAACATGCGCAAATTAGTCGTTTTCAACCATGTCTCGCTGGATGGTTATTTCGTAGACGCGGACGGCAGTATGCGTTGGGCCAAGGGCGGCAACCTGGATCCGGAGTGGAACGCATTTGTTGCAGAGAACTCAGGCAGCGGAGGCACGCTCTTGTTCGGCAGGATCACCTATCAGCTTATGACAAGCTACTGGCCCACACCGCTGGCGATGGAGCATGATCCGGTGGTCGCGGAACGCATGAATAATCTGCCCAAGGTAGTATTTTCGAGGACGCTGGACAAGGCGTCGTGGAACAATACGAAACTACTCAACGGCGACCTGGCGGCGGAAGTGCGAAAGCTCAAGAACGAACCCGGTCCCGGCATGGCGATTTTGGGGAGCGGCAGCATTGTCTCGCAACTGGCTTCGCAAGGCCTCATCGATGAATACCGGGTCGTGGTGAACCCCATAGTTCTCGGCAGGGGGCGGACAATGTTCGACGGCGTCAAAGAAAAACTGTCGCTGAGGCCGACCAAGACGCGGACCTTCGGCAATGGAAATGTTTACCTTTGCTACGAGCCGGCAGCCTGAAGACGCCAACAGCCGGTTGTCAATCTTCGTTCCATGGCTCTTAGCTTTTCGGCGTTGACTGTTAGCTAAACGGTAAGAGCCAATTTTGTAAGGAGACGATCATGAACGAGCGATCCGTTACTCACAGCACCTTCGTGATTGAACGCAGCTATCCGACTACCCCACAACGTGTGTTCGCCGCTTTCTCCGATCCCGCCAAGAAACGCCGCTGGTTTGCCGGGGATGAAGATTTCAAGGCCGAAGAATTCGAAATGGATTTTCGCGTCGGAGGCCGTGAGCGTTCGACCTTTCGCTCGAAAGGTCTTACCTGCACGAACGATACTGTTTACCGCGACATTGTGCCCGACCGTCGCGTTGTAATTGCCTATACCATGACGCTCGGCGATCGCTGCATCTCTTCGTCCCAAGCGACAGTGGAATTGTTGCCAACCGAACCAGGAACCGATCTCGTTTTCACCGAACAGGCAGCCTTCTTCGAAGGCGCCGATGGTCCTCAATTGCGCGAAGAGGGTTGGCGCAAGCTGCTGGAACATCTCGCGAAGGAACTAGCGCGCTAATGGGGTGTTCCTCAAATTCGCGGCAAAATAAGTGGAAGCCGTGCGGGGGCTTTGCGTCCTTCGCGCTCCCTTCGCGACCTCTACGGTTCAAGCTTGTGTGCTGCCTTTCCCTCCGGCGTCCGCCAACGGCTCGGAGAGTACGCTAAAACTTGTCGATGAAAATGCGGAACACCATACCAGTGATCCATTGAAAGGCACGGCCCAATGCTAACCCAAAGAGTCCACGTCGACCGCGTCTTCCACGCTCTGGGCGACCCCACCCGGAGGGCGATTGTTGAGAAACTGAGTGAAGGCCCGGTTTCTGTGTCCCGGCTGGCCAAGCCTCTAGACATCACTCTGGCCGCCGTTGTTCAGCACTTGCAGGTCCTCGAAAAAAGCGGCCTCGTGCACACCGAAAAGATTGGGCGGGTCCGGACCTGCCGGATCGAATCGAAAGGCCTCACCCTGGCCGAGCGCTGGATCGCCGATCGTCGTTCACTCTGGGAAAGTCGCTTCGACCGCCTGGGAAAGCTGCTCATCGAGGAAGATTAGGATGTCGAGACCTGCATCGCCTTTGCGCATCTTCTGAGCGTTTTGAAAAGGAAAACTCCGGGTAGCATTCAGGGCTTTTTCACAAAGTTCCCGCTCGCCGTGTCACATGTAACCTTGCCTTCAAGATTCGATAGGCAGATCATCGTCAAAGCGGATGCGGTGCACGCAGCGACCGTAGCAAAGGCCGTAAGTCCTTTGTTGTCAAGATTTTGACCTCTAAGTTCTTTACCATCAAGATTTTGCACGCCCTTTTTTGCGAAACCCGCGCCAGTCAGGCCATTCAGAGAGGTAAGGAGAGGGGGGGGCCCCCCCAAGCCCGACGTTTTTCCCAAAATGGAACTGGCTGAGGCTGGGTTCTTGAGAGGGCTCCTCGGACTATTTTTTGAATAGATATCCACAGATTCCGTTGTTCGGCGAGTAGTGACGGATCGGAACGGGATTAGGACTCAGTGGCCGAAAACCACCACCCTTGGCTGAGGTCGGCCAAGCCCATCCGATTTAGCAGTTTCGCCCGTCGAATTCGCCTTCTCCTTCACTGAAAACAAACGAGTTGTAGGACCCCCCTTCCACGCTCTTTGGCATGGAAGTTGCCTCTCCTTCTGGCAGATACATTAATGCGTGCGGGTTGATCACAGTAACTGCCGGTTTGAAGAGGTGGTCTATGAAAAACAGATTTATAGCAAGTTTGGCAGTCTTAACTTTAGGGCTTTCGGGTGCATTGTCGATTAACGCTCTGGCGCAAACGACCGACGAAGGTCCCGCGCCCTCGGATCAGCCTAGTGCTCCGATGGAGATCGGTCAGGCTGGGCCTACCGCCCAGCCGGACGGCGAACCGATGGATGCGCAGCCCTCCGACGCCCAGCCCACCGAGGCTCAGCCCGGTGGACCGACGGGCGAAGCCCCGGCGCAGACGGACCAAGGCGTGGCCCGCATCAGCCTGATTCACGGCGACGTGTCCACGCAGCGTGGTGACTCCGGCGACTGGTCCGCGGCCACATTGAATCAGCCAGTGATGACCGGCGATAAGGTTTCGACCGGCGACAATGCGCGCACGGAATTGCAGCTCGACTTCGCCAACATTCTTCGCCTGGGTCCGAAGTCCAAGGCCAACATCGCGAACCTGACGAAAAGAAATATTCAAATTCAGTTGGGCGAGGGCATCGCGAACTTCGCCGTATCGAAAGACAGCGAATCCGAGCCCGAGATCGACACCCCGAACGTTGCCATCCATCCCGCGCATCATGATGGCGTGTTCCGCGTGGAAGTGCGGCCTGATGGAGATACGGTCGTGATCGTGCGCGAAGGGGAGGCGCAGATTGCCACGCCGCAGGGCAGCACCGAAGTCCAGGCCGGAGAAATGGCCACGGTGCGCGGCGACGCCGAGTCCGCTCAGTACAAGATCTCCTCGGCTCCGGATCGCGACGATTGGGATCGCTGGAACAGCGACCGCGATCACCTGATCCGCAACGCGAACTCCTGGCATCACACCAACCGCAAGTACACCGGAGCGCAGGATCTGGACGCCTATGGTAATTGGCAGAACGTCCCCGACTACGGCGATGTTTGGGTTCCCAACGAGCCCGATGGCTGGGTCCCGTATCGCAACGGCAACTGGACTTATCAGCCCTACTACGGCTGGACGTGGGTTGGCTACGAGCCTTGGGGATGGGCGCCGTATCACTACGGGCGCTGGTTCCCCTACGGCAATGCGTGGGCCTGGTGGCCTGGCCCGGTATATGCAGGCTATAACCCATTCTGGTCGCCCGCGTACGTGTCGTTCTTCGGCTGGGGCGCCGGCTATGGTTTCGGAGTTGGCTTTGGCGGTTGGGGCGGCTTCGGCTGGCTTCCGATCGGGCCTTGCGACTATTTCCATCCGTGGTGGGGCGGATACGGCGGCCGCTTCGGCATGGTCGGTTTCCGTGGCGGCTTTAACCGCTACGGCGGCTTCGCGCCGCTGCATGGCGGAAACCGTTTCTCGAATATCGCGAACATGCATGACAACCACGTGGGCCGCGCTATGTCGACCGTCAACGCGGGGCATTTCGGCGCAGGCCGGGTGACGGCCGCAGGCGCGAGCCGCGCACAGTTGAGCGGAGCTCGCATGATGGCCGGCAATCTGCCCGTGGTTCCTTCTCGCGCCAGCTTGTCGGCGAGCGGCCGCGCGGCAGCGCCGTCCACCATACGCAACGGTGGCGCGCAGCGCTTCTATGGTTCGGCCCACAACAACGTGGCCCGTCCAGTGTCGTTCCAGCAGCAGACCGCAAGTCTGCGCCAGACGATGCAGCAGAATCATGTGGGTGCGATTCCGGCTGGCGGACGCGCTAGCGCGGGCGGTTCCCCTGGATTCCGCGGCATGCCTGCCACCGGCACGATGCAGAAGCCGAGCGCAGGCACGTTCCAGAGTGGAAGGGGGATGAACAACTCCGCGAATCGAAGTGGGGCCAATCCGCCCTCGTCAATGCAAAATGGAAACCGTGGTGGATATCCTTCATTCACGCCACCGAGCAGCAATCGTTCGTCGAGTCCTGCAACCTCGGGACGGACAAATATGGGTTCCCCGAATATGGGCTCCACCGGCGTGGGGTCACAGCGCGGGATGACCCAGTCAGCTCCCGCCAGCAATGGCGGCGGATTCCGGCCCTTCACGCCGCCATCCCGCAGCAACGTATCGCCTGGCGGATCGAGCGCGCCTGCGACGCGCGGCAGCAGTGGCAGTTACTGGAATCGGACAGCCCCGAGTTCGCCGAGTTCGATGGGATCGCGCGGCAACAGTTCGTATGCGGGCAGCTACGGACGTGGATCATCCTCCCGTCCGCAGTTGGATATGCGGCAGCCGATTGTACGGTCTCCCTCTTACGGCGGGTATTCGCGCGGAGCTAACGGCGGATATCGCGGTTCCCCGAGCTACGGCGGATCGCGTGGAGCTCCAAGCTACAGTGCGCCACGCGGTGGGCCCAGTTACGGTGGCTCGCACGGCGCACCTAGCTATGGTGGTGGCCGCGCGCCGAGCGGTGGCGGACATTCCTCAGGCGGCGGTGGTCACTCCTCCGGCGGTGGCGGCGGACACTCCAGCGGTGGAGGCGGCGGCCATTCTGGTGGCGGAGGTCATTCGGGCGGAGGTCATCGCTAAAGAGCTTGGAGACAGTAAGTCTCTGAGGGAAGCAGCACGATGTAAGTGCAGTTGATGTAAATGAAGTGAACAACAGAGGCGGGAAGGGCGTGCTTAGCGGCACGCCCTCTCTGTTTTATTTGTCGGAAGAGTTCGCACGCGATCGCTGCAGAATCAACTGTTGCAAGCAATCTTGCTGTAGTTGATTTGACATGTCTGGGCGAAATCACGGACGTGCATACGCTGGGCTGTCGGGTTCGGGGCGGTCGTAATCGCGGCCGTATTTGTTCTTGTGAGCGAGGGCGAGGTCGGACTCCGCCAGCGCGAAGGTCCCCAGGGACGTTGCACCAGGAGCGACCGTAATCTCCCGGTTCGTGGCGCGAAGCGCGTCGGGCGCGACGGAGGTGTGAAAAACCTGCAACTCGTAGCGGCCCGGCGGAACATTGGGAATGCTGAGGTTCCCCCGCGAATCCGATATCGCATAGTAGGGCGTTGCCAGGGCGATGACGACCGCGCTCATCTGAGCATGAATGTTGCAAAAGATAAAAGAAACGCCGGGTTTGTCAAACTGGACGAAGCGAGTGGTTCCGCTCTCATAGAGTCCTAGATCGAAACGCTTGCCTTCGAACAACGAAAACACATTGTGGAAGAATGGATCGTGATTGGGAAACTCCACTTTGCCCCCGACCGGAATCACCAGAAGCGAAGGCTGAAAGCTTTTATTCTTCTGCACCAGTTGCGGAATGTGGGAAGCATCTTGCTGGGGCGGCGCAATCGCCGCGCCAATGGGAGTGAGCCAGACAACTGCTTGCGAAGCATTCCTGACTTGGTGGCCGTTCCTGGTCAGTTGCACATGTGCCGTAAGCGCTACCTGCTGAGAAGTTGCGCTGACGGCTGCCAGCAGCACGAGGAAGAGCAACCATCCGTGTTGGATACCGTGACTCTTCAAAATAAGATTCCTACCGATAAATCGACCTGGTTGGTCGCGCTGCTACTGCTGTAGACGGGGAAGGTGCGCAATCGCCTGAACTCCGCGGATAGCACGAGGTCAGAGCGAGGACGAAAGACCACATTGCCGAGAGCGCCGCGATTCCGTCCCAGAATCGGGCCAAAGTTGTTCTGATCGGTGGCAAAGCCGCGCACGTCGCCCGCAAACGCATCGTCCTCGGCGAATACCCCGTTCAATTCCACCTTCGTAGTCAATTGGAACCTTAGTTGAGTCCATCCACCAGCGGTGTCGAGGCCGCGGATCGGACTGAAGGGCAAAGAAGGGTCGGCGCCGTACAGGATGGAGGTCCCGATTGCGCCGCCCAGTCCGCCTATGCCGCGACCGCGATAGAACTCACCGGAGAGAGCCAGGCGTGGAAGAAGAGGAATCTGCCAATCTGCCATTCCAGCCCACGCGTCGACAAGACGGCTCCAGGTCCAGTTCTGCCGGCCATAGTAGCCAGAGACGCCGAAGCTGAGCGGATGTTCCCGCACCGAACGTGACCATGCTGTGCGAACTGCATAAGCGGGCTGCCCAGACAGTTCGCCGGCCTGGGCCGAACGGTAGAAGGAATTGTAGGGTGGTTCCCAGTCGAGGTTGTCGAGGATTCCCGCCTGCACGGTTACGGTCTGCTGGTCGGAGAGCGAGAAGCGGTGCTCAACTCGCAGTTGCGGCGTCCAGCCCCAAAGGTTTCCGGCAAAGGCGAACGCCGGCGTGGCCAGGGATGCGAAGGAAGTGGGCGAGAGAGGCGAAATGAATAAAGAATCCTGGCCCGCAACCACCGAGGTGTGCTCCCAATCGAATCGCAAGCTGGCGGTCTGCAGGCGGACGATTCCGAAGTTGACGCCGTTGCCGGTTGCGGGGAATCCTCCGGAGAAATCGAGCTGAACATCGGCCGATGTTCTCGCCCCGGCAACGTTCGGGCCGAAGATTTCGAGGCCGATTTCCGATTGGCGCAGGGTAGCTCCGAGAGTGACTGGGGGCGTCCCGACCCGGACCGGCTCGGAATAGGTCGGAAAGTCCAGATTGTCAGAACCGCCCATGTTGCGGAAGGCGTTCATCAGGACGATGCCGTGGAGCCGCGCGCGATACTTGGAGGCGCTTTCGACTTTGGTCTGATACTGTTCATCGATTTTCGAGCCGATCAACGAAGTGGATTCTTCCAGCTTCTGAACCCGTTCCTCGAGCGGGGCTGTGCCTGGCGGAGCTGAAATGCTGGCTGCACCCGATGCGTTACGCGATTCCTCTTCCGGCGAAGGGGCATGGGCCATTGCTGTCTGAGATCCGCCACTGGTAGGCGTTGCAGGCCGCTGCAGCAGCGCGCCTGCGGCTTGCAAATCCTGGCGCAACTGGTGCATCTCCGCGCGGGATTCGGCATTTTCTGAGCGCATCTCTTCCACCAGACCTCGAAGTTGACGAACCTGATCCTGCAGGTCGCGAACCGCGCTTGCGGTCTCATCCGGCGCCGGGGAGGCAGCCGTCGAGGGCGCTTCCTGCGCCCGGCCAATTGTGCTCAAGAAAATGAAAGCGGCAACCGCCAATGCGGCCCCGGAAACCGTAGAAGTCCTAAGGCTCTTCACACCGTCCTCCTACACCATCCGGGTCAGGCACTTGGGGAAGAGAGGGATCGTGCCTAAGGGCCCGGATGCGAAATCGAATTCTGGCTGGTCTCATCCTGTTGTGCGGGCACAAGAGAAGGGACGTCCAGGCTGGGCTCGCCGGCGCTGCGGAGCGCATCCTGCAAGTGTCCGGGCAGCGTGATCCGGAAGACCGTTCTGCCCTGGAGCGTGCGTTCCACCACAATCTCGCCGCCGTGATCTTGAACGATTTTCTGTACTACCGCCAGTCCCAATCCAGTCCCGTTCTCCTTGCCGTAGCTGACAAAGGGATGAAACAGGCGCTCCTGGATGGACTCGGCAATGCCGGGACCGTTATCGGCGACCGAAATTGTAATGGAGCCGCCGATCTCATCGGCGGTGACTTCCACCTTGCCTCCCACCGAGGGAGCGGCCTCGCAGGCGTTCAGGAGCAGGTTGTACAAAGCACGCTCCAGCTTGCGTTGGTCAAACCATCCTGAAATTTGTCCGCCGCACAGGACTTCGATGGGACGGGCGTGATGCCGGGGATGTAGACGGACTGCCTGAACGGATCGGTGGATGGTTTCCGAGACGCTGGCGTATGCGGGGTTCAGAGATTCGCGGGTGCGAGCGAATTCGAGCAAGGAATCGATGAGGTCCGTCATCAGGTTTACGCCGGTACGAACCTCCTGGTACAACTCCTCGCGCTGCACGGGAGTAAGGTGACTGTCGCAAAGGAATTCGGAGTTGGCGACGATGGCGGCCAGGGAGTGGCGCAGATCGTGCGAAATCGAACTGGCCATGCGTCCGATGGTGGCGAGTTGCTCGGACTCCAGCAGGTCGCGCTGGCTTTTGAGAAGGCTGGTACGCATGCGTTCGAAGGCGCGAGTCAATTCGGCTACTTCGTCGCCGCCGCGGCGATCCAGCGGATGATGGAAGTCTCCGCCTTCCAGGGCGCGTACGCCGACGACCAGGCTGCCGAGCGGCCGGGTGAAGGTGTGCGAGAGGAAGAACACCAAACCGCTACCCACCAGGATCGCGGCCAGACCCAGCAGAAGAAGATAGCGATTCAGTTGATCGACAAACTTGGTGGCCTGATCGTACGAGCCCAGGACGCTCAAGCGAACTGGCGCCGATCGAGAGCCCGAGAGTACGAGGGAAGTTGCCAGGAAGCGTTCGGAACCGATCTCGATATCCCGCGGATCGTCATGGGCGGACCCTCCGATCAGATCGTGAATGCTTCCGCCTTGCACCTGTGTGGAAGTCAACGTAGTGCCAACGATTTCGTTTCCACAGGAAAAGGCGACTTGGCTGCCGGCCACCTTGCTGACTTCGGCAGCCAGGCGGTCGTTGATCTCGTAGCCGATGACGAGGAACCCGAGCAGAGTTCCGTCAGTTCTGGTGCCACGGTAGATGGGCTCGATAAATGTCTGGTAAAGGTGATGCTCGCCCAGCCACCAGTGGCTGGATTCTCCCCGATCTTCATCGAGGGACTGTTGGAAATATTTTTCTGCCGCCTCCGCCGTGAATCCGGGAGTTTTCGTATGCAGAGCGACGACTCGACCGTTGCGATCGACCATGACGAAGAGATCACTGGCGGCGATCTGCGAAATGTCTTGCGACGCATCCTGAATGGTCACAGGGTCGGGGCTGGTCATGATGGCCCGTGTGATGGGAAGGTCTGCCAGCAGGGCCACGTCGCTGGTCAGCATGGTTTCGCGCTCATGACGGAAGTCCTGGAAGGCGGCGACGGAATTGCGCAGGTTGATCGCGATACTGTGTCGAACGTTGCTGCGAATGCTCCGCTGTACGAGAAGCAGGCTTGTGGTGGTGAGAGCCGTAGTGACCAGCAGCATCGAGAGCAGGAAGCGAGTACGCAAGCGCAAGCGCGGCATGAGTGCGTCGGTAGACTCAGCCTGGGAAGAATGGGGTGCGGATTCTGGAGGCAGGTTCACGGGAATCAGCGAACGAACTTGTACCCCATGCCATGCACCGTGCGGAAATGTACCGGGCTAGAAGGGTCTTTTTCCAGTTTCTGGCGGAGTTTGAGAATGTGGTTATCGACGGTGCGGGTCGAAGGATAGTTTTGGTAGCCCCAGACCTCGTTCAGCAATTCGTCGCGCCCGATGACCCGGTCAGCATTCTGCACCAGAAACTGGAAGGTCTTGAATTCCTGGGCAGTCAGAACTACGGGCTTCCCATCGCGTTTGACTTCCATTTTCTTGAAGTCCGCAGAGATGCCATCGAAGCTGACGACCTGCAGATCGGGAGTGCGCGCGGTGTGGCGCAGAGCGGCCCGGACGCGTGCCAGCAGTTCCCGAGGACTGAAAGGCTTGGTCACATAGTCGTCAGCGCCCAACTCGAGCAACAGGACTTTGTCGGAGACGTCGCTGGCCGCGCTCAGAACGACGATCGGTAGCGTCGGGGCCAGCGCCTTGATCTCTTTGCACACGTCCCGGCCCGAAAGCTTGGGAAGTCGCAAGTCAAGGACCACGGCAGCCGGCGCTGAAGACTGGAAGCTGTCGAGAGCGGACCTACCATCGGACTGCGTCTCCACGGTATAGCCCTCGGTCTCAAACAGCCGCCGAAGGGCTTTCTGGACCGCGGGGTCATCTTCGACGACGAGGATGCGGCCGGCGGGCTTGGCTGAAGTAGCCGGATTCATTGTTCTCGCGGTACTGAGCGGCGCAGCGAGGTTTCCCATAAATAGTTTGTCCTGTATGCGGGAGAGAACTTCCGGGTCCCCAAAATAGCCCACCCGATGTGGATCGACCCTTGAAGCTTACAACGGTTTGACGGCAAAGTAGGCTCCCGCGGGCCGTTTTTGACATTTTTTTTACAATTACAACTTGGTGTCAAAAGGCGCTGCGGAAGCAGACTTGCATGACGAAAGGGACGCTTCGATGGATGAGCCGAGAGTCTCGCTGCGATCTAAGGTGCTGTTGTTTTCGTTGTTGTCAGAAGCAGCGTGCAACGACACCGGATGGATTCCGCCAGCCTTGGCTGCGCTTGTTCGCAGTCAACCAGCGAATCAACCTGTCGTAGAATTGAGCTCTTGGCTGGCATCTCGGAACTAGACGGTCTGGTGGTCGTGCTGGTGCGCCCGCGCAATCCTCTCAACATTGGGGCTGCGGCTCGTGCCATGAGCAACTTCGGCGCTCAGCGGCTGCGCCTGGTGAATCCCTATGCGGCCGGGTTTCGCGAAGCTCGTTCCGCCGTCGGAGCTTCTGACTTGCTCAATCAGGCAGAAGAATACAAGACCGTTGCCGAGGCTGTCTCCGACTGCGCGCTTGTTGTGGGAACGACAGCGGTGCGCAATCGTGTGTTGCAGCAGCCGGTGCACCGGCTTGACGAGCATGCCGGCACTACGATTCGCATGCAACTTCAGAGGGAGCGGGTTGCTCTTTTGTTCGGCTCCGAAAAAATCGGGCTCACGAACCAGGACTTTAGCCACTGTCACTGGTTGTTGAACATCCCTACAAGCCAGCAGAACATCTCCATGAATTTGGGACAGGCGGTCGCGGTCTGTCTCTACGAACTGGCGCGGAGCACGCCGCTCCAGCCAGGTACGGAGGATGTCAATCCGGCGACCGCAGGCGAGGCCGAGCAGATCACCGAGGGGTTGCTCGAGGCGCTGCGGATCAGCGGTTATGTGAAGCCGGGAACGGAAGCCATGTTTGAGAAGAAGGCTCGCCGCCTGATCCTGCGCTTCAAGCTGGAAGCCTACGATGCAAAGCTGCTTCTGGGCATGGTGAGGCAGATTGTGTGGAAATTGCGTCAGGCGAACAGAAACTAGCGGGTTGGTCGTCTATCGGGTCACTCGTTCGAATGAGGCCTGAGTTCCGGCTCGCTTGAAGCGAAACTGGAGGAGCCACGTGCTGGCCGCGGGCTGTCCATTCACTTGGGGCGGGGAGAACTCCCAGCGCTGCGCCGCTTTCAGAGCCAGACCGGCGAAGTATCTGCTAGGCCCGGCGGTCTTGAGTTTCGCGGCTGTGACCTTGCCCGACGGATTCACTTCAACTCGCACAGTGACTTTGATCGTGCCTGTGATCGTGTTCCGTGAGTTCTGAGAAACGTCGGGGAGAACCTGACGGACCACGTCGCCGCCTTGAGTCGCGACGGCTTTTTTCGGAGCCTTGGCTGGTTCGCGAACTGCGGGATTGGACTTCGGTGCAGGCACAGTTTGAGGCGCAGTCTGCTCCGCCGTGGGAGCGGCGGGCGCGGTTCCGCTCTTCCCGCGAGAAAAGAACACGACCAGCGCAACCAGGAGCGCAATCATTAGCAAGGCTGCGGCGACGGGCCCGCGCTTTACGGAGCTGCGGGGAAGTGGAAGAGCCTGCGGTGCGGCGGGCACCGAGCGTCCCGTGGGCTGCAACCGCGCCTGGATCTCTGTGATCGAGCACCGCCGCTTCGGGTCAAGATGCAGACATTCGCGCGCAATGCCCCGAAACGGTTCCGGAACTGTCTCAGGCAGACCGGGATCGTTCGGCGACCCCTGTTCGGCAAAAGATACGTTCTGCGTGACTGCGGCGACCAACGTGACGCCGACTGACCATACATCCCCTGCGGGCGAAAGGATTCCGGCAGCGGTTTCGGGCGCATCGTAGGCGTCGCGCCGCCTGCGCTCAGCGTTCAACTCCGTAGAAGGAACGACCTGATCGGCGGAGAGTTTCAACTGATCGCCGACTGCCAGTACGTTCGACGGCTTGATGCGCCCATGCACAAATCCCTTGCCGTGCAGATACGAAAGCGCGTCCAGAAGCGGGGGAAGCAGATCGGTGACTTCGGCAGGCGCCAGCGGCCGCTGAGGAAGAATCTGCGATAAATCTTCCTCTGCATATTCCATGACGACATAAAGAAGTGGTGTACCGTCGGGTCGGCAACGCCCTGCTTCATAAATGCGCATCAGGTGAGGATGAGAAAGTTGCGCGGCGGCACGCCAGCGCGAAAGTTGGCGGTCGGCCTGCGCGCCGTCAGCCGCGATCAATTTAATTGCGGCCTTCGGAGACGCTTGTCCTGGCCGCTCCGTGAGAAAGACCGCGCTATGTTCAGTGCCACCCAGCCACTGCCGAAGCGGAAATTTCCCGTCGACTGCGCGGCCTTCCCACGTTTTCCAGACCCCAGGATTGCTCATGCGTTGCTACCCGCGAACGAACATTCTATGCCATCTGCAAAAAAACCGGTAAACACGCGGAGGTTCTTCGCGGGCGCAACCCATGGTTCAGAGGCGGTTCACCTGCTTTTGTAGCTGAAAGTCACCTTCGTTTCCTCATCGAGAACCAGCGGCCGAACGAAGCTGAACGAAGTGCCGGTGCGCGGCACATCGATGGCCACGGGCAAAACGCCGGCCACCCGGCGTTGCAAGTTGACGACGTTGGCGGATGCGGAATTCTGCTGGGGCACGTTCTTCTTCAACGGTTCCAGTTCCGAGTAATCCCGTCCATTCAGTGCAAGGGCCTGGGTTGTAACTTCCACCGTTTCTGACGCGCTGGCAGCGCCCAGGGCAAAGCTGTAGGTCGAAGGACGGCCTGCATCGTAAACCGCATCGCGCACTGCCGTCTGGAAACCCTGGGCCTCAGCCTTGATTCTGATCCCTCCCGTTCGCAGGTTGGATACAACCCAGCGGCCTTCTTGATCTGTAACGGTCGACATTGAAAAGCCGTTGTCTGGCTGCGTGACAGTGATGCGGGCGTTGGGAAGGACTGCTCCACTTGGATCCGCGAGAATTCCGCCCAATTGTCCGGGAAGCAGCACTCCCATGCTGACCTTACTGGCAAGCGCCGCTTCTCTATTTTGCTCGTACTGATATGCAACTGCGTCTGCACGAAATGCGGGAGGCACAAGATTGGCGGCGATCACGTCGCCGCGAAAATCTTTCACTTTGTATTGTTCCGGCAGAAAGACTTCCCAACTCAGCAGGCTGATCGGAATGTCCATGCTCGGAAGACTCAAGTCGGCTCCGCCTTTTTTCGCGAACGGAGCGCCGGAGTGCATGAACACGAACGAAACGGTATACGAGTCAGTTGGACGAAATCCGGGGCGCAGGAGGGGTACGCGATTTCCATCCGGGCCTTGCACCGGCTTCACCCGCTCGCCGCCCACGTCCGCCGAGAGAATGCTGGCGCCCGCGGGCAGAGCGACTTTCAGGAACGGCTGCGCCTGGTTCTTGAGGATCAGTTTCACTTCGGTGAGCGACTTGCCCTCTGAGGTGACCAGGGTTGTGACGACCGCGCTCTCGGCCTCCGCCGCCAGCACGCTTCCGTCGGGGAATCGCACCCATTGCAGCGCCAGGGTCGGCGTCTCGCTGGCCTGCTTGTGATAGCGGAATGCCGCCTGCGGCGGGACATGCGCCAGCGATCGCAGATAGGGATTCGCTTCTTTCACGTCCATGCGCTTCAGGCCGCCGCCTTCCGTTGCGGTCAGTTCCATGGTGCCCGCGCCTTCGACCAGCACTTCGCCGGTCTCGCGTTGTGCTCCCTTGAAGCTGAGGAATGGTGCATCGGCCTTGGCGCCGCTGATGGAGCACTCCATCGATATCAGGAACTGGTGGCTGCGCTGGGTGGGGGCATTTACTTTCAGGGTCAAAACTCCCGATTGAGTTCCCGTGGAATCGAGCGTCGCCCCGGTAACGCCGGTGATTTCATAGCCCGCAGGCACTTCCATCTGGAATTGAGAAGGCTCGCCTTGGACGACCGTGATGTCGGCGAGCACGGCCACGCGCATCTCCGCCTCACTCACCGAGATGAGCGTCTTCGCGTCGGAGAGAAACCGAACTTCACGCGGCACGGTTGGAGTAACAGTTTCCCGCGTGGCCCACCAGACGGTCGCGGGTTGTCCCGGAACCAGCGTGGCTTCAATCGCGGTGTGTCCATTCTCCGATTTTCGGCTGGTGATGATGCCGGGGCTGATGTTGGCGACAGTGTGGTCGCCGGGGATTAGCATCGCCAGTTGCACGCTGCCCGCGGCGGGCACCGGCAGACTGAAGGAAGCGCGCCCCGCTTCGATTCTCAGCGGGAGCCCGGTGTCGAGCGCGACAGAAAATTCGCCCGGCCCCGACAGAAGCGCAATGTGCGTACCGTTCTCTTGGAGCAAGGGAAGGCCCTTGCCGTTTTGGTGGGCGTCGAGAACGGTCATTCCGGTGGTCAGCGGGACCTTGCTCACGCCTTTGCGGAAGACTTCTCCCTCCAGTTGCACCGTGCCGCGCACGCCGTCGTTCTCGATGTGCAACTTCACGTCGGCATGCTTGATCGAGTAGGGAAGCGGGGCGAGGTCCGGCCTCTTCGGCGGCTTCGCGGCGAGCGCAACGAGCCTGTTATATTCATCGAGTGTCAGCGTGACACTGCCAGAATCGGGCAAGGGCAGTGTGGATTTCTCTTGTGCCACACACAACTGCGCCATACACATGCAACAAAGCAGCAACACCAAAAATATATTTTTCACCGCACACCTCCCTTTTTGTCATGCTGAAAGCTGAACTCTGCAGTGGGAAACTGATTCTCGCTAGTGAGTTCCGAAACAAGGAATATCGACGGCCCAAATGCGGGAAACGCAACGTTGATCGGCAGAATGCCTGTTACCCTTCCAGCCAGTGACTTTGCTTTGAACGTGTCGAGGAGAGCTTGGGTTGCGTCCTTCTTCTCGTCTTTGTCGCCCGGCTGTCCGAAGGCTTGCAGTTGATCGTACGGTTTGGCGCTCGCGGGAGGCCCATTCGACGAGATCATCACTCCTGTCACCACGCCACCGCTCAGCGGTTCAAGCACGGCGGAAACCGGATTCGCATACTCCTGCGTGTGAAATGTTCCCGGCTCGGCCGAAACCCGGAAGAGAGGCGGGTAGTACAACAGCAGACCGGTGCGGGAAATAGGAAGGTCCAACGCCGGCAGCGTTACCTTTTCCTTGCCTTTCTCGTTCCACGCGGCTGCCTTCGCGAGATACAGAATCTCTACGGCGAATGCAGGCGCATCGTCTCCGCCCCGCGATTTCTCCAGCGGCAACAGCAGGCTACCGTCCGGCGATTGGCCCGGGCGAACCGTTTTTCCCGCCAAAGAAACGCTCCACACCGTTGCGCCCGCGGGCAGCGTAACTTTCACAAAGTTCCGCTGGTTATTTCGAACTGCATACCGTGCTTGCACCAGCTCTTTCCCGTCGACGCTCATCAGTACCTGGTAGCGAGCCTCTTCAATATTGGCCATCAGGACCGCCTGCTGGTCGTAGCGGGCAACGTTGACGCTCAACGACCGGGTTGCTCCCGCTTCACCCGACCGGGCGCGAAACGCGACCACCGCCTGCGACTGCCGGTTCGCCATCATTTCGCCGAGATCGGTAGCGTCGGCATCCTCCAGCCCCTGCGCTTTCTGGTCTTTGATCTCTCCGGCTCCCAGAATCTCCACGGCGACTCCTCCGGTGTCGCGCTCCGTGTTCCGCAGGCGGAGCAGCGGAATGTCGATGATGCCGTCCCGTGGAAGCCGAGTCTCGCCGTTGATGACAAAGCGCGCGCTGTGCTCGACCGGTTCAAGGAAGGTCACGGCCAGTTCGCCGTCTTTTATCTCCCAATCGGCTACCATCGCGCCTAAGACCTGGTTGATCGTCACTTTTTCTGGAAGCTGGATTCGCACTTCGCGGGCCGCGCCCTGCACGATCTCGAAAGTCGCTTCGGCATAAATGGAGGTCGAGTCTTCCGCCAGGCTGGTCAGTTGTGTCAGTGACCCGCGCAATCGCAGCGGCAGTTCGACATGATGATCTTCCGTCTTCTTCCGCCAGGTGAAAATCAGGGCCTCATTCCCGCGGGCGTAAGCCAGCCACTTGGTTTCGCCCGAGGTCTCCGATTTCTCGGAAAGCAATCCTCCCCCGACTCTCAGATCGACGCCCTGCCGCGGAAGCAGGACCGAAGCCCTCGTCACCCCGGATTCCGTGGAAGGCAGGGAAATGCTCTCCTCGCCCGCAGAGGACGTAATCGGCACATCCACATCGAGCAGCAACTCGAAGCGCCCAGCGTGCGAGAGCAGCGCCGAAAGGTGCGCTCCGCCTTTGCCCTGCGCGCCCGGCACCAGCGATACCTGCTTGCCTTCAAGCCGAGCTTCGCGGACCAGCAAGCCCGCAGGTACAGGTACACGCACCCACCCGTCTTTCAATACGTCCACCGTGAGGCTGGCCCTTCCTGCCGCCAGATCGCCTGCAACGTGAAGGTCGTAGTCAACCCGCGTGAGCGTGGCGTCCAGTGGAGGCGGTTCGGGATCGTGCTCGACTGGGTACGCTTTCGCCCGCAGCACGCGGTATTCGTCGATCGGAATCACGACCCATCCCGCGATATGGGAAGGTTCACTGGGCTTTTCTTGGGCTCGAGCTACGGCTCCCCAACAGAGCGAAGCGGCCACAAGCGCGGGGAAAAACGGTCTCAGAGCAAATTGTCTGAGTTGCGAAAATACGGCGAGAATTAGCTTTTTCATGGTTCAAGCCTCACTTCAACTACTCGGGGGGATGCGTTTCGGTCTCTGGGGGATGTTTCGGGGGAAGCGTCCATTCAGAGTAAGAATGCCGGGGGAGCCGAAAATTGCGCACAGATTTCAGTACTGGTTACCTGCTGAAACAAGCCTCTGGGCACGTTCAATGGGGACTCTGCTGTACGATAGCAAGTCGAGATCAGCCGAGGCCTGGAGGTACGATTGGCTTTCAGCACGGAGAAGTCGAGGCAGGTTTACGAGCGCACGCTGGGCGTGCTGATTGAGGCCAGCAGTTCCTCCTCCCGGGGTCCGGCCAACTTCGGCAAGTATCCCATCTTCATGGAGCGCGGCCGCGGTTCGCGCATCTACGATGTCGACGGCAACGAGTACATCGACTGGATGATGGCCTTTGGCGCGCTGCCGCTGGGACACGCGCATCCTGAGGTTGTGCAAGCGATTACCGAAGCCGCCACCAGCGGAGCGCACTTTGCTACCGCTACGCCGGTTGAGTTGGAAGTGGCGGAGATGCTGCAACGCATGATTCCGAATGCCGAGCGCGTGCGCTTCGCGAATACCGGCACGGAAGCGGTGATGGCGGCGATTCGCCTGGCGCGCGGTGTAACCGGCCGGCCGAAGATTCTGAAGTTTGAGGGACACTATCACGGCTGGCACGACGACCTGCTGGTCGGTTCCAACGTGCTGCCGCCGAGTGCTCTGGGATTGCGCACCGATCCCATCAAGGTTCCCGACAGTTCAGGTTTGAATCGAAGCGCTCTCGACGACACGATTGTTGTGCCCTGGAACGATCTGCAGGCTCTGCAGCATGCCATTGAAAATCATCCGGGTCAGATCGCGGCGATCATCACCGAAGGCATCATGGCCAACATGGGCGTGATCCCTCCGGCGGAAGGATATCTGCGAGGCCTGCAAGAACTCGCTCGCGCCAACGGCATTCTGTTTATTCTCGATGAGACCGTGACCGGATTCCGCATTGCTCCGGGAGGCTGCCAGGAATACTACAAACTCTCTCCTGACCTTGTGACCTTCGGCAAAGCGCTGGGCTGCGGCTTGCCCGTCGCTGCACTCGCAGGCCGCTCTGTGGTGATGGACGCATTGCAATGGGGAGGTGTTCTGCACTACGGCACCCACAACGGCTCGCGCATTGGAATGTACGCCGCCAGGGCCAACCTGCGGGTGCTCACCCGCGACAACAACGCCGCCTTCCGCCACACTTGGCGTATTGCAGAGCGATTGTGCACGGGGTACAAAGAGTTGTTCCAGAAAAAGCGACGTGCGGTGGTTGTGCAGAACGTGGGTCCGATGTTTCAGTTGATCTTCACCGATCAGCCCGCGATCCGCGACTATCGCGAGTTCTGCCAGTTCGTGGACCGCGCCGCCTTCCAGAAGTTCGTGCTTTCGCTGTTTCCGTTTGGCGTGTACACCTCTCCGTCTGCGGCGCTGCATTCGATTGTCACGCTGGCGCACACGGACCAGGACGTGGACTTTACGCTGGAGGCGGCGGGAAAGGCGCTGGAAAAAGTGGTTAGTGACTAGAACTCTTGCACTGTTCACGCAGCCTTGCCGGACATGACATCGTCAAATTCCACGGGTGCGCCCTGGACCGGAATCGCCCCGCTGCCATTCGGCGAGAAGGCCCACAGTTGTCCCTCCCAGTCGCCAAAGTCGAAACGGCCGTCTTTCAAACCGTTGTAGGTGTCGTACCACTGGATGCGATCGGCGGCATAAACCGCTGCGTTGGTGTGAATGGCAAGAGCACCCATCAGGTACTTACCGTCAGCCTCAGTGCCTTCGTTGCCGGGCTGAGTGTCGCCCGCTCCGCAAGCGTAAACCACGATGTTGTCAACCTTGCCTTTGATGGCTGTCCACAGGTTCACATTCGAGTGCACGACGTCTTCTTTCCCGAGCTCCAAGCCCATGCCGCCTGCATCCATACACACTTGGGCCTTGTCATTCTGGCCCGCATAGCCGTGACAAAGGATAAAAAGCGTGTTGATTTTGCCCCATCGCGCGAGGGCATTGATTTGCGCGAACGCGGAGTGAAGTCCAGTCGTTTCGTTCGTGTTGATAATGCCCAGATGGGGGCGATTTGGTACCCCACCTTCCAAGCGGCGGTCATGCAAAGCCACATAGGTTGCCATAGCGTAGTCTCCTAAGGAAAAAATCCGGAGCGCCCGTGGACACGGCCCGAAGTGTCGACCCGAGCGGGGACTAGATTCCCACTGGCAGTGGTTGGTGTCAAGATGAATCTTGCAACCCAACAAGGCCGGACAAGCAGAGTGTAGAACAGCACAACGACGGGCTCCGACAAGTGATTGCAAGCGTTTCGAACTCACGCGATTACACTCACTACCGCGAACGGCCGTTTATGAGATAACTTCAGATGTCAATGGAGACACGATAAATTACTGGCCCACTAACCCCCACTGACTCATCAGTCGGTACATAGCGATGAACATGTCATCGGGCAAGATCGAAGAACGGGCAGGGCAGCTCTTATCGCTGGAGGGCAAGGTCGCGATGGTCACCGGAGCAGCCTCGGGGATTGGGCGCGGTATTGCGATTCGGTTGGCGGAGATGGGAGCATTCGTCGCCGTCCTCGACATCGACGACACCAAGGGACGCGAAACCGCTGCCGAAATCGAAGCTGACGGAGGCGAAGCGGTTTTCCTGAAGTGCGATGTTCGCGCCGCAACCGATTGCCGGCGTGTCGTTGGGACCATTATCGAGTGTTCCGGCAAGATCGACATCCTCTGCAACTCCGCTGGCATCGCCATCCGCAAAGACATCGTCGAACTTACCGAGGACGAATGGGACCTCGCCCTCGATGTGACGCTTAAGGGAATCTATCTGCTCTCGCGCGAAGTCGTGCCCCACATGATCCGCAACGGCGGAGGCAGCATCGTCAACATCGGTTCGGGATGGTCGCTCAAGGGAGGCCCGCGGGCCGCGTCCTACTGCGCTGCCAAAGGTGGCGCCGTCAATTTGACGCGTGCCATGGCCATCGACCATGGCAAGAACAACATCCGGGTGAACTGTGTGTGTCCGGGAGACGTGGAAACTCCCATGCTGCTCAGCGAATGCGCTCAGCTGGGCGAGGACGTGCACGCGTTCATGCGGGAAGCCGCCCATCGTCCGCTGGCCCGCGTCGGCACGCCCGACGACATTGCCAACACGGTCTTGTTTCTAGTGAGTCCAATGTCGAGTTGGATCACCGGCGCAGCGCTGGTGGTTGACGGTGGGGGGCTGGCGTAGACCTCTTCGGTGTACTGCGAACCTCAGGGGCTAAAGCCCACGGATCTTGGGACGCCTATCGGCACGGCTGAAGAGGCTGCGGAAAAACGCGGTCTTGCGAGGAACAGCGACCACAGGGGCTGAAGCCCACGCTGATTCCACATGCTTTACGCGGCCCTAGAAGGGCCGCTCTTCCACGGTGATGCACACATTTGTAGGTTTTCCGCAACCTCTGAAGCCGTGCCCCTCCCAAACATGCTGCCCTTCCCAAACACGCTGCCGTTCCCAAACAACTGCCCTTCCCAAACACGCGGCTCTTCCCAAACACGCCACGCAGTAATCTTGCGTCAGCCAGTGCGTCTTTGCCGCGCTGCTTCGTAGAGCACGATGCTTCCCGCGACGCCGGCATTCAAGGATTCCACCTGCGGCATGTGCGGGATTGCGACCAACTCGTCCGCTTGCGCCAGTACAGCGCGGGAAAGGCCCGAGCCCTCGCTCCCGATGAAAACTGCCGAAGGCCCGGTGAGATTCGCTTGATCGAGCGGCGTGCCCTTGTGCGACGACGTCGCAATCAGACGTACACTCTGCGCGCGCAGCTTGGCCGAAATCTCTTCCATCCCGCCCGCCGCTTTGGCGAGGACGACAGGGAGCCGGAACACTGATCCCGCCGACGCGCGTATCACCTTCGAATTGAACGGACTGACCGTGCCCTCGCCCAGCACCACGCCCGCGCTGCCAAAGGCTTCGGCAGAGCGCAGGATAGTCCCCAGATTGCCTGGATCCTGCAGCCCCGCAAGAACGACGACCGGGCCGACCTGCAGCCGCTCCAACACATCCGCGAGCGAGAATTCCTTCAGCCGAACCAGCGCCGCTACTCCCTGCGGCGTCTCGCTGGGAACGGTACCATCGAAAAGTTTGTCTGGTAGCAGCAGAGTGTCGACGTTGGCCCCGATCTGCGGTAGAAGACGCTCCGCCAGGTTCTGCGCCGATTCCTTGAAGAAGACAGCCCGAAAGCGCAGCCCGCTGCGGATCGCCTCTTCCACGATGCGCATGCCTTCGACGGCGCAGCTTCCATCTTCGGTGCGTTCGGCCCGCGCAAACGCCTGACGCAGATCCTTCACCAGGGCGTTGTGGCGCCCTTCGATCCGGCGGAGCCGGTGCTGCGCGCTGGGCGTGGATTCTGAGGTCCGAGTCATGTCCGGTGACTGCATGATACGCTGCCGCCTCATCTTGCGGCGTTTTGCCGTATTATGGTAGGTTTCGCGGTCTAAATAAATCGAGTCTGCAGCAAATAGAGAAGGGAACGCCCGTGCGCGTCGAGATCGTAAAAATTAATAGCGAGACCCCTGAATCGTCCCTGGTCAAATACGCCGCGGATCAGATCCGTTCCGGCGAAGTGCTGGGCATGCCCACCGACACGTTTTACGGACTGGCAGCGGATCCGTTCAACCTGCGCGCCGTCGAGCGTGTCTACGACATCAAGACCCGCTCGCGCCACAAGCCGCTGTCTTTGCTGATCGAAAGCACCGACCAGGCGGAAGAACTGGCCAAGCCGCTGCCCGAAGAATTCTATGCACTGGCACGGAAATTCTGGCCGGGGCCGCTGACCATCATCGTGAAGGCGGGCTCGCGCCTGCCACTCAAGGTGACTGCCAATACGGGCAACGTCGCATTGCGTGTGCCCAATGCAAAGATTCCACTCGCAGTGGTGACGGCCGCGGCCATTCCCATCACCGCCACGTCCGCGAACCTCAGCGGCGCCTCGGAGTGCACCAGCGCGGAGCAGGTGCGCGATCAACTCAAGGGCCGTCTCAACATCATTGTTGACGGAGGCGATTCTCCGCGGGACGTGGCGTCCACCATCGTCGATCTCAGTGACGAAGCCGCGCGCTGGCGCATCATTCGCGAAGGCGCGATTCCCGCCGACGACATATCCAGCTTCTTCGCTCAAGGATGAACGCTTAAGGATGAATGCCGAAGAATGACCGATGAAGGCGCCAACCAGCATTCGCAACCACGCTGGTGGGTTCGTCTGTTGGTTTTGGCTGCCGTGGCTGCGGTATCGTTGCTGGTGATCACGGCAGTTCAGGTTGTGCACACCGCTTCTCTGCAGGAAGTCCATCCAGCGGATGCGATCGTGGTTTTCGGCGCGGCGGAATACTCGGGGCGCCCCTCTCCTGTGCTGCGGGCGCGCCTCGATCACGCTCTCGACTTGTTCCACCGCGGTGTGGCGCCGGTCGTTATCACTACCGGCGGCGCCGCTGGCGATCCCAGTTTCAGCGAGGGTGGGGTTGGACGCGATTATCTGATGCGGCACGGTGTTCCGGAGCGCAGCCTGATCGCTGAGACGCAGGGCCGCGATACCTCGGAATCCGCCGTGCGCGTGGGCGTGATCATGCGTGCCAACGGCCTGCGCAGTTGCGTCGCGGTGAGCGACGCTTACCACGTCTTCCGCATCCGCAAGCTTTTGGAACACGAAGGCCTTGCTTCGGTATACATAGCCCCGCGCCCGGATTCGCGGCCTCACAGCGTGTGGCAGCGCGCAGTCGCGGTGCTTCGCGAAGCGACCAGTTATTTGCTGTGGCGAGTGGGAATTACTTAGGGAAACGACTTCAGACTTCTCACCAACCGTTTCTTTCACGCAGCCCGGTGATGTGCGCCACATGATGCCGTCCATGCCACGCGTACAGGGCGAGCGTCTTCTCCAGGGTCATTGCGCCGATCTCGGGATGGCGGAACGTGCGCTTCCACTCCTCCGGCGTCAGAGAGCGCAGCAGGCGCACCCAGCGATCGTGCAGCGATTCGAGGAGCATCAACGAAACATCGACCGGAGTCGTCTTCGTATCCGCCAGTTCCGCCCAGCGATCTTCCGCGTAGGGCTTGATGGTTGGTTCGTCTTCGGTGAGAGCCAGCTTGAATCGTACATAGGAGTTTATATGGCTGTCCGGCACGTGATGGACGACCTGGCGGACGGTCCATCCGTCGGGACGATAAGGAGTGTCGAGTTGGGCATCGGACAGCCCCTTCACTGCCGCGCGCATCTTTGCCGGGGTCTGAGCAATCTCGTCGAGGAACGTGCGGTTCTGGTCTTCGGTGAGTCCGTCGTATTTGAATTTGCCGATGGGATAGCGCAGATCGGTCATGGAATCTCCGTTCAGAGGTTTGGGGTTAAAGATGAGCGACGGACGACCAGCGCTTCAAGGAATCTCAGGGCCGGCTTGTTTCTTTGGAGACCGGCAGCCGGGAAGCCTTACAGTTAACTACAAGGCCTAGTACCCATCGCTAGCCCACCCCATTCCCTCCGGCTTCGAATTTCGATTCTCCGTGCCTCCATTTTGGTGCATCAAAGGTGCGTTCTAGGCTAGACTCTCACTGCTGTTGAGTTTAGCTACTCGGTCCCCGACGTCGGCCGCGCGCTGCTGCCTCGGGAACTTCCTGCGAGGGGCGCTATGCCGTCGTCGGTTTGGTCTGGTCACTTAACCTTCGGACTTATCTCCATGCCTGTGCGTTTGTTTTCCGGCGCACGCAGTAGCGGCATTTCCTTTAACATGCTGCACCGCCCCGACAAGCAGAGGGTGAAGCAGCAGTACATTTGCCCGCTGGAAAACGTCGTGGTCGACCGCAGCGAGATCGTGAAGGGCTACGAGTTTCGCAAAGACGAATACATCGTCATCGAGCCCGAGGAGATCAAGAAGATCGAGCCGCAGACCGCCAAGACCATGGAGATCCTCGAATTCGTGAAGGCCGGCGACGTCGATCCGGTGTACTTTGAATCGTCGTACTACATGATGCCGGAAGAAGCAGGCCGGCGTCCTTACGCCTTGTTGACCAAGGCGCTCGAGGAGAGTGAATACGTCGCCATTGCCAAGATCACCATGCACAACCGCGAATACACCGTCTTCCTGCGCCCGCACGAAGGCGGACTCATGCTGCACACGATGTATTACGCCGAGGAAGTGCGCAAAGTGGAAGGCTTCGGCGCCCCCGACGTGGAGTTGAAGGACGCCGAAGTGAAAGTCGCCCACCAGTTGATCGAGGCGCTGGCGGATGAGTGGGACCCTGAGAAGTACAAGGACACCTTCCAGGAGAATTTGAAAAAGCTGATCGAGGTCAAGCTCGAAGGCGGAGAAGTCGCTGCCGTCGAGAAGCCAAAAAAACTGGCCCCGGTCGTGGATCTGATGGCAGCGTTAAAGCAAAGCCTCGCGCAGATGGAAGGCAAGAAGAAGCCCGCTGCAACCGCGAAGTCAGAAGCTCCCGCGGCAGCGGCAGGCAAGGCACGACGCGGAAGGGGATAAGAAGAGCTTTCAGCTTTCGGCTATCAGCTTGTGCCGGACTGCCTGCACTTTCGATCGCGTCGAAACTGAAGCATTCCCCGTTGCTCCACGTTTCCCCTCATCCAACTTAGCCCATTTCCCCGGCATCAGAGGGTGTAGCTGAGAACTGACGGCTGATAGCTGACAGCGGCCCGGCTAGCGCGGACGGCTCGCAATCGTTACAATAATCGATTCTGTCACAATCATTCGAACCAGAACTTTTTCTTCGGGGTGCCGATGAGTTTCCGACGTGTGGGCTGGGTGGCAGCGGTCGCGCTGGCAACTTGGCTCGAACTTTCGTGTGGTCAGGTATATCGCCCGGTGGTCATTCCCGTAAGCATCACTCCGCCCAATCCGGCGAACTTCCACGCCATCTTTGGGATCAGCGCCAACGTTCCCTTCAACCCCGGAACAGCTCTGCAGATCGATGTGTCGGGTGACAGCAACATCGGCGTCGCGAACATGGGAGTCAATCCCACTCACGCCGCCATTCTGCCCAACAATTCGCGAGTGTTCGTGGCGAGCGCAGGCAGCCTGTTCGCGGGGGACACGGATGTCGTTACTGCGTTCTTTCCGGCCGGTGCTAGTTCCACCGCGACCGGGCTGAGTACGACGACAACCTTTACGCTGCCCAACATCGGTCCTACCAATCCCAGCACCAATCTGCCCTTCATTTGCTCTTACCTTCCTGATTTTGTCGCAACTTCGCAAACCACCAGCGTCTATGTGGCCAACTACGGAGTTGAAAACGACCCAAATTGCAATTTCAGCAGCACCGACTCGGTCGCGGTCCTCAATACTTCGCAGAACACCGTAGGTAACATCGGTTATCTTCCCGCAGGTGCACACCCGGTTGCGATGGTCGAGACGCCTGACGCGGTAAATCTCTACGTGCTCAACCAGGGCAGCAATACGGTCACTGATCTTTCTCCACAAGACTTGGCGACCCTGGCCACGATCCCGGTCGGCAACACGCCAGCTTGGGCCGCTGTGCGCCCGGACAGCCGACGTGTCTACGTCGTGACCCAAGGGGATGGGCAGCTGTACACGATCCGCACCGACACGAACGCGGTGATTTCGGGATCTCCTCAGTCCGTGGGAGGCGCCGGCGCGAATTTTGTGCTTTACGACAAAAGTCTGAACCGGTTGTATGTGACCAATCCCAACGCCGGCGCGGTCTATGTTTTCGACGCGACTACTGACCCGCCCACGCCGATGGGAACTGTGACCGTTCCCGCCCCACCCATCGCCGCCCCAGTTTCTACAGTTTGCGCCAGCTCCATCTGTACATACAGTTCAGTAATGCCGATATCGGTGGCGGCTCTGCCGGACGGCAGCCGGTTCTATGTCGCCAGCTATGTCACGGGAACGGCCGCTTCGGCCTCGGGTTCGCTAACTTGCCCGGACTCGAACGTGACCGCGCCTGCGGGTTGCATCATTCCGCAAGTGACGGTCGTCGACGCGGGTACTTTAACCGTAAAATCGACCGTGTTCCCGCTCCTGCCTCCGGTGACGACGTCTGCTGGGTCAACAATTTATCCATTCGCGGTCGCGCCGATCGCATTTTGCGCCCCCGTTATGCCTTACACCCCGGCCTCGGCCCGCTTCCGCATGTCTGCGGTCGCCGCTCCGGACAGCAGTCGGGTCTACGCCAGCTTGTGCGATGGCGGTTCAGTGGCAATTGTCAGGACTACGACTAACACGATCACTGCAGGCGTGAATGTGGCAGATACGCTGGTCACCGATTTGCCCGCTCCGTTCAGCGCGGCCGCCGTATCGAGCGGCGAACCCCCGCCACAGAGTCCCGTGTTTCTGCTGACCGGACAGTAGAGGAGCCGCCGGCTGTCCCGAGCGCGTCTCCCTCGGGCACGAAGACAACATCGGCAGGCAAATTACTAGACGGAGAACGACTATACCTTGGCCGGAACTTCTTCTTTCACCGCGTCTCTGGCCGCGTAGTGCGAGTCGACGTATTCATCGAGAATTCCGATGAACTCCGCGACGATGCGATCGCCCTTGAGCGTGGTGAACAGCCGTCCGTCGACATAGACCGGCGCCTTGGGTTCCTCGAACGTGCCAGGCAGGGAAATGCCGATGTTGGCGTGCTTCGATTCGCCGGGACCGTTGACGACGCAGCCCATCACGGCGAGTTTCATCTCTTCGACGCCGATGTAATGGCCTTTCCACGACGGCATCTGCTCGCGCAGATAGGTTTGAATCTGCTCGGCCATCTCCTGGAAGAACGTGCTAGTGGTGCGTCCGCAGCCCGGGCACGCCGTCACCTGAGGTGTGAAGCTGCGAATGCCCATCGATTGCAGTATCTGCTGGGCCACGCGGACTTCTTCGGTCCGATCGCCCCCTGGCGCAGGCGTCAGCGAAACGCGAATCGTGTCCCCAATGCCTTCCTGCAGCACCACGCCCATGGCGGCGCTCGACGCAACCACGCCCTTCGCGCCCATTCCTGCTTCCGTGAGTCCAAGATGCAGCGGATATTCGCAGCGTGCCGCCAGTGCGCGGTAGACATCGATCAAATCCTGTACGCCACTCACCTTCGCACTCAGAATAATCTGGTCGGTGCGCAACCCGAATTGCTGCGCCAACTGTGCCGAACTCAGCGCGCTCACCACCATCGCTTCCATGGTCACTTCGCGGGCGTCTTTGGGCTCGTCGAGCCGCGAATTCTCGTCCATCATACGGGTCAGCAGTGCTTGGTCGAGAGATCCCCAGTTCACGCCGATGCGCACCGGCTTCTGGTACTTAACCGCGACTTCGATCATGGTGCGAAAATTGGAGTCGCCCGTACGTCCGATGCTAGCGTTGCCGGGATTGATACGGTACTTGGCCAAATCGCGCGCGCACTCGGGATACTTGGTCAACAGAAGGTGCCCGTTGTAGTGGAAGTCGCCGATGATGGGCACGCGGATGCCCTGCTTGTTGAGTTGCTCGACGATGTGTGGAACGGCCGCGGCAGCATCGTCGTTGTTTACAGTCACGCGCACCAGTTCCGACCCGGCCCGGGCCAGTGCCGCCACCTGTTGCACGGTCGAGGGAATGTCCGCCGTGTCGGTATTGGTCATGGATTGCACCACAATCGGTGCACCGGAGCCTACGCGTACACCTCCGACAACGGCAGTCACGGTCTTTCTGCGTTGGATATTTGCCATATGGGAAGTTCTATTTTATCACGCGGACAGCGGAGTCCCGGGCTTGGGGTGCTAAAGCCCACGAGGTACCAGGGCGGCTAATGCCGGGTTCTTTCCTAGCACTTCTCGCAGAGCAGCGCTGCGCCACCCAAAGGCTGTCTATCGGGGCTGCCATAACAACAAAAGGGGCGCCAAAGCGATAGCTTTCCGAATCTCGGAGGTTACGGATTTCGTAACAAACCACGACCAGGCGGACGCCGGAGCAGGTGGCCAAGCAAGTTCCTTCTACAGGGATCCGTTTGTTTCCGTAGTGCTTACCGCGACCGGATCGCCAGTGCGTACATTCGGAACTCGGAATTTGTAACGGATTGCTGTGTTTTGGCGTTTGTGAAATCATCAGGTCCACTATTCCATACTGTTGTAAGAACGACCGCTCCCACCTCTGGCCGAAAGACGGGGCTGTAACGCGCCGCTCCGGTTCCTCACCATAGTTTGTCCGAAATGGAGGTTCTCCCTAATGAGTCCGAATCACCGCATCAAGGCAAAGGGCACCAAGAAGAAACCAGTCGACATCAACCGCGCCAGTCCTGCCGCGCCCGCATGGCCCAGCTACCAGGGAACTTCTCAGTTCGTCGGAACGAGTCCGACCGGACGCGTGACCGTGTATGTAGATCCAACGATTGGTCAACCCGGCTTGCAGAATGCCCGGGATCTGCTCAATGATGCCGAGCGTGTGGTGGGGGCCAACGACGCGATTTTCGGAACCACTGGAGGTCCGGTCAGCGTGATTGTTTTCGCGTTGGGGAACGCCACCGACGGGACCGGAGGCGCCGACCATATGGGCTGCGATTACAGTACCGGAGCGGCCATCGAGGTCGATGCTTCGTTCGGCAATTCGGCCCGCGTTTCCGCCCTGTTTGAAGCCGAGTTGAGTGAATGCTCGATGAATGGAAACCTGTGCGGCCTGAGCACTGGGGAAGCGCTCTCGCGCTGGTGCGCCGCGGTGATCAGCAATAACGCTCTCTCGGACTTTGCAACTGCGCCGCAGTGGGCGCAGGACGGCATGCCAGACTATGTGAATAAGACGGATTCCACGGATCAGAACGCAGACAGCACCGGATGCGGAATGGCGTTTCTCTCGTGGCTGATGAGCCTGGGCTATAGCCTCGACAGAATTGCCCCGGCGATGGTGGCGTTGGGCGACGCCGGAACCTTAGCTCAGCTTTATGCCAACTTGAGTTCCGACGCTGCCTCGAACGCGTGGCCGAAATTCCAGAACGCCATTCGAGCCCTACCGAACGGTGTAACCAGCGACGATCCTTTCGGGGCGTCTCAACCCGCGCAAATAGTGGGTGGGCGAGCCCCCAAGGCCCCGACACGCGCAGCGAAGACGCCCGCTCCCACAGCAATTTGCCAGCCTAAGTCCAGGCGATTGCTGCCGCCAATCAGAAAGACGGCATGAAAACAGAAAGCCGACGGTCATGTTTGGCCGTCGGCTTGAATTCCAAAAATGTGCTTACGGCAGCTTGTCCGCCAGCCCGGGAATCGTCTTCATCAAATCGTTGTAGATCACCATCACCGCGAACAGCACTAGGAAGACGAAGGCGGCCTGGTAAACACGCTCCTTAATGTTCATGCTGATATCGCGGCGCATCAGACCTTCGATCAGCAGGAACAGGATTACGCCGCCATCGAGGATCGGTATGGGCAGCAAGTTGAAGATGCCCAGATTCAAACTGATGGCAGCAGTCAAGCCCATCAGGGGAGTCCAGCCTTTGCGGCGGGCCGCTTCGCCCGCGGCTTGGCCAATCCGGATCGGCCCCTCAATCGAGCGCATCGAAATTTTGCGCTGCGCCATTTTCTTGACAAGTTCCAGGATCAGTAACGCGTTCTGCCGGTTCTCATGCAGCGACAGATTCAACGCTGCCGCGAAGGGCAGGGTCTTCACTTTCATTTGCATGCTGCCGATGCCGATGCGATACCACTTTTCGGTAAGAACAGGCTGAACGTTAAATGTTTTCTGCTCGCCCTTGCGCAGTACCGTAATCGCGATCGGCTTATCTTTGGTGATTTTCAGGCTTTCGATCATGGCGGCCAGCGCCGGCACCGGCTTGCCATCCACCGTCAGGATCTGGTCGCCTTCCTTCAATCCAGCCTTTTCCGCTGGCATTCCCTCCACCAGGTCGACGATGGTGACGATGCCCTCTTTCGGCGCCCAACCCGCATATCCGATTTGATCGACACCCATGGCCTCGGGCGTTACAGTTTTTTCGAGCGTCCGCCCGTTGCGGTCCACAGTGACATCGAGAGGTTGTCCCGGGCTCAGCGCTTCCTTCAGTTCGACCTGCTGCCAGGTGGGATTCTGCACATCATCGATGCGCGTAATGCGGTCGCCGATCTGGAATCCGGCCTTGGCGGCGGCTGTGTCTTTCAGCACCCATCCGATCACTGGCGGCTCGTCGTACACTGCGGGATATTCGTAATGCACCATGTAAACGGTGGTGAGCAGAGTGATCGCCAGGAGGATGTTCATCGTCGGCCCGGCAATCGCGATCAGGAAGCGGTGCCAGCGGGGATGATTCATGAACTCGCGCGGATCTTCGGAGCGCTCGTCCATGGGATTCTCGCCGCTCATCTTGACGTAGCCACCCAACGGGATGGCATTGATTCGATAGTCGGTGTCGCCTTTACGGAAGCCCACAAGCCGCTTGCCGAATCCAATGGCGAATTGTTCCACCCGCACGCCCAGCCACTTGGCCACGGCATAGTGGCCGAACTCGTGGATCAGGATCATGAAGCCAAGGACCGCAACCACCGCTACGAGTGAGGTCAAAAAATCAGACATAATCGAGATACGCACTCCCCAAACTATTTAGATTCCAAAACTACGCTAAAGATGTCGCCCGGGGCCGCTCAATTTTCTTTCTTGCCACCCGTTCTTTGGCCAATCGACGGGCTTCGGCGTCCGCTTCCAGCACCTTTGCAATCGACTCCAGTTTCCCGGAATTTGTTGCTGTCAGAACGTCTTCGATAATCCTGGGAATCTCATCGAAGCGGATACTGCCCTCCAAGAACGCGGCGACCGCGACTTCGTCCGCTGCGTTCAGCGCCACCGTTTTTGTGCCACCGGCCTGGGCTGCCTCGTACGCGAGACGAAGACAGGGAAATTTTTTCAGGTCCGGAGGGCAGAAGTCCAGATGACGCAAGTCACTCACCGCAAAGCGCATATCCGACTGAATCCTCTCGGGATATGTTAGGGCGTAAAGAATCGGCAGCCGCATGTCGGTCACTGAAAATTGAGCAAGTATGCTGCCATCCACAAACTCCACCATGGAATGGATTGTGGACTGCGGATGGACAATTACTTCCACTTTTCCCGGCGGCAGGTGAAATAATCTGCACGCCTCAATCACCTCGAACCCTTTGTTCATCAGGGTCGCTGAGTCGATGGTGATTCGTCGCCCCATCTTCCAGGTGGGATGGTTCAGCGCCTGCTCGACGGTGATCGACGCAAAGACCGAATGGGGCGTGTTGAGAAACGGCCCACCCGAGGCCGTCAGCCATATGCGGTCAACTTCGTCCATGCGCCCGCCGCGCAGGCATTGATGCACCGCGTTGTGCTCGCTGTCGATGGGGAGCAGCGGCTTGCCTTGGCGGCGAGCCTCGGCTGTGATCAACTCTCCCGCGGCAACAAGACATTCCTTGTTGGCGAGCCCCAGAATCTTGCCCGCGCGCACCGCTTCGTACGTGGCCTCCAGCCCAGCCACGCCCACGATGGCGCTGACTACAAAGTCTACTTCCGGATGCGTGGCGACCCGCACCGTCCCCGCCGCGCCGTGCACGACTTCGATCTCGCCCAACCCTTCCTTTTTCAGGCGGACCCGCAGTGCGTCGGCATCCGACTCCGCTGCCATCGACATCACTCGCGGCCGCCAGCGCAGAGCTTGGTCAACCGCCGCTTCGAGATTCGACCCGGCGGCCAATGCCACAATCTGAAACCGGTCGGGATAGGACTCAGCAACACTGAGCGTGCTGCGGCCAATCGAACCCGTCGATCCCAGGATGGCAATGCTTTTCATGGTCAATAAAGATGTTGCTACGGAGCCGGCACAGACTTCTTATTTTACGCGCTTCCGACCTGCGTTTGTGGGGAGGAGGCGGCGAAGCTACTGCATCACACGCCAAGCCGTATAGAACCATAATACCGGAGCGGAAAAGAGCAGCGCATCGATGCGGTCGAGCATGCCTCCGTGGCCTGGAAGAAGGGTGCCGGAATCCTTCACTCCCGCGCCGCGCTTGATCAACGACTCCACCAGATCGCCAAGTTGCGCGGCCACATTCAACGCGATCGTTAGCAGGATGAGCGGCCCCATCGCCGGCTGCTCGAGTCCGAACAAGCCGTCGCGCTTTTCGATCAGACCCACGCGCAGCAGTGCCGAGCTCAAGGGCAGAGCATAGTGAAACAATAACCATCCCACGCCCACGCTCGCCACGAGCGATGCCGCCGCGCCTTCCCAGGTTTTCTTCGGGCTGATGCGCGGCGACATCAAATGCCGTCCCATCGACTTGCCCACGAAGTACGCGAAAATGTCTCCCGCCCAAACCACTAGCAGCAGATACAACAGGTAAAACGCACCCGCCCATTGCTGACGAAGCTGCACCAGCATCCCCATGGGCAGCGCGATATAAGTGAAGGCGAACGCGGAGGCCGCCGCCGCCGGATATCCGCTGCGCAGTTCTTGCCGGCGCATGGCAATGGTCAGCGCCAGAAATGGCGCCATGGCCGCGGCGAATCCCAGGCAGTACACAAAAATCGCCGTGGCAAGCAGCGGCTTCTCATTCCCTACATTGAAGGCCAAAAGCAGAAAAAAGATTCCGACAAAAATGTAAGTCGGCAGGCGCAGCGGCTGCACGCCGTAAGACTCCGTGAGCTTGAGGAATTCATAAATCGTGAGCAGCGCCACAATGGCCGCAACGACCGCCAATACTGGCACGGGCGCCCGCAAAATCAGCGCCAGCACAATCGGAATCAGGACGACCGCGGTCGCGATGCGTTTGAGCAAGGGAAGTTGTTTTGCGGGACTTAGCCGCGCCGTTAAGATCTTTGCACGAATTCAAAATTTTAACCACAGAGGCAACGAGAAGCACAAAGGAATTGGAGTCCCTGTGGATGTCTAGGTCCTCTGGGATTAAGGTTTTCGGTCGGCCGTCGAAGAAGTCTGGAAATGCGCGTGTCCGTCTCCGTGGTTTAACCCGCCATAGCGGCGCTCACGCTTCTGATACTCCTCGATGCCTTCGAGCAGGTGTGTACCGCGAAAATCCGGCCATAGCGTCGGGGTCACATAAATCTCGGCATACGCGAGCTGCCATAGCAGGAAGTTACTCAACCGCATCTCGCCGGAGGTGCGCACCACCAGGTCCGGGTCGGGAAGATGCCGCGTGTATAGATGCCGGGCCACCGTATCCTCGTCGATCTGCAGGTGCTCGAGGCCGCCGTTCTGCGCAGCCGCGTTCACAATCGAGCGGAAGGCGTCCACGAGTTCGCTGCGGGCGCTGTAGTTCAGCGCTAGCGTGAGCACCATCCCCGAGTTCCGCGCCGTCGTCTCGCGCGCCCAGGCCATGCGCTCCTGTACGTCCTCCGGGAGTTCGTGCTGCCGCCCAATATATTCCAGGCGGATATTGTTCTGGTTCAGCGTGGGGACTTCCGCCTTCAGATAGCGGCTCAACAGCCCCATCAGAAAGTGCACTTCGCTCTGGGGACGCTTTTTCCAGTTCTCTTCGGAAAATGCGTAGAGCGTGAGCGCAGGAATGCCGATGCGCGCCGCGGTCTCAACCGTTGATCGCACGGCCGTCACCCCGGCACGGTGTCCGGCCACGCGCGGCATGTGGCGGCGCTTGGCCCAGCGCCCATTGCCGTCCATGATGATAGCGATGTGTTTAGGGAGCCGTCCTGGATCCAGCCGTCGGTAAACTTCCGTTTCCTTGCGGTCGAGTCCCATGAGTACTTTGTCCTGCAAAGTGATCCCCTCGACATGAGGCTAACACAGGGGAGAAGGGGCTGGCAATGCAGGTTGACCCCAAGGTTGACCCCAATCCAGCCGGCAGGGTGCGGGCGCTATGGTTTCCTCATTTCACCACGGGCGAACTGGCATCTGCCGGCTTGCTTTCTTCGGCGTGAATCTTGCCATCATCTTCCGCATAGAAAGAGCGGTGTTGGACGTCCAGATTCTTCGGAGTCATGGTGAGGACAAAGCTGTCTGTCTTTCCCTTGAAGTTTGCCGTGTAGTCCCCGCGGTCGGTGTTGACCATGCGCTTGGTGAACGATCCCGAATGCACGAGCTCCGCCAGCGATGTGGCGAAGTGCCCGTATTGCTTGTTGAACCGGCGCTGGGCGCGCAGTACGACTCGCATGTACGCCAGGGCGGCAGCTTCGGAGTCGGAACGGGCCGGGTCGCCCGCGAACTTGGGCTGGTACGCCGAGGCTTGCGCCGCCGGGGCCGGGGAAGGCGCCGCGTCTTGCGCGGAAAGGATACAGACAGATAGCAAAACTGCAGCAAAGATGGCACACGGTTGGGTCAAACTTTTCATGCGAACAGTTTCTCCGGAAAATGTGGCTTTTGCAGTGGCATACGCAAGAATGTCCCGCTTTGCCTGAAATTCCGCCGCCCATGCAGCGTTCAGGCTTATTTTTCCATGTTACTCCCGTAATTTCACTTCGGTCACCTTCTCTTTGCAACGCGCCGAATTATTACTATGCTGGTACAAGAATCTAACCCTACAGGGAAACCTATGAAAGCAGCAGTAGCGAGAAAACCAGTAATCCGAATCGCAGTGGTGGAAAGTGATCCACTGCGCTTTGTTGGGTTCCGCGCATTGTTCGACTCCGAGCCCGAGTTCGAACTCATCTCCGCGGCACTGCCCGAGATCAGCATGTTGCAAGCCATTGATCTCATCCTGCTTGGCAACCGTAACGGACAAAACCTGTTTGACGTGATGGCCAGCCTCAAGGCCACGCGGCCGGATTTACGGATTATCGTGACCGGTTCCGGAATTGACGAGGAAACTATTCTGAAAGCGATTGCGTCCGGGGCCAAGGGCTACGTAGACGAAGCTGCCACGCCGGCGGAGTTCGCGCAGGCGATTCGCATCGTGAATCAGGGATCGGTGTGGGCTCCGCGCAAAGTGCTATCCATGTTCATTGAGCGCGTGTCTTCGGCTCCGGGCCGGATTTTCCCAGCGGGCCGAGTGACGTTCACCGACCGCGAGAAAGAAGTGCTGGAGATGCTGGTGGCCGGCCGCTCCAACAAAGAGATTGGCGGTCAGTTAGGGATCGAGGAGCGCACAGTGAAAGCGCACGTAGCGAAATTGATGCGCAAAGTCGGCGTGCAGAACCGCATCGCCTTGTCGGTGCATGCTATTACACATTCGCTGGTTACGGCGAAGTAGGAACAGGTTCCGTCCGAGAGCGGGACGTCCACGGGACAGTCGGCGAGATGCCGGCGCTACTGGGCAGGTTCCGAGTTACCCGGGGGCACTTACCTTCGTAATCTTGTGGGGTTTTGGTATATCTCGCATACTCACCTCACCTACCACAGAACCTGGGAGACGGGGTTGAGAGTGGCGATTAGGGTCACTACTTTCAGCCCCGCATTTTTTTGTTCCCTTCCATCCATCCCTTTTCCCCGAGCGTGCTGAATCCCCACCTCAAGGCCTAAAGAGTGATCCCACCAATTCAAATAAGGTGGAGGGCGGCGAGAAATTTATTGTTGTGCCGGATAATGCAAAGGGCCGCTTGTCTGGTTTCGACTTCCATGTGGCACTTGTCGATATGATTGTACGATTTCATTTCTATTGAAGAAGAAGATCTTGTGATCGCTGAGGCGCGGCTTTGCAATCCTTGGATAAGCGGAGGCGGCCGTTTCCCTG
The DNA here is from genome assembly GCA_963791515.1 of uncultured Acidobacteriaceae bacterium. Classification (GTDB taxonomy): domain Bacteria; phylum Acidobacteriota; class Terriglobia; order Terriglobales; family Acidobacteriaceae; genus Sulfotelmatobacter. The sequence continues at coordinate 211,899 of CAWBSS010000006.1, read as the reverse complement.
CGTGAGTCAGACTTCATTTACAATCAAATTACCAGATCTCAGTGAAATCTTTGTGGTGAGGAACGATGAAAAAGCTTGTAATGCTGACCCTAGTTGCGTTGCTTTGTTCCGTTGCGTTTGCAGCGGATGATCAGGCGAAAGAATCGAAGGCCTCTGAGCGGGTGCAGGCGGCCGCGGACGTGCTGAATCAAATTCAGTCGGCACCTGACTCGGGCATTCCCCAGGAAATTCTGAGTAAAGCGGAATGCGTGGCGGTGGTTCCGTCGATGTTGAAAGGCGGATTTATCGTGGGCGCGAAGTACGGCCGCGGGCTGGCCAGTTGCCGCACCCCGAAGGGTTGGAGCGCGCCTGCATTTTTCATGACCACGGGAGGTAGCGTCGGCTTTCAGATCGGCGGGCAGGCGGTTGACTTGGTGATGCTGATCATGAACGACGATGGCATGCAGCATCTGCTGTCGAGCAAGTTCGCGCTGGGTGCGGATGCCTCGGTGGCGGCGGGCCCCGTGGGACGACACGCCGAAGGCAATACCGACTGGAAGATGCGGGCCCAGGTTCTCACCTATTCACGCGCCCGCGGTATTTTTGCCGGCGTGAGTCTGAACGGCGCGGTCGTAAAGCAGGACAAGGACACTACGCGAGAGTTTTACGGACATATGGTGACGTTCAAAGCGGCATTGACGGGCGAGGTGGATCCGCCGCCCGCGGCGAATGCTTTTCTGACCACGCTGGCGAAGTGGGCACAGGAAGCGGCCAAGTAGGCCGGCTGGTCCGGATACCTGCTGGTGATGACCTCGAATATCTTCGCTAATCCAGGATATCCATGCCATGGCGGAGCGGTCTCCAGTTGCCCCGAAAGCGGTGTTTGGGAAGCATGACTCCGAACTGTCGGTGGGGTAGGAGCCCTCGAGCTTCGCTCAACGGGACAGGCGGGGGCGGCTGTGCCCACATTGCAGTGACTTAGTTCACGGTGTGCAGACACCATGGCTTCACTTTCCTTCCGGAGTTTGACAAGCCCTTTTTCCGAGTGATACGGTCACGCTTCCCTGATGCGGCGGAAACTCGAATACGCGGCAGCTTGGCCGTTCATCAAGATCCTGGGTGTGATGCCGCGCCCCCTTTCGCGTGCTTTCGCTATTGGCCTCGCCCAGGTTGTTTATCTATTGCACTTCCGTTTGCGGCAGGTCGGAATGCGCAATCTCGCGATGGTGTTTCCGGAAAAAAGCGTGGCCGAGCGGGCGCGCATTCTGCGCGGAGTTTTCACTTCGCTGGGCCGGCAACTGGCAGAACTCTGCCGGTTTCCCACATACACGCCGCAGAATGTTGACGAGGTCGTGATGTACGACGGGTTGGGGAATTACGAGCGGGCCTACGCCCAAGGAAGGGGAGTTCTGTTTCTGACGGCGCACTTCGGCGGATGGGAGCTCTCCGCCTTTGCCCATTCCCTGCATGGTCACTGGCTGCACATCGTCATGCGACCCATGGATAATGAGTATCTCGACCAGTTGCTGCAGCACTATCGCACGATGCATGGGAACAAGACCGTCGCCAAGGATGATTTCGTGCGGGGCTTACTGGCCGCAATGAAAGCCGGGGAAACCGTCGGTATTTTGATGGATACGAATATGACGCCGCCGCAGGGAATCTTCGTGGACTTTTTTGGCATTCCCGCTTGTACGGCGAGTGGACTGGCCCGCATTGCTCTGCGCACGCATGCGGCAGTGGTTCCGGGATTCACGCTTTGGGATCCAGCCCTGCGGAAGTACCGGCTGCGATTCGATCCCGCACTCGAGCTGATTCGCACCGGCGACCTGGAGGCCGACATTGCCGCGAACACGCAAATGTTCACCAAGGTGATTGAAAACTATGTGCGAAAGTATCCCGACCAGTGGTTGTGGGTGCATCGCCGGTGGAAGACGCGGCCGGAAGGGCAGCCACCGCTGTATTGAGCGCCGGCAGACCTGTCTCGTGCGCATCTGACAGGGGCAGTTGGTGGGATTGCCTTGCCGCAACCGCCAATACATTCACTTCGGTAACATGCGCCGACAGCAGTTCTCGTGGCACTGTAAGGGCAGTGACCAAATACCATCAAAATGACGAGGTCGGCTGGGACCGGGGACGCGAAGGCTATCTTGATTTGCCGCAGAAGCCGGTCTACGCGCCCGTGTCTAAGCCTGCCCACAAACCCAAGGGCGAGGGATATCTTGTCAGCAGTTCCACGGAAGAGCGCTTGGGAAGTTTGATCGCTGCAGGCGGGATGATATGGGGCGCATATGCTGCGACAGTCGACTACGCTGGTGTTTTGAGCTTCGAGATCGTCCGCGCTGGTCCGATGGAAGTGTGCGCGCTGGGAATTCTCATATGGTTGCACGCCAAGTGGCGGCGTTCCACCAAAGTAAACTGAGCCGCTAGGCGGTTCCACGCCGGACGTCGTTCTCCTAATCAGTGCGAGTAGTGCGAGATTCACATCCGCAACATTCCGCCAAAGTCACTGTCTACGCCGGGCATTCTGGAGTCTGATGAACGCCGCTCAGAGATGCTAGAGCCTGCCATCGGAGCTGCGAGGCTGACCTGCCGCGTTCCAAGGAATCCACAGCGCTGGTCTGCTCCAATGCTCTCCTTCCGGTAAAATCGAATCTTCCTATGGATACCTTCGAACAAATCGCCGAACGCGAGCGGCAATTTTTGCTGCAAACCTATAACCGCTATCCCGTCGTTCTCACCCGTGGCAAGGGCGTGTTTCTCTACGACATCGACGAAAAGCGCTATCTGGATTTTGTTTCGGGCCTTGGAGTGAACGCGCTGGGACACGCGCATCCGCGGATCGTGAAGGCGATTCGGGAGCAGGCGGCGAAGTTGGTGCACGTCTCCAATCTGTACTACCACGAGTACCAGGGACTGCTGGCGGAGAAGTTGTGCGCTCTTTCGGGATTGAACCGGGCATTTTTCTCCAACAGCGGAACCGAGGCGATCGAGGGCTCGATCAAACTGGCACGGCTGGCGGGACATCGCGCGGGGGGCGAGGCGAAGTGCCGTTTGGTAGCGCTGGAGGGGTCCTACCACGGCCGCACGTTCGGGGCGTTGTCGCTTACGGGGCAAGCCAAGCACCGCAAGGGATTTGAGCCGCTGCTCGAAGACGTGACGTTTGTGAAGCAGAACGATCTCGAAGGGCTGCGGGCCGCCGTGAACGACAATACTTGCGCTATTGTGCTGGAGCCGATTTTCGGCGAAGGCGGAATTTACGAGTGTTCGGTGGAGTTCCTGCGCGAGTGTCGCGCGCTGGCCGACCGGCACCGCGTGGCGCTGATCTTCGACGAAATTCAGTGCGGGCTGGGACGTACAGGAACGATATTTGCCTTCCAGAGTTTCGGGGTGACGCCTGACATCGTCGCCATTGCCAAGCCCATTGCCGCGGGACTGCCGTTGGGCGCGTTTATCGCGAAGGAAGAATTCGCGACGGCGATCTCGCCGGGACAGCATGGCACGACCTTCGGCGGAGGTCCGCTGGCATGCCGCATCGCACTAGAATTCCTTGCAATTGTGGAGGAGGAGAAGCTGCTGGAGAATGTCAGCAAGGTCGGAGCCTATTTGCAGCAGGAGTTAAACAGACTGGTAGAGAAGCGTGCCGCGGCGACGGGAGTGCGCGGGCGGGGCTTTATCCAAGGAATTCAGCTCGAGATTCCAGCGCGTCCGATCGTGGATGCAGCGCTGGCCGAAGGCGTATTGTTCAACAGCACGCAGGACACCGTTGTACGATTCCTGCCGCCATTCCTGATGGAAGAGAAGCACATCGACAGAGGGATTCGCGTGTTGAACAAGCTGTTGGGAAAGAAGCGGAAAGCGGCCTAAGAGCGGACTCCGGGCCTTTATTCGGAAATCGTCTCTCCCCGCCTTCCGAAAATCATCTGTGTCCGCGCGCGAGTTGCCGGAGGCTGCCGGGTCAGTGCACCAGAAACCCGGTAGCTGCCACCACGATTCCCACGACTCCTAGCAAGAGGCCCGAGTACCAGAAGATCTTTCGCCCCGAGAGCAGCGTAATTGAGGTGATCACCAATCCCACTTCCAGGAAGACTTCGGCCAAATCAAATCTGTCTGCCCGATTTCTCTCGTGGGCAACCTCCGCCTCCATTTCGCGTGCCTTATCCTCGATTCCCTTTTGTTCGTCCTTGTAGCGCGTTGCCTCCCCCGAATACTTGTCGCGCAACTTGGCCAGGGCGGCGGCGTCGGTGGTGGCTTCCACCGAAGTCAAATCGGTAAAAAGCTCGTCCGTGTGCCGCCGAATGTTCTTAGCCTGGTAGAAAGCCCATTGATCGGACGACTTTGCCTGAAGCACAACCTCTTCGGTGTGCGCACGATGACCGAGTAAGGTCACAATTGCCACCAATACGGCAAGCACCGCCATGGTCACCGTTATTGGCGCCAGGGTGGGATCGTGCTTGGCATGCTCCGCATGTTCCTGCAATTCGGTCAGCTCTTCCGACATATCATCACTCTCCCATAACTTTCACGATGACCCTTTTATCACGCTGTCCGTCGAACTCCGCATAAAAAATCCGCTGCCACGTGCCCAGATCGAGTTTGCCCGCGGTAATGGGCACAATGACTTCATGATGGATCAGCAGCGCCTTGAGGTGGGAGTCGCCGTTATCCTCGCCCGTCTCGTGATGTTTGTAGCTCTTGCGAAAGGGCGCCAGATGCTCCAGCCACTGGTCGATGTCTTCGATCAGACCGCTTTCATTATCGTTGACGTACACGCCCGCCGTGATGTGCATGGCCGAAATCAAAACCATACCTTCCTGCACTCCGCTATTGCCGACGATCTGTTCCACTTGCGGCGTGATATGCACGTAGGCCCGATGCGTCTTGGTATGAAACTTCAAGTATTCCGTAAGAGTTTTCATTCCGGATTCCCGGTGGAAATCTGACCTCAAATCCTACCGCAGTGCCTCCGCCACCTTGCCACTCGCAATGAGAGCCGCAATGCGTCCGAAATCTGGGTACATTACCCGATCTTTTTCCATCGTGGGACACACCGAACGGATCGCCGCCTGCGCCACTTGGCCGCGCTTCGAAGTTTTCAGCGGAGCCAGGAAGTCAAGCGCTTGAGCCACCGCCATCGCCTCGATTGCCAATACGTTCCGCGTATTGTCCACAACGCGCTTCACCTTGCTCGCGGCTGTCATGCCCATGGAGACGTAGTCTTCCTTATTCCCCGACGTCGTGATCGAGTCGACGGACGCGGGATGAGCCAGCACTTTATTCTCGCTGACCAGAGCCGCCGCCGTGACCTGCGGCATCATGAAGCCGGAATTCAGGCCTGCGCCCGAAGCAAGAAAAGGCGGCAAGCCCTCGCTCAGCGCGGGATTCACCAGTCTCTCGATCCGCCGCTCGCTGATGCCGGCCAGCGCGCTCAATGCGATGGCCAGAAAATCCAAAGCAAACGCCAGCGGTTCACCATGGAAATTTCCGCCAGAGACCACGTCCCCCTCGGCATTCTTTGCATTGGTGAGGAAGACCAGCGGGTTGTCGACTGCGGAATTCGCCTCGGTCTCAAACACGCCCCGACAATGCGCCAGCGTGTCGCGCACGGCCCCGTGGACTTGCGGTATGCAGCGCAGCGAGTAGGCGTCCTGCACGCGGCCGCATTGGCGGTGCGACTCGCGGATCTGGCTGCCTTCCAGCATGCGCCGCAGGTTGGCCGCCGTCTTCATTTGTCCGGCGTGCGGACGGGCTTTGTGAATGCGCTCGTCAAAAGCCGCGTCGGTCCCCTTGAGCGCGTCGCAGCACAGTCCGCCCAGCACGTCGGCGGTGTCCACTAGCGTTTCCGCCGCCAGCAGCGCCAAAGTTCCCACCGCCAGCATGGCCTGGGTCCCATTGATCAGCGAGATGGTTTCCTTGGCCTCAAGCACCAGCGGCTTGATCTGCCCACGCCTCAATGCCTCCGCGCTGGAAACGCGCCCGCCTTTTTCATCGAAACACTCGCCTTCGCCGATCAGCGTCAAAGCCAGGTGCGCCAGCGGAGCCAGATCTCCACTCGCACCCACGCTGCCCTGCGACGGCACAACCGGGGTAACGCCGCGGTTGAGCAACTCGCAGAGCGTGTCGATGACGGTCGCACGCACGCCGGAGTGGCCCTTGGAGAGCGAATTCGCCCGCAACAGCATCATGGCGCGCGTCTCCGCGAGCGAAAGCGGTTCGCCCACGCCGACCGCATGCGAGCGGACCAGGTTGACTTGCAGTTCACGAATCTGGTCGCCGGCGATGCGCACGTCGCTCAGTTTGCCGACTCCCGTGGTAATGGCGTAGGCGATCTTATTGCTGGCGACAATTTCATCGACGATGGCGCGGGCTTGGTTGACCGCCTGCCGCGCGTCCGGGGAAAGCAAAGCCGCACGGCGCTCAGTCGCCACTTCGCGAACTGCTTCGAGCGTGAGATCGTTCCCGTTGATGTGGAGTGCGTTCAAGAAGATGTCCCAGCGTTCCGTGCCCTGCCCGCCACAAAAACCGCAAGCCCTACTTTGCCATCGCCGCGCGGAACGCGGTCAAATACTTCTCCGGCAATGCCGCAACTTTCATCTTTGAGTCGGTGACGATGTGCGTGGTTTCGCCCTCCGCCAGCAGCGCCCGGCTTTCTGCGCGCACGAGTTCGTAGCTGAAAACGACGACCGATTTGCGCACGTTCTTCAACCGCGTTCGCACCAAGACTTCCTCGTCGTAATATACCGGAGCACGGTAGCGGCATTTCACTTCGGCCACGGCGATGAAGCACCCGTGCTCGCGCTCCATGTCGCGGTAGGAAAAGCCCATCTCCCGCATCAGTTCCACGCGGCCCACCTCGAACCAGATCAGGTGGTTCGAGTGGTAGACGACGCCCATCTGGTCGGTTTCGGCGTAGCGTACACGCAGCCGGGTTTCATGAAATGCATGATGACTGTCGGACCTCATTTCCCAGTCCAGCCCGGCTTGCGCTTCTCCAGAAACGATGAAATCCCTTCGCGGAAGTCGGCGGTCGTACGGATCGCGGCGTTCTCGCGCACGGCCGATTCAATCTGGGCATCGAGTTCCGCCCGGGCATGGTTGGTGAGCAACTGCTTGGTCGCGCGCAACGACGCCGGGCTGTTTTCCATCAACAGCGCGGCCAACTCGCGAGCGCGGGCTATCAGATTTTCGGCCGGAACGATTTCGCTGATCAGACCCATGCGTGCCCCTTCGTCCGACCCGAAAATTCTTCCCGTCAGCAGAAGATCGCGAGCCTGCTTCTCGCCCACCTGTCGCAACAGAAATGTCGAAACAATCGCGGGCACAAAGCCGATGCGCACTTCGGTATAGCCAAACTTCGCGTCCGGAACCGCCAGAGTAAAGTCGCACAGCAGCGCTAATCCAGTTCCGCCTGCGATCGCCGCCCCGTTCACCGCTGCAATCGTCACCTTAGGAAACTCATACAACGAGCGGAACAACTGGACCATGGTCTGCGAGTCCTTTAGGTTCTGCGCCGGCGACCGGCCCATCAGCGCCTTCAGATTGTCCAGATCCAGTCCGGAACAAAAAGCTTTCCCCGCTCCGGTCACGATCAAGACGATCGCCTCTGACTTCGACACCTCATCCAGCGCGCGCAGCAGGTCGTCAATCAAATCGAAGCTGATTGCGTTACGTTTTTCCGGACGGTTCAGCGTGAGAGTGGCCACGCCACCGTCAAATGCGAGTTGTATTGTCTTGTAATCCATATCTGAGAGACCCGGCGCGAATCACGGATTCCTGTAGATCGAAACTCAATACGGTTTGACCCGTCGGTCTAATCCGTAACGATTTAATCTACGGAGTGCGAACTGGAAAACTTTGCGTCCATTCCCACCGTTGCCTTCAAAAGCGAATCCAACGGCTTCAGTTGGTGTAACTCCGCTCCGCGCTCAGTGAGTATCTCGATGACTTTCTCAGTTGCGATGTTACCAACCAAAGCGTCCTGCGCAAAGGGACACCCGCCCAGTCCTCCCAGGGCAGAGTCAAAGCGCCGGCAACCCGTGTCGTAGGCGGCCAGAATCTTTTCCGCCGCCTGCTCCGGACGGCTGTGCAAATGCACGCCAATCTCGAGGTAGTCATACTTCGCCATCACCGTGCCGACCACTTCACTCACTTGCTGCGGGCTCGCCATGCCCACGGTGTCAGCCAGCGAAATCATCCGCAAATTATCCACTTCCATCAGCGAGATGGCCTCGATCACCTCGCCGGGATTCCACAGGTCTCCATACGGGTTCCCAAACGCCATCGAGATATAGACCACGACGTCGAGCCCCGCGTCGTCGGCCTTCTTTTGAACCGTCTCGAGTTCTTCGAGCGCCTCCTCGGGCGACTGGTTCTGATTCTTGCGCAGGAATGTTTCCGAAATCGAATAGGGAAACCCCAGCGTCGATACTGCTTTCGTCTCAATCGCCCGTTCCGCGCCCTTTTCGTTGACCACGATGCCGATGATTTCCACATCATCGGGCGGATCGAGCTCTTTCAGTACCTCTTCCGAGTCCGCCATCTGTGGCACCGCCTTGGGCGACACAAACGACACCGCATCAATGTGCTTGAAGCCCACGCTGATCAACGCCTTGAGGTAGTCGACCTTCAAGTCGGCAGGAATCAACCCTTTCAGCCCCTGCCAGGCATCTCGAGGACATTCAATCAGTTTGACAGTATCAGTACTTAGCACTTAGCAATCAGCCCTTCAGCTAAAGAAGTTATCAATCAGAAATCATCAATCAACAATGAGCAAACGTCATTGCTGTCTGCGTGGTGAATCACGTTTGCAGCACCCCAACCTTGAACTCCGCCACATCCGGATTCAGCGCCGCGGCCTCCAGCGCCTGCGTGATCGCATCCCGGGTTTCGATGGGATCGATGATCTTGTCGATCCACAGCCGCGCCGCGCCGTAGCGCGGATCGGTCTGCTCATCGTAGGTGCGCTTCACCGACTCGTACAGTTCCTTTCTCTCTTCCTCGCTCAGTTTTTTGCCGCCGCGTTCCAGTTGCTTGACTTTGATCTCCACCAGCGTTCCCGCCGCCGAATCGCCGCTCATGACCGCATAGCGTGCCGTCGGCCAGGCAAACACGAATCGCGGATCGTATGCCTTCCCACACATCGCGTAATGTCCCGCTCCGAACGAGCCGCCGACGATCACGGTAATCTTGGGCACCACGGAATTCGAAACCGCGTTCACCATCTTCGCGCCCGCCTTGATGATGCCGCTCCACTCCGCATCCCGCCCCACCATGAATCCATTCACGTCGTGGAAAAAGATCAGGGGAATCAGGTTCTGATTGCAGTCCATGATGAAGCGCGCAGCCTTCTCGGCCGACTCCGTGTAGATCACGCCTCCGAACTCGATTCGCTTGTGGCCTTCATGATCGGTTTGCTGCGCATGGAGTTTCTGATTGGCTACGATTCCCACCGCAAAGCCGCCAATGCGGGCGTATCCGCAGATGAGAGTTTTTCCGTACTCCGGCTTGTACTCGTCAAAGCGGCTGCCATCGAGCACGCGCGCTAGCACTTCTTTCATGTCATAAGGCCGCGCCGGCGACGAATCGTAAATTCCATAGATTTCTTCCGCAGCCAATTCGGGCTCAACAGGCTTCTTACGGTCCCACGGAGAGAGCCGCCGGTATCCCCACTTCTCCACAATCGAGCGGATTCGCGCGATGCAAGCCTGATCGTTTTGCTCGCGGAAGTCGACGGTGCCGCTGATGGCCGAGTGCATCGCCGCGCCGCCCAGTTCCTCCGATGAGACCTTCTGTCCGATTGCGGCCTGCACCAGCGCCGGGCCGGCAAGAAACAATCCGCTGCCATCTGTCATCAGCACGTGATCGCACATCACCGGCAGATAGCCGCCGCCCGCCACGCACATACCCATGATGGCGGCGATCTGCGGAATGCCGATCGCCGACATCACCGCATTGTTGCGAAACACGCGGCCGAAATCGTCGGTGTCAGGAAACACATCTTCCTGCAGCGGCAAAAACACTCCAGCGGAATCGACGAGATAGACCGTCGGAATGCGGTTCTCAATGGCAATGTTCTGCGCCCGGATCACCTTTTTTGATGTCATCGGGAAAAATGCGCCCGCCTTTACGGTCGCATCATTGGCGATGATCATCACCATGCGGGTCTCAATCCGCCCCATCCCCGTGATCACGCCTGCGGCCGGTGCCCCACCCCATTCCTCATACATGCCGTGCGCGGTGTAAAGGCCCAGTTCGAAAAACGTCCCCGGGTCGACCAGTAGCGCAATGCGCTCGCGCGCCGTCAACCGCCCTTTGGCATGCTGGTTTTCGATGGCTTTGGCGCCACCACCTTCGCAGATCTTCTCGCCTTCATTGCGCACTTGCGACATCAAGTCCGCCAGAAAACGCATGTTGGCTTCATAGCGCGCGGAAGTGGGATCGATCTTCGTCGTCAGCACGTTTGCCGCTGCAGACGAGTTTGTTGTGGGAGATTCGTTGCGGTCAGCCATGGGTCGAAGGAGCGACTGATTACGGTATACCAGCCGGGCGGACCCGCGCAATGCAGCCCAGCACGGATACACTATCGAGCGAAACGTTCGGCGGGCCATTGCCCGATGCGACGCACCGCCTCGGCCACTGGATCGGCGGCAATCGCGTCCACCAGTCCGATCCGCAATGCCTGCGGGGCGATGATTTTCTCAGCCGCGACGAACATTTCCAGGGCGCGTCCTTTGCCGATCAGTCGCGGCAACCGCTGAGTGCCTCCCCAGCCCGTGATCAGCCCCAGGGCCGCACCGCGATGTCCAAAGACGGCATGCGGAGAGGCGATCCGATGATGGCAGGCCAGCGCCAGATCGAGCCCGCCTCCCATGCAGTATCCAGCGATGGCAGCGTATACCGGAGCGGGGAAGTGGTCGATCGCGTCCATTAATGCCTGCCCCATCTTGGAGAATTCATAGGCGGATGGACCCTCAAGAGCAGAAATCTCCGCCAATTCCGCGCCGGCGGAAAAGAAGCGGTCGTTCCCCGCAACCACCAGCGGCCGATTCTCCCGCGCCAGTTCACCCACCGCGTCCGTCAGCGAGAGCATGCGGTCACGCGTCAGCCGGTTAGTACCGTCGTCCGACTGCAGCCGTAGAACACGCACTCCCTGGAGCTCGTCAACTCGAAAGCCAGATCCGGACATCGATGGTAAGAATCCCAAGACGGTTGCGCAAAGACCATAGCTGAAAGCTGAAAGCTATGCCCTACGCTCCACCCACTCCGCCAGCCGGCAGCCGTCTTCCTCCAGCAGAAACGTTCCCACGCCAAAGCATTCGCCAACGATGCGGTGCGACTCGGGATCGCGGGCGGCACGCGTGATCCATTGCTGCCCCACGCGGTACTGCGCAGAGGTAAACCACCTCTGCGGTAAAACCTCCACCAATCCCGCCTGCGGGTAGAAAACAAAGAGTGCAAACGCCGGATCGTTGTTCGACATAGCCTTGTAGCTTGTAGGGACGATCAGTTCGTCCACGCTCGCCAATTCCGAGGGTGCTTCGATCTTGTGCATGCCCGGGCCTAACGTGAGCGGCACCTCGAAATCCGCCATCGGAGCGGTCGCCGAGTAAATGCGGTCCGAAGATGGTTTGAACCAACCCGCGACCTCCGCCAGATCAAACGCCTTCAGTTGGTCAGGATCGAAGCAGGTCAGCCGAATGTTACGCCCCTCCGGGCACCAGACGCCGACGAAATGCGGGGACACGAGGAACGGACGGCAGTAGGTGTTGAGTGCAAGGTGAGCTTTGTCCGGTTCCCGCTCGATGCCGAGAGTAACGAGGTGGGCGATGGGGCCCTGATCCCCATGATGGGTCCAGACGAAGCGTTCTCCGGCAAGGGAACTGAAAGCGGGAAAAGTTTCCCAGTACCACGGTACCGGGCCGACAGTCTTAGAGAGGATCTCCCGGACGCGGGAGGCATTGATCCCGGCCATCAGCCGGCCGCCGGCACGCCGGGCCCCTTCACGTGTGTGCGAATGAATTGAACGATGTCGTCCATTGCCGTGCCCGGCTGGAAAATCGCTGCCACGCCTATCTTTTTCAGCCCCTCGATATCCTGGTTCGGGATGATGCCACCCACCACCACGATCACATCGTCCATTTTGTTCCGCTTGAGCAAGTCCATCACGCGCGGCACGATGGCGTTGTGTGCCCCGGAAAGAATCGACAGCCCGATCACCTGCACATCTTCCTGCAGCGCTGCAGTGACGATCATCTCCGGCGTCTGCCGAAGCCCGGTGTAAATTACTTCCATCCCCGCATCGCGCAACGCGCGGGCAATGACCTTTGCCCCGCGATCATGGCCGTCGAGGCCTGGTTTAGCCACTAGCACGCGAATCTTGCTATCAGCCATCGCCAACCATTTAACCACAGAGGGCACTGAGGTTTACAGAGGCAAGGTCGTGTTTAAACTCTCTAGATGGTTTTGATATCCAAACTTCGCCACATATACCAGCAAGCCACGCTGCGATACGGTTCCCACGCCCGCGCGAGCTTCTCCATATCTTTCGGCTTGGGCAATTTGCGCTTTCTGTAGTGTTTCCGGATGGCCACCTGCACCCCATAGTCGCCCGTAGGCAGCACATTCGGACGCCGCAACGAAAACATCAGGAACATATGCGCGGTCCATACGCCGACGCCCTTCACCTGAGTCAGATGCTCGATGACCTTTTCATCCGTCAGTTCAGGCAATCGCGCAAAGTCGAGCAGCCCAGCCGCGGTCTTCGCCGCCAGATCTTTCAGATATGCCGACTTCTGTTTAGATAACCCGACGCTCCGCAGTTGCGCATCGCTCAGCTTGAGAATGCCCTCCGGAGTCAGCGGTTCACCCGCGAGCGCTGCAAAGCGTTTGAAGATCGTCACCGCCGCCTTGCCGTTCAATTGCTGGTAGACAATCGCCTCAGCCAGGCTGCAAAACTCCGGCAGCCCAAACTCCATGCGGCACGGCCCCACCCGCTCAATAATGGCACGCAGGACCGGATCGCACTTTTTCAGGTGGTTTACAGCCTTTCGCATGCCCTAGCTTTACCACAAAACTATCTTTAGGCGAAGAAAAAACGAACAAGTCGGCGGTGAGGCAGGCTACTGCGACCTTTTCACCGCAATTCCCAGCACCTCGTATCTCCCACCCCGCAGCAGGTTGGAAGCTCCCACGAACGCCCGGGCCGGATAATCGCCGTGGAAATACGTTTTGTAAACGCCGTTGAACGTGTCGTAGAGCTTCAGATCCGTGCAGAAAACCTGAATAGAAACCACATCGTCCATGGTCAACCCGGCCAATTCAACCGTCTGTTTGATCCCCTCCATCACTAATCGAGCCTCGTCTTCGGGACTCACCGGCGGCATGCCCGTCTTGGCGTCCAGCCCGATGTGACCCGCGATATAGAGCGTGTTGCCCACGAGCACGCCGTCACTGAACGGCAAAGCCTTCATGTCACTGGCCCGCGGTTTTACGATGTACTTTCGGTCTGCCGCCCCTGCCGCAACGCAAAATACGAGTAACAACATGCCCACAACAATGCGCAGTTTCATAGTTTCTCCTCACGAATGGAAACGAAGATTGGACTCGCAGAGTACCACCATCAACGGTAAGCAGCCAACAAGAGCCCGACAACCCCGCCCCCCAACACTACCCATGCCGGACTCACTTTCCACCGCAGCAACACTACAAGGGATACGAGCGCAATCCCGCCAGCCTGCCATCCCCGTACAGCCTCGACGGCCAGCCGGAATGTGACTCCGGCCATCAGAGCTACGGCGCACGCATTCACCGAGTCAAGAAAAGCGGCCATCCATGCCGACTGCCTCAGTCGAAACAGCACCGGTGCCAGCAGCGCCACGTAGAAAAACGATGGCAGAAAAATTGCGACCGTCGCCACCGACGCCCCCGGCACGCCTCCTAAGATGTATCCGATAAATGTCGCGGTCGAGAGCACCGGTCCCGGCGTGAACTGCCCAATCGCCACCGCGTCGAGCAATTGTTGCTGAGTCAGCCACGCATGCTGCTGCACTAATCCCTGCTCCAGGAAAGCCAGCAATACATATCCGCCGCCATAAAGCACGGTTCCCACTTTCAGAAAAAACAGGGCGATCCTGGCTATGGACGGCCGAGCGACGACGGTCCCGGTCGCGGCTGAAGCAAGAGCCACGGCTCCGAACGAACGCAACCAGAATGCCCTCATCCCTGCGGCTCCGCGCGGGACAAAAGCTCTTCGCGGGACCATCGTCGAAAACAGCAGAGCATCGATGTCGCGAAACCTCGCAACCCGTCGCGCCAGCATGCCCACCAGACCGCCACCGAACAGAATCGCAATCGGATTCACGCCCCAAAAAAATGCCGCAAGCGAAAGACCGCCCAACACCGCCAGCCAAACATCCTTCACCGCCGTTTTTCCAAGACGCCAGATGGCGATGGCGATCACGGCAATCACGGCCGCCTTGATCCCTCCCAACACTGACACAGCCTGCGTCAGAGCCCCAAACCGGACGTAGGCCCACGCAAATATTCCCGTGATCAGAGCTGCTGGAAATATAAAGCTCGCGCCCGCCACGCATAGCCCCGCCCAACCCGCGTGCACGAATCCCACATTGATCGCCATCTCGGTAGAAGTTGGGCCCGGGATCAGGTTAGCCGCGCCCAACATGTCGAGGAACTGTTGCCGCGTGACCCACTGCCGCCTGCGGACGATTTCCCCTTCGAGTAGTGCAATGTGCGCCGCTGGGCCGCCGAAACTAATGGTCCCCAGTTTCAGGAAGAGCGTGGCAAGTTCGCGCAGCCGGGTAGAGAAGGACGGGGGTGGCGAATCCGCCGTCTGCGTTTCTCGCGGTGCGGTCACTCCCGGCCTACCGTTCTTTCCCCTGAGGCTTTGATTGTGGCGAAGAAACTGGGTTGACACCCATTCGTTTCTCCGAGACCACGAGGAAAAGCAAGCACATGAGCATGGCAAAATCAGTGCGAGCGTCGCTTACCATGAACCAGAATCCCTGGCCAGCGTGGGTTAACTCCGGAATCTTCGTGGTGACGATGGCCGTGCAGATGATGATCAGAAGAGGAATCGCCGCGATGCTACTCCCCAATCCAGCCAGGACCAGCAGTCCGCAAACGATCTCGAACGTTCCCACGAAATGCGCAGTAAAGGCCGGATGTGGAAAGCCGATTCGCGTGAACCGTTCCACGCCCAACTTCGGATCGGTGTACTTGAGGATGCCCTGGGTGAAGAAAATCAGTCCTACTGCGATGCGAACAAAAATCGTGTCGCTGAAGCCGTGGGAGTTGTCACGAAAATTCATTGAGCTTGCTCCGAACTGGATGATTCACGAGGTCTTGTGCTCGCCTCGCCGGAGATTGTCGATCAGATGTTCGGATGTGCGCAGCGAGAACGCCAGAATGCTGATGGTGGTGGGCTTGTCGGTGCAATTCAGAAACACGCTAGCGTCGCACATATACAAGTTCGGCACATCGTGTGTCTGTCCAAAACCATTGGTCACATAACTCTTCGGATCATTTCCCATGCGGCACGTGCCGGTTTCGTGCAGGCTCCAGCCCGGAATCTCCGGATCCTGACTCGAACCCTCGAGCACGCCGCCAGCCGCGCGCAGCACCTCGGCGCAAACCTGTTTGGAGTGCTCCCACATCTTGAGAACATTTTCGTCCCACTCGAAGTGCATGCGTGCCACAGGAATCCCGTACGGATCTTTGACCTCTGGATCGAGATCCATAAAGTTTGTATCCGAGCGCAGCGATGGGGCCTGAATTCCGAAGCTTACTGGCGAAGGATATCGGCGCTTGATCTCGTGCTTGAACGACGATCCGAAACCGTCGAGGTCATTCGCAAACCAGGGAAACTCTGTGCACCCACCATCCGGGTAAACCGCATATCCGCGAATGAATTTCTCCTCGTGCGGATCTTTCAGATTCTGCCAGCGCGGCATCCACGCAATCGTGCTGTCGGCCACGTGGTCTGGGAAACTGGGCTGGCCCAGCAATTGCGGCAGATACCCCCGCGCGGACTCGCCATAGAGATGATCGCAAAGATTGCGCCCCACCTGCCCGCTGGAATTCGCAATTCCGTTGGGCCAGTGCCGCGACTTCGAGTTCAGCATAATGCGCGCCGACTCGATGCACGATGCGGCCACCACCACTGCGCGCCCGTACGCCTCGACTTCCTGCTTCGTCCTGCGGTCGATGTAAGCAACCCCAGTCGCGTTCCCGTTCTCGTCGACCAGGACGTTTTTCGCCAGCGCGTTCGTGCGCAAGTCGAGGTTCTTCGTCGCCTCCGCCTTCGGTAGCAGAAAATACGGTGTCGAGAAAAATGCCCCCACATCGCAGCCGGTGGTGCACTCTCCGCAGAAATGGCACGCGGGATGCCCTTCATGCGGCTGTGTAAGCTGCGCGCAACGATCCGGCAAATAGGGCACACCCACCTTGTTGCAGCCCGCCTCCAGAATGAAGTCGAGACAGCGGAAGTTGAACGGCGGCAAGTACGAGCCATCGGGATTGCTCGGCCGGTTCTGCACCGTGCTGGCCACGCCAATCATTTTTTCCACGCGCGTGTAGAACGGACTGATCTCTTCATAGGTAACGGGCCAATCCACGTCATAGCCGTCGAGCGAGGCTGCGCGCAGATCGATATCGCCAAAGCGGGCCGAACTGCGTCCCCAGAAGTTCGTCTTGCCGCCCACCGCATTGCAGCGCGGCCACATCCACTTCGTGCCGGGTGCGACCGTGAACGGAATTTCATGGTCCCATGCGGCCTTGGTGTACTCGTTGTCCATGTAGCCAAAGGATTGGGCACGCCGTTTGGGATCGTCGACCCCACGAAATTTCATGTCCCACGGCATTCGGTGATAGCGGAAGTCTTTTTCCGGATCGAGCCTGCGCCCGGCGTTGATCGCGCATACTTTCAGGCCGGCCTCGCACAGCGTCTTGATCGCCATGCCGCCGCCCGCGCCGGTCCCAATCACAATCACATCGTAGATTTGCTTGGCCATGGTTTCTTAGTCCGGGTCTCGGCTGTCATCAGGAACGAGCCTGCGCAACATGCGCGTGCTGAGGGTCGCCCTTGTGCGGACACTCCGGCGACTCGGCGTAGAACTTCAAGGCCGGATTATCCAACTCTTTGTATCCAATTTCGCTGGTATAGAAACCTGTCACCGTGTACTCGCGCATCATGCGGAAGAAGTGTCGCCCCGTCTCCTCGCCCGGACGCGCCTTGTCTTTGAACCCCAGCGGCTCGAGCAGGGAAGACTGCTGTTCCGGCGTCAGCTCCACAAATCTCTTCCCATCCGTCTGTTCAGCATGCGCGTTGAGCCACGCCAGGCCCATGCGAAACCCGTACTGGACCTCGGGATCGCTCGCCACCATGAAATCAATAAACTCCGCAACGCCCGCTTCCTTCGCGCCAGGCGTGCCGTCGCTGGGGATGATGATTTCCGCAAGCCGCTCGACCATCGCATACTCCGCGGCCGTGAAGAATTGCGGACGATACACCGCCGGCTTGATCTGCAAGGCTGCATTGCCAATGTGACCGCAGGCGAATGCCCACTTGCTGAATCCAGGAAACTGAGCCGCCGCCGCTGCCGTCCCCAGTATGCGCAACGCTTCCCGCCGCCGAATGCCTTGTCCCGCCATCAAGTTCTCCGCAACCGATTCCGAGCCAGCGAGGAATGCGATTCCCGCTAGGAAAGAAATTCGATCGTCTTCTCGATTAACCCTGCCGTCGGCTTATAGGGATCGCCCGGCGCGTCATATTCAATCGAGCAATATCCCTTGTACCCATGCTTCTTGAGAATGGCAAACGTCCGCGCCAGATCGACGTGCGTGGCCTTGCCCTGTTCATCGACTTCGCCATCCTTCACGTGGCAGATGCCATAGGCAAGGGCGAACATCGCATCAATGGCGCGATACGAATAATCATCGTCATGCGTGTTGAGCGTGTTGCCGAAATCGGGCAAAGCTCGCAGCCACGGACTGTTCACCTTTTCAATCACCTGCACCAGGAAGAATGGATCCTCGCTCACTGCGTCGTCATTTTCAAGGTTGACGACGACGTTCTTTTTCGCCCCATATTCCGCGACGCGTACCAGAGTGTCGGCGGCACGCCCCACGTCTGGCTTCACATTCTTTGCTCCCTGCACATGGGTGCGAATGCCGGGCGAACCGAGCGCCGCGCCCACATCTACCCAACGCTTGCTCGACGCCACCGATCGGTCGCGTTCGGCCGCATCCGGCGAATACTGGCTGTGCTCCTCATCCACTGCGATGTCTACGACCGCCGAGTGGACCTTCTCAACCGCGGCACGAAACTGCTCCAGATATTTCGAATCGGTCGAAGGAAAGACGCGGCTCCAGGGCTCAATCTTGTGGACGTTGAACTTCTCGGCCACGTGCGCCGCAAAATCCTTCAGTTCCATTTGCTGCGACGCTGGCACCGCGCTGGGAGACTTGCCATCCCATCCCTTCCACCCCACGATGAATTCGCGAAAGGGATAAGCCGCCACCCCTACGCGCTCCCGCGGAACGCTAGGAAACTTAACCGACGGTCCAGAGCTCGCTGTGGCGCGCGCTGACTCAGGTAAAAGCCAAGCCCCCGCTGCCGCTGCTGCGCACTGCTCAAGAAATTGTCTTCGGCTGGTCGCATTCATGCGCGCCAGTGTAGCAGAGAAGTGTGATCGGCACCCCGCGCGGAACTCTTAAACTTCCATGAATCTAAGGCCCAACCATTACAGGAGTGTCACCCGAGCTAAAGACGCATCAACAATTTGTGGGCTGGCCGTGGTGCTATCCGGCGGGCGGCGGATCGATGTGCATCTTGATTTTGAATGGGACGCGTCGCGGCACAAACTTGCCGGCTCGGATTGAAAGCGCGCAAGACTACCCAGCGGAAATCTCGATTAAGCCCGAACTCATGGGACGGCAATCCACGGCGGGCGCTCCCAAAGCCCCGAATGCTACGCACTAGGATTTAGAGCCAGACTTTATCGCAGTGGCTTAAGGGACTGCTCCGTACGCCAGGAACTCCATGGCTCTCGCAGAAGTCTTGCGAACTCGTTCTTTGCGCAGTTAGGCATCCGCTGGCCGAGGATATGCCCAGAGCTATACGAGAGTTTCGGCGGGCGATTGCCCTGGACCCGACAACCCCACACGCTCACTATTTTCTCGCGCTGGCCACCATCGCGGTGAACGAGTGGCAGGCGACGCCCGAGATAAAGTCTGAATTCGCGAAAGAGCTTGAGCATTTTCCGCGAGATTACCTGGCGAACTACATGCTGGGCTTCATCGCCTCGAGCGAACGCCGTTATGAGCTGTCCGACAAGTACTTGGAAGCCGCCGTCGCAGTGAATCCCGACTGGCCCGAGCCCTGGCTGTACATGGGTCTGAACGCCTACGCGCGCAGCGACATGAAACGCGCCGAGCAGACGTTCCGCAAGGCTGTGGAGTTAACCGGCGCCGACGAGGCGCGGTCCAATTTCCAGATTCGCCGGGCGTACATCGACCTCGGACGCATCCTGGCGAGCTCCGGACGCCCTGAAGAAAGCGAAGTGTACCTGGCAAAAGCGCGCGCCCTCCAGAACAAGGTTCTGGAGCAGAGCCAGCAGAATGTGGCAGAAATGGCGCTGGCTGGCGGAGTTGGCTCTGCCGCGGCGATCGTGCCCCTGAATCCCAAGAGCGAAACTGAAGCCGCCCCCCTGCTCCCAGAGAACACCGATCCGTTCGCTCGGGTCGATGCTACTGTGATGGCTCGCGCCAATTTAACCGACAAGCAGCGGGCCGGGGCAGACTCTCAAGAGAACAGACTCCGCTCAGTTCTGGGACTGAGCTTCAATGACCTGGCTACGTCGGAGGCCGTGAGAAAGGAATATTCCGTGGCGCTCGGCCACTATCAGGAGGCCGAGCGTTGGGACCCTGGTATCCCGGGGCTCGCAAAGAATCTGGGCCTGTCGGCGTTCCGCATCAATAACTACCCGGAGGCTATCCGCGGACTCGCGCGGGCCCTTGACGAGAAGCCCACGGATGCTCCCTTGCGGGCCATGCTCGGTATGGCCTATTTCGGTGCCGAAAAATACGCTGATGCCGCCAAGACTTTTTCTCCGTTGGGCGTTCGGGGCATGCAAGATTCCAGCGTCGGCTACGCGTGGGCAGCTTCTCTCGCCCGTACCAGCGAATTGAAGAAAGCCACGGAGGTTCTCGGCGAATTTGAGAAGGAAAATCACGCCAATACTGACGGGTCCCTCCTGATTGGCCAGCTTTGGATCGAAATCGGCGACTACGCCCGCGCGGTCGACATTCTCCATCGTGCCCTGCAGTCCGATCCGTCCTTGCGGAAAGCTCATTACTTCGCTGGACAGGCCGACATTCGATGGGAGCACTGGCCCGAGGCAGCCGACGAATTCCGTGCCGAGCTAAAGGTCGAACCGACCGATGTCGAGGCCAAGTACAATCTCGGATTTGTCTACCTCCAGCAGTCGCGGGTTGACGATGCAGCGGAGCTTTTTCAGCAGGTGTTGAGTGCCCAGCCCCATCACGCGAACGCTCACTACCAGTTGGGAAAGATTCTGCTGGACCGTGGACAGCTGAAGGAGGCGGTGGACCATCTGGAGACTGCGGCCCGCCTCAGCCCACAAACCGACTATATGCACTATCAATTGCAGGCGGCCTATCGCAAGGCGCAGCGAGATGCCGACGCCGACCGCGAACTTGGGATCTATAAAGAGCTGAAAGCACAACAGCGCGAGCGCTCCGGGATGCAGACCATGCAAAGCCGGTGACCGCCGGCAAAGGGAACCTATTGAACAAGCATCACTGTCGGTATTACTGCAAGATATTCTTTCTGATCATGGCCCCGAATCTTGTGCGTGGGCAAGAGGGACATCCCACGCCTCCTCCTCCGCCGCCCGGAGCCAAGTCCTTCAAGTGTACGGGCCGTTCCATCCCGCAACTGGAAGACGTCACGGAAAAGGCAGGCATCAGTTTCAAGCACACCTCCGACCCAGCCAAGAAATACATCGTGGAGTCGATGAGCGGTGGCGTGATTCTCTTCGACTACGATCGCGACGGCTGGCTGGATATTTATTTCACCAATGCTCCCAGCGTGGAGATGGCCATCAAGGGCCAGAAGAGCCGCGGCGCCCTGTACCGGAACAATCACGACGGCACTTTTACCGATGTAACCGACAAGGCTGGCATCGGTACTCCGTGCTTCGCCATGGGTGGGGCGGTCGGAGATTTCGACAATGACGGATGGCCCGACTTGTATATCACCTGCCTTGGCGGGAACGTGCTCTATCACAACAATGGCGACGGAACGTTCACGGATGTGACCTCCAAGGCTGGCGTTGCTGACGGCCGCTGGTCGGCCGGAGCCGCATTTGGCGACTATGACGGAGATGGTTTCGTCGACCTCATGGTCACCAACTATGTGGATTTTCACCTCAACGATCTCCCCGGCTTCGGTAAGTCTCCCAACTGCAAATACCGCGGACTCGACGTGCAGTGCGGCCCGCGCGGATTGAAAGGTGCGGGAGATGCCCTTTTCCATAACAACAAAGACGGAACATTCACCGACGTGTCGAAGAGCGCCGGGGTCGATGATCCGAATGGCTATTACGGGCTGGGGGTGTTATGGGCGGACTTCAACAATACCGGGCGGCCTGACATCTACGTGGCCAATGACTCGACTCCGAAATTCCTCTACAAGAATGAAGGCAACGGCAAGTTTAAGGACATCGGGCTGGAGTCCGGCACGGCCGTGAGTGAAGACGGCTCTGAACAGGCATCCATGGGTATCGCGATTGGCGACTATCTCCACACCGGACGGCCTTCGTTATATGTGACCAATTTCGAGAACGAGAATAACTTGCTCTACCGCAACGACGGCAACTGGAATTTCACCGAAGTTTCGTATCCTGCCGGCGTGGCCCTTCCCTCGTTGCCGTGGGTCAAGTGGGGTACGGCATTCGTTGATCTGGACAATGATGGGTGGCTGGACCTGATTGCTGTGAGTGGCCAGGTTTATCCGCAGGTGGATACGCTCCCGTCCGGCGCCGGTTACCGTGAGCCCAAACTGCTTCACATGAACCAGAAAGACGGAACGTTTTGTGATGCCAGCGATCTGGGAGGGCCGGCTCTCAAGGAAAAGCGAGTTTCACGCGGCCTTGCGGTCGGTGATCTTTTCAACGACGGCAATCTGGATGTCGTGATCAGCGATCTCGACGGGGGTCCGATGGTTTTGAAGAATCATGGGGTTCCAGGCCGCCATTGGGTAAGCTTTGAGTTCGCGGGAACCAAGAGCAACCGCTTGGCACTGAACGCGCGGATCAAGGTCGTGGCAGGCGGAATGACACAGACAGAAGAAATTCACAGCGGTGGAAGCTACCTCTCGCAAAATGATCTGCGGGTCCACTTCGGTTTGGGCACTGCCATGAGAATTGACAAAGTGGAGGTTCGCTGGCCGTCCGGAGGCATTGAGACCTTTAGCGACCTTGCCGCGGACCAGTTTTATTCCCTACTCGAGGGACACGGGATTGTGGCCGCAGAACAAATCCGTCCGGTGCCCAAGCGGCCTTGAGAGCGTGTACGCACAAAGGACGGCCTTCAGAAAGCTTTCGAGACTGTTCAAACACACATGCGTGACGGACAGAAGAATGTTTTGATTCACTTATAATCAGCGAAGCGATTTGCCGACCATACTGAAACCGCATGTGCGATCAGGTGTCCTTACTGGCGCCTTTATGGGTGGTTCGAACCGGCTTAAGATCATTTCGGGTCATCACGGGCAATCCGCACAATATATGCAAATCGCGCAAAACCGGATAAACACCTACGTCATTCCCACTGATTCTTTCAATATCTGGACATTGCTTATTGCGTAAACGTATACTGAGATTCCCCAGCAATTCCAGAGATTCTAATGGATATCCGCGAGATCGCACGTCGGGCAAAGGTTTCCACCGCCACGGTTTCACGCGCAATCAACCGACTTCCCACTGTAGATCCGCAGCTTTCACGCCGCGTGTGGAAGGTAGTTGACGAGCTAGGATATTTTCCCAACACACAAGCACGGGCCCTGGTCTCAGGACGAAGCCGAATCTTCGGCTTGATCGTCTCCGAAATTACCAATCCCTTTTTCCCGGAAATCGTTCAGACGTTCGAAAATCTCGCAGTGGAAAATAACTACGAGATCCTGTTGACTTCGACCGTGCATGATCCCAAGCGGATGGAATCGTCTGTGCGGCGCATGATGGAGCGGAGGGTTGATGGCGTAGCGATCCTTACGTTTGGCATGGAAGAGTCGCTGCTGGAACACCTCCGTTTTCGCAACGTGCCACTGGTCTTCGTGGATGTCGGGCCGGATGCACCGCACGTAGCCAACATTCGAATCGACTACCAGAACGGAATCCGGCAGGCGGTACAGCATTTGGCCGCCTTGAGGCACACGCGGATTGCGTTTATTGCCGGCCCGGCACATCTCAAATCCGCCTTGGCAAGGAAAAGCGCATTTCAACAGGCGATGACGGAGATCGGGCTACCTTCCGATCTGATCATGGAAGGGGATCATACGTTGGAAGGTGGTATGCGTGCCCTGACTGAGCTGATGACCTCGCGTCGCAAGCGACCGACAGCTGTTTTGTGCTCCAATGACATGACTGCGATTGGAGTGATTCGACAAGCTTACGATTGCGATATCAAGATACCAACCGACCTCTCGGTCGTCGGTTTTGACGATATTCGACTCGCCCAATTTACGACGCCGCCGCTGACCACGGTACAGATGTCACAGGCAGAACTGGCCAAGCTTGCTTTTCGCGCCTTGATCAACGAAGCGGAACAAGTAGCTCCAGCACATCGCGGGAGCGAGTACGCGCTTGTGACCAACCTCGTGCTAAGACGTTCCACAGCCCTCGCGTCTGGCTATAATCCGGACAAATCGAAATAATCGTCTATCGGATTGATTTTGGCCGGCGATGTTCGATATCCGGAAGAATATGAAAACTATCTCGCCATGGTTCTTACCCCGGCAATGAAAACCAGCGCCAATGGACTGTCACGCCTCCTGCCCTAGGTCAGAATTTTCATGTTTGTGGCGTGGTTGATCCCGGCAAGTCAATCCTTCCTGCTCCCCCGCGCCTACGCGCAGGCCTCCGTCCCGTCGAGCCAGTCCCAGCAATCCGAGGGCGTGGTCTCAACGGCCGGAGCGCATGCGGCTAGATTCGGAGAAACGTCCTATCCACAGGTCAAAGGAAACGAAGAAGGCCGCCAGCGGTATGGGTTCACGACATTTTCCACAGTGACGGCAGAGCTTATGATCCGCGGAAGTAAATCTGATTAAGGGACTCACTGGCAAGCCAAAGTAGCCATGTCGCCGTCGTTGTAAACGTTTACTATTGGCATTACCCCCTACAATTTGGTATCTTTCGCATCGCCTGAACTTTCTTCCATCGGGAGGCCGCAAGACATGTTTTCCGCTGATAGACGTTCGTTCCTGCGCCAAGCTGGGGGGGCAGGCTTGGCGTGCTCCGCGAATCTTATGTTCGGCCGTTTCTTAGCAGCCCAGACGCGATCGTCGAATTCGAGCGAACTGAGCCGCATCTTTATTGATTCCCGACGCACGATCGCCCCGCTTGATCGCAATCTCTTCGGTTCGTTTCTCGAACATCTCGGCCGCGCGATTCATGAAGGAATCTATGATCCTGCGTCGAAGTTGTCTGACGCGAATGGGTTCCGCAAGGATGTGCTGGATGAAGTCAAGAAGCTCGGCGTTCCCATCATTCGTTATCCCGGAGGCAATTTCGTATCGGGCTATAACTGGCTGGATGGAGTGGGGCCCAAGCAGGACCGCCCGCGCGTCCTCGACAAGGCATGGAATTCGCTGGAGTCGAACCAGTTCGGCACCAACGAGTTCATGGCGTGGTGCAAGGCTGTGGGCACAGAACCTCTGATGGGACTCAACCTGGGCACAGGCACTCCGGAACGGGCCGCCGCGCTGGTCGAGTACTGCAACGTGGAGAAAGGCACGCAGTGGAGCGAACTGCGGCGCAAGCATGGATTCGCCTCGCCCTACAACGTCCGCCGCTGGTGCTTGGGCAATGAAATGGACGGTCCCTGGCAGATTGGGCACATGACGGCGACCGAGTACGGATTGAAGGCACAAGACGCGGCTCGCCAGATGCGCTACGTCGATCCTTCCTTGCAGTTGATCGCGTGCGGTTCAAGCAGTCCCCTCATGCCCACCTATCTCGAGTGGGACCGTGAGGTGCTCGAGCAATGCTACGACTATGTGGATGCCCTTTCCCTGCACCGGTACTTCGGAAATACGCCGGAGGAGACCGGCGGCGACAGCGAGAAATTCGTAGCCTTGAATCTGACCATGGACCGTCAGATTGCGGAAACCCTGGCGGTATGCGACCTGGTTCGCGGGCACAAGCGATCGCCCAAGAAACTTTGGCTTTCCTTCGATGAATGGAATGTCTGGTATCGCGAACGCAGCGGGCCGGCAGTGAATGGCAATCGCCAGGAAGCGCCGCATCTGCTGGAAGAGATTTACAACCTCGAGGATGCGCTGCTTGTGGGCGGGCTCATCATAACGTTGTTGCGAAATGCCGATCGCGTGAAGCTCGCCTGCCTGGCACAACTAATTAACGTCATCGCTCCCATCATGACCAACGCGACTGGCCTGTTCCGGCAGACCATCTATTATCCGTATAGTTGGGCTCTGCAGTTTGCGCGTGGAAATGTGCTGAGCGTTCTAGTGCAGTCGCCAACCTATCTAGTCTCACATATGGACCCTGTTCCTTATCTGGATGCCGCTGCAACCCTCAATCCAGAGAACGGTCAGACTTCCCTATTTATCCTGAATCGCGATTTGTCGAAGGCGCGTGAAGTCGAAATTCTCTGGGAGGACAATCCTGGGACGCAAGTGCTCGCATCATGGGTGTTGACCGGGAATGATCTGAAAGCTGTAAACAGCTTCGAGGCCCCTCAGCGCGTGCAGCCGCAGACACTGGACAAACCGTCGACGAATGCTGGACGCACGAAGTTCGAGGTTCCCGCCCGTTCGTACACAGTGCTGCAGTGGACAAGCTAGCAGGGAAGTCGGGTGAAGCATGATTGAGCGTAGAGCATTTCTCCGAAATGGTCTTCTGGCGGCCGGTACACTGCTGGTCCCGAAGTATTCTTCCTTCGCCTCGAGCGGATCTCCAGCGCGCAGTAGCAGGGTTGAAGTCTTGCTGGACGAACCTCTGGGAACGATCTCCCCGAACATCTATGGACACTTTACCGAGAATTTGGGAGCTGTCATTTATGACGGTATCTGGGTGGGCGAGAACTCCAGCATTCCCAACGTTAACGGTATCCGCAAGGAACTGGTCGAACAGATGCGCAAGATCAAGGCCCCGGTCATCCGCTTTCCCGGGGGCTGCTTCGCGGATAGTTGCGATTGGCGCGATGGCATCGGCCCTGCCGACAAGCGTCCGCGCCGGACAAACTTTTGGGAGGGCGTCGAGCCGCCGAATTCTCCTGCGAACCACAAATACGATCCCAATCAGTTCGGGACCAATGAATTCGTTCAATTCTGTAAACTGATAGGCAGCCAGCCGTACCTTGCCGCGAATCTTCGCAGCCTTCCCGCAGAAGAGTTCTATCGCTGGGTGGAGTACTGCAATTCGCCCGCGCGTAGCACAACCTTGGCCGAGATGCGGGCTGCCTCGGGAAACACGGAACCTTTTCAAGTACGCTTCTGGGGTGTGGGGAACGAATCCTGGGGATGCGGCGGTAATTTCACGGCTCAGGAATACGCGGTTGAATTCCGCCGCTTCACCACCTGGGTTCCGCGCTTTGGACAGGAATTGTCATTCATCGCCTCTGGACCGAACGATGATAGCTGGGAATGGACGCGCGGCTTTCTCGAAGAGATCGTTCAGAAGGGACCGGGCCAGTTGCGGTCGATTTACGGCCTGGCTCTTCATTATTATGCGTGGAATCTGAGCCGCGGCAATACCCGCGACTGGAATGCCGGTAAAGGCGACGCGCTGAAGTTTGATGTTGTCGACTGGTACGAACTACTGCGGCAGGGCGAAGTGATGGAATCGCTGATCACCGGACACTGGCAGATCATGGGCGAGATCGATCGTGAACACCACATTAAGCTGGTGGTGGATGAATGGGGTCCGTGGTATCGGCCCGGTAGCGAGATGACGCCGGGCGACATCTTGGAGCAGACTCCAACCTTGCGCGACGCGGTCTTCAGCGGGATGACGCTGGATCTGTTCAACCAGCACCCGGAAAAAATCGCGATGGCCAACTGCGCCCAATTGATCAACTGTCTGAACAGCCTCTACCTGGCGCACGAAGATAAGTTCTGCGTCACCCCGGTCGGCCACGTGTTCGACATGTACGCGGCACATCAGGGCGGCCAGACTCTGCGCACTATATTCTCTGCGCCCAGCGTACACTACCAGCGCGATGCGAACCCAGCCTCCCTTGCGGGGCTCAGGGGTTCGGCGTCTCTCCACGACAAAGTGCTGGTCCTCACAGCGGTGAATCCTCATGTGAGCGAAGCCTGTGAGACCGAGATCGGAATTCCAGGGACAACCATAAAGTCGGCTACTGCCACCACCCTCACCGCCTCCGACATCCACGCCCATAACACTTTTGAGCAGAGAGACGTCGTCGTGCCGCAGACCAGGTCGGTCGAAACGAAGCAGCAGGTTCTTAACTATCACTTTCCACCCGCTTCAGTGACCAAGCTTACTCTAACCTTGCAGTAGCATAGATTCTTGGGACGTACTTTGGTCATCTGCACCCAGAATCTGCCCTGGATCGTTACGGGGCGCATCGGAATATTGCGGAGCTTAGCGTAGGGTTCCGGGTTGGCGGCGACTGCGGAATTTATAGCGGGACGTAGTAATCGTTTACTCTTCTTAAGTCGGGGACCACTGCATGAATTCGCCGCAGCGACGATTTTGCGGCGGGCGGTTCGAGAGAGCATCCTGTCTGGCGGGCTTTCCGGCAAACGTTTTGTCGTGAGATTACGTTTACCCATCTCTTACGGTATCATCGGAGCGTTTCGCGGCATCGGATCGATCGGGATGCCAAAGATTAGGATGACTCGATGAACAAATTGCGCAGTCAATTGTGGTTCGGGCGACAGGATCGTGAAGGGTTCATGCATCGCAGTTGGATGAAGAATCAAGGTTGGCCGCACGATCTCTTCGATGGCCGCCCCGTGATTGGGATTTGTAACACCTGGTCTGAATTAACGCCCTGCAACGGCCACTTTCGAGAGCTGGCGGAATTTGTGAAACGCGGAGTGTGGGAAGCGGGAGGCTTTCCGCTCGAGTTTCCCGTCATGTCGCTGGGAGAGACGCAACTGCGTCCCACCGCAATGTTTTTTCGCAATCTGGCGAGCATGGATGTAGAAGAGTCCATCCGAGGAAATCCGATGGATGGTGTGGTCCTGCTCATGGGTTGCGACAAGACGACACCCTCCCTGCTCATGGGTGCCGCTTCCTGCGACCTGCCCACTATCGGCCTTTCCGGCGGGCCGATGCTTTCAGGCAAATTTCACGGCCGCGATTTGGGATCGGGGACTGGTCTCTGGCAGATGCATGAACAAGTTCGCGCCGGTGCTATGAGAGTTGAGGAGTTCTTCGAAGCCGAGAGCTGCATGTCCCGGTCCAAGGGTCACTGCATGACCATGGGCACGGCTTCGACTATGGCAAGCATGGTTGAGGCGCTTGGCATGAGTCTACCCGGGAACGCGGCAATCCCGGCGGTTGATGCTCGCCGCAACACCCTCGCCCAGATGACTGGCCGACGTATTGTCGCGATGGTCCAGGAAGACCTCCGTATGTCGCGCATCCTGACTCGCGAGGCTTTCGAGAACGCGATCCGTGCCAACGCAGCCATCGGCGGATCCACGAACGCGGTGATTCACCTGATCGCGATCGCCGGCCGCGTGGGATTGCCGCTCGCTCTCGACGATTTTGACCGGATCGGTTCGAACCTGCCATGTCTCGTCAACATTCAACCTTCTGGGAAGTACCTCATGGAAGACTTTTACTACGCCGGCGGGCTGCCCCGTGTTCTTCGCGAGCTAGGTGAATCGGGAGCGCTCCATCGTGACGCTATGACCGCCAATGGAAAATCGATCTGGAAAAATGTCGCCGAGGCTCCTTGCTGGAATGCCGAGGTAATCCACTCCTTTGCAACTCCGTTCAAGTCCACCGCGGGAATCGCGGTCCTTCGCGGCAACGTCGCACCGGATGGCGCCGTCGTCAAGCCCTCCGCTGCAAGTCCGAACCTTCTGCAGCATCGTGGGCGGGCTGTGGTCTTCGAGTCGATCGAGGAGTTTCACGCGCGCGTCAACGACGAGGACTTGGACATCGATAAGACCTGCGTTATGGTTCTCAAGAACTGCGGGCCTCGTGGTTATCCAGGGATGGCGGAGGTGGGAAACATGCCTCTGCCTCCCAAACTGCTGCGCCAGGGTGTAACGGATATGGTCCGAATCTCCGATGCACGCATGAGCGGTACTGCGTACGGAACGGTCGTCCTGCACGTGTCGCCGGAAGCCGCTGCTGGCGGTCCGCTCGCCCTGGTGCGCTCCGGCGACATGGTTACGCTTGATGTCCCGCGGCGCGCCGTTCAACTTGAGGTCGACGACAGTACATTGGCCGCACGTCGCGTGCAATGGACACCTCCGCCGCTGCCCGAAAGAGGTTGGGAGAGACTCTTCGTCCAACACGTGCAGCAAGCAAACCTCGGTGCCGATCTCGATTTTCTGGTCGGCCACAGCGGTGCACGCGTTGCTCGCGACTCGCACTGACCCGCCGACCGTCGAGTGGCAATGCTATGAACGAACCATGGACCCGACGCCAGCTTTTGATGCAATTCGCCGTAATCCCGGCGACGATGGCCCTGCCAGGGAACAATTGCGTTGCAGAGATTCTCCTTCTCCTTCGCAGGCGCATCGGAAGTGAAGTTAGAACAAGTCAGTGTGGGCTAATCATTGCGACGGAGAGCCGCTATATGTAGCGTTTTGATCGCCTGACCTTTGCCCCGCAGAACCGACCATTGGAGATCAGGTCGGGGCTACTTATGGAATCTCTTTAAAAGCGAACCTTGACAATTGACAACTATCCTCAAACTGGTCTTGAATCTGAGCAAACGATTACTCTCAGTCTTCTTCAGCGGAGGACTAGGTTTCGGCACAGGCGCGACAACGGAGGCTGCTGATGGCGATTGTTGCAGGAGTTGATTTTGGCACTCTTAGCGTGCGCGTCTCTCTGGTGGACAGCGAGCGCGGTCTGCTGGCGTCAGCTCTGAAGGAATACCCACTGCATCGCAAGCGCGAAGATCCGGAATACGCCACACAATCGCATGAAGATCATATGCGCGCTCTGGCTGTGGCCACGCGCGAAGCGGTGAGTAAGGCCGGTATTCACGGCGATCAGATCGAGGCGATTGCGCTCGACACCACCGGCTCATCAGTCATTCCCGTCGGCAAGAATATGCAACCGCTTGGTGAGTACTACCTCTGGTGCGATCATCGCGCCAAAGGCGAGGCGGCTGAGATCACAGAGGTCGCCCGCCGCGAGGAACTTGAAGCGATTCAATGGTGCGGCGGCGTGTACTCGTCGGAGTGGGGCTTTTCGAAGCTGCTGCACTGGCTCCGTCACAATCCCAAAGAGCGAGCGGACTTCGTCTCCGCCTTCGAGCATTGCGACATGGTGGCGGCCACGCTTTGTGGCATCTCCGATCCCCGGAAAGTAAAACGCAGTGTTTGCGCCATGGGACACAAGTGGCTGTGGAACGCCCAGTTGGGTGGCCTTCCGCCGGAGAGTTTTCTGGTGAAGGTGGATCCTCTGTTGCAGGGAGTCCGCGAGAAGCTTGATGGCGAGTACACCACGTCCGATCAGATCGCAGGCACGTTATCCGCGTTCTGGGCTGAAAAGCTGGGGCTCAAGAAGGGAATTCCGATCCCGGTAGGAGCATTCGACGCGCATTGGGACGCGATCGGAGCGGGTTGCCGTACCGATGACATGGTAAACGTGATCGGCACATCCACTTGCATCATTGGGATAACTCCGTCGGTGAAACTCGTACCCGGGGTTTGCGGCGTCGTTCAGGGCAGCGTGCATCCGCAGCGCACAGGAATCGAAGCCGGACTTTCCGCCGTGGGAGACATCTTCAGCGCAATTGCATCGCGAGCGGGCACAGATGTAAAGAGGTTGAGCGCCGGTCTAGAGAAGTATCGAGCCGGACAGACCGGCTTATTGCGCATGACGTGGGACAACGGCGACCGCACGGTCCTGGTGAATCCCAACCTGCGCGGCGTAACCCTGGGATGGAACCTGCAAAGCACCGCCCAGGATGAACTCTTCGCTGCCATCGAAGGGACTGCGTTTCACACGCGCGTCATTCTGGACCGGATGGCAGGACATGGTGTAACCATTCGACGAGTTATCAATGCGGGGGGAATTCCGCAGAAGAATGATGTGTTGAACCGAGTTTACGCCAATGTATTGGGGCGCCCGGTGCTGGTTCCGAGCAAGAGCGTGACTAGTCTCGGGTCTGCAATTTTTGCTTTCTTGGCTGCGGGTACTTTCAAAACCATTGAGGAAGCGCAAGACAAGATTTGCCCCGGGCACAGGACGTTCATGCCCGATACTTCGGCGCAACCTACTTACGAAGACCTGTATCCGTTGTTTAACAAGTTGTATTTCAGCCTGGGCCAGAAAAGCGATAACGGACTCGGCGATGTGTTGCCCACACTGATCGCCGTGGCAGAAACGGCAGCACGCCGGCCAATGGGATAGAGATAACGCGGAAGGATGGAGCGCGATGAGAGTGCGGGAAACCTTGAAGACGATCGCGATTGGCGCAGTGTTGCTGACAGCGGTTGGCACAGTCGGAGGAGAAGACGAAGGTGACAGCTCAGCCATTTGGAAAGCTGGCGGATGGCACTCCGGTAGACCTTTATACGCTCAGCGACGGCGTCTATGAAGTTCGAATCGCAACTTATGGCGGGATCGTAGTTTCGCTGAAAGCTCCAGACCGTAACGGCAAGTCAGCGGACCTGGAGCGTCAATTCGCCCGCTGGCCACAACAACTCCTTGAGACCTCCAGCCACGCGGCCGCCGTAGTGGCGCAGTTCCAGCAAGACAAGCATGAGGGGCAAATTATACCGGGACAGATCCGGACTTGTCGGCAATTCCGTTTAGCCCGTGTGAGCATTTTTGCTCAGACCTCCTGAATCCTGATTTGCTAAGGTCAAATTGTTCTGGTGCGCCCGGCATATCTATGCGGATTTGCGTGCGAGTGCACACACAGCACGAAGCCAGAGGCGGGTGCCACTGGTAACAGAAATGAGGCTGTTCATGAAAAAAACAATTTTCGTACTTGCGATGTTGAGTCTAGGCACTTTGTGCTGGGCAGGGTCGGGGCGGGAAGATGCCACCGACCGACTGAACAACGCTACCACCGTGTTACACGAAATTATGGGGATGCCTGACAAGGGAATCCCGGAAGAAGTGTTAGAGCACGCAAAGTGCGTGGCCGTCATACCGCACATGGTCAAAGGTGGCTTTGTCTTCGGAGCTAAAGGAGGCAAAGGCGTAGCTACTTGCCGCACGGCGGAGGGCTGGAGTGCGCCGGCGTTCATCACGATTTCGGGTGGAAGTTGGGGCTTGCAGATCGGTATAGAAGCGGTGGACGTAGTACTGATCATTCAGAATGAAAAAGGGATGCAAAAGCTGCTCTCGAGTAATTTCCAAGTTGGAGCGGACGCTTCAGCAGCTGCGGGTCCAGTTGGACGGCATGCCGAGGCCGGTACGGATTGGAAGATGGATACAGAGATTCTGACCTACTCTCGTGCCAAAGGTGTGTTCGCTGGGCTCACGTTGGAAGGAGCATCGATCCGCCAAGACAGTGATTCCCGACACGCGATTTATGGACGCAAGGTCACAACTCGGGCTTTGCTGTTGGGCCAAGTATCGGCTCCATCCGTAGCCCAGCCGTTCCTTGCGGAAGTTCGCGGAGCAAAGGCCCAAGCCGTAGCCGAAGGGAAAGCTGAAGAGAAAGCTAAACAGAAGGATCAGAAGTAGCTTATGCCGAACGGGGCTGCCGCTGTTTGCCATTCAGCCGACTTTGTATGTTTCAAGCGGCGGCACAGTCCCATCACTTAGCCTCTTGTTCCGTTCGCGCGAGGCAGTTCTCTCGCGGACGCTGGATGAGATTCACATTTAGGTGCTCCGCGAATGAGCACTGGAGGTTGACATGCTTTGGACTATTTTTGTTGTTCTTCTAATCTTGTGGCTGCTGGGTTTCAGCCTGCATATCGGTGGAGGTCTGATCCATCTGCTTCTGGTCGTGGGGTTGGTGGTTCTGGTCATTAATTTACTGAGCGGGCGTCGAAGTTCGGTTTGAAGAAAGTCACTACGAGTTCCAGCACTAGGTGGCCCTGGTGTGGCCTCTGGCGCCCTCACTCTGTGTTCGGTCTCCTTCCAACCGGACCACACAGTTAAGGAGCCCGGAATGTTCCGCGCCTGACCGCTCCGTGAGTTTGAAACCGAACACCATGATGCCGTGCAGGAGCGTCCTCTGTCTTCGAAAAGAAGTCAGCGTGATCCCCGCAGTGAGACCCATCACGTCGCCCTCAGTGCGGGTAGCGGTTTTCAGTCGCTTCGCTAAGGAGACTGAAAGGGTAGCCAGATGTATAGCCAGTTCTGACGAAGGAGAACCGCATGTCAAAGACTTGGGAGCATTACCATCACGCTGCCCGTCACCATGAGCAGGCGGCCTACCATTACAGAGAGGCAGCGAAATACGACGAGGCCGAGGAGCACGAGAAGGCTGCGCACCACGCATACCTGGCTCACGGACACAATCAGCACGCAATTCATCACGATGCCGAGGCAGCGAAACTGCATGCCGAGCAGTGCGACAGCCTGGCGACGCCCGCTTCCGAACAAGAACCCAAGAAAAAGAGCGCCGCTTAAAAAAGGCTCATTCACCCTTCACTGGCGTTTGTCGGCATATTCGGATGGTGCCAGCCTGGCAGGCCCTCAGCGGTCGCGTGGTAACGCTGGGTGCCTTTGTGCGGGGGTGCACCTCAAGAACAGCAGAAACAAGCAGGACTGCATTGCTATGCCGATCACGTCGTGATTGGGGAGGCCGAGGAACTGATCGCGTTACTTGCCGAAGACCTCGAACAAGGCACAGCGCGCAGCACAGGGCTAGCGAGATGCCGCCTCTGGACCGCAGCTCTTTGCCCGCCCCTATCAATACTGGAAATGGGCAGGTTCAACAATTCAGGAAGGGCATTCATCTTCAGTCCCTCCTCGATCCGATCCAGATTCATCGATCAACGCTGGATTGTTTGGGAAGCGGTTTCAGCATCACGGTTCATACCAAAATACTGCCCCCTTCTCGATCGCGGGCAGATTGTATGTGACCCCGCCGGCTCTGACATTTCCTTCCAGTGGTTGCGCGTCTCCGAGAAACGGAAGAAAGAATCCGCGGCCGTTCGTCGCTCCCGATATGGTCACTTGTACGCCGGTCTGTGAAGTCTGGATCGGATTCACTCCCCCGCGCAGCCCTGCGAAGTTTGCAAAAAACACGTGAGGCTTGCCGTTCACTCCGGCAATCGAAGTGGCGAGCATCGGGGATCCAGCCACGAGGACCGCAGTCTCGGCTTTCAGGCTCTGCAGAAATTCGTGTTCTCGTTCTGGTGTTGAAGCATCGAAGTCCTTCTGTAGAGCCGCACTGTAGTCCTTTCCGGGGCACTTGCTGAAGCGGATCACGTTTGCGGAGTTTCCGATCCCAGTCGCGTCTTCTCCCGTGACCAGCAAAATCTTGTTTCTTCCCACATACGTACGCAGCGAAGACTTTTCGCTGTCGCTCATGAACCGTACATCAGGCAGAATCAGGGTGCTTCCCTGGAATTCCGAAAGTGTGCGGGGAGTGACAATCTGAAACTCCAGGTGCTTCTGCATGAGCAGAATGAGGATTCCGCGATAGGAAGCAATGAATTCGTTCGCGTTGTAGTTTCGCGTCTCGGGAGAAAAGTAAACCCCAATCGGGTCGATGGCTGTGCGTGGCCGGTAGAAGGTTTCCTCGTGGCTCTTGATCCAGGAAAAGATTTTCTTTCGTGTTGGCAGGTCGTTCGACCCTGCCATCGAGTGTCCTGGCGCATCCCAGAAATTTGCGCCAGCCATGATCTCCGAGGCCGCCAGGTTCATCATCGCTTGGCGCGCATCCACTTTCTTGTCGCCATCCCACGAGTAATTCAGGATCCAGGTGGCCTTGCCTTGGGCGAAGGCACGGAATGAGTGCATGCCCACCTGGTAGCGGAACCAGTCCAGCGGCGTTCGGGAAGAAGCCATGTGGTCGCCTTCCCCAAATTCGTACTCGTGAGCGATAGCGTCCACCACGGGATAGAGGCTGTAAACATCGGACCCAACCCGAACCGCTTCTTCCTCGATGCCGGGATAGATTTCGGGGATGGTTTTGATTTCAGGGTTGACTGACTTGGCGGTGCGGTCAATCTCCTGCATGAAACCGGTAATGGTCTGAATTCGGAAGTCAACCCACTTGCGAAAATTCGGATCAGAAACATCTCCGAGCCTCACTTCTTTCCTGGCATCGAGTCCGGTCTGCTTCTTGAAAGCGGCAACGGTGTAATCGTCGAAGCTGGCCCAGGTGTCTTCCCAGCCGGCGAAGTGGGTCATCCAGTACGGGATGTCCACGTAGATGCCGTCAATTCCGGTGGCGGCGATCTGCCGCACTCGCTCCATATAGGTTTTGCGCCACTCGGGAGCATAGGGACTGACCCAGACGTCCTCGTCGCCTTTCCTGATCCAGAAAGCAGCGCCACCTCCGAAGACGGCTGGTTCACCGTTGATCTTGCGCTGCAGCCAGTCGGGATGGTCTTTGGCAAGAGTGTGAGCGGTCTTATCGGCGTTCGCGGTAATGCACTCCGTCCCCGCGATGTAGACGAACGCCCGGTTTCCTGCCGCATGCGCCTTCTCAGCCACGGCGCGAATTGCCTTCAGCTTCTCTTCGGGATTGAGAAAGCTTTCGTAGCGTCCGGGGATGTCGTTGTCGACTTCGATGCCAAGAACGTAACCGTCCTGGGCGTTACGTACGATCTTGTCGGCATTGTCTGCTTGCAGGCCGTAGGCGCCGATGCGAACGTAGTTGGTCCAATTCTGTTCGGCAGAATCGGAACCAGCAGCGGGCTTCAGAATATACATCAGCAGACAGATTGCGAGAACACTCTTTCGTTTCACAGGTTCAAAGGCTCCAATCAGAATTGTCGCGAGTGATCATTCGAACGAGAACTAGCCAGGGGCCAGGCCTCCGGTCTCATCATTTTGACCGAGTCCAGCCGTGGGGCGAAGCGTTAGGCTGCCATCTTGATTTGGCTCTTGGCGGCTCGCCCAGTGCACGGGATAGCGCCCGCCCTTTACCTCGATCTCAGCTTTCAATCGAAGTCCCCTCCAGTTCGTACCCTTGGGAAGAGGAAATTTCGCCTGGCGCACCTTGCCTGGGAGTGGATAACCGGGATCCAAGCTCCCGCCGGCAAGCACTTTCCCGTTTTCCTTGACCACCGAAACGTACAACGCACCCGGAACACCGGCGATGCCATCGTTAACGAAACCGATGATCAAGCCGGGATGTCCATCTTCTTCATAGGTCCAAACCCAGGAAGGCCGAACCCTATAACCGATCCTTCGGGCCAGTTGATCGATCGCCGCGGGAAACTGATGGTAATAGTTAACGATCCTGTCCGCCTGGATCCGATGCCAGTTCCACAATGAGAAATAGCACGGACCTACGTCTTGCACGTGGTGGATAACATTGTCGGTGTAAGTCACACCTTCATCGTATTGCAGGTTTGAGGGAGACCCGTCCGACATACCTACTTCTACAGAGACGCCCGTCCACGGCGGGCGATTGCTCAACTCCTCGATCTGCTCGTTCTCAATGAAGATCGTGTCAGTGCGTAGCCAATTGAAGCTTTGGATGGTACGGTCGAGCAGTTGGGAGTTGCCCACTCGGCTGAAGTCAGGTTGGGTATTGGTGACGAGAGGAGTTTTCTTCCAGAGCTTCGCCTGGTACTGAAACATACTTACGAAAGTGTTCTCCGCGGTAACGGAATCGGGGAAAGGATTGGATTGCAGTGGCCAGGTATGGCCCTCGCCCCAAAAACCGTACATGAATGTATCGACGTACTCCACGTCGCTGTGGCCGTCGTACTCCGCCGCCAGAAGATCCACCAATTCGCGAAATGCTGCCTGGAATGCTGGATCGTCGTAGCGCGGCTCATATCTAGTTCGATGCTGCCATTCGCCAAGCTTTACCATCGGGGTCTTCTGCATAAGGAAATCAGGGAGAGTGGGGCCGGGGATGTCGGGATTACTCATCATCACGCGGAAACCAACTCGCTTCTGATATCGGCGCGCCAAATCGAAGGCCAATTTCCAGTGTTCGCAAAAATCGAGCCTGCCCGGACGCTGTTGCACGTCCCTCCAGTTCACGCGAATGTAGAGCTTGCTAGCGAGAGGCAGCTTGACGAGATTTTCAAGCGACTGGGCCAGACTTTCGCCATCTTTGTGAGCCGGGCCGACTTCATCGCAGACATAGGTGATCAGCCCCATGCCATAGTTGGGCACAACCTCCTCGGAAGGAGTCGTCGCCATCACCACGTTCCAACTCGGATAGTCGTCGGCGGAGAAAGGGCCCTGGTACAGCCGATCCGTTACAGGCGGCCCAGCGCCGAACGGGTATCCATCAAAGTTGTGGACGGGGACTCGATCTGATGAAATTGCCCTGCCAACGCTAGCAAGAAGTGCAGTGGCGCCGCCCGCTCTTAGAAAGGTGCGTCTCTTCACTGAGGTTTACACCCGTGTCCTTTTCCCCGGGGCTCCCTTAGAACTCGAAGCGAACGCCGAGCTGCCCATGCCGGGGTGTGTTTCCCTGCGCGGTCGACGAAATCTGCCCGAATGTCGAGTCCCCGTACAAGTTGTCGGGCAGGGCAAAGCGCGGCGTATTAAAGAAGTTGAAGAACTCGCCTCGTATCTCCAGCCTCATGCCTTCCCGGGGGACAAATGACTTCTCAATGGAGAGATCGATGTTGTGAATACCGTCGGTTCGCAGATTCGAAAAATAGCGCGGCGCATTGCCAGCCTGTTCCAGACCCGGATCGGCGAAGCAGTTCGAATTGAATATGCTCTGACCGGTCAGAGCGGACTGATGTGCGCTCACGCCGCTGTTGGGATTGCAAATCACATTGGGGCGCTGATTGCCGTCATCCAGCGAGGATTGCGACATGCCGATGTCAATGGGCTGCCCCGATTGCAACGTAAGAATGGCGGATAACGTCCAGCCGCCAACCACGCCATCGAGAACACGGTTCATATCGCGGCCGATCCATCGGTCGCGTCCGACTGGCAGACCCGCGATAATGGCCAGGGCCAGACGGTGAGTGGCATCATTGGCGCTGATGGAGTGCTCAGCTTTTAGGTTGTCCAGTTCCTGCGGATTGTCAAAAGCCAGGCCTCCCAC
This sequence comes from uncultured Acidobacteriaceae bacterium, assembly GCA_963791515.1. Lineage (GTDB taxonomy): Bacteria > Acidobacteriota > Terriglobia > Terriglobales > Acidobacteriaceae > Sulfotelmatobacter. The sequence goes on along the minus strand of CAWBSS010000006.1, from coordinate 173,316 downwards.
CCAGGCGTTTCGGCCAGAAGACGAGTTGTCCGTCGACTTGGCGATGGTGTAGCCGCCCTCGATACCGATGTAGTGGCTGGTGCGTTTCTGAAACCGAATCTGCAGTGCGTTGTAGAAAGACTCGGCTCCGAGGATGGGCAGCCCCTCAAAGGAGCCATCAAATTGGGGGTAAGGCCTCAGGAGATTAATGAGGGGGATCTGCGGGTCGTTGTAGAGAGAATCGGGCTCGTTGAAGATTGCATTCGGGCCCTGGAACATGGAATAGAAAGGGTTGGTGACATTACAGTGCAGATTGTTGTAGCTGTACAACTGACTGAAGTCGACGGTTCCATCCGAGTTGCAGTTGCTCTGCTGGTTGAACTGACTCCGGAGCGAGGAAGATATGTAATTTCGGTTGCGGGTGGTAGCACCGGAGGCGCCGCCCCAAGGAAGATGCGTGCTGCGATTGGCTGAGTAGTCTGCGGAGACCACCACCTGACCGGGAAGCAAACGCTGCAAACCCAGGCTCCATTGATAGATCTCAGCATTTCTTGCCGGGGTAGTGCCGAGATCGTTAGCATTGCCGAATCCCCACATCGCGAGTGGACCGTATTTTTCCCCCTGTGGCGCCGGGAGACCGGTGGGAAATGGATTCTCCAAGGTTGCATACTGGGTTTGAAAGTTGTCCTTGGTAAAGTAGACGACCCCATCCTTGCGGAATGCCGTGCCAACGTACTGGTAGTTGGTCGCAACGTTCATCCCGTAGTAGACACCGGCGCCACCGCGAACCACGGTTTCGGGTGTGAGCTGGTAAGCAAATCCCAAACGTGGCGCCCAGTTATTACGGTCGACAGGAACGTTTCGCTGAGAGGACGTGGGGAACCGGGTAATCCCGTTCAGTTGGGTGGGCCCGAGACCCAGAGCCTGCAGCCCGGGATCGACACTACTCAAGTCAACGGTAACTCCGCTACTGCTCGTAAAGTCGCTGAACTCGGTGTGGTTGAAGCGTTCGGTGTAAGGCGTGCTCCACTCGTATCGTAAGCCAAGGTTCAGGGTCAGCTTCGGCGTTACCCGAAAGTCGTCCTGCACATAGAAAGAGGTGTCCTTCGACTTGTTCAAGGCCATCGGATCGACACCGATCCCGCCGTAATCGCCGATTCCCAAAAGAATGTCCGCAAAGGGATTGCCCTGGGTTGGGTCGAAATTGCCGATGATGTTCTCGGTCACGGTTTGCGCAAAATGGAAGTATCCACTTGCGTAATTAGGCTCCTGAAAGTTGTTAAAGAAGATACGCTGCTCGCCTCCGAATTTGATGCTGTGTTTCCCCTTGGCCCACGCCAGGGACGAAGAAAACGAATACAGGGTATGGTCAAGCTTGGTATCCACGCAACACTGGTCGTAGATGGAAGTCCATGGGGAATCCACCAGGATCGCCGGCATGCGGGAGATTCCGGGGTTGGCGTTGTCCAAAAGCGAAGGGAATCCGGCGGATGCTGCGCTGGGATAGGTCGTGAAACCAGGGGCGTGAACATGCTCGATGGCGAATCGGCTGCTCAGAAGCAAGGTGGGACGCAGCGTCCAGTCAAACTGCAGGCCCCCATTGTTGACGCTGGTGACGTAGTTATTGCCGTCATTAAACTCCCCATCCCCTAGGATGGTGGGCGCCGCGCTGGAAGAGTGCGCGTGACTGTATCGTCCCGCCAGATGGGTGTTGTTGGAGACCTGCTGATCGAGTTTCACGTCGAACTGCAGACCCTTGCTGGTATTGTTCGTGTTTGTCCGAAAATTGTTTGTACCATCCGGGTTGCCGGGCTGATTCGGGAGTGGATACAAGTTGAGAAGGTTCTCCCCTACAGAGTCCCATAAGTTCTGGGGAATTGTGTTGCCCGTGAACGGATTCCGATTGCCGCTGCTGTCGAGGCTGAACGGGTTGAAGATCAGATTTGGAACCACATCCCCGCTGTTCGGATCCGTAATGAGAGCCTGGGAGAAGTCTCCCTTCCGTTCTTCCGGAGTAGGAACAGTGCCAACGATGTTGATGGGGTCAGTCTCGAGAACCCGTTCCATGTCGAGAAAGAAAAACGTCTTGTTCTTTCTCACGGGTCCTCCCAGGGAGAAGCCGTACTGATTCCGAGAGTGGTCCGGCTTGGGCAGGCCGGCCTGGTTGCTGAAAAAATCGTTGGCATCAAAGGCGCCGCGCTGCCCGAACCACCAGGCGCTGCCATGAAGCGCATTGGTGCCGCTCTTCAATGCCATGTTAACCACGGTGCCGCCGTTGCTGCCGAACTCGGCGGAAAAGGCGTTGTTCTGGACCTTGAACTCCTGCACCGCCTCGACGGAAGGCTCATAAAAGATGTTTGAGTTCCCTCCTTCACCTTCCTCAGGGGCAGTGATCAGCGCGCCATCAACGCGAACCTCCGCAGTGGCGTTGCGCTGCCCGTTGGAAACAAAGTTCGTGCCGGAAGGATAGTTGTCGGCGGTGCCGGAACCAGCTGTCTCACTCACCCCGGCAGTCAGAAAGACAAGCCCGAAGAAGTTGCGGTTGAGAAGTGGAATTTCCTTGACGTACTCGCTGGTGATATCCGTGCCTAAAGACGAGCTTCCGGTGTCCAGCAGCGGTGCCGCCTCCGTCACTTGCACCTGCGTGGATGTGCCCGCGGGCCGGAGAGTGAAGTTCAGACTGGCCTCCTGATCGACCGCCAGGACGACCCCCTTCCGCTCCACCGTCTGAAAGCCTGCGGCTCCCACGTTCACTACGTAGGTGGAGGGCCGCAAAGCGCGCAGAATGTACTCGCCGGCACGGCCAGTTGTCGCCGTCTGCGTCACATTGGTTCCAACCTCGGTGATGGTGACCGAGGCATTCGGCAAGACTGCCCCGGTGGAGTCTGCCACCACCCCGCGAATCTGGGCTTGATAGTTTGCCTGCCCCACTAGTGTTTGCGGGAGGAGAAGAAGACAAAGGGTGAGGACCAGAGGAAGCGGCAGGTACTCGGCGTCTCGGACTCGCATGGAGGTTCTCCGCGAAGGACTAAGGTACGCTGGTTTCGAATTATTGCATTTACGAACTTTTACTTTCGTTTATGCTTGACTGTCAAGCGTAAAATGCAGGGCGGGAGGGGGCCTTGTTACGGAATCTGACAGAGTCTTCCGGGGTGAACCTGTGCAGAAGCAAGAGCGACCGACACATCCTTGAGGTCTGGAATCGGGACGGCCGGGTCCTGGTCGGGGACCTGGCGAAACAGTTCCGCGCTTCCCAGGCCGCCATCCGAAAGGACCTGGACATTCTCCAGGCGATGAAGAATCAATTCGATTTTGGGCGGAGCAGAATCTCCCTCTCTCCGCCAGCTTTTAAACAACTTGCGGGTGATGAAACCCCGGTGAACTCTCTCAGTTTTTGAGAGCGCGATTTTAGCCATCCTTTCGAGAAAACTGTATTTCGGGTAGCAGGAGAAAGTCAGTACTCGAGCACCTCGTAAAACTCGACCCAGCTTCGCTGGAATAACGGATGTTGTTTGTTGGCAAGCTCCGTGTGTTCCACACTGTTGTCGATTTGCTTGAGAGCAGTCTCGGCTGCAGCAAGGGAGTCAAATCGACACTGCCAGACGATGGTATTGCCAGGTTCGCGACCCGAAATCGGAGCCATGCGCTCCCCTGTGGGGAGAATGCCTCGATGCTCCAGTTCGGCAAATTGCTTCTCAAGCGCTTGGAATTCCTTTTTGTGGGAAGGGTGGTATTGCTGAATCAAACGTAGAATGACCGCCACGATGTCCTCCTTGGTAAGACGAACTGTTATCGAAATTTCCAGCCGTTCGGGCTCTCTTGCCTCGCATGATTATCTGGCGGCTTCTGCTTCGCCGTTTGCATCCTCGGGAATCTCGAACGAAACCAACTCCGCCTTGAAACCGCGGGTCCTGATTGCTCCGTAGCCGATTCCGAGCGCCATCCAAATCACGCCGGCGATTTTGGCGGGACGGCTAAGGTTCAGCCAAAGCAGCAAGCAAACCGTGAATCCGAGTATGGGCACCAGGAAGTGGCTCAAGTCTCTTTTTCGTTCGCGCAGAAAGTACCTTGTAAAAGACGCCGCATTGACTCCCATGAACGCCAGCAGGGCGCCGAAATTCAATAGCTCGGCAGCGCGCTCAAATGTCAGGAAGGTTGTGCCGATCAGAGCAAACACGCCTACGAACAGAACGTTATTCCGAGGAATACGCCGTTTGGGTTCTATGGCGCCAAAGAATGATTTCGGAATTGCGTTACCCCGGCCCATTCCGTACAGCAGACGCGCGGCCCCGAGTTGCGATCCCATTCCTGACCCGACGGTGGCCACCAGGAGCGTAACGTTGATTAGGCTGAATAGCCAGTGGCCCGCTGCACGCCCGGCAACCGCAACATACGCGGTATCCACATCGGGGAACGGTACAGAACTAGGCCAAACCAGTTGCGCAGCATAAACCTCGACCGAGGCAAGGACGCCGGTTATCAGACAGACGAGCACGGTCGCCAGAAGAATGTTTCGTTTGGGATTCTCTGCTTCTTCCGAAAGCGTGGAGATTCCGTCAAATCCGATGTAAGTCAGCACCGCCAATGAGGTGCCACCCAGTACGGCCGTTGAGGAAAAGGTCTGAGGGTCGTAAAAAGGCCGCGTGAAGAAAGCTATGCCGTCGTGCGGCATCCTCAATACGTAGCGAGCAGCGGCAGCCAGAAAAATTACAATCACGATTCCCATGGCAGCCGCAAGAGTGTCGTTGATACGGGCCGAGGTTCGAATTCCAAACAGATTGAGTCCGGTAAACAGCGCGATAAACAGAACCACAAGTACGGGATAAGAAAGCTCCGGGAAAAAATTGAGCGCGAACTTGCTGCATAAGATCGTGCACACGATGGGATTGAGCATGTAGTCCATCGCCATGCCCCAGCCGGTAACGTATCCGAGCGCGGGATGAATTTCGGAGCCGACGTAGGTAAAAGCGGAACCGGCGCTGGGGTAGGCACGCGCCATTCGTCCGTAGCTGATGGCGGTGAACAGCATGGCCACCATCGCGATGAGGACTGTGGTTACAGCGTGACCATGCGCGCGCTGGCTCATAATGCCGTAAACCGGCATGGGAGCAGTGGGCTGAATCACGATCATCCCGTAAAGGATCAGGTCCCAAAGCCCAAGGGTCCGGCGGAGGCGAGGTCCATCTGCAGCGGACACGATTTGATCTGCCATGCTGCTCCCTTGTTCCAAGATGGGGGACAAGCTTCAAACTCGTCCCCCTGCGCTGGGGAAGCGCTGTTAGAAGTAGAACTTCATGGCAAACTGGATGAAACGTGGATCTCGCGCAGATTGCAAAGTGCCGTACTGTGGCGTACCCAGTTCGATAGCAACGGGCTCCACTTGGCCGGCCGCACCCACGGGACCCCACAGACCGTTCACATGGTTCCAGACATTGAAGAAGTCGGTCCGGAACTCAAACCGCATCTGCTCGCGGACCGGGAAGGTCTTCAACAGGGTCACGTCCCAAGTCTGGTATCCCGGACCATGAACGATGTTTCGTCCTTCATTTCCAAATGTGCCCGGGACCAGATCGCTGGCAAAGGCACATGTGTTGAAGAAAGTGCCAGGGACACACGGCTTGCCGTTGGGATTGCCTATCACATCCGGTCGAGAGCAGTTGTACCCAACCGTGCCGCCGCAATCCGTATTCGAACTGTTCACGAAGGGATCTGTGACGGTAAACCAGTTCCCCGTGGAAGCCGAAACGATTCCAGCCACTTGCCAGTTCCCGATCACCTGGTTCAAGAATCCAGAAGCATTTCCAGCGAAGGCCTTTCCCGTGCCGAACGGGAGATCCCAGGCATAGTTCACGACCAGATGATGGCGGACATCGAAGTCGGAATTCCCATACTCTAATCCGGGGTTCCGCTGATCGCGAAAGTCACCATTGTTCAAGGAGCCCAAACTGGCGCTGGAAGCGTCGTCCAGCGAATGGCTATAGGTATAGGAGGCTTCAAATTGCAGCCCATGGGAGAGACGCTTCTCGATTCTGGCCTGCAGAGAGTTGTAGTTGGAGATTGTGTCCGAGCGAAAAGAGTCGATGGTTCCATCCACCGCAGGGAAGGGCCGGCGGGGCGCCAAAGGAGCGTTCGGATCGGTACTCGGAGTGGCTTGGTTGCCGTTGTAGAACCCATAAAGCCGTGCGCCGTGCGAACCGGCATAGGAAAGTTCCACCACGGTTTCGCTCGGCAACTGATACTCCAGGCCCAAGTGCCACTGCTGCATCATGGGCGTCTTGATGTGAAGATCAATTGAGTACAACAGCGGATTGTTCGGGTCCAACAGAGAATTCGCCGGATAACCCTGGGTCCAAAAGTTGTTGATGGCCAAACTGGAGTCGGTCGGCGGACCGGGCTTGAATCCGATCGCACAGTTACTGGGGTCGGCAAGATTCGCGTTGGCCAGGACGGGATTGCCGCACGGCGAATTGAAGGACTGCGTGACGAAGAATGGGGGATTGAATCCGGGGCTGGGGAATGAAAAGGGGCCATTCTCCTGGCCTCCGTAGAAAATTCCATATCCGGCGCGCATCACCAGTCTGTCGCTCAACTTGTAAGCCATCCCAACGCGGGGAGCGAAATCCTTGTAGTCGGGATTTACCAGACCCGGTGATGCAGTTGCCTGCACGGGCAAGAACGAAGCGATCGTAGGAGTGAGCTGAGCGTTTTGTCCTTTGGGCAGGACCAAAGTGTCGGTTGGGAAATTAAAGCTAGCCATCTGGTTCTTGCCTTCGGTGACGGGCCTGAACAGCTCGTAACGAAGCCCCAGGTTCAGTGTGAGCCTGCCGTTGACGCGAACATCGTCCTGCCCGAAGAAGGCAAAAATGTTCCGGTGATAGTCCACGCCGTGCAGATTGACAATGCTGGCGCCGTCCGGCACGCCTAGCAGAAACGAGGCAATGTCGTTTCCTCCGGTCGTCGCTGCGCTTGGATTGTCTGTAAAGTCTGGGCCGAAAGTCATGTCGCCGCGAGGCGCGGAGTCTTGAAAAATGGTGAACTGTTCTTTGCGGAGTTCGGTGCCGAACTTGAAGGAATGTCGGCCATGGATCCAAATTATGTTTTCATTCAGCACAAAACTGTTCTGCTTTTCGATGGAGGGCAGAAAATCCGAGCTCCCAATACAGGAGTAATCTACAAAGCATATCGAAGGAAGGCCGCCGATCCCCGGCTGATAAGGGACACCTAGCAACCCAAGTTGCCCCGAAACGTCGGTACTCGCGTTCGGTTCGACACGATGAGAATTGATACGGTTGTACCCGAAGCGGAACTCGTTTAGCAGTTTCGCCGAAAACGTGTGCAGTTCGCTGACAGCAACGCTGCGGTAGGCGTTGTCCTGATTGCCCGCTGTGAAGCCTCCACCGTCAAGAAAGTTTGTGAACGGACCTGGGGTGAAAATGGGCTGATCTTCATAGCTGAAACGCGCAAAGAAGTTGTCCCTGTCGGAAATCTTGTGGTCTACGCGGATGTCAAAATTGTTTTGATCTAAGCTCTTCTTGGGGTCAACGAGATAATTGTTTCCATTGATGTCCACATTTGGGTTTGGGAACAAAGCCGCGAGCCCGGCAGCTACCGGACTGATTGCACTGGGGCCGCTGCTGGGAAAAATATTGGTTGGAACCCCACTGCCATCAATGCCGACGGGCACCCCACAATAACCGCTCGGATTGGCGGAAGCCTGGGTCAGGCGTGGATTGAAAATCTCTCCTTGGTAGGTTGGGTTACCGCTGCAATCCACAACCCCCGCAACGGGCGTAGTTAGATCGAGGAAACTGGAGAAGTCGCCCCCAAGCATATCGGGTGTGGGGATCAGAAGGAGTTGGGGTTGGGCCTGCCGAATGCGCAACCCCTCGTAATCCACGAAAAAGAACGTACGATCCTTCAAGATGGGCCCACCGAGTGTGGCTCCGAACTGATTCTGCTGGTACGCTTGCCGGCCAAGAAAATCGAACGCGTTTCGCCCGTCCAGTTTGTCATTTCGGAAGAACTCGTACAGGTCCCCGTGGAAGCCGTTGGTCCCGGACTTGATGACGGCATTCATGATGGCGCCATTGCCGCGGCCAAATTCAGAGCTGTAGGAATTGGTTTGCACCTTGAATTCGCCAATGGCATCGACGGAAGGCTGGATCACATACGCGCTTCCATTCAGCACGTCGCCCAGATTGGCGTTGTTGTCGATGCCGTCGAGCAGGAAGTTATTTTGTAAGGCTCGGGCTCCATTGGAACTGAATCCAAAGCTGGTTTCGGTGCGCGATCCAGGCTCGCTGGGAGCGACCCCCACAGAAAGCTGCGCCAGTTGCGCGAAATTGCGGCCGTTCAGCGGAAGCGTAGTGGCAGTGCGACTGCCGACGACCTGGCCGAGTTCAGAAGTTTCTGTCTCAAGCTGGGCGGCCGTGGTCGAGACGATCATCGTTTCGTTGACAGTCCCAACCTGCAGAGTGACGTCCACGGCAAGACGATCTTGAACGTCCAGAGCGATTGGGCCGGCTACCGCTTTTTTGAAACCGCTCTTCTCGACGGTCACGGTGTAGTGGCCAATTTTCAGCGGGCCGGCGACATATTCCCCGCTGGAATTGGTCGTAGTCGGGAAGGTCGTCCCGCGGTCCGTGTCTGTGACTGCAACCTTGGCGTCAGGCACCGCGGCGCCCGTACCGTCCTTCACCACACCCACAATGTTGCCCATGTCTTTTTGGGCCCAGCCAGCCGATGTTGCCGCCGAGACGAGCAACGCCACAACCGCAGCGAAAACGAGTGCGCCGCGAACATCACGAGAAAAGGATTTCATGTCGTGCCTCCGGACAATTGGCGGGAGCGGAATCAGCGATGCCGCTCCCGCATCTTGGTAGCCTCAAGCAATAAATGCTCGGAAAATTCGACGTTCAGTTTCGCATTCTGGGAGTCGACTGGTCCCAATTGTTTTCCATTCTCATAATCCAGAATTTGATAAGTGCCGGGTGCCAAGCCCCGCAGTTCGACTTGTCCGCGCCACGGTTTTGTCTTGTCCGGGGCGTAAAAAGCGTAATACATGCGGCCGTCTTGCTCGATCGCATAGGCCTCGGGCCAGTCATAGCCATAGGTGTAGAGGTCGAGAAACTGGCCTCGCGAGAGCATCTTGGCCTGATAGATGTCGATCCACTTTTTCCAATGCGCTTCCTTCTCCCGGGTCAGTTCGACCAGCTTGAACTTCGGGCCGTAGGCGGGCCAGGTGAACTTCGTCCCCAGCACCGCACCCACGCCGACCTCAGACGCAAAGTCCGTTCCCTGATCCACTTCCTGCAATGTGTTGCTGAACCGCACATCCGTCAGCTCCACATGGTCACCGTAGACAGCCGAATAGGGTCCGAGCAGCGCTTTGTACATTTTTGTGCGCAGACGGACCTGTCTGGCGCCAACCGGATCTGCAGTGACTGCCTGGTCTATGTAAGGGAGCCAAGCTAGGCTGGGCGGCGTCCCGCAGGGACACGCTTGGGTAACGCTGTCCGGCTTAAGTGCGCGAGTTGTCTCCAGAATGATCTTGTAAATATCGCCCACTGCTTCAATGGATTCGTTCGGAGACTTGTGATGGTGTTTCGGGTTGTAGCAAGCCGGGACCGTGTAGGAAAAATCGAGTTTATGACCGTCGAAATCCCAGTCACGAATGAAGCGCTCCGTCAATTGCTTGTAGTACTGCTTCACTGCAGGCACTGCGGGACAAAGAGCCCCGAGATCGGCCGTGGCTCGCGCCGGGTTTCCTTTCTCATCCAGGATCAGCCAGTCGGGATGTTCTTTGACCACGTTCGAAAGCTGATAGGGACGATGATTGAGGATGTCCTTCCCATGCCCGTCTTCGACCACTAGCGGGATCCACCAGATCGTGATGTGGATACCCGCATCGTGGTATGCCTTGACAACTTTTTGCAGCGAGTCGTCGGGAAAAGTATCGGTTCGAGGCTCCCAATCGCCGCGCGACTTGAACCAACCGGCATCCAGCGTCGCCCAGCGCAAGCCGAGCTGCTTCAGTTTTGGAATCGTGCCCAGCATCTGCTTGGGCGTGAAGTCCATCTCGTATCCCCAGCCGCACCAGTTGGCCTGGTAATCCGCATCGGTGGGATGAGCCAGACTCAGGCCTCGTACCTGCAGCATCTTCGAGTACAGACTCAAAGGCTCGTAGAAGTCACCGTGAAAAACGGAGATGAATGTGAGCGGTGTCGCATAAATCTGGCCCGGCTGTAACCGCGTGCTGGCGTCGAGCGTGACGTCGACGCTAACGCGGCCGTTGGGGAGCGTTTGTACCGGCAGATTCAACCTGAGAGGCACGGTTTCAGCATGCCCAATGGCCTCTCCGACCGACCCCGTCCAGAACGCCACGACAGGAATGCCGCCCCCCGTCTGGTTCTCGTCATTGTGCATGACAACCTGCATGGGATTCGCGCGGGTGAACTTCTCACCGATGTGCATTACATCGTCTTTGCCCCATGCCTCGCTCGAGCCATGAAACGACCACATGTCAAACGAGGGGACCTTCGGGTCACTCAGAGAAGCATTGAGGACATGGCGCTGCGCGACAACCCGGTCGAGGGGGATGTCGACCGTACCGGTGTTTTTGTAAGAAACGCTCGTGAGCGCCAGAGCAGGAAAGTCGTCGTAGACCTCCATCGCCAGCGTCTTCTCCAGTGACGGCGAGGACTGACTCTTGCCCGAGACCTCGATTCGCTTGCCCATGGCGCCAAGCCGACCAGAGGCGGAGGAGACTCTGGCATGATCAAGATCGAGCGTGAAATCGCGAATCTCCCGGCCCCCACTGACCAGATAGTCCCCATTGGAGTTCTCTGCCGCGGGATCGTCGAGCGTCAAGCTTTTCCCGTCGCGCCGCAGCATGGCCTGAACGTATCCCGAGGGAAGTAAGCGAAATTCCGCAAAGGGTGTCCTCACCACAATCGGCGAGCCAAGGCTCGCGGTCACAGCGATCGCCGATTGCGCTTGATTGTTGGACGACGTCTTGTTTTGGCTACAGCTAACTATGAAAAAGGTGAAGGTCAGAGTGGCCACAAGCGCGGTCGAGGGCACCATGGAAATGGCGCGGCGGAAATGTGCCCCACTCTGCAACATCTTGACACCGTACCCCTCGGCCCTTGGAAGCAACAGTTGGTTCCCAGCAATCCCAAGTTGGTGTAACGTTTTACCTGACCGCAACTTGATACATCTCGATTGCCGTCGATGTCAAGAGAAAAAGTATACTTCCGGACACCTCTCATCGCTGCAGGCAACCCGCATAGTGTCGTAGATTTTGTGCCGATTTCGGCGGCCACAGGGCACTCGTCACGGCGATTGGGAGATGCGCGAACCTGCGTCTAGGTGGAGATGGTGTCGATCAGAAGTTCCCGCACCTGATTAGAAAAGGATTTTCCAAGATCGCGCGCAAAGGCATCCAGAGTTTCAACGCACGCTGACGGATTGATTGTGTGCGGCGAAAGGCACTTGTAGCTGGCTAGCAAAACTCCCAACTCCAGGGCTGTCTCAACTGACTTCAAGGCTATGCTCTCTCTTGGGAAGTCTCCCCTCAGGAAAGGGATACCTGAAGCGACTGCGGCAATAATCCCTCCGAGCAGCGAGTCCCCCGCCCCAGCGGTTGAGGCAACCTCTACCTTCGGCGCCGGACAGTAGTTGTATAAGTCGGCCGTCACGCCGTACGCGCCACTCTTCCCGGCGCTCACTACCAACCGCAGATTCGGACAGGAGCTGTGCAGGAAATCTTGGCATTTTGCGACAAAGAACTCCGGCGCGACAGAGGAAAACGAACAGCCGATGAGTTCTTGTGCTTCCTCTTCGTTCAGTGACACCAAATCCAGTAGCTGAAATATGCCCGCTTGTTTCGCGGGAGCAATTTCCGCAGGCACAAACGATGCCGCTCGAAACGTCTCCGCTCGCGCGGCCAACTGCAGGAAGTAATGCCGCACTTCGAGCGCCACCTCCGGCACCGCAAGGGCGATCGCGCGTCTGCCGCCGGATCTCAACAACTCAGCAACCTGATCGATATCACTCTTGCACAACGCCGCCGCCGCCGAATTGCTGGTCGTGATGTTGCCGCCCGTGCCATCGGGATACTGGAAGCACACACTGAATAGGGTCGGGCGTCCGGGTGTGGTATCGACGAGCCTGGTGTCGATACCGGCTTCCGCCATTTCCGTCACGACATGACGTCCGGCGTCGTCGTCTCCCACTTTGCCGACAGGCACGATATGGAAGGGCGAGCCCGAAACCCGCGCCCCCAGCAGCTTTGCGACGTAGTGGATCACGATATGCAGTTTGCAATAGTCCCGTACATCGAGCAGGCGGGCGGGGCGGCTCTCGTTCCGGCCAAGAGTGTGGTTCCCTGCAAGATCAAAGAAAATCCCAGTTCCAATCCCCCCGACTCCGATCAGTTGCCGGTAAGGAGAACTTTCATCAATCCGCAAGACGCGCATGGGTTTGCCTATAGCAGTTCCCAGTCAAGATTTTCGCTGATCGGGTGCCGGGCGGTTTCTTCGGTCGCGGTGATGATCGCATCCGGGTGCCGCTGCAACAGTGTCATCGGATACTCCGGATTCGGTTCGGAAAATAGCGCGACCCGCAAGGCAGTCTGCTTCCATGCGCCGGTGTCGCTGTACACGCGTACTTTCCTCGCAGACAGACATTCCCGAACGCCCAGAGTAATCGACATCGGCGGCACGAACTGGTAAGCGCTCCCGAAAGTTCGGTGCGCTAGAGCAAGAATCGTGTCAAGGTTGTTCTCCTGGATACGAATCGTCGAGTTGGCCAGATCTTCCAGCGTGATCGAACTGTACTGGTGACGGCGCGCCTGGTTGTACGCGATGTGTCCGTCCTGCCCCCAACCCCCGACCGTGATATCAATCGGGGCGCTGTCGATTGCCGCTCGTACTCGCTCCGCAGTGGAGGGCAGCAGCCAGAACCTCTGCGCCTCGGGTACCTGCAAAGCTGCATTGATCCCGCCATAGAAATGCTTTTGCATGAAAGTGTGGAAATTGTAGGGATGGTTCGCAGGCAGTGGCTGGCCTTGCCAGTCCAAACATTCGTCCATGTGGAACACCGACAAGTTCCGCAGGGACACGCTCCGTGCGTTCACTAGTTTTGTATAGGGAGCGTACCAGCAACTTGGCCCGCAAGGAATAACGGCGCGGGTCGGGAGACCCCGCTGATTATTGGCTTCAACCAGGCTCACCAGTTCCTCCGCCATCAGCTGACCCATTTCAACGGAGTCCCGGACGACGCGGAATCGCGTCCGCAAGTCTGGATGGCTAGGCAAGTCCCCGGCAGGGACTTTGCACCAGCGATAAAGATCAGTTTTCAATACGTTGGCCATGAGATCTCCCGCCCGCGTTTCGGTGAAACGATTCACCTAAATCCTATGCTGTGTGTCAAGCGTCCCCACCGGTGCCTAGGAATGCATCGCCGGACAGGTCGACTCACGCACGATCAGCTTCGGCGACACCTTGCGGTATTTCGCCTGAGCCGGACGTTTTTCCACCGAAGCCCTGATCAGTTCCTCGACGATTTCCGCGCCCAGCGAACCCTGCATCTCCAACTGTTGCTGCACGGTAGTGAGCGGCGGATTGTAGAACTCCGAGCCGGGGATATCGTCGAAGCCGACGACGGAGCAGTCCTTCGGAACCCGGCGTCCGGCCTTGGTAAGGGCGCGAACCCCGGCAAACGCGGTGAGATCGTCGAATGCAACCAGCGCGGTGAAATCCGGGCGCCGCCGCAACAACTCCTCGGTCAACTCGCAGCCTTCGGCATAACTCGAATTCCTGCCTTTGATTTCTAGAACCAGATTCGGATCGATCTTCAATCCGACGTCGTGCGCGAAGCTCTGGATCCCCCGCCAGCGCTGCCGGCTGTCTACCAGGATCTTCGGGCCTTTAATAAATGCGATTCTGCTGTGGCCCAATTCGTAGAGGTGCTGAATCGCCTGCCGGGTACCAGCCTCATTGTCAACCACGATGGAACTGACCGAGCCGCGCTGTAACTCTCGGCCGATCACAACGGCCGGAATGTCGCGCTCTGCTAACTCGGCCAGCAATCCAGTATCGAGGTAGACGGGGTTGGCGACGGCGATGAAACCCTCCACCCGGCGATCCAGCAGCATGTCCACACAGCGCTGGAATTGCGACCTGTCGTTCTGCAGATCGGTGGCGATGGGAAAATAGCCAGACGGCCGGAGATGATTCTCAATTCCGCGAAGGATCTGCGTGCAATAAGGATCGGTGATGTCGAACACGACGACGCCGATCGTATGGCTGCGCTGACTCCGGAGGGATCGCGCAAACAGATTGGGCCTGTACCCGAGGCGACGCGCTACCTTCCTGATGTGCGTGCGGGTGCGAGGGGAAATGCGGCCGGATCTGGGTCCCTCGTTCAGCACCATCGATACCGTCGTGACCGAAAAGCCACTTTCTCCCGCGACGTCGCGAATGGTTATCATTGTGCCTCCTCGGTCGAGCGATCGTATCCCGCCGGACACGAACCCCTCCGAGCTCACGAGAAAATCCGCATGACTCTAACACATCCCATCGCCACGTGCCGTGACCAGTTGACAGCAGAGCGCTGGAAGTCTAGATTTACCAGTATTGTAACGTTTCACCGGAGAAAAAGCTTGGCGGATTGTGGAAAGCAGATCCGGTTGCGGCGAATTCTCCGCCACGACCGTGGCACGCTAGTCGTGGCCTTTGACCATGCTCTGGTCCTGGGTCCGATCCCGGGAACGATCGATCCCGCCCGGCAAATCCGGCGCTTCGTGGAAGCAAAGGCCGATGCCATCTTGCTCAATTTGACCAGCATTCGTTATTTCGCGGAATCGGTTTCGTCCGACCACATGCCCGGGCTGATCGCGCGGCTTGACTGGACGACCGCCTTCAACGAGTCGGCGAAAGTCGGCGCTAATGGTTTTCAAACCTGCCTGGTGGCTCATCCCGAAGACGCACTTCGATCGGGTGCCGATGCGGTCATCACGTTCCTTTTTGTGGGCGGCGGCGGCGACCCCGAGTTCGAGAAAAAGGAAGTCGAACGAGTTGGCAGTCTTGCCCGCGAGTGCGAACGGGCAGGAATCCCCCTGATTGTGGAATCCCTGGCCCGCGGAAACCAGGTCGAGAACCCGCGTGATCCCAGGTGGCTCATGCTGCACACGCGCATGGCGGCGGAGTTGGGAGCCGACATCATCAAAACCGAGAACGCAGGGGACGTGCCGACAATGCGCGAGGTGGTCAGCGCCTGCCCGGTTCCGATACTCGTGCTCGGAGGTAGCCGTACCAGTACGGACGAGGAAGTTCTGAATGTTGTTCGCTCGATTGTGCAATCGGGCGCGGCCGGAGTTTTTTTTGGCCGAAATATTTTTCAGGCTGACAACATGCCCGAGCTCTTGCAGCGTGTGCGCTCCATACTCGGGGACCAAGCTCCGCCACAAGGAAAGTGACCTATGAGTCTGCTGGCTGTAGACATGGGCACGAGCAGTTGCAAGGCAGTCGCATTCTCTGAAGACGGTCTTACTCTCGCCCAGAAAACGCACAGCTACTCCCCGGAGTCACCCCATCCTTCCTGGATCGAGATGTCGCCGGAGAAGTTCTGGCGAGCTCTTCTGGCCGTAACCCGCGCGATAGCCGCCGGCGTCACCTCAGACCCTGTCGAAGTTCTTGCCATCAGCTCGCATGGCGAAACGTTTGTTCCAGTCGATTCCCACCAGTGCGCCATCGGTCCGGCCATTCTCAACGCGGACAACCGAGCTGTCGCAGAGGCGAACCGGCTCGCGGAGGCAATCGGGCGCGTGCGTCTCTTCGAGATCACGGGGCTGGCAGTGCACTCGATGTATCCGCTCGCAAAGATGTTGTGGCTGAGGGTGCATCAACCTGATGTGTTCTTTTCGGCCGCTTGTTTCCTGACACTCCCAGGTTACCTCCTCACGCGGCTGGGGCTGCCCCCATACGTGGACTACTCGTTGGCTTCCCGTTTTCTCGCGTTTGATATTCGGAAGCGAACTTGGTCCGCAGAGATTCTTTCCGCCTGCGAGTTATGCCCCGAACAGTTTCCAACCCCGGTTCCGGCGGGCACGATTGCGGGAAAGTTGGCGGCGGACATCGCGGGCGATCTCGGCCTTAGAGCCGGGACTTCTGTCGTGGTAGGCGGACACGATCAGCCGTGCGCAGCGCTGGGCAGTGGAGTGCTGGATCCGGGGCGAGTTTCAGCGTCGTTCGGAACGTATGAGTGTCTGGTCGCCGCGTCGGAAGCGCCTGCCCTGACTGAGAAAGCGCTCGCTGCAAACCTGAATTCATACTGCCATGTCGTCCCAGATCGCTATGTCACCCTGGCCTATTTCCCGTCGGGAATCATGATCGAGTGGTTTCTACGCCTGATTTATTCCGCTGGAGAATTGCGCGAATCCTCGGTCGGTGAACTCTGCGCTACATTGGAGGCACACGCACCTCAAGGGCCCACCGGACTGTGCATTACTCCCCACCTTTTGGGCACGAGTAATCCCGATTTCGACCCAAACGCAACGGGAGTGATTGCGGGGATTCGTCCCACCACAAGTCGCTCGGATCTGTACAAGGGCATCCTCGAAGGCATTGCCTGCGAATTCGCAAATATGGCTGAACTGCTGCAACAAGCGGCGGGGGCGTACAGCGGTATCTACATCAGCGGTGGCGGAGGGCGGTCGCGTCTGGGTTTGAAGCTGCGCGCTGCGCTGGCCGGCCGCGAGCTTCATTTGATGCGCTGCCCTGAAGCGGTTTGCCTGGGCACTGCGATTCTGGCAGGAATCGCTGTCGGCAAATACAGCAGCTTCGCGCAAGCGGTCGAGCAGGTGGTCCGAGTTTCCGAGACCATTGGGTCTGATGCCGCTACCGCTCAGAGCTACCAAACTCAAATGCTGCAATATCGAGTCCTTTATTCGAGTCTGGCACCCGTGAGGCACGCACAACCTACGTACAACTGAGGAGGAGAAAATGATCGAACCGAAGGTCGGGTTCATTGTTTACGGCGTTCACAAGGACGGACTGGCGGATCCCATGGGCCAACCTTTCATCGATGGGGCGGTCGTCGAGCGGTCAAAAGATGCACTGCTAAAGGCTGGGCTCAAACTCGTTACGCACGACACCATTATTGCGAGTAAAGAGGAGGCGATAGCCGCTCTCCGCCAGATGAAGAACGAAGAAGAAGTTGACGCAGTGATTCTGTTTTCGGGCACATGGGTGTGGGCGGCGCATCTAGTCGGCGCCATCCGCGACTACGCCAGCACCGGGAAAGGAGTTTTACTTTGGACTCATCCAGGCTCGCAGGGCTGGCGCCCCGTCGGTGGACTGGTCATGCACGGAGGTCTATTGGAGATTGGTGTCGTTCACAAGTTTGTGTACGGAGCCGCAGAGGACCAGGAAGCAGTCGAGAAGATTGTGAGTTATGCCCGGGCGGCGCACTTAAAGAACTGGCTGAACCTCTCCACCATTGGCGCCATCGGCGGCAGAGGAATGGGGCAGACCTGTGGAGCGGCCGACCCGTCGCAGTGGATGCGGATGTTTGGCATCGACATCGATTCTCGCGACGCAACCGAGGTGATCCGGGCCGCTGAATCGATTTCGCAAGCCGAGATCAGCGCGATCGCTCCGCGTTTGCAGAAGTTGTTCGGCAAGGCCCCCGACTTAACTGTGGTCAATGAACGCTCGATTCGTCTCTATCTGGGGCTGAAAAAAGTCGTGGAAAGCGAGGAGTTTGATTTCTACACGATTCAGTCGTTTCCCGGACTCGGCGATCACTACTCGGCTACTTGCTTCGCGCAAAGCATGATGCTCGAGGATGGACACGGCACCTCCACTCTCGGTGACTTTAATACCGCACTCACTGTCCTGCTGTTGACCAAGCTCAGCCGGGAGCGCGTGTACTACGGAGATCTGCAGCACATCGATACGAAGGCGAAAGAGATCAAGATTATCGGGGACGGAGCATGTCCTCCCTCGCTGGCAGGGACCCTGGGGCCGGCCGGTTTTGCTGAACACGGCATTCCGACCGAAGGCGAGGCAGGCGGCCTCTCGGTTAAGCTGATCTGCAAAGTTGGAGAAGGAGTGCTGGCGCGTTTGGGAAGAGTCAATGGCGAATTCCGGATGGTCATCACTCGTGCAACGGTCTTCGAACCTCCCGCTGAGGATGTCGCAAGCCGGCTGAATGAATGTGGCATTCCCTTTTGGCCCCATGGCTTCATCACGGCTCATTGCGATATAGACAGACTTCTCCAGAATTGGACCAATGAGTACGCATGCCTGGGCTATGGAGCCGACATTTACCCGGTACTGATCGATTTCTGTGAGATGACCGGCATAAGGACCATATTGCCTTAAGGAAGGAGCTTCCGATGACGTTTTTGTCACGACTTGTCTCTTTGCTCGTGTGCCCCATGGTTATCGCAGTTTCTTGTGCCGCTCAGACCCCAAGTGCCGCACCCGCTTCCGTTGGGGAGGTCGGAGAAGAACAAGCTCTGAAGGCGTTCGCAGCCTTGCACCCTATCGATGCGCATGTCCACGTCTTCAAGACCGACCCTGCATTCCAAGCAATGCTAGAGCGGCTGAATGTGAAGCTGCTGAATATCCTGGTCATGGATGACACGCTCCCATACCGCAAGCAACTGCAGCCGCAAATCGATGACGCGCTCACCCTCATGCGGTCCAGCCATGGCCATATTGCTCTGTGTACGACGTTCGACCCGTACTTATTTGACAGTCCGTCGTTCAGTGCCGATGCCATCAAGCAGATCGATCAAGACTTTGCCGCTGGCGCCGTAGCGGTAAAGATATGGAAGAACATCGGAATGGAAATCAAGGATCACAGCGGCAAGTTCATCATGGCAGACGATCCGAAGTTCGATCCCATTTACAGAGACATCGCCCAGCATGGCAAGACACTCCTGTCACATCAGGCGGAGCCCGATGTGGCCTGGGGACCGCCGGATCCAGACGATCCCTCCTGGTCCTACTACCAGGAAAATCCGCAATGGTATGTCGGCAACAAGTCCGGGTTCCCGTCGAAGCAAGCGATTCTCGAGGCGCGGGATCATGTGCTCGCGAACAACCCCAACCTGCGGATGGTGGGAGTCCACCTCGGCAGCATGGAAAGAGATCTCGATAACATCGCCCGACACCTGGAGAGGTATCCGAAGTTCGCCATCGACACAGCGGCGAGAATGGATTACCTGATGATGATGTCTCCCGAAAAAGTGCGCGCGTTCCTAATCAAGTACCAGGACCGCGTTGTCTACGGGACGGATCTCGATCTGTTCGCGACTGCGGATGTCGCGGAAGCACTCAAAGAGTGGCTATCCACCTACGCGCGGGACTGGAAATTTCTTGCTACCGGCGAAACCTTTAGCGTTGAGGGCAAGCAGGTGCGTGGATTGAATCTGCCCCGGCCGGTACTCCAGAAAATATTTCGCAGCAATGCTCTCCACTGGATCCCTGGGCTGTGAATCCATGACGCTGCCATTCTCTTTTGCGGGCGCGTTCGACAAGCGCTGGAAGACAGTGGGCAGCGTACCCTGAGCAACACCGACTGGAGTGGTGGAGGCGGCGGGAGTCGAACCCGCGTCCGAAAATGTTACTGGTCAAGAGAACTACATGCTTAGTCGTGTTCATGCCCCAGGCATTACCCTGGGACGTTCGCGGCCCGCGCTCAGAACCGACAAGAAACGCGTCCCGCTAGCCTGTGATCTTAACCTCCCGCCCCAGACGTAGACGGAAAGAGCAGCCCGCTGTGTGACGTCCTTCGGAGGCCCACGGGCGAAGCCTCCTCGGACGGCTGCCTAAACTAGTTAGGCTGCGTATGCCATCTGTTGATTGGCAATTATCATTTTGCCCACGATTACGGGTGTGTGCACCCCGGCATGCCTCTTGGCCGCAAGCATCTCCGTCGAAGCCGTGACGCCCCCACTGGTGGGATGGCCTATAAAGAACCACTTCCAGACTAGGTTGCCCAAGAAGGGAAGTCAATTTATTCGATGATGTGTATACACCATTGGTTCCAGTCTAATTGGATACCAACCTCTGGGACCCCCTTTTGTGGAAATTTCCGGCTTGCGGGCAATTCGTCCAGATAGCGCGTGGGCCGGCCCCCCTTATCCATGTCCCAGAAGGATCAATTGTTTACAAATCTTTTACCAATCCGTGACACGGCCAAATAGGGACCGATGTCACATGCCGTTGGGGTTGCGAGGAACCAACGTCAACAATTGAAGGGGATGACAATGAGGATCCATTCGCTTGCAATAGGCGCCGTTCTGCTCGGTGCACTAACAACGATGAGCTTTTCGAAAATGAACAGTGCTGCGACCGCGACGCAGGCCCGGACGCTCGGGCCGGCAGAAAAAAGCGCTGTGACGAATTTCAACGTCTATTTGCCTTTAACCAATCGTGCCGCGCTCGATCAGCTGCTGCGCGATCAAACCGATTCGACTTCGCCCAAGTATCATCAGTGGCTGACGCCGGCGCAGTTCAAAGCGCAGTTCGGACCCAGCCGTTCGGATGTAGCCAAAGTGACGGCAGCACTGCAGGCTGCAGGCTTTAAGCTAGTCGGTGAGAAGACGCAGAACCTCGAGGTTGAGGGCCCTGTATCGGCCGTGGAGAAGATGTTTGCGACGCACCTGGAGCGGGTGCAGACTCAAACCGGGCGCATCAAATTTGCAACCGCCGAACGCCACTTAACCTTGCCCAACGAGCTCGCCGCGGTCGGCGTCGTCATCCCAGAGTTTACGACACATCTGGCGGCGCACGTGCATTCATCCCGGGTGGCCCGGCCCCTTTCGTCCGCCACCCCGCTCTTCCGGCTCAGCAGCAACGACAGCTTTTTCTATCCGAACGATCTCAATGAGGCCTATCAACTGCCCTCCTTCCGGACCGAGGTCTCCAAGCTGCGCTCACGTCGTCCCGCGCAGATTGCAGGCGTGGGTGCGCATATCGGCATCGTGATCTCATCGGTGATCAACCCCAGTGATTTGGCGTCGACATTCAACTCCACCCTTAATCTTGGCGGGGGTCTGGAGTTGATTCAGGCCTATTCAGCGAACTCCAACTTGCCGGTTCCCACAGTCACGATTCGCCCGGTCGACGGGGGCAGCGGCGCTATCAATCCCAATAGTGACGATTTCTTCGAGGCCTCTCTCGATACCCAGATGTCGTTGGGGACGGCGCCCGGCGCCAAGGAGATTCTCTACAATTTGCCGGAGCTCAGCGACAGCGCCATTATTGACGGCTACACGGCGGTGGATGAGGACAATGCCGTCGATGTGGTGAGTTCGTCCTTCGGCGAATGCGAATTGGATTTTACTGCAGCCTATAACGGCGGCGTCGACTTCACCGGCATTCTTCAGACGTTCCACCGGCTATTCCAGCAGGGTAATGCCCAAGGAATCACCTTCCTCGCGAGCTCCGGTGACAATGGTGCGTTGGCCTGCGTTTCGGAGGAATTCGCCAACAATCCACAACCGGGTACCAATTTCGTTCCCGGCGTGGAGAATCCGGCGGGCGACCCCAACGTGACTTCAGTGGGTGGGACCAACCTTTCCACGACCGCGACGCCTGGTGTGGATGACGCCACCTACGAGACGGAGAACGCCAACTTCGACCCGCGAGTTCCCGCAGAATTCCAGATCGGCCCCACTACTACGGTGAGTGTGGGCGACAACACCTGGGGGTCGGGTGGAGGATTCAGTCAGATTTTCGGCAAGCCGTTTTACCAATTTCTGGTCAATACCGGGAGCAGCCGGCACCGCGCAGTGCCGGATGTTTCGCTGATGATGGGGGGGTGCCCGTCAGATGCGGACCTCGCCGCGCAGGACTGCACCCTGCTGCCACGTAGCGCTGCCATCGTTTGGGTCAATGGCGAGGCTTTCCTGCTCATTGGCACCAGTTCGTCGTCTCCGGAATTTGCCGGCGTGCTGGCGCTTGCCGTCGAGTTGAATGGCGGCCGTCTGGGTAATGTCAATCCGCTGATCTATACCTTGTCGTTGCTGCAAACCCTGGCGGGTGGTACCAAGGCGCCGCAACCCCTGCAGTTCTTCCATCGGGAGATCTCGGGAAACAACAATTTCTTTACCGTCCAGCCGGGTCAGGCATACAGCGAAGTGCTGGGCAACAGCACGTTGGACGTCAAGAACTTCTTGGGTCTGTCATTCGCAGCGCCCGCCGGCGCGCCCAATACACCCAGCAATCCGTGAGGTGAGTGAGTGGATCGGCAGGGATTACACCCTGCCGGTCCTTTTTGTTGAACATCATATCGAAACGGCGGTAACTAAACTGCCGGCGCGCCGCCCACTGAGGCATCTTTGGTTTGCTCCCGCCTGTCCTCAGTAGTCCGTCATTTCTAAGAATCCGCTGACGCCATCTCTTCGCGCATTTGCGAAAACGATGAGGCTGGCTGACCGCATCCCAATACTCATGCGCATCAGGGACAGTAGTGTGTCGATGCGCCGCAGCCCATGAACGTCCTACGCCCCCGGATTCGCCAACTTTTTTCCCGATCATCAGCTACCGTGCGCGCATCGCTTCCAGGCTCGCTTTCACCTCGGTCCACTCATTATCCAGGATGCTGAAATACACGGTATCGCGCACCCTTCCGTTCCAAGTGACTAGGTGCCGCCGCAGCGTGCCTTCTTCCTTCGCGCCGATGCGCAGAATCGCATTGCGCGACTTCTGGTTTAACGCGTCCGTTTTAAGTTCCACCCGCATGCACTTCCACGCTTCAAACGCGTGCCGCAGCATCAAGTATTTTGCCTCGGTGTTGATGGCCGTGCGCTGCCACGCGGGTGCGATCCAGGTGGACCCGATCTCGACCCGCCGGTTAATGCGGTCAATATTCATAAAGCGAGTACTGCCGATGGTGCAGCCGGACTTCCGCTCCACCGTGGCAAACACCACAGACTCGCCGCGCTCCTGCTCCCCAAACGCCTTCTCAATCAGTCCTTCGAAGTCCTGCGGCGTCTTCATGGAGTAGGGAATCCAGCGGAAGATATCCTCCAGATCGTTCTTCGCAATTTCCCAGAAAAGTTCCGCGTGCTCGCGGCGAAGCGGTTCGAGACGCACCACGGTGCCTTCCAGTGTCACCGGCAAAACGATATTCAGAGGAGCAGCGCCCAAAATCATGCTTTCCTTTCGCAGTGCCGCTTCCTATCATAATCTTGCATCTTGCGCTCTTTTCAGGCATCTCTAAGTACAACGTGGTTTTGCGGGGTTCCGTTTCACCCGGAATTCCATCGCAATGACTGGCGTTGACTTGCGATGATCTCACACGTCCAACTAGCGGCCATGCGACGGGCAATCCAGCGATGTTGTCGGGAGAATCTTCAGTGAAGGCGCACTGTCTCCCATTCTCCCAAATCCCGCACACCACGCGCCTGTTTACCGACTTCCTGACATACCTCCCAAACATACAGCCGTTCTATCCGCGATCACCGCTTTTCGGGGAATGGCTGAAAGAAGAAGCCCAAAAGATTTCCTACGATTCGGCCCGCCGCGAGCGCGTCACTGCAATCCTTGAGCGCCAGAACAAATCCTGGGACGCCTCCCCGCAAACGCTGGCCAATCTTGATCGCCTGCGCAAGGGTGCAGCCGCGGTCGTCACCGGACAGCAGGTTGGACTCTTCGGCGGGCCGATGTTCGCCATTTACAAAGCGCTCACTGCAGTCAAACTCGCAGAGGAAGCAACCGCCGCCGGAGTCAACGCTGTCCCCGTTTTCTGGCTGGCAACTTACGACCATGATCTGGCCGAGGTGAACCACGTTTCCATCCCCGGACCGGACGGCACTTCGCATGTGCTCACCGCGCCCAGCCACGATGTTCCTGGGGCTCCCGTCAGCGCCGTGCGTCTGGGGGACGAGATCCTTCCTCTAGTGGAACAGGCGGTGAAACTCCTGGGCGATTCCGAGGCGTCGCAGTTTCTGCGCGACTCCTATCGCCCCGGTGAGTCTCTGGGTACGGCCTTCGCCCGCCTCTACGCTCAAGTCTTCGCGGAGTGGGGCGTGATTGTGCTCGATGCTTCCGATGGCGAACTTGACCGCGTCGCGGAGTCCATGTTTCGCGCCGCCATCGAGCGTGCCGACGAGCTCGACGCCGCGCTGCTGGCGCGGGGCGAGGCGCTGGAAGCCGCCGGCTACCACCAGCAAGTGAAGGTCACTCCCTCGTCGGTATTGCTTTTCACGATGCGGCAGGGGGCGCGCACCCCAATTCACCGTCGCGGCAATGGCGGCACCGCGGAATTCGTAATCGGCGCTGATCACGCGGCAGAGAAGCTTTCGTCGACCGAGCTGATCGGCCGGATCACCTCGACTCCAGAACTATTCAGCCCCAACGTCCTGTTGCGTCCGATCATTCAGGATTATCTGCTCCCCACGCTTGCCTACACGGGAGGCGCTGCCGAGGCCGCTTATTTCGCGCAGGCGGGAGCGGTCTATGAGGCTCTTCTCGGCCGCGTGACGCCCATCGTCCCGCGCTTTTCAGCCACCATCGTCGAGCCGAAGGTGCAGCGCTTGCTCGAGCGTCACTCGATCAGCGTGCCAGATGTGTTTAGCGGTCCCGATGCGTTACGCCGGCAACTCGCGGAGCACGGACTGCCCGAGGATCTGCAGGCCGCCTTCGAAGCCGCAAAAAAATCCTTGGACTCACACCTGGCCAACATCCAAGAGAAGCTGGTGAAGCTCGACCGCACGCTGGTCGATGCCGCTGAGACTGCTCGCTCGAAAATCGTATACCAACTCGAACGTCTGCATTCTCAGGCCGCGCGCGCCGAAGCGCTGAAAAGCCAACTCGTGACCCGCCACGTGGAAACTCTGAGCCAGGCGCTCTATCCCGACAAAGGCCTGCAGGAACGCGGCATTGGCATGATCCACTTCCTGGCGCGCTACGGCCGCGAATTCCTGCACCAACTGCACGACGCCATCCATACCGATTGCCACGACCACCAGATTCTAGAGCTGTGAAGAGAAGCGCACAGTGGCGCCGATTCGTATCAGGACACGCCTTAGGCGTGCCGCAATTGCCGCCTTTTCGACTGGGTCTTCAGGCGCTGAGCTCCTACTTACTCTCGCCGGTCGCCAGATAAGTTCCCAGCCCAATCATGATCGCGCCCGTCACCGTTCTCTGCCGGCGCCGGAAGGTGGCCGATGAGCGAATGCGCTCCCCCAGCGGCCCAGCCAGCGCGATCACAATCAAGTCTGCAGTCGTGTTCATCCCCACCGAGATCGTACCCAGCGTCACGAACTGCAAGAAGACGTGTCCGCCCCCGCGGTTCACAAACTGTGGAATGAAGGAGAGAAAAAATAAGGCAGTCTTGGGATTGAGAACCTCCGTCGCCCGCCCTGCCAGAGCGGGTTGCGCGCAGGCTTGAGGTCCTGCGGAATCTCCTCGGCATTCGTCTTCTCTTTCCGCGCGTCAAGAATCATCCGCACGCCCAGAAAGCACAGATAAGCCGCGCCGACATACTTCACCATCGCGAACGCCACTGCCGACTTCGCCAGAACAACAGACACGCCCAGCGCCGCCGCGAACACATGCACCATCCCGCCGAGAAACGTGCCCAACGCCGACAGCACTCCCTCGCGCTTTCCGCCCCCAAGACTGCGGGCGAGGACGTAAAGCATTCCAGGGCCGGGAGCGATCGCCAGCAGCACGGCGGCTGTTAGGAAGAGAAGGAATCGAGTGGAATCGAACATGCCTGCCAGTCTCCCTCAGTTCTTGATCTCAGCTATTCCCGGAGCCACTTCTCCAGACCCGCGAGCGATTTCACGCGCGGAAACTCCCGCTCGCGATACGCTCCGGCCACGTCGAACAGCACGGCCTGCATTCCCGCCTGGCGCGCGCCGACATAGTCGACGGAATACATATCGCCCACGTAAAGGCTCTCGGCTGCTTCGGCGTTCATTTCGCGCAGTGCTGCTTCAAAGATCGCCGGATGCGGCTTCTCGTGCCCCACCTTACCCGAGTCTGTGATGCTCTGAAAGCAATCCACAATCCCACAGCGCCGCAATACCGCATCAATCCTGCCGTCGGCGTTGGAGATCACCGCAATCGCGTATTCCCTTCGCAGTCGTTCCAGCGCATCGCGCGTGCCCGGCAGAATTTGATCCCAGTTGGCCGAATTCTGTGTATTCTCGACCAGCGTGTTGCGTACGCCATTGTCCAGGGCATTCAGATCCTGCAGCAGATAGGTGTGGAAGGTCCACCAGAAGCCATGGTCAACTTTGCCCTCCATGAGCCCCTGATCAAATTCATGCTTGGTGCGCCGCTCCACAGCTTGCCAGTTTTCGAGCGTCGGATGGCGGTTTTCCGGCAGTGACGCCAGAATGCGGGCCCGATTGGGAAACAGTAGAGTATTGCCCACGTCGAAGAAAATGAAGCGGCATTTTGCCATGATCCATATTAACCAACGCGGGAGGTATCCGGCGCGCCTCTGGACCAGCGGGTTTGCCCACGTTTTTCTGAACCGTGAACTCGGACCGGAAAAGATGTAATATCCAATTTCGGCCCAAGGCCTGCAAGTCGGCTTTCAGGGCCCGGTTTCAACCTATGGCGCTATCCGCTGCAGTAACGTTG
Organism: uncultured Acidobacteriaceae bacterium; assembly: GCA_963791515.1. Classification (GTDB taxonomy): domain Bacteria; phylum Acidobacteriota; class Terriglobia; order Terriglobales; family Acidobacteriaceae; genus Sulfotelmatobacter. The sequence goes on along the minus strand of CAWBSS010000006.1, from coordinate 146,716 downwards.
ATCGCCGGCTTCACTCGAACCACACGGGCTGCACTTGCGTTCTACCCGGTCGCGCGCGCTTGCGCTGCTATGTTCTTAGGCATGGCCGTCGCCCTTCTCTACCGCGGGTCGCGGGAAGATGTTTACAACATCCTCTGGGCGGTCGTGTTCGGTTTTGCCACCCTAAACATTCTCAGTCTGGCCGCCCGGCGCCTGGAACCTACCCGCCGCGGCCTGAGCTTCGGGGAACTGATGGCCGTGCTGGTTGTCCTGTTGTCGGTCTTCCTGCTGGGGTGGGAAATGCTGAACTTGTTCCATGTCTTTCCCATCAAACTCAAGCGCTGATCGAGAAGGTGGGATCAAGCTTTTCCACAGTGTTCCTGCAGGAACGTTTGTACGTACACACAGATACGTACAAGTTAGGCGTCCCGCCTGGGAACTTCCCGGGAGGGCAGTTCTCAGCTCTCAGTAAAGGCCGAGAGACCGAGCGGTTGAGCAGTTCCAAACGCTTTGGGTGTTCGCTGCCGCGGGCTTTAGCACTGAGAACTGAGAACTGCCTTCGTGGTGAACCCGGTTTTGCGATATGATTCGCTCAAATGGCCAAGACTCCTTCCAATTTCGATGTAACGTGTCCATGCTGCAATGCGGTGCTTAAAATTGACACTGCGACTCGTGCCGTCATCGCTCACACTGCGGCCGTGAAGCCGAAAATGTTCAACGACATGGAAGCTGCGGCCAAGGCCATGCGAGAGCAGGACAGCCGCCGGGAATCGATCTTCCAGCAATCGGTCGAAGCCCAGAAGCACGCCTCAGACCTCCTCGAGAAAAAGTTCCAGGAGGCCGTGAGAAAAGCGAAGGAAACTCCCGACACCGGCAAGCCGATTCGCGATTTCGATCTCGACTGATTTCTCCGCGCATGAATCTCCCGCGCCCGCGCCCGCTCCTTCTTGGTCACCGGGGTGCCCGCGCCCTGAAGTCGATTCCTGAAAATACTCCGGCGTCGTTCGACCAGGCTCTGGCCGACGGCTGCGACGGCTTCGAATTTGACGTGCGGCTCACGGCCGACGGAACGCCGGTCGTCTGTCATGACCCGCAGACCGGCAGCATTGAAATCGCGCGTGCGTCAGCCCAGCAGTTGGCCGCACTGCCGCTGTTGCAGGATGTTCTTGCCCGCTACCAGCAGCGCGCATTTCTCGACATTGAACTCAAAGTTTCCAGACTCGAAGGAATCACGGTAGCCTTGCTGCAGGAGCGCTCACCCAGCCATGGATTTGTGGTGTCTTCGTTCCTGCCGGAAGTCCTGCAGGCGGTCCACGCCGAAGACTCTGGAATTCCTCTGGGCCTGATCTGCGAGACGAGCGCTCAACTGCGCGTATGGGAGCGCCTCCCGGTCGAATATGTGATCCCGCACTACACGCTTGTCGACGAGCCTCTGATCCGCCAGTTCAGAAACGCCGGCAGAAAAATTCTTGCGTGGACCGTCAACTCTCCTCGAGACATGCAGCGTCTCGCAGACTCCGGCGTCGACGGGATCATCTCCGACAATACAAGCCTCCTCTGCCGGACGCTGAGTGCGTAGAAGTTAACCTAGAAAATGGGCGCTTGCCATAGTTGGTGTAACCGGCTGGTTGGGTCAACCTAGGTTAGAATGCATGCGACGACGGGCAATTTCCGTCATGGAGCGCTGAGATGGCAATTCGTCTTGAACACGCCAACGTCTCGGTTCGCGATATCAATGGAATGATCCGTTTCCTGAAGACGGCATTTCCGGAGTTTCGGGTGCGCGGTGAAGGAATTGGTCGGGAGGGTGCCCGCTGGGTGCATGTAGGCACCGACGACACCTACATTGCCTTAAGCGAATCCCGAGTGGAACCGGGCAGCTTCCGACCCTACAGTGGGGCGCCAGGCGTAAACCATCTCGCCTACGTAGTGGATGACGTTGAGGCGTTGCGCCAACGACTTGTGGCAGCCGGATACAAGGACTCCACACCGCCGAATGCTCATCCCTACCGAAAGCGTCAGTATTTCTATGACCCCGAAGGCAACGACTGGGAGTTTGTTCAGTATTTGTCCGGTGATCCAGCTGAACGCAACGATTACAAACTGCCGGATCGATAACGCTTTGCAATCGGAGAATTCGATAGCCCAGATGTTCGTTTCCGTTAACACCAAGTTAGAAAACTCTCTCCTGCTAGATTCGCCCAATTGCGCTGAAATACCCAGGCAGAACAGAACTGTGAATTCCAGTCGAGGCAGACGCTATTCATCGCGAGAAGACGATACTTCCGAAGGGCTACTCGCTGCGATTAGAAAACTGAGCCCACACCATTTTCCGAGGCATTGCAACCTATACGAAAAGGTCCTGCCGGGGTGTTGATGAAAAATCGCTGCCTCGTTCCTTCACCCAAAGCGGAGGCAAGCCGCCAACAGAACAGGCCTGAGGTTTCCTGCCGCGACTACTTTGCATTTTGAGTTGATTCTGAGTGAGTTTTCCTACTGAGCCCCGGCCGCGATCGCATTGCCCGACGACATGGCAGCCTTCGCGTCTTTGATGCCGGCCTGTATGTGCTGCTCCCAATCGAGATGGGGAATCGGAGATGCTGCGGCAGCCTGGTAGAGAGCGAGCGCGTCCTGCGGGCGATTGAGGCGCTTCAGGCAAAGCCGCGCCGCGCTGAGTTGGGCGGTCAGCGCCTGTCGGTCGGCGGGATAAGTTTGGGCGAGTTGCTGATATTCCGCGAAGGCGCGTTCGAACTCCTGCATTTCTTCCGCGCCCTTGCAGAGTTCGAGCCAGGTCGCGGCCGGCATCCTGCTTCCGCCGGAATTGGTAAACTCCGCATAATCCTGAAACGCCGCTTCGACTTCGTGCGACCTCAGATGCAGTGCGCAGGTCTTGACCGTCGCGTCGAGATAATCCTTCATGTTATTTTGGCGCGTATGAATCTGCCGCAGCAGGTTCCAGGCGTCGAGCGAGCTCGGCTTCGCCGCAACGTAATTCGCCAGAACCGCCAGGGCTTCTGGAAGCTGACCGTGCTCCATCATGCTGTTGGCCTGTTCGAGTTCCGGATCGTTACTCCAGCCGAGTTTTTCCTCAATCGCTTTATTCGCCTTATGCTCCAGGCCGGAATGCTGGATCGCCACGGCGGCGACTGCTCCAAACAGAAAGCCGCCAACGTGCGCCCAGTGCGCCACGCCGCTCGAGGACCCGGATAGCGATCCGTAGAAGATTTCGCTGAACAGCCAAAGCGGCAGCAGCCAGTAGGCCGCGGCCTTGAAGCGATACAACTTGAAGAAGAACAGCCACGCCATCTCAATCTTCATCTTCGGGAAGCGCACCAGGAACGCTCCCATCAAGGCTGCCACCGCACCTGACGCGCCCAGGGTTGGCGTGATGCTTCCCGGATTGGACCAAGTGTAAAACTGCAGCGCGGCCGCCCCCGCGATCAGATAGAACGCCGAGTACAGCCAGCGTCCCCAGACGTCCTCGAGCACAAATCCTGCCAGCCACAGGAACCACATGTTGCCAATCAAGTGGAGCCAGCCGCCGTGCAGGAAGTTCGCCGTCAGATAGCTGATGGGCCGGGGGTGCGCCGGAACGAAAGCGTACTGCTCGGTAATCGACGAAGAAGACAGCTTCACAAATTGAGCATTGAGCGAATCCATCTCGTCCTGCAGCCTCGACGCATCCTCGCTCATTCTGATCTTGGCGTCGTAGGCGTCGATGATGTCGCGATTTGGATTCTGGACTTGCTTCCACTGACCGGGGTGGCTCTGCTTGAATCCATCGACCAGGTGCTGCGACTCGGGCTGCATTTTCAGTTCGGGATGCAGGGCGGCGAGAATCAGGATGTGAGACTTCACCTCGCCCAGTTGCGGAGCCTCATCATCGATCGCCGACATGGTGAAGAGAAAGACTGCTACATTGATGGCGATCAATGCGAGAGTGACCACGGGCCAGCGCCGGGCGGTCATATTCTCGTGCTTGATAGGAACCAACATCGGACTGCGCCCTCCGCAGAAATCCCGACAGACCTCGCGCCAGTGTAGTTTCGCAAGAGCTCCATTCCCAGATGACGCAAGGTCCTGCCCAATCTTTAGTAACCGGCAGGTAGCGGCGGCATTCTGCCGGCTGCCGCGAGGACGTCTCGCCCTCGCAGCGTGCTGGACTAGTTTTCTTTTGCCCGCTTCTTTGTGACGGTCATTCCGGTTCGCCAGGGTTCGTCGCAGCTGATTCCTGAGATATACTTCCAAAACCTTATCTTCCAGACTGGGGACTGCTCTGCATGGCCGTTGGCGTTCGTACTCAGGAGTTGCGCAAGGTCTATAACTCTGCTCCGCCGTTAGGCGCCGCCGGGGGGTTTATTGCGCGCGCCGATGCGAAGGGCGGAAAGCAGTCGAAGTCAGAGATTCCGGCCCTCGACGGGCTTTCACTCGAGATTCTTCCAGGAGAAATTTTCGGCCTTCTTGGACCAAACGGCGCGGGCAAAACCACCACGGTCGGAGTCCTAACCACGCGGGTGCGGCCAACTTCAGGCCAGGCTTGGATCGGCGAGCATGACGTGTGGCAGGAACAGGCGCGAGTCAAGCGCCTAATCGGGGTTGTGCCGCAACGCCCCAATTTAGATTTTTCATTGACGGCCCGCGAGATTCTCATTTTTCACGCTGCCTACTTCGGAATTGGATCCAAGCAAAGAAATGAGCGCGCCGACGCATTACTCGAGAAGTTCAAACTCACCGAGCGCGCCAATCAGATGGTGCGCGGCTTTTCGGGAGGCATGATGCAGCGGCTTTCGATTGCCCGCGCCATGATGCACGATCCGCAGGTTCTGTTTCTTGATGAGCCCAGCGCCGGGCTCGATCCTCAAACCCGGATTCTGTTGTGGGAGATCATTCGCGAATATCATCAGGCGGGACGGACCGTACTGCTGACCACTCATAACATGGAAGAGGCCGACGCATTGTGCCAGCGCCTGGCCATTGTTGACCACGGCCACGTGATTGCCGTGGGTACACCGGGGCAGTTGAAGGCATCGATTCCCGGCGGATTCCTGCTGCGCCTTCGTTTCGGCAAACAGACGGGGGAATTGCTTCGCCGGTTGCAAGCGCTGGCGGGAGTCCGCGAGGTACGCGCTGCCGACGACACGGGGGCCGACGTCTATGCGGACCGCGGCGGTTCTCTCATTCCTGAGATAGCGAACCTGGCCGCGAATTCGGGCGCCGAGTTGTCCGACGTTCACATTTCTGAACCAAGTCTGGAAAATCTCTTCCTGCACCATACCGGAAGGAGCCTGCGCGATTGAACTGGAAAACTTTTGGTGCAATGCTGGCGCGCGACGCTCATGTAGCGCGGCGGAATGCGATTCAACTCCTGCTGCAAACCTTCCTGCAGCCGTTGCTCTTCGTTTTCATTTTCGGCCGCGTCATGGTCGGCAGTGGGTATATGCCTGCCGCGTACAAAAGCCTGCTGCTTCCCGGCATTATCGCGATCAGTATGACCTTCACCGGAGTTTGGGCGGTGGCGATGCCGCTCATCGCCGAATTTCAGTGGACCCGCGAAATCGAAGACCGCCTGCTCGCCCCGATCAGCGTCGGCTGGATTGCCATCGAGAAAGTCATCGCCGGCATGCTGCAAGCGCTGGTGGCCGGGTTGGTGGTGATCCCGCTCGCGTGGCTCGTGCTTCGACCCGGAGTTGAAATCAGCATTGGTACTCCGTTGACCTTCACTGTGATCATCGTGCTGGTGGCGGGTTTTTCCGCATGCGGAGGACTGGCCTTGGGATGCAGCATCAATCAGCAGCATATTGGGCTAATGTTCAGCATGGTAATGACCCCCATGATTTTCTTTGGTTGCACATACTATCCCTGGAGCGCCCTGAAAACTTTCCCGATCCTGCAAAAAGTTGTGCTCATCAACCCGTTGGTGTATGCCAGCGAAGGAATGCGCGCCACGTTGGTTCCGCAGTTCCCGCACTTATCAACAACCGCGGTACTCATTGCGCTGCTTTTTTTTGACGCGCTGCTGCTGGTTGTGGGGTTGCGGCAGTTTGAGAAAAAGGCAGTGAGTTAGTCGGCGGCAGCTTCCAGAGCGGAGCTGTCGCGGGACGGTTTCTTCAGGAACGCCGTGCGCTCCGTTTCAAACGATTCCAGATTCGATCCCAGGGCCTGCTCGTTCCAGCCCAGCACGGCGCCAATGCGCAACGCCGCTTCCCGGCTGCAAGATTCCGACCAGCACGCTCCCAGTGCCAGCGGAACCCGGCGCAGCAGAACGTCGCCCAAGGTGACCGCAAACTCTTTGCGGTAAGCCTCCACCACTTCGGCGACGATGTGCGAGGTATGAGGGCAGATCGGCGCCCGGAGTTCCGCACTCACCAGCGCCATGCGGGCAATGTCCATCGCACGCGGACCGTGCCATTCCATCATGCCGCGGGCGGTTTCTTCGCTCACCGATCCGGCTCGCGCGATGTCGAGAACTTCCTGGTCCAGCATGGGATCGAGCGAACTACCTGGCCCCATCGCGACCATGGCCGGCTCTGGGACGGCGATGCCGATCTTTCGAGCACATTCCCGCGCCAGGGAAGCCGCCGTGGTCAATTTGCCGCCAATGACGGAGATCAGCCGCGCCGTGCCCTCCGGGGTATGGTCGTGGAGAAAATGACGCCGCGTTACCGCCGACGCCTTGTTGCCGGGAGAGTTCGGCAGAGGACGCACTCCGGCAAACGCATATTTGATATCGTGTGCCGAAAGCTTCGCCTTCGGGAATAGCTTACTCACCGTGCGCAACAGGTATTCAATTTCTTCGTTGGAAGGCGCGGTCTTTCCCGGGTCGCCGGTGTCCGGGACTTCGGTGGTGCCCACCAGCACCTGCTCATTCCAGGGCAAAACGAAGACGGGGCGGCCATCCGCAGCCTCGGTGTAGAGAGCCGAACTGGGTGCGCCCGAAAATCGCGGCAGAACGATGTGCGAGCCGCGCACACCGCCCAGCATGGGCTTGCTGGTCCGAACTGCAGAACGCTGGCAAATCCGGTCGGCCCACGGACCCGTGCAGTTCAAGATCCAGCCGGCATCGACGCGCTCGTCTTTTCCGGAGATGCGGTCGCGCAGGAGCACACCGCGAGCCCGGCCCTGTATCACGTCCACCGCCAGCACTTCACAATGATTGCGGACGACTGCTCCGGCTTCGGCCGCTTCCATCATCCACTCGGCCACCAGGCGCTCGGGAAATTCGCACTGCGCATCTTCGTAGTCGAAGATCGACCACTGATGCCCGGCGTCCAGTGCGCGCTCCACCCGCTTCAGTTCCATCTCACTCAGGGCGCTGGATTTTTTCCCCGCGAATCGCTGGTAGAGCCACAGCCCGGCGCGCACTTTCATGGCGCTGCGCTGGCTCTGCTCGTTAAGCAAGAACAGAAAGTGCACGGGATGGACCAGGTGCGATCGTTCGCGCAACAGATGCTCCCGCTCCCGCACCGACTCCCGCACCAGACCTAGTTCTCCGTGTTCCAGGTAGCGTAGGCCGCCGTGAATGATCCGGGTTGACCGGCTGGTCACGCCCGAGGCGAAATCGTTTTGCTCGACCAGCAGCGTGCGTTTGCCGGCCCGGGCACACTCGCGTGCCACGGCCACGCCATTAATGCCGCCACCGATGACCACCACGTGGAAGTGCTGCCCATCCACGGACGGTCGAGGTTTAACAGTTAAACTCATGTATTTAAATTAGATGCCAGAGCGTCTGAACTTCGCGGAATAGCCATGCCGCGGCACGGACACGCCTAACTGTTCTAATTCTGCACCCGAATGGCAAGAAGATGAAGGTCACGATAGTCCAACGACACGGGCTGGTTGATTCAGTTCCATCTCCGCAAAAAAGGTGCCGAAAGTAACCTCCGCGTCCTTTGCCAAGGCGAATCCAGCTGACTTCGTTTCTATCAGAATTCACCCGGCCCGGTCCTGATCCCGGAGCCGGGTGGAAACCGTGGCCCATGCAAGGTCTCGCGAGCCGACAATTACGCTGTCTTTCGCAGAGGCTTCGATTCGCCGCGTCCTTCCGCAAACAGGCGAATCATCTCACCATTGAAGGCTGGGATGTCGTCGGGTTTCCGACTGGTCACCAGACCTTGGTCGGTGACGACCTCCTTGTCGACCCAAGTCGCGCCGGCATTCTTAAGGTCGGTCTTGAGCGAAGGCCAGGAGGTCATCGTGCGCCCCCGAACCGCTCCGGCTTCCAGCAGCGTCCACGGCCCATGACAGATCGCCGCCATCGGTTTGCCGGCATCGGCGAAGTGCTTCACAAACTCGACCGCCTTCGGATTCATGCGCAGCTGATCGGGGTTCATGACCCCACCCGGCAGGAGCAGCGCATCGAATTCTTCCGCATTCGCAGAGTCGAGTGCAACGTCCACGGGGACTTCATTGCCCCATTCCTTATGGTTCCATCCTTTAACTCTCTTGCCTGCGGGAGAGACTACCTGCGTGGTCGCGCCCGCTTCATCGAGCGCCTTTCTCGGTTCCAGCAACTCCGATTGCTCGAATCCATCGGTTACAAGAATCGCAACTTTCTTTCCCTGAAGAATACCAGTTGTCAATTTTTTCTCCTTGATCAATTTGGGCTGGGATAACTGTTCGTTTACAGAATGAGCGGGAGGATATTCGGTATGGCTAGGATGCTCTCTGATCGCCTGCGGTTGGCATTCGGAGTGTGGCGCCGCCGTCCCGGTGGCTGTCGCGGGGGCGTCTCGCCCACGCGCTGCGAGGGCGGGGCTGCCTTCGCGACAGCCGGCAAGATGCCGGCGCTACCTGCCGGTTTCTCGTGCGCCGCCGCGAATTGCCTCCTGCCTCCACCGTCATTTACATTGGTTGCCGCATGTCCACGACAGGAGAACGTTTCGAGCGGGCGGTCGCCATTATGGAGCGCCTGCGCGCTCCCGGCGGCTGCCCTTGGGACCGGGAACAGACTTTCGATTCCATCAAGCCCTACACCCTGGAAGAAACCTATGAAGTCCTGGAAGCCATTGACAATCGCGACTGGCCCGACCTCGCAGGTGAGCTCGGTGACCTGCTTCTGCAGGTGCTCTTCTATGCTGAAATGGCGAAGGAGCAGTCCTCGTTTTCCATTGACGACGTGCTCAACCGCCTCTCCACCAAGCTTATCAACCGCCATCCGCATGTGTTCGGAGACGTGAAGGCCGACACTTCTGCCGAGGTCAAGCGCAACTGGGAAGCGCTCAAGGTGGAAGAGAGAAAGCAGCGGCAAAACAGTGGCGCGGAAGGGAATAGCGCGCCGGCTAAAGAGGAAAAGCGCTCCATCCTTGCCGGAGTCTCGTCCGCGATGCCTTCTCTCCTCGAGGCCTACAAACTTAGTTCGCGTGCCGCGCAGGCCGGTTTCGACTGGCCGAATGTCGAAGGCTTGTTCGACAAATTGAACGAAGAGACCCACGAACTCCGCGAGCAGCTCAACGAATTTCCACCGCCCGGGCCGCGTCCCCAGGGTCGCGGCATGGCCGGCTCGGGACGAACGCCCGTGCCCGAAGATCTTCAAGCGCGAATTGAAGATGAAGTCGGCGATCTGTTTTTCGTTCTCGTCAATATTGCGCGCTACCTCTCGCTTGATCCCGAATCCGCTCTGCGCAAAACCAACCGCAAGTTCAAGCGACGATTTCAGTGGATGGAAGCGCGCCTTCACGAATCTGGCCGCTCCGCCGATCAGACGCCGATGGAAGAGCTGGAATCCCTCTGGCAGCAAGCCAAGGCTCAGGAGAAAGACAAACCAAAGAAGCCAGTCGAGGAGAAGCCAGCGTGACCGCCGACTCCGTCGTGCTCCGGCGCTGTCACAGCATCGAGGAGTTCCGCGCCTGCGTTGCGCTGCAGAAAGAAGTCTGGAATTTCACCGATGCTGAACTGGTGCCGCTTCGGATGTTTGTCGTCGCCGACAAGGTCGGCGGCCAGGTGATGGGCGCCTTCGACAGGGACGTCATGGTAGGCTTCGCGCTGTCGGTGCCGGGCACGCGCACCGGGCACGTCTACCTGCACTCGCACATGCTGGCTGTGCGCAAGGATCATCGCAACGGCGGTCTCGGCCGGCGTCTGAAGCTGATGCAGCGCGAAGACGCGCTCGCCCGCGGCATCGAACTGATCGAGTGGACCTTCGATCCTCTCGAAATCAAGAATGCCTATCTCAACCTGGAAAAGCTCGGCGCCGTCGCCCGACGTTATAACATCAACCAGTACGGCATAACGTCGTCGCCACTGCAGGGAGGACTGCCCAGCGACCGCCTCATTGCCGAATGGTGGCTGAAGTCGAAGCGAGTCGAAACCCTGCTGGCCACAGGAAAAAATTCACCCATCGACAGCGAGTCCAGCATCGAAGTACCCGCGCAGATCTACGACTGGAAAGCGGCTCCCGAGACCCGCAGCAAGGCTCAGCAAGTGCAGGAGCACAATCGCGAGCAATTTCTGCGCGCTTTCTCCCATGGACTCGCCGTGCTCGGATATGAGCGCGATGCCAAAGGCAATGGCAAGTTCCTCCTGGGACACTGGGATGAAAAATGGTCGTACGCGTCGGAAGGATGATCAATGCCGAGGCGCGAAAAAACGTAGCAAATATCGGCGCTACTGAGAACCCGGCCCTACAGTCCGGCGTACTGATATGAAAATTGAAGCTATCACGCTCCGCGAGATTCATATGCCTCTCGTCCACTTCTTCGAGACGAGTTTTGGCCGCACCTACAGCCGCCGCATTCTTCTGGTCACCGTTCATAGCGAAGGCGTGGACGGTTGGGGCGAATGCGTGGCCGGAGAAGATCCCTTCTACAGCAGCGAATGGATCGAAAGCGCATGGCCGACTCTGAAGCAATATCTGATCCCCGCGCTGTTGGGACAGCGCATCGACTCCGCGCGCGATTGCCCGGCGCTTTTCGCCAAAGTACGCGCCCACCGGATGGCCAAGGCCGCGCTCGAGAATGCGCTCTGGGACGCCGAAGCGACGCAGAAGCAGAAGCCGTTATGGAAGTTGCTGGGCGGAACGCGCCGCGAGATTCCCTGCGGCGTTTCCATTGGCATCCAGGACTCGGTCGAGCAACTGCTGGAAAAAATCCAGATCGAACTGGCCGCCGGCTACCGCCGCATCAAGGTCAAAGTCAAGCCGGGCTGGGACGTGAACGTGCTCGAGCGCATCCGCTCGCGCTGGGCTGACATTACCCTGAGCTGCGACGCAAATTCCGCTTACACGCTCGATCAGGTCGAGCACCTGCGAAACTTCGATCAGTTCAATCTTCTGATGATCGAGCAGCCATTATGGAACGACGACATCTACTATCACGCCCGGCTGCAGAAAGAACTGCGCACCTCGATCTGCCTGGACGAATCGATCGTTAACGCACGCAGCGCGGCCTTCGCCGTCGAAACCGGCGCTTGCCGAATCATCAACATCAAGGTCGGCCGCGTCGGCGGATTCTCCGAAGCATTGATAATCCACGACATCTGCGAGGCCTACAAAATTCCCGTGTGGTGCGGCGGGATGCTCGAAACCGGCATCGGACGCGCCCATAATATTGCTCTTTCCACGAAGGAAAACTTTAGCCTGCCGGGCGATGTTTCCGCTTCAAAACGCTATTGGAAAGAAGACGTCATCGACCCGGAAGTGAAAATCTCACCCCAGGGGATGATCGCAATCAGCGACCATCCGGGAGCCGGTTACCGCGTCAAACTGGATTTGATCGAGAAGCTCACGGTGCGAAAAGAAACGTTGCGAGCGTGAGTTCCAGGAGCAACGCAGCCCGCCGATAATTGATGAGAATGTGCAATTTTGATCAGTTTTTCTGTTTTCTCAATATGTATCGTCAATCGTGAAACGTCACACCGCGAACCTGACGGTCGCCAACCGAGTTGTTTGTTCCGCGAAACGAGGAACGTAAAATGTCGGGAGCCGAGAAAAAGCACCGCACCATTCTTCATTTTGGTACCGATCGGGTGGTTTTGCTTTGGCGCGCTCACGGTCTCAATCAGATGGGATACCGCGTTCTAAGCGCCAGCAACGGATTTGAAGCAATCAAGCTGGCTACCTTTGAACGAGTGGACGCCGTGGTGCTGGATCTGGACCGCAATAGTGCGGAAGTCGCACTTGTCGCTACGGAGATCAAGCGGTGTCGGCCGCAAGTCCCGACGATCTTGCTGACGGAAGGGGCTGTGGCTGCGGACCGCGCGCGTGCACCGGCAGATGCGTTGGTACCGAAGAGAGATGACCTGGAGATGCTGGTCACAGCGCTGGAAAATGTACTCGCCGCCAGTGGAGAACCGCCGAAAGTTGCGTAGTACGATTTGAAGGCGGTCTTACGATCAACCGCTTCCCACTAATTACTTTGATCCTTTTTTGCCGCGGTAGTTTCCGTCGCGTGGTTGTTGTGCGCCAGTTTTTCCTTTTCCATCTTCAATATTTCCACGCCGTGGGCGTATGTCAGGTTGTCAGGCATCCGGCGAAAGTCGCTCAACACTTCGTCCGACACAATGCTGATGCCCTTGAACAGCAGGATCTTGCCGGTCATGTTCAAGTTCATCTCGGTGATACCCCAGGACCCGTCGTCTAAGCCCAAGTCGGCCTGCTGGACGCGGAAGTGTCCGCCCTTGTTGAGATGGCCGAGAATTCCCCATCCGAACGTGACTTCCTGGAACAGAGTGCCGTCGATCCTCGCCAAGCGCCGAGTCTCTTGGTCAATCAGCAACTCACCTTGCATTCCCGTTAGTACCTGTTCTACGTGGGAAGGCGGGTTGTAAGCCGGATTGGGCTTGAACTTCAACTTCACCAGTAGGTCTCCGGCTTTGCCCAGTCCGGCCGTGCTATTGTCCGTGCCCGCGTATTCGTAGCAAAAAGCGTCCGGCAGCGCCTTCACGATCCGGAGACTGCGGTCTTCGTCTTCCTTTTCGCGCGCCTCCTTCTTGCGAAGTTGGTCGGGATTGTTCATCAGCGACGCGAGATGGTCCGTTTCTGCCTTCTGTTGTTCTGCCGTCAACGGCTGATCGTTGACAGCGATGAGAATCCCAGCCAATGCCTGATTGGTTTCGACATAGACTCGGGTTTGCGAGCCCTTTGAGGTTTGTCTGCGCGAACGGAACATGTGGTGGATTTCACGGTCGTTCGCCGCCACGACTTCATTCGCTACCGTAAGTCGCACCAGTTCCCCCGGCGACATCTCGGGTGTCTTCGAGTCTTGGGCCGAGATCGCTGTCGTGGCTGCGGACAAAACGACGATCGCAGCCAGCGTCGGCCAACGCGCAATCGCCCGTCTTTGCTCCACGCAATTCATCCTGAGTTTAGTGTAGCAATCAGCCCATCGGGTTGCACCGTGTGTTTTGCCAGTATCACTTAAGCCTGTCTTTTCTTGCGTTACCGAAGTACTTCGCTTGCCGCACGCTCTCTTAGTTGGGTATAGTCGAGAGAAGCGACGCGGTCGTCCCGGTACCTGCCTTCCCAGTTATTTTGGTATTGCAGTATCCCGCATCCTTAAGGAGAACATCCATGAGTGCTCCGTTGTCGGCAGATTTGGCGCAGATTGGCAAGTCCGTAGTCATCAAAGGCGACTTGTCGGGCAGCGAAGACCTTTACGTCGATGGTCAGGTCGAGGGCACCATCTCCCTCAAAAACAACAGTTTGACCGTCGGTCCCCACGGGCAGGTCAAGGCTTCGGTAGAGGCCAAGGGCGTGGTGGTGCAAGGCAAGCTCGAAGGCAACGTGCAGGCCAGCGACCGCGTGGAATTGCGCAAGTCCGCCGTGGTTACCGGCGACATTTCCACCCAGCGGATTTCGATCGAGGAAGGCGCCTACCTGAAGGGCAAGATTGATATACAGGGTAGGGCGGAGAAAGCGGCTGGAAAGTAACTATTGGCTGGCCCGCGAATGAGTTAAAGTGTTGGTTTTAGATGTTGATTCAAAGTCTTGGGGCAGCAGTCGCCTCGGGCAAGGCGACATATCGGTCTAATGGCATCAGTCACCCAGAATTTCATGAAGCTCTTTCGCGGCTCTTCGGGCGGGACAGAGGCGACCACAGCACAGGGCGCCCAAAAACTGACCCGACGTTCCAGCAGTCTCGGCGAACTCTCCCGCGTGTGGGAAGCTGACACTCCGCTGTGCGTACTCGATCTCGGTTCCACGTCGGCGGCGAACATTCGGTTCTTCACCGGACGCAGCCACAAGATCTACAGCGAAGACCTTCTCGTGGCTTCCACCGATCCGAATCTTTCCACGAAAGATGAACAGGGAAATCCCATCCTCGACAGCCGTCGATTCCTGGCCGACAACCTGGTCTATCCCGCGGCGCATTTCGACGTCGTGCTGTGCTGGAATCTGCCGGATTATCTGGACGAGAGCCTGGTGCGGCCCGTCATGGGACGCCTGTGGTCCGTGCTGAAGCCCGGAGGCATGATGCTGGCGTTTTTCCATACCAAGGATGCGGGGCCGGATTCGCCTTGCTACCGCTTCCACATCGTCGGAAAGGATACGCTGGAAATGCAGCCCATCGTGCTGCGCCGGGAAGCGCGCCGTGGACCCACGGGTGCAATCCACACTTCGATTACCGACGGCTTCCGCCTGCAGCGTGTCTTTAACAATCGCCACATCGAAACCCTGTTCCGCGACTTCGCTTCCATCAAATTCTTTCTCGCGCGCGACAACGTGAGGGAAGTACTGGTAGTTCGCTGATCGTTGTTTGTTGTTGGGATCGCCAAGACTCATGTAGGGACAGCTGCCCCGGCTGTCCAGTCGAACGAGAGATCGCTACCCAGCCCGCAGGTCAGGACCCTCGGCTGTCTTCCACACAATCACGCCCATGCGAAACAGAAAGTGGCGTGAAATCTCGACCCGGATAGCGGGCCCCGCAACCGACGAAAGAATCTGCTGCATCTCGTGAGGGATATAGGCTCGGCGCACCGACGCCAGACCGTCAACCCTCGACACATAGCTCCGCATCAGCGGAAAGCCCGCATATACCAGCGCGAGATGCAAGGGATGACGGACCAGGTCATTGATCAGGACCGCGCAGCGGCTCACGCGCAGGGCCTCGGCGGCAAAGTGCGCCAGGTCGGCGGGCTCCAGGTGATGGGCGAACAGGCTGCAACTGACAAGATCGAAACTGCAGTCCTGAAACGGAAGCGCGAGCGCGTCCGCGACCACGGCGCGGTTTCCACGCAGCAGGTGGGTGGGCACACGATCGAGGTCGGTCACGTTCAGCTTAATTCCCTTACGCGCCAGTTGCCGGCCCGCAATCTTGGACACCTCGCCAAATCCGGCGGCCACTTCCAGCACGGAAAAACTCTTGTTTCCCCTTGCCGACGCGACGCGCTCGATCAACCAGCGCGTGGTCGCGACTCCACCGAACCAACGGTTGATGCGGCTCAGATCCCGCAGCGAAGTTTCCACCTCGACGGGCGGGCAGGTTTCGGAATCGAGGATTTCCTGCGTGTTAACCCGCTGCATGGTGAGATGAGTGATCGCCCAGTTATGCCAGTGTAGACGTTCCAGCGCCCAGCCTTGTCAAGAAAGAGTCAAGGGCCTGAACTCTGGCGAATTCCCCAGGAAATCGTGGCGGCGATTCCGCCTCAGACTTCCGCCAGTTCTTCTTCCAGCAATTGCTTGTTATACAGGTCGCAGTAGTAGCCGTTCAAGGCCAGCAGTTGGTCGTGGGTGCCGAGTTCGACGATGCGTCCGCCGTGCAGCACGGCAATGCGGTCGGCATTGCGCACGGTGGAGACGCGGTGCGAAATGAAGATGGTGGTACGGCCGCGCATGACATCGCGCAGGTGGTTGAGAATCTTGTCCTCCGTGTGGGTGTCGACGCTGGAGAGCGCGTCGTCGAGGATCAGAATCTTCGGATTGCGGATCAGGGCGCGCGCGATCGCCGTGCGCTGCTTCTGGCCGCCGGAGAGCGTGATGCCGCGCTCTCCCACCATTGTGTCGTAGCCTTCGGGAAAGCTTTCAATGTCGGCCGCGATGTTCGCCGCGTCCGCCGCATCGTGAATTTCCTGATCGGATGCTGATTCCACTCCCAAAGCGATGTTCTCGCGGATGCGGTCGCTGAACAGGAATGTTTCCTGGGGCACGAATCCAATATTTCTGCGCAGCGATGCCACGAGATACTCGCGAATCGGGCGGCCATCAATCAGAACTGTTCCCGGCTCGGCGTCGTAGATGCGTGGGATTAGGCTGACCAAAGTTGTCTTGCCCGAGCCCGTAGGGCCGACAATCGCCAGACTGCTGCCCGCAGGCACGCGCAGGTTCAAGTCGTGCAAAACCGCTTTACCTTCGTAGCCGAAGTTGAGTCCGCGGAACTCGATCTCGCCTGCGACCTCGCGGTCTTGCGCGCCCGGAGCATCCTGGATCTCGGGCTCCTCCTGCATGATCTCGTTGATGCGGATCAGCGACGCGGTGCCGCGCTGGAAAATATTGATGACCCAACCCAGAGCGATGATCGGCCAGGTGAGCTGCATCATGTAGGTGCTGAACGAGACGAATTGTCCGACGCTCATGGAGCCGGAGAGCGAGAGCGTGGTCGTGATTGCAAGATGCGAAGTTCCCAGATTC
Organism: uncultured Acidobacteriaceae bacterium; assembly: GCA_963791515.1. GTDB lineage: Bacteria > Acidobacteriota > Terriglobia > Terriglobales > Acidobacteriaceae > Sulfotelmatobacter. Next base: position 130,176 of record CAWBSS010000006.1, on the reverse strand, counting down.
GAAACCAGCGTCACATGGGAAAGTCCGTGAATGACCTCGCGTCCGCCGAGCCACAACACGAGCACCACGGCGCAGCCCAGCATCAGCTCTAGAGTGGGCCAGAGCATGCCCATGAGGCGCACCAGGCGCAGGCTGCGCCGGATGTATTCCTGGTTTTCGGTTTCGAAGGCTCGAATCTCGGCGTCCTCCTGCACGTAGGCGCGGATCAGGCGCGCTCCCGAGAAGTTCTCCTGCGCGCGCGCGGAGATGTCGGAGAACATTGCCTGAATTCTTTCGAAGCGATCGTGAATCTGCCGGCCGAAGTACTGAATCACGATGCTCACCGCGGGCAGCGGCAGGAACGTGTAGAGCGTAAGCCATGGACTGATGGAGATCATGAAGGCCAGCGCGCCCGCGGTGTAGACGATGGTATTGGCCGAGTACATGATCGCGGGGCCGAGCAGCATGCGGACTGCGTTCAGGTCGTTGGTGGCGCGCGCCATAATGTCGCCAGTGCGGTGGCGTTGGTAGTAGGAGTACGAGAGGATTTCCAGGCGGGCAAACAAATCGTTGCGCAGGTCGAACTCGATGTCGCGCGAGATGCCGATCACGATCCAGCGGGTGAGAAACTGGAAGATCCCCTTGGTGACAGCGATTGCGAGCAACAATGCCGCGTAGAGCAAGAGCTTGTGTCTGGTTACGCCTTCGTGCAGATCGTCGGCAGCCTTGCCAAGCACGAGCGGAAACAGGATCCAGATGCCGTTGGTGAGGAAGACGCAGAGCGTTCCCGCGACGTAACTCCAGCGGTAGCGTTTCAGATAAGGCAGCAGCGGGCGCAGACTCTTAGGCAGCATGCAGGTCCAGTAGATGAAATTTTAACAGGGGCGGTGCAGTTCTATGTTGGCGGCGGGGAGCTACGCTCTCCATAAACTGCGGTTGATAGTGCCTCGCTCGCGCTGAGGAAATCCCCCGAAAAAAACTTGGCCGATGCACTCAACTCGGCTTCTTGAGGGAGTCTTAATTTGGGAAAACAGCTCGATTGGAGGTATACCCCCCCGCCCCCCACCCCGGTGAAAGGCTTGACTGGCGCGGGGTTTGCAAAAATGGTCTGCAAAATCTTGAGCCCCAAGGGTTTAAAGGTCAAAATCTTGACAACAGGAGACTTAGGGCGCTATTTGCCGTTTCTGCATATACCGCCTCCGCCTTGACGATGATCTGCTCTTTGAATTCGGCGGTCAAGGTTGGATGTCACATCGGGGATGAGGAAAACGCAGGTCGGAACTCGTAGCCGGTCGTTGACTTGGCTCGCAGTCGAGCCTACGATTTTTGTAATGGAGAACGAGCATTCTTCCATGACTAGTCAACCATCCTCCCAGATTCGCCCGTCCACCCGAGACTGGGGAATGAAACTGAAAACCTTTCTCACTGCGGTGATGAGCCTTCTAAGCATTCTTGTAGTTGGGCTTGGAGGGTTTCGGAGAGATGTGTTCTGGTTGTGGATAGGATTTGTCTGCTGCCTGGTTTCGGGGGTCTTTGTTCAACTGTTTATCAACCGCATCAAGAATGATGTTGCGTCGGGTCGCAGATAGCGAAGCCCCTCCCCGCTTAGAGCACCACCTTCGTCCCGAGCCTTTTTGGTTGGATACCGCATAATCTACTCGGTCGGTTGTAAGGCCGACGTCGTTATGGCATCAGTTTGTGGCCCTTGGCGCTCAGCATCCATCGAATGCGACCCAAATCACCGACATTACGCGCTCATTCGTATGGCATTAGTAGCTCTCGCCTCTCCGAAGAGCAGGTCTCGCCTAGTTGAGACACAGAACACCCCTAAGGCGAAAAGCTCTCGTCGGAGGGAAGGTTTTCTGTCGGACCCCAGTGCCGGTCCCTAATTCTGTGCCGTGCGGCGAATCTTAGCCAGGCGTTCTTCCAGCGATTCCGCTTCGTCATTGCGCCCCAGCCGCCGCAGCGCGTGGGCCTCGTTGTTCAGCGCGTAGCGCGGGTTCCCGGCAGTCCGATGTTCGTTGTAGGTCCCCGCACGAGGTTCAGTTGGCTGGCGAAGTTACTGTTGCCCCTCCAAACGGGTGTGCTCTGACGAGCGTAGCTGTTGTTATCCGGCGATTTCCACTCGTTGAAATCGCGCTCATAATGTAGATCGAAGCCTGTGACCCTAGGGGGTCTTCTTGAGCGTGAGACGGAGTGGTGATGCGCCTTGCTTCCAGGTGCCCGCGATCTCTGAATTCTCTTTGTTCATGGTGCCATCGTACGAAACCTGACCGGAATTGCTTTCGAAGTGAAGGGCGGGTTCTTTATAGTTTATGGCAGTGATCAGCGCCCCCGAAGCGCTCTCGTCAGGGTAGTCGATCGTTCCGCTTAGGCTTCCGTCCTGAGCCACGGCAATGTGCACGACAATTCGCTTCTTAGGCTGAGCGCCCGGATCAAGAGTCCCTTCCCAATTTCCCACGATCGGCGACGGGTCCGCCGCCATCATTGTTGGCACAATCCCCAATCCGAGGATCAGCACAAAGCACACGCATAAGCCGAAAAACGACTGATGTCTTTTCATTGTGGATTCTCCATATTTTAATTTTCGCCTTAGCGGATGTTCTTAACTGCGAGTTTAGTCGGTTCGACAGTTCTGGTCTTTGACTTTGCAACATCAGGAGAGCCGTACAGCCGGAACGTAGACATCGCGGTTGCCGACAACCACCCGATTTTCGTGCCTGATGCGCCAAACACACTAAACGTGGAGAGATCATTCTCCAACTTCCTTTGTACCGCCACGATAGCCCTTGACGGTTCTGCGCTCACCGAACGCAAACCATTCCAGAGCAGCAGCACGACCTTACGACCACAGCGGCTTCCCAATTAGTACGTCGAGTGCCTTTTGAACCTGTTCCCTCGTCGCGAAACATGATACGGCAAGATTAGTGTTGCAATCAGGCGTGGCCGTTGGCAAACTCGCTTTTCGTCTCAAACTGCCAAAATTGGGGGGATAGAAAATGTCCAGGCGACCCGAGAGAATTGTTTGTCGGGCACCTCGGTCAGGCTTTTTTTTCTTCTCGATTGCTGTCGTAACCAGGGCTAGAGTGCGCTGGATTGGGTGGGGCGGACGTGGTCGGCGGGCTGGGACTTAGGCGCGGGATTGAGGTGCGCGCTCCAAACGAGCAGGTCGCGGCCGAAGGCAGCGACGCTGACGACGGCGACCATTGCGCTCCAGGCGGCGAAGAAGAGCCATCCGGCATCGGAGAGAAATGAATCACTGAGGGTCATGGGGGTTGATCCGTCATTCGTTTTCGGTTTCGGGCGCGAGGAGGCCCGAGTGACCTCGCGCCCGGCAATTAAAAACTCTCCGGTTATTTCAACGGAGAGTTCCGCTTCCGCGCGCTATTGTTCTGGAGCAGCAGGCGGGGCCTGGTTCATGTGCTTTTGCATACGGGCTTCGTGGTTAGCCTCCATCGTCTTCAGCTTGGCCTGCTGGTCCGCGGTCAGCAATTGGTAGAGCTGGTTGTGAACGCGGGTTTGCGCCACCGTCCGTTCGACGTCGATCTGCGCCTTCTGTGTGGCCAGGGCGCGAACCTTGGCTTCGTCGTAGGTGCCCGTTACATACTGGCGAAGCTGCTGATCGATTTGGCGTTCCTGCTGGAACAGCGGCTTCATGGCCGGATGCTCTTTCTGCATGACGGTCTTCATCTGCGCATTCTGCTCATCGGTCAGGTTCAGGGACTTGGCGAAGAAGCCCATCCTGTGGTCTTGCATGCCGAATCCGTGGCCGTGCATGGGCGGTGGCGGCGGAGCGTCAGCGGTCTGCGACTTGGCGATGGCGCTGCCCAGCAAAACTGCCATGGCGGCAATCAACAAGCGAAAACGAATCGATTTCATGTGTGACTCCTAAAGATTCTCCGGGATGTCCCGGGCAGTGCGTACACTGATAGGAACACGGGCCGGGAGGAAAAGGCGGTAAAAAGTCGGTCAAGCAGAGTAAAGTTTTGTAAAAGGCTTTCGGGGAGGGAGGGTATTGCTTCCCTGATCGAAGCGAGTCCCCACGGTCTTCGCAAAAGGCGGGAAAAAAGTAGGGCAGCCCGAGTCGTCGTGGGTTTGACAATTCTTTACTGCGAAGCGTTCTTGACATGGTGCACAATGATGACAGCGATGGAACGCATTCTGGTCATTGACGACGATGTGGAACTCTGCCAACTGGTGGGGGAATATCTGCGGGCGGAGGGATTTACCGTCGAATGCGTGCATGACGGCGAGAGCGGGCTGAAGAAGGCGACGGCGGGCGAGTACCTGCTGGCGGTGCTGGATGTGATGTTGCCGGGCATTAACGGATTTGAGGTGCTGCGCCGGATTCGCGCGACTTCGCGGCTGCCGGTGCTGTTGCTGACGGCGCGGGGCGAGGATGTGGATCGCATTGTGGGCCTGGAGATTGGGGCGGATGATTATCTTCCGAAGCCATTTAATCCGCGGGAACTGGTGGCGCGCATTCGTGCGGTGCTACGGCGGACGCGGGCAGATGGCAGCGGTTCGGCTGCGACGCCGGAAATAGTCAGCGTGGGGGACGTGGAACTGGATCCCGCGACGCGGACGGTGCGTCTTGAGGGCAAGCCGGTGGACCTGACTTCTGTGGAGTTCAATTTGCTGGAAGTGCTTTTGCGCGAAGCCGGGCGAGTGGTGCCGCGCGAACGCCTGGTGAATGCGGTGCTCAGCCGCAAGTTCTCGCCCTTTGACCGCAGCATCGACATGCACGTCAGCAAGGTGCGCAAGAAACTCGGAGATACGGACAGCGACGAACACATCAAGACGGTACGTGGTGTAGGCTACATTTTTGCGCGTCCGCGAGAGAAGGCGAAGGTCTAGAGTTAACGAGTCCAACATGAAGAGTCTGTTTCTGCGAATTTTTCTGTCGTTCTGGATGGCGCAAGCATTGTTCGTAGTGCTCGCGATCCTGGTTACGCTGGCGTTGCGGCCGCGTGGCTCGTCGTGGGAGGCGTTGCGTACGACCTCGCTGAACGAAGCGGTCAGTGCTTACGAGGCGGGCGGAGCGCAGCCGGTCCGGGAATACCTGGACGGCTTGCAGACCGCGCAGCACATCCGCGCATACCTTTTCAACGAGCAGGGCGAGGAGGTTTCCCACCGCGGTGCGCCCGACTGGGCGGTGCGCGTGCTGATCAGCGGATCTCCGGCTCCGCGTGACGGATTCATTATTCCGGCTCCCAAGGTGCTCAAGGAATCGCGGGCTTCTTCGGACGGGCAGCATCGCTTCACGCTGGTCATGGGACTTCCTCCCGGGCCGCGCGTGTTTCTGGGTCCGAGGGGCATGCCGATTCCGGGCTTGATCATTGGAGTAATCACTTCCGGACTGGTGTGCTATTTCCTGGCGTGGTATTTGACCAAGCCGATCGTCCGGCTGCGGGCGGCGACCCGGCAGTTGGCCGCGGGCGATCTGACGGCGCGGAGCGGTTCTCCGGCAAGCAAGCGGCGGGACGAAGTCGCGGGACTGGTGCGCGACTTCGATGCGATGGCGGAACGGCTGGAGATGCTGGTGAAGGCGCAATCTCGCCTGCTGAATGACATTTCGCATGAACTGCGTTCTCCGCTGGCGCGATTGAACGTTGCGCTGGGGCTGGCGCGGCAGCGCGCCGGAGTGGAAAGCACCGACATGCTGGATCGGATTGAACTCGAGGCCAGCCGGCTGAACGAGTTGATTGGCAGGATTCTGACTCTGGCCCGGCTGGAAGACGGAGAACAGCGTGTGCCGCAGACTCCGGTGCCGCTGGGCGAGTTGGTGGCCAGCGTCGCTGAGGATGCGGAGTTTGAAGCGCAGGAGCGGCATTGCCACGTGCACACGGTGATCCCCGAGGGCGACTGGGGAGTGCGGGGGAATGACTCTCTGTTGCACAGCGCGGTGGAGAACGTGGTGCGCAATGCGATCCGCTACACGCAGGAGAGGACGTCGGTCGAGATCGAATTGACGAGCGAGAAACGGGCCGGCGGCGCGGAGGTTGTGCTTCGAGTGAGCGATTCGGGGCCGGGAGTTCCTGAGGATGCTCTGGAGAAATTGTTCGAGCCCTTCTATCGTCTGGATGATGCTCGGGGACGGCTGACCGGGGGCGTTGGCTTGGGCTTGGCCATCACGGAGAGAGCGGTACGCTTCCACGGGGGGAAAGTTTCGGCTTTTAATCGCGCGGAGGGCGGGTTGATGGTGGAGATTCGGCTTCCTTTGAGCACGGGTGGGCAGGCGAGTATGGCACGGGTGGAAGCGGTTCCTGCGGGGCGGGAAGCGTAGGGACGGCCGGGCGACAGCGATTCACCGTCGAATGCGAGGGCAAGGTGCCCTTTGATAAGCTCAGGGCAGGCTCTCGCGGCAGCCGGCAGGATGCCGGCGCTATTTGGACCTCATCTCGTATACTGGGAACTGCTGGGAAAGCGGGCAACTCCGCGGCCTTCCCAGGGTTCCAATAGCCGTTGTGGGAGTTTGCTCTTCCCGCGCTTTCCTGATACACAAATGGGTTGAGATTTTCCCGCTTTTTCCAGACTGCAGAACCCGACCGGCGGGGGCGCGGCGGGTGTGTGTACCCTTAAACCTCACATCAACATGGAGATCAACCAGAGAATGTCGAAACGATTCGGGTGGCTGCTCGGGGTGGTGGTTTTGGTTACAATCGGGGCACTGGTGGCGTGCGGGAGCAACTATAACCAGTCGTCCGATGGTCTGGTGCTGGTGGGCAGTCAGGGGTCGGGGCTGATCGAGACGTTCAGTTTCAATCCGTTCAACGGCCACCTCACCGCGATCGCCAACACGCCTACGGACACGGCGAACGAAGTTTGCGTTCTGAACGGCGTACCCACGTCGATTGTGATGAACCCGGCGGGAACATTCGCTTACGCGATCATCATGGCCCGCTCCGATTGTCCGGGCAGCAGTACCGGGATCCTGACATTCAAGGTCAATTCCGACGGAAGCACGACGTCGGGCGGAAGCCCAGTCGCGTTTAGCCAGGGAACCGTAACCATCCTTGGTACGGCCAATACGGAGAAAGTAAACGTGGTTCCGAGCACGATGGTAATGGACGCGGCTGGGAAATTTCTGTTTGTCGCGGACCGAGCGACCACGGACGCTGCGGGACTCTACGTACCGGGCGCGGTTTCTGTGTTTGCGCTCGGGAGTGGAGGGAATGTGACGGAAGTGGCGGGGTCACCCTTTTTTACCACCGGTACTACTAATCCTGCGACCACCGTCTCTCAATCGAGTTTAGACATCGTGAACGTGGCGCCGACCCCGACAGTGTTTCCGGCAATTGGGGTTAATGGAGTGCAGAACTCGGTGTGCTCGGCCCCGGGCCTCAGTCCGCCGACAACAGAGTACCTTTACGCGGTCGATGGATTGGGGAACCAGGTATTTGAATTTTCAGTGGATACGTCGTCAGGAGTGCTGACGAATCCACCGAACCACACTCAGCCCCAGTCGTTTCCCGCCGATCAGATACCAGCTGGGGTGGCCGTGGATCCTTGCAATCGATTCGTTTACGTGAGCGACAGCCTGACGAACAAAGTCAGCGCCTATACCATGTGCAACGGTTCCAATACGCAGTCGCCGACGTGCCCGCAGACGCCGGATGGGAGCCTGGTGCAGGTTTCGGGTTCGCCCTTCAGCCTGTCGGGGAGTTCAAATGGCCCCGGGCCGCTGCTGGTCGATCCATATGGCAACAACGTCTACGTGATGGGAACGCTCTCCAACACGATCTCGCCGCTGAAGATCAGCCCGATTTCTGGGAGCCTGACGGCATTGACTCCGGCAACAGTGGCTACGGGGTCGCAGCCTAAGTCGATGGCGATTCGCGCGGATGATAACTGGCTTTTCGTGACGAACTACAACCCTCCCACCGTGTCACAGTATTCGATCACGCCAGCGACGGGAGCGCTGTCGGTCCAGCCGGCATTTCCAACGGATAATTATCCGTGGGGCGTTGCGGTGAAATAAGAAGGCCAGTCGTTCGTGCGCGAGCGACCTCAGGGGCTAAAGCCCGCTTCGTTGATGGGCATGAGCGGCACGACTGAAGTCGTGCCCTTCCCGATTGCTCGCGCGCCCCCTGCCTGCCATTGTCCCAGCAATCCAACCACTGCGTTCTACGTCGGCACTTTGAGAATCAGATATCCACCTACCAGGATAAAGATCAGGTCTGGCGACCAGGCCGCCAGGGCCGGAGGGAGCTGGCTGAGGTCGCCCATGGCCTCGAACAGGCGCGACACAACGGTATAGAACACGGCGATTCCCACGGCGACAGCGACTCCTGTGATCGCTCCTTTTTTTCCTGTCGAAAGCGAAAAGGGAATCGCGAGCACGGCCATGATCAGAGTGATCAGGGGATACGACAACTTCTTTTGTAATTGCACACGCAAGCGCACAACGTCGAATCCGCTCTGCTGCAGATCGCGGATGTAGCGTCGCAGCTCTTCGTAGTTCATCTCCGTGTACTGCTTCACTTCCTTCTTGAAATACGAAGGCGTTTCCGGGAGATCGGGGAAGGTAGAGACGTCGAATGGGCGGTAGTTGGCGATGGCCGAGACGTTGAGGGAGCGGTCCCATCCCTGTTCGTAGACCCAGCGATTCAGATTTTCGGCCCAGTGAGCGCGGTCCGCGTGGATGCGGCGCGTGATGGAGAAGCTGGCGGGGTCGAGCTGGAAGACCGTGACGTTGCCGAACTGGTCGCGATCGGGGTCGAAAAACTGGTAGTAGTAGATGTCGTTGCTTTGACCGAAAATCCATTTGCGATCGGGGCGCAGATAGGTTTGCGGAGGCTTGCCCTTGATCTGGTTATGCAGCGCTTCCTGGCGCTTGTTGGTGTGGGGCAGGTAGAACTGGTCGGCGAAAAACAGTCCCACGGCCAATATGGCGGCGGCCACGATCACGGGCATGACGATGCGGTAAATGCTGGTTCCAGTGGCCTTGATCGCCGTAATTTCGTTAGACCGTTGCATCAGGCCAAATGTGACCAGCACGGCAAGCAGCATGACCAGCGGAGCTACGTTGTAGAGCAGGTAGGGCGCGACGTTGAGCAAATACTCCGCGACCACGGTGGCTGCAACCTGGTTGCGAAGAATATCTCCCAGCAACTCGAACAGGGTGAAGACAATCACCAGCACAAGGAACGTGGAAAGGATGAGTCCCAGGTACACAAAGAAGTCGCGCAGCACGTAGTCGTCGATCAACGTAGGAAAACTGGCGCTGAACATGCGGCGTCGAGTGGAGGCGCGTTCGAAGGCGTTTTCGCGGCGGCCGCGGGCGGTCGGAGGCTGGGACCCAGACGGGTCTCGTTTCCAGAAAGCGCGGAACGATGCCAGTTCAAAGGGGCGCTTCTCGGCCCGCGAAAACAGAAAAACCGCCAAAGTGAGAAACATCAGGTCGGCCAACCATGCCCCAAACCACGGGGAAACCCTGCCTTGCCGGGCCAGAGAAACGCCGAGCAGTGAAATCACGTAATAGGCGAATACCAGCAGGATGGTCAGCACGAATCCGCCGGACTTGCCGCTTTTCTTCGACGACAGGCCCAGGGGGATTCCGACCAGTGCCAGCACGAGGCACGCGGTGGGCAGCGCGAAGCGCTTGTGGAAGGCGATGAGATACCAGCGGGCGGAAATGGAATCGACGCGTCCGGCCTTATGCCACAGGGCCCAAGTATCCATCACGTCGGCGGGAAGCGACTCATCGGGCTTGTTCTCGGTGGAGGGCAGATCGAGCGGGATGTCGGTCTGCTGGAAGGTGGAAATCTGGTAATGGCTGGCGTCTTTCGGGTCGGTCTCGTGCTCCGAACCCTCGATCAAGTGCAGGTGCAGGCGGTCGGGACCTTCGCTGACAACGATCCCTTCCTTGGCCAAAGTGATCTTGGGGTTCGAGGCGTCGCTAAGATTCGCCATGAACACGCCCTTCCACACGGCCGCGCCTTGGGCGCTTTTTACGTCCTGCACGTAGAGGACGACTTTGGGGAATCCCTCGTAGAAAACCCGGGGCTGGATCTCGAAGGACACTTGCGAACCTTTGAGGCGGTCTTCCAGGTGGCCCAATGCGGCTTGGGCGCGCGGAGCGACGTACAGGCCGTTGAAGAGCGCCAGGAGCCACGCGGCGACGACGAAAATCGAGAGGGCGCGGAGGAAGGTCCACACGCCCATGCCGCTGGCGCGCATGGCGGTGATTTCGCTGTCGGCGGCAAGGCGGCTCAGTCCAATCAGGATTCCGAGCAGCACGCTCATGGGCAGGGTGTAGGTGAGGGCGAGCGGGACGGTGAAGAAGAAAATTTCGGCGACGCTGGGCAGGGGAGCACTGGCGCGGACGACCAGTTCGAGAATGCGTCCCAGGTCGCGAGTGAACAGAACAAAGGTGAAGATCCCCGCGCCGATGAGCGCGTGGGCGGTCACTTCGCGCAGGATGTAGCGGGTCAGAATCCGCATGAGGGACGCGCTTTAGGCGAGGATAGCACGAGGCAGGGAAAGGCGCAGTGGAAGCCTTAGGGCGGTCGATGGAGTCGAGACGCAGCAAGCTACGTCTCTACGATTAGGCGTTGGAACGGAAGCCTGCTGCGGTGCGCATGGCTGCAGCGAGAGTGCCGCATGGGTGAGGAGCGCGCGAATGGTGGGACGAACTCGGCGTGGCTGCGCGGGTATCCCGTGCCGCCGCCGTCGATGCTGATCGTGCTCGGGGCGCCCCGCGAATACGTTGATCGGATGTTCACCTCGTGCCGTCTGGCTGGGCACAACGGCAACGCTTTAGGAATCCACAATGAAGAGAGCCAGGATCATCCGGATATCTTTGTGTGCGGCGGGCAGCGTCTGCCTTGGCCTGAGTTCTGGAAGGAATACCAGGGTTTCGGATGAAGGCGTGAGGCGGAACCGGCCTGCGCCTGGACCGAGTGGAGATGTAGCAAGCCGGGTCTCTACGGACTGCTCGGAGGGCCGCCGGGCCTCGCCTGGGGGACAACCGAGGCGGCGGTCTCCGCAGGGGCATCTATTGTGCTTTGAAGAACAGGGCGGCCAGCGGGGGGAGAGTCAGATTGAGCGAATAGGGACGGCCGTGCGCGGGGATCAGTTCTGCGTGCACTCCGCCCAGGTTTCCCAGGCCGCTGCCGGCGTATTCGCGGGCGTCGCTGTTTAGCATTTCGCGCCAGTAGCCGCCATGAGGGACGCCGACGCGATATCCAAGGCGAGGCACGGGCGTGAAGTTGCAAACGACCAGCACGGTGTCTGGCGGCAACTCGCTCTTGCGCAGCAGGGAAATCGTGCTGGTGGCGTTGTCGTTGCAGTCGACCCATTCGATTCCGGCGGGATTATTGTCGAACACATGCATGGCGGGCTCGCTGCGATAGAAGCGGTTGAGTTGCTCCATCCACGCCTGCACTCCGCGATGAACCTGATACTGCACCACGTGCCATTCGAGACTGGTGTCGTGCGCCCACTCGCGCACCTGGCCAAACTCGCAGCCCATGAAGATCAGCTTCTTGCCGGGCTGGGCGTACATGTAGGCGAAGAGCAGGCGCAGGTTGGCGAAGCGCTGCCATTCGTCGCCGGGCATCTTGCCGATCAGCGATCCCTTGCCGTGGACGACTTCATCGTGCGAGAGCGGCAGCACGAAATTCTCGTGAAACGAATAGAGACTGCGGAAAGTGAGATCGTTGTGATGATACTTGCGGTGGATGGGATCGTTCTGGAAATACTTGAGGGTGTCGTGCATCCAGCCCATATCCCACTTCATGCCGAAGCCGAGGCCGCCGACGTAGACGGGCTTTGAGACCATGGGCCAGGAAGTGGACTCCTCGGCCGTGGTCTGAATCTCGGGATGTTCTTTGTAGGCTTCCTGATTGAAGCGGCGGAGGAAGTCGATGGCGTCGAGGTTCTCGCGTCCGCCAAACTTGTTGGGGATCCACTCACCCTCTTTGCGCGAGTAGTCGAGATACAGCATCGACGCGACGGCATCCACGCGCAGGCCATCGATGTGATATTTGTCGAGCCAGAACATGGCGCTCGACATCAGAAAACTGCGCACTTCGGGCCGGCCATAGTTGAAGATGTGCGTCTTCCAGTCGGGATGGAATCCCTGGCGCGAATCGGCGTGCTCGTAGAGGTGCGTGCCGTCGAAGTAGGCAAGGCCGTGGGCGTCGGAAGGGAAGTGCGAAGGCACCCAGTCGAGGATGACGCCGATGCCGTGCTGGTGCAGGTAGTCGACCAGGTACATGAAGTCCTGGGGCGTGCCGTAGCGGGAAGTAGGCGCGAAGTATCCGGTGGTCTGATATCCCCAGGAACCGTAGAAGGGATGCTCCATGACCGGCAGGAACTCGACGTGAGTGAAGCCCATTTGGCCTACGTATTCGGCGAGGCGGGGCGCTGTTTCGCGATAGGTCAGCGGACGGTTGTGATCTTCGGGAACGCGCATCCACGAGCCCAGATGCACCTCGTAAATTGACTGGGGCGCGCGCAGCGAGTTGCGGGCGCCGCGGTTGCTCATCCAGTCCTGGTCGCTCCACTGGTAGTCAAGGTCCCAGACGACCGAGGCGGTGCGCGGAGGTTTCTCGTGCAGCAGGCCAAGCGGGTCGGCTTTATCGACGCGGTATCCGTGGCGCTGCGATTCGATGTGGAACTTGTAGAGAGCGCCGCGGGTGACGCCGGGGAGGAGTCCCTCCCAGATGCCCGATGAGGCGCGGGGGCTGAGGCGATGCGACTTGGAATCCCACCCGTTGAAGCTACCTACGACGGAGACAGAGCGCGCGTTCGGAGCCCAGACACTGAAGACAGCGCCGGATTCGCCATTGTGGGTGATGAGATGGGCTCCCATCTTCTCGTACAAGCGATAGTTGCTGCCCTCGTTGAAGAGGTAGAGGTCCTGGTCGGTGAGCAGCTGAGGGGAGTTACTTGCGGTCACCGCGTGTGTGGTGGCGTCGGGCATTGAAGTGTCTAGTGTACCGGAAGATGGCGTCGGTTTTCAGGATGTCTCATGCTGCAGGTTCACCTCAGCGCTTCTATGGGATCTACCTTCGTTGCGCGCCGCGCGGGCAGATAGCTGGCGAACAGAGTGATGCAAAGAAAGACCAGCGGCGTGAGAAGAAAGGTTGCCAGATCGAGCGTGCCGACTTTGTACAGCATACTGGACATCAGCCGGGTCAGCAACAGTGAGGCCATCAGCCCAATTACAATGCCGGCAATCGCCAGCATGAGCCCCTGGCGCACGACCAGGCGCAGGATGTCCGCGTGTTCGGCACCGAGCGCCAGGCGGATGCCGAACTCCTGCCGCCGCTGGGCCACCGAATAGGACAGCACTCCGTAGATTCCGATCAACGCGAGCGCCAGTGCGGTGGCGGAAAAACCGCCGAGCAGCAACATAGTGAAGCGCGGCTGCGAGCGCGAGCCGTCCACGAGTTCTTCGACGGTTTGAATCTTGGTGACTGGCTGGTCCAGGTCCACCATGGCGATCTGCGCCCGCACCGCTGAGGTTATGCTCTGCGGTGCCACGCCCGTCCGCACCAGAAGATTCATATTGCCCCAGGGCAACTGCGGGAAGGGGAGATATAGCTGCGCTTGCGTGTCCTGATCCAAGCCCTTGTTCTTGATGTCCGCGGCCATGCCAATTACCTCAACCGGCGCTGGCCCGCGGCCAATGACGATGTGCTTGCCCAGGGGGTTCTGGTTGGGCCAGAAGTGCCGGGCGAAGCTTTCATTCACGATTGCGACCTTGGGCGTCTGGGCGTTGTCGGCGGCAGTGAACTCGCGGCCGCCACGCAGTGGAACGCGCATGGTCCGGAACCACTGCGGGCTGATTGCCTCGATGTCGATGAACGGGCGCTGGGGCAGAGGCACGTCGGGTTGGCCTTCCGGCAACACTGGGGTGATGCGCATCCAGCTTAGGGGCAATGCCGCCGATGTAGCGGCGTCGCGCACGCCGGGCAGTGCGGAGACGCGGCGCAGTACCTCGTCAAAGAACGCAATCTGCTGTTCCGGCTTTCCGTACTTTACCGTGGGCAACGAGAGGTTCATCGTGAGTACGTTCTGGGCGTCAAAGCCGGGATCAACGTGGAGCAGCCGTACGAAGCTGCGCAACAGCAGTCCCGCGCCGATGAAGAGCAGCAGTGAGAGCGCTACCTGGCTTATGACGAGAAGGTTCTTCATCTGCGCGCGCGTGTGGCCAGCGGAAATGCCTCGGCCTTCATCGCGCAGCGTCATGTTCGGGTCAGCCCGCGCAAGCTGCAGCGCAGGGACGGTGCCAAACATGATTCCGGCGAAAATCGAAACGATTAGCATAAACAACAGCACGCGCAGATCCATGGCAATCGGAATTCCTTGCGGGATCTGGCTTGCTCCCCATGTGACCAACGCTCGGGTGGCGCCCCAGCTCAACCCCACGCCCAGCACGCCGGCAAAGAGCGCGAGCAGCATGCTCTCGGTGAGGAGTTGCCGAACTAAGATGCCGCGGCTTGCGCCCAGCGCGGTGCGCACCGCAATTTCCTTTTTTCGGGCGAGAGCGCGCGAAAGCAGGAGGCTGGCCACATTGGCACAAGCAATCAGCAGCACCACCGCGACGGCGGCAGAAAGCGCCAACACTTTGCCGCGTACATTGGCCACAACGAGGTCGCGCAAGGTTTCGGCCGACATGACCACTGCGGGATCGGCGTCGGGAGCCGTGGGGTTCTGCGCTCGATAGCGCTGGTTGAGCAGGGCAAGCTCGGCGTTGGCGTGCGCCAACGTTGTTCCCGGTCGCAGTCGCGCCGCCATCTCCAGATAACCCACGCCCATGCGCAGCCGTTGCGGGGTCATCAGCGAGAACTCGAAATATCGTGGTGTCCAGATCTCGGCCGGGCCGACGAAGGGGAACCGAACGTCGCCTGGCAGTACGCCGACGATGGTGTGCGGTGTGGCATCGAGCGTGACCGTTTGGCCGATGATGTTGCGGTCGCCATGGAATCGGCCGCGCCACATTGAATCGCTGAGTACAACCACCGACTTGCCTTCTGGACGACCTTCTTCTTCGGTAAAGGTGCGCCCAAGTTGCGGCTGCACTCCCAGCATGGGGAAAAAGCTCGGTGAGACCCGCGCCACCGGCACCTGTAGTGGTTCGCCGGAGCCGGTAAGATTCAGATTGTCATTCGTCCATACGGCCACTGACTGAAACGAGCGGTTGAAGTCGCGCACCAACTCGTAACGGAGTAAGGTGCCCCCGCGGTCCTTGGTTTTGTCCTTCGCGGCCACACTCACCAGTTGCTCGGGGTCATGGTAAGGAAATGGCCGCAGCAGCAGCGCGTTGGTCACGGTGAAGATGGCAGTATTCGCGCCGATCCCCAAGGCGAGAGTGAGGACTGTTGCGAAAGTGAACCCAGGATTCTTGGCCAGCATGCGCGCGCCGAAACGGAGGTTGCGAAGCAGTGCTGGCATGATCCAGGGATTATAGGCCTGAGCGTACATGCTCGACTTGCCCCTCCCTTCGCTCGGACTCCGCACCCTGCTCGCTCCGTCTTGCCGCGCGGTAGACATGGACTTTAGGACAAAAACTGATTCGGAGCCTTTCGTGCGGAGCCTCAGAAAATCCACATGCTAGACTGACCAGTTCATCATGCCTGCCTTACGCGTCGTTCTTCTCTGGCACCAGCACCAGCCCTTTTACAAGGATCTGGTCACGGGCGAATATCGTTTGCCGTGGACGCGGCTGCACGCGCTCAAAGACTATTACGGCATGGTCAAGTTGCTGGACGAGTTTCCCAACGTCCACCAAAACTTTAACGTTGTGCCGTCGCTGATGGTGCAGATTCAGGACTACGTCGCAGGGACGGCGCAGGATCCATTTTTGAGCGTAGCGGCCAAGCCGGCCAAGGATCTGTCGCTGGAGGAGCGGCGCTTTGCGCTGCAATATCTATTTCAGGCCAATCCGCAAAACCTGATTGGACGCTATCCGCGCTACCGCGAATTGTGGGAGCGGTTTCGCGAACATGGCGATCATCCGGACCGCGCGGAACGGTATTTTCCGGCGCAGGATTTTACCGACCTGCAGGTCTTGTCGCAGATTGCATGGTTCGATGAATTGTTTCTGGAAGAGAAGGACATCGCGGCGCTGGTGGCGAAGGGACATAACTACTCGCTAGATGACCAGAGACTCGTCATCACGCGGGAAAGGGAACTGCTGGGGCGGGTTCTGCCGGCGCATGCCGAGGCGGCGAAGAAGGGATCGATTGAGCTTTCGTCTACGCCGTTTTATCACCCGATCCTGCCGCTGGTATGCGATACCAGCGCGGGGGCGGTGTCGTCTCCGGGACTGCCGCTGCCGCAGAACCGGTATCGCCATCCCGAAGACGCGCGCGAACAACTTACACGCGGTCTCGATTTGCACGAGAAGATCTTCGGCGTGCGGCCCAAGGGCGTGTGGCCGTCGGAAGGCAGCGTCTCGGAGGAGGTGCTGGCGATCGCGCATAGCGTGGGCATCAAGTGGATGGCCACGGACGAAGGCGTGCTGGGAAGGAGCACAGGATTGTTCTTCGCCCGCGACGGCAATGGGCGGTTGCCGGCAAATTTGGCGGAAAAGCTCTATAACATCCATCGCTACGAGAACGGCTCGGTGGCGATGAACCTGGTGTTTCGCGATCACACGATTTCCGATCTGATCGGGTTCGTGTATTCGGGCATGCCTCCGGCGGAGGCGGCGCGGCATTTGATGGGCAACATCAAGGAAGCGGCGAAGCCCGTGCTGGCCAAGGGCCGCGATGCGGTAGTGTCGATCATTCTCGACGGCGAGAATGCCTGGGAGTACTACCCGAAGTCGGGGCGCGAATTTCTGCGGCGCTTCTACGACGGGCTGCAGCGCGAGCCAGGCGTGGAGGCAGTAACGGTTTCCGAGGCGATTGCGCGGCACAAGGATTTCGGCAAAATGACCTCGCTGGTGCCTGGGTCGTGGATCAGCGCGAACTTCAATGTGTGGATCGGCGCTCCGGAGGACAATCGCGCCTGGGACTACATGTACCATGCGCGCGAGTTTTACGCGCACAATGCGGCGCGTGCGACCGAGGAGCAGCGCAAGCTGGCCTTCGAGGAGATCCTGATTGCCGAAGGCAGCGACTGGAACTGGTGGTACGGGCCGGAACATCACTCGGCCAATGACCGCGATTTTGACGAGCTCTACCGCAAGCATCTTTCGAACGTGTATCAGGCCCTGGGAGCGGCTCCGCCAGACTCTCTGGCGCAGCCCATCACCGGCGCGGAGGTGCGCCCATCGTTTGTACCGCAGACGGCTTATATTCATCCGCGAGTCACGGGCGACAAGGTGCGCTACTTCGAGTGGATGGGTGCGGCGATGTACACGGCCGATCAGCGCGCGGGCGCGATGCACGGCAAACAGTTTCTGCTGGACTCGGTCTATGCCGGCATCGATGCCAGCCATGTGTATGGGAGGCTGGATTTCACGGGCAAGGTTCCCGAGGAGGATTTTGATCTGGTCGTGAACGTGGAGTCGTGGGCCAGCGGCGAACCGCGTCCACGGCGTGCGCTGCGGATCGAGGCCTCGGTGCACCAGCGTAAGCTGAACGCCTGGAAGATCGAGAACGGATCGGAGGAGCGGGTGATGGCTTCGTCGGCGCAACCGGAGGAACACGTGAAGCTGGCCCTGCTGCGCAACTTTGAATTCAAGCTGCCGCTGGCGTGGCTGCTGGCGACTCCTAGCGCTGCTCCGGCGGAACGAGCGACGGGGCGCAAGGCGGGAGCGGTCGCCGTGGCATCCACCAGCAAGCTGAGGCTTCGCTTCAGCCTGTGGCAGAACCGGCTGCCAGTGGATTCTCTGCCGCTGGAAGGGTGGATTGAACTGCAGGTGCTGAGCGAGGGGGACTTGATCTTCGGGGCTTGAGCTTACATTTTCGGCATTGGCTTCAACAAGACAGCCCCCGCTGTTCTTCTGTGGAGAGCCTGGTCGAAGGTCACTAACCGCAAGCCAGAAACCTGCGCAAACGCGGAGACGTAGGAATCCGCCCAATCTTTTGGAGCGACTTGCCCGGACGCCGAAAGAGAGCGGAGGGTGAGCTCAATCGCAGGCGGTTCCTCAATATAAGCGGCATGGCCGTGCTCCAGCCAGTCGTCATAAAAATCCCAAGCTTCCGCCTGAGAAAGAACCTTGCTCCCCATGACCGCAGCGGTTGTGAGCAGGCGGAGAAACCCAAGCTGAGTCAGGCGGCAAAAGCAAAGCTCGGAATCATCGAGTACGGAATCCAGCCACGTTCTGGCTGCGGCGTGATGAATGTGGCCTCTGAACGTCAACGCGATCCACACGTTGACGTCAGGGAAAAGGAATGATCTCGTAGATCTTGGCATTGTCTAGATCCAGGCTGCCGGGCGTGTCGGAGTCGATGACTGGAGGCCGTCTGCGCCCTTTTTTCTTCGGTTGCGTCCGCAATTGCAGTTCAACTCCCCGCAGAAGGAGCTCCTTGACCGAGTGGCCTTCATGAGCGGCCTTCTTCTTCAGTGCCCGGTAGAGCGAGTCCGGAATGTCGACGGTAGTTCGCATGGCATATTCTGCCATATTTATGGCTGTTTGGGAATACCCTTCCGCTACCCGAGAGACGCCGTGAAGCTTCTTCTGAGGTGTGTCGTGGGTGGCTGGACCTGTGGCTGGATGGGCGGTTGCTCCGGCGGATTCATTGCTGGCACGACAGCCTGCGCCGCAAGAACGGGTGCTGCGGCGACCTTGTGGGCGGCTCTACGATGACGGATCACCAAGGTCGCTCCGGCGATCGCAAGGACTATCAGAAGGAACAAGGCAATTCGCCGAGCATGAGAGCTTGGCTGCATTCTTTTCTCCCAGGTCACACGCAACGCCGAATCGTAGCTCGATCCGGAGTCCTAGTCGGCGTAACTTCCGTGTCAGGCAGTCCGGGGACGAGTTTCAGGCAAAAAATAACCGGAGGCTTAGGCCTCCGGCTCGTCGTCTAGAACAAAAACTGGCTACTTGCTGCCGCCGCTTGAGGGCGCGGGTGCCGGAGCAGGAGCCGGTGTCGCTGCAGGGCCCATTGCCATAGGGCGATTCAATTCCAGCGTGAGTTCGGTGCCGGCCGGGAGAGTGGCAGAACGGTGCTTGGCCAGCCAGTGTACTGTGGTTGAACCCGCTCCGACTGCGCCGCCGATGAGGATGCCCGGGCCTCCGCCGATCAGTCCGCCAATGAGCATTCCGCCGGCAGCGCCGCCGCCGGTCTCGAGCGTGTCGCGGCGGTCGTGACCTAATCCCTTGAACTGGCCTTCTTGATTGACGTCAGTGCCGTGAATATTGGTATCGACCAGGGTCGCGTCGAGGAAGTAACGCTCTCCAGTGGGAAGAATCACGGCCTCGGGAAGAATTCCGAGGGTCGGCCTGCCCGAGATGCGGCGCGGCTCACTCACCTTGGTGACGCGGCCTTCGACGGTCGATCCCAAGGGAATCAGCGTACTGCCGTTGACCACGACTGGCTGAGTGACTTTTCCCTGGAAGGGATCGCCGACTCGATTACTGAAGGTTGCGAGAGTCGTATCGAGCCGTACCATCAGGGCAGTCCCTGCGGGTACGGGAGAACCAGTCTGGGCTGCCAGCGTAGCGGCCAAGAGCAGGATGCAAGGTAGAGCGATCCATTTCTTCATCGTGCCTCCTCAAACTTCCCGAGCATTATTGTATCTCTTGACTCTAGTCCAGGGGCACGGCGGCGACAATATCAGGGCAGGACAGGGAACCAGCGGAGATAAGGGCGCGGTCGATGGTGGCCGAACGGACGGTTCCAAAGGCGGAAATCGCCGCCGACAAGTGTGTCCGAAGTCACAATGCGTTCACCGCCATTCGATATAATCATTGGTTTCACAATACAGCCTGGGCAAGACTATGCCGGTACGGGCTTCCTGATGGGACGTCGAGCGCATTGAGTAGTGATGATGCCGGAGTTTGTGGCTACGCGGGCCTTGTTCTAATAACCGAAATCAAAGGAAATGGACTTACCTATGTCAAATATTGCAGCCGTACATGCACGAGAAGTCTTGGACTCCCGTGGCAATCCTACGATTGAAGCCGAAGTGTTTCTTGCGGATGGCTCGATGGGCCGGGCGATTGTTCCCAGCGGTGCGTCCACCGGCGAGCACGAGGCGGTTGAACTGCGCGACGAGGATGCAAACCGCTTCCAGGGCAAAGGCGTGCTCAAGGCGGTGGAGAACGTCAATGGCGAGATCGCCGAAGCGCTGGCAAACTGGGATGGGTTCGATCAGCGCGGGCTCGATGGCAAGATGATCGAACTGGATGGCACCGAGAACAAAGGACGGCTGGGCGCCAATGCCATCCTCGCGGTTTCAATGGCGGCGGCGCGCGCGTCGGCGCGGAGCTTGGATATACCGCTCTATCGCTATCTCGGCGGAGCTGGGGCCAACACGCTGCCTACACCGATGATGAACATTCTGAACGGCGGGGCGCATGCCGACAATAACGTGGACTTCCAGGAGTTCATGGTGATGCCCGTGGGCGCGCCCACGTTTTCCGAGGCACTGCGGTGGGGTGTCGAGGTTTTCCATACGCTCAAGGGCGTGCTGAAAAAGCGCGGCTATAACACGGCCGTGGGCGATGAAGGTGGATTTGCTCCCTCGGTGAAGTCGAACGTGGAAGCGATCGAAGTCGTGCTGGAAGCGATTTCTAAGGCAGGTTACAAGCCGGGAGAAGAGATTGCGATTGCGCTGGATCCGGCCGCCAGCGAGTTCTATCAGGATGGAAAGTACGTGTTCAAGAAGTCGGATAAATCGGCCAAGAGTTCGGACGAGATGGTGAAGTTCTGGGCGAAGTGGGTGAACGATTATCCCGCCATTGTTTCGCTGGAAGACGGCCTCTCTGAGGAGGATTGGGACGGCTGGCAGAACCTCACCAAGGAACTCGGCGGGAAGATTCAGCTAGTGGGCGACGATATTTTTGTCACCAACATTCAAATCTTCGGCGAGGGCATCGAGAAGGGAATTGCCAATTCTATTCTGATTAAGCTGAATCAGATTGGCACGGTGAGCGAGACGCTGGATGCGATCGACCTGGGGCGGCGGAACGGATACACATCGGTGATTTCGCATCGCTCGGGCGAGACGGAAGACACGTTCATCGCGGACCTTGCAGTCGCCACGGGCGCGGGGCAGATCAAGACCGGGTCGGCCTCCCGGACGGACCGTATCGCTAAGTACAACCAACTGCTGCGGATTGAGGAAGAGTTGGGTGGGACGGCGCGCTTCTTGGGATTGAAGGCGTTGAACTACCACCGTTAGCCGCGGTTCAGTTTTCCAGGGACGGTCGAGCGCGTTTCAAAACCCCATCGTGTCATCTGCAGAAGGCCCATAGGTCGCGGGCACGGGCTTATCGTTCAATCGTAGATATACGCCGAGTTGGGCGCGGTGATGCACCAGGTGATTCAGGAACATCTCGCGATAAGCCAGAAAGCGTGGACCTTCGAAAATCGGCTTGCCCTGGAGGCTGAGCTTCCAGTTTTCCTTCCAAGCTGCATCGGGCGTAGCTTGCAGAGCGGCGCGAACCTTGGCTGCACCCTCATCGAAAGCCTGCAGCAGTTGCGGGACAGATTCAAAAGGCAACGGTTTGTAGCTGCCCTTGGAAAAGTCCAGTTCCGGGGTGGTCAGCACCGTCAGGCCGAATCCGGCAAGCTGTGCGACATGAGGCGCCAGTTTGCCCAACGGCATCGACTTGGGATGAGGCGCAAAGTCCTGCTTATCGGCAGGAACCCGTTCCAGGGTTGTGCGCGTCTTTTTCATTTCTTGATCCAGTTCAGGCAGCAGCAAATCACTGATAGGCATGATTGTCTCCGTTTGTTCGAGTATAACGAGTCGGCGAATGACATCGTATAATCTTTCAAGGATATGAGCGAAACTGAAAACATTTTCTCCTTCCAAAAGTCTGCCGAGGGCGGCTATGAGGCCCGCGCGCTTGGTCATTGTATCTTTACACAAGCGGACACGAAGGATGAGTTGAGAGGGAATGTGAAGGATGCGGCAACCCATCATTTTGGCGGCAGAAAGACATTGCCTTCGATTTGTTTGGTGGAAGTGCGTGCCAAGGGGAGTTTCCTCGGCTCGGCAAAGGGGGAATTCACCGTGCCCGACGATTTTAACGATCCGTTGCCGAAGGAGATCGAGGAACTCTTCTGGTAGTAAAGAAGCTTTCCTCAGAGGCTAAAGCCACGATCCCATCGATTTGAGTGGCACGACTGAAGTCGAGCCCTTCCCGCTTTCGTACGCAAAAGGCAAAAGCTAGAAGCTAAAGGCTAGGAGCTAGAAGCTGATTCTTATGTCTCGTCCTAAACCACTCGTTCTTATCATTCTCGACGGCTGGGGTTATCGAGCCGAAACCAAGGCAAACGCTATAGCTCTCGCGCGCAAGCCTACTTACGACCGGCTGTTGCGCGAGTATCCCAACACGCTCATTCACACCAGCGGGCCGTTTGTGGGACTGCCTGAGGGGCAGATGGGCAACAGCGAGGTCGGGCATCTGAACATTGGGGCCGGGCGCATCGTGCATATGGACATCACGCGCATCGATCTGATGGTCCAGAACGGGGAGTTGTTCAAGCACCCCGTGCTGCTCGACGCGATGAAGCACGCACGGTCGGGCGAACGGCGGCTGCACCTGTTCGGGCTTGTCTCGGACGGCGGCGTGCACTCGCAGCAGGCTCATCTCTACGCGCTGCTGAAGATGGCGAAGCAGAATGGACTGGAGCGCGTCTTCGTGCATGCTTTCATGGACGGACGCGACACCTTGCCCACCAACGGCGCCGGATACCTCGAACAGCTGCAGAAAAGAATGCGGGAGTACAACTGCGGCAAGATTGCCACTGTTAACGGCCGCTACTACGCTATGGATCGCGACCGGCGCTGGGAACGCATTGCCAAGGCCTACAGCGCGATGGTTTTCGGCGACGCGGAAGGCGGCAAGTGCGCCGATCCGGTGCAGGGGATGAAAGATTCCTATAACAAGGGAGTGACTGACGAATTCGTGATTCCGTTCGTCTGCACGGGCAGTCGCGGGCAGGCGCTGGCCACCATTCGCGATGAAGACTCGTGCATCTGCTTCAACTTCCGCGCCGACCGGGTTCGCCAGATCACGCGCGCGCTCACCCGCAACAGCGGACTGAACGACCAGGGCGGCAGCGATCTTCCGGGCGCGGCCGATCTGGATGCGACCATTCCGCGCGATCGCGTGCCGAAAAATCTGCATTACGTCTGCATGACGCGGTACGACAAGAATTTCAGCCTGCCCGTGGTCATCCCGCCGGAGTCGATGGCCAATATTCTGGCCAACGTGATGGGCGGGATGAAGATGCGCAACTTGCGCGTGGCGGAGACCGAGAAGTATGCGCACGTCACGTATTTTTTCAATGGTGGCGTGGAACAGCCGTTTCCCGGGGAAGAGCGCGTGATGGTGCAGTCACCCAAGGTCGCGACTTACGATTTGAAGCCAGAGATGAGCGCGGCGGGCGTTGCCGACGCGGTGGTGAAGGCTACGGAGGAAGGGACGTTCGATGTGATGATCGTGAACTTTGCCAATGCCGACATGGTGGGCCACTCCGGCAAAATTGAACCCACGATCAAGGCGGTCGAAACTGTGGACGCCTGCCTCGGCCGCATCGAGACTGCGGTGCGGGCAAAGGGCGGAGCGATGCTGATCACGGCCGACCATGGCAATGCAGAGATGATGATCGACCCGGCGACGGGCGGGCCGCACACGGCGCACACGACCAACCCGGTGCCGTTTATTGTGGTCTCGGAAAATGCCAAAGAGTTCACGCTGAAGCCCGGCGGATCGCTGCGTGATATTTCGCCCACCCTGCTGGGGATGCTGGGTGTCGACGAACCGAAAGAGATGACGGGAACGGATCTGCGACTTCCGCTGAAGGGCTGAATGGATTCGAGGAATGAGACTGCGGCATCAGGGCGCGCCATCCGAAGCACCGCAAAGATCGCAAAGGGCTCGCGAAGGGCGCAAAGGCTAGACACGCGCCGATTCCGTCAGGCGTGTCGATTTATTGAACGTATTTGCGGGACGACATTAATTCGTCAGCAAGGCAGGCGCCGTGGCCAGCAGTCCTGCCACTAACTCCAGGTCGTGCAGGTCCTCGCGGCTGAAATCTTGCGCTAGCTTCGAATCAAGTCCCTTGCGCGAAATCTGAATTACGCCCACGACTGCCGAATCCCGGTCCATGATCGGCACTGACATGAGCTTCTGGATGGGCGCCGGCGGAGCCGGTTCGTCCGAATTTTCGGTGCCGGGTTTGATGGTCTCAAAGATACTTGCGTGCTTCACCCGGGCAAAGTTGTTAAAAATCTCCGGCTTCTTGCTGAGGGCCGTGTGTGCCGCCACCGCTTTGCTGGATAACGGAATCGCGCCCGAAGTGCGTAAGTATTCGGGAAACACAAAGTGCAGCAGTCCGCCCTCCAGGCGCATCAGCGCAACTTCGGTATACTGCACGCGAAAAATCTTGGCTAGGACCATGCACAGGTCCAGCGCCGATACACCCTCGCCCAACACAGATCCCAAGGGGAGGAGATGCTCAGGAAGTACAATTTCTTCCGTCAGCCCGTGATCCTTATTTTGGGTCATAGTAGCCGCACAGTCTCCGTTTTCCCGGAGCAACCTAGACTCTATCGCATTTTGCCTACCACAAGGTACTTCCGAAAGTAACGACGGCGGTGCTTGTAAGTCCTGTGCTTTCAGCAAAGAACCAAACTGAAGTCGGTGTCTAGCGGAGCGTCAGCCACTCCGTGGCCCGCCACAAATCATCACGTCGATGACAGTTTTCGTCACTTGCACCAATGCCGGGGCTCTCAAATTCTGGCGTTTCCTTCCCGGCCACGAACTCGTTTACACTTCCAGCCTATGAATAATCCGACGCAACCTAACGTGAAATTAACGAACGATGCCGACTACCGCGAAAATTATGCCAATAGCGTGCAGATGCGCGTCAACATCTGGGACTTCTTCCTGGTCTTTGGCACACTGCAGCAACAGACCGAGACCCACGTTGAGATCAAAAACTTTCAGGGCATTTATCTCAGTCCGCAGCAGGCTAAGGCGTTGCTCGGACTTTTGCAGCAGAATGTGGGCGGTTACGAGAGCGCCTTCGGAGAGATTAAGCTCGACCCGCGCATGGGATCGCAGGGGCCGGTGCACTAGCGCCGCGGCCCTGGAGGCGTGGCCGGAAGTGTCTCCGCCGGCAACATTCCGGGCGATGGTGTGAGAGAGACGTTGCAAGCAACGTCTCTGAGGGTAACGTTTGCACCAATAGAATGACTCTTTCTACGCGCTCGTCCAGTCCGCATCCCGCTGTCGTGTTCGCGGTCATCTTTGTTGTGATTTTTCTGCTGCACCTTCCGCTGCTGCAGCTTCCGTACTTCTGGGATGAAGCCGGATACTACGTTCCCGCCGCACGCGACTTGTTGCTGAGCGGAAGTCTGATCCCGCACACGACGGTGTCGAATGCCCATCCGCCGCTGGTATTGGCGTGGATTGCCTTGTGGTGGAAATGCGTGGGCTACGCGCCGCTGGTGACGCGATCGGCCATGTTGATGGTGGCTGCATTCTCGTTGCTGGGAGTGTTTCGCCTGGCCGAGCGTGCGGCGAATACGCAGGTGGCGATTGCCTCAACGCTGTGTACGGCGCTGTATCCGGTTTTCTTCGCGCAAAGCTCGTTGGGCCAGGTGGATCTGGCTGCGGCGGGACTCACGTTCTGGGGCCTGTGTGCGTGTCTGGAGGATCGTCCCGCAGCGGCCGCGATCTGGTTCTCGCTGGCCGCTCTCGCCAAAGAGACCGCGATTCTCGCGCCGGTGGCTCTGGCAGGCTGGGAAGTTCTGCGTTTCGTCATACCGAAGCGGTGCGCCCTGCGAGGGCTTTGGAAAGACGCCGACGGCGCGGATTCAGAATCCGGAAGGCGGGTCGCGCGGCGTATCCTGCCGCTTCTGGTTCCTCTGCTTCCGCTGATGCTGTGGTACGCATATCACGACGCCCGCACCGGTTACGTCTTCGGCAATCCGGAGTTCTTCCGCTACAACGTCGCTGCGACTCTCAATCCTTTACGATTCCTGATGGCCCTGGCCTTGCGCCTGTGGCAGGCTTTCGGGTACTTGCATCTGTGGCTGCTGACGCTCGGGATGCTGCTGGCTATGTTTCTGCCGCCGGTGAAGGATGACGGTGTGGAGCGCCCGCGCATCGCGATCCCGGTGCAGATGATATTTCTTATTGTAGTGAAAGTGTATGTGATTGCCATGGCACTGATCGGGGGCGCAGTGCTGGCGCGCTATATGCTGCCGGCGGTTCCGCTGGTGATCATCGTTGCGATCTCCACGCTGCGCAGGCGGCTGCGATATTGGCCCGTTGCTGTCGCCGTGGTTGCGGTTGCCTTCGTGGCCGCGTGGTACTGGAATCCGCCGTACGGATTCTCGCCGGAAGACAATCTCGCCTATCGCGATTACATCGTTCTACACCAGGACGGAGAGCGCTTCCTTGAAGCCCGCTATCCCATGGCGCACGCGCTCACAGCGTGGCCGGCTTCGGATGAACTCACGCGTCCGTGGCTGGGTTACGTTACGCGCCCGGTACAAGTGGTGCGCATCGAGGATTTCTCTCTTGAAGAAGTGCTCTCCGCCGCTGACTACCGCTCGCACTTCGAGGTCGCGCTGGTATTCTCCACGAAATATGAGCCCGCGCATCCGCTCCTGGAGCGTTGGAAGGCATGGGAAAACTTGAAGCGCCGATTCTTCGGCTTCCACCTCGATTTGCCGCCGGCCGCTGCGGCACAGATTCTCGGCGGCCGGATTGTGTTTTCGGAGGAGCGCAAGGGGCAGTGGGTTGCCGTGATCGAGATGGAGCAGGGAGAAATACTGAACGCGGAGGAAGAGTCCGATTCTCACCGGCCGCGCTTCTGAACTCCTACCGACATAGTCAGCGTCTAGATCTGCTGTTTCGGCCGCGGCCCAAGCTCCGAGTTTGTGCGGTTGGTTACAGCTGCATCAAGTGGCAGGAGTGCGTCTTGATCACCAGCCACACTTCCCGGCCCGGCACGAGTTGTAGCGAGTCGCGCGCGGCTAGCGTGAGGTGGACTTCCATTTCGACTCTATACTTCACACGCGCGCAGACGATTACATCCCGCTGCTCGAGTGAGGTGATGCGTCCCGGAATCACGTTGCGCGCGCTCAAGCCGACCGGCGGCGACGTGGCCAGCAGAATGTCGCCCGCGCGGATTCCCACGCGCAATGCCGAGCCCACGCCTGCTCGAACCAGAGGGGTTTCGAGCAGCACCGGGCCGCCGTCTCCCGCCACACGGCAGGTCATGGTGCCGCGCTCCGGCCGGACCGCTTCCACAATGGCGTCGAAAATATTCTCGAAACCTACCAATTGTGCGACTGTTTCCTGTTGCGGAGCTTCGATCACTTCGTGGGGCGTGCCCTGGGCCACGATGCGTCCCGCGTCGAGAACAATTACGCGCTCGCCCAGGGCAAAGACTTCCTCGCGGCTGTGTGTGACGTAAAGGATGGGAATGCGGTGAGCCTGGTTCCACGCGCGCAGATCGTCAATGATCTTCGCCTTCGTCGCAGCGTCCAGCGCGGCCAGCGGTTCGTCCAAAAGCAACACCGCAGGATCGGTCACAAGGGTTCGGGCTAACGCCGTGCGCTGGCTTTCTCCCCCAGAAATCTCTCGCGGGTAACGCTGCGCGAGATGAGCAATGCGGAATGCCTGAAGGATCGCGGACGTACGCATCGCACGCTCGCCCTGCGGTAAATGGGTGAGCCCATATTGGACGTTCTTTTCAACCGTCAGATGGGGAAACAGGGCTAGGCTCTGAAACACGTATCCCACGCGACGTTTAGCCACTGCAAGATCGGTGCCTTGCGCGCCATCGAACAGGCCGCGGTCTCCGATAGTGATGCGCCCCGAGTCGGGTTTAGCTAATCCAGCAACGCAATCGAGGACAGTGGTTTTGCCGGCTCCGGACGGACCGAATAGGATCGTGAACCCGGGCGCGGCTCGAAATTCGGCTTCCAGAACAAACATCTGCGCTGGCGCGGCGAATCGCTTGCGGAATCGAGCATGGAGCAGCGGGCCAGTTGGTATTTCTGGAGAAGTGGAGGACGACGAAGCGGCCAGGGCTTCGGGTTCGTCGGTGCGGGGAGCGCTCATGGCAGATTATTTTACGTCGCCGACGACCCACGCCTTTCGATTGATGCTATACACCACGGCCAGTACCGCGAAGCAGAACGCGAGCAACAGCAGCGCGGTCTGATTGGCGGCGGCGTAGTCGGAGGCCTGCACCCGGTCGAAGATATCAATGGAGACTGTCCGCGTCACGCCGGGAATATTTCCCCCCACCATGAGCACGACGCCGAACTCTCCCAGGGTGTGGGCAAAGCTCAAGGCTGTGCCAGTAATCAATCCGGGGACGGAGAGCGGCGCAATGACGCGAAAAAAAGTGCGCAACGGGGAAGCACCCAGCGTCGCCGAAGCGGCGATCAGCTTGTGATCTACGGCGGCGAACGACGCGGCAAACGGCTGCACTGCAAACGGGAGGCTATAAAGGATCGAACCGATCACCAGGCCGCTGAATGTGAAAGCCAAAGTATGTCCGGTCAGCGAGATCCACCAGCGTCCCAAGGGACTTCGCGGTCCGAGCGCCACCAGCACGTAAAAACCAAGCACCGTCGGCGGAAGGACAATGGGCAACGCCACCACCGCCTCTATCGAGAATTTCCAGCGCCATCGGGAAAATGCAATCCACCAGGCGATGGGCAGCCCAAGCACTAGCAATACGGCCGATACCGTGATCGCCAACTGCAGCGTCAGCCAGAATGCTTGCCAGTCGATTGCCATAATGTTCGATGTTGCGCCGCCGTCTCGACGGCTGTCCGGCGGGCGTCCCCGCTTGCCGCTTCGGGAGCGAACAGCTAGTTTTGCGGCAACGTAAATCCGTACTTCCGAAGCAACTCGGCCGCCTCTTTCGTCTTGAGGTATTCCAGAAACTGCGCTGCTTCCTTCTTATGTTGGGAGTGCGAGAGCACAACCGTTCCCTGTACCAGCGGAGGGTAGTCCTCCGCGGGAACCTCCCAATACTTTCCTTTGCCGCGCATACCCGGTGCAATGGCGTGCGCCAGCGCCACGAACCCTGCCTGTGCGTTGCCCGATTCCACGAACTGCGCTGCCTGCGAGACGTTCTCGCCGAAGACCAGGCGCTCCCGAACCTGATCGTACACTCCGGCATGTTTTAAAGCCGACACCGCGGCGCGGCCATAGGGAGCATGCAGCGGATTGGCAATGGCAATCTTCTTCACCGAAGCATCGAGCAGAACAGCCATGCCCTTGTGTTCCACATCGAGCGAGGACTCCGCCGGAACCCACAGCACAAGCTTCCCAACTGCGTACGGATACAAGGTGGTGCCATCGGCTTCGCCAGTGGCAATGAGGTGGCGCGGATAATCCATGTCCGCCGAGAAAAACAGATCGAATGGAGCGCCATTGTGAATCTGCTGCGTGAGCGCCCCCGATGCTCCGAACGAAAGCTTTATTCTCACGCCAGTCTTCTTCTCGTAGGTATCGCCGATCTCTTTCAGCGCGGTGCTCAGATCGGCCGCCGCAGCCACGGCGACCTCAGCGCTTTTCTTCTCCTGCGCCCCACTCCAAGACGCACACAGAACAATGCACGCCGCCAGCAAGGTGCAGGAAAAAGATCTCATGTCCGCGGCAATCCCTTTCATCTCTATATTCACTCCAGCGAAGCCATGACGGAAAGCAGATTGTACAGGTCAGCGCGTGCCGTGGCACGCACCTGGCGGAGGCAGATTTTCCCAAAGTGGTCCGCAGACGGCTCGCGGCGGCGCTTTTGCGTTGCTTCGCCCGCATCCGCTCTCGATACTGGCAGGTGAGCGAGGTCCCTATGCCAAGCCGTCGTTTCCTTCGCTCGTTGCGAGTGCTGGCTCTGGTTCTGAGCTGTTCTTCTCTAGTTTCGATCGTGCCAGCGCAAGGCGCGAAACAGAATGTTCCGCAGAACCCCATCCCCGATTCCGATGCTGACCACATTAAAGAGCGCAACGAATGGTTCTTCCGCGGTCGTCTGGTCCTCGGGAAACCTTCTGCCGAACTTCGCCGCCGAGCCTATCAGGCCAAGCTTCAGATGCGCGCGCGGCACGGTGCAGCCCTCGCCGCAACGGCTCGCGCCAATGCACAGGCCGCGCTCTCGTCAGGTTCATGGATACCATTAGGTCCCATGCCGTTGGCCTCCGATGCAACCGGCAATGGTACGCAGGACTACCACCAGGTCTCTGGACGGGCGACCGCCATTGCCATCGATCCCGCCGACCCGACCGGCAATACGATCTACATCGGCGGTGCGCAAAGTGGAGTGTGGAAGTCGACCAACGCGGCCAACAACACGGCCAACAGCGTGACCTGGACTCCCGTCACCGACGATCAAACTACGCTGTCGATTGGCGCGATCGCGGTCCAGCCCGGCAACGCCGACCCCGAAAAGACAGTGATTCTCGCCGCCAGCGGGGAAGCGGATAACACCGGTGATTCGTATTTTGGCCTCGGCATCCTGCGCTCTGCCGACGCCGGCACTACGTGGGCTCTGATTCCCACCGCTAACGGCGGCGTGCTGTCCTTCAGCGGCCTGGGTGGAACGCGCATGGCATTCAGCACAGCCAGCGGACAAATGAATACCGTGGTTGCCGCCATGGCTACCACCTCGGAAGGCATCGTCGACGGCGCTGTCACCGCTAATACCAGGCGCGGCCTCTACACTTCGCTCGATGCCGGACTCACATGGACCTACGACGCGCTGCTCGATTCCGGCGTCGCAACCGACGCCACCTCGGCAACGTCGGTTGTCTATAACGGAAGTGCTGGGGAGTTCTTCGCCGCGGTTCGTTACCACGGCTTTTACTCTTCGCCCGACGGCGCTCACTGGACGCGTCTCGACGTCCAGCCCGGCGGCACTGTGCTCAGCACGACCACTTGCCCGCCACAATCCACGTCGAACAATAACGGGTGCCCCATCTATCGCGGAGAAATTACAGTCGTCCCGGGACGCAACGAGATGTACGCCTGGTTCATTTACCCGTCCGCGAACGGCGGCACCATCGATGGTGGTATCTGGCAGAGCCTCAACGGTGGCGCGTCCTGGATTCCGATTCCCGACTCCACGATCACGAATTGCGGAGACGTTGATGGCTGCGGCGTCGAACAGGGCTCCTACAATTTAGAACTAATGGCGGTGCCGAACGGAGCCGCTACGGACTTGTACGCCGGAGCGATCAACCTCTACAAGTGCGGCATCACTTCGCAGAATCCTACCTGCGCGGCCTCCCCGTTCATGAACCTCACCCACGTTTACGGATGCGACCCCATTGGCGCGCCCGCGCACGTGCATCCGGACCAGCACGCGCTCGCCTATGCGATCCCCACTTCGGGCGGCGACTCGGGCAACGCGTTGCTGTATTTCGCCAACGATGGAGGCATTTACCGCGCCCTCAACGGATTCGCGGGTCTTAACACAGGGTCCTGCGCGGGCACGAATCAGTTCGACGACCTCAACCAGAATCTGGGATCAATGACGCAGTTCGTCACCTTTTCGCAGCACCCGACCGACCCGAACACTTTGCTCGGCGGAACGCAGGATAACGGTTCCCCGGCAACCGCCGCAGCAACCACGAGCTTGAGCTGGGGGAATGTTCTCGGCGGCGACGGCGGCTACAACGCCATCGATCCGAACATCCCATCAAACTGGTACGCTTCCAACCCTGACATTCCTCCCGGTGGCCTCGGCGTTCAATTCTGTGCGAGTGGGGTGAACTGCAACAACAGTGGCTTCAATTTCGTCGTCACCAGCAGCACAGTTGGCGGCGACGATGGCGCATTCTATTTTCCTTACATTCTCGACCCATATACTTCGACGACGATGCTGGTCGGCACTTGCCGGGTGTGGCGCGGGCCTCGCGCGGGGGGCGCCTTTACGGCGCTCAGCCCGAACTTTGACACGCTGGGCTCAGGAACATGCTCGGGAAGTGAGGTCAACCAGGTTCGTGCTCTGGCTGTGGGAGGCCAGACCGCCAGCAACCGTTCTGGCGTCATCTACGCCACCACCAGCGGGCTCGGACCGCTGGATGGCCCACTCAACACTCCGACAGGAGGTCACGTCTGGGTCACGACCGACGCCTCGGCGGGGATTCCCACCTTCGCAGATGTTACCAACAACGGTCCGCAGGGCAACATCAACGCGAAGCAGTTCCCGGTCTCAGGGGTCGCAACCGACTCGTCAGATCTAACTGGCGGCACGGCCTATGTCACGGTGATGGGCTTTACCGGAGGCACCGGCCATGTCTGGAAGACCACCAGCGCGGGCGCAGCCTGGACGGACTTCACTGGGAATCTTCCCGACTCGCCGGTCAACGCGGTGGTCGTCTATCCCACAATGTCTCAGGTGTATGTCGCAACCGACGTCGGAGTGTTCGGCAGTTCGACCTCCGCTCCCAGTTGGACAGAAGTTGGACCGAACCCCGGTCCCAACCAGCCTGGGTTCCTGCCCAACGTCGCGGTCACCGCGCTTGGAGTTTTTGCTTCCGGCGGCCAGCAGTTGCTGCGCGCTTCCACCTATGGCCGCGGCATCTGGCAATTCGATCTTGCTACAACACCGGACTTCCAGATTTCCGTTACCAACTCGCCGCTGACAATCTCCGCCGGAGGGACAGCGACCTTCACTGGATCAGCGGCAGCGCTGAACGGGTATTCGGGTACTGTGACCTTGACCTGCACAGCAGGCGTGACCAAAGCGCCGAGCTCGTGCACCTCTCCGCAGTCTCCGCTAACTCCGGGAATTAACACCTCTTTTACCGTTACTGCCGGCGGGGCCGTCGGCGATTACTATTTCAAGGTTCAAGGCGTCGGTTCTGATTCGAACCAAATGACGCACGTGACTAATGCCGAACTGCATATTCTGAGCGGCGCTCCTGATTTCGCGCTGAGCGAGACCGGTTCTTTCCCCACTGTAAACGCGGGCAGCAGCACGACTAGCGGACCAATCAGTGTTACCGCAGCAAATGGATTTACCGGCACAATCAATCTAACGTGTTCTTTGGTTTCTGGCAGCGGTAGTTGCAGCGTGAATCCGGCGTCGGTGACCTCGATCCCAACCACTGCGTCTGTCACCGTGAACGCGACAACTTTGAGCGCGGGCAGCTATCAACTCGTTGTACAGGGAACCGCCAGCACCATCACACATACGCTGCTAATCCCTTTCAATGTGGCGGATTTTCAAGTCGCTGGTCCGCAATCGCTCACGCTCGGACCGGGCACACAAGGCACGGCCAACCTCACAGTTACGGCATCGACCTACTACAGGGGCAGCGTCAACTCGACTTGCACGGTTAGTTCACTCCCAGGCGCAATTTGCACCGTGACTCCTCCCAATCCGATTGCGGTCAATGCGGGATCAACGTTGCCGCTCGTGGCGACCATCAACGTGCCGAACAATGCAGCGCCCGGGACATACAACGTCAATGTCAGTCTTCAAGACACCTCGGGCATACCCAGTCACAGCCTTGCGTTTCCCCTCACGGTCCAGGACTTCAGCATAAGTTCCTCCACGGCGAGCCAAACCGTGAGTCCCGGCGCAGCTACAGGCCCGTACAATCTGACGGTTCAGGCTATAACAACATCCTTTAGTAGCGTAGTAACACTCTCCTGCTCGAGCGGACTCCCCCCGGGGGCGGAATGCAACTTTCAGCCCTCTCCGCAGACCACGCCTGGAAGCTCGCCAGTTGCAGTGGCAATGATGATCCTCACTAGCGCCACCACCACCGCGGGAACTTCCACTGTGACGGTCACAGGAAAGTCTGATTCACTCTCCCACTCAACAACCGTCTCGCTCACTGTGACGAATACTGTTGCCGGCAGCGGCGATTTCCAGCTTGCGGTCGCCCAAGCCTTCCCCGCCGGAGTTGCCGCAGGGTCGCAAGCGCAGGCTAAAGTGTCTGTAACATCGAATTACGCTGGCTCGGTCAATGCCAGTTGCGACGCGAGCGCGATTTCGGGACAATGCTTGGTCACGCCGGCCATTCCGGTGGCGATCAGCGCGAATGCGCCGGCGACTCTAGCGGTAGCGGTCAACGTACCTAACACCGTCACACCCGGGACATACAACGTCAATGTTACGGTCACCGATTCCTCCGGACAGCCGAGCCACGCGTTGCAACTGCCACTCACGGTGATGCAGGATTTCTCGGTCACCTCGGCGACTCCCAGCCAGACTCTGAGCGCGGGGCAAACCGGCGGGGCCTACCAACTGACGGTTGCGCCGAACCCATTCGCCTCCTCGTTTGCTGGCGCGGTGACCCTTTCTTGTCCCAGCGGACTTCCCGCAGGGGCACAATGTCTGTTTGCCCCGTCCGCGACTGTGACACTCGTGAACGGCCCGGCGGCGGTGGTGATGAGCATCTCCACTACAGCAAGGAAGGCTGCTCTGCGGTCACCCGCCAGTCATTCGATCTTCTACACGCTGTGGTTGCTGTGGCCCGGAATCGTGATCGGTTGGAGTGCGGTGGGCACTCGCCCACGGAAACGCAGGGCTCAGGTGTCAGGCGTCACGATGCTGCTTCTGCTGACGTTGTCGATGCTTTCCTGTGGCGGCGTCAGCAATGGAAGCGGGACACCACCTCCCACAGGGAACAAGCCCACCATCTACCAGATTACTGTGACCGGCACATCTCCGGGAACGACTCCCGATGCCGGCCAGAGCACAGTAGTGACTCTCATCGTAGACTAAGACGTTGCGCCGCTTAAATATGCTGCGTGCCGGCGCGCGCGATGCTTTAGTCTTACTCTCAATGACCGATTCTCGCTACAACGTAGTCATCATCGGCGGTGGCGTGGTAGGGCTCGGTGTCGCGCTAGAAATCACGCGGCGCTTCCCGCACATGCGTCTCCTGCTACTCGAAAAAGAAGACCGCGTCGCCCGCCACCAGAGCGGTCACAACAGCGGGGTCATTCACTCCGGCGTCTACTACAAGCCTGGGTCCATGAAGGCTCGTCTTTGCGTTACCGGAG
Source organism: uncultured Acidobacteriaceae bacterium (assembly GCA_963791515.1). Taxonomy (GTDB): domain Bacteria; phylum Acidobacteriota; class Terriglobia; order Terriglobales; family Acidobacteriaceae; genus Sulfotelmatobacter. The sequence continues at coordinate 95,114 of CAWBSS010000006.1, read as the reverse complement.
CCGCGGCGATGGTCGAGTTCTGCCGCGAGCATGGAGTTGCCCACCAAGTCTGCGGGAAAGTCATCGTTGCAACTCACGCTGACGAACTCGCGCGTCTCGAAGAATTGCGCAAGCGCGGAGAAGCCAACGGCCTTGCCGGCCTGCGCCTGATCGGACCTGAGGAGTTGCGCGAAATCGAGCCGCACGCCACCGGGATGCAAGCCCTGGTTGTACCCTCGACGGGAATCACGGACTATGCCAAAGTGTGCGAAAAATATGCGGAGTTGATTTCCTCGCGCGGTGGCACGGTTCTCACTTCCGCAGCCGCCACTGGCATCCGCCGCTTGGCGAGCGAAATCATCGTCGAAACCTCGCGCGGAGCGTTTTCCACCACTTCACTCATCAACTGCGCCGGTCTGTTCAGCGACCGAATCAGCCGGATGGCAGGCGACGAAGCCGGCGTCATGATCATCCCTTTCCGCGGCGAGTACTACGACCTGGTGCCAGAGCGCGCCTCGCTGGTGCGCGCGTTAATCTACCCCGTGCCCGATCCGCGCTTTCCGTTTCTCGGCGTGCACTTCACGCGGCGCATCTCGGGCAAAGTGGACGCTGGCCCGAATGCGGTCTTGGCCCTGGCGCGGGAGGGCTATCGTCACTCCGACATCAGCGTCAGGGACCTGGCTTCTTCGCTAGCCTTCCCCGGCTTCTGGCGCATGGCCCGTCAGCATTGGCGGAATGGTTTGGACGAATTCCGCCGTTCGCTCTCGAAGCCCGCCTTCGTGCGCGCGTTGCAGCGCTTGCTTCCGGAAGTAGGTGAGAGGGATCTGGTTCGCGGGGGCTCCGGCGTGCGTGCTCAGGCCCTCAAACCCGACGGCGCCTTAGTGGACGATTTCCTATTCGTGCCTTCAGGTAAAGTGCTGCACGTCCTGAACGTTCCCTCGCCGGCGGCCACGGCTTCGCTGGCCATCGGCAAGACCATTGTTGATACTGCGGCTGCCAGTCTTGGTCTCGCCTGACAAACCTCGCCTTACAAACCACCGTGTCAAAAAATCAATTGGAGCGTCATCTGGATCTGCCGCGGGCTGCCAATCGTCTTGTTGGTTACACCCAGTCCGGAAGGACAGTTGTAAAAACCCTGGTTGGTGCTATCGCAGGCCGTGGGCCTCGGTGTTGTCCCCACGACGGGAAACTGATTGTAAAACTGGTTCTGCGAAACGTCGTCGATGGGAATGTCGAAGCTGGCAGTGTTAGTCACGTTGAAAATGTCGAAGCTGTACCGCAGCGAGTAGCGCTCGGTGAGCTCCGTGAGCTTTACAAAAGAAACGTCGGCGCGTTTCTGCCAAGCCTGCCGGAAGATGTTGCGCTGTCCATTCGTAAAGTTGGTCTCGAAGGTGTCGCCCGCAGGAATGGCTCCGCCCAGATCGCCGGGATTGAGCAGCGGCAGCGTGAAGCAGGAAGACTTGAGCGCAGGAGTGCTGAACGCGCCCGATGCGCCGGTCAGCGCGTTCTTCGGCGTGCAGCCAGGCGCGAGCGGAACGACAGGGTTGGTGATGCCATCGTAGACGCTGTAGAAGATACTGCCTACCGCGCCGGTGTAGTCGATGATGCTATACGGCTGGCCGCTCTGGATGACGGTAATGCCTTGGACCGCCCATCCGTTCGCGAACTTTCCTTTAAAAGATGATGCGTTAAAGAATTTGGGAAGTTCGTAGACGTAGCTGAAGTTGAAAACATGGGTGCGATCGAAGTCCGACGATCCATAGGCCGAGCGCAAGTTCAGCGGATTGTTGCCGTTGAAAAACAGCCCCATGCCGCTTTGCTCGTCCAGCGCGTGAGAGTAAGTGTAGGAGAAGCCCACTTGCAGACCGTGGCTCATGCGCTTCTCGATGTGTGTTTGCAGCGCGTTGTAGGCCGAAACCCCAGCGGCTTTGTACGTCTCCGACTCCGCCGAGTAGCCGATATAGGGCACGCGGAGATCCACATTCCCGCCTTCGTAAGTCGCGAGATATGGCTGACCGTTGGGCAAGTTCTGGAAGTTGAAATCGGAATCAACCAGGGTGTATCCGTAGGTGTAAGACTGCGGATACAGTGAGTTCGGATGAATGACGTTTGTGGGCGAGGCAATCCCCGGCTGATTGAAGGGGATCGGGATGACTCCATGACGTCCGAGGTTGCCAACGTAGCCCACCTCGAACATCAGATCGTTGCGCGGCTGCCATTGAACATCGAAGGTCTGATTGATGGTGTACGGCAGTTTGTTGGCGCGGTTGTAGGTTGCAAAGGAAAACATTTGCGCGCCGCTGGCGATCGCCGCCTCGTTGGGCAGGTATTGCGTAATATCGGCGGGATTGCCGCTGGGAGCAGGACCAAGCGCGGGCCCCCACGGGTTCGAGAGAGAAGCAACGGCGGGATCACAAGTCGGAATGTAGTCCAGGTAGTAAGAACTCGGAGTGCAAGCCTGCGCGTTCACGTAGGGCGGAGTCTGATTGACTCCAAACGGTCCGCCGTTGATTACGCCCTCGGCGAAACCTGGAGACAGATAGGAGTACAACTCGCCGCGGTCATAGTAGAGGCCCATGCCGGCGCGGATCACCACCTTGTCGTTGAACTTCCTGGGAGTCCATGCGGCGCCGACGCGAGGCGCAAGTCCCCATTGCCGTCCGGTGAGCGTGGTATTGCTGACGCCTTTCGTAGGAAACAGCTTGTTATTGCCGGCAATAATGAAGCCGTTCGACGTAATCGTGTCGGTGACATCGTTGTAGGCGTAGCGCGACGGATCGAAATTGAAGATGCGTCCGTACTTCTCGGTCAGGCCTCCATTCCAGTCGAAGCGCAGACCAGCCGTGACGCTAAGATTGGGGCGCAACTGGAATTTGTCTTGTATGTAAGCCCCGGCCTGTCCAGCGCGGTAATAGCGGTTGGCGTTACCCTGCAGGAACTTGGTAGTGGTGAAATCGTCGTTGGTGGTGACCAGTCCCTGAATGAACTGCGAAAAATCCGCCGTTGAAACGATTCCCTGATTCGTCCTCTGGTCGCGAGTGTTGAGTTGCGTGTAGGAGTAGCTGCCGCCGAAGGTGAGCGAGTGGCGGCCTCGGATCCAGATCGCGTTGGCCGAGGGCATGACGCGGTTCTGAAAGACCCCTGTAAACGCGCCTTGCGAGGCCGCACCTTGGCCGATGGTTAAGAACTGAAGGTTGGTAACGCCGCCGGTATTAGCGGGCCCGTCGAGACCGAGTGGGTCAACAATGGTGATCCCGGGAAAGAACGAAGAGCCGAACGTATTGATGCCGAGTTGCTGCGGTGTGAAGGGCTGCGCGATCGTGCTGTAGACTTTCTCCCGCAGGATGCCGATCACTTCCGTAATGCTGAAGCTAGGAGTGAGTGCCTGGGAATTCGTAAGAGAAGCAACCTGGCTGCCGGCGTCCAGGCGCTGTGAAAATCCCGCGACGCTCGAATACGCGTAGGGCGCGATGCTGGGATCGTGCTGGTAGTAGTACTTGGCAGACAACGTGTCTTTTGTACTTCTGTTCCAGTCCAGATTGACGACCGCCTGATCAGAGAAGAAATAGGCCGTGCCTGGGCTGATGGCGTTCTCTGGAAAACTTGGCGTCGGTATCTGACCGTCGGCGGAGGGGATCATGTATTGCCCGTTGGGCAGCTTGTACTGGAACAGCGCGACCGCGACTGGGCTGACGGCATTGGGATTGGTAGCGAGCGCTTGAACGAGGTTCGTACCCCAAATAGAATCCGAAATCGCGGCTAGACCCAGCGGCGTGCGGTTCGCGTCGGTAAGTCCTGGAGGAACGAGCAAACGGGAGAGGCCGATCTCCTGGTCGGAATCGTGGGTATGCTGGTAGCTCACGAATCCGAACAGCTTGTCCTTGATAAGAGCACCGCCCAGCCTGCCGCCGGCGGTGTAGCGATGCAACTGAGGAACTTTGTCGTTGGCCGGAATGTTCGGATCCTGCTTGTCGAAGAAGGGAGCAGCATTCAGCCAGTCGGTGCCGCGATGCAGGTAGCCTTCGCCATGAATCGCGTTTGTTCCCGAGAGGGTGCTCATGTCGATATGAGCGCCGCTGGTCGAGCCCTGTTGTGCGTCGTACATCGAGGTGTTGACGCGAAGTTCCTGCACCGTTTCCGGAGCGGGAGTGGGCAAAGCCTGCCCGATCGCAAGATAGACCGACGCTGTGCTCTGAATTGGTGCCGCGCTGGTGCTGGCGGCGTTGGCCACCCCGGTGTTGTTGACAATGCGCGCCGACGCTACCTGGCTGGTGCTCTTGCCGTTAAACAAGTTGCTGGCGTCGACGCCGTTCAGCAAAAAAGTGTTGCTGGTGTCACGCTGGCCATTGGCCCAGATCGGCTGGTTGCCCAAGCCGCTATTGACGCCCGTACCCCCGGCCAGTTCCGCGTTCACACCTGGAGAAAGAATCGCCAGCCCCGTGAAACTGCCTGTGGGTAAAGGCACAGCCTGAATCTGCTGATCTTCGAGCACGTAGCCGTTGGTGGTGTCGACCGCATTCATGGCTGGTGCCGCCTCGACCTCAATGGTCGTCCCAACCTGGCCGACCTTCAATGCAACATTCAGCGTGGCCGTTCGATTGGCCTGCACCAGGATCGAGGGCAGCTTCTCGGTTTGGAATCCATCGTGAGCAACGGTGACGGTGTAGGTGCCGATGGGCAGGTTGACAAAGTCGTAGGCGCCATTTCCATTCGTCTTTTGGGTGCGCGTCAGTTTCGTCTGATCCCCGACGATGGTCACCGCGGTGTCGGGCAGCACGCTGCCACTTTTGTCGGCTACCGTTCCAGTGATGCCGCCCAGAGTCTGCTGCGCTAGAGCGCACCGCGAGAACTGAAAAAACACAGCCAATAAGAAAATGCCAAGCTTCATCTTCTTCGCCATGAATGTGACCCTCGTCAGGGTAGAAACACAACTGCAAAGCGGCCGTTAACGATCGCAGACTACTGTGTGACTTTGAACGACGTGGTCGCAGAGCTGGTTCACTCTGCACTTTGCTCCAACTACCAGGCTGGAAAACTATGCGGCCAATGTACGCGAACTCCGGCGAAAGCGGAAGCTAGAGACCCAGTGAAAATTCTTTTGGCCGGAATCAGTAATTTTTATGACTCCGACAACTCGATTTCCGCCGCCAGGGCCGCCTTCTTGCTTCGCGCTCGGACCAGAAACCACCCGAGCCCGGCAATCAAATACGCGAGATAGATGTAAGGGAGCTTCCCGTAAGGCCCTTCGGGCACGGGATAAAGATTGCCGAGCAGGGCCAGCAGCATGGCCGCCGCAGCCAGCCATGGAACGACTTGCGCGCCGGGATTGAACACGCCATGCTGCCGCAAATAGTGCGGCAGCGCAACGCACACCAGTGCGTACGCCACGATGAAGCCATAAGTCGCCAGAGAGCCCAACCAGCCATACACGTCCAGTCCGCTGGCGCCGCGAGCTGCAAGCACAGCCACCGGCAGCACGGCAGCGATGCCGGTGATCACCACGGCACGGCCCGGGGTATGGTTGCGAGCGTGAGTCGTGCCCAGCGATTCATGCGCGAGGCCGTCGTGCGCCATTCGTAACAGCACGCGTGACGCGGCGGTGATGCAGGCCAGGGTGCCGGCAAACAAGCTCACCAATGCGCCGATGTCGATCAGTAATCCCAGCACCGGTACGCCGCCGACTTGCGCAAGCACGTACATCGGAGCCTGGCTCGTCCCCAGGTCCTGTCCCACGGTGTGAAACCCCAATACTTCCGCGTAGGCGCACACCGTGAAGAAAGCTCCTGCAAGCACCGAACTCTGAATTACCGCACGAGGAATCGTCTTGAGAGGATTGCGCGCCTCCGCGCCCAGGGTTGTGGCGCTTTCAAAGCCCACGAAACTAAACAGCGCCAATACCAGTCCGAGGCGCAGCCCGCTCCCGCTCATCCCACGCAAATGAAGTTCATCCACGTCCCAATGCCAACCGTGACGAAAAAGCAGCAGCGCAACCACGATCACGATTACCGAAACCGACGCGGCTTCGATCCACAGCATCAGCCGCGCGGAAATCTTCACGTCGCGCCAGGCGATCCAGATCGAAACTCCTGTGACGAACAAGGACAGCAACGTCGCTGAGAAAACGTGTCCCGTGGCATCGCGCAGCAACAGGTTCGCATAGTGATAAAAGCCGCCAATCACGCTGGACCCCGTGGCCACATAGGCCAGCAGAAGACTCCAGGCCACGGTCGCGGAGAGCCATGGCGGCAAGGTCATCGACGCGTAGGTATAGAGCGACCCCGGAGAAGCCGAGTGCCGGGCGAAGCGTGCAATACACAAAGCGACAAGAAAGATTGCGACTGTAGCCAACACGTATGCGAGCCACGTCCCATTGCCCGCGAGTGCGCACACCAGCGGAATCGTCGCCGCAGGAGTTGTGGTCGGCGCCATCGTGGAAACGGACTGCGCCAGTGTTTCCATGGGAGAAAGAATTCCGCGCCGCAAGCCAAAGTCAGCGGTCGCGGAATGCTCCGGCGTTGGTTCCATTTGCTAGGACACTCCTTCGTCTACCAGCTGCGTTTGGGGTGGGATTGTACAACAGTCGTTGAGACTCGCATCACGAAGACGTGCGAGACGGAGCTAGAAGAAAAATAAATCTGTGGCAACCGAAAAGACGTTCGTGAGGTTGTGAGCTTCGTGCTAACGTGACTTTCGAAGCTGCCGATTCGTACCGAAAAAATCGGATCCTATTTCCACTGCGGCTTAAAAGGTCAACGATGAGAGCATGTCCCAATACCCAATGCGTAGCGTTTGGCCGCATCGTCTATTCGGTCGCGACCCGCTGCCCGTTGTGTAGGTGGGACTTGAAGAACGCTCTTCCCGCCAGCGAGACCGGGACTTCGCCGAAGCCGGATCGCGAGATTCCCTCAGCCCAATGACTACGTGCGAGCTCGCCGTCACTTCCCGATATCCTCATTCCACAGGTCTGCATGCGCGCGGATGAACTCGCACATCATCCGAAAGCATTCGGCATCGTCGAGAACGACGAGACCTGTTCCGTGTTGCAGGAAAAGGTCCTCAGCGCCCTTGAAGTTGCGATTCTCGCCGATCACGACGCGGGGGATACGATATAGCAAGGCAGTGCCCGTGCACATAATGCAGGGACTCAGAGTGCTGACCAGAGTCAACTCCGCCCAGTCTCGTCTGCGGCCCGCATTGCGAAGGCAAACCGTTTCGGCATGCGCGGTTGGATCTCCACTCTGAACTCGCAAGTTATGCCCCCGCGCCACGATCTGCCCTTGTTTGTCGGCCAGGACCGAACCGATCGGCAAGCCTCCTTCGCCCAGTCCCTTCCTCGCCTCTTCGAGAGCCGCTTGCAATAGTTCCTGATCGTTCATGATCCTCCGAACCGTCAAGACGGAAGCGTATTAGCGGAGCTTGTAGCGTTGCAGTTTGCCGGTCGCTGTTTTTGGAAGTTCTAGAAAGAATTCAATCCGGTGCGGTCGCTTGAAGATAGGCAGGCGCTCACGAACGAATCGCTGCAACTCCGAAGCGACTTCAGGATTTCCGGGTTTGCCATCGCGCAACACAACGCAAGCAACCGTTTTTACGAGGCCGTCCTCATCTTTCCGTCCGACGACTGCCGCTTCCTGTACGTGCGGATGTTCGAGAAGTTGATTTTCGACCTCCACTGGGCTAACCCAGGTGCCGCTGACCTTCAACATGTCATCGGAGCGACCTGCGTACCAGAAGTATCCCTCCGCATCCTGATAGTAACGGTCGCCAGTGCGCAGCCATTGGCCGCTGATCGTGTCTTTCGTTTTCTCATGCTGGTTCCAATAGCACGCACAGGCGGCATCGGTCTTAACAATTAAATCGCCCATTTCGCCGGGCACTACGGGCTGATTCGTTTCGTCCACGATGCGCGCTTCAAATCCAGGTATGATCGTGCCGCTCGACCCGGGCTTGACGGCGCCCGGACGGTTCGCGAGGAACATATGCAGCGCCTCCGTGGACCCGATGGCATCGAGAATCTCAACTCCGAAGCGCTCTTTGAAACGGTGAAAGATGGCAGCAGGAAGACATTCCCCCGCCGAAATCGCATGGCGAACGGAAGAAAAATCCGGATTGCGGGCCGCTTCAGGCAAGTGTGCCAGCAACTTCGCATAATTTGAAGGCACAGAGAAAAACAGAGTCGGACGGGAACGTTCCACCACCTCGAAAATGCTTTGCGGTCTGGGAGGGCCGGGCAGCAATATGCTGGTCGCTCCGACCGCGAGAGAAAAATAAAGTCCGTTGCCCAGCCCGTAGGCGAAAAAAAGCTTAGCCACGCTGAAGAAGCGGTCGCTCTCCGTGGCATTGAGAATCGCCCTGGCGTAACGTTCGGCGCACACGACCATATCATGCTGCAGATGTACACAGGCCTTGGGCTTCCCGGTGCTTCCCGAAGAATAAAGCCAGAATGCGGCATCATCCTTGCTGGTGCGTGAGGCATCCAGATTGACGGAGCGGTCGCGTATCCAAGATTCAAACGAGAGTATCCCTCGTTTTTCTGCGCCTTCAATGACGATGAACTTTTCCACGTAATGGAGTTGCGCCTTGGGAATGACCTGCAGGTTGGGGAAGAGGGAATCGGTCACGATCGCAACTCGCGCTCGTGAGTTGTTGAGCAGGAATTCGTAGTCGGCCGGCTTCAGCAGCGTGTTGACGGGAACCGGCACGGCTCCGATCTTGATGGCTCCAAAAAAGCTCGCGGCAAATTCCGGTGTGTCCAGCAAAAGCAGGAAGACTCGTTCCTCGGGCCGGACGTCCAACTTCTTGAGAGCGTTTCCAACCTGGTTTACCGACTCAAAGAGTTGGCGGTAGGTCACACGACGGTCCCCGCATTCGATTGCGACTTTCTCGCCGCGGCCCTCGGCGATATGGCGGTCTATGAAATAGCTCGCCGCGTTAAATTCCTCGGGAAGCGGAAAGGGTGCCGTGGTCATGATTCCAATCGATTAAACTGACCTGAAACGCCATGCGAGCACGAAATTGGCCGCGACAGAAAATCGCCGATAAGTCTGGTGCATTTCTTTCGTTACATCAATTAAATCGACAACATAACATAAATATTCCACACGAAGCAGCATCGTGATCTCTCAAAAGTACGGGCATCCGACTCCCGCGCTTCTGGAAAATGCAATTGGAAAACTGACAGAGCTAAGCACCAAGATAGGAAGAGAATATGGTGCGGGGCACAGGACTTGAACCTGCACGGCCTTGCGGCCACTGGCTCCTAAGGCCAGCGCGTCTGCCAGTTCCGCCAGCCCCGCTTAATTCTTAGACTAGCATGAGGGCGTCGTCATTCCGCATTGTTCTCGCGCTTAACCTGTGCCCACCGCGGCTCGTTGCTCTCCAACGATCTTTGCGCCGCGCCCTAGTTTTCGTGCAAACGAAAAAAGAGTCGCACATACGCCGCTTCAGAAGCACGTGAGACAAAGGGTCTGATTTGACGTTGGGTCTATTACTTTCACCCATACGCGTACCCGGCACAAACCGCATCAGGATGCTCGTCCTTATTGCGCAACTTCGTGAAAACAAGTATTCGTGACTGTCGCAAAATCAATAATGCTCATTGACCAGACCGTGAGCGACGCCTGTTTGCAACAATCCGGGCACGCCCGCGTTCCGTTGGAAATGACGCCAATTCCCGCAGGCGGGCTGTCCTGGGCCACGGGGCAGGCTTCCGTATAATTCACTTATGTCCGATTGTCGACTCTAGGAAGCACGAAGGGTAAAGGCAGTACAGGATGGATCCGTGTTATGGCGACGCCGGTAGAACCCAGCATTGACGAGTACTTTCGCAAGAGATTGATGCCCGTGGAGGGTGTGATTCCCCAACTGGCCGGCATCGATATGTATGGCAATTCCATTCCCGCGGGAAGCGTGGGGGGCGATCTTTTTGAGTACATCAACTTTCAGCAGCGTTACAACATTGACGCTCGCATCGCAGGTGCCCTCAAGCGGTCGAAGCTGTACCTGGAGCCTCTTCCCAAAGGCCAGACTCCGCGAAACTCGGTGGACGAGCATGTCCAGTGGTTGAAGTCTAAGCCGGACTACGACTCTGGTGCTGCCGCCGGGTACAGAAGGGCCAAAAGCTCAGAGCAACTGAGAATCGCCGAAAATCTGCAAGAACTCTACACGACTGCGGGAGTGCTATTGGTCGATGCTCAGGGGCACGGGATCATCTCGGCAAAAATTGCGTCAACCGTACACGACACTTTTCATGCACTCATGCTTGCCGAGTTGGATCGGAACGGAAAGACAACACCCGATCTCTTCGAGAAGGTTAATCTTCGGCTCGCACAGTCCGTCACCGCGAGGAACGCCTTGGGACGGGATAAGAATGACAATTCCCGCGAAATCGCGACTATGCTCTACGGGGAGATACGTCCCGGTGGATATTTCCGTTTTGTAAATTTCGGCCACCCACCACCTCTGGTATTCTCTGCAGAATACGAAAAGTTCATGGATATAGATAAGGCTCGCATGGTGCAGTTCCTTGCGCTCGGACTGGAAATTCCCGAGGACTATCCTGACCGGAACAAGTACCTCTCGATGGCGCTCAGGACACGGAAAATGAACTCCTCGGATATGGCAGAAATCACACTCATGAGTTCTGGTGACATCCTCTTCCTTTATACAGATGGGGTTTACGATGGCAGCGATGAGCAGGACCGGCTGCAGATTGAACAAGTGATCCGTGAGCACAAAGATGAGCCGGCAAAAGGGATTTGCAATGCGATTCTGGAACACGCGGTTAGGCAGGACGAGTACCTGCAGCAGGTTAGCGAAAAGGACCGCATCGACGACAAGACCGTTTTTGTCATTAAGCGCTGGTAATTACTCCAGGTACTCGGATAGTTTCGCGTTATGAGGTCAAGGTAGTGGCCCAGCACGCCCTGTCCGTTTTGTAGCCTGATTGGGGACTTTCTTAATTGGGGATAACGGCGGGATTCGCAAAGCTGGGCAAGGGTTTGGTGTCGATCGGCGAAATGCTTTCTTTTACGGGAAACCACGCGCGATGGTCGCCTCGGCGATCCTGACCTGCCATTCAAGCTGCGGCGAAATACCGGGGTTGCGCCCTGGGCTCAGACCGAGAGGCCACCGCGTAAGAACACCAAGTCTCAGCAAAGCATGCTGCGCGGACAGGAAAACGCTCGACCGCGACGGAGCCTTGCGGCCGCCTCGCATTGCCCTGCGCCCGGAAGCCAGCCGAACGGCGCAACTCCCCGCAAAATGACGCTATTGTACTTCGTTCAGCTTTTGGTAGATCAGCATCGCTACGAGCACCAGCAGAAATACTCCGGAACCGATGCTGAACACGCGAACCGGAATTGTAAGCCGGTTGACTTTGGTCAACAGTTCCGTCTGCTCTTCCTGCATGTGCGAATTCGCGTCATCCAGAAACAACTGCTCATCCTCGTGCATGGTGAGAGTGCTCTTGTAAATCAGGAGGACGATCAGACCAACGGCGAAAATTCCGAATACAACCGTCACTATCGTCAGCGTCATAAGCCACCTCGGCAGGTTCCAACCCAAGTGCAGCGGCTTTCCACTTCGTGAGCGGGGCGCGCAGAACCCCGCATTCAGTCCCGGGGAAGGCCTAACGGTAATAATTATAGCCCTGTTGGCGAGGCTCTGCGGCGAATAAATCCCTTTGTTCGGAACCTGTTACGGAAGCGGGAAGAATGCGACTTTCAGACCTCGGGCCGCATCCAACGAGCAAGGTAGTTTCCTTAGACTGGTGCAGAGCGCTATGTCCGGCGGAAACGACATCTGCTATAATCGAACAGCTTTAAAGCCAAGGAGATACGAATGGCCACCACAACCGTCCCTGAAGTGACCAAGAAGACCGCGCCTGTTACCCTCACCCCTAATGCTGTTGCCAAGGTGAAAGACATCATGGGCCAGCAGAACCCCGTTCCCTCCGGCTTGCGCATCGGAGTCGTAGGTGGCGGATGCTCCGGGTTCTCCTATTCGATGCAATTTGAAAATGGCGCCGGAATGATGGACAAGACTTTCGAAATGGACGGACTCAAGGTGTTCGTCGATGCAACTTCAGTCATGTATCTCAATGGCTGCATTGTCGACTACGTCGAGACACTCGAAGGCGCGGGCTTCAAGTTCGAAAATCCGAACGTGAAAAGCACCTGCGGCTGCGGATCTTCCTTCAACGTGTAAGCTTACGACGAAAATTCTGTAAGAATCATCTCGGGAAAACGAACGGCCTCATCGCTTGCGATGAGGCCGTTTTCTTGTTGGGGCGATGTTGCCTTCAGGCGCTACTGCTACTGCTACTGCTACTGCTGCTGCGGCGGAGGATTGCTGGGTGGATTCGGCGTCCCAAGCCCTCCAGTAGCTGGCGTGTTCGGATTGTTTTGCATCCCCGAAGGCGATGTGCCCGTGCCGAAGGCGCCGCTGCTGCCGCTCTGCCCATTGAGGTTCTGGATGCCCTGCTGCCCGAATCCCTGCAGTTGGGGTTGGTAGGGAGTCGTGATTATGCCGCCGCGGTCCATGGCCGGGTCGTAAACAAACACCCAGTCCTTATACTTCTTCTTGTGATTGAACTCGCGGATCGTATTGTCCTTGCTGAGGCTGGCAACTCCCACGATCGGGCCGCCGATGATTTGGCCAGAACCAAGCGGATTGCTTGCGGAATTCCCGGTTCCTGACGGATTTGTTCCTGACCCATCCGAAGACGGCTGCGATCCCGACTGCGACGTATCGGGCCCCGTCTGCGGATTGCTGGCCGTCTGCTGATTCTGACCCGACGAATTGGAATTCGCCCCAAACCCGCTGTTCGCGCCGACGGTGGAAGGCTGCGAAAATCCTCCGGAGCCTGCGGATCCTCCGCTCAATCCGCCGTTCGTCCCGATCGCGTTTGCGCCGGGAATGCTTCCGCCTCCGATTCCGCTGAGCGTCAGTTGGACTTCGCCGAAGTGCAGAAGCTTGAAATCCGCGCACTTCGAGTTCTTACAATTCAGGGGATCTTTATAGCGTTTGCGCAGGAAGCGCTGGTTGTTGGCGCTTTCCAGATCCTCAATCTTTGTCGGATAGCGCCCGAATTTTTTGTAGTAAGCGCGGATCGCCCGCGAATACTGCACGCCGCGATGAATCATTTCCTCTTCGCGATCGCGCCTGATGTCAAATGTAATCGAGGGTACGATTGCGGCTGCGAAGATGACCAGCAGCGCCATGGCCAGAAGCAGGGTTAGCATGACGTAGCCGTCCTCACTCTGTCGCATGCGCCGCATCTGGGAATGCAAAGTCATCGGAAAAATTGAGGAATTGCGTAATTGAGTAATGGAAAATTGTCCAAAAGTTTCAAATTCCCCGATTACCCAATTGCCAAATCCGTTCACCCCTGCGTCAGCGGGATGTTCTGCGGCGGACCGCTGTTCACTACGTCCTGAATCTGAACCGACGTGGGCGAAATGTGGATCACCTTATATCGCCGGTCCACGATCTCGCCTTCACCCGCCACGAACACATCCTCGCCCAGCTTCAGGAATATCTTCTTCGGCTCCCCGGCCCGGCTGGCGAAGCCATAAAACTTCAGCGGGATGGCGGGAGGCTGTGGAGGCGCAGGCGTCTGGTATCCGACCGCTTGCTGCGGGTCCGTCACCGGGGAAGAATCTGGATGAGGAATGACCACCGCTTCCGCCTGCGACACAAAAATGTTTCGTCCGCTGCCTTCGTACTGAGTCTGTTCACTCGTGGCCAGCAAGTCCAGCCTTAGTGTCGGATCAAGATTTTCCACGCGCGGCCTCTTCCCCGGCTTCCTTCCGGGACGCGCCGCGGCACGCGTCGCCACGGGAGCCGCTGCCTGCGCGCTCGAAGCCGGCGTCGACGATTCCGTAAACATCGGGATGAACTCGTACGCCACGGCGAGCAGCGCCACAACAACCAGCACGGCTGCCCAGGTCGTCTTGTTCTTGTTTTCGAGTCCCAGGTGCACTACGTTCCCACCTTCAGATATGTCTCCAACTTCATGGTTAGGTTGACCGGCCCCTGCGGCAGGCCACCCAGAGTCACGCTGTTGATGATGAAAAACATCTCGTCCCGTTCCAGCGCGTTGATAAACCGCGCCAGCGACGTGTAGTTGCCCGCAAGGGCCGCTTCCATCTCCACTGGTTGCAGCCCGCCCTCTTCTGCTTCCTTCATATTGTAGGTTACGTGTTCGATCGTCACACCGTTTGCCGCAGTGAGCTTGCCGAGCTCGGTCAGAATCTGCGAGTTCTGGGAAGGGAAGCGCGTCTTGTAGAAATCGGTGATCTGATGTCTTGCCACCACGACCTTCTGGGGCAGATCTTTCAGCGGCGCCACCTGGCGCGTTTTGGTAGTTAGCTCGGTCTGAAGCAGATCCATTTCCTGGCGGCGCGATTCCGCCGAACCGACCAGCGGCGAAAAGTACACCACGGCCGCCAGCAGAGCCACGCCCGCCATGATCGCCAGTGCGGTTTTCAGGTTCTTCCGGGTTCGCCGCAGGTCCGGCATTAGTGCTTAACCCCTTTCGGCGCTTGTGTCTTCGGTTTTGCTTCCGTCTTCGGTTTCGTGTTCGTCTTCGGAGACACGGCGTCAGTCGCCCGCGGCTCAGGAATGTAAGTCGCGACGATTTCAAACTGCTCGGTGTCACCGACGGAGGAAGTTCTTGCGCTCTCGGCAATGATATTGGTCTGCGAGAAGCGGCGGGATTCCTCCATGCGGCGCGCCAGTTCGATGGCCCGATCCCGCGAATCGCCTGCCACCGTCATCCTCAGCCCGAGCTGATTGTCCTCATCCAGTTGCGGATTGATGGAGATCACGTGCACTCGCGGCGGCATGACCTTTTCCAGATTTTCCAGCACCCGCGTCCACGAGAACGCCTTGCGCTCGATCAGCTCGTTCAAGAACTGCGACTGATCACGGGTGCTTCGGTTTTCGGGAAGGGCGAGGATTCTCTCGGCGTTGGCGCGCAGTTGGTCGCGATCGGCAATCATCGCGCGTTTCTGTGCGATCGCCGCCCGATCCCGCCGGGCATTCACCCATCCCGTGACATCGAGCGCCAGAAGCACCAGCGTGAGCAGTCCCACCGCGCCCACCGCCGTGCCCCAGCGCATCCAGAACTGCCGCGCATCTTCGTAGGGCTGGCTCGCGAGATTGATATCGAGACGCATGATTAAGAGATCAGTGCTCCCACCACTCCTGCCATTCTCCAGCGCGGCACAGAACCGCCGGCGGACGCCCCCAGTTGCGAAGAAGCCACAAGTTCCTGCACTTCGGCTCCGGTCTGCGCACGCAGCGCAGGCGCTGCTCCGCCTGACTCCGGCAGTCCTGCAATGTAAATTCGCTCGATGTTCAGGCGGTACGTGTCCTGAAAGAAAACGACGGACGGATAGACTTCCTCCGCCAGTTGCTCACCGGTGATAGTGACCCCGCGCGTATTTTCGAGCGTGCGGAACAGTTGCAACTGATCTTCATTCAAGATCGCAATACTGGTTGTGTGTGCATCCACCTTGATCACCAGTGTCGGCCGCTTGGCGTCCGCAGCGCCCAGCGCCGCCAGCGTGGACGGCAGCACGACGCCGGGATCGAATCCGGCATCGCGAAACGCGGCCTCGTAGTCATCGATTACGCTCGCCATCGCTACGGCTGCGACAACCCGCACCTCATCGTTGACCTTCTGCGCGTGGTAGGAAACCTTCGCCTTGTCCACGTCAAACGGCAGGGACTTCTTGAGCCGAAACCGCACCACTGCGAGGGCCTCTTTCTGATCGGAGGGTAGAGTATCGAATTCCACCAGCATCACGCGTACGGCGGCATCGGGCACGATTGCAATCACATCCTTGGAGCGTCCGGAAACGGAACCCAACGCCGCTTCGATCCCGGCGCGCACCGCGGCTCGCTGGCGCAGATTATTTTCCACCAGGTCGGGGATCACGCTTCCCGGCGCCAGTTCACGCGCCGCGGACGCTTCCAGGCCGCTTCCGTTGTCGGCAAAACGCCCGGCCAGCACGCGGTCTGCTGCAATTTCGCAGGCCAGCTTAGGCTTTGGTGTGTTTGAAGTTGAACTCATTTCCCGGACACGCCCTTGAGAAAAATTCTTTTGTAAATCAGAACTCGAATCACTAACAAATGCAATAGCTGGAAGGGCACTCAGCCCACGACCCATGCCACGTCTTACGCGCGGCTCATGGCCCCTTGGCTTGCCACTCAATCGTTCGGAATTCGTTACCGCATGGCTTCGATGAAGGTGACCTTATTGATCTCTTTCAGCGTGGTCATGCCCAGCCGGACCTTGTCCAGCGCCGACTCGCGCAGGAAGCGCATGCCCTCGTCCCGGGCGGCGCGGCGGATCTCCGAAGTCGGCTTCTTGGCGAGAATCATCTCGCGCACGCGGTCGCTCAAATCCAGCAGTTCGTGAATCGCGGTTCGCCCGCGGAATCCCGTGCCCGCGCA
The DNA here is from genome assembly GCA_963791515.1 of uncultured Acidobacteriaceae bacterium. GTDB lineage: Bacteria > Acidobacteriota > Terriglobia > Terriglobales > Acidobacteriaceae > Sulfotelmatobacter. The sequence continues at coordinate 78,674 of CAWBSS010000006.1, read as the reverse complement.
CTCAATGCACCCCGGCCCTTCATAAAGCGGAACTTTGCCCCACTGCTCGGGATCGAGCCCACTGGCTTCCAGAACGTCGGGCGCATAATGCACTTCGGTGCGGCACGACTCGCAGATCAAACGCACCAGGCGCTGCGCCAGAATGCAATTCAAAGCCGAAACAAAGTTGTAGGGCTCTACGCCCATGTTCAGGAAGCGCCCGATCACGTCGACCACGTTGTTGGCGTGAACCGTGGTGAACACCAGGTGTCCGGTCAGCGCCGACTGGATGGCGATCTGCGCCGTCTCCGTGTCGCGGATTTCGCCGACCATGATTTTGTCCGGGTCGTGGCGCAAAATCGAACGCAGTCCGCGCGCGAACGTCAGTCCTTTTTTCTCGTTTACCGGAATCTGCGTGATGCCGCGAAGCTGGTATTCCACCGGATCTTCAATGGTGATGATCTTGTCTTCGTCGGTCTTGATCTCGTTGACGGCCGCGTAAAGCGTAGTCGTCTTGCCGCTGCCGGTAGGCCCCGTGACCAGCACCATGCCGTACGGCTCTTTGATGTAACGCCGGAACTTGCGCAGGTCCTCTTCGTCGAACCCGACTACGTCGAGAGTTAGAGTGCGAAACTTCTCGCTCATCGACTCTTTATCGAGCACGCGCAACACCGCATCTTCGCCGTGAATCGACGGCATGATCGAAACCCGGAAGTCGATGGCGCGCCCGTTGTATTTCACGCGGAAGCGCCCGTCCTGGGGCACGCGCCGCTCGGAAATATCGAGCTCGCTCATGACCTTGATACGCGAAATCACGGTGGAGTGGTGCTCTTTGCCAATGGGCGGCATGGCCTGCGTGAGCACGCCGTCAATGCGGAACTTGATGACCACGGAGTCGTCGCGGGTCTCAATGTGAATATCGGAAGCGCGCCGCTGCAGCGCGGTGAAAATGGTGGTATCGACCAGCCGGATAATTGGGCTGGTGTCGCCCGTCGCCGTCAGCTTGTCGATGGACAGCGTTTCTTCGGCGCCAGTATTCTCATCTTCGCGAATAATCTGGAAGCCTTCGCTGGCTTCCTCGAGCACGCGCTGCGACTGCTCGGTCTTCTTGAGAATGTCCGAGATCTGCTTCAGCGTCGAAACCTTGGTGATAATGCGCTGCTTCAAAAGCAGGCTGATCTCGTCGATCATCATCAGTTGGCTGGGATCGGCGATGGCGATGGCGAGCTTGCCGTCAGGGGTCTCTTCAAGCGGCACAAAGTTGTAGCGGAACATCAACTCGACTGGAATCTTCTTGAACAGTTCGTGATGCAGTTCGAAACCGCTTAGATCTACGAATTCGCAGCGGTAGCGTCGCGCCACGTCCTGCGCGCGCTCCAGGTCGGTAGCGGGATTGCCGGTGGGGCTGATTGGCCCGCCATTCCCGCCATTCACGAACAACGATTTTTTATCGGCTGTTGCCATTCGTTACCTGCGTACACGTCGCGAAAACCTTGTCATTCCGACCGAAGGGAGGAATCTGCTTTTTCCCGCCCTCAGTGCACGCCCAGAGTGAAGATCGGCAAATACAGCGAGATCAGCACTCCGCCCACGAAAATCGCCATGATGATCAGGATGACAGGTTCAATCAGAGCCATCGACGCGCCCAGCGCCGTTTGTACATCTTCCTCGTAAAATTCCGCCACCGAATTCAGCATGGCCGGCAGTGCCCCGGTAGATTCGCCCACTTCAATCATTTCCACCGCCAGTTCCGGAAAAATCTCCTGCTCCTCCAGGCTGGGGGCGAGCCCCTGTCCCTCGCGCACTCGAGTGCCGGCCCGCATCACACCCTTTAAGATGCGCCGACTGCTCATGGAAGAGCCCGCCGTTTCCATCGCGGGCACCAGCGGCAGCCCGCCCTGCAGCAGCGTGGAAAGCATCCGTGAAAAACTCGCTACCTGGTGTTTCAACCGGATATCGCCCAGCAGCGGCAAGCTCAACACCATCCGGTCAATGCGATCCGCGCCGCGATCGGTATCCTTCCATCGCCACAGCACAAATCCGAGGACCACCAGCCCGACAAACACAAACGGAGCATATTTCTGAGCGTTCTGCCCGACCGCAAGCATGAACAACGTGATCGCCGGAAGCTTCGCATCTAAACTGTTGAACAGGTCCGCAAACTTGGGCACAACGTACGTAAACAGGAACGTCACCATGATCATCACCACGGTGACCAGCAGCGTGGGATAAATCAGCGACACGAACAGCTTCTTGCGGAACGTCATCGCCAGCCGTTGGAAGCTGATGTAGCGCGTCAGCACCTCGTCGATGTTGCCGCTCTTCTCTCCCGCCATTAACGTCGTGGTGTAGATTTTGGGAACGATCCCCTGGGCCGCGAAAGCCTCGGATAGCAACTCTCCGCCCTTGACGCGTTCCCGCACGTTCTCCAGAATCTGCCGCAGTTGCCCGTCCTTCTGCCGCTTGATCAGCAGTTCGAGCGAGTTCAGGATGGGCAGCCCGGCCCGGATCAGCGTGAGGAACTGCTGGTTGAACACCAGAAACGTGTCCTGCTTCAGCTTCCGCCGGCGCCGCAGCGAAACTCCAGAGGTAAACACTCCCTGGGGCTTGACCCAGTAGACGAGATACCCCTGCTGCGAGAAGCGGTCGCGCACTTCGGCTTCCGAGTATCCATGCTCGATATGCTGCTGGACCCGTCCGCGATCGTCCGCGATTTTTACTACAAATTCCGCCATTTGCCGACTTTTCCGCTATTTTTTCGGACGAACTCCCTACCGCTCAGTCTAACATTCCCAGTTACCATTCTAAGCCGCCGACCACGCTCAAAACCGCCCCTGCCAGTACGCAAGTAACCAAGCTCGCCTAGCGAGGCGCTTCCTGCCGGACCCTAAGGCCCCAGTCCTCCCTCCACCGTTTCCGTTCCCACCGGAGGCTTGAACTGGAACCGTATATCTCCGATGGCCACGTCCTCCTTCATCTCGCCAAAGCGGTACTCCGTGACCGCCCCATCCACTTCCTGGATGACAATCCGCGCAATCTGGTGGTCTGGCGTAATCTCCAGCAGAATCTCGCTCACGCGATCTGCCAGGGCCTGCGGCACGCCGCGCAGAACCACGTTCCCCGACTGCAGCGGCTCTACATCTGGAGCTAGAGATAATCCTTTCAACTCTTTCTCCAGCTTGGTTTTACCCAGCAAGAATGCCAGCGGAGAGCGTACATCCTCCAGCTTCTTTGCCGAAGTCTTCCGCGCCTGCCGGTCGTCCGGGACATAAAACCACGCGTCTTTCCCATCGCTGACAAACAGCTTGTCTTTGGGAGAACGGTACTCCCAACGCATCTTGCCGGGTTTTTTCAGCCACAGCGTCCCCGACTCGGTCCGTTCCATCCCCGAGCCGCGATATACCTCGGTAAACTCCGCCTGGAGCGAGCGCAGATGGTTGTAATGTGCGTCCACCGCCGCCGCCAGCGTCTTGACGTCAACCGCAAAACCGGCAGCCGACAGTAGAGTCGCCGTCACAGACAGCACGATAGCAAGGCGAAGTAAACGGACTCGCATCTCGATAATTTTTCACCGGGTACTCGCCCAACTATGTCAGCACCCTCACGCGCTCTCGGGAGGGAAACACGGGGCAAGCTCCTACGGGAGGGCTCCTACGGCGATTGTAAGCCGTGCCACAGGACTTGTCATTTCCTCGGGGGTTTTGAAATCCACAATGAACCGCTCTCGGTTCCGGCCTGTGGGTTATGCGGGCGATGGAGGCCGGGTTCCCATCACCTCTGGACCTTGCCCAGGGCGCGGGCAATGGGCCTAACCATTTCGATTGCTGAACATTGAGTACTGGTGCGTTCCGGCGATCTTTCTTAGCAGCGCTCGCTCGCTCAGCACGTGCTCCAGCAGCGGATTGTGATAGAGCACGTACACCGGTCTGGGATGAATATGCAGAGATTGTTCCAGGTTCGCAAACACCTGGCGCATTCCCGACTCCGGGAAGGGATTGAAGAGATAAATCACGAGTGGTTGATCGGGAAAAGAGAAGGCGGTGGCATCGGCGCAGATCGATTCAATCGCGAAACATTTCTGCGATTCGTTCTTGTACTGACGCAGGTTCTGCTGCGCGATTTGGTGCAGAGAAGGGAGAAGCTCCACGCCTACGATGCGGCGGAAAGGATAGTCGGACGCCATCAGGAGCGTGCGTCCCTTGCCGGAACCAAGGTCGACGAAGGTGAACTCGCGAAAGTTGAGAGCTGTCTGGTCGGGGCTAGGCGACTGCTGGAGGACATCCAGCATATCGTGAAACGCTGCCGGCTCAGTTGGCTGGTACGCGGAATGAAACATGCCCAGCAGTCGATCGCGCCATCCCACAGCGCCGCTGGTCGTGTTTACGCGATAATCCCAGTCGTAGTCGGCATCGCCATAACGTTGGCGCAGACGCGCTGGAGTGGAATCGTGCACGTACTCCCACAGAACCCCTAGAAGGCGACGGGTCGCGGCCCAGTATCCCTCGTACGAGGCGGCGTAAGTCCACCATCGCCACGCGGTTTGCAGCACGCTGATTTCCGAAGGCAAATCCATGAGAAAAAAATGAGAAGCGTTTTAGACATGATACGGGGTACCGCGTCGTCGTGGTCAAAGCCAACCCGCGGACTGTTAGCTATGAGTGTGGTATTTGGGCAACGCGGGAGGTTTGTATCCGGGAGGCAGGCCCTGGGTGAGGAAGTTGAAATCGTCCGGATTCTCGACCAGGACACGGCCTTTAGGAGTGAGCTTGTAGGGATGGCCGTCCGGATCGACGGGGATGCCGGGCAGATGTTCGGCGGCAGCGAGTTCCGACATGCTGGCAGGGAGACGCCCAGTGCGCTCGCCGAACCTGGTAACGGCGGATTGCAAGTTGGTGACGTCTTCGTCTACCCGAATCGCGCGCAGATGTTCGAGAGCATTCTGGCGAATGTAAGAGTCGTGGCTGGAATCGTAGGTGACGCTCCACAGCAGACGTGCGGTGGCGAAGTCGCCGGCGTGTTCGGCCATCTGAGCGGCCAAGGCTTTCAAGAAGGGATGTGCGTTGGGGACCTCCGAGCCCTGTGCGAAGACCTGGGAGGCTGTCTTGTAGTCCTTGAGTTCGGTGTAGTAAACGAAGCCGAGGTCGTAGTAGAGCCGCCAATTGTCGGGATTGTGCTGGATCCCGTACTCCATCAGTTCAATGGCGCGGGCGGGTTCGCCGGCGCCGTTGGGCGGAGCGGGCGCGAGAAAACTGGCGCCGAACTCGTACGCGGGAAACAGATGCGGATCGAGCGCAGTGGTGATCTCCAGCAAGGGCGCTAGTTCGTTGTAACTGTGTTCACGGTTGTGAAGTCGGTAGCCGAAGTACTGAACGGTTCGCGTCCAATAGATGCAGGCCATCATGCCGTCGAAGCCCAGACTGGCGCGCTTCACCATCTTCGGTGAATTGATGTACAGAGCATCGTCGAGGGGTGCATGGGGACGGATTTGGTCGATGTGACGCAGCAGAAGAATGCAGGCGACCATCGAGACGGCCAGGCACCCGGCGGCGATGACGGTGGTGCGTTGCGGGGCGGTCATCTCACGGAAACTCCGGTCTGGAACCCGCGAAATCATTTCAGGTTCCTGCGCTCGAAGATCAGGACTGCGCCGCTCAGGGCCATCACGGTATAGAACACGGCATACAACGTGTTCTGCAGGATAAGCTGCGACGCGAGCGGTTGCTGATGCGCGACCGCGCTGATCACATTGAGTGCCGAGAAGTTGGGCACCAGATAAGCCGCGGCCATGGCGAACCATCGGGTGACGCCGTGAGTCAGGGTGGCGAATCCCCGAAGGTCGTCGGCGAAGCTGCCGATCACGAACAGTGAGAACGCGAAGACGGCGGAAAGCAGCGGCGAAGAGAACGACGAGAACAACAATGCCAGCGAACAAATGATGAGGAATTCGAGGACGATGAAATAAAGCGCTACCAGGATCAGCGCGTCGGGCGCGGAGAACTTGTGAGCGACGTAGAGTAGCGCGCCGAAGACTCCGATGGCCATGAAGAACGTGTTTACGATCAGCGTTCCGGCCAGGCCCAAAAACTTGCCGACAATGAACTCCCAGCGGCGGACGGGGCGCGAAAGTACGGTATAGAGTGTGCGCTTCTCGATTTCTTTCGAGACCAGGCCGATCCCGATGAAGATGGCGATGACGATGCCGAAAAGAGAGACTGCCGTGAGCCCGAGGTTGATGACGACCAGGCGCTCAATGTCGATGGAAATCTGGCCGACGAAAATGGCTGCACCCGAAAGCAGCATCGCGAAGGCGATCAGGTTATAGAGAACCCGGTCGCGCACGGCTTCGCGAAAAGTGTTGGACGCGATGTGAACGATAGGGGCGCTCATGCCGTCCTCCCAGCCGTGGTTTCGGCGCCACGGAGCTTTTCCACAAAGTAGGTTTCGAGGGACGTGCGCAACGGCGTGATGGCGATCAACCGGATTCGTTCCCGGCGCAGTGCATCGATGGCCGCATCCTGTTGGCTTTCCTGAAGAACAGCGCGTGTTGTATCTCCGGTGACGTGGCACTCCGCGCCCAGCGCTTTGAGCGAAGTTGGTACTAGTGTGCCTTGCCAGATCACTTCGACCTTGCCCTGAATGCTTGAGGTCAGGTCCGCAACAGCGCCTACGCTGCGTAGTTCTCCCTTGTGAATAATCGCAACGCGGTCGCACAGCGCTTCCGCGTCCGACAGAATGTGCGTTGAAAAGAAAACCGTCTTGCCTGCCTGCTTGAGTTGCTCCATCAGGTCGCGGACTTCACGCCGTCCCATGGGATCGAGCCCCGACATCGGTTCGTCGAAGAACACCAGCCTTGGGTCGTGCAAAATAGCTTGCGCGATCCCTGCTCGCTGCAACATGCCTTTGGAAAACTTGCGGAGCTGCACGCCCTTCACATCCGTAAGTCCGACGCGCTGCAAAACCGCCTCGACTCGCCGCTTGCGTTCTTTCGCGGCAACTCCAGAGAGCTGCCCGTAATAGTTCAGAAGCTCATGGGCCGTCAGGTAGTCGTAGAAGTACGGCTGCTCGGGGAGGAAGCCAATTTGTGCTTTGACTTCGGGGTCTGTCCATTCATGGCCCAGAATCCGCGCTGATCCGCCGGATGGGAATATTAGGCCCATGAGCAGCTTCAGCGTTGTTGTCTTGCCAGCGCCGTTCGGCCCGAGAAAGCCGAAGATCTCGCCCTCTTCTATCGTCAGATGAAGAGGGTGCAGGGCGCGCTTAGGCCGCTTGCGCCAGAAGCCGACCATGTAAGTTTTTTCGAGTCCGAGGATTTCAATCGCTGCCATGATACGAACCAGATGAATTCCGCCTCGCAAGAAAAATTATATGCAAAACACCGAAAAACGCGGGAAGGCGCGCATGCCCTACATTACCAAAGTAAAAGGCCAAGACTCGCGTCTCGGCCCTTTTTCAGGCTACGTACCCTCCCCGAGTACCTAGCCGAAAAATCGCTCCTCATTGCAGGACCATGGGAAAGGCCTGACAATTAGCGGCCGCTGTGACCGGCGGGCTCCCGGTTGAAGTTTGAAACAGAATATTTCCTTGCGAAGTTGAGCAGAAATCACGGCCGCCAGTTGCCCCCACATGGATTGGTACAGCGCCGACCACGAATTCGTCATTGACTCCACTGACAGCAATCCCGGTGGCTGCGAAGGTGTACCCGCTCCTGGGAGCACCTCCAGAAGCAAGCGCCAGCGAGTCATCGAGGAAGCCCGACTGTGCTGATGTGAGTGGATTCGGGCAAGGTCCATTGCAGCCGAGGTTGACCAACGCAGCCGCATATCCAGTGTTCGCGTATGCAGTATAGTATGCCGTTTCCGCGGTCTTGATCTGCCGAAGCGAGCTTACAGCCGAAGCCTCATTTGCCGAAATTCTGGCCTTGAGAAGGTTAGGAATCGCGATGGCCGCAATAACGAGGATGATCGCGACTACGATCAGCAGTTCGATAATCGAGAATCCTTGCCGGTTACGCATGTTCGTCTAAAGTTTGCTGCTTCTGGCCTTATCACGATCCGATCACTCGGTGTGAACGTTGCAAGTGAAGGGCCACTGCCGATGGTGGTTGATGAGATGTGCTGGGTGGCTATCGGCGTTACTTCGGTGACTAGTCCACTGAATGAATCGGAGGATACTTCACGATCATGTCACGTGCATTGTCTGAGAGAAATCGTCATTTATCTCAGAGGTTGGCTTTGCCCACCGAGTGGGAGCCGGGAGCGAAGCAAGAATGCCAGTTATTGTCTGAACGCAATCATTGGGTGAGCATGAGATTCGCTTTCACGGGCGAGAAAAAAGGGAGAGCCGGGGCCCCCCTTTTTTGGTGAAATAAACCAAAGCTACTGGAGGACCTGAGCAGCGGGTAATGCAGCACACGTTCCCAAACCGGTACCGATTGCAGCGACACCGACTTGGAAGTGAATGACGCCGCTTTGATCTGCGCAGAAAGCACGCGAACCGGTGCTGGCGCCAACCGGGGTGGCGTTAATCTCGACGCCCACGAAAGGCGAAACCGCGGTGCCGGCACCAGTGTTGGGTACGGCTAGGAAGGTGAAGCCGCTCTTGGTTCCGGTTGACAGCTGAGGGTCAATTAAACAGGCAGTTGCAGCGGCGGCCACGCAGCCCGCGCCGCCACCCAGGTTGGCTAACGCAGCGGCGAAGCCGGTGCCGTAGGTCGTGGCATACTGCACTTCGGTCGTTACAAGCGTGCGCACCGAGCCAACCGCCGAAGCCTCATTGGCGGAAATCCTAGCGCGCAGCAAGTTCGGAATGGCGATCGCTGCAATGATCAGGATGATGGCCACCACGATCAGCAGTTCGATCAGTGAGAAACCCTTTTGTTTACGCATCTCGATTTTTCCTCGTTTTCTTCGTTCGAAGAAAAAAGGGAGAGCTGGGGCTTCCCCTTTTTGGTGAAATAAGCCAAAGCTACTGGAGGACCTGAGCAGCGGGTAATGCAGCACACGTTCCCAAACCGGTACCGATTGCAGCGACACCGATTCGGAAGTGAATGACGCCGGTTTGATCTGCGCAGAAAGCACGCGAACCGGTGCTGGCGCCAACCGGGGTGGCGTTAATCTCGACGCCCACGAAAGGCGAAACCGCGGTGCCGGCACCAGTGTTGGGTACGGCTAGGAAGGTGAAGCCGCTCTTGGTTCCGGTTGACAACTGAGGGTCAATTAAACAGGCAGTTGCAGCGGCGGCCACGCAGCCCGCGCCGCCACCCAGGTTGGCTAACGCAGCGGCGAAGCCGGTGCCGTAGGTCGTGGCATACTGCACTTCGGTCGTTACAAGCGTGCGCACCGAGCCAACCGCCGAAGCCTCATTGGCGGAAATCCTAGCGCGCAGCAAGTTCGGAATGGCGATCGCAGCAATGATCAGGATGATGGCCACCACGATCAGCAGCTCGATCAGTGAGAAACCCTTTTGTTTACGCATCTCGATTTTTCCTCGTTTTCTTCAGAAAAAAGGGAGAGCCGGGCCCCCCCTTTTTGGTGAAATAAACCAAAGCTACTGGAGGACCTGAGCAGCGGGTAATGCAGCACACGTTCCCAAACCGGTACCGATTGCAGCGACACCGACTTGGAAGTGAATGACGCCGCTTTGATCTGCGCAGAAAGCACGCGAACCGGTGCTGGCGCTAATCGGGGTGGCGTTAATCTCGACGCCCGCGAAAGGCGAAACCGCGGTGCCGGCACCAGTGTTGGGTACGGCTAGGAAGGTGAAGCCGCTCTTGGTTCCGGTTGACAGCTGAGGGTCAATTAAACAGGCAGTTGCAGCGGCGGCCACGCAGCCCGCGCCGCCACCCAGGTTGGCTAACGCAGCGGCGAAGCCGGTGCCGTAGGTCGTGGCATACTGCACTTCGGTCGTTACAAGCGTGCGCACCGAGCCAACCGCCGAAGCCTCATTGGCGGAAATCCTAGCGCGCAGCAAGTTCGGAATGGCGATCGCTGCAATGATCAGGATGATGGCCACCACGATCAGCAGTTCGATCAGTGAGAAACCCTTTTGTTTACGCATCTCGATTTTTCCTCGTTTTCTTCGTTCGAATTTTATTCTGGTCACAAATGACGCAGTCGTCACGATATTTGCACTTGCCTGACCAAAGCCGCTAGTTACCTTGGTGCTGGCGCGAGATCTGGAAGAGCTTTGTTTTCATCGAAAAGCAAACTTCAGTACTGTTCCCTTGCAGTTCGGCTACATGGTGATGGCAAAATGTGCCGCTCTGACTAACAATTAATGTCAAGGTATGCCTCCTAACTATTGTAGAACGCTGAAGCAGCTTGCGCTTGCAAAGCGGAGATCCCTTCCCATTCTGGGAAAGCCGAAAGGCGTACGTCAACCGCGCACCGCAACCGGTCCGCGTAGAATGTTCCGGCTTAGTCGGCGAGCAGTAACGGGAATTGTCAAAGACGCATTTCAGGTCCGAGGCCCGGGATCGCGCAGGCCTGAACACCGCCCACGCAGCTTTATACACACGCGACGGTATTCGCTGCGGAAGAAGAAACTACGATTGCGAACCCGGCAGTTGGTTTGGTCACGAGAGCCAGATGGTGCATTCCGGCCAATATTCACAAACCCAACGGACTCGCGGAACCTTATGTTGTTCATCCGCGGCAGCGATGGAAAGCTAAAGTACAACGATATAAGTACATTATAGATGTACTGTATTGTACGTATAAAGGGAAGGTTCCTTGAAGATGGTTTCGGCGTCCCGAGGGTTGCCGGGAATGCCCTTTCCTGAGCCGGAAACGGCTCTGGCAGCGACGATCGCTGCCGCGGACGAGGGAAAAAACCCATCCTCGACAAAATTGCTCGTCCTTGAGCCTTCCATGGCCGTTCCACGAACTCTCAATCACTTACACCAAGTCTCAATGACTTACGTGCGGTGCGGTTATACCGGCAAGTATCGCCGTCGTCGCGGCGGCGGTCGTGGGGGCCTCTTGGTCCCCTTCGAAGGCGAGATGCCCTCGCGACAATCGGCAAGATGCCGGCGCTCCACGGAAGTCAACACAGCCGACAGGCCCTAGAGGCTCTCGGCTTTCAGCAGCATGCAGGTCACGTCGTCGTGCTGGGGGGTGTTGCCGACGAAGAGATCGAGTTCGGCCATGAGACGCTTGAGCATTTCGCTGGGCTCGAGGGTCTTTCCCGCTTCAATCGCAGTCAGCAAGCGCGGTTCACCGTACTCTTCCTGGCGCGCGTTCTCGGCCTCCACTAATCCATCGGTGAAGATGATCAGCCAGTCGCCCGGCGCTAACGTGACGGTGGCGGAATCGTATTTCACTTCGGGCTGAATGCCGAAGGGAAGGCCGCCGACGTCCAGACGCTCGATCTGTCCGCTGGCGCGGCGCAAGATGGGATTGTTGTGGCCGGCGTTGATGTAGTCAAGCGTGCGGCGGACGGGATCGTATTCCGCGAGAAAGGCGGTGGTGAAACGCAATCCGCCCTGGCTGTTGGTGCAGGCGTAGCGGTTCATGTTGGAGGTGAGCTCGGGCAGGGCGACCTGCGCGGTGGAAAGCGTTTTGAGACTGGCCTGAAACGTGGCCATGAGCATGGCGGCGGGGATGCTCTTGCCGGCGACATCGGCCACGGCGAGGACCACGCGGTTCTCATCGTTGGTTCGGCCGGGGCGCGGGAAGACGTCATAGTAGTCGCCGGCAACGGTGTTGGCGGGGCGCGTAGCATAGGCGACGACCAAACCCGGAATCTGAGGAGGGGCGCCGGGCAAAAGCCAAGTCTGGATCTCGCGCGCGATCTGGAGATCGCGCTTCATGACCACGCGATCGGCGATTTCGAGCATCAGCAGCAGGAGAAGCAGCAGAGCCGCCCAGAAGTGAAGATCGAATTCGACGGCATAGACTTTGCCGCCCTCGCCGCTATATTCGAATCCGCCGTGCGGGATGACCAGAAGAAGCAGGGCAAGGAGCAGCAAGACACGGCGCGCGGGCGAGAGCTTCTCGAAGACTGCCCAGAAGAATTCCTTGATGACATGCAGGCGTCGGCCGCGCCGGGTCAGGCCTTCGGGCGTTTTCGCCTCGACGTCGCGGGAGTACAGTCGATAGCTGGTGCGGGCCTCGGACTCGAACTGCGACCAGAGCTGGCTGACCTCGAGACCTTCGGTGACGCGCCGCCAGAATCGGTGCAGTCGCACACCAAAAGTGACTCGCTCTGCGGCGGGCTGTCCGGCAGGTGGGGAAGCGGTGGCCATGTGGGTCAGCAGCGATTATAGAGGATTGAGTAATTGGGTAATTTGTAATTGAGTAATTTTGTAATTGGACAATTGATAAATCTCTTCCGCATCAAGAATTACACAATTGCTGAATTACCAAATTACGAAATCTGCCTTTCAGAACAGACTGAGCTGCTCGTCGAAAGCCTGCACCGGCCACTTCGTCGCATAGGCGGGGCGACGGGCGCGAGTGATCTTGTATTTCTCGCGGAGGTGCGCGATCAGGCGCGACAGGCGCTTGGCGTAGGCGGGCGGAAGGAAGGCGCGGTTCTGATAGCGCTGGCGGTAGTTCTCGGCGAGATGCGGGAAGTTTTGCTCGAGGAAGGGAAGGAAGACGGCCGCCGAGCACGGCTTCAGAAAAAGTGGGTTGGCGAAAACGTAATCCGCGCCGGCTTCGGCTGCCGCTCGGATTAAGCCTTCCAGATCCTTGGGCGAGTCGGTGATTCCGGGAACTACGGGCGAACAACTGAGGCCTGCGCGCAATCCCGCCTGGCTCAAGGCGCGCACGGCATCGAGGCGCAGATCGGGGCGTGGTGCGCGGGGCTCGAGAATCCGCGCAAGTTCGACATTGAGAGTCGTGACCGTGACGTGGACGGAAAGGCGATTCGCCTTCGCTACTTCTTTCAGCAGCTCGAGGTCGCGGACGATGAGATTCGACTTGGTGACGATGCCGAGCTCGTAGCCGCGATGACGGGCGAACTCTTCCAGAATCCCACGGGTGACTTCGTAGCGGCGTTCGGCAGGCTGGTAGGGATCGGTGGCGGTGCCGAGCGCGATGGCTTCCTTGGGCTTGACGCGGCGCAGTTCGTGGCGGAGCAAGCCGGCGGCATGCTGCTTGACGTAAATCTTCTGCTCGAACTCCATGCCATCGCGCATTTCCATGAACTCGTGGGTGTAGCGGGCATAGCAGTATCGGCATCCGAATTCGCAACCACGGTACGGATTGATAGTCCAGGTGAAGGGCATGGCGCGGTTGCTGACACAGCGGTTCAACAGCGACTTGGCCGGCAGGGTGAAATACTCGACGTTGTGACCTTCGCGGAGGGACTCTCCCTCCGAGGCTAGACGGGCGATGCCGATGAGCTTGGGCTTGCCGGGGAGAGGGAGTAAGGGCAGGGAAGACATAACGTATTCGCCTTTTATTCGCCTACAATCGCCTACAATAGTCCGCCAAGATCAAGCTGTCAAGAGGGATTGGGGAGGTTTCAAAGGGTGGACTCGAATGCCGATTCGCGGTGCGCCGCCAACATCTTGGCGACGCTAAAGTGCAACCGGCGCTCGTTTGCTATAATAGCGATTGGGGTGGTTACGTTCTTCTCCTCTTTCAGGTCTTCTGACCTAAGCCAGTCCATCTGAAGTTCTCCCATCTTAGGCTTTTCAGCGAGTGAGCGGTATGCCCATGCCGCTTGCAGCGATCTTGCGCGAAGTAGCGACGGGCCGGGGTCGATGCAGAGCTCGCCAAGAAAGGTCGCTTTTATGAACGCAACCAGTATTTCCCTCGGTCTGCTTATCGTGCTCTTCACGATCCTGCTGCTCCACGGGATGCGCAAGCTGAAACCACAGATCACCGAGTTTCGATCACAAAGGATGTGCCCAGCTTGCGGATTGATCACATCTCGACTAAAAGCGCGTTGCTTGGAGTGCGGCGTGGCCAGCGTTTCAAAGCGGTAATGTGACAGTGAAGAAATAAACTGCTCGTTCACAGTTCCCTACCCGTTTCTTACAAAGGACATAAGACATGAAAAACATCAAGTTTCTCGTGAAAGTGGGCCGTCGCGGTACGCGCGCTCCCGAATACGTGCAGCGAGTTGATCCCGCTCCAATCCACATGACAACCAACCGTAAGCTGGCACTGCTGATGGGGAGATTCACGGCGGAAGACGCTGTCAAATCCCTGCAAAACTCCCGGCGCAGCCCGGAACTGGAGTCCGTGCAGGTCGGTGCCTGAGTTGTGGGAGTAGTACAGCAAGGCTTAGCGCGTGTCAGGCTGTGCTTTAATGGAATGGGAGCGACTGGCCCACTGAGCCCGGATTTCGATGTTGGCCGAAATCTTGACGTCGAAGGCCGCCGATACCGGCCCTGCATCGCCGCTGCACCGGGCACTGATCAGGATCGCAGCAGTTACCGTTCCAGTGCGCTGCGGTCCCAATTTCCTGCATCGGCAGCTGCATCATAGGTACTCTGAAGGAATTCCATCAACGCTGTTTTCGGAGAGTCGGCGGTGCGCACGTCGTCGTACATCAGCAGGAACTCTTTTAATTGGGGATGGTAGAAAGCTGCCTGGGGGCGAATCCTCCGTAGCGCGAAGCCGGACGGCTCAGGGGCGGAGTAGGAATAGAACGCAGGTCCCTGGATGTCGCCTCCACCCGGCCAGAATCCCGCGCTGCTCACTTCATGGGAGTAAGCTTCGCGAGTGATCGAGTCGGCTCCCGGGCGCTCGGGCGCTCTTCGACCGGAGAAGCGAGTCACAGCAAGATCGAAACTTCCCCAAAAAAAGTGAACGGGGCTGACCTTACCCAGAAATCCGGTTCGGAATTCCTTGAATATCTGATCGACCCACACCAGGATCCGCCAGAATTTATGCACGGCTTCCGGATCGTAAGCCGCATGAAAGTGGTCCTGTTCAAATGGAGTGGGATCGGGAATCTCGCACGGCATCGTCCAGATCTTCACAGATACACCGAACTCGGCAAGGGCGGCCATGAAGTTCTGATAGAACTCAGCGACACTCTCTGCCTTGAGCGCCATTGCGACGACGCGGCCTTCGCTGGTTTCGATCAAGAGCTTGTGGTCGACGAAATCAAAGCGCACCTCAATCGTTCCCTGGATTGATCCGCGCTGAAAGGGCATCGCCGAAGTAGTCATTCCGCGTGCGGTCATGTAGAACGGGACATTCCACCAATGATTCACCAGGGGACACAATTTGAGGCGCACCTTCCCGACTACCTGCGTCCACATGTGGAAGGTAGCTAAAGTGTCCTTCCAGCTATCAAAAGGCAATGCGGGCAGCAGATCCTGATCACTCGTCCTCTTGGGTGTCATGGTTCATTCCGTCCTGGCGCACCAATGTACACCGAAACGACCGCGTTTAGTTGCCCGCCAGGGCGATACCAATTACAGCGCAACAGGTTTCGAGCGGCTTCATGCGAAACTCCGCTATTGCTTGTCTGCCGGGGCCTCCGCGGGCTTGGCGAAAAGCTTGGGATCGAGCGTGGGATTGAGTTCGATCTTCTTGACTTCGGCATTGCTGGTCTCTTTGCCGTTCTGCTTGTTTTGATGTTTGTAGGGCAGGGTGAGGCCGTCGGCGGCACGCCAGTCGGCGAGATTGGTTTCGCCTTCGAAGGGGCCCGCTTGTCCCATGGCCTTATATTTTTCGCGAAGAACGTAACCGGTCTTGGGATCAATGTACCAGCGGACCCAGGGGATGGCGCCGCCGATGTCGAGGATGGCGGCGTCGACGTCGCCGATCTTTTCCGTGGCCGCGGCTGTGAACGTGAAAGACGGATCGTCGGTGTGCTGGGCGACGTAGACGAGATCGTGTTGCAGTTGGGACAGCATCTCGGTCTTTTGCGCGGGAGGCATGCTGCGCGAGCCCATGCCCGCCATGCTCATGAAGGCCGCGTCGGGGGAAGCCACGATGGTCAGCTTGCCCTGCGGCATCTGCACGTCGACGTGCATGCGGTCAGGAAATGCCAGGAACACGTCTACCGGTGAGGGCGCGCCACCCGAGTCGCTTTCGGCGATGCTGACGTGCATGGCCTTGATGGATTTAAGCTTGGGCAAGCCGCCCATCGCGGCAGAGACTTTCGCGGCCAGTGCTTTGCCTTCTGGATTGGAGGCTGCTGGTTTGGTGGTTTCTTCTCCTTGTCCCTTTTCCGCTGGCGGAGGCGGGATGGTGATGTCGATGTCCTTCACGGAGCCGAGCGACGAGAGCGGTTTATCGAATTCCTTCGTATTGCCGACTACCAGCACGGCCAGTTGATCGCGGTGCAGATACTTGGCGGCGACGCGATTGACGTCGGCTGCCGTGACTTTCTTGATTTCCGCCTGGTATTTGTCGAGCCAGTCGGGAGGATATCCGTAATATTCGTAGGTCATGCGTTCGGAGAGAATTTTGTCGGGCGAGTCGAGACGGAAGATGAACGCGTTGAGAATGGCGTCTTTGGCGCGCTGGATTTCGTCGTCGGTGATGGGCTGCTTCGCCAGATTGTCGATGTCTTCAGCGGCAGCCTGAATGGCTTCAATGGTGCTCTGACTCTTGGTGCCGATCGACACTTGCAGAATGCCGGGATGGCCAAAATTGGTGCCGATGCCGCCACCGACGCTGTAGGCGAGTCCGCGCTTGGTGCGGATGTCGTTGAACAGGCGCGAGGAGAAGCCGCCGCCGAAGGCTTCGTTGAACACGCTAATAGCGTAATAGTCGGGATTGTCGCGCGTGGTCCCGAGCCCCAGCATATGGATGGTGCTTTGGTTCACGTCGTCTTTAGTGACCAGGTAGTTGCCGGGAGGGGCGGGGGAATATTTGAACTCGTTCTTCTTGGGACCAGCTGGACCTTTGGGCCACGACTCAAAGGCGGCGCGCAGCCTGGCTTCCATCGCAGCCGAATCGAAGTCTCCGCTGATACCGAGAATAATGTTGTTGGGA
Organism: uncultured Acidobacteriaceae bacterium; assembly: GCA_963791515.1. Taxonomy (GTDB): domain Bacteria; phylum Acidobacteriota; class Terriglobia; order Terriglobales; family Acidobacteriaceae; genus Sulfotelmatobacter. The sequence continues at coordinate 61,785 of CAWBSS010000006.1, read as the reverse complement.
TGAACGTACTTGCCATGCCAGTCGATCAGATCCTGTCGTGTGACGGCGGCCACGGTGGCATATTCGGCGTCGCGGGCGTAGGGATTGTTGGAGCCGTACGCCAACTTCACGGTCTCGCGGTGGGCGATTTCGCCAACGTCGTCGTTGCGCCGCGAGATGCCGTCGAATGCCTCCTTCTGGGCAATGTCAAGTTTGTCGGCGCGGAACTCGGGATTCTGCAACACGTCCGCGAAGGCTCTGAAGACATCGTCGAGGTCGCCCTTCAGGCACGACCAACTGATGGTGGTGGAGTCCGGGCCGCTGCCGGTTTCCACTTTTGCCGCGCGAACTTCGAGGAAGTCGTCGAGTTGGTCGCCGGTCTGGGTTTTCGTGCCGCCGGTGCGCCAAACTTCGCCGTACATATCGACCAGGCCTACCTTGGTGGCAGGTTCATTGACTGAGCCTCCGCGGATACGTGCGGTGCCGTTGATCAGCGGTAGTTCGTGATCTTCCTGAAGGAAGATCACCATGCCATTCTTGAGTTCGATGCGCTTAGGTTGCTGCGGCTTGAAAGCGGCCAGCGGAGGAATCTCTATTTGTTGCCAGCTCGCGGCCTGAGCCGCGGCCTGGGGGCCGGTTGTAAAGGTCGCGGCGACAGCTATTAGCAAGATGCTAAGAAGAGATTTCTTCATTGCGCACCTCCCTGATCGGCGGTGTCATTGGAAGGTTGGTCGCCTCCCTCGGGAGCACCGCCTCCACCTGAGTTTTCGATCACGCCGATGGTGCGGTTGGTGTCGACGAAGATCTCGTTCGCTATGCGCCGAATGTCGGCCTTGGTTACCTGGTCGATGCGGTCTACCGAGCGGAACAACTCGCGCCAGTCGCCGTAGCGGGTTTGGTAAGTCGCAAGTTGCGTGGCCAGGCCCTCGTTGTCGGCGAGTCCGCGAATCAGGTTGGCTTTGGAGCGAGTCTTGATCATCTTCAGTTCGTCGTCGGTGATGTCTTCCTTCTTGATCTTGTCGATTTCCACATGGATGGCGTCGGCCATTTCCTGCGTGGTGTGTCCGGGCAACGGGACGGCGTAGAACGCGAACAGGTGCGGGTACTTGGTGCCGGGCATGCCGCTGAAGCCAGCAGAGAAAGATGCGATCTTCTTGTCGCGTACCAGAGCGCGGTAGAGACGGGAGGTGCGGCCTTCCGACATCAGGTCGGTGATGGCGTCGAAAACGGCGTCGTCTTTGCTGCGGTAATCGGGGCGATGGTAACCCTCGAGGTAAAGCGGTTGCGAGCGATCTTTGAGCACGACCTTGCGCTCCGAGTTTTGCGGAGGCTCGGTGGTTGTGGTCTCGTCGGGCTGGGGGCGCGCGGGCAGGCGGCCGAAATATTTCTCGAGGATCGGCATAGCCTGCGAAGCCTTTACATCGCCGGCGACGGCAACCACCATGTTGGCGGGCACGTAGTATCTGTCGAAGAAGTGTTGCGCGTCGGTGGCGGAAAACGAGTTCAGATCGGCCATCCAGCCTACCGTCGGCCGATGATAGGGGTGAGCTTCAAACGCAGAGGCAGTGAACTGCTCGACCAGACGGCCGATGGGGTTGCTGTCGGTGCGCAGACGGCGTTCTTCGATGACCACGTTGCGTTCCTTATAGAACTCGCGCATCACAGGATGCAGGAAGCGCTCGGTTTCGAGGTATGCCCAAAGTTCGAGGCGATTTTCCGGCAGCGAAAAATGATAGGCGGTTTCGTCATAGCTGGTATTGGCGTTCATATCCTCGCCGCCATTTTGTTCGACGATCTTGCCGAATGCGTTGCTGACGACGTACTTGTCGGCCTCAGCGATGGCGTCTTTCCAGGCTTTTTCGAGTTGCTTTAACCTCGCCTCATCGCGGCCCACGGTCTTGTCGCGCTCGGCAATGTAAGCGGCGTAGGCAACTTCGACCTTCTCCAACGCGGGCTTTTCGGCCGCGTAGTTGGTGGTGCCGATTTTGTCGGTGCCCTTGAACGCCATGTGCTCGAACATGTGGGCGAGGCCGGTGGCCCCCATGGGATCCTGCGCGGAACCGGCGTCCACCAGCGTGAAAAAGGAGAAGACGGGAGCCTCGGGTCGTTCGCAGATCATCAGCGTAAGGCCGTTGGGTAGCTTCTTCACCGTGATGCGCTTTTCGAAGGACGCGAGGTCTTGCGCCAGAGCAAAGGCGGAGAGAAGAAGGACGACAATGGCGGTTTTCAGGGTAGGGTGTTTCATCGGGCCTCCGACGGTTGGACGAGCATCTTCTTCGACAGACATGTGTTGGACGGAGCAGCAGGGCAGAAGTTTGAAAGTACGTGGGGGGAAGGGAAGTTGTCAAACGTGAGGGTGTTCCGGTAGTGCCCCAATTTGCCACTTGGCGTTTGGTTTGCCTGCGGCGGCTTAGGGCAGAGCGGCTGCGGCCGACAGGTGAGAGGATACGTGCAGCTCATTCTACACAACCGAAGCGGCGAATTATAGTCCGGCACGCATGCTCCTTTGCCTCGTCTTGAAAACAGCCCGCTGCCCTGTTCGCACGATCAGGTTGCACCGGACACCGGCTGGGTTCTTGTTGCACAATGGAGACGGAGCGCGATTTGACCGACTCGGCCATCGAAATCCAGGGCAGACACCTCAAGCTATCCAATCTCGAAAAGGTGCTCTATCCCGCCACGGGATTCACTAAGCAGCAGGTCATCGATTACTACGCTCGAATCGCGCCGGCGATTATTCCGCATCTGGCGGGACGTGCGCTGACGCGCAAGCGATATCCCGACGGCGTGGAGGGCGAACCGTTTTTTGAGAAGAACGCCCCCAAGTACCGGCCGGAGTGGGTGAAGACGGCGCCGATCTGGAGCGAGGGCAACCGGCGCACCGTTTATTACGTTCTGGCGAATGATCTGGCCACGCTGGTGTGGTTGGCGAATCTGGCGGCCCTCGAACTGCATCCGTCCCTGGCGCTGGCCAGGGACATCACATGCCCGACGGAGATGGTGTTCGATCTGGATCCCGGTCCGCCGGCGAACATGGTGCAATGCTGCCAGGTGGGGCTGTGGCTGCGTGAGATATTCGAGCATTTTGGGCTGCGGAGTTTTCCGAAGACGTCTGGTTCGAAGGGACTGCAGATCTATGTTCCGCTGAACACGCCGACGACTTACGACGCGACGAAGACGTTTGCGCACGCGCTGGCGCAACTGCTGGAGCAGGATCATCCGGATATGGTCGTTTCCGATATGAAGAAGACGCTTCGTACCGGCAAAGTCCTGGTGGACTGGAGCCAGAATGACGAACACAAGACGACGATTGCGGTCTATTCGTTGCGGGCGCGCGAGCATCCCACGGTTTCGACGCCGGTGACGTGGGAGGATGTGGAACGGACTTTCAAAAAGAAGGATGCCAGCCTGCTAGTGTTCGAAGCTCCGCAAGTGGTTTCACGCTTTGAGAAGATCGGCGACTTGTTTGCGCCGGTCATCACATTGAAGCAGCGGCTGCCGGATCTGAAAGCTGGGGCTGTGGCCAAGGAGCCGGAGCGCATCGAGATCGCAGCGCAAGCCGACGAGGAGGCGCAGCGGCCGCGGAAGGCACTCCTCAAGAAAAAGTCTGGACCGAAGAAGCCGGTGCGGAAGAAGTCTCGCAAGGTATAATCCCGGTCTCGACCGGCTCAGATTTGTCAGCCGTGGAACGAGGGGCGCTTCGAAAGTTATGCCACAAGTCTACGCCGGAACGTCGGGATGGGCTTACCCGAGTTGGAAGCCTGATTTTTATCCCCTCAAGCTGGCGCAGAAAAAATTCCTGAATCACTACGCCAACCGACTCAATACGGTCGAAGTGAATTTTACGTTCCGGCAGCTTGTCAAAGAATCGACCATCCAAAACTGGCTGCAAGATACACCCGCGCATTTTCGTTTCGGCATCAAGGCGCATCAGGTCATCACGCATATCAAGCGGCTCAAGGGCGCGGAAGATTTTGTGCCGCGATTTCTGGCGACCATTGAGCCGCTGGCCGCCGCGGGCAAGCTGGGACCGGTGCTGTTTCAACTTCCGCCGAATCTGAAGGCGGATGCGGCGCTGCTCAAGGACTTTCTGGCGATCCTGCCGCGTACCGTGCCGGCGGCGTTTGAATTTCGGCATGCCTCATGGTTCTCCGACTCGACTTGGGATCTGCTGAAGTCGAGCAATGTGGCGCTGTGTGTTGCCGAAACCGAGACCTTGACTACGCCTGAAGTCGCGACTGCCGCTTTTGTGTATTACCGTTTTCGCAAGCCGAGCTACACCGGGGAAGAACGGCGCTCGATGATCGACCGCATGGGGCAGCACGTCGCTGCAGGGCGCGATGTGTTCGCTTATTTCAAGCATGAAGAAACGCCGGAAGGGGCGCTGTATGCCGTGGAATTGTTGCGGGAAGTGGGCGGCGCGGAGGGAGCTTGATAAGCGGTATCAGGTCCGCACGGGTCGTTTGGGCTGTGCTCTACTTGGCGGCAAGCGCTGCATCGGCTCAGGATTCGGCGCTGCGCACGGTTCACGTTTTCGTCGCGCTTGCCGACAATCAGAGCCAAGGCATCATCCCAGTCCCGGCGAAGCTCGGGAATGGCGAAGATCCGGAACACAATTTGTACTGGGGGTCGGCGTACGGCGTGAAGACATTTTTCGCACGCAGTGCGGACTGGGAGCGGGTCGTCTGTAGTGAGAAGCCGAAGACGGAGATTCTTGAGCGCTGCGTGTTTAAGCATCGAGCGACGAATGTGTATCTCGTGGCCGACGCATATCGCGGCCGTGAGATCCGGCAAGCGATTCTTGATTTTCTAGCCTCAGCGGCGGGAGATGATCCGGAGGCGGTAAGTGTGGCCGCTGGGTCTGAAACGTTGAAGCTGCGGACCCGTGGCGGTGCGAACCTTGTGGCCTATATTGGCCACGACGGGTTGATGGATTTTCAACTTCCGCAATTTCCCCGCAAGAAAAACTCGGTTCGTCGCGACGCAGTGGTTTTAGCTTGCGCGAGCAAACAATATTTCGCGGAGGCGGTGCGAGCCTCGGGCGCTTATCCATTGCTGTGGACCACGGGGCTGATGGCGCCGGAGGCCTACACGCTAAAAAGTGCGCTGGACGGCTGGATCGCAGGGGAGAACAACGAACAGATTCGCGATCGCGCAGCCGGCGCGTATGACAAATATCAGGAATGTGGGTTCCGCGCGGCGCACCGGTTGCTGGTCAGCGGCTGGTGACCGCGTACGGGAGAGGGGCAGCACGCTGTGTCTCTACGAGATGATTTCATTCCGTATCCGCTTCATCACTTTTTCTCGCGTCCGATAAGGGGCATACTGAATCTCTTCTTCTGTCATGGCTTCCGAGGCGAACTCGCGCGTGCTTTCCGGCTTTCTCGATTACCTGCGCATCGAGAAGGGACTGGCGCGGCTTTCGATCAGCGCTTATACCAGCGACATACTCCAATTTGCCGAGTTCCTGGAAAAACGGAAACGCCTTTTGCTCACCGCCCGACGCAGCGATGTGCGCGAATTTCTGCAGCAGCTTTTTTCGAATCAGGTGGACGGGCGCAGCGTGGGACGGAAGCTTTCTGCGCTCCGTCATCTCTACCGCTACCTGCTGCTCGATAAGAGAATCGAGCACGATCCGACGCTGAACATAGAGTCGCCCCGGCAGTGGAAGGTGTTGCCTAAGTCGCTGGCGCGCGACGAAGTCGAGTCGACTCTGGCATCTCCGCTGGCGTTGCTCGCGAATGGGCATCGCCACTCCAAGGACGCGGCGGCACTGGCGGCTCGCGACCGGGCTATGCTGGAATTGTTATACGCGGGGGCGCTGCGGGTTTCGGAGATGGTGAACGCGACGCTCGAAGATTTGAAGCTGGAATCGGGATACATGATCGTGCGCGGCAAGGGGGACAAGGAGCGCATCGTGCCGCTGGGCAAGCCGGCGCAAGACGCGCTTTCCGAATATCTGGCGCAGGGGCGTCTAGTGCTGGCCGACAGGCAAGGATCGAAAAACCCCCACCCCTTCGACAAGCTCAGGGCAGGCTCTCTCGCAAAGAACGTGAGAAAGGTCGGGCAGCCAGCCCAGACGACTAAGGATGGAATTCGGTCGAATTCGCCGTTTCTGTTTATCGCTCGGGGTGGCCGTAAACTGACGCGGCAGCGAGTTTGGCAGATGGTGGGGGCAGCGTCGGTTGCCTCCGGACGGCACGCGTCGCCGCACATGCTGCGGCATTCATGCGCGACGCACATGGTGGAAAATGGTGCGGACCTGCGCACGGTTCAAACAATCCTGGGCCACGCGGATATTTCGACTACGCAGGTGTACACGCATCTGGCGCTCGATCGGTTGCGGACGGTGTATCAGAAGCATCATCCGAGGGCCAAGGCGAAATAAATCGGTATGCAGAAAACAAGCACGACCGTCGAAAAGGCCGTGGCCGACTTCCTCCGCCACTTGCGGGAGCGGAACGCTTCGCCGCACACCATCAAGGCCTACGGCGGCGATCTGGCAAACTTCGCTGCTTACGCTGGTTCGCGGGGATGGAGATCGATCGACCACATTGCGATTCGCGGATTTCTCTCTCAGCTTTACGAAAAGGGACTGGGGAAGACTTCCGTGGCGCGGTCTCTGGCGGCGGTGCGGTCGCTGTATCGCTGGCTGGCGCGCGAGGGCGTAGTCGAACAGAATCCCGCCAAGCTGGTGGCGACCCCGAAGTTGGCTAAGAAACTTCCGCGCGTCCCCACCATCGAAGAGATGAACTCCGTGCTCGATGGGCAAATGCCGGAGGCGGCGGCATTTCCCGAACGCGATCGGCTCATGCTCGAACTGCTCTATGGGTGCGGCATCCGTAACTCGGAGCTTACCGGAATCAACCTCGATGACATTCGCTTGAGCGCGGAGGCAATCCTGATTCGCGGGAAAGGGAAGAAGGAACGGTACGTTCCGTTTGGCGATTCGGCGAAGGGTGCGCTGGCGGCCTATCTTCCGGCACGGCAGGCGACTCTCGCGGAAACGCGCAAGAACACAGCGGCGCTGCTCATCAACCAGCGCGGCGGGCGGCTGACCACCCGCAGCGTGGGCCGCATCATCAAAAAGATTGCGGTTGCGAAGGGGCTTTCGCCGGACGTCCATCCTCATACGCTGCGCCATGCGTTCGGCACGCACATGCTGGAAGAGGGCGCGGACCTGCGCGCCATTCAGGAATTGCTCGGCCACGAGCGTCTGGCCACGACGCAGCGCTACACGCAGCTTTCGATGAAGCATGTGTTGCAGGTCTACGATCAGACGCATCCCCGCGCAAAGTAGGAGAGCCCCAGCCCCAGTTACCTCCGTAATTTGTTTGTTCTCTGGAGAGGACTCGAAAATATTGAGGAACGGGAAAGCTAGCGACCTGACGTTCCTGTCGGTTGGGCTTCGGGTTTTGGTACCTCTAACCCCCGCGGAGGCACTGTGCGCAAGATCAATCCGGAACTCTTGCTTCTGCTTTTTCTGGTGGCGATCGCTGCGATGTTGAATTTTCTGGTTGCTTCGCAGCGGATGGCACTGGTTTTTTATTTTCTTCCGACCCTGTTTTCCGCATATCACTTTGGACGGCGGCACGCCACGCTCACTGCGGTTGCCAGCGTGGTGTTGGTGGTTTTGCTGGCATGCATGAATCCGGCGATGTTTACCCGGCGCGTGGAACTTCCCTTTGATGCCCGCTGGTTCGACTTCACGTTGTGGGGCGGAGTCCTGATGATAGCGGGTTACGCGACCGGAACGCTCTACGAGCGAAATCAGAAAACGCTGCGGGAGATGGAAGACGGCTACGACGGGATGCTGGTGATCCTGCAGAATTTTCTGGCTAGCCAAAAACATAGCGAAACGCATGCCTACCGGATTTCGATGTGCGCCACCAAAATTGCGGAAGCGGTCGGGCTGGACGCAGGCAGCGTCGAAGACATTTGTACGGCGGCGCTGCTGTTCAACATGAAGGAGATGGGAATCACCAACGAAGTTCTCTGCAAAGCGGCGCAGGTATCCCAGGAAGAATTGCAGCAGGCGATGCAGAATCGCGGCAAGGCGCAGTCGAAAGCCGGTGCGATGAGCGGGTCATTGCGCCGCGCGATCCCGATTTTTCTTTCGGAACGGCAGTTGCGGCAAAATGGCGGCAAGCCCGACGATGCTTCGTTCGAGGTTCAAGTGCTCGTTCTCGCGGAAGAGTATGAAGCTCTGACCAGCGGGGAAAGAGGCGCGAAGATGTCGCCCGCGCAGGCTGGACAGGAAGTGATCAAACGCGCGGGGAGCCGCTACGATTCACTCGTCCTGAACGGCTTCACCGCTGTTTTCGGCGGACAGGCCAGGGGCGCGGGCGCCTGAACGCCGCATCACCGCGGCTCTCGCAGTGTCTCCCACATCCCAACGATTCGTGCTTTCAAGTCGCCAGTGAGTTTTTCGTACGCTTCTTCTGACGCCTCGGACTCTGGCGGAGGAGAGATCGGGTCGCCGAAGACCATCTTCAGTGGCGTGAAGCCCCGGAATTTTTGGTTTCGTGGCCACGCCTGATAAAAGCCTTCAATCGCCACCGGAACGATCGGCACCTGCAAGTGAATCGAAAGAATCGCCGCTCCTTTCTTGAAGATTCTGGGCGTGCCATCGATCGAGCGTTCGCCCTCGGGGTAGAGAACGAGCGCCATGCCCTGCCGCAGTCCGAACGCTCCGGCGCGCATGGCGGGAACTAAATTCGCGTCCGGGTCGAGCACCATGACCTTGATGGAGCGCGCCAGGCGGCGCATGAATCCCTTGCCGAAAATGTCGCTGGTGCCGACGGCAAAAGCCCTCATAAACACATCCGCCGGCAGAATGCTCGCCAGGATCAGCGGATCGAGATAACTCTGATGGTTCGACGAGATAATGTAAGCGCCAGTCTTGGGAAGTTTGTCGAGGCCCATCACTTTCAAATGGAAGCGGTCCAGAGCGACGATTTGCATCAGTCTCGAAAACAGGTACCAGAACGTGTCGTTGATTCGATTGGGATGAGCTAGCGCGAGGACGTCGGGGTCGTCGGGATTCTCGGCCAGGATGGATTTCCATCCGGCGAAAGTGACGCGCGTCCCCGGACCGCCCGCGCCGCTGGCCGCGCTTTGCAGGACGGCATCGACCAGGTCGCGGACGGTATAGATCTCGGTTAGCTGCGACTCTTCAACGTTGCCTCCGAGTTCTTCTTCGAGGCGGCTGAGCAACTCGACGCGCTGCATAGAGTCGAAGCCGAGGTCGAGATCCAGATTGAGAGTAGGCCGCAGGGTGAGCGGCGCTGGGCGCGCGGTTTCGCGGACAATCTTCAGACCGCGCTGGACGTCCGGTTGATCGAGCCAGGCGGTCTCGTCCGCGGTTAGGGGTTTCTCCACCGGCAGTTCCGAATCGTCGGAAACCTTCTTCGCCTGATTTGCTTTTACCCGCTTCTCGACTTCGAAGCGCTTGATTTTGCGGGTCGTGGTGCGGGGCAAATCCTCTTGCCAGATTTCGTAGCTGCCAATGCGCTTGGTGGAGGCGATGCCGGGCGCCAGGCCTTCAATGTCGAAGCGGATGATTTCTTTCGCGTTGACGATCTTGCGTTGCCGCAGGGCGTCGAAGTCCGGGACAATCACCGCGTGCAGGCGGTCGCCACCTTCGCCGGGTTTGCCTTCGAGCCCCATCACCGCCATTTCCTTGATATACGGCGATTTCAGGTAGTGGGCCTCGATCTCTTCGGGATAAACATTCTTGCCATTGCTGAGAACGATCACTTCCTTTTTGCGCCCGGTCAGGAACAGGTGGCCGTGCAAATCGAAATAGCCGAGGTCGCCAGTGAGGAACCATCCGTCGCGGACGACCGCCGCGGTCGCATCGGGACGGTTCCAATAGCCTTTCATCACCACAGCGCCCCGCAAAGCGACCTCTCCGACGGCAGGGCTATCTTCCTGCGGTTGTGGGTCGACGATTTTGGCCTCGACGCCTTTCATCGCCTTGCCGACTGAGCCAATCTCGTTATCATGGGGTGAATTGGCGAAGACAGCGGCGGTCGTTTCCGTCAGGCCATAAGCCTGTAGAACGTCGATACCGAGAGCATGGAAATCTCGCGCGATGGCCGGGTCAAAGCGCGAACCGCCAGTGACCAGGTAGCGCATTCTTGGTCCCAGAGTGTCGTGCACTTTGCGGAAAAAGATGGGGCCCGCGTTAATTCCGACTTTGCGCAGAGCGCGGTTGAGCGCAACCATCGCGGCGAAAACTTTCTGCGTAATCGCCCCCCGTTTCGCGATCTCCTGAAACAGACGCTCGTGAATCAGGTAGAAGAATTGCGGCACGACCGCGAATGCAGTGATGTTGCGCTCGCTCAGAGCCCGCAGCAGTTCGGTGGTGTTGAGCGTTTCCAGATACACTACCCGCGAGCCCTTGACCAGCGGGAGCAGCAGATTGGCCATCTGCGCCAGCACGTGAAACAGGGGCAGCACGCCCAGCAATGCGTCCGATGGGCCGAGGTCGACCCAGTCGAAGACCGCCTCGACTTCACCCAGAAAATTGGCGTGGGTGAGCATCACGCCTTTGGGATCGGCGGTCGTACCCGAGGTGTAGAGCAGGGATGCGAGATCGTCCTCTGTGGAAGCGGCGGCTTTGAAGTTCCTCGGGCCGCCGTCGAAGATCGCGGGCAGATTGCCCAGCCAACGTTCCTGGATGGAATGGTCGGTCATGCGGTCCGGGTCCATGAGGACGAGACCCAGTTTCAGTTCGGTGGCCGCAGGGCGCACGACCGGAACATGTTTCGCATCACAGAAGACCGCTGACGTGCCGCTGTCTTTCAGAAGCTTGGTGACCTGATCGTCGTGCAGGGCGGTGTCGAGGGGAACGGCGACGCAGCCTGAGGCGATGATTCCCAGGTACGCGGCGACCCAGCGCGGGTGATTGTCGGCCAGAATTGCCAGCCGCGATCCGTGAGGGAATCTGTTTTCCGTAATCCATCGGCCCGCGGATTCGGCCATGCGGTGAAGTTCGGAGTACGTGCAGCTTTCGAGATGATCGTGGCGCTGAAGCTCCAGCGCGACATTGTCAGGCCAGCGCTGGGCGCATTCGACAAAACGATCGTAGAAGGTGGGCATTGGTCGTGGCGAATATACACGAAAAGCCCACCAGGCCGCAGTGTGTGTGCGACGCGATTCGCGTTCCAAATTCCCACTACTGCCCATGCGCCTAACAATTCAGGCCGGTGGGAAGATGAAATTATTCTAAGAACATGAGCGCGGGAGCGCATTTGCTCAGGGCTTCTTGGGAGGTTGCGGTTTTTCCGCCTGCGCGATCGCTTTGCGGAACTCTTCCACGGCTGTAACCCCAGGTTGGCGCAAACAGTCCTTGGCGATGTAGCGCCAGACCGGCGATGAATCCAGCGGATATTGCACACCGCCGCGATACACTTCGAATGTGTCTTCGGATGCTCCGACCTCGTTGCCGATGCGCGGACCATTCTGCGGTCCCATGCCCGGGTCGCTCAGCGGAGGGGGCTGACCCTGCTGGGCGCCGATGCGGATGCTGCCATCACCGGTTTGCACCGTTCCCGGGCGCTGGTCAATGGGTCCACCCTTAATCGTTGGCCGTACGGCCCTACCGTTCCCGGTTCGGACTGCGATGACCAGATCGGACTCCTGCCCGTCCATCACAGGGCGCAGACGACCCCATTGCATCAGTGCCTTCTCGACATTCTCGCGGGCAGTTGCGTTCGTCATGGGTTGCTCGAGCGGTTCGCCCGCATCGGGACTCACCACGACCAGCACCGTGGTGGCCCTCAAAACATACTCCGGCAGCGAGGATTTCTTTTTGTCCTTCGCGTTTGCAGGAAGGGCCAACAGCGCGGCCAAAAGGACCAGCGAAGAGAGGCGTGCAGTCATGAGAGCCTCCGTGACCAGCGACTGACGCCGCCATTATACTGGAGGTGCGCCAAGCGCGCTTCGTCGCGGACTGTGCGCGCATCTAATGTGCTAGGCTTTAAAGGTATGTTCGGGCGTGCTGCCCCCTGAAGGAATTCCGGTTGATTAATCAGCTGCTAGGCAAGGTTTTTGGGACCAAGAACGAACGGGTCATCAAATCGTTGATGCCGAAGGTCCAGGCGATCAATGCGCTTGAGCCGCAGATCCAGAAGCTCAGCGACGCCGAACTGCGCGCCAAAACGGACGAATTCCGGCAGCGCATTCAGGAGCGGCTGAGCCACGTTACCAAGAGTCCGCAAGCCGAGGCCCCCGAGCCGGGAGCCGAGGACGAGCCCGATCTTGACCAGCAGAAGCAGTTTGAAAAACAGGAGTACGAAGCTATCCAGGAAGTCCTCGAAGAGATTCTGGTAGAGGCCTTTGCCGTGGTCCGCGAGGCTGGATGGCGTGTGCTCCATATGCGGCATTTCGACGTGCAGTTGATCGGCGGCATGGTGCTGCACCAGGGGACGATCTCGGAGATGAAGACCGGCGAAGGCAAGACTCTGGTCGCTACTCTGCCGGTGTATCTCAACGCGCTCAGCGGGCGCGGCGTACACGTAGTTACAGTGAACGACTACCTGGCCAAACGCGACTCGGAATGGATGGGACGGCTGTACCGGTTCCTCGGCCTCACGGTCGGTGTGATCGTGCATGATCTTGACGATGAAGAGCGGCGCGCCGCGTATGCAGCCGACGTGACCTACGGTACCAACAATGAGTTCGGCTTCGACTACCTGCGCGACAACATGAAGTTTGACATCAAGGATTGTGTGCAGCGCGGGCACAATTACGCCATCGTCGACGAAGTCGATTCCATCCTGATCGACGAAGCCCGCACGCCGCTGATTATTTCGGGCGCCAGTGAGGAGTCGACCGACAAGTACTACAAGGTTAACCGCATCATTCCCAAGCTGGAGAAGGGCGAGGAGATCGAAGGTCCCCCGGGCGAACCCGCGCAGCTTACCGGCGACTTTGTGGTCGACGAGAAGCACCGCAACATCACGGTGACCGATGAAGGCTGGACAAAGGTGGAGGGACTGCTCGGGATTGGAAACATCGCCGATCCGGAGAACTGGCCGCTCAAGCATCACGTCGAGACGGCGATCAAAGCGCACGCGCTGTATCGCAAGGACGTGGAATACGTGATCAAAGACGGGGAAGTCATCATCGTCGACGAATTTACAGGACGCATGATGCCGGGGCGGCGCTGGTCCGACGGCCTGCACCAGGCAATTGAAGCCAAGGAAGGCGTGAAGATCGAGCGCGAGAACCAGACGCTCGCCACGATTACGTTCCAGAATTATTTCCGCATGTTCAAGAAGCTGGCGGGCATGACGGGCACGGCGGAAACGGAAGCGGCCGAGTTCGACAAGATCTACAAGCTGGAAGTCGTGGTGATTCCGACGAACATGGAGATGCTGCGGCTGGAGCACCCGGACGTCGTCTACCGCACGGAAAAAGAGAAATACTTCGCGGCTGCAGATGAAATCGAGAAACTCCACGCCAAGGGCCAGCCCGTGCTTGTCGGCACTACGTCGATTGAGAAATCCGAGCGTCTCTCTGAGTTGCTGAAGAAAAAAGGCCTGAAGGAGCACGTCGTGCTGAACGCCAAGTTCCATGAGCGCGAAGCCGAAATCGTTGCCCAGGCCGGACGCAAGGGTAGGGTTACGATCGCCACCAACATGGCCGGCCGCGGTACGGACATTCTGCTCGGCGGAAATCCGGAGTTCATGGCCAAGCAGGAATTGGTGAAGAAGGGAATCGCACAGCAGTTGCGCGTGGCGCAAGGCAAGATCGAAGGGCCGCAGGAAGATGGGCAGACTTCCATCTTTTATTACAACGGCAACGAGTACACGGTGCCGACTGACAAGTGGACCGATGCCTTCAATCGCTACAAACAGCAGACGGATGTTGAACACGATGAAGTGACCGCGGTCGGCGGGCTGCACATTCTGGGAACGGAACGGCATGAGTCGCGGCGGATTGACAACCAGTTGCGTGGGCGCGCCGGGCGCCAGGGCGATCCGGGCTCTTCGCGCTTCTATCTCGCGCTTGAAGACGACCTGATGCGCATCTTTGCCAAGGAGTGGGTCTCAAACCTGCTGCAGCGGCTGGGAATGGAAGAAGGTGTGCCAATCGAGTCCAAGCTCATTAGCCGCCGCATCGAAACGGCGCAGAAGGCCGTGGAAGGACAGCACTTCGAGTCCCGCAAACATTTGCTCGAGTACGACGATGTGATGAACAAGCAGCGTGAGGCAGTGTATGGCCTGCGGCGCCGCCTGCTCGAAGGGACTGATCAGAAGGATCTCATTCTTGAAGATTACGTCTCGGCCATTCTCGGCGAGTTGCTGGAGCAGTACTGTCCGGCCAAGGCTCACGCCGCGGATTGGGACATCAAAGGACTGAAAGATGCGGTGTTCACCCGCTTCGGCGTGGATTTCCTTGCCGAAGGCGTGAAGGCCGATACCCTGAACCGGCAGGAACTCGGCGACGCGATTTTCGAGAAGCTCAAAGAGCGCTACGACGCGAAAGAGAAGCTTATCGGGCCTGACGCGATGCGCCATCACGAACGCATGATCATGCTGAGCGTGATCGATCAGCAATGGAAAGATCACCTGCTCAGCATGGACCACTTGAAAGAAGGCATCGGGCTGCGCGGGTACGGGCAGCACGATCCGCTGGTGGAGTACAAGAAAGAATCGTTCGACATGTTCGAAGCGATGATGCAGCGCTTCCAGGAAGACACGGTTCGGTATCTCTATCTGATGCAGATCCTGGAGCGTCCGCCAGACGCTGTCGCGGGTGGTCCGCCGCCTGCACCGGTTGGGCAAGCCCCTGACTCAGGCCCTCACGCTCATGACGGAGATGGCAACGGACGGCGTCCGTCGCGCATGGTATCTACCTCGGCCGACGAACTGGAAGAAGCCTTCATGCGCCGCAAGCGCCGCGAACTTGAACAAGCGCGAATGGCCGGCGCGGGGGACGCGCAGCCCGTGCAGCAGGTCGTGCGCGGGCAGGAAAAAGTGGGGCGGAATGATCCTTGCCCTTGCGGTTCAGGGAAGAAGTACAAAAAGTGCCACGGGGCGTAGGAAGGTCGGGCGCCGCCAGTAGCGACGTTGCCAGCAACGTGTTCTACGACTTGCGCACCGCTCTGAACGTCATCTCTCCGGCTTTACCCTTCGTTTCTTCCTTCCAATCCGTGAACAGCGTTGCGTAGTTCTTTGTGATGTACGCCCCTGCGTTCACGCCGAGCTTCTTCGCGGTTGCGTCGATCCAGCGCGGCGGACCTTCGATCTCGCAAAAGTTACCGATCGGTGTTTCGTCCACGACGACCTGGCCCTTGCCATCGGTCCACTCGGCGCGGAATTTTTCGTAGCGGAACGACGGTGCATACCCCAGCCCTCGCAGGATCGCATCCATCTTTTTTCCGTCAGCGATGTCGGTCTCCAACTCAACGCGGCTACTGTGTCGGCCTCGTATCCCACCACTTTTATGGGTGAGCGTCCACGCCGAACCGTATTTTCGCAGCCGGAGCAGTTGCTTTCGCGCCCGCAAGACTTCGCCGGGCAGGTCGTAGAGCGTATTCATCTCGTGTGTGCGCCGCGTCACCAGCAGGAATCCTGCCGCGCGCAACCTGCGGGCCAGCGTTCGCAAATCTGCAACTCGAAATTTGACTTCGATTTCGCGCTTCATGAAAAAGAGTGTATTACGGCCGAGACGATCCCGGCGGGGGATAGGCAGCAAGGGCGTTGGTTCCCCGCGAATCCTTGTCCCAGTCCACTTCTTTCACCGGACCGACGACAAAGATCCAACTCAGAGCCCCGATCCAGACAACGGCTGCCGCAATGAAGAATGGCCAGTAGAAGTGGCCGGTGCGGTCCAGGAGAATTCCTGTGAGTTTGGGCGCGATCGCGCCGGCGAAATTTCCCACAAAGTTTTGCACGCCGGTCCACCGGCCCACCATCCGCGGTCCAGCCAGGGTTTGTGTCATCGCCCAAATGTTGCAAGCCGACACACCCATGAACGCGCCTGACAGCGCCAGCATCCAAATGAAAACGGCATCCGGCGCAATGGCCGACGCCGCCAGAAAAATGCCCATGCCGGCATTTCCCACAGTCGCCAATGTCTTGCGCACGCGTGTGGGAGAGCCGCCGGTAGCAATCCAGCGGTCCGACAGCTTTCCGAAGACGGTAGACGAAATCGCAAACAGCACGTAGACCAATCCACCCGCCTTCGCCATCTGATTCATCGAGAGATGGCGTTCGCGGATCAGATAGAAGGGCAGCCAGGTCACCAGAAAATACGAAGCGTAGTTAAAACTGAATTGGCAGACGCACGTTCCCCACGCCGACCGCTGCCTCAGGATGGCGAGAATTCCGGCAGGCTGATCCGATATGCGGGGCGAACCGGGTGCTCTGCGCGGCATCCATGCCCACCATGGCACGAGCCAGAGCAATCCTGCCAGGCCCAGAGCAACGAAGAACGGGCGCCATCCGAAGCGCCCAACGAAATTCCCTCCGAGCAGCATGCCAACCGCGGGTCCCAAGGCCAGACCGGTGATCACAACCGAGTTGGCGAAGCCGCGGTGGCTCTCTTTGAAGTGGCCGCCAAGAATCTTGCCATAAGCGGGAAAGGCGACAGACTCTCCGATGCCGAGAACCACGCGGATAGCCAGCAAGGCCACAAATCCGTGCAGAACACCGGTGACGGCCGTGGCCGCAGACCATATAAAAAGGCCCAGGGCGAAGACCCACTTCACGTCGAAGCGGTCTACCAGCCAACCGGCGGGAATCTGCAACAATGCGTAAGTGTAGAAAAAAGCCGAGAGCAGAGTGCCCAACTGTGACGCGGAGATTCCCAGCTCATCTTTGATCAGCGGCGCGGCGATCGACAGGTTGCTGCGATCGATGTAGTTGATGAGAACCGAAAGACCCAGAAGGAAAAGGACTCGGTTCATCCCGGGCCGGATTTCGGGCGTAGCCAGTGGCTGGGGTTGTGCCGCCATCGGCAACGCGCTTTCCTCGCGACTGGCGGAGATGTGCATCTAGGCAAAAGCGCCCCAATTGTACACTCTCGTCGCAGAAGTTCTTGGAAGAGTCCCCGTCTGCTTTAATGCTATTATTTTCGACGATCAAGAGCCCAGTCCTGGTGGAAGTATGAAGAATCTATTCCAGCGCGAGGCAGTTGATGAGGTGATCGCGCGCATCGACAAGCTGCAGCCGGCGACGCAACGGCAGTGGGGGAAGATGGACGTGGCGCAGATGATGGCTCATTGTTCCGCATCGCTCGATATGGCCTCAGGCCGAATCAATCCGCCACGCATCTTCATTGGGAGGCTGATCGGGCCATTCGTCAAGCCGATCTACACCAACGAGAAGCCATTTTCGCGGAGCAGTCCCACCGACCCCAAACTCGTGGTGTCGGATCAGCGGGATTTTCTGCGAGAACAGCAGCAACTCAAGCTAAAGGTTCGGCAATTTCATGAGGGTGGAGAAGCGCAGTGCACCCGGCATCCGCATCCGTTCTTTGGCGCGCTCCTCCCGCAGGACTGGAGCCGCGGCATGTACAAACATATGGATCATCACTTGAGGCAATTCGGCGCGTGACGCGGATCTCAGGGAGTCAGGGGACTGCGGGCGGCCGACCCGTGTTCCAATAACCATTCAGCAAGCCCCAGTCGTAATGATTCTCTTTCCAGCTGATGGTTGCGTCGTCCTCCCAATAGACGGGTCCATAGTCGATATTCTGAGGCTCCTGCTGTAGCCGATTGGGCTTGAGCAGACTGCTCCGGCTGTTGAGAGAGCGCACCCCTCCGCCCGAATGGCACCAGACGCAGGTTTGCAGCTCAGGGGGAACATGGTCTGCGAACTGCGGTCGGCCGGAACTCCTTTCGATGGGGTCGTCCCCATGTGTCTGAAAGGTCGAGAATTCTTTTTCATCGGGAGCGACGGCGCGCAGGCCGCCATTCTTGCCCGAGAAGAGTAATGGCCGACTGAGTTTGAATTCGAAAAAGTCCTGTCCACTGTTCTTGATGACATTGGCAATATTGGTGGTGTAGCGTTCCTCCGTCGTTGTGAGCGTGCGATAGACACGGATCTGCACACTTTCTGTGATAGAGGAAGCAACCAGATTGCCTTGATCGTCGAACAGCGTCATCCGACGGACCAGCGCAACCTCCGTTCCGGCGGGAAAGGAAGGCAGGTCAGGATTCTCTCGTGCCTGATCCGTGGCAAAGCCTGGTCCTTGGACCCACGGTTGAGGAAAGTTCCAAAGAGTCTGGAAATAATCCATCGTAGCTTTGCGGCCCTCCGGGAGGCGTACAAATACGAAAAAGCCTGAGCGACCCGAGACGTTCCAGATATGCATTTTCGCCACGCCTCCAGAATCCTCCGGACTAGGTTGAATGCACACCCACGGCCCGTGGGGGTCAAACAAATCCGGTGGCAGGAAAGGCCGTTCCTGGTTCGCGGCGTCATATTCTTTGGCAAATGTTCCGGAGGCGACCGCTTGCGCATAGTTGTCGGGCAGAGCCTTGATCTCGTCCGGCGCGAGCGTAAGACGCCGCAGCACTTCGGC
The DNA here is from genome assembly GCA_963791515.1 of uncultured Acidobacteriaceae bacterium. Taxonomy (GTDB): domain Bacteria; phylum Acidobacteriota; class Terriglobia; order Terriglobales; family Acidobacteriaceae; genus Sulfotelmatobacter. The sequence goes on along the minus strand of CAWBSS010000006.1, from coordinate 43,263 downwards.
CAGCCGGACCTGGAGTTCCTGCTTCTGCTTGTCGTATCGGGGCCGATCCCCGGCCGGGAACTGTGCAACGGACCAATCGAACACCGCCCACAAATCATGCTGCAACACAGCTCGTTTCACGGGGTCGTGCAGCAGAACCTCGCCGTGGGTGCGCAGAAATTCATCGAGAACCTGTGTCGCAAGCTGGTGAGAGGGCTCCGAGAGCAGATGCTCTGTTTCCCGCCAGAGCGGTGGATCGAGCGAATCTTCCCCCACGCGATTTCTGTGCCGGTCCTCGCGGGTCAACAAAGCTATGTAAAGCCGGTTCCAAATGTGCGCCGGATTCGAATCGTAGATGGCAGCGGATGTTTCGGGATGGCTCGGGGAAGCTGCGAGTTCCCAAAACGCAAGCAGCACGACAATGAACAGGACCGAAGAGGCAACCAGGCGCATGGGCGTCTCCAGGCACGCGGGATGCGTACACTTGCTTCAACCCGTTGCAGACGAAAAGTTGCGCTCGCCAGCCAAGAGTCCGGATCTACGGCTGGCGAACCCCCATGACTAACTGAACGTCGGTAGTTTCACCAGATCGTCCTTTGGCACGGACTCCAGGTGTCCGCCGGCCTTGCGCCACGCGGTCAAGCCGCCGACGATCACGAACGTGTTGAAACCTTTTTCCTGCAGTAGATGCGCCACCCGGGCGCTGGTCGCTTCGCGTGCTCAAGTACAGTAGAGGTAGATGTCCTTGTCTTTGGCGAGATTCTTAATCTCCTCTTCGAGATTGTTGGGCTCGATGCGGATCGAGCCTGCGATGCGCTCGGCTCCGATGTCGTAATAGCCGTGACTGCGCACGTCGACGATCTGCACCCGGTTGCCTTGATCTGAAGCCAGACGCGCGGCGAGTTCCTGAACCTGGACCCGGGGCATGATTCGATACTTTTTATACCTTCGGAACTGAACCGCGCGGTAGATGGCATACGCCACGAGAGCGGTGATGACGATGATTTCCATGGCGCGCCCCGCCGCGTGGAAGCCGCTCAAGGTAGCTGCGAGAAAATCGCGCGAAACATATCCCACTAGCAGGTAGGTCACGGAATACAGCAGAGCTCCCGCGAAATCCAGGCGCAAGAACTGCGCGAATCGCATCTTCATGCTTCCAGCCAGCGGCGCTGCCATGGTGTTGATCCCGGGAATGAACTTGGCCACTACCAGCGTCACTTTGCCGCGCTTATAGAACGATTCGGCCGAACGGAGAATGCAAGTCTCAGGGTTCATCGACAGGCGGCAAAGGAGCCCAAGCAGTGCCCATCCCGAGTAACGTCCCAGCCAGAACTGCACCGTGTCGCCGATCAGGAGGGCGGCCATAGCAGCGAGAAGAACCCCCGGACCCGAAAGAGTGTGGGTCGGGGATGCGACCGCGGCGCCCGCTGCCACCAACGCGATCGCGGCCGGGAAGGGAAGGCCAATCGCCTCAGCAAAAAGCAAGGCGAATGTCAGGGCGTAGCCATGGCGCGCCATGATGGAGAGCAGGTCGTTCATAGGCAGTGATCAACGCGCCTTTGATTTGCAGAACTTGATTGGTAAAACTTTGATTGTTCAGGGTCAGGAAAGGGTTCAGTATAAACAATGCCGGGCGGGTCCGATGGACCGACGCCCGGCTTTTGTTGCACGAGGAGCGAGTCTCTCAGGAGGACATTCCTCGTTCAGGGTGAGCAAGACAGCGGCTTGCACTCGAAGTCTCTTCCGGCCCTGTCCGGGCCGGCGCGTCGAAAAACCAAGGCGCCTTTCGTCTAAAGCTTCGACTGAAGCCGCCGTCTCTCGTTGGTGGTTCGTCCGCAGCGGACAGGACCCTCAGCGACCTGCCTTTCTCAGGTGCCGGGGGGAGAGGATTGAGGTCGCGATACCCACGCCTCATCACATGCCAGTGCGTCTCGTTAGCCTTCCGCTCTGGCGGGCAGTCCCAGCAACTGCCCGCATTTTGAAATCGTCCGGGAAAAAAATCTGTAACACCGGTCACGGATGTTGGTGACGGTGGTCAATCAGGTATCGAGGGGGATTCTGTGCCTCCGCTCACACGCTAGCAATTGCCCGCGGTTGCGGACGAACTGCAGATCGACTGCATCAGTTGCTGCTCGAGATTCAGAAGGGGGGTGACCTCCTGCACAGGCATATTCGTAAGGACAATCACGGAAAAGCCATCGTCGAGAAACACGCCGTTGAACGAGGTATAGGCGGCTGTCTCGCCGTTGTGCCACACAAACGGATGATCGACTTCGGTGGCATAGACCCAGCCCATCGCGTACGGAGAAGCGCCTCCTTGCGGATAAACGGGCAAGCCGGAAGGGGTCACCATCACACTGAACAGCCCTGGCGGGATCACCTTGCCGTTTAGCAGCGCCGCATCCCAGGTAGCCAAGTCCTGCACGTTCGACCACAAAGCGCCCGCCGAAAAATACAGAGACGGATCGGGGACGAGTCCGGGAGTCGGGCCCTGCGTATAAGGGGATGCTGCGCCCGCCGGTTGGAGATAAGAAGTACTGCTCAATCCCACGGGCTGGAAAATGTTCGATGCCATATAGCTCGGATAGGTCACGGAACTCACGGCCTCGATGACCGAACCCAGGACAAAATAGTTGCTGTTGCTATAGGCGTAGTAGGTGCCGGGCGCGAATATCAGCGGCGCTTGCGCAATCTGGGTGAGGACTGTCTGCTCGGAAACGCCGTTGAACCAGGAACTCGCGTCGGAGAAGCCAAGGTAGTTGGGCAGGCCCGAGGTTTGGGTCAATAACATGCGAAGAGTGAGTCGCGGATCGAACGCGTAGTTCGGCAAATAGGTGATAACCGTGTCGTCGATATTCAGCTTCCCGGAATTTTGCAATTGCAAAACGCCGGCAGCAGTGAACTGTTTGGTCACCGATCCGATCTGAAAGTCCATTGACGGTTGGACAGGCTGGCACGTGGCCAGGTTCGCGTAACCATATCCTTGGGCGTACAGAATCGTTCCATTCTTCGCGATCGCCACGGCGGCGCCAACCAGACCTTGCGCCTTCATTTCGCTTGCGACCAGGGGGTCAACCACCGACGCCAGAGGCCCGCTGGATGACGTGGCAGGTCCAAGGGGCGGGCACGACTGAAGTGCGTGCTGGCTGCTTCCGCCGCAGCCAAGCAGGCCCCATCCTGCTGACAGCAGAACTGCGAGCAGCAGACCGCCTAGGTAGAAGCTCTTCAACGGCCAAACTCCGCTGGAATTAGATGCCAGGAGCCCCAAAGGCGGGTTGCTACTTCTCTCTAGCTACTACAAACTCCGGCGCCCAGAGCAGGGCGCGCTTGATCTCCGTGTCAGGGAACGTGCAAATCGCCCTCTGGGCGGATTCGGCATATTTCGCGGCGCGCGCCGTGGCGGCTTCCAGTGATCCGTAGCGCTGCAGGATTTCCAGAATTTCGGCATGACTTACGCCATTAAAGGCTCCATGATGTAGAACCGTCTCGATTTTGGACCGCTCTTCCGGCGTGCAGCGCTCAAACGCGTGGATCACTGCCATAGTCGCCTTGCCTTCGCGCAGGTCGCTGGCGACGGGCTTGCCCAGGACATCTTCTGACGCAGTTAAGTCGAGGACATCATCGACGATCTGAAACGCCATGCCGAGGTCGTGTCCGTACTGGCCCAGAGCGGCTTCCTGCCTGTCGGTAGCCCCGCCCAGAATTGCGCCCAGCCGCATGCACACCGAGAACAGGCACGCCGTCTTGCGGAAAATGAGATCGAAGTGTTCCTCCAGCGTAATCAACTGGCCCAGCTTTTCCATCTGCAGCAGTTCGCCTTCGACCATCTGCTGCGTGAGTTCGATCAGGGTGTCGAGAATGCGGAAATTCCGCTCCTGCACCGCGATCTTGAAGGCCTGCATGTAGAGCCAGTCGCCGGCGAGCACGCACTTCGAATTGCCCCACTGCGTATTGGCCGCGGGACGGCCACGCCGCGTCTTGGCCTCGTCAATAATGTCGTCGTGCACCAGCGTCGCGGTATGAATGATCTCGACAACCGCGCCCAGTCGGACCGCGCCTTGCCCCTGGTAGTCAAGCAGTTTCGCGGAGAGCAGCAGCAGCGCCGGACGGATTCTCTTGCCTCCGCCCGCGCGCAAATATTCGCTAATCTCGGTGATCGCCTGAACGCCCGAGACCGTGTCGCGGCCGAACTCGCCCTCCAGCGCGACAAGATCGTCCCGCAGCAGATCGAATACTTCTTTCCCGTTAATGGCGGTCGATGTGCTCAATTCCTCTGTGCTCTCTGTGTCCTCGGTGGTTAAGTTCAGGTTCTTAGTTCGTTCGGTAATTCGTAAACTGCAAGTCAATCCCGAAGTCGTGTCCCTTCAGCAGGGCAATGGTTTCCTGCAGCGTGTCGCGGTCCTTGCTGCTGATGCGCACCAGGTCGCCCTGAATCGAGGCCTGCGCCTTCTTCTTCGAGTCTTTTATGAGTTTCACGATCTCGCGCGCCTTCTCGATGGCGATGCCTTGCTGCATGGTGACGCGGCGCTTGGCTGTTCCTCCTGCCGCCGGCTCGACCGCGCCGTAGGTCAGGCCTTTGAGCGAAACCCCGCGCTTTACCAGTTTCTGCTGCAGGATGTCGTTCACGGCCTTCAGCTTGTACTCGTCGGCGGAGTGCAGCACAAGCGCATCTTTTTCCAGTTCGATATTCGACTTCGAGTCCTTCAGGTCGAAACGCGTGTGAATCTCCTTGAGCGCCTGCTGAATGGCGTTCGCCACCTCGTTCAGATCGATCTTGCTGACGACATCGAAACTGTTATCGGGCATACATTTCTAATCTTTCTGAAATGAGGGAATTCGACTCTTGAGGGTATCAGAAGTACGAGTTTTAACGTGGCGATACTTTGCTTTCAACCATTTCAGCCAATTTGAAAAAATTGTAGAAATTGCGGGTGGTCTGTTCGCCCACTTCGTCCAGGGAAAGCGCGCGCAGTTCGCCCAGTTTGCGCGCGGTCTCCATGACAAAGGCCGGCTCGTTGCGCTTGCCACGGTGTGGGACCGGTGCCAGATAAGGCGAGTCAGTCTCAATCAGCATGCGGTCCAGCGGAACTTCCAGGGCCGCGTCGCGAATCTGCTGCGCCTTGGGGAAGGTTAAGTTGCCGGCGAAGGAAATCATGAAGCCCATGTCCAGCGCGCGTTTCGCCTGGGCCCAATTTCCGGTAAAGCAGTGCAAGATGCCGCCCAGCCCGTTCGGAGCCCATTGATTCTTGATCAGCCCCAGGCAGTCTTCCCATGCATTGTCGCTGCCGTCAGACGGCCGGCAGTGGATCACGATGGGAAGCTTCGCCGCTGCTGCCAGTTCCATCTGTCGGACAAATACCTGCTTCTGAGTTTCCCGTGGAGAATGATCGTAGTGGTAATCCAACCCGATCTCACCCCATGCGATCACCTTGGGATGCCGTGCCAGACGCTCCATCTCGGCATACGCATGGTCGGAGGCCAATCTTGCTTCGTGGGGATGTATGCCGAGTGTCGCGTACAGGAACGGGTGCTTGTCTGCAAGTTGAATTCCGGCATCGAGCTTGGGAGGACCGTCGCCATTGCCAATGGCGACCATCGTTCGCACTCCGGCCTCGCGAGCGCGAGCGATGACCTGCTCGCGATCCGAGTCGAACTGCTTGCCGTCGAGATGTGCGTGAGAATCTACAAACATGCTTGTGTGGGGACAGCCGCCCCGGCTGTCCGGCCGAGCGAAAGCTCGGCCGGGTTTTGCCCTTACTCCCACCGAACTCCTGCCTATTTCAATCTCGCGCCTACCGGCACATCCTCCAAGAAGCTCGCCAGCACCGGCTTTCCACCCTCCAGCGACGCCGCTACGATCATTCCATTCGACTCCAGGCCGCGCAGTTTTCGCGGAGCGAGGTTGGCCACGATCACTACTTTGCGTCCCACTAGAGTCTCGGGCGCATAGGCTTCCGCAATCCCGGCCAGAACTTGCCGGACTTCCGTCCCGATATCGATTTCCAGCCGTAGGAGTTTGTCCGCTTTGGGCACTCGCTCGGCTACCTTCACTACGCCCACGCGCAATTCGATCTTGGCGAAGTCGTCGATCGTAATTTTCCCGCCGTCTACCGCAGTCGGGGCAGCGGGCGTGGCGGCTGGCTGCGCCTTCGCCGGTGCCTGCGCCGCTGGGGGCTGTGCAGCCGGTTCTTTCGATTCTTCCACCGCGGGACCTCTTTGCTGATCCTCCATCTGCTGCATCCTTTCGATTGCGCCTTTGTCTGCGCGCGGGAAAACCGGGCGCACGTCGCCGAGTTTCGTGCCCAACCGCAACTGTCCCCAAGCCAGATCGGCCAGGGCAAGCTTCTTGATGTCTCCGAGTCCCATCTGCTCCCAGATCTTGGCTGTGGCATCGGGTATGACCGGATGCGCCAGCGCCGTCGCAATCCGCAGCGCCTCCGCCGAGGTGTAGAGGACTGTGGCCAGGCGCGCCCGGCTCTCGTCGTCCTGCTTCTCGCCCAGCGACCACGGCTCGTTCTCAACAATATATTTGTCGACCGCCGCCACTAGTCCCCAAGCTGTTTCCAGTGCGCGGGAAAACTGGAATTGATCGAACAGCGTGCCGAATTCGCGAATCGTTTTTCGCGCCGTCTCGGCAATCGCGTCGTCGGCAGGGATTTTCGACGCTGTGTGCGAGGGGTAAGGCACTTCGCCCTTGAAGTATCTGTTAATCATCGTTAACGTGCGGCTGGCCAGATTTCCCAGTCCGTTGGCGAGGTCGGAGTTGTAGCGCTGCACCAGAGCATCGAACGAGAACGAACCGTCCTGCCCGAATACGACCTCGCGCAGCAGGAAGTAACGCAAGGCATCCGCGCCCAGCACATCGAGAATCGTCTCGGTGCGCACAATGTTGCCGCGCGACTTCGACATCTTGCTCTCTTCAAACAGGAGCCAGCCGTGCGCCACGATCGCCTTGGGCAAGGGCAAACCCGCCGCCAGCAGGAAAGCCGGCCAGTAGACGCAATGGAAGCGAACGATTTCTTTGCCGATCATGTGCACGTCGGCCGGCCAGTACTTCTTGAATGCTTCCTGCGCGGCGACGTGGGTTGAGCCGTAGCCGATAGCGGTAATGTAGTTGGCCAGTGCGTCGAACCAAACATAAATCACGTGCTTGGGATCGTCAGGCACCGGAACGCCCCAGGAGAATGCTGACCGGCTGATCGACTGGTCGCGCAGCCCCGAACGTACGAAGGAAATCACCTCGTTGCGTCGAGTCTCGGGCCGAATGAAGTCGGGGTTAGCATAGAGCTCCAGCAGTTTGTCCTGAAAGGCCGAGAGTTTAAAGAAGTAATTCTCTTCGTGCACGGTCTCGGTAATGCGTCCGCAGGTTGGGCAGGGATCGCCCGGTTGCGCGCCGTCAACATAAAGTTCGTCCGACACACAATACTGCCCGGTGTACGTGCCCTTGTAGATATAGCCGTTATCGCGAATGCGGCGAAACAGTTCCTGCAAGCGCTTCTGGTGGCGTTCCTCGGTGGTGCGGATGAAGTCGTCGTTCGAGATGCCCATCCGCTTCCACAGCTTGCGAAACTCGGAGGAAATCTCGTCCGCGTACTGCTGCGGTGTTTTGCCGGCAGCCTCCGCAGCACGTTCAATCTTCTGGCCGTGCTCGTCGGTGCCGGTAAGGAAGAACGTGTCGGCGCCCAGCAGGCGTTGCCGCCTCGCAATCGTGTCGCAGGCGATCGTGGTGTAGGCATGGCCGATGTGCGGCCGCGCGTTCACATAGTAAATCGGGGTCGTGATGTAGAACTTTCTGGTCATGCGGATGCGATCTTCGTCATTGGTTTTCGGGCAAAAATGTACGCTCGCCGGCTCTGATACTCAACTTCGGGGGCGTAAGGCTCGCGCTCGATAATTTCCCCAATCTCGAACCCCGCGCTGCGCATGTAGGCTGCCACGGTGTCCACCCGGAAGAAGTGGAATTCGAGCGCGGCCCCAGAGTCCCAAAGGTCTTCGACCTGCGATGAGTCTTCGCCGATATGGAAGCTGAGCAAGAGCCGCCCGCCGGGCACGAGGACTCGCATCATCTCTCGCAGTGCCTGAACTAGATCGCCGGACGCCAGGTTTACGATCGCGTAAAATGCTGCGATACCAGACCAGGTGTTGTCCTTAACAGGGAGGGCCCGCATGTCTCCCTGATTGAATTCAATCCCCGGATTCAATCGCCGGGCCCGCTCAATCATTCCCACTGAAAAATCCATGCCGCAGACCCGGATTCCGCGTCCCTGGAGATAACTGGCGATGTGTCCGGGCCCGCAACCAAGATCGCAGGCAACGCCCGCGTTGCGGACGCTCTCGGCGAAGCGGTCGAGCAGTCGACAATCCAGCGGCTTGTGCTGCAACTCGTCGTAGATGCGCCGGGCATACTCGTCCGCTACCAGGTCATAGCTGGACTGAACGTCGCTGATCTTCTCGTGGATCATGTGGTCGTGTAATCGGATACTATTTCTTACCGCTATTTGTGTACGCTCGCGTTGCTTCCAGGATCACCGTCTTCAGCGGCACGTGATGCTCGGCTGCGATACGCCGGCAGTCTTCATACTCCGGCGCGTAGTTGGTGACGGTTCCATTCATGCTGGCGATTTTGATTCGAACCTCGCCCCATTGGGTGCTGACGTTCTCCCAACGGCGCGCCAGAGTCTGCCGCACCTCATCTCGCCGTCGCACGCCCAGCGTTGTGGTCTCGGTGAAGATCAACTGCGTCAGTTTGCCCGCATCCTCGGGCTTGCACAGCACGGTGAGCAGCGTCCCGGGACGATTTTTCTTCATCTGCACGGCCATGCCGAACGCGTCTAATGCCCCTTCTTCGAGCAGACGATCCATCACGTATCCAAACACCTGCGGATTTAAATCATCGAGATTCGATTCCAGGACGGTCACAGTTTCGGACGCCGTCTTCGCGGCCAGCATTGACGCAGACTCACCTAAGGTCAACCGCACGACGTTCGGAAGCCCGGGGAACTCGCGCGACCCAGCCCCGTAGCCCGACCTTTCAATCTTCATCTCGGGGAAGGCGGCAAAGCGCCTCGCCAGAGTTTTCACAATCGCGGCTCCCGTGGGCGTGACCAATTCCGCCTGCACTCCTGTCGAGTACACCGGCGCGTCTTTCAGCAGTTCGACGGTGGCGGGCGCGGGTACGGGAAACGTGCCGTGCGCACACTTCACCGATCCGCCGCCCACGTTCAACGGAGAGCAGACGATCTCATCCACTCCCAAAGCTTCTGCTCCCACCGACGCGCACACAATGTCGACCATTGCATCCACCGCGCCTACTTCATGAAAGTGCACCTTCTCGATGGAGGTGGCGTGAATCTTCGCCTCCGCCGTCCCCAGAGCCTCAAAGATCGCGATGGCGGTCTTCTTGGCAGTGTCGCTGACGGCGGCCTTGCCGATGATCTCCCGAATCTCGGTTAACCCGCGGCCATGCTCGTGGGAGTGAGTGTGTGGCGCGGACGCCCCTTCGGCAGGCTCAGGGCAGGCTCCCGCCCGCGGATCGTCGTGCGCAGAGGAATGCTCGTGGTCGTGATGAAGTTCGTGTTCGTGGTCGTGATGATGACCGTGCTCGTGTGGTCCTTTCGCGGGCGAGAGCCTGCCCTGAGCCTGCCGAAGGGGTGCCGGCTCCTCGTTCTGCTTTGCCCAGTATTCCTCCCGTGGGAGGTCTTTCTCGCCGTCCACCCAAACGTCCACCTTGGTCGCCGCAATGCCGCTGCGAACGACCCGCGAAATCTCCAGCCGCGCGCCTACGCCAAGCGCCGCCACGGTTTCTTCCAGCAGACGCGGCGGAACTCCGGCATCGATCAGCGCACCCAGGAACATGTCGCCGCTCATACCGGAAAAACATTCAAGATAGGCTATACGCATAAGATTCCAAGTCTTTACCACAGAGGGCACAGAGGTCACAGAGGAAGCTTCACAAAGGCCACGACGAGAAACTTTCATCATAGGGAAGCTATCATCCTCCGTCAAACGTGCGCCTGCCGCCCACTCTGGTAAAATCACTGTTCTTCAATGGCTTAGAGGGACTTCTTGTATCGTCATCTGGAACATCGTATTGCCCAGCGCGTGCTGGAGTGTATGCAGCGCCGCTATCCCGGCGCCACCCTGCCCGGGGTGGTCGTCGAACAGCCTCCAAACGTAGAACTCGGAGACTTCGCAATTCCGATTTTTCCTTTCGCCAAGCCCCTGAGGTCAGCGCCGCTGAAGATCGCCGAGGCAATTCGCGCCGAGATCGGCGACATCCAAGGCATCGCCGAAATGCAGGTTGCCCCTCCCGGCTATTTGAACGTCAGGATCGACCGGGCATGGATGGCCGCTGCCCTCGCCGCCGACCAGAAGCCGCCCGCCGAGATCTCTCCAGGCAAGATTCTGGTCGAGCACTCGAGCATCAATCCCAACAAAGCCGCGCACATCGGGCATCTGCGCAACGCCATTCTTGGCGACACCTTTGTCCGGCTGTTGCGCAACGCCGGCAGGGAAGTCGACATTCAGAACTACATCGATAACACAGGCGTACAGGTGGCCGATGTGGTCGTCGGCTTCATCCACATCGAGAAGAAATCTCGCGCGGAAATCGAGGCTCTAACTCGGCTGCCGCGCTTCGACTATTACTGTTGGGATCTGTATGCCCAGGTCTCGCAATGGTACGAGGCGGACAAGCAGAATCTGCAACTGCGCCTGCAAACCTTGCACGCCATCGAAGATGCGGCGACGGAAACCGCCGCGATCGCCGACCTGATCTCGGTGGCCGTGCTGCGCCGCCATCTTGAGACCATGGACCGGCTCGACATCGAATACGACTTTCTTCCGCGCGAGAGCGAAATCCTGCACCTGCATTTTTGGGACGCGGCTTTCATCAAGCTGAAAGAGAGCGGAGTGCTTACCTTCGAGAGCGACGGCAAGAACAAAGGCTGCTGGGTGATGCGGCGGGCCGGGCACGGCAAAAACAAATTCAACCGCAGAGGGCACGGGGGGCTCAGAGGAAGAGAAGATCACTGAGGAAGATCAGAAGGTGATCGTTCGCTCCAACGGGACCGTCGGCTACGTGGGGAAAGACATTGCTTATCACATGTGGAAGTTCGGGCTGCTGGGGCGCGACTTCGGCTACCGCAAGTTCTACCGCTATCCGAACGACCACGACTGCTGGATCTCCACGGCGAATGGCGAGAAGGATCATCCTCACTTCGGCGACGTTGCTGAAATCTACAATGTCATCGATGCCCGACAGTCAGAGGCGCAGAACACGGTCATCGAAGCACTGCGCGGACTTGGCCACGGTGAGGCCGCCAGCCATTACACACACTTCTCCTATGAGATGGTCGCGCTGACCCCGCGCTGCGCCGCGGAACTCGGTTACAACCTGAGCGATGACGACAAGTCGCGCTCCTACATCGAAGTCAGCGGCCGCAAGGGTTTCGGCGTCAAAGCTGACGATCTCCTCGACACGCTCATCGCCTCGGCGAAGAAAGAAGTCGACTCACGCCATCCCCAACTGAGCGACCCGGAGCGCCAGGAGATTGCCACGCAGATTGCCATCGGCGCTTTGCGCTACTTCATGCTGAAATTCACCAAGCAGTCGGTGATCGCTTTCGATTTCAAAGAAGCGCTCAGCTTCGAAGGCGAGACCGGACCTTACGCGCAGTATGCGGTCGTGCGCGCCACCAGCATCTTCCGGAAGGCTGGAGTCGACCCGGAGACTTTCTGTGGAGGCGGAGCCGACAGCATTTCGGCCGCCGATCTGGCGAATCAGCTCAGCGGCGATGCCGGCAACGAATTCTGGGAGCTGTGGCTCGCGTCTTCCAAAACGTCCTACGTGATCGACAAGTGCATCGCCACCACCGAGCCAGCGTACCTGGCCAAACATGTTTTCCAGCTCGCGCAGCTTTTCAACACCTTCTACCACCGCCATCCCATCCTCAGCGAACCGGTGGAGAAGCGAAAGCAATTCTTGCTGGCCACGGTGGCAGTGGTCCGCCGCGAGCTGATTCGGTGCCTGGCAGTCATGGGCATCACTGTACCGGCAGTCATGTAGAATGCCTGCCAGTATTACGCGGCGCTCGCGCCGCGCAACCCTGTTCCTGCATGCACACCGCAGCGCCTCCATCCGCACCGTCTCACCGCTGGCCCCGCCGCATCATCCTCGGCCTGCTCGCGTTCGTCGCTGATCCTCGGCGCTGCCGGAGTGATCTACGAGAACATCTCTGAGGCCCGCGACCGCCGCTTTAATTCCATGGCTGGCAGACTCTTCGACGTCGGCGGGTACAAGATGCACATCGACTGCACGGGGGAGGGAAGTCCTGCGGTCATCCTCGAGTCCGGTCTGGGCGACACGTACGTTTCCTGGCGCAGGGTGCAGCCGGAGATCGCGAAATTCACCCGGGTATGCTCGTACGACCGCGCTGGAATCGGTTACAGCGACTCCAGTTCGCAACCTCGCACCAGCAAAGTGATCGCCAGTGAGTTGCACGCGTTGCTGCAAGCGGCGGGCATAGCCCCGCCTTATGTGATCGTCGCCCATTCGATGGGCGGATACAACGTGCGGCTCTACGCCAGCCTGTATCGCAACGAGGTCGCGGGCATCGTGCTGGTCGATGCTTCCCATCCCGATCAGGAGAATCGTTTTCTTCCAGAACTCAAGAATATGGAAGGAAGCTGGAAGCGCGAGGCTGAGTTCCTGGAATTCACCATGCCCTTCGGCATTCCCCGGCTGATGGGTTTGTGCGAGGATGAACCAGCGCAGCGCGCTGCCGAGTGTAACTGGCACACAGCGCGCGAAGGCGTGGCCGAACTCAAAGGCTTTCCTGAAAGCGCCGCCCAGACTGCGGCCACCGGTTCGCTGGGCGACATGCCTCTGGCTGTGCTCTCGCACGACCCCGACAAGCCGTCCGCCGATCTCCCGGCCGACCTCGCTAAGCCCACCAACGATGCCTGGGAGAAAATGCAGGAGGAGTTAGCGCATCTCTCCACGCGAGGGACGCAGAGGATTGCAAGAAACAGCTCGCACTATATTCAGATGGATCGTCCCGACATCGTCATCGATGCCATACGCAACGTCGTGGAACAGGCGCGTGCGGCGCAGCCCGCCTCGCCATCCAAAACGAACTGATTTTCTGTCTCTCTCTGGGGATTGCTGACTGCCTTGGCTCAAACCTGCTAACCTTTTTTCCTCACCTTGAAATCAGCTCTTAGACGACGGTCTGCTTCCGCACCTCAGGAGCATATGATGAAATCAACGGATCGGCCCGCACAGATCCCAATTGCTCTTATCGTCTTGTTGGTTACTGTTCTGCCGTTGTCCTTGAGCGCGCAGGACACCGCACCCATCGCGCAACCTCCGACTCCTCCTCATCGTCCGCGAATTGGTCTGGCTCTCAGCGGTGGTGGTGCGCTGGGCCTGGCCGAAATCGGCGTGATCCAATGGATGGAAGAGAACCACATCCCGGTGGACCGGATTGCTGGAACCAGCATGGGCAGCATCATTGGCGCGATGTATGCCACGGGCATGTCGCCGGCCGAGATCCAGAAGTTTGCCGAAAAAATCGACTGGGACGAAGCCTTCCTTCCCGAGCCGGCTTATACGCAGATCTCCTACCGCCGCAAGCAGGATCGCCGCGATTTTCTGATCAATGCTCCGCTCGGCCTGAAGCACGGGCTGAGGGGGCCCAACGGCTTCAACTCCGGCCATGGCGTGGGACTGTTGCTCGATCGCATCGCGTTTCCCGAATCCGGGGTTGCCAGCTTTGACGACCTGCCCATTCCATTCCGTTGTGTAGCCACCGACATGCTAAGCGGGGAAGGCGTCGTGCTGCGCGACGGCCAGTTGGCCCAGGCTGTGCGCGCCTCCATGGCGATCCCCGGCGTATTTACTCCAGTGGAGATCAATGACCGCGTGTTGGCTGACGGCGGCATGGTGCAAAATATTCCGGTTGAAACCGTCCTGGAAATGAATGCCGATGCCGTGATCGCAGTGGAACTGCGCCTGCCGCCGGGCAACCTGACTCAATTGGAAACAATCACCGGCGTGCTCAGTCGCGCCGTCGACGTCATGATCACGCAGAACGAGCGGCGCTCTCTGGCGCTGGCCAATGCCACCGTGAGCATAGGTATGGGTGGTTTCGAGGTGACGGACTACGCACGCGTCAAAGAACTTGTCGAACTCGGTCACCAGAGCGCGGCTACCCAGTCTGCCGTTCTTCTGCCCTACGCCATCCAGGATCCGGCGGAGTGGCAGGAGTATCTGGCGGCCCGCGCGGCACGCAAACATCGGCCGCCCGAGAGGATCGAGACTGTTGAAGTCACCGGCGCCGATCCTGACACAGATAGCAGGCTCCAGCACCAGCTTGGCAAGGCGCTCCAGGGCCCGCTCGATCTCTCCAAACTCGACAACCAACTGACCCGCATTGCCGGGGAAGGCCAGTTCGATCGCCTGGGCTACGAGGGTTTTACGCAGAATGGAGTTCCAGCACTCCGCGTCACGACACACGACAAATCCTATGGCCCGCCGTTCGTTGACCTCGCCGTTAATGTGGACGGTTCCGGTGTGGCGGCCTTCGATTTTTCCGCGGGCGCGCGCGTCACTTTCATGGACATTGCCCACCGCGGCGGCGAATGGCGCAACGATCTTCTTTTCGGTTCAAGTAATCTGGCGGCAACCGAGTTCTACCAGCCTCTGGGCCAGTCGCGATTGTTTGTTTCTCCGTACGCTTTTGCGTCCAAGTTTGCGCGCAACTCATTCACCGGCTTGACTCGCGCTGCGGTGTTCGGCGACGAGCGTGCTGGAGGCGGCTTCGACATCGGCTACAACTCCAGCCGCCGCAGCGAATTCCGCATCGGGTATGAACTCTTCGATGGAAAGCTCAGTCCGCTGATCGGAAGCACAGGCCTGCCCAGCGTCCACGGCAGCACCGGCGAATTTCGCGCGCGCTACGTCTGGGATGGACAGGACAGTCCCTCGGTGCCCAGTAGCGGAACTCGCATAGTGGCTACGCTCTCCCGCGTGCTGCAAAGCCCCGGGCTGGCGCATCCGATTGGGCAACTGGACATGCAGACTTCCAGTTTTGTCCCTGTTGGGCCGAAGACTTCGCTCTTCCTCAGCATTTCCGGGGGTACTACCTTCCGCGGCTCCGCCGGCCCGTTTCAGGTATTTACGCTCGGGGGACCGTTCCGATTGGGGGCGTACCTTCCGTACGAATTTCTGGGCAACCACTACGCTTACTCATCGCTTGGATTTCGCCGCGAACTTTATCGTCTACCCGCGCTGGCGGGTCGAAGGATCTACTGGGGCGGATGGTACGAGGCCGGTGCAGCCTTCGGCACGGCAGCAAGGGATCCCGGACCGGTTGTGGTGCGCGGCACGTTCAATCTGGGAGTAATCGCAGACACGATCGTCGGCCCGATCACGCTGGCAGGCAGCGTCAGTCCCACCGGCCAGAGCCGGGTGAACTTTTCCATCGGACGGATATTCTGAGTAAGCACGACGGTTCGAGCTGCGTTAGTCCTTGGCGAGTGACGCCATATCGATCACGAACCGGTAGCGCACGTCGCTCTTCAAAACGCGCTGGTAGGCTTCGTTGACCTTCTGAATGGGGACGACTTCAATGTCGCAGGCCACGCCGTGTTGGCTGCAGAAATCCAGCATTTCCTGAATTTCGCGGATACCGCCGATCTGCGAGCCCGCTAGACTGCGTCGGCGCCCGGTCAGCGAAAAGGCCCCGATGGGAACGTCCTTCTCCGGAAGGCCTACCACGACCATGGTTCCGTCGACCTTCAATAAGGACAGGTACTGATTCCAGTCCATCTGCGCCGAAACCGTGTTGATGATCAGGTCGAAGGAGTTCGCCAGTTTGGTGAAAGTCTCCGAGTCCGAAGTGGCGTAGAAGTGATCGGCGCCCAGCCGTTTTCCGTCGGCCTGTTTTTTCAAGGACTGGCTGAGCACGGTGACTTCAGCGCCCAGAGCATGCGCCAGTTTAACGCCCATGTGTCCAAGACCACCCAGGCCGATGATGGCCACCTTTTTACCCGGGCCCGCCTGCCAATGCCGCAGCGGGGAATAGAGCGTGATTCCGGCGCAGAGCAGGGGCGCGCAGGCATCGAGTGGCAGATTATTGGGCATGCGCAGCACATAATTTTCGTCGACCACGATTCTGTCGGAATAACCACCGTAGGTCGGCGTGCCCTCTTTGTCGCGGCCGTTGTAAGTCCACACGGTTTGCACGGAACAGTATTGCTCGAGCCCTCTTTGACACTCGGCGCAGGTGCGGCAGGAGTCGACGAAGCAACCGACGCCCACTTTGTCTCCCATCTTGTGTTTTGTGACTTTGCTGCCGACCGCCGTCACCATCCCGGCGATTTCGTGCCCCGGCACCATGGGGAAGATCGATTCTTCCTGGTAGTCACTCCACTCGTCGCGCGTCTGGTGAATATCGGAATGACAGATCCCGCAATACTTGATGTCGATGACGACATCGTGCTCGCGAGGCCGGCGGCGTTCGAACGAATAGGGTGCCAAGGGAGCCTTGGCGGTCATTGCGGCGTAGCCTTTGCTCTTGCTCATGATTGCTCTCTCTTTAAAAATGTCGTTCGGATGATGTTTCTTCGGATGATGTCTCTATAGATGAGCGGACTGAGGATCGGTTTCTTAAATACAGAAGACATCTTTGAGTACCTCCCCGGCAGTTTCCCGAGTCTACCGCGGATTGATATACTGCGCCCTCGGTTCATCTCAAGAAACTGCCTGGAGGAAACTGGTGCGTTCATCCGTTCTGCGATTTGTGTTGCCCTTGTTGATTGCCATCTTTGCCGTCGCACAACAGACTCCACAGCAACCCGCAGCGAAGCCGCTGTTCAAGCTCCAGGAAGTCATGATTCCAGTGCGCGACGGAGTTCATCTGCAGACCGCGATTCTCACTCCTGTTGACCAGCAAGGTCCGCTGCCCATTCTGTTTCGCCGTACGCCTTACGGTGTTCCCGACAAGCCGCCCGAGCAGATCCCTTCCTCGCTCAAGGAACTCGCACAAGACGGCTACATCTTCGTCTTCCAGAATCTGCGTGGGCGGTTCAGGTCCGAGGGCGTGTTCAACCTTTCTTCCTGGGTCGATTTGAATGATCCCAAGGCCACCAACGAGACCACCGATGCTTATGATTCCATCGAGTGGCTCTTGAAAAACGTCCCCAACAATAATGGCAAAGTCGGGATGTTCGGCGTCTCCTACGACGGATTGACGACCGCGCTCACGCTGCTTCATCCGCATCCGGCGCTCATGGCCATCAGCGAGCAAGCTTCGCCCGTGGATCAATGGATGAACGACGACGACCACCGCTACGGCGCGTTGCGCGAAAGCTATGACTTTGAGTATGCGGTCATGGAGCAGGCTGACAAGAACAAGAACACGCACTTCGATTTCGAAACTTACGACACCTACCAGTGGTATCTCGACCTGGGGCCGCTTTCGAACATAAACAAGAAATACCTGCACGGCTCGATTCCGTACTGGAACTCCAGCGTCGAGCATCCCGACTACGATGAGTTCTGGAAGAAAGAAGCTTGGGTTCGCCAGCTTCACGCGTCGACCGTGCCCAACCTGAACGTTGCGGGATTTTGGGATCAGGAAGATCCGTGGGGACCGTGGCAGGTCTTTCGTCACGCCGAAGAGAGCGATCCGCAGCACACGAATTTTATCGTTGCCGGTCCCTGGTTTCACGGTGAGTGGCAGGGCCCCAAGGGAGACAGTATCGGCATCGTTCCGTTCGGAGGGCACGAGACTGCCCGCGAGTTTCGCGAGAATATCGAAGCGCCCTTCTTCCGCTATTACCTGCACGGGCAGGGCGCGAAGCCGGCCTGGCAGGCCAGCACTTTTCAGAGTGGATCGAACACGTGGCGCACCTACGCGGCGTGGCCTCCGCAGGAAGCGATGCCGACAAAGCTATATCTGCATGCGGACGGGACTCTGTCATTCACTCCGCCGGACGCAGCCCAAACCGGGCAAGCCTACCGTGAGTACGTCTCTGATCCCGCGAATCCTGTGCCGTACCGCCAGCGTCCCATCTCGCCCGTGTATCCGGCGGGCGACTGGCGCACGTGGGAGGTCGCTGACCAGCGCTTTGTCGATCGCCGGCCCGATGTTCTCTCGTTCGTCAGCGCACCGCTCGACCACGACCTCACCGTTACCGGCTCGCTTGCCGCGAATCTTTTCGCTTCGACTTCTGGAACCGACAGCGATTTTGTGGTGAAACTGATCGATGTATATCCGGAGAACGCGCAGAAGAATGCCTGGGCTCCCGAAGAAGGACCAAAGCCCGGGCAGTACGCCCAGTCTCTGAACGGCTACGAACTACCAATTGCAATGGAAGTACGGCGGGGCCGCTATCTTGTGAGCTATGAGAAGCCGTCTCCGCTGGCGCCAAACAAGCCGACGGAGTGGATCATCCCTCTCCGCGATCACGATCATGTCTTCCTCAAAGGCCACCGCATCATGGTTCAGATTCAATCGACGTGGTTTCCGGTGATTGATCGTAATCCGCAGAAGTTTGTGCCCAGCATCTATCAGGCTACTGCGTCTGATTTTGTTCCTGCGACGCAGCGGATTTATTGTTCATCCGATCTGCCTTCTCATCTGGTGCTTCCGATCGTGCCCTAAGATTGCTTGGAATACGATCGAGCTTGGATAAAAGAACACGGCCTGGAAGATTTTCCGGGCCGTGTCGCCATCACGTTGTCTATTTTCCGCCGGCGGTGCCGTGTTGTCCCAGCCACGACGCCAATTGCGGCTCCTGTTGCGACTTCAGATCGACGCAGTTGTTGATGCGCTCAATCGACTGTTTGTAGGTGCGCTCCGCTGCTGCAATCTTGTGCGCGGAAAAGAATTCCGTCACCTGATCACGTAACCCTGCATCGCAGAAAATGCTGGTCGCTCCTACGACTTCGGCACTGGCAAAGGGACCTCCAGCCTTCGCAACCGCGTCCCAGTGCGACTGAATGAAATTCCAAGCCAGTTCTCGGCCAGCCGGATTTCTCATCACGCTGGTGATCACCTGCAACGCATCCTGCGACCGCACTTCCGGCGAGACGGCAAAATCCAGTGTGCGCTGCAGCAGCTTCGGATCGCTGAATCGGGGAAGCGTGAAGAGGTACGTGTAGTACTGCTCTGGCGATTTGGGATTCTTCATCGCGGTCATCACCCGATCGTAAAACGCAGAGTCCCCATGTAACGCGGCGAGTGCAAGGGCGCCACCGGCAATTTCACTGTCGACGGATGTCGGGTCGGCCAGCGCCTTGTCCGCGATTGTGCGCGCTTCCTCCAGAGTTTCCGGATCGCGGGCATCGTAGCCCAGCGCACGGAATACGTCTGACCGTAAGGTCCTTTGTTCGTCGCTTTCGCCTGGTTTGGGCTCATATCCCACATCCTTCATGGCCGGAGCCAGATATTGGCGCAGCCACGTGTGATATGCATCCCGATCGCTGTCGCTGACCAGGTATTGGCCGATGTAACCAAGCCCTCCCAGCAACTCTTCCACCACCGCGCGATTGCGGTCCGATTGCAAACCTTGCGCAAAGGCCAGATAGTCACCCACCGGTTCGCGGCCGATTCGCACGGAGGCCCAGATGTCGTTCTCCAGTGCGATCCGCTCGCCGGGAGTCAGTTTCGTTTCCGCGTCGCTTGCCACGGCCCGAACCGCATCCGGCTGGTAGGCCGTTCGGTAGTACCCGGTCGCGCCCGCATTCGTCAGAACCCAGGTTGAACAGCCAGGCAGCGTAACGATTTCTTCTTTCTTGGTCATGAGTTCGCACTTCGCATTGCTACCACTGGCCGAACCCCGCAAGCACAGCGGGATTTGCCAGAGTTGATCGTTGGGCGCTTCGAACTTGGATCGGTCGAAGTAATATCGCTGCTGGGCCAGCGTGACGCTCGTGGAATTATTCGAGCATTGCGCCTTGACGTTGATAATCGGAGCGCCCGCCTGCTTGACCCACGTGGGCATGATCTTGTCGACAGGTTTTTTTGAAGTTCTCGCTTGGGCATCCCAGAAATCGTCCGCGGTCGCATTCGCGTACTGATGCTGCTGCAGATACGCGTTTACGCCCGCGCGGAAAGTTTCTTCGCCCAAATAGGATTCCAGCATGCGCAGCACCGCTGCCGCCTTGCCATAAGCGATTCCGTCGAACAGTTCCTGAATCTGCGCTGGAGTATCAGCCGCCTGGTGGATGGGACGCGTATTCGCCAGCGAATCTACGTTCAGGGTTCCGGCGGTATCACTCACGTCATCCAGTTTGAAATTCCATTCCGGTTTCCAGTCCTCGATGGGCTTGCTCGACATCCATGTGGCGAATCCTTCGTTAAGCCACACGTCGTCCCACCACTTCATCGTGACCAGGTCGCCGAACCACATGTGGGCGATCTCGTGAGAGGTGACCGAGGCTATGGTCTTCTTGAGATCGACGGATCCCTGTTTCTCGTCGATCAGCAAGATCACTTCGCGAAACGTGATGCAGCCCACGTTCTCCATGGCCCCCGCGGAGAAATCCGGCAGACCGATCAGATCCAGCTTCCCATAGGGATACTTAATCCCGAAATACTTGTCGTAGTAACCGACGATGTACTCCGCAGCGTCGAGAGCAAACTTCCCCATCTCCTTCTTGCCCGGCGTGCTATAGACGCGAATCGGGATGCCGTCCACTGAGCCTTCGATGTATTCGAAGTTGCCCACGATTAGCGCCGCCAGATAGGACGACATCTTCGCGGTGGTGGCAAACTTCACGGTGTGCTTCTCCCCCGGCCCGGGTGTGTCGGATACTACCTTGTAATTGGAGATTGCGACCTGACCCTTGTCGGCAACCGCGGTGATGTCGAAGGTCGCTTTGTAGTCGGGCTCGTCGAACGAGGGGAATGCGCGCCGTGCATCCGTGGCTTCAAACTGAGTGGCGGCGTACTTGCGCCCCTTGTCATCCTTTCCCAGGTACAAGCCGCGCATTTCGTCGTTGAGAATGCCGGTGTAGGTAATGTGTATGGTGGCCGGGCCTGCCGCCAGGGGCTTCTCGACGGCAAGCACGACCATTTCCTTTTCTTTCTCTGGAGTGACTTTCGCTTTTTGAGTGGCCCCACCGCTCGTGATGGTCACATCGTGGAAATCGATGTCAACCGCGTTCAGCGTGATCTCCGAGGTCGGCTTCAGCACCCGGATTGTCATGGTCTCGTCGCCCTCAAACTTGGCTTTTTCGAGATCGGGCGTGAAGGTAAGTTTGTAATTCTCTGGTCTGGCACCCTCAGGCAGCCGTTGCGCGGCAGCCAGCGAGAGTGTCAGCACGACAAAGGTCATTACCGCAAAGATTCGCTTCATTGGTTTTCCTCAGGAGATTGAATCGGATAGCTTCCTTAATTGCGTTTCCTGGAGTGCCCCGAACGCAGACGCACAGCTCCACTCCAGCCTAATACGGACGTTGCCCCGCGAAAGTTCAACCACGGGATGCGACCACTCCATTCAAAACCGCCGCTGCACAGTGGTTGGCACCGAACCAGTACGGGATTTCGCGGTAGTCTTTCACCGCAAACACCGCTAAATCTGCGTCTTTCCCCGGTTCAATGCTGCCTTTCTGATCCGCTACGCGGAGAGCCCATGCCCCATTGATCGTGGCCGCCGCGACTGCCTCCGCTGGCGACATCTTCATGTGCGTGCAGGCCAGCGACATCGCCATCGGCATGCTGATGGTCGGCGACGTGCCGGGATTATAGTCCGTTGCCAAAGCGACCGGCACACCGGCATCGATCAACCGGCGCGCTTTCGGATACTCTTTCAGGCCTAAGAAATAATTTGCTCCCGGTACCAGCGTGGCCACCGTATCCCGCTTGGCCAGCTGCGGAATGTCGTCCTCGTTCACGTGGTCCATGTGGTCGAACGACGCTGGATTGAAGCGCAGGAACGGCCACAAAACCGTTTCTGAAAGCTGGCACATGTGCGCGCGAACGCTCAAACCATGCTTTTCCGCGGCTTGAAATACCTGCTCCGTTTCTTCCGGAGTAAACGCACCCTTGTCACAGAAAACATCCACGAACTGGGCAAGCTTCCGCTTAGCCGCCTGCGGAACCATCTCCTTACAGACGATCTCAACATACTTTTGTGAGCAGCCGTGGAATTCTTTTGGAACGACGTGAGCTCCGAGCAGGGTGGCCACGACGGTCCCAGGCCAGTGGGAGGCTGCCTCCCGGATCGCCTCCAGCGACTTCAGTTCCGACTCGACCGTGAGCCCATAGCCGGATTTGGCTTCCACAGTAGTCGTACCGTGAGCGGCCATGTCTTTCAGCGCCGTTACAACCTTGGCGGCCAAGGCGCTCTTTGTCGTCTTGCGGACAGCCTCGAGGCTTGAACGGATACCGCCGCCGGCCACCGCTATTTCCTCGTAGGAAACGCCTTCGATCCGCTTCTCGAAATCTACCAGCCGCGGGCTGACAAAGACCGGGTGGGTGTGCGAATCCACAAAGCCTGGGAGAACAACTTTGCCCGAGCAGTCGATCTCGGTGACGCTTCTGCGATTCTTTCTCAGCCAGGGATCGCGCAACGCTTCCTTCGTCGTGCCGACGGAAACGACTTTGCCGCTCAAGCACAAGACAGCCCCTCCTTCGATGATTCCCAGTTCCTTCAGGTCGGAACCACGGCGCGGACCCGGACTGCCCGAGGCAGACCGAAGCGTGAGAAGCTGGCCGATATTGGCCAGGAACAGCGGAGGCTGGATTTTCTGGGCCGGTTTTCGAGCTGAGGTCACGCTAAAGCAGTTTAGCAGCCGTCGAGACAAAATTTCCCGTTGAAGGCCAATCGGATGCGTGCCTGAGTATCCGGCAAGTTATAAGCTCAGACATTCGGACATTTTGGGCCTGGATCGGGATTCGATTCCTCACTGGCGACCGCGTAAATGACCGGTGGTTCCTTGCTGCGACGACTAGCCATTCATCGGCACTTTCACCCCAGCCTTCTTCGCAAACTCCTTCGCTTCGTCGTACCCTGCATCCGCGTGGCGGATAATCCCCATCCCCGGATCCGTGGTCAGCACACGCTCGATGCGCTTCGCCATCTCAGCGGTGCCGTCCGCCACGGTAACTTGTCCCGCGTGCAGCGAGTAGCCGATGCCCACACCGCCGCCGTTGTGGATCGACACCCACGACGCGCCCGCAGCGGTATTCAACAGTGCATTGAGCAGCGGCCAGTCTGCGACTGCGTCTGAGCCGTCTTTCATGCTCTCGGTTTCACGAAACGGTGACGCTACCGAGCCACAATCGAGATGATCGCGGCCGATCACGATCGGCGCCTTGATCTTGCCCTTCTTTACCAGATCGTTCATGGCCAGCCCGAACTGTGCGCGCTCACCGTAGCCCAGCCAGCAGATGCGCGCCGGCAAGCCTTGGAACTTGATGCGCTTGCGCGCCAGGTCGATCCAGCGCCGCAGGATGCGATTGTCGGGGAACAACTCCAGAACCAGATCGTCTGTGAGGTGAATATCGGACGGCTCGCCTGACAGCGCTACCCAGCGAAATGGTCCACGTCCTTCGCAAAATAACGGACGAATATACGCCGGCACAAATCCGGGGAAATCGTAGGCATTTTTGAGGCCGTGCTGAAAGGCGAAAGTGCGAATGTTATTTCCGTAGTCGAACGTGACTGCGCCCATCTTCTGCAGGCGCAGCATGCCTTCCACGTGCCGCGCCATCGCATCGAGCGACTTTTCCTGATACGCCTGGGGATCGCGCTGGCGCAGTTCCAGCGCCTGTTCGAAGGTCATGCCGTTCGGCACATATCCGTTCAGCGGATCGTGCGCCGAAGTCTGGTCCGTCAAAATGTCGGGCACCACGCCGCGCTCGGCCAACTCCGGAATGACGTCCGCGCAGTTTCCGACGAGTCCGACCGAAACATTTTCCTTCTTGCGCACCGCGTTCTTCAGAATGCGCAACGCCTCGTCGAGCGTCGTCACCATGAAGTCGCAATAGCCGGTCTTCAGCCGCTTCTTGATGCGCTCCGGATCGACGTCAATTCCCAGAAATGCCGCACCCGTCATGGTCGCTGCCAGCGGCTGGGCTCCGCCCATTCCACCCATTCCGCCGCTGACAATCAGCTTGCCCGCGAGATCGCCGCCGAAGTGTTTATCGCCCGCCGCCGAAAATGTCTCGAACGTCCCCTGCACAATTCCCTGTGAGCCGATGTAAATCCAGGAGCCGGCCGTCATCTGCCCGTACATCATCAGTCCGGCGCGCTCGAGTTCGTTGAATTTTTCCCAGTTGGACCAGTGGCCCACCAGATTCGAGTTTGCGATGAGCACCCGGGGCGAGTGCTCGTGCGTTTTGAACACGCCCACGGGCTTGCCCGACTGCACCAGCAGAGTCTCATCGTTCTCAAGCTGCTTCAGCGTTTCGACGATGGCGCGATAAGCTGCCCAACTCCGCGCGGCGCGGCCCGTTCCTCCGTACACAACAAGGTCTTGCGGACGCTCGGCGACCTCTCCATCGAGGTTGTTCATGAGCATGCGCATGGCAGCTTCCTGCTGCCAGCCCTTGCAGGTGATGGCGTTGCCGCGCGGCGCACGAATCGACGCAGGGGCCTGAGTTTCGGTTTCAACGGGCATGCATAGATGTTACTTGCTCGGTGATGCCCAGTACAAATTCCGTGTCTCCGAGCAAGCTTCCCGATAACATTCTTGCCGTTGCGGATACGTTTCCTCAGACATTAATCCTTTTCAATTATTGCCACCCTTATCATCTCGCGCTTCAATGCTGATCCAACGCATTCCGCGGTTGTCTGCCGTCTAAACCGAAACTGACGCAGGCAGTGCGCAATCTGGGGTCGTATGAGCCTTTTCTGTGGGGGTGTTGTGTGCGCAAGTTCGCATTCGTGTTCTGTCTGATCTGTGCTTCCGCCTTCTGCCAAATCAACTATGCCGTCCTGGGAGGAACCATCACCGATCCTCAAGGCAAGGCATTCGCCGGGGCAGAAGTTGAGCTCACCTCTTCGAGCACCCACGCCGTGCGCCATGTTTTCAGTAACGACCAGGGAATTTTTGAGATCACCGGACTGCCTCCCGGTGATTATGAACTGAAAGTGCAGGCTCGCGGGTTTTCGCCCCTCGCCCAGAGCCTGCGCCTTGAGGTAGCTCAGCAGATGATCTTGAACCTCAGTCTCAAGGTGGCCGCGGTGAGAGACGTCGTCAACGTGGGCGGCTTCGCGACTGCGCTGCATCCCACCGATTCTTCGGTGGGCGAGGTCATTGAGCCGATCGCCGTCCGCGATCTTCCGCTCAATGGGCGCATGCTGATCGACCTGATGTTGACCGTACCCGGCGCACACGTTAGTCATGGCGCACAAACGGGCAACATGAATCCCCTGTACTGGCGTCCCGGACAGCGATCTGCGGTGAGTATCGGCGGCAACCGGCCGAATGCAAACTATTTCCTGCTCGACGGAACCACCGACACCGATCCCACTTTCAACACGCTGAATCTCAGTCCTTCGCCCGATGCGGTTCAAGAGTTCAAGGTGGAAACGGGAAGCTACTCTGCGGCGATGGGAGGGGCTGGCGGCGGCCAGGTCAACATCGTCACCCGCTCCGGTTCCAACCAGTTTCATGGAACGGTCTACGAGTTCCTTCGGAACGGGGCCATGGACGCCACTTCATTTGACTCCATGGGCAACAATCACATGGTGCAGAACAACTACGGCGGCTCGTTCGGAGGACCGATTGTCCATAACCGGACTTTCTTCTTCGCCAACTACGAAGGCTTCCGCCATGCCATGACCGACACCATGATCGACACTGTGCCTACGCCGCAGGAAATCTCGGGCGACTTCAGCATGAGCGGCGTAAATATCTACGATCCCACCAACAACCGAGCTCAGTTCCAGTACAACGGCATGCCGAACGTGATTCCTCCTTCGCAAATTAACTCAGCTGCCCAGGCTTTCCTGCAGAAGTACGTACCGCAGCCGAACGTGATGATGGGGATGACGATGCCCTGCGGTGCCGCTTCGATGGGTAGTCCTGGCGTAGTTGGAGCAGGCATGGACTGCAACAACTACATGGACGTCCGCAACGAACTCGAGGTCAACAACCAGGGCACGATCCGCGTGGACCAGAATCTCTCCCGCGGCGACACCCTCACCGGGCGTTACTCGCTCAGCGCCGAGACTGGATTCATGCCTGGAGAAATGCCGCCCGGCGGCGTGGGCACGCTGCTCCCGGGATTCGGCTCCTACAACGACAATTTCGCGCAGCAAGGCAACATCGCCTGGACTCGCGTCCTCACTCCCAGCCTGTTGAACACCGCGTCGATCGCTGTCTCGCGCCTCGCCATGCATCGCTATGACCAGAATGCGTACACCAATGACATCGTCACCCAGCTTGGCATTCAGGGTGTGGGCTTCGGTGGGCCTGGAGCTTTTGGCGCGCCCTTCTTCAACGTGCAAGGCTACTCACCCATGGGAGACAACTACTCGGCGACTCCCATGAAAGCCTGGGACACACTTGCCGAAGGGCGCGACTCCCTGAGCTGGCAGCATGGACGTCACACCCTTCAGTTTGGCGGCAGCTACCGGCGCTTCATCTGGCCGATGTGGGGATTCTTTCAGAACCGCGGCTACTACCAGTTCACCAACGGCTTTACCACGGACAACGGCACCAACGACGGCACCGGCTCCGGGCTGGCCAGTTTCCTGCTCGGCCTGGCCGCCGTGAAGCAGCGCCAGGCGGGCATTCCGCAGATGCAGCTTCGCCAGTGGTATGCGGACGGATTCGTGCAAGACAGCTTCCGCGTAACCTCTACCACGACCATCGAGATGGGACTGCGGTATGAGTTCATGGAACCGCTGGTCGACATCAGCTACACCAACTCCAATCTCACCTTCGAGAACGGCGTTCCGACAGCCTTCATCGGGGGACAGAACGGATTTCCCAAGGGGCTGAAGTATCCCAATCCGCACAACTTCGCGCCCCGCTTCGGCATTTCGAAGGCCTTCTCCGGCCAGGGCATCGTTCTGCATGGTGCGTTCGGCATTTTCTTCACGCCCGTCGACATGAATACCTGGTGCAATCAGCGGCACAATGTCCCGTACGTTTTCCCGGAGACGCAGCAGAGCGACAACTTCACGCCGGCGCCTTCGATCCTGACGAACCAGCTCAACTTCGCTCCGGCCGTGTTGGGCCAGACCACGGTGAGTTTCACGGCGATGGATCCACACGCTCCCTCGCAGTACATCGAGCAGTGGAGCGGTTCGGTGGAGAAAAGCCTCGGTCATCAGACCACGCTCGAAATCGGATATCTCGGGTCTCACGGCGTGCACCTGCAGCGCGCGCATCTCATCAACAACGCGCCTCCAGGACCGGGAGCGATTGGGCCGCGGCGCCCTTTCCCCAAGATTGGTTTCGTGCCGGGCTCGGTGTTGCCATCCGGCGTAACCTACACTCCACCCGCGACGGGTTGCCCGAACAATCAGATCTGCTTCCCCGTCAGCACCATCAACCTGCTGGAGAATTCGGCGCAGAGCTGGTATGACGCTGGCTACGTCAACGTTCGCCGCCGCTACTCTCGTGGTCTGACCTTGCTCGGCAATTACACCTGGGCGAAAGATCTCAGCGACGCACCGGATTTCCGCTCGCCCATGTTCGAATCTTCAATCCCGCAAAACAACAGTGATCTGGCAGCGGAGCGCGGTCCGGCTTGCGATGTTCGTCATCGCTTTGCCGTCAGCGCGGTCTACGATCTTCCTATGTGGGATCGGTCTGGCGCAGTGCGCGCGATCAGCAAAGACTGGCACTTTTCGACCGTCTACCAGGTGCAGACTGGATTTCCGTTCACTATTTCGGTCTTTGGCGACACCGCCAACTCTGGCACAGTGCTGGGAGAGAATCCAATTCGCGCTAATGTCACGGGACAGCCAATGTTCCCCTCTGGAACCCGTAGTGCCGAAAAATGGTTTAATACCGCGGCATTTGCTGCGCCTCCCGCTTACACGTTCGGCAACGTGGGCCGTAATTCCATTTATGGCCCTGGCATGCAAACCCTGGATCTGGCGGTGGTGCGCGACTTCAACCTGACGGAGCGTGCGAAGTTCCAGTTCCGCGGTGAGTTCTTCAATGCCCTGAACCACACCAATCTGGGCACACCGGACCGTTTCGTGAATACGCCTCAGTTTGGGACGATCACAGAAACCACCACTCCGGGCAGGCAGATTCAGTTGAGCGCGCGGCTATCTTTCTAGGAGCTTCGCGATAGCTCGTGGGGCGCGTCCCTGAGCCGTGACGCGGAATCGGCAGCCGACCTGAACCGATTGCGGCACTCCACGCACACCGGGCGACCGCTGGGGAGTCCGGATTTCGTGGCAGGTCCTGAGGAATTAACTTCGCGTCCCCTGGCGCCGCGTTTATTCACCCAACTCTTGATCGGCTTCCGGATAATGTCCATCTGCCGGTGGCAAGCGCCCTGGCTCGCGTGCTGGGAAGATTCATGCCGTTTTGGTACATCCTCGTATTCTTGCTTACTTTAGCCGAGGTCTTGTTCCAATGGCACCAATCGCGCCGGTTACCTATCTGGATTGCTACGTCGGCCGTTTTGTGGGCGTTGGCGAGTGTGTATTCGATAACTGCTTTGGTGCCGATCAACAACCGTATTGCATCTTGGGAAAAGGTCACCCCACCTGCCGATTGGAAGACATTTCGGAACAGATGGGACCTGCTTCACCGCCGGCGTGTTGTGCCCTCACAATAGCTTTCCCGTTTCTGATCGTGGGAGGCGTTAGTAGATAGAGTAAGTTTATGCGTCAGGTGACTCGCGTCGTCGAGTGAGTCCCTTTGCCGAGGCCTCGGATCCAGGTGGTTCACGGAACGGTTCCACAGAAATGCGCTCGTAACACACTGCCAGCACGGTCAGGTATTCCGTACCGCCCGGCAATTGAAGCACTACGCTGTCACCCGCTGCCGACTTCATCAACGCGCGCCCCAGAGGTGACACCCAACTGATGTGGTTGCGGTTGAGATCGATTTCGTCTGTGCCAACGATGCTCACCACTCGCTCCGCTCCTGCGGCATTGGCATAGCGCACGGTGGCTCCGAAGAATGCCCTCGTCGCCGCTTGCCCCGCTCTCGGGGCTTCCCGGTCCACCACTTCCGCGGCTTCGATTCGCTTGGTGAGAAAGCGAATCCGTCCATCGATCTGCCGCAGCCGCCGCTTGCCGTATTTGTAATCGGCGTTTTCACTGCGATCGCCGTTGCCGGCAGCCCACGCCACCACCTCCACCACGGCCGGGCGTTCCCTGGTGAGCAGAAACCGGTGCTCGTCTTTGAGGCGCTCGAGCCCGCTCCGCGTGATGTAGTTCTTGCCTGGCGTCACGGGCTCGTCCCTTTGTGGTTTTCTCGTAAACCCTTTTCGCATCTCGTAGTCTTTCCAGCGCGAATCCAGTGGGTGCCCCCAATGAAAGCGGATGAACGCCGATAGAAAACACTATAGGTCATCCGCGTTCATGGGAGTTCGTCCGCGGCCCTAGCTGATTTTTTCACATCTTGCAGCCCCTAGCTATCCTGGCCATCATCTCGAACCAGTGTCGGCGAAGGCATGCTTGGGAGATCAGTACTGAAGCGGCTTGTGTGAATCGATTCCAGAAACTCC
Organism: uncultured Acidobacteriaceae bacterium; assembly: GCA_963791515.1. Taxonomy (GTDB): domain Bacteria; phylum Acidobacteriota; class Terriglobia; order Terriglobales; family Acidobacteriaceae; genus Sulfotelmatobacter. The sequence goes on along the minus strand of CAWBSS010000006.1, from coordinate 13,618 downwards.
TGGATGACGGCCGAGCGGGAAGTAACCCCCAAAAAGATGGTTTGCCGACTAATCGGCAGTTGGCTCTTCACTGGGGGGCGACGCCTTCGACGATAAATATGCGGCTCTTGGCTGCGCTCTGTCTGATCGGCCTGACCGCCTCATAGGCTGGCGAATCGTACCACTCACGCGCTTTCTCCGCGCTGTCGAAAGCGATTATCACGATGCCGCCTTTTGGCGGTTCTCCCTCGAGAGCCTGGATCTTGTGGCCAAGAACGACACAGTGGTGATTGAAAGGCGCTAGCGTTTCCGGCACCTTATCCCCATATTTCTGCATGGAAGCCGGGTCCGTTACCTCGACCTCCGCGATGACATAGCCAGGCGGCGTCTTGACTTGCTGCGCACTAATCAACTTGGCGCCGGCAATACCGATCGAGACGCCGGCCAGCACTGCCATTGCCAGTTTCTGGTAGGTCTTCATGGTTCATTCTCCTTCGTGTATTTTTCCAAGTCCGGGTAGCCCGTCATCTGACCAATCGCGGATTGGACTTGGTAAATCTCCGCGAGCAGCGCTTCATGCACGGGCACCTTGTTTGTGCTGCACGTCGGTCCGCCGTGGCAGTTGCTCCCATAACGCGCGCGCCGAGAGGATGACGGAGAAGAGCGCGGTCACGCCGAGCGCGAGGAGTGTCCAGATAAAGAAGAAGGCTCCGCTGGACTTGGCGATCGCTCCGCCGACTCCCGCCCCCTTCATGTGGATGACGGGGACGACCAACCCAAGGAGCGACCCGAGGAGGATGATCACGTACCCCGATCGCCTTTCGGCCAGCACCAGCGTTCCGTACAGCCAAACGACCAGGATGGGCACCGCAATGAGGTTGGAAAGCGTTCCCGGCTCCATCCCACGAACGATGTCGTCAGTGAGGTGAAACGTCATGAACAGGATCGAGAGCAGAGACGCGATGGTTAACATAACGTTATGTTTCATTGGATATTCTCCTTGTTACACTGAAGGCCCTGACCTTGGATTGCGCGAGGGATACCACTTTTTACCCTAGGTTGAGTGTGCCCTGCTCGTCAGCGAGGGCTCATCGACCCTGCCGTTCGCGGTCGGCGTGGTGGCCTCCAAAGGCATAGATCGTTTGAGGACATTTTTGAGCAATCCGGTAGTTAAGAAGAAGTGATCGCAGCTTTCGGTTGGCGGACGACCGCTCCGAACTAACTGCGGCTTCAACCCCTGACCAAGTCCACGCCTGCCAGATGATGACCGAGGTGCATACAGTTTCGATCGTCCCGAAGAAGATGTACGATGCAAACATATGCTCGTGCCAGGCACCGCTGGCCAAAGGGTAAACGAATTGCATCGAAATGACGGCTAACGTCTCAATGGCACCCGCGATGATATTCGCCAGCCGGTTCGCCCTAAACGGAAGCAGTCGAGACGCCAGAATCATGGCGATGGGTATTTCCATCAAGACCGCTGCCCCCAGCAGAGCCCATTGTGGGAGATGTGGGGCTGGATCTTGCGAGCCAACAATATCGAACAGGGCAAGCACGTCCGCATACAGGTAGTTGAGTAACGCGAAGAGCCACAATTGAGACAACCGCTTCTTTGTGTCATGCATGTCAACCTCCTACGAAAGAGCAATGCAGGATCTGAGTTGCGCTCCTGCGCTCTGTACTGTGGATTTGAGCACTTTGGGAAATACGGGCGAGAACCTCAAAAGGATGCAAGGTACGAGGGAGTCTCCGAAAATTCCTGTCATTGAGATACCTAGCAACACCAATCTAGCAACTGCATCTCTTGCGTCTTTTTTGGGCACTCATCCGTATTACGAGTATGGTGGGGACGACCGCACTATCGCTGGAGGGGCCTGTGGCAGTGGATGCGGATGTGGTCCGGCTTCGCCGAGGCGACCTGAACGCTCTCTCGGAACTGATTACCCGGTACCAGAATCGGCTGTATCGGTACCTGCTGCGCATCGTGCGGCAGCCCGCCGAGGCGGAAGACCTGTTCCAGCAAACATGGTTGAGAGTGGTCGAAAAGATTCGTTCCTTTGATGCAAGCCGCAATTTCGACGCCTGGCTGTTCACGCTGGCGCGCAACCTGGCGATCGATCATTTGCGCCGGATTCGTCCGGAGAGCCTCGACGAGCCGCTCGCCAACAGCTGGCATAGCGAAAATGTGGCGGACCGGATTTCAAGTAAAGACCACACGCCGCTCGATCACGCGCTCGCGGCCGAGCGCCGAACGGAGATCAGCGAAGCGATGGCGGGGCTGCCGATGACCTATCGCGAAGTCCTCACACTGCGGTTTGAGGATGAGATGAAGATTGAGGAAATCGCGCAGGTTACAGCGGTTCCGGTATCGACGGCGAAGTCGCGGCTGCGGCGTTCGCTGGAACAATTGCGTTACGCGCTTGAAGCGCGGTATCCCGGAGGTACATGGCAATGAGCGAGCACGACAAGATTCGAGCACTGCTGGCGCTGGCCGCAGCCGACGCGCTGACGAGCGCGGAAGAAAAGCAGGTTGCGGAGCATGTGCGGTCGTGCATCGCCTGCTCGAACGAATTGGGGGCTTGGCGGCCGATTGCGAGCGAACTGCGCCGATTGCCGACGCCCCAGCCTTCTTCGTGGCTGGTGCAGGCGACGCTGGCTCGTGCCGAGGCGAAGTTCACGGAACAGGCCGAGCACGATTGGAACCACCGCCTAATGATTATTGTCGTGGCTTTTGCGTGGCTGCTGACGATTGCGAGCTGGGCGGTTTTCCACGTTGTGAGCGGACGTTTCGAGAGGTTGCTCGGGCCGCAGTTCAGCCATACGTGGATCAGTTTTGCCGCGTTCACCGCCCTAGAGTGGCTCGCGGGAGGGGTGGCCGCAGTAATGCTGGCAATCCGGCAGCGCGGCGAAAGGAGGCTGGTATGAGCCGCTTCACAAAGGAATTGCGCGTGATCCCAGAAGCAGCGTGGATCTTTGCATGGTTCGCCTATTCGTGCCTCACCGTGTGGTTGTTCTTCTTCGTTGCACCAAAGGATCCGGAGATGGCCAAATTGCCGCGCTGGGGACAAGCGCTGCTGGTTTACGGATTTTTCCTGCTCATGGTGGCTTGGGTTGCGCTGATCGGATACATCTACGGCGACGCGAAGCGGCGGCAGATGCGGTACGTAATGTGGACGCTACTGGCGATCTTCGTTCCCCATGCGATCGGGATGATCTTGTACTTCATTCTCCGCGACCCTCTGCCGAAGACGTGTCCCGGCTGCGGGCATGTCGAAAAGGCAAAATTCCCATTCTGTCCGCGCTGCGGCACTTTGCTGCAGCCAACGTGCCTGAAATGTGATAAGCCCGTTGAGCCCACTTGGGCGAATTGCGCGTATTGCGGACAGCAACTGCCCGAGCCGGCGACGCGAGCTACACAAAATCCCTCTGTGGCGACGTGACGCCGTGCGCCTTCGCGCGATTTGCGGTCCGAGATTGACTGGTTTCGCTTCCTCCGTTTGCTCGACGCTGGTGCGGGGGAAACATGGGGACAGGGAAACATGGGGGAAACATGGGGACAGAAACATGGGGACAAGAAACATGGGGGAAACATGGGGACAGACGGGACGTACCCCGATTATTTCCTCCCGATTCGGGAATCACAAAGGCAATTCCAAGCCATCGCTGTGTGCGGACTGGGTCATGCCTGTTAGTTTCTTTCTATGGCTCGGCTGCCGCGTGTCGTGATCGTCGACGTTCCCCATCATGTTACTCAGCGGGGGAATGCGCGACAAGTGATTCTCGCCAGCGATGCGGATCGCGTCACTTACCTGGAGCTGCTGCGGGAGTATTCGCAACTTCACGCTCTCTCCCTGCTGGGCTACTGCCTCATGTCGAATCACGTGCACCTGATCGTGATTCCGCAAACTCCACAAGCTCTTTGGCAAGCTCTCAAACAGGCACATGGGCGCTACGCGGCGTACTGGAATGCCCAGCAGTCGTCGACCGGCCACGTATGGCAGGGGCGATTCTATTCCTGTCCGTTGGAGGAGTCGCATCTGTGGGCAGCGCTGCGCTATGTGGAGTTGAATCCAGTGCGCGCAGGCATGGTGGCGACGCCGGAACGGTGGAGATGGTCGAGCGCGGCGACGCACTTTGGCCTGACGGGCCCAGACCCGCTGCTGGAAATGGAACGCTGGCGGAAGCGATGGACGGCTGCGGATTGGCGGGGGTTCATCGGTGAGGCGGAATCGGCAGCCGACCTGAACCGATTGCGGCACTCCACGCACACCGGGCGACCGCTGGGGAGTCCGGATTTCGTGGCAGGTCTTGAGGAATTAACTTCGCGTCCCCTGGCGCCGCGAAAGGGAGGGTGTCCCAAGAAACCCTCAGCCGATTGCGGGCCAGCCAGCCTCATCTCGGTTGCTTAGCTTTTGGAAAAACTGGTGAACGTCCCGTCTGTCCCCAGGTTTCCGTCGTCCCCAGGTTTCCGTCCCCAGGTTTCCGTCCCCAGGTTTCCGTCCCGCCAGGTCGTAGGCGTACTCGACGTTGCTCGAGTCGGGATAGGTCTTCGACGACAGGCGGTACAGGTCGTGATAAAATCCTCCAACTTCTTGCTGGACGCCGCTTTGAGCGGCCTGTGCCGGCCTGAAACCTGGCTCCCCGGAGGCACTTCATGATTCCTCGTTCCCTGCCGTTTCCGCGTCTGGCTTCCTTTGTATTGGTCGGTTTGATGGCAGCGGTCTCTTTGCCATGGGCGCGCGCGCAACAGCCGCTCGCGAACCATCTTTCGAAACGCGTCGTGGGCGACTACGGATATTGGAGCAAGTATCAGGATCCGCCATACGGCGCCGCGCAGATTCCGTACCATAAGCTCACGCACATCAACCACGCCGGAGTGTCGTTCGATGCGACTGGCGCCCTGTCGGTGCCCTCGGGGGCCGAGAACGAATTCCTCGAGCCCGAACTCAACCATCGGGCCCACGCTGCGGGCGTGAAAGTCCTGCTCCTGCTGGGCGGTGACTTCAATGGGATCGAAACCAGCGGCGCGGTGCAGACCCTGGTCGACAACATCGCGGCCTTCGAGAAGCAATACGACTACGAGGGCGTTGATATTGACTGGGAGTATCCCGAAACCGCCGTCGACCGAACGTTCCTGGTGGAACTCATGTCGAAGCTTCGCAAGTCGAACCCCAGTTACGTCCTGTCCATCGACGCGGCTCCATGGGGCGGTTATGGATACGACCTGAAGCACCTGCAGCTGTCTCTCGACTACGTGAACATTATGATGTACGACTGCGCCGGTCCCTGGACCGCCTATGGCCAGCTCAATTCACCCATCTTCTGGGATACGCACGATCCCGCGCCCTGGGAATGTCAGCCAGGCGGAAGCGTGTACGACACCGCGAACATTTTTCTGAAGAAAGTTCCAGCTGTGCAGCTCAACATGGGAACGCCCTTTTACGGTTACTACTACACCAACATCAACCAGCTTTTTGGGTTGTGTCCCAATGCCGCATTCACGGATGACGGGGCATGCGATGACACCGTGCTCTCCGTGAACTACGGTCCAGACTTGAAGCATCGAATCAACAAAGGCGGCTGGAAAACGTATTACGATCCTATCGCGCTAGTTCCGTACATGCTGAAGACCGACGGAAGCGACGGCTACATTACCTACGATGATGCGTTCTCGACCTATTTCCGAGTCTGGTATTCCGATTGGGATCGCGGACTGGGCGGCACTTTCATGTGGTCCCTCGATGCCGACTACGACGGCCATTCGCAGGACTTGCTGGACGCGATGTATAACGCCTCGGCCAGCGGAAGAAAGTAGACCAGGACGAGTCGAAAAGGACCCGCGATGAGCTTGGCTTCCAGAGTAGACGGACGGAATCGTCCGTTGGGCAGTCGGCGAATGAAAGGGTTTCACCAGGTGCTGTAAGCGGTGCCGTCGCTGGCGGTCCCGCTGGAAGCTGAGTGCACGTCGGTGATGCCGGGATCCTGCTGGTCCACGGCCAGCATTACATCTTCCTGCACCACTTCCCAGTTGGTCTGCCGGGTCATAGGATCCACCGGAACCTGCCGCAGGTATCCCGCCGTGACCAGGTCGTCGAGCGACTGAGGCGCTTTCTGCTTGTCGAGGGTGTACTGCGAGATGAGCGAGCGGAGGGTGCCGAGATTCGAGCGCAAAACTGATTCCCGAGCCTGCACGATGGATTGGTTGTACATCGGAACCGCAACCGCCATCAGGATCATGATGATGCTGATAACAATCATCAACTCCAGCAGGGTGAATCCGCGAAAGCGCTCCAGCCTTGTGTTGCGGGCGAACATGCGCACCGATGCCTTTTCGCGAGATCCGCCCGCGCAGCGCCCCAATTTAGTCACGCCCCGTAACATTTACCAGTCCTTGTACTTCGTGCCATCCAGCGCTGTGCCTTCCGACTTGGAGTAAACGTCGAACACGCTCTGTCCGCCCCAGGAGTCGGAGTCCGGATCGTCCTGCATGGAGCGCAAGCCCCACTCCTTGCTCTTGGTCATGGGATCTACAGGGATAGAACGCAGAAAACGAATTTTCTTGCCGCCTTGAGCTTCTACACCCTTGACCATGGTCTCAAGATCGGGCGGATAGCCCTGGCTGTCCACTTTGGTCTGAACCATGTTCCGATCAGTTGCATCTTTGTAACGGTCGATGGCGTCTCGCATCTCCCAAAGTGCTTTGCGGAGTTCTTTCTCCCTCTCGCGCTGAATCGTGACGCGCGCCAACGGCAGGGCCATCAAGGTGAGAATCGACAGAATGGTCGCCGCGACGATCAACTCCAGGAGCGTAAAGCCCCGTGCGGGCTTCGCGCTCGGCCCGTGATTGAACCTTTGTACCGTCATTTCTCTGGTCTTCTTATTCACTCGATCTTATTCAGTGGATGCAGCCGAGTTCGTGGACATCTCCTACTGAACAGTAACTGCCGCCTGTGCCCCGTTGACGGTGATCGCCTGCAAGCCGGGATCGCGCGCTCCCCCTCGAGTGATGGTCAGGGGAGTTTGTCCATCTGCCTTTGCCTGGAAAGTAAGTGTGATCACGGCGCCCTGGCCAGAAACTCCTCCTGCACCGGGCGGCCGCGTAGCCGTAATCTGCGACTGTCCGATGGTTTCATCCTCGCGGTGAACCAGAGCTACCGCTTGACCATCCTGCGAGAGAAAGCCGCCATTCGACACATTCACCAGTTGCAGCATTTTCGGATCGTAGTTCAGCTGCACCGGCACGGAGTGCACGTTCTGGGCGCCGGAAAGCAGCAGATTCACGACAAATGTGTTGCCCTTTACCGCCTGAATGGTGGGCGGATCAAACAGGAAGCTGGGCGTTCCGCCGGCAGCCGAGTTCGGAGCGGGCGGTTGGCCGGCCGGGGGCTGATTTGGCAGAGGCAGTATCGACGGATTGGCCGGCTGCGATGGCGTTTGAGCCGGCGCCGCTGTGCCAGCCGGAGCGGCCTGCGGTCTGCTCGTGCGGCGCAACTCGATCGTAGTCGCGGTGCCGATATCGATCGCGCGCTGATTGATCTCGCTTACGTCGGTGCCACGGATAATATGGGGAACGATGGCAAAAACGATTTCGTTTTCCGAGTGATCCTGCGTGGTCTGGCCGAAGAGATACTTGAGGATCGGAATCTGAGCCAGTCCCGGAATCCCGCTCAGCGATTTCGTCTGCTGATCTTCCATGATTCCGCCCAGCAGATTGGCCTCGCCATCCTTCAGGCGAATCTCATGTTCGATCTTGCGCTGACCGATGATGGGCTGGCTGATGCCACCGATATTCGACTGGCCCGTGACCGCCGAAACGTCCATCGAAATCTTCAGCGTGACTTCGCCATTCGCATGCACATGCGGTGTGATGTCGATATTCACGCCCACATCGAGATACTGAAACTGGGTATTCACCAGCGGGTTAATACCGACCCCGCCGATACCCGGCTGGAACGATCCGGTCGCTACCGGGACCTTGTCGCCGATTTTCAGCGAAGCCTTCTGCCCATCGAGGGCGCGAATCTGCGGATTCTGAATCAGTTTCGTGTCGCTGTTGCTCATCACTGCCGACAGGTTGGCGGACGGAATCGTAACCTGGAAATCGGTGGCATTCAGGTTGCCCAGCGTATTCAGGCTCAGTCCGGTGGTCGACCCTGTGGTGGTAGCAACACCAGTCGAGGTGGTCCCGGTGGTGGTAGGGGTGGTCGTATTCAGATTACTCTGCAGCGTAACCGTGGCGCTGGTCGGCGGACTCAGACCTAACGTGCGCGACCTGTCTTTGCTGACCTGCATGATAGCGATGTCGACGATCACTTCCGGACGCGCCTTGTCCAGATCCTCCACGAGTTTTTCCGCGAGCGCGATCTGATCGGGGGTTCCGCGCACGACCAGTGCATTTTGGGAGAGCAACTGCTGCACGCGCTGCACATCGAGCACGGCACGAATTGCGTTTACCACATCCTGCAGTTCGGTGGGCTGGGAAAGATTCGTAAGATAAAAAGTCTTGAGGACGCTCTGTTCCAGTTCCTTGCGCTTCGCGGGATTGTCCTGCGCCACGAAAATCGTATTTAGCGTGACCGGCCGCCAGAAGGTTTTCGACTCCATCGCCGTAATTTCCAGCGCCTCTTCCAGGGTCACTCCGTTGAGATCAACATTGATGACTCTGGCGGTGTAATCGGGGTCGAACAACACATTGACCCCAGCCAGTTGTCCGACGGTGCGGTAGACCACGTCAGATTTAGTTGCGAGCATCTTGACGGTGATGGGGATGTTCGAGATGGGAGCGAGTTCAACCGGACCGGACGCGTCGTGGACCTTGCGTTCCAGGCCGATCGGCGGCCCGGCGGCCTGCGGTGGAGGATTCCGCTGGTCGTTGATGATTTTCAGCGTACGGTTCAGCTCCTGCTTGGCGATGAACAGCGACGGATCGAGCGCCAGCGCCTTTTGAAACTCGGCGACCGCCTCGTCCAGTTTGCCCTCCTCGCGCAGCTTTTGCCCGTTGTGAACCATCGTGGCCGCGGCTTCGAAACGAATGCGCTCGAAGGCAGCCCGATAGCGCAGATCTTTAGGTTTCAGATCGTAGGCCTGCTTAAAGAAACCGTAGGCCACTTCGTACTGCTGGCGAGCCTCGGCGTCTTGACCCTTGGCAAACAGATCCTTGGCTTTGTCGGCGATGGCAGGGAGCGTTACAACCGCGACCAGCAACAGCAATAGAGCCGGGCGCATCAGGCGTCTCATTCGATAATCCTCACGAGATAATCCTCTTTATTACGTCTTCGCTGGACAAGCAGCGTGCCCAAGGTGCGGCGCGTCCCGACGGTATTTTCGCGCGGGAAATCTACTCGATACATTGAAAATGCTTTCTGTGAGGCGATTATAGCATCGCCGTTTCCAGCTCCCGAAGTGCTTGTGCACACGGGAGTTATACTCTTTGGTCGTAGGCCTAGTGGGTACGGTCGGCTCCCGGCTCTCGCCATTCGGCTTCCGGCCTCTGAAACACCGGATGAGTCCCTGATTTTCAGGTTGGCGAACCGAAAGCCGAGAGGCCGAAGCCGGAAGCCGAACGATGCGCTAAGATAACTACTTCTTAACCCCATGGCTCGCCAATCCACGCACCAGACCAAGGCCAACCCGGAGAAATCCCCGCGCCGTGATCCCACCGCCTCCGGCGAGCGAGACGCCGCCGTTAATAGGATCGCTTCACATAACTACTTCTTGCTGGAAAAATTTGAGGCCGGGGTGGTCCTCACCGGGACTGAGGTCAAGTCCATCCGGGGCGGCCTCGCCAATCTTAAGGACTCCTACGGCCTGGTCAAAGACGACTCAGTCTGGCTGTTGAACGCCCACATCGGTCCCTACGAGCACGGCAACATCTTCAACCACGCCCCGCTGCGCACCCGCAAGCTGCTGATGCATCGCGAAGAGATTCGCAAGCTGATCGGCAAGACCCAGCAAAAGGGCCTGACCCTGATCCCTACGCGGCTGTACTTTAAGAACGGCAGGGTCAAGGTGGAACTGGCTTTGGCCAAAGGCAAGCAGCTCTGGGACAAGCGCGAGACCGAACGACGGAGGACGGCGGATAAAGAAGCGAGAGAAGCGGTCAGCCGAAGTCGGAAGGCCTAGCCGGAAGTTTTTCATTTCACCGAACGAAGCCTTCGCGATGTTCGCGGAGTTTGGCGACTCTTGCGCTCTGGCGCGGTTCAGATGTCTCCGATTGCGAACGAGGAACTGCCGCAGATCCAGGCTCTCATGGACGACTATGCCGACCGCCCCATGGACTTCGCCGACGCCACACTCGTACATCTCGCCGCCCGCGAGCGCCTCAGCCTGATCCTGACTGTTGACCACGACGATTTTGAAACCTACCATATCTACGGGCGGAAGAAGTTCACCATTCTCCCTCGTCGGCCGGGAAGCTAACCTTCGAATTTCGTATATGGTGAGCGACCAACCCGAGGGCCTCGCACATCAAGACCGTAAATCTCAAGTCCGATATGCCGTCGGTCCAGGAGGCGCTGCAGCGGCTGGACCGAGAGCTCGCCCTGGCTCGCCAGCAGAAACATTCTCTCCTGAAAGTGATCCACGGTTACGGATCGACGGGCGCGGGCGGCGACATCCGCATCGTGGTGCAAAGGCGTTTGCACGAACTGGTCGAGGGTGGTCAGATTCGCGGCTGTATTTTCGGGGAGAACTGGTCGAAGAGCGATGACGCGACCTGGCGTCTGCTGCAGGCGAAGTCTGAGTTGAAGAGCGACTTCGATTTGGGCCGGCGCAATGAAGGCATCACTGTCGTGTTGCTGTGACCATCTGCATCAAACAGCGATGTACAGTATGGCTAGGATCCCGGCGTCGCCAAAGGCGGATTCGGAAGCACGGGAGCGCCGTCGGAGACAACCGCCATCATAGCTGGCTGCGGCTCAATCGGCCGCACCGGCAGGGAAAGCACGATCACTGAAACCATCGGGAAAAACAAACTCATCCACCGGATCTTCATCCATCAAACCTCTATTTTGCTGTGGGACGGATCATACCCCAGACGCTGAGATGCCGCTACCTGACACCCGTATCCCTTGCACTTTTCCCTTCTCGCCGACGATACTGGAACGATCAGCTTCCAACCGAAAAAAACTATGAAAACGACCGTTTCTCTCTCTACACCCGCTGAACTAGAAACCGAATCCCTTGTTGCCGTCGTGCTCGACCACGCCGAGCCCGCGCAAAACGAAAAAGAAAAAGATAAGAAACCGCAACTCAAAGTCGCCATCGCCGATCCCGCGGTGCAGTCCGTGGCATCCGATTTGCTGGCCAGCGGCGAAATCGCCGGCAAGCCCTTTGAGACCAACCTGCTGCACAAACCCGCGAGCCTGAAAGCGAAGCGCCTGCTGCTGATCAGCGGTGGCAGCGCGAAGAAATTCTCGAGCTACGATCTCCGCCGACTCGCCGGGGTCGCGGTGCGCGCGCTCAAGTCACGCGGAATTCGCAGCTTTGCCTTCGTCGCTCCACCCAGCATTCCCGCGGAAGAAGCCGTGCGTGCGATTGTGGAAGGGGCGCACGTCGGAAATTTCGACCCCGACTACTACCGCAGCGACCGCAAAGATCAGAAAATTGACGCGCTCACTGTCGTTGCAAGCGGCGACAAGTCCGCGCTCGAAAAGGCGGCAAACGAAGCGCAAGTCATCGGCGAATCGCAAAACTTCACGCGTGATCTGGTGAATGAGCCCTCCAATCGCATGACGCCCACCATTCTCGCCGACCGGGCAAAGAAGATGTGCGCGGAAGTCGGCTTGAAATGCGAAGTCTACGGCGCCGACAAGATCAAAGAATTGAAGATGGGCGCGTTCTGGAGTGTAGCTCAAGGGTCCGACGAACCGCCCGCGCTGATCGTCATGCGCTATGAACCCGCCGGAGCACCCGAGAAGCCGGTACTGGGCCTCGTAGGCAAGGGAGTTACGTTCGACACCGGTGGCATCTCGATCAAGCCCGCCGATGGCATGGAGAAGATGAAATACGACATGGCCGGCGGCGCAACCATGATTGGCGCCATGCGCGCCATCGCGCTGCTGAAGCCGAAGGTCAGAGTCATCGGCATCGTGTGCGCGACCGAGAACATGCCCTCCGGAAAGGCGCAGAAGCCGGGCGACGTTCAGGTCGCCATGTCGGGCAAGTCGATTGAGATTATCAATACCGACGCGGAAGGCCGGCTTGTCTTGGCCGATGGCCTCTACTACGCGCGCCAACTCGGTTGCACGCATCTGGTCGATGCCGCCACTCTGACCGGAGCGGTTGTGGTCGCGCTCGGCTATAACAACGCTGGAATTTTCGCTAACGACGACGACATGTACAACCGCTTCCACAGCGCAAACGCGAAGGCGGGCGAAAAGATGTGGCGCCTGCCGCTCGACGACGAATACAAAGAGCATATTCGTTCCTCGATCGCCGATATCGTCAACTCGGGCGGACGGTGGGGTGGCGCTATCACGGCCGCCATGTTCCTGAAGGAATTCGCGGAAGAAACACCATGGATCCACCTCGACATCGCCGGTACCGCGTGGATGGAAGATCAAAAGCCCTGGATCGCGAAAGGCCCCTCCGGCATTGCCCTACGCAGTTTGGTGGAGTTCGTGAAGAGCTTCGCGGAATAAGACCCTGCAAGGATTCTTACGGATATTGTTCCGTGTCGGTTGCGATTTGCGAAATCCGTGGCCTTCTTTTTCAGTGCAAAGAAAAACGGGCGTTGAACGTTGAGGGAAATCTGTGCGGTTGTTATAATCGAGGGCGTTCCACACGATTCCGGCAGTGAAGCGTTTCGTTCCTTCGCGAATCCCGCCACAATCAGCGTGAAGCGAACATTCCTCGCAGCCCGCGGACAGCGGGTTTCGAAACGTGGCCAGGTAGCTCAGGTGGTAGAGCGCAGCCCTGAAAAGGCTGGCGTCGGCGGTTCAACTCCGTCCCTGGCCACCATCATTCTAAAGAACTTAGCGGCGGAGAGCCGAAATTTCCAACCCACGATCCAACCCATGATTCTCACTGAACTCGCTCCGTGAGCAGGTGAATTCTGTCTCCCATGAGCTGTTCCAGGAACTTGCCTTGCGCATCCCGCATAGACTCCATGTCGGACTGCGCATAGAGTTCCATCGTTGTGCCAAAGTCCTCGTGCCGCAGAACACCCTGCACGGTTTTGGGGTCCACTTTCAGCTTCACCAGTGCCGTCGCCAGTGAATGGCGAAAGTTGTGAAAACCGAAGCGTCCCTTCCAGTTCGCAGGAATCACGCCCGCGCGGATGGCTGCGGGGCGCAAGTATTTCTGCACCATGATGGACGCGGACAGCGGCTTCTTGCCTCTCAGCTTGACGCTGGGAAACACATAGTCGCTTTCCTTGGCATACTTCGTTCTCTCGCGCCATGCGAGGAGGAAGCCAGCCAAAAGCGGATGCATGGGAACAGGAGCCTTTGATGCTTTCGACTTCGGCTCTTTGAATCTTCCCCACACATAAGCTCGTCTCACGTAAATCACCAACCCCTCGAAATCGAGATCCATCCACATCAAGCCCAACAGTTCTGATACGCGCAGAGCAGTGGCCGCGTCGCTTAGAGTCAACGTGCGCCTTGGCTCTGGAGTATTGAGAAGAACCTCGAACGCC
>CAWBSS010000005.1:0-52186 GCA_963791515.1 uncultured Acidobacteriaceae bacterium | reverse complement strand
AATTCAATCCTTTTGCGCGCATGAAGGTTGTCGAGGGGAATTCACAGCCGCCAGAATGGGACGCTCGAAATGCGGATGGATCCTACCGGTATTCACTGAAGGACTGGGCATTGTTCACGTTAGCGCGTGAAAGGCGTGACAGTCGCGGAATGGCTGAGATGTGGTCAATGTTAAATCGCGATCGCCATGGCAAGAGCTATCTGGAGCAAGTGCGACGGGAGTTTTTGCCGGCGGATGAGACGTCGGGGATTTCTGAAATGGATTTGTACGAGCGCTACCGCGGTTCAATGACGCGGCAACTAGCGGCGTAAAGGACGGGGGGAGGGCAAGCATGAACGGCGGACTTCTTCATATCGCAAAGGGAAGGTACGCGGTTCAACCATTCAACGCGCGCTGTTCGAAATGTAACGCGCGAATGTGGCTGTTGTGCCGGGAAGATGGGCGAATCTCGTCAGGCGGAATGCGTCTTCCTTGGTTCAGCATCTGCTTCGATTGCAAAGCAGTGCACGAAGTCGGGAAAGGAGAATGCTTGTGGCAGGAATGAAAATGAATAAACTTACTTAAATTCAACGAGTTAGAATTTGGGTCCTCGCACTTTTAGGGGCAGGCCGGGATGCCGGGGTTGTATTCCCCCACATCCACACGGCAGGACCGCCTGCCGCCCACGCGCGCGCGTCTCCCGTTCAGCCATTTTGGAGCCTGAAGCGGAGAAAGGCCGTTTTTAGCCTGCGCGTCTCCAAAATAAACAATCACGAAAGGCCTCGGAAAGCGGCTATAAATGACGGGGAAAGGGAGCCCAAAACAACATGACAGCAGCACTCGATAGCTTGGTCGCCGTGCTCATGGAAGGCGCGGACGTGGTAGGAACGCCCATGCGTGCGGCCTGCCTGTTCAGCGATCGCGGCGTCGCCGTAATCGATGTTTCTGAGGATCGGAAGCCCACCGTACCACAGCAGATGTTCGGAACTAGCGGCGGCTTCGAATTGCCGGTGCTGGTTTCCCTGGCTGGTCCGAGAGGCATGCTCAGCGGGAAAATCACCCCGGAGAATCCCGCGAAGTTCGAGCGGGTGAACTAAAGCGCGCCACTAAAGTAACGTTGGCCTTTGGCTGTCGCAATCTGTAGAGTGGGAATTGCTCATCGCTGCTCAGCGAGTCGCGATGGGAAGCGGTCGACCGCGATGCGGACTCCGGCCCGGACAACGAAGTCCGTTGTGAACGCTGACGAGTGTTCAGCGCCCGCGCGACGGAAGCGAGAGACGGACCTGCAGCGCAGGCGAGTGCTCCGATGCAAGACACACCTACGCATCAGGAGAAAATTCAAATGAATGCAGAAAGTAAAGCACTTCGCCGCCAGCGCAGCGTGCTGGTTCAGCAGATGCACGATCTTTCCAGTAAGACTTCATTTCCGGCCGAAGCCCAGAAAAGATGGGCAGCGCTCGACACTCAACAAAAGGAACTCGAGCAGCAGATCGCACGAGCCGAATCCAACGAGCTTGACGAAGAGATGCGGCGCGTCGTCCCTCCGCCCCAAGGCGCAGCTCGGGGAAGCTTATTCCGGTTTCGAACCGCGCAGCCTACCACAGCAGCAAAATTTCAGCGAGTCGCGCGAGCTGCGACCGTTTGAGCAGGAGCTCGCCGGCAAGCAATACCGCGATGCCTTCCACACCTATCTCATCGGCGGCGAAAAGATGCTCAATTCGGGCGCCAGAAACTTGCTCGCGGACACGTCCGCGGAAGTCCGGACCTACACCGGACTCAACACCACGACGTCGGGCGATGCCGGCGGCTACGTGATTCCGATCGGCTTTCAGCGCGAACTGGAAGTGAGACTCAAGGCTGTCGGCAGAATGCGCGCAAACTGCCGCATGCTGACGACCGCCACCGGAAACACGTTGGATTGGCCGACCATGGACGACACCGACAACACCGGCGAGTTTTTGGCGGAATCCAATCCGGTCACGCAGCTCAACCCCACTTTCAACCAGGTCCAATTTCAGTCGCTTCCTGGCATCGTCCAAGCAAGTGCTGCTGACCGTGCAACTGTTCCAGGACTCGCGCCTTCGATGTGGAATCAGTTCTCGCTGAGGCTTTCGGAATCCGCATCGGCAGAACCGTAAATTCCAAGTACACAAACGGCACAGGCAGCGGTGAGCCACAAGGCTTGATCTACGCGATCAAGAATGACGCAGTGCCGAACGTCGTCAACGCAGTCGGCTCGAACTCGAACGACGGCATCAGCGGCAACACGGAAGCAAACTCGATCGGCTCCGATGACCTGGACAACCTGATCGCAGCGCTCGATGCCGCCTATCGGCCAAACGCAAAATTTATGATGCACTACAAGACGCTCGATTTTTTGCGGAAGGTCAAAGACAAATACGGCAGACCGCTCTGGAATGCAGGCTTGGCGGCCGCCGAGCCGGACACGATCTACGGCTTCCCTTACGACTGGAACACCGACCTGGACCAAATCGGAGCGGGTCATTATCCCGTGCTCTTTGGTGATTTCAGCAAACACTGCATCAGGGACGTGGGCGGAATTACGCTTACCAGATATTCGGAACTTTACATGCCTCAACATATGATTGGCTTCCAAGCCTGGCTACGAACCGACAGTAGACGGCTACAGCAGAGCGCTTTTAGCCTGCTTTACAATCCGCTGTCGTAAGATTTTCGTGACCAATGTCCTGAAGGCGGCGAGTTTCCTGGGATTCTCGCCGCGGCGTCACGAAAGAGTGGGGCGGATCACGGGATTCAGTCCGCCCCACTCGTTTTTCTGAAAGGGAAGTTCATGCGAATGATTGATTACGCATTGCGAGCAGATCCGCAACCTGAGCTGAGTTATCTCCATCCGGCACCGCCCTGTCCGCGGCATCCTTACGGGGATGAAGCGCGCCTCGATTTTCGCGCCGAAGGCTGGCCCGGTGAGAGTGCAACAACACCGCAAATGTAAACCGATCTGGCGGGAGCATTTTGTGCGATGCGCTCCTGACAGAATATTTTTGTGAGCGGAGTTTGCCGGCGGTGCTTCGCCAGCTAACAATTCCTGTCGGTCAGAAGGCGATCGGGACACTAGGAAAGGTCACAGCGAGTGTAGGTGTCCAACCTGCCGGACTGAAAGCAAGCGGGAAGCTGGGAAAGGTCACCGGCCGTGTACGTGTCTGACCAGGCGCGGAAAATTGAGTACTTGGGCGGCGGCGTCCTGAACCTGCCTGCCGGCGCCTCCTGCGTCTGGGTAGTTGACGGCCTTATCCAGGAAGAAGATGAGGAGGGCTACGACCTTAAGGGCAAGCCCTGGCGCTCCGAGTGCTCCCAAAAAAGAATGATTTTTGTCAAGATCGGACACTGGCGGATCCTCATGAACGACGCCGAGGGCCGGTGCTTCGATTTGGACGAGGACGTGCCGGAGAACGTGTTGGAGCTCTTCTGGGACGCGCCTTCGGAACTCAAGTGGTACAGCGAGCCGCGGGAGCTGCCAGAGGACGGCCATTTCCATTTTTTTGATTGCACCGGCCATGACGGATACGCAATCCGCTGCAGCCTTCAGGATGAGCCGCAACCGGCCGCAGGCGATACCGTAGCGACGGAGGCGGCCGAGGGCTAATCGGTCAATTCACTTGAATTGAAATTGTCTGCGGTTAGCGGCTTTTGACGGATCAGTAAATAATCACTTCAACCGAACCTTCAGCACCGGCGCCTTCGCCTTCTCCACGAAGCAACGGCGAACGAACGCTTGCAGTTGATCGGACATCTGCTCTGCCCGACGAATCGCCCGTCCGCGCCGTCTATCAGCCGCCAGGTGGTGCATTCCTCAAAGAACTTCTCAAGGATTCGGGTCCGGCCAGCCTTCTGCAAGGCTTCGCGGAATTGCGCAACTGCAGCGGCATCAATAGTGCGCATGCTCCAAAAGTCGCGACAATCTCGGAAGCGTGCCGACGAGCAGTTTGGATTTCTGGCGCGTGCGGCTGGCCAAACTCTTCGGCCACCAAAATCAGCCTTTCCCGAAACTTCTCCAAGGGCTCGTCGAGCTGTTGCGCGACAGCATAGGCTCGATCGACCTTTGCCTCAAGTTCGCAGAACTCCAAAACTAGGCGGTCAATACTCTGCGGGGCTTGGGCAACGATCCCAGGTCAAGGCGGGGAGAGCGGGGACTGAGGCGGCTGTCGTCATGGGTAGAATGATAAGATAGGATATCGATGAGCGTCTATGTACTTTTCAGGGGAGCGCTATGCCTGGTGCTACCGTGACAGGGTAGAGAGTTTCCTATGTCAGCTCAAACTGTTGAATCTCTTAACGACATCGACAACAAAGTTTTGCAATTCTTCCAACCCTTGCACTACGGGCTCCGCTTTCGCGCGACCGAACTCACGAAACGCTACTGCGGGAATAATCTTTCCGTGGCGCTCGAGTTCGCCCTTGAGATCGATGGGAAGACCTCCCGGTACTCCGCCCTGATAGCTAACGAATCTGTTAAAAACCTCAGCGGGAAATTTAATAGCTGCTGTCACGATAACGATGACGAGTTCTCTGTGCTTGTCGGTAATGTCGAAGTCATGAATGATGAAAAGCAGAGAGTCGATCGGATCAGTGCAGTTGTATGGTTGAAGCCTTTCGATGAGATCGCGAACGGCGGGTTTAGTGACGCCCTTTACTTTTCGTTCATAACTGGCAAAAAACTGTTCCTGCGTTGGCCGCGTCTTAAGGATGGGGAACTCGATCCACCTCCAATTCGACTGCCTATAACTGGGTTTGGAGAACAACCAAACAAGGTGATCGAGGCACGATCTGAGGTGATGAACAATTTCCCCGGCAAGCACAGCGAAGCGAGGCGGGATCGAGCGGCTTCGATGATACTTGACTGCCTCCGGAATAGGCTTGTTGTCCTCATCGCAGATGAATGGATATCTGCTTTCTTGAAAGAACCGACTGATTTCGGTCTCAAGGTTACGGATGTTCTCGTCGGGACCGCTTTAGCTTTTCTTCAATGCCAGCAAATTCGTATGTCATCGGAGTAAGTGGAAAGCAGTCTACCGCCTACAGAGGCAGGGACCGAATTTGGGGATTCAACTGGGAAGTCGGTCCCTGCTGAAAACGTGACCGAAAACGTGACCGGTGCGTGACTGTTTTTACCTGTGCCAGAGATGTTCTGACTGCGCAAGTACATGTAAACACAGGCAAGCACAGTGTGGCACAGTACCTCGAGAAGCCCTTTTAAGGCATGGGTCGCAGGTTCGAGTCCTGCCGCGCTCACCAAGATTTCAAGGTACTTAGAGGATCTCGGCAGGTTTGATTTCGGGCACCCTCGGACCCCCAGAACGGTTTCTACGCAGTTGGGGCAGCGCTTCGCGCTTTCAAATTTCTCGGGAAATTTCGCCGGCAGAAGCGTGGCCCCACGAAGAGATCAACGACCGAACCAAGGATGCAGTAAAGCATTGCGGCATGAGCTACGGCGGGTGTGGCTGCTTGCGATTGGGGTTTTTGTGCTGCGTCATCGTAACAAGGCAAAGGTCGAACCACCGGACTGTCGCTGATGCAGAGCACTTCGGTCATTTCCCGTAGTTTTTCGCTTTCTGGAGCATGAACCCAAAGCCAAGCTTATCGCGGTCGTCGGCACGTCGAGAGCCGGAGGGCGTGGAAGCGAGCGCAGCGGGCATTTGGTTCTTCCGCAGCGCGGATCTGCACAGGCGCCCTTTGACTGTCGCCCCCTGAATCCGCATCTTCGC
Organism: uncultured Acidobacteriaceae bacterium; assembly: GCA_963791515.1. Lineage (GTDB taxonomy): Bacteria > Acidobacteriota > Terriglobia > Terriglobales > Acidobacteriaceae > Sulfotelmatobacter. Next base: position 46,463 of record CAWBSS010000005.1, on the reverse strand, counting down.
CTATCGAAAACATGGATGAAAAACGTGCGGAGACTCCTTTATCGGTTACGAGTCAAGGCTTTCGTGCGGTGATATCAGCTCGGATCATATTCAAGTAATCGCCGGCGGACTGGAGCGCTTGCTCGGCGTCATGTCGAGAAACAAACCCGGTGTCATCATAAAGGGCTGAATTGCGCTTCCGGCGAAGACGATCAAAGACAATCAGCAGACCGGCATGTTTCTTGTCGATGCGTGACCGCACGAAATCGATGATGGCGATGTGGTGGCCAGGCTGACTTCTCGCACGGGATCCATGGCTGAACATGAACCCCAGCGAAGCTTTGAGCATTGCTTCGTAGGCCTGTTGAAGGCAAGCTTCTTCGTCAAAGGCGAGAATCTTGCGGGCGGAGGCGAGTTTCTTGTCGGCGCTCGCGAGAAAGCGTTCGATCTGCGCCCAGTCAACGGTGTGTGGCTTTAGTTTCTTCATTTGAGCCTACGAGCGGAATACGCTTATTGCGCCAGACGTTTTCCAGAAAGGCATCCTTCCGAGCCCGACGCGACGCAAATTCCTTCGGCGTGAGGACGGTGTAGTTGATTTCGCGCCCGAGTTGCTGTTCAAGCTTTCGCACAGCTTGCGCTAGGACTTCCTCGCGCGGGGACCCCATCACGAGCACGTCTATATCGCTGGCAGCGTCCTGCTGGTTGCTTGCAAATGAACCGTACAAGTATGCCTCGTCTATTCCCTCAATTCTCTTGAGGGATTGTGCGATCAAGTGCGCCGCGCCAATAGTCTTCGCAACGATCTTGCGCACTTCATCAAAAAGCGGATACTCCCGGTTCAGTTGAAAATACTTTTGGCGGCCAATCACTTCCGACCGAAATAGCCCATCGCGCTCCAGGCGTCCCAGCTCTTTCGACAGGTTAGACGGATCGATGCTCAGCCGCGCCGCCAAGTCTCGCAGATGGTGGCGTGCCGTCGGATTCGTGAAGTAGTAGGCCAGCAGTTGCTGGCGTGCCCTGGAGCGAAGGTCAAGCATGTGGTAGTAATATACCACATTTGTGGTAATAGCTCACAACAGCAAGATGAGGAGCTTGCTCGGTAATGCCGAGGTGAAACCGCTGCTTGCGGGGCTTCCTGCGACTGTCTTTCGAACCCACGATTTCAACCCACGATTCGCATGTCTCTCACGTCTTCTCAAGGACTTAGGCGGCCACCTGGAGTCACTTAAGTTGTTGAAACTACTGCATAACGTAGCTCTGAAAAAGCCGGCTGCTGGAGGGTTCGGCGGAATGATTCCTTCGCGTTACAAAGGATCCGGCAAGCCGAAGTGACATTGTTCGAGAGGCCGGATTCCGGGCACCCTCCGGGCACCCAGACCGATGTCTTGTTCGCATCTCATTGATTTTGTTGTGTCGTGCATGGAGTAAGCTGGACGTGCAAGTTGTTGTTTGTAATTGGGTTGGCGACCCTTTTAAGGCATGGGTCGCAGGTTCGAGTCCTGCCGCGCTCACCATATTGCAATGAAAATACAATGGCCGCCCTTCAGAGGCGGCCACTATTCATAATGTGGATGTGATGTGGGTCCGGGTCCTCGTTTTTATGTACCTCCGGTCTCAGACCCGGACAAGCCGAGCCAAGCCCGGCTGCCTCAATCGCCGTCCCGATCGGGCCTAACCGAAATTACGCCAAACGTCCCCGCAAGATTGTTGCTCGGCCCCGCTGTAAAGAATAACTGGTTCACTGCTCCATTCTTGCCGGCCCCGTCACCGAACCCGATTCCCCACAACTGGTCGATCGAGATCACTTTGCCATTTGCCTCCTTCACCTTTCCGACGAACTTTCCGTCAGCGGCGTTGAAGGCGTTGATCGTCCCATGGTCGGTGTTGTTCGAAATCAACAGCGTGTTGCTCAGCATTCCAAAATTCTTGGGCGCTACAGCAATTCCCCAAGGCTGATTCAGCGGCGGCCCTTGGATCAATGGCGTCGTCCTCGCCGGGGTGCCGTCCTCCTTAAACACCTCAACGTAACCGCCGTTCCCCCCGCTAACGCTGGCAAACGCCACATAGACCTCTCCGTCAATATCCTGAATGCCGAACGGCGCAAAGCCTGTCGGCAGCGAAGGATCGGTAAACGACTTCACTAGGTTGAAGTTGCCGTCAAACATATCCACTTTGTTGTTCGCCATGTCAGCTGCGTACAAGTGGTTCCCCGAAGCATTGTTGCTGATCGCCAGACCGGTGTACACCGAGCCTGTGCTCGCGTTGTTCACCGCCACAATCGCCTGGTTAAAGTTGGACTGTGGCGCCCACCCGCTGATGGTTCCATCCAGCGTGGCGAACAGGAAAATCGCTGCCGCCCCTTGCACTTGAAATTCCTTCGACCCGTTCCACACAATCCCCGTCGGCAAACCCGGGCCGTTTTCCCCCGCTGTCGGGATCAATACCTTCAGCGTCTGCTGCAGATTTCCCTGGGCATCGTACAAAGTCGACCACCCGGAGTCGTTGTCGCTGACCCACCATGGCGAGCCCGGAGCATGCACCAGTCCCCAGGCATTCACCAGCAGAGGATCGTCGTGGCGTGCCTGCTTCACTTGATTCGACGATAAATTCGAGAGTTTATACTGCGCCAAGGCCGTGCTCGTAACGAACATCAGCCCGAGTCCCAAGGCAACTGTGAGGGTAATCATGCGATACTGCATGCGGATCTCCTTTGTGATGCCAAGTCAGGGCAGGGGAGTGACGGTGCACCGTTCCTCGCACTCGATCACAATTCTCTGACTCGCCCTACGAATGCTAGATCGCTTACGAACTGGAGTTTGTCAGCGCCATGTCACGAATTTGTACATTTTCCGCACGAGACAAATCTGTATTGACCAAGAAACCCGAAAGCAAACACCGCGCCTCGTCGCTCTTGATAGAATTCATCCCTCATCTTCTCCATGAAAAGACTCCGGCGCCTTTCTCTGCTCACTATCGCTCTAGCGCTCTGCTGCTGCACTGATGCCGCAGCCCAAAGTAACGACACGCTCAAGAAAGTAGACACCGCCTCCGGCCTCAGCGACGATCAGATCGTCGCCGGTCTCAAGCAGGCTCTCGAACTCGGCACCAGCAAGGCCGTCGCGCTCACCGGCAGGACCGACGGATTCTTGTTTAACGAAAACATCCGAATTCTTCTCCCGCCGAAACTCCAGGCAGTCGGCAAGGCCATGCGTTTGCTCGGCGAGGGCGATACGGTGGACGACCTCGAAATCGGCATGAACCGCGCCGCCGAGCACGCCGCCCCTCAGGCCAAACAGATTTTCCTCGACGCCCTCAAGAAGATGCCCTTTACTGACGCCCGCCGCATCCTCACCGGAGGCGACACCGCCGCCACCGAATATTTCAAGCGAACCAGCTCCGCCGATCTCACCGTCGCGTTCTCCCCGATCATCCACAGTTCCATGCAACGCATCGGCGTAATCAAGACGTATGACCACGTCATCAAAACCGCTCCCGGCGGCAGTGCGATCGCCAACGAGTTCGATCTCGACAAGTACGTCGTCGGCAAAACTCTGGACGGCCTCTTCTACATGCTAGGACAAGAAGAAATAAAGATCCGCACCAACCCCGCGGCGCAAACCACCGCGCTCCTGAAAGAAGTTTTCTCCAGAAAATAAATGCGGGCGGATACTCCGCCTCTCCCGGTCGATGCGTGCACTGACGATATTGCTACAGCTAAGCAGTGGGTCGAACCAGAAGCCCCGATCACCGGTCTAGTCGCAACCACTTCGTCCTCAATTCGTCGTCACTCGAAATGGTGCCGTCTGCCCGCCGTGCCGCAAGGGTCGATAGGTTCGCCATCACGATCGACATGCCATTCGATAACCTGACGAATATGACGGCTTCATTGGCAGGATTGAAGAACACTTTATCGACACCGTTCTGCGGCCCGTATCCTTGCTGGATCAACACGAGAACGGCAGTCTCCCCGTCAGTTAGATCTCTTCTATGCATAGACACACCCTTGCTTACTATAACGTCCCGCCGATTCTGCCATAAATGGCCACCGCACCGACGGCAGAGGGGAATGCGCCTAAGAACTGACGTTTTTTCCAAAGGCGGAGGTGGACCCCGCCCATTCCTGCTCGTGTTCATCTACACTTCCCTGATAACCCTCGCACAGGGAGGAAAGACCTTTGTCTGCCATTCGCGTTATCTTCTGGGACATCGGCGGTGTGCTGCTCAACAACGCGTGGGACCATGCCGAACGCACTTCAGCGCTCGAGCACTTTCAGCTCGATCAGAAGGAATTCCACGACCGTCACGAGATGGTGGTCTCGTCGTTCGAACGTGGAACGATGACTCTCGACGAATACCTGGATCGTACGGTGTTCTATCGCACACGTCCGTTCACGCGGGAAGTGTTCCGGGAATTCATGTTCTCGCTGTCGCAACCGTTCCCCGAAGTGCTGGAGTTCGCGCAGGCGCTGACTGACTCCGGCAAATACTTCATGGGCACGATTAACAATGAATCGCGAGAGCTCAATTATTACCGGATTGAAAAGTACGGACTACGAAAGATCTTTCGCCTCTTTGTAAGCTCCTGCTTCGTCGGATTTCGCAAGCCGGAGCGTGACATTTATCGCCTCGCGCTGGAAATTACGCAGGTTCACGCGGAACAGTGCTGCTTTATTGACGATCGTGCCATCAACTTGGAATGCGCCGCCAAGCTGGGAATGGAGACCATCGAGATGCAGCAATTGGAGCAGTTGCGAGGAGACTTGGCGAAATTGAATGTGAGCCTGTAGAGCGGGTTCACAGACGGATTTGGGCGCGCGACTCTCGCGCCGCCAAAGGCCACATAACGACTGGACTTTAGCCTCTGATGTCGTTGGCCTTGGCCCGCGCACACCGGAGACAGGTTCTCGTTTCCGTCTGCCGCTCCTGCTAGATTCGCTTACGCGTTCTTGCGCGGCTGGGCGGTTTTCACTGCTGCGCTCTGCGGGATATCGGATTCCAGCATGCTGAGCGTCAAATCACTCGACCAGCAATCGGCGGCCAACTTCCATTCGCCGTTGCTCTGCCGCGCACAAACCCACAGGTATTTGCCCCGTTCTTCGCGGCGCTTGCCGGTTGCGCTAGGGATTAAAGCCTTGCACCGTCCCGCTTCGTAAGCCAGATCGCCGACGACTTCCACGCGTAGAGGTTCGATTTCCACTTCTCCCAGTCCCGCGTCCAACGCGCCAAAGAAAAACTCGCGAACCGCGGCTGCTCCGCGGATCGGAGGACAGTTGGACCGCAACACCAGCGCGTCGGCAACGTAAAGGTCGAGCAGATCATCGAGGTGTTTGGTGTTGCAGGCCAGCACCCACTCGTGCGTGATGCGCCGAACCGCAGCCTCGGCGCGGCTCATGTCGCCTCTCAGCGCCGCAGTAGGTCGCAGGTCCCGCGCCGGATCAACGCGGGCGACATCACCGCCCGAGCGCGCACCCATCCCCTCCGGTCCGCCAGGAAAGTAGTGGTGATGATAATGGTGATGGTAGTGATGTGTTTCTTGCGCCGAGGTCCGGTTTGGCGTCGGCCTTGTCTCGGCTTCGGGCTCGTGATCTGAAAACGCATTCGGTGGAAGCACTAGGGCGCGCGACGGCGGACGCTCCTCTTCCGCAGGAACTCCGGATTCTGGCTCTTCCGGTTGGCTAACGGTGACTCCGCACATGCCGCAAAACTTGTTCCCTCTCCGATTGCGGTATCCACAAACGCGGCAAACGATCGTGGGGGAATCGTTCGTGAGTTCCTGTGCCGTGTCATCCGCAGCCTGTTCCACGTCCGCTTCGGCAGCCAGACGTTGCACGGCCTCCAGCGCAGCCGCCAGGGCATCCGGACCAGGTTTGGGACGGCGCATTTCAGGTTGCAGCCCGCGGTACAGGTCTTCCAGTTCGGAGCCGCGCACCTGCGAATCAGATGGCAAACCGGAGGGTCTGGGATTTCTCTTGTCTTCGTCCACGAATCGAATCACCCCATTTGCTGGGGCCATTCTAGCCCAGCTGCTCAAGCAAGTGCTATCGGCTGGAAAACTCGATCTTGCCTTCCGTCTCCGTTGGCACGCCATTGCACGTTGCCGGACGATATCTCCACATGCGCACGGTTTGCAGGACATGGCGGTCGCCGGCGAGGCCCCCGCTCTCAAGAATGAGCGGGCTGTGAACGCGCCCATCGGTTCCAATAATGAAGCTGACTTTTACTGTCTGGCCGCGTGCCGTGGGAGTGTAAAGCGGATCAGGAGTGGTCAGGGCCTCGGGTGGTTGAACATCTGCGCAGGCCGGCCGCGAACTGATGTGGGGCACATCGACGAATTGGGAGGCGCGGGTCAGGGTTCTTGAAACCTGGCTTTCCCGCTGCTCGAAAGTTCCCGATCGCAGACGCGGCGAAGGGGTAGCCACTGCCAGAGCAGTCATGGGCAGTACCAACAACAAAACCGCAGGCCAGGTACGAGGAGGCATTAGTCTTCCTGTGAGCTCGGGCTCGCTCCAGGCTTGGAGTGGCAAATGCAGGACCACTCACGATACGACTATGCCTCTGTTCTGGAACAGGTTACAGACGAGAGTTCACGGATGGGATACCCCCCAAGTGAAAGGAATTGCATAACTGGAGATGTGTTATGCGACAAATCTCAGCGCTTACCACTTCGTTGAGCCGAACCTCATATCTCTGACTCGAAAATCGGAACAACTCACTCTTACGGTTTCTGGCGACATAGGCCTACCCACGCGCAGCGCGACGTAGGGTAAACAAAGTGATTTCAGGAGGACAGTTCATACGGACCGGAACATTGACCGTGCCTAAGCCTGGGTTGGTGTAGAGCGTGAGCGCGCCAATTTTGTACGAACCCCAAATGTACTTTTTGGCCAAAGCAGGCAAATAAAGAGGGCCCAGGAAAGGCGCTCGCACCTGGCCTCCGTGAGAGTGCCCCGACAGTTGGAGATCTACGGGATAGCGCGCCACGTAGTCGGCATAGTCGGGCTCGTGGGCCAACAGGATCACCGATTCATCAGCGGGAATATTGTGCAAAGTGGCGTCAAGATCGGCGGTCCGTTCCAGCACGTCGTCCACGCCGCCGAGCCAGAAGCGCGCTCCATTGCCTTCGATCGGAGCCGATTGGTTGGCCAGGACCTGAATTCCTTCGGTGCGAAGCGAGTTTATAACTCGATTCGGGTCGGTACGGGCGTCGTGGTTTCCCAACACCGCCCACAGACCGTAAGCCGCCTGCATTTTGCGCAACACTTGGGCGCAAGGCTCTGCAGCAGAAGCGGCCTTGGCGCGATCTCCGAATAACGGCTCCGAAACGAAATCTCCAGTCAGCGCGATCAAATCGGGATGCAGACCATTGACCATGTTGATTGAGGCTCGAAGCGGATGAACGGAAAAATAAGGATCGTAGTGAAAGTCGCTGAGAAGCGCGATGGTGAAGCCTTCCAGCCGGGCCGGCCAACGCCGGAGCGCAATTTCCTTGCGAACGATTCGCGGACGGTTGGGCGCGATCAGCGCGGTGTCGGCAGCGAGCGCGGCCACAGCCGCGGTCGCTGTGAGGCGAATAAATTTTCGTCTGGTCGTAGGAAGAAGAGGCAATCGGTTTCAGGCCCTTACGCTGCAGGATTGCGCGGCGCGGTCTCCACTTCCCAGAATAACCCGAATCCGCGGATTCGCGATATACCGGGTGAACCGACTGCGTCAGAAGCTGAACGTAGCTTGCAATTCAATTTTGCGGTTGGCGGCAGTGCCGGGTGAGAACGGGCCTCCCTGAAGCGCATTGGACACGTCAAAAAACTTGGACCCCAGGACGGCGTTCGGATTCGCCGCGTTCACGTTGTTGAAGAGATTGCGGGCGTTCACGCCGAGCGTCAGATTGTAACGGCGGTCGGAGTTGCCTGACGAGAACGACGGTCCGCCACCGAAGAGCGGGCCACCACGGCCTCCACCTCCTCGCGGACCACCGCCTCCGCCGCCTCCTCCGCCGCCTTGACCCTGAGCGCCAGAAGACGATTTCGCCTTCGGCCCAAATCCAAAGGTTTTGGTAAGGCGCAAGTTCATGACAAAGTGTACTGGTCCGGTGCCATGGTTGATGGGCAGAGGATTTCCGCGTCCCAGAGCGTCGAACGTTCCCAGGCTAGTGCAGTAAATGTTGTTCTGTGGTCCCGTGGGTGGCGGGTTGGTGGGACAAGTCGCGGATGAGATCAGGCCTGGACGATTGTTGTACAACTGGTCTCCATTCACGTCGATGGGCGATGTGATGTTGAAAGGTGATCCGGAACTGACGATCATGAATGGACTCAAACGAAACAAGTAGGACAAGGCAATGCTGCCGCCGAGGAATACCCGATCCCGTACGTCGAACGTGGCCCGGCCGTAATCCTGTCGGATGTCGTAGGAATTCGAGGCAAAGCTGGAAACTCCCGATGCGTCGCTATTGGCGTAGCCCAAGGAGTAGAAGCCGAATAGCTGAACCTTGGAACCGATGCGCACATTGGTGTTGATCATCAGCTGGTTCTGATTGAAATTGGCCTCAGAAACGTAGCGGTAGATGTTGCCTCCCTGGATCGGGGGACAATCGGGTGCACAAGCAGTTCCCGGGTATGGAGCATTCGCGTTGATGAGAGCAAATTGGTCGAAGCCACGCGAATTCAAATAAATGACGGAAAGGGTTGCCGACTTGGTGAGCTGACGTTCCACACCCAGCGCTCCCTGCAAGGTGTAAGGTGCGCGGAATCTGGGTCCGATCTGATAAATGTTTGACGAGCCAGCCACTGGGCCGCAAGTGGAGAAGTTGGTGAGCGCCACATCGAGACCAGGAAAGCAGGTTGGGTTATCGATGATGAACTGCTGTTGCGTGACTCCATTCAGACGATCCGCCTGCAGGATTTGTGAAATCTGGAAGCGGTCATAAAAAACCCCGTAGCCGCCGCGAATGACCACTTTCGGAGGAGCGCTCCTGCCGCCTACGCCCCACGCAAAGCCGAAGCGCGGTGCCCAGTCTCCGTGATCGTGAATGTCATTCTGGATCTCGTAGCGTAGACCAGAGCTGATGGTCAGGTTTGGTTTAACTCGCCAATCATCTTGAACATAAGGTTCCACATCGTAATAAGTGGCTTGGGCGGCCGGAGTGCCGGTGGTGTACGTAAGTTGCGTGGCATAAGGAATTCCGGCAGGGCCGGTCAACTGTTGCTGGGCATAAAGATAAGAGATAGGGCACGGCGGATTCTGGGCAAAGGCGGTGCAATTCGAAGGCGTGTTACTGGACTTGTTCAAAGATGAAAACGTGAAAGTGCCATTAAATCCTGAAGTCGAATAATTCGTGTCGCGAGTCGTGCGAACTCTCGCCCCGAACTTAAGGGAGTGATTGCCGTGGAGGAGCGAAGTATAGTTCTGAAATTCATAACTATTTTGCCCATCGCGTTGATTGCCCGAAGCGTAGCCGCCACCCGTAAAATTGCCGAGCACGGTCACGGTTGGGTTTGTATCCGTCGCGGTCTGGAGCGAATTATCGCGGTTGTACTGAAATCGGGTCTCGTTGACGATCTTGGAGCCAATGACCTGCGTATCGCTCACCTGCACCGTGTTTTCGGTATTTTGCGTGTAATAGGCCTGGGTCGGGAGGTCGAGCGGATTGCCCAAGTTGTTGGTTTCCGTGTCGCGATAGTATTGGTAGCGCACCGTGAGCGTGTTGTTCTTCGTCAGCGCCCAATCCACCCGAGGGCCGAGGTTGGTGCGCTGGTGCGGATTGGGAATCGATTCGACCAACTGGACTTCCGACAGGGATGAGTCGAGGACGTACGCGTTCGTTGCAGACACGTCATTAATGTTCCGGCGGTCGATATTGAAAAAGAAGGAAGCCTTTTTGTTGATCGGTCCGCCGATGTTTCCGTTGTACTGGGTCGAATAGTAAGGCAGTTCCGAACCCACAAACGGATTCGTTGAATTGAACGAAGAATCATTGCCCAGCACAAAGAATTGTCCGTGATATTTGTCGGTTCCGGGCTTGGTAAAGATTTCGATGCGGCCATAGCCGAGTTTGTCGTACTCGGAAGAAAATGGATTCTGGTTGATCCGGATTTCGCGAATGGATGACTTGGGCGGAAGCTGGCCCGCGGTGAAACCGTCGATATACATCTGTCCGCCGTTGGGACCTGCGGAAGGCCCGGCGAGCGCTTCCAGATCCGATTGCAACTCATCGGGATCATCGGGCAGGGCTTCAAGCTCTTTGCCGGAGATTACGATGGCGCCGGCATTGTTCGAGGGATTCACATCGATGGTCGGCGCGGTGTCGGAAACCTGGACTTTTTGTTGCTCCACTGCAATCGACATTGCCACGTTGAGCCGCAGGGGCTGATCGGCGATCAAGACATTGTCGTTCTCATAGAGCGTGAATCCCGGAGCGGCAACCGTGAGGATGTACTTCCCTGCTGGTAAAGTCTTGAACTCATACATCCCCTGGGCATTGCTCTGGATCACAATCGGGGATCCGGTGGCCGGGGTCATGATCACGCTAGCCCCGGGAATAGCTGCTCCAGACGGATCAGCGACCTGTCCGCGGAGAACTCCCGAGCTTGTTTGCGCCAACAACGCACTTACCGACAGCGGAAATAAAAGCACGACGACGAATAAACGCACGTATCTCTCAACCTTCATTTGATCTTCCTACTCCTTACGACTCACGAATCGCAGCCGAACATTTTTTTTCGAGGCAGGCACTATTGACTTGCGTCGCCAGCAGGAGCTCCCCCTAAACTCCAGGGCGCCAGCATCATTGCCTGACTGCCATTAGGAGCGGCCTGAAGGATCGGTTCCACTCCGCTGAGCAGCGTAATTGCGGTGCCACCGCCGGTCGCCGTGCCCTGGGTCGTGACAATCAGCACAGCATCGCCTTTGTGCAGATCGGCGATGGTGACCGCCGGCATGCGGCTCAACATTTGCTGGAAATCGGGCGCGCCGCCCTGGCGCATACCTCCGCCACCCATTTCGCCACCACCCGAGTTCATTCCTCCAGACCGAGCGCCCGGTTGCGCGCCGTTGCCGGCAACCGGCGCAGATCCTGAAGTCGAAGAACTGGCGGTTCCCGCCGTTCCTGGAGGCGCGCCGCCTTTCAATCGCATCGCGATACGCTGTGCCATCTCCGGGGGCAGTTTGTGGAGCTGCGATTCCGATGTGATTTTTACCTGCACTGCCTTCTTGCTCAATAAATCTTGAACGCTGATTGTGCCAGCGCTTGCATCCACCGAATTCACCAAGCCGGCGACATTGCGGAAGGTGCCGGTAACAATTTCTTCTGCCGTCAACTCGGATCCGTCCGCGCTGCGATCTCCACGCGCCCGGAGCTGGTCGCCCGGCTGGATTTCCTGCAGCGCACTGGGCTTAGCGTCATCGAACTTCACCGAGTCCGGAGCGTAGCGGCGAAATACGGTGTTCTTCGACGTTTGTACCGCAACGTTTTTCTTGCCTCCCAAACTCGTGATTGAAATTGTTACCGTGCCGGTCGCGGGGTCGACGGCGCTGACCAAACCTCCCAGTCCGCGCTTCTGCCAATCCTGGCGTTCCTGTTCGTGACGCGCGTCGAGGTCTGAATGCGGTATGACGATGACCTCTAGAGCGGCAATCGACGCGCCGTCTGCAGATGCCTGGCCGCGGACGCGAACCCGGTCACCCACCTGCAAATCCTGTAGCTGGACGGGCGTCGCGTTCTTGAGATCTCTCTCGCCCGGCGCAATGCGCAGAATTCGAGCACTCGGCTGCACGGTCACCGCGACGTCGGGGCCGGAGTCCGGCGCCAAGGTGATGGTGTTCCCTTGCATCGCTTTGATGGCGCCGATGCGCCTGGCGACCGCAGGTTGGCCGGCGACCTGCGGCTGCCCCACCGGAGATCCGAAACATGCCGGCAGGAATTCCGGACCGGACACGCTTATGACAGATAAGACAAAAGTCACGACTGCTGATTTCCTAACGTTCATGCGCTCCACCTTCTAATTTACATCTCTGCAAGCCGCGGAACTCCAGAGTTTACAAAGTTTTACCCAGGCAAACGAAGTATTACAAAGATCGATCTATGTTCTCAGGATGTGTGTCTATCTTACGTTGTTTTGATTGCAGCGGGAGCGCTGGGAGTGGACGTTTTGATTTGGGTGCTGGTGACTGGCGGTTGTGGGGAAAACCCTTCTTAGCCCGTCGCAACGTTGACGACAAAATAAGGTCACCTCGACCAACACCCGGGTCACAGAATTCTCTCGTGCGTGTAGCCGGCTGACACTAACGCTGCCAGAAGTTCCGCGATGTGATCGGGGCCTCGGGTCTCCATGGTGATGTCAATGGCGGTGTCCCCCAAGTTGACTCCGTGATAGGCGCGGTCATACGCGGTTTCGACAATGTTGGCTCGGTGATCGGCCAGGATACCGGTGAGCCGATGAAGCGCGCCGGGATAGTCGGGCAGGTGAACGCGCAAGCGAACGAGGCGTCCGTCCTTCACCAGACCCCGTTCGATAATACGTGAGAGTAAGGTGACATCAATATTGCCGCCGCAGACGAGCACCGCGACTCGTTTGCCCTGCAGAGGCAGCTTGTGGTTCAGGACGGCAGCGATCGCGGCTGCTCCGGCGCCTTCGGCCAGCGTTTTTTCGCGCTCCAAAAGCAAGAGGATCGCGTTCGCGATCTCTTCTTCTTCCACTGTAACAATGTCGTCCACGTACTTTTGAACGAGCGGAAGCGTGCGTTCCCCGGCGCGGCGTACCGCAATTCCGTCGGCGATCGTCTTCGCGGACTTCAGGGTGACCGGCTTGCCCTCGGCCACCGCGGCTTTCATGGAAGGAATTCTTGAGGGTTGCACTCCGAAGACCTGCACAGCAGGATTGGTTTCTTTGACGGCGCAGGCGATCCCGCCGATGAGCCCCCCGCCACCAATGGGCGCGACGATGACCTCGACGTCGGGATGTTGCTGCAGGATTTCCAGTCCCAGAGTTCCCTGCCCGGCGATGACTGCGTCGTCGTCGAAGGCATGAATGAGAGTGAGGCGGTCCTGCTTGCTCTGCTCGACCGCTTTTTCGTAGGCCTCGTCGTAATTAGTGCCGTGCAGCACGACCTCTGCGCCGTAGGCGCGAGTCGCTGAAACTTTGGTGAGCGGCGTGGGGAGCGGCATCACGATACGCGCCTGGATCTTGTGGCGTCCCGCGTGGTAAGCAACGCCTTGCGCATGATTGCCCGCGGATGCGGCGATCACACCCCGGGCCCGCTCATCCTGGCTGAGAGTGAGCAGTTTATTCAACGCGCCGCGCTCTTTGAAAGCGCCAGTGCGTTGCTGGTTATCAAGCTTGAGGAAGATGGAATTGTTGGTGAGCCCGGAAAATGTTTCCGAGTGGGTGCAGGGAGAGACGCGAATGTCCGCGCGAATTCTGTCGAGAGCGCATTGGATGTCCGAAAGTTGGATCATGACGCTGGCGCAGTCATCTTACCCCGCTCCATCTTAGCCCGCTCCATCTTAGCTTGGACTGCGGTGGGATGGTCATGATCATGAAGCGATTTGCTGCGCGGTGGAGACCAGCGGAACAACAGGCCGAACCGCGAGCGCCTTCAGGTGGGCATCGACGCAGGCAGCAGCTTTGCGGCCCTCGGAGATCGCCCATACGACGAGCGATTGCCCGCGGCGCATGTCGCCCGCCGCGAATACTCCGGGAATCGACGACATATAGTTCTGATCGGTCGCCACGTTGCCGCGGTTATCGAGTTGAACTCCCAACTGCTCAATCATGCCGTTGCGCACCGGGCCGAGAAAGCCCATGGCAATCAGGACTAGATCAGCTTCCATCGTGAACTCGCTGCCGGCGACGGGCTCAAACTTCGGGGGAGGGCCAACGCGCACGGCATGGAGCTGCCGTACATTACCACTCTCATCGCCAGTAAATTTTGCGGTAGCGATGCTCCAGTCGCGCACGCCACCTTCTTCGTGAGCAGCTTCGATGCGCAATTGCATGGGCCAGAGCGGCCAAGGCGTCTGCGGCGAACGCTCGTCGGGCGGCTTGGGCATGATCTCAAACTGATGGACCGAAAGCGGCTTCTGCCGGTGGCACGTACCCAGGCAGTCGGCGCCGGTGTCACCGCCTCCGATGATGATCACGCGCTTGCCGGTTGCAAGAATCTCAATGCCTGGGTCGATCGTATCGCCGAGGCAACGCTTGTTTTGCTGCGGGAGGAACTCCATTGCAAAATGAATTCCCTTCAGCTCACGTCCGGGAACTTTCAGGTCGCGCGGATGCTCGGAACCGCCCGCTAGCACAATGGCATCGAACTCACGACGTAGATCTTCGACGGCGACATTGTTTCCGACCTCAGCATTGGGAATGAACTTCACGCCCTCGGCAGACATCTGTTCGAGGCGGCGATCGATGATGTGCTTTTCCAGCTTGAACTCGGGGATGCCGTAACGGAGCAATCCCCCGATGCGGTCTGCTTTTTCGTAGACCGCGACCGAATGGCCGGCGCGACACAACTGTTGCGCCGCAGCTAGTCCTGCGGGACCCGAACCGACGACTGCCACTTTCTTTCCAGTCCGAACTTTCGGGGGCTCGGGGCGGATCCAGCCTTCCAGGAAACCGCGTTCCACAATGTTCTTTTCGTTCTGCTTGATCGTGACCGGAGGCTGGTTGATGCCTAGGACACACGAGGCTTCGCAGGGTGCAGGGCAGATTCGGCCGGTGAATTCGGGGAAATTGTTGGTGGCGTGCAACTGGCGGACGGCTTCTTTCCAGCGCCCGCGGTAGACGAGATCGTTCCAGTCAGGAATGAGATTGCTGACGGGGCATCCCGTTTGGCAGAACGGAACGCCACAGTCCATGCAGCGAGCGCCCTGCTTGCGCAGCTTTTCTTCCGGGAAATCCTGGTAGATTTCGAACCAGTCGTTGACCCGCTCTGCGACCGGACGACGGGGCGCCAGCTCGCGCGAGTAGTCCATGAAGCCGGTGGTCTTACCCATGTTGCACCTGCTCTTGCTGCATCGGCTCGGGTTCCGCCAGGACGGCGACAGGCTGGTTCGGGATGTAGGCTTGCTCACTGCGGGCGACGCCCAACACTCGCTTGAATTCGTGGGGGAAAACCTTGATGAACCGCGAGGCCATGTCGTTCCAATTGTCGAGAATCCACTTGGCGCGGTGGCTGGCAGTCAACTCCAGGTGGCTTAGCAGCAGGTCTCTGACGATCACCACATCCGGCTCATCCAGCAAGGGCTCCAGATCGACCGACTCCAGATTACAACGCCTGTCGGTAAAGTCTCCGCGCTCGTCGAAGACATACGCGACACCGCCGCTCATGCCGGCGGCGAAATTTCTCCCACAGGAGCCGAGCACCAGCACGATGCCGTTGGTCATGTACTCGCAACCGTGGTCGCCGACGCCCTCGACAACGGCAGTCGCTCCGGAGTTGCGGACGGCAAAGCGTTCGCCGGCAACTCCGTTGAAGAACGCTTCGCCGCTGGTGGCGCCGTAAAGTGCGACATTGCCGATGATGATATTTTCTTCTGGCGCGAAGCCGGAAGCGCGCGGCGGAAACACGATGAGCCTGCCGCCGGAGAGACCCTTGCCAACGTAGTCGTTAGCTTCGCCCTCGAGCGAAAGCGTGACTCCCTTGGCGAGGAACGCCCCCAGGCTCTGGCCCGCCGAACCCGTGAGGTGAAGGCGGATCGTGTCGTCGAGCAGTCCGGCAGAGCCGTAACGGCGCGCGATTTCGCCGCTCAGCATGGTGCCGACCGAGCGGTGAATGTTGCGCACGGGGAACTTCACTTCAATCGGCACAAGCGTTTCGAGAGTGGAACCGACCTGCAACAGAATCTTGTGATCGAGTGCCTGCTCCAAGCCATGATCCTGCGCCTGCACGCGGCGCCGGGCGACACGGGAAGGCACGGGCGGGTTATAGAGAATGGCCGAAAAGTCGAGACCGCGCGCCTTCCAGTGATCGACGGCGGGCTCCGCATCCAGCATGTCGACGCGGCCCACCATCTCGTCCACCGTGCGAAATCCCAACTCCGCCATGTACTGCCGAAGCTGTTCAGCAATGAAGAAAAAGAAGTTGATCACGTGCTCAGGCTGCCCCTGGAATTGTTTGCGCAGCACGGGATCTTGCGTGGCAATGCCCACCGAGCAGGTGTTGAGATGGCACTTGCGCATCATGATGCAGCCCATCGCGATCAGGGGAGTCGTGGCAAAACCGAACTCTTCAGCCCCCAACAGGGCGGCAATAGCCACGTCGCGGCCGGTCTGCAGTTTGCCGTCGGTTTGCACGCGGATGCGGCTGCGCAGATCATTCAACAGCAGGACCTGCTGGGTTTCCGCCAGGCCTAACTCCCACGGAATCCCTGCGTGCTTGATGGAACTCAAGGGGGACGCGCCGGTGCCGCCGGTATCGCCGCTGATCAGCACGACGTCGGCGTGAGCTTTCGCCACGCCAGCCGCAACTGTGCCTACGCCCACTTCAGCAACCAACTTCACGGCGATGCGAGCTTGCGGATTCACATTTTTCAGGTCGTAGATCAGTTGTGCGAGATCCTCGATCGAATAAATATCGTGATGCGGTGGAGGCGAGATCAGTCCAACTCCGGGAATGGAGTGCCGCAAACGGGCAATCACTTCGTCCACCTTGTGCCCGGGGAGTTGCCCACCTTCTCCGGGTTTCGCGCCCTGAGCCATCTTGATTTGTAACTCATCGGCATTGACGAGGTAGTTCGCGGTCACGCCAAAACGCGCCGAGGCCACCTGCTTGACCGCGCTCCGCCGCAAATCGCCGCTCGCATCGGGCCGGAAGCGTTCTTCGTCCTCTCCACCCTCACCCGTGTTGGACTTGCCCCCAATACGGTTCATGGCGATGGCCAGAGTTTCGTGGGCTTCCTTGCTGATGGAGCCGAATGACATGGCTCCGGTGGTGAAGCGCTTCACGATTTCTTTGACGGGCTCGACTTCTTCGAGCGGCACCGGAGTGTCGCTCTTCTTCAACTTCATCAAACCACGCAACGTGCACAGGTTGGCACTCTGCTTGTCAATGAGATCGGTGTATTCCTGAAATGTTTTGAAGCTGTCTTGCCGGACCGCCTGCTGCAGTTTACTGATGGTCTGCGGATTCAGCAGGTGGTATTCGCCGTTCACCCGCTGGTGATAACTGCCGCCGACCGAAAGCTCAGTCTCGAACTCGGTCAGTGGACGGAAAGCATATTCGTGTTTGAGTTGCGCCTCAGCAGCGAGAACAGAGAGTCCGATTCCCTCCAGTCGCGAAGTTGTGCCGGCAAAATACGAGTCGATCAGCTCCTTGTTCAGACCGATCGCTTCGAAAACCTGCGCGCCCTGATAGCTTTGCAGCGTAGAGATGCCCATCTTCGAGAAGGTCTTGAGCAGCCCCTTTTTGATCGCCTTCATGAAGTGCTTGACCGCAAGTTCCGGCGTGATGCCATCCCCCAACTCGCCGCGCCAAACCAGATCTTCCACGCTCTCGAGCGCCAGGTACGGATTAATGGCGCTCGCCCCGTAGCCGCTGAGGAGCGCAAAATGCATCACTTCGCGCGGCTCGCCGGATTCGGTGATGAGCGCTACCTGCGTTCGCGTTTCTTCGCGAACCAGCAAGTTGTGTACAGCGGCCAGAGCAAGCAGGCACGGAATGGGAGCGTAGTCTTTGTCCACGCCGCGGTCGGAAAGAATCAGCAGCGAGTATCCGGCTTTCACCGCCAGCGAAGCTCGCTGGCACAGCTCATCCAGAGCTCGCTTGAGTCCCGCTTCGCCGTCTCTCGCACGGAATAGAGCGGGCAGCGTGGTCGCCAGCAAGTCGCGATTCGATACACGGCGCAGCTTCTCCAGTTCGCGATTCGAGAGCAGCGGATGCGCCAGCTTCAGCATGTGACAGTTCTCGGGCTCCTCCTGCAGAATGTTGCGCTCGCTTCCGATGTAGCTGATGAGCGACATCACCATCTCTTCGCGGATGGGATCAATGGGAGGATTGGTGACCTGCGCAAAGAGTTGTTTGAAGTAGTTGAACAATGACTGCGGCTTGTCCGAGAGACAGGCCAGCGGCGTATCTGTGCCCATTGAACCAATCGGCTCTTCTCCCTTCGACGCCATCGGGCTCAGGATCATCTTGAGATCTTCATCGCTGTAACCGAAAGCACGCTGGCGGCGAAGTAGCGTCTCGGCGTCCGGATAGTGCATGCGGGAGGGCTCGGGCAACTGATCGATCGTGATCTGATTCTCTTTCACCCACAGTGCATAAGGCCGCCTCGACGCAAGTTCTTTCTTGATCTCCTTGTCGGAGACGATGCGGCCTTCGACCGTATCCACCAGGAACATCTTCCCCGGCTGCAGGCGACCCTTTCTCTTTACTTGTTCGGGCGCAATGTCGAGGACTCCCGCCTCCGAGGCCATGACGACCAGATCGTCGTGAGTCACGACGTATCGTCCAGGGCGCAGGCCGTTTCGGTCGAGCGTTGCTCCGATGACGCGCCCGTCGGTGAAGGCAATGGCCGCAGGGCCGTCCCAGGGCTCCATCAGACAAGCGTGGTATTCGTAGAAAGCACGCTTCTCCGGCTTCATGTGGGGATTGCCCGACCAGGCTTCGGGAATCAGCATGGCCATAACGTGGGGGAGGCTGCGCCCTGCCTGGAGGAGCAACTCGACGGCGTTGTCGAAGTTGGCTGAGTCGCTGCCGTCGGGCGCGATGATGGGATGCAATTTCTTTATGTCGTCGCCAAAAAGCGGGGACTGCAGCAGTGACTGGCGGGCTTGCATCCAGTTCACGTTTCCGCGGAGCGTGTTGATCTCGCCGTTGTGCGCGACATAACGGTAGGGATGCGCCCGCTGCCAACTCGGAAACGTATTCGTCGAGAAGCGCTGGTGCACGAGGCACAACGCGCTGACCGCATCGGGATCGGAGAGTTCGCGATAGAAGTTGGCGATCTGCGAGGCAAGCAGCAGTCCCTTGTAGACGATCGTGCGGCAAGAAAGCGACGGGATATAGAACATCTCCGCATCTTCGATGCCGGACTCTCGGATCTCATTCTCCGCCCGCTTGCGTACAACGTAGAGCTTGCGCTCGAAGGCGTTTTCTTCCATCCCCGGAGCACAACCCACGAAAATCTGCTGGATGTAGGGCTGCGAAGCACGCGCCACTCGGCCGATCGCGGAGGCATAGACCGGGGTATCGCGCCAGCCGAGCAAGGTCAGCCCTTCTTCACGCACGATGCGCTCGAGAATTCCTTCGCACTGCAACCGCTGGTGCTTCTCCACCGGCAGGAAGGTCATGCCGACCCCGTAGGTCCCGGGCTTGGGCAGCGCGAAGCCTAGCTTGTCGCATTCGCGCACGAAGAACTTGTGCGGAATCTGGATGAGCACGCCCGCACCGTCACCGGTTTCAGGATCGCAGCCGCAGGCGCCACGATGCGCCAGGTTGAGCAGTACCTGGACTCCCTTGCGGATGATGTCGTGAGTCTTATGTCCGCCGATGCTGGCGACAAACCCGATCCCACAGGCGTCGTGCTCGTGCGCAGGATCGTAGAGACCCTGGGCGGGCGGCAGACCATTTCTCGGGTTTAGACGCGTCATCATGGACTCCGTCCGGCGGACTGAATTCCTTTCGAATTACTTGTTCTTGGGCGTGGTTTGCAAGGCGACGGAGGGTCGCACACTTCTGCTCAGGAACAGACATTCGTGTTCTCTTTAATAGCGCTTGCAGGCCAGCAAAGTACAATGCAGAATTTCGATGCAACCCATGCAAATTTCGGGGTGCATCCCGACGCGACCGATCCCGCGTAATTTATTGCGAACTGTGCCGACTCCGCTATAATTTCGCTACACCACAATGGACTTTGATCAGCTCATTACGTTCCTGGAAGTTGCCAGGCAAGGCAGTTTTTCCCGCGCCGGGGAGAAGGTTTTCCGGTCGCAGTCGGCGGTCAGCGCCCAGATTCGCCAACTGGAACAGGAATACGGCGACCGACTTCTCGATCGCTCAGGTAAGACGGTAAAACTGACCCCGGCCGGCCAGGTATTCTTCGAATATGCCGAGCGTTTAAAGTCTCTGCGCGACGAATCGTTAATGGCAGTGGCCGATCACAGCGGTACGCCTCGTGGCACCCTCCGGGTGGGCGCGAACGAGGCCACGTGTCTGTATGTTTTGCCCGAGGTTTTCGCCGAATACTGCCGGCGTTATCCACCGGTGCAGATCAGCATCTACCGGAACTTCAGCTACAAAATCGTGGAGAAACTCGAAAACGGAGCTATTGAGGTAGGCATTCTCACCTTGCCTATCCAGTCTCCGAGCTTAAAAATCCAGCCCATTTTCCGTGACAAGCTGATGTTGATGGTGAGCCCCAAGAATCCGCTGGCCAAGTTTAAAGTGGTGCCCGTCAGCGAGATCGTCAAACAACCCCTGCTTTTCCCCAAGACAGGACACACGCGGAGGTTGCTGGACAAGCTGTTCCGGCCGCACGCCGCCGAACTGCAGGTTCGAATGGAGCTACCCAGCATTGGCATGATCAAGAGTTTCGTGGCGGCGGATCTGGGCGTGTCTCTCATCAGTGCGTCATTCGCACGCGACGAAGTGGACGCTGGCAGGGTCAAGCTGATTGATCTTGAGGACCCAGTGTATCGCGAACTTGGACTTGCCTACCGGCGCGATCGGACGCTTTCCGTAGCCTCGACTGCCTTCGTCGCGCTTTTGCGTCAGTTCGCCACCCACATGAAGAAGACAGACGATTAATCTGACATCTGCAGCCGAACTCTTCTCCACGGAATCTTTTTCCCGCACCCAGAAGCGCATAGGGATTTCCAGCGCTTTCTGTCAAGCGGGTTGATCGAGGCGAGGACTCAGTTCCCCAATTTTGCGGCTTTCGATGCACCCACAGGAGAAGTCGGCACCGGCTCGATGATGTGCAGGCCGCATTCAGTCTTATTGAATCCCGGCCAACGTCCGGCCCGTGAATCTTCTCCCGGCCTCACCGCGCGCGTGCAATGCGTGCAGCCGATGCTGGGATAGTCCTGATTATGAAGCGCGTTGTAGGGTACATCGTGGTCGTGGATGTAACGCCAAACTTGCTTTGACGTCCAATCGACAATTGGATTGACCTTCACCAAACCGAACTTGGCATCCCATTCCACTCTGCGTGCGCTCGACCGGACCGATGTCTGGTCGCGGCGAATGCTCGTGATCCATGCGCTGAGATCCCTGAGTTTGCGGCGGAGCGGTTCCACTTTGCGGAGGTTGCAGCAGCGGTCGGGATCACGGCCCCACAACGCTGCTCCGTGAGTGCGTTCCTGCTCCTCGGGTGAAAGCACCGAATAGACCTTCTCAATTGCGATTCCGTACTTTTCTTCAATCCGGTCCATCAAGTTGTACGTCTCGGGGAACAGGAATTCGGTGTCGATGGTAAAGAGCCGGAAATCCTTGCGCACCCGCGAAGCCATATCGATCAGGACCATTCCCTCGGCGCCGAACGCCGAGGATATAGCCACGCGGTTCCCGAAGGTCTCGAACGCCCAGGTCAGAACCCGCTGCGGGGTCCAACTCTCTGCCGTATTCTGCACATCCGCGATTTGCTCTTGGACGGGGTCCTGGAGATAGTCTTTCACGCGAGTGGCTCCTCATTTGTTCCGAAATCCGTGACGGAGGTGGAATCCGCAAATAGCCCAGCGGGGAGCACATCGCCGTCGCCTAATGCCGTGACGCCAAGTCCCCGCGCGAGGGCTGCAGGGTCGGCAAAGCGCACGACTTCGCCCACAATCAGCAGCGTCGGAGCTGCGAGCTTCGGCGAGCGGAGCAACTCGGCGATTGTGGAGCGGTGCGTTCGCTGGTGCTGGGTGGTCGCACGGGAGATGACCGCGCAGGGTGTCTCACCGCTGAGCCCCGCAGCCTTGAGCTTCGCGGCAACCTCAGAGTAGTTCTGTCCGGGCATGTAAATCGCCAGCGTCGCCCCGCTTCCCGCCAGCTTGCTCCAGTTTGTGGCTTCGCTGCCAGAGGCTTGATGCGCGGTGATCAACACGAGCGCTGAGGACACCCTTCGATGGGTCAAAGGAACCGCCGCGGCAGCCGCGGCGCCCAGGGCGGAAGTCACGCCCGGCACAATCTCGTAGGCAATGCCGGCCCGCCGCAGCGCATCGATCTCTTCCCCGGCGCGTCCGAAGATCAGCGGATCGCCGCTTTTCAACCGGATCACATGCAGTCCGGAATCCGCGAGCGCAACCATCAAAAAGTTGATCTCCGCCTGCGAAATATTTTTCTTCCCGCAGCGCTTGCCCACGTTGTGCACCTGCGCCGTGGGAGGAATGAGACTTAGGACTTCGGGAGCGACCAAGTCGTCGTGCAGCACCGCATCTGCCGTTCTCAGCACACGCAGCGCTTTCAACGTGAGCAACTCCGGGTCGCCCGGTCCCGCACCCACCAAATAAACTTTCCCCTTCATGCTCCCTCTCCTTTTGTGGCGAGTTCGGGCGTTTCTGCCAAGGCCGCTTCCAGCGCTTCCCTGCTCGCCAGGGAATGCAACAAGTCCAGCTTGCGTTCCTTGTCGAGATCGCTGGCAAGAATCAGCTTTCGAGTCTCGCCAAGTTCTGCCACCCACGCCGCATATCCGGTGCCAAATTGCTTTTCGAGCTGCTGCCGAATTTTCTGGGCCAGCGAAGGACTTTGACCGGAAGTTGAAACGGCAATCTGCAGATCGCCCCGACGCACGACCGCGGGATAAAAGAAATCGCAGAGATCGGGAACATCGACCACATTGCACAACACGCCGCGTCGTTGCGCTTCGCGATAGACGCGCTCGTTCAGACTGCGCGAATTCGTCGCGACGACCGCCAAGAAGGCACCCTCCAGGTCTTCAGCTGAGAAAGCGCGCAACTCGAGTTCAAGCTTTCCGGCCCTCGCCCATTCGCGTACGGTGGGACTCGCATTGAGGGCAACCACGTGGATCCGCGCGCCCGTCTCCAGCAGGCCGCCGATCTTGGGCTCGCCGACTTTTCCGGCTCCTACGGCCAGACATTGCCTGCCTTCCAGCTTTAAAAACATGGGAAACAAGCTAGTCACCGATTCCTCCTGCGGACTGCACTAGACTTCGAGTGGGGTCAGGCAAATCGCGAGCTACCGCCGCGACGACTTCTCCGGCCAGAAATTCGCGCAACTCGGTGTCACTGTGGCGGACAAAAAAGTGACGTAGATTTTCGCCTGGTTCGCGCTGCGCCAGGTATTGCCCCAACAGACGCTCGAGCGCATCCGGCACCTCAGTCGCCGCACAGCGATATCCGATTGGCCGCGCGATAGCCTGGTGCAGACCAAGCGCTCCGCCCAAGCAGAAGTAGTAGGCGTCGACCATGCGGTCCTGAATTTTGATCTTCTTGCCTTCAATGCCAATATCGGCGATCCAGTGTTGTCCGCAACTGTTGGGGCATCCGGTGACGTGCAACTTCAGATGCTGATCGAAACCCGGCAAACGTTCTTCCAGTTCCTCCACTAGCCAGCGCGAGAAGCTCTTGGTTTCGGTGATAGCCAGCTTGCAGAATTCCGTCCCGCTGCACGCCACCGTGCCGCGCCAGAAGGCAGAGCCGCCGACTTTCAATCCGATCGCATCGAATTCTTTCGCCAGTGCGTCGGCGTTGGCGGTGGGCACGTTGACGACAAGCAGATTCTGCATGTTGGTGGCCCGCAATTCCCCCCCAGCAAAGCGCTCAGCGAGATCCGCGGCGGCCTGCATTTGTTCCGCGGTGATTCGCCCGCGCAGCGCCACCGCTCCCACGTAACAGAGACCAGGTTGCTTCTGCGCATGAATGCCAATGTGGTCGCGGTACACGTCGTCGGGTGGATGTTCCTCGACCGCGGGATCGAGTTGGAATCCGAGGCGCTCATGCAGTTCGCCCAGAAAACGGTCGGCAGTCCATCCGTGCCGCAAGAAGAGAAATTTCAGCCGCGCACGCTCGCGGTGTTCGCGCAAAACATCGGAATCGCGAAACAGTTCGGCAACCCCCTTGACCACCAGCAGAACCTGGTCCGAGCGAACGAACGCATTAAGTCGCGCTCCGAGATAGGGTTCTGTCGACAGTCCGCCTGCGACCCGCAAGGAGAAGCCGACTTCGGGCTTGCCGCCAACCACACGGGTCAGCGCAGTCATGCCGACGTCATTGATTTCAGGATAGGGGCACCATACCCGGCATCCGGAGATCGAGATTTTGAACTTGCGCGGCAGGTTGTAGAAGTTGGCATTGCCCGCCAAGAGTCGCGATGCCTCCAGCACCAGCGGCGATGCGTCGACGATTTCGTCCGCGTCCACACCCGCGACCGGGCATCCAGTCACGTTGCGTACGACGTCCCCGCAAGCGCCGGTCGTATTCAGTCCTACCTGCCAGAGGCCTTCGAGCACTTCCGGAAGCGATTCGATGGTGACCCAGTGCAGTTGAATGTTCTGACGGACGGTGAGGTCGGCAATTCCGTTGGCGTGTTGGCGAGTGAGGTCGGCGATGGCCCGGAGTTGGCGAGAACTCATCATGCCGTTGGGAATGCGGATGCGCACCATGAAGCGCCGGAGGGCCCGGCCTTCCCCGCCCTGCCCGCCGGTGACTCCCGCTCCATCCCCCTGCGTGTAAACGCCCCACCAGCGGAAATAAGTCCCGATCCATTCGGGAGGGATAGATTCGAATCCCTCGCGGGCGAAGCGCCGGATTTCTTCCAGCCCTTCCCATGGATTCTTGGCGCGCTTCAGGCGCTCGACTTTCTGTGCTTTGGTTTCTTTCGCGGCGTTTGTCATAGAAAGCTAAAGTCTGAAAGTTAAAATCCGGAAAATAAAAAACCCACCGCCAGATGCGACTGGCGGTGGGTTCATGAGTGCCGGTATTAAGAAAGAGTTCTTAGGTCAGCAGCCTCCCCGCGCCAGTGCACACGCATGCACAACAACAACAAGTGCAACAGCACACAGCGCGAAGATTGCGGATCTCTGACATTCGAGTCTGAATTCTAGGTCGGTCGGCTTCCGCCGTCAACAACCTTTCGTAACAGCTTCGATTCATAATTTGGATGGAAGGAATCAAAATTTTTGCAACCAACGTGCAGGCTACATGACCTCGCTGTAGAATCAGCAGCTTAGGTTTCCCAACAACTGTAGGGTGATAATCTTTGCTTGCTCTGCAAAGGCTGTCGCAGTCTGACCTCGTCGGAAAGGTGCGATCTCGATGAAGCGTTCCGCTCTTTTCTTAATGTTCTTGATTCTCGAAGTAGCGAGCTTTGCAGTTTCCCAGAACTCCAGCTCCCCCGATCCTTACAGGCCGACCCTTGACCGGTTAGAGGCGCTCACGCGGCGGGGCGAGACCGAATGGCGCTTTCACGCCGACGTTCCCCATCCGGAAGATCCAGGGCTGAATGATTCCGACTGGGGCTTGTTTACGGTTAAGAATGTATCGGGACCGGGGGGAAGCAATGCGAGCGAGGAGCATTGGACAGGAACCCGCGTCTTCCGTCACTGGATTCAGATTCCCGAAAAGATCAATGGTTATGCCGCGCAGGGCTCACGGATGTCGATTGAGCTGCGATTTGGTAGTCCAGGAAGCTTGAGGATTACCGTTTTCTCGAACGGTGCGATTCTGTATCGCGGCAGCGACGACGATATGCAGCCCATGCTTCTGACCGAAAACGCGCAGCCCGGACAGAAATTCCTCATCGCCGCGAGGGTGGTTGCTGGAGACGACGTGCAGTCAGAATTCTTTCACAGCGAAATTACGATCGAGCCGCCGCACACGCGTCCCGACCCCGCTTTTCTGCGAATGGAACTCCTTTCTGCCCGCCCAATCATCACAGCCTACGAAGAGGGAAAGATCGAGCGCCAGCAGCAACTGGACGCCGCGCTCAAAGTGATCGACTTCTCGTCGCTCGATCGGGGGGATCAAGCCAGCTTCGATGCCTCGCTCAAACAGGCTCAAGCCAAACTGGAGGTACTCAAGCCCTGGTTGCAGCAGTTCAACATTCGTATCGTTGGCAATTCACACATTGACATGGCATGGCTCTGGCCCTGGACCGAGACTGTCGAAGTAGTGCGCAACACATTTCAGAGCGTGCTCGACTTGATGCGCGAGTACCCCGACTTCAAGTTCACGATGTCCTCCGCCCGCACGTACGAGTGGATGCAGGAGAAATATCCCGACCTCTTCCAACAGATCGAGCAGCGCGTCAAAGAGGGTCGGTGGGAGATCATCGGCGGCATGTGGGTCGAACCCGACCTGAATATGCCGGACGGCGAGTCGCTGGTTCGCCAGATTCTGGTGGGCAAGCGTTACTTTCAGAAGAACTTCGGTATGGACGTGAAAATCGGGTGGAACCCGGATTCATTCGGCTACAACTATCAACTCCCACAGATCTACAAGAAGTCGGGCATGGATTATTTTGTCACTCAAAAGCTGTTGTGGGCGCACGAGTTCACCACGTTCCCCTACAAGCTTTTCTGGTGGCAATCCCCCGACGGAAGCCGCCTGCTAACGTATTTCCCGCACGACTACGCCGGCGGCATCGATGCCGAGCCACTTGCGACCGATCTCTCAATCTGGATGCCCTCGATCTACGGCAAGAGCATCCCGGCTAAACCTGAGATGATGCACCTGTACGGAGTGGGCGACCACGGCGGCGGTCCGACCCGTATCATGCTCGATCATGCCGAGCAACTGATGGCTCCTGACTCGGTATATCCGAAGCTTGAATTCAGTTTCGCCCGCGACTTCTTTAGCGATATCGAGAAGAAGCTTCCCAGCATGCAGGTTCCCACCTGGGACGGCGAACTCTACTTCGCATATCACCGCGGAGTTTTCACTACGCAGGCAGAAACCAAGCGCAGAATCCGCCGCGCCGAGGAAACAGTACTCAATGCCGAGAAATTCGCGTCGCTGGCCTCGCTCTACGGGCGTCCTTACCCGCAAGACGGGATGGAGCTGACCTGGAAGAATTTGCTGTTCGATCATTTCCACGACATCATGCCGGGCTCTGGGATCGCGGTGAATTATCTGGATGCCAAGCGCAATCTGGAAAATGTTGATCGCGCCGCGAATGACGTTACCACAGGATCCCTTCGCGAAATCGCTGCGCACGTCAACACGCAAGGCGAGGGAGTGCCTGTAATGATCTTCAATTCCCTCGCGTGGCCGCGAACCGAAGTGGCCGAGGTTGAGGCGCAACTGCCTGCGCCGGCCCAGCAGATTGAGATTTTGGATTCCACCGGAAAGCCGGCGGAATCGCAGATGCTCCATCTCGACGCGGACACACACCGCGCTCGATTCTTAGTGTTATCGAAGACGCCGTCTTTCGGTTATCAAACCTATTTCGTGCGCGCGGCGACTACCTCGCCAGCGGTTCATTCGCTGCTGAGGGCTTCTGCCGACACGCTGGAGAATGAGTTCATCCGGGTGAAGGTCGATCCGCAAACCGGGTGCATGACCAGCCTGTTTGACAAGCGGAGTGACACAGAAGCGCTCGGCCCCGCTGAAACCGACACGGGCGGGCCTAAGACTTCAACCTGCGGCAATCTGCTGCAAACCTTCGTCGATACGCCCAAGCAGTGGGACGCGTGGAATATTGACGCGGATTTCGAGAAGCAACATTGGGATCTGGACAAGGCTGATGCCGTCAAGCTCATAGAGAGCGGCCCGCTGCGAGCAGTGATCCAAGTCAAGAATCATTTTCAGAATTCAACTTTTGTGCGCGACATCATCGTGTACGCAGGCGTCCCTCGTGTCGATGTGAAGATGATGGCGGAGTGGCATGAAAAGCACATCCTGCTGAAAGTGGCATTCCCCGTCAGCGCCCATAGTGACCAAGCTACGTACGAAATTCCCTTTGGTTCGGTAGAGCGACCCACCACGCGCAATACCCCCGCCGAGCAGGCGCAGTTTGAAGTTCCCGCGCAGCGCTGGGCTGACATCTCGGACGCCAAGCACGGACTCAGTCTGCTCAACGACTGCAAATATGGATACGACGCAAAAGGAAACGTGCTCCGCCTTTCTCTGCTGCGGTCTCCGGAGTGGCCCGATCCTCACGCCGACGAGGGCCGGCATGAGTTTACCTACTCGCTGTATCCGCACGGTGGAGGCTGGAAGGAAGCGCTCACCGTCCGGCGAGGTTATGAACTGAATTACAAACTAATTTCCCTGCCGTCGGAAAGACATCAGGGAGCGCTCGCGGCGGAGTATTCTTTCCTGCGGGCGCAACCGGACAACATCATCGTGACAGCGCTGAAGAAGGCCGAGGACGAGAACGCCCTGGTTCTGCGCTTCTACGAATGGGCTGGCAAGGATGGTGAGGTCACGCTACAACTTCCTCCGGGAGCACAATCGGCGGCGGAAACCGATCTTATGGAAAAACCGATCGCAGACTTGTCCCTGCACAATGGCGGAGTGACGTTTCACACGAAGCCGTACGAGATCAAAACCGTCAAGGTGCGATTTTCCAGCTTACCCCAGATGGCAACAACGGCGCCGAAACCATGACCGAAAACTCTAAGCACAGCGGTCCAATTCTCGGCGTCGATATCGGTGGCACAAAGGTGGCTGTGGGCCTTGTGGACCGCGACGGCAAAATACTCACGCAGGGCCGTAAACCCATGATGGCAACCGGGACGGCCGATGCTGCCTTGCAGGCCGTCACCGGCGCAATTGATTCCTTGTCATCCTCACCGCCGGGCAGCGGATTTCAGAGCATCGGAATCTGTGCCCCCGGTCCCCTGGACCCGAAGACTGGCGTAGTTCTCAATCCTCCAAATCTGCCCTGCTGGCGAAATTTCCCGCTCGTCGACAGCATCGCCAAGCAATACAGTCTCCCCGTCAGATTGGACAACGACGCGAACGCCGCCGCGCTGGCCGAAACGCGCTGGGGCGTTGCACGCGGATTCCGCTACGTTTTCTACGCCACGATTGGAACCGGGATTGGAACTGGCATTGTTCTGGATGGCCAGATCTACCACGGCAATACCGGCTCCGCGGGCGAAGGCGGCCATGTGAGCATCGACTATCGCGGCCCGCTTTGCAGTTGCGGCAAACACGGGTGCATCGAAGTGCTGGCGGCCGGCCCCGCTATTGGCGCACGGGCACGAACCAAGCTAGGCGCGGAACCATCCCGGCATTCCACCATTCTCGACCTTGCGAAAGGAAGCGTGGCCGCCGTCACTAGCGAACTTGTCGGGCAGGCTTATGTCGCCGGCGATCCGTTGGCGCAGGAAGTTCTTCTTGAGACTGTCGAGGTCTTAACTCCCTGGCTCGGCAACATCGTCGATCTGCTCGACCCCGACGTTCTCGTGATGGGCGGCGGCGTGGCCGCAATGCTAAGGCCATTTTTCGATGAAATTAAGAACCGCCTTCCGAGTTGGTGCGTGAATCCGCGCGCCTCCGAAATTCCACTATTGATGGCGCACTACGGGGCAGACGCAGGAATTGCTGGAGGCGCGGCCCTGTGTTCTGAAAACCTTTCTTAGCGGCGCACACTCGATCGCGAGCACACGGGGCTTCAAATGTTCTTCTCGCAATATTTTCGCCGATTCGCATCCACGACTATCGTTATTTTTTTCTTCGCTACACCCGTGCTCGTGCGGAGTCAGGATCTCCCAAAAGCTCCGCACTCCCAGGTCTTCACTCTCACTCCCACGCCGGGTTATTTCACGGAACCGGGCATCGCCGTGAATCCTACGAATCCGCAGCAAGTCGTCGGGGTTTTTCAGGACAATGCGAAGGCCGCTTATTCGCGGGACGCTGGCCACACCTGGCAACTGGCTAATGGGGTTGATCCTAAGAACTATCGTGTGTCCGGCGACGTGTCGGTCGCCTTTGATAACCATGGCCACGCTTTCATTTGTTACATCGCCTTCGACAAGCTGGGGACTTTCAACTACTGGGCACATGGCGCAACACGCAACGGCATCTTCGTGCGGCGGTCGCTAGACGGCGGAAAAACCTGGGAAGCGGACCACCTTCCCGTCGCGGAACAGCCCACCACGGCGGGGATTCCGTTTGAAGACAAACCGTATATTGTCGCGGATAACACGAAAGGTAAGTATGCGGGCAATCTTTACATCGGATGGACCCGGTGGAGGTTGACCGACTCCCAGATGGTGCTTGCCCGTTCCACCGACGACGGGAAGACCTGGTCGCAGCCGATTGAGATCGATGCCCACCCTGGCTTGCCGCGCGATGACAACGGCGCCGCCGAGGGATTCGACGGTGTGGTCGGTCCAGATGGCAAGCTCTACGCTATATGGAGCCAGGATAACGCAATCATGCTTACGACATCGCGCGACGGCGGCAAGACGTTCTCTCATGCCCGCCCCATCATTCATACGGCGCCGATCATGTTCGCCATACAGACGCTCGAACGGGCAAACGGATTCCCGCAAATTGCGATTGATCCAAAAAGCAGGCGTCTTTACGTGACCTGGAGCGATTACCGCAATGGCGATCTTGATGTTTTCCTCGCGACCTCCGACGACGGAGGTAAGCGTTGGACCGCACCGGTCCGCGTGAACAACGACCCGGCACACAACGGGGCGGAACAGTTCTTCCAGTGGCTCGCCGTGGACCCGACCGACGGCTCCATCGACGTTCTCTTTTATGATCGCCGGGGCGATCCTCAGAACCGCAAGCAGATCGTGGTCCTGGCGCGTTCCACCGACGGTGGCCGCAACTTCGGCAACTACGCCTGGACCGATGAACCATTCGAGGCCAGCGGCGTTTTCTTTGGCGACTACAGCGGAATTGCGGCGTATGGCGGGCGAGTCTACGGCATGTGGACGGAGAAACCTATACCCGCGCCTGAAGAAAAGGACAAGCCTGAAGAGAGCAAGGATGCGAAGGACGCGAAGGACGCGAAACCGCAACCCCAAGGCACGATTGTAAAAATTGGAACCGCCGATTTCGCGATCCCAGAGCGCTCGAAGTAAGAGTCGCCGCGCCCGCTTGATTTCTCAAAGAGACTTGAAAAACTGAAAAGGCGATCTCCCGAGAGAGATCGCCTTCGACTCACGGATCTGGGGTTACAGCGGCTGGACGTTCTCAGCCTGCCAGCCCTTGGGGCCCTTGGTTACGTCGAACTGCACCGTCTGGCCCTCCTGCAGGCTTTTGAATCCGCCCGCCTGGATCGCTGAGAAGTGCACAAAAACATCTTCGCCATTCTGACGGCTGATAAAGCCATAGCCTTTGGCGTCATTGAACCACTTTACTGTTCCTTGTTCTGCCATGTTGATACTGGTGTTCCTTTCAATCAATTTACGCTTGAGAGATTCGGAGGTATTGCAGGCAAGTGCTGGCTGATTAGGCGAGAACTGCTCACGACCGACTCGGTCTAACGCACAGAGTGATGCTACGCTTAGAGCCGCAGGTTAGCAAGCGAATTGCTGTGGCTCACCGGGACATCCCGCCTCTACTGTTGGAGCCTTCGCCTTCTTGCGTAGCTTTGGACTCTCGACTTTCCAACTCAGCCTGACGAAGCTCTGTGGCCTCTGCGGGATTGGTTCCCGCCTTCAGAGTGGTTTTCTCGAGGAAGTAGCGCCAGCCCGCATGCCGATCCGCTGGGTTTTGGTCGCTTTCGAACTTCTTCAAGGCAGATTCTGCGTTCGTACGTCCCTTGACGACTTCGACCACTCCCGCGGACTCGTAGGTGCGGACGTTGTGGCGTATGACAACATAGGAAGCCTTGAATTCGTCGTTTGTCAGAAACTCTCCCTTTTGCAGCCTGAAACAAAGGCCCTACTTTGAGACTATGCGCGAAAGCTATGATTAGCAAGCTGATTGAAGCTAGTGGTTTTCCAGCGGAATGGGACGACCATTACTCTTGCCGAGCGAGATTCCCCCAAGGTGAGTCTGGAAAAACTCGAATGTTGCCGAATGCTTGGCGTCCCCAACCACGCTCGTTTGAACTCCTTGCTATCTGCCATGAGTCTGCGTAACTTCTTGCTACGCTTCAGTTCAGGTCGTTAAAAGCTTGACACATCCCAATGGACTTCGCAATTGGGTCAGCCAGGAAAAATACAATACTGCGTTTCCCGATGGTTGCCGAAGATGTCGTCATATTTCGCAGCATCTCAGCCCTTGCCGGAAGAATCAACGATCTATTGAACCCACTCCAGCCACGCCCATCCCACAATCAACGTCATCACGGTAATCGGCAGCCCAACGCGGAAATATTCCCAGAACCCGATTTTCACCTCCGGCTTGGCGCTCTCGACCACAATGATGTTCGCCACGCTTCCCGTGATCGTCAGATTCCCCGCCAGCGTCGAAGCCATCGCCAGTACCAGCCACGCCGTATGCGGATTCGCAAAGTTCGGTGCCAGCGACTTCAAAAGCATTACCGCTGGTACATTGCTCACAATGTTGCTAAGCAACGACACCGCAACCGTGAAGACCCCCAGATTGTGGATATTCCAATGCTCGGCGATCCCCAGAAACCTCCTGACAATTCCGGCATTTTGCGCTCCGCCCACAATCAAGAATAGCCCGACAAAGAACACCAGAAGACCCCAGTCCACTTCCTCGTACAGTTTTCGTGGCTCGATCGTTCGGGTAATCAGCAACACCGCCGCGCCCAAAGCCGCTGCCATCGCTGGAGGCACACCTGCAAAAAACGCGATCACAACTGCGGTTACCACAATCGCTGGTTTCGTCAGCCGCGAAAGATCGAGTGGCGGCAGTGGAATCCCGTCGTTCACCAATTCCTCGTGCTTCACCTTCCGCATATGCATCCAGTGCAGCACCATCCAATCCAGGAACAAACCCACCACTGCCACTGGCCCAAGATGCAGAAGGAAGTCACGATAAGAGATGTGGGAGAACGACCCGATCAGCATGTTCTGCGGATTCCCCGTGATACTCGCCACGCTGCCAATATTCGATGCGGTCGCCACCGCCAACAGATATGGCAATGGTGCCAGCCGCAGCCTGCGCGTGATGCTCAGCACGAACGGCACCATCACGAGGCAAACAATATCGTTCACGAAAAATGCGGAAAGCACTCCCGACGTAAGAACTACCGCAGGCAACAGCCGCGACGGCTTCAGCCGCCGCAGCACCATCTCCGCATTCCACTCGAAGAATCCCACCAGATGAAGATTGCCTACGATCAGCATCATCGAGAACAACAGCACCAGCGTGGGGAAATCGATGAACCGCAGCGTGTCGGCTGGCGGCACAATCCGGAACGCCACCATTCCCACAGCGCCGATAATCGCCGCGCCCGCACGGTCAATTTTTAATCCGGGGAATTTTCCCAGTGCAAAGACCAGATAGCTCGCGAGAAAAATGACGTAAGCGGCCAGAGTTTGAACGTCGAAAACTGTCGTTGGCGAGAGATGAACCATGTTGTTCGCAGCCGCATTGTAGAGGCGCAACTCATGTTATCCGAAGGCGGACTGCCATACTCAGGATAGGGCCTTTTGCCCACATCGTCCTTCGTGAGCAGGAACGCGAAAAAGTCCTCGTCAAGAAAGAGACTTGGACGCAAATCCTATCCGGCGCTCGAAGAGCAGTGCGAGCGTGACTGGCATGTTTACGTTACTTCAACGATGTCCAAGGCACATTTCGTGGAATATGTAGGACGGTACATTCGGCGACCAACGGTGGCCGAGCACCGTCTGAAGAGGGAGACAGAGGAATCGGTTCAGTACGTTGCCAAGGACACGCGAAACAATCGCCTGGTATCGATGCGGTTCTCAAACGAAAAGCTTTTCCACATCCTGAAGCAGCAGGTCCCAGATCGCGGTCGACACAACATGCGATATTTTGAATTACTGGCCCCGCGTGCCAAAGCGCGAACCTGGGCAGCCGTCTTTCTACTCCTGAAGCAGAAGCAGCGTCCACATCCTCCGCGATTAAGCTGGAGATGGCTTCGTCTTAAAACCTTCGGTACGGATCCTCTCCAGGACAGTCTCGGTCGACCGATGCATTGGGTTGGCCGTCGAGCACCGGTCAAAGCGGCCTGATCCCAACAGCTTCCCGGCCGCCTTAGAAGAATTTTTCCAGCCCTCTGTCTGCTAACTGGAATTCGACGGGTTGCTGGCCATTCGTTTTGTGTTCTTCTCTGATACTTCATTTTCCCTATTGGATCCAAAGCCACCCGCAGCATCCCTCGTGCAAGGTGAAATCGATTTTTGTATTTCCTATACGTCAAGAACGCCTGAATGGCATGCGGGTGGTGTTGATGATGCTTCGGTCTGGGGAAGCTTGGACGGCAAACAGCACGCGGCAGAACGGAACGAGAAAAGTGTGTATTAATAAAGAGAAGACAGGTGGTCCGCAAGCCAGGACAATCGTCGGTGTGTCCGGAAATGGCTGAATCCTGCATTTACTGGGCGGAGGACCGGTTGAGCAGTTCTCTATGCACCGGCATGTGCGCAAAATCACAGACAGCTGAACTGTCCGGGTTGCAAACTGGCAACGGATTCATTCCAAGTAAGTGTCTAGAACGTAATTCCCCTCATCCCTCCACGCCTCACGGAGGTCCTCGGATGATTGGCGAGAAGTCAGCTCCGCCGCACACCGCCGGAGAGACCCTGGGCCATTATCGCGTCATGGAGAAGATCGGTGCCGGTGGTATGGGAGAGGTCTATCGCGCCCGCGACGAGCACCTCGCTCGTGATGTTGCCATCAAAGTCCTTCCGCCCGGCACGCTCACCGACGAATCAGCCCGCAAGCACTTCCACAAAGAAGCTCTGATTCTCTCGCAGCTCAGTCATCCCAATGTCGCCACTATCTACGACTTCGACACGCAGCAGGGAGTGGACTTCTTGGTGATGGAATTCATCCCCGGGATCACACTCAGTGAGAAGGTGGCTGCCGGACCGCTGCCGGAGAAGGAAGTCCTCCGGCTGGGGGTGCAACTGGCCGAAGGAGTCGCGGCGGCGCATGAGCAAGGGGTAATTCACCGCGATCTGAAGCCGGGCAACGTGCGGGTGACGGCTGACGGGCGGGTGAAGATCCTGGACTTCGGGCTGGCGAAGCTGGTGGGGCCGTTCAGCGGGACGGAATCGACGCAGTCCCTGGGTGAAAGTCAAGCCGTCGCGGGCACGCTGCCGTACATGGCGCCCGAACAGTTGCGGGGACAGGCCTGCGATGCTCGGACAGACATTTACGGCGCCGGAACCGTGCTTTACGAGATGGTAACCGGGCAGCGTGTGTTCCATGGCGCTCAGAGCGGGGAGTTGGTCGACGCGATCTTTCACCGCGAACCAACGCGTGTAGGGAAGGTTAACCCCAAGGTGTCGCTCGCGCTAGAGGCGGTGATCGGCAAGGCGCTGGACAAAAATCCGGCGCGCCGACAGCAGAGCGCGCGCGGGTTGCTAGCCGATCTGCAAGCGCTGGCGGCTCCAAGCGACGCGGTAACTCCGGCAGCGGCAATGCAATGGCTCGGATGGCTGAAGTGGCGCATGCGACGGCAGTACCGCGCGGTGCTGGTCGCGGCGGCGTTCATTTTGGCAGTGCTGGTGGGCATGGTCTGGCTGTCCGGCCGTACCCCGGCCCTGGCTTTTGCGGCGCGAGATTTCGTGCTGATCAGCGATTTTGAGAACCAGACGGGCGATCCGGTGTTCGACAAGTCGCTGACGACGGCGTTCACGACCAGCCTGGGCCAGTCGAGCTACGCTAATGTCTACTCGCGGCTGCGCATCACCGAGGCGCTGAAGCGTATGAAGAAGCCCGGTGTGGACCGGATCGACGAACCGCTGGCGCAAGAGATCGCCGTGCGGGAAGGACTGAAGGTGATCGTCCTGCCGAGCATCAGCGGCATCGGAGAAAACTACCGCGTCGCGGCCAGTATCCGCGACGTGGCTTCGGGCAAAAACGTAAAGACCGAGTTAGTGAAAGCCAACGGCAAGAGCAAAGTACTCGATGCGGTAGACACGCTCTCCGCGGCGATTCGCGAGGATCTGGGGGAATCCTTGCAGACCGTCTCGCAGAGCAAACAACTCAGCTCGGTGACCACACAGTCGCTGGAAGCCCTGCGGCAGTACTCGATCGCGACAGAGAGGGCCTTGGCGCTCCAATGGGACGAGGCGAAGGTATATCTCGAAAACGCACTGCACATTGATCCCACCTTCACCGCTGCTCGCGCTTCCCTGGGCATGATGAACGTGGAACAAGCCATGAACGGCTTGCCTCATTTTGATGGCGAAGAAGGCAAACGCCTCTTGAGCGAGGCAGTAAAGAACGTGGACGGACTCACTGATCGGGAGAAATACGGCATCCTGGCGTTTCATGCGCGGGCGGTGGAAAAGAATCCGGAAAAAGCAATCGGATTCCTGAAGACCCTGCTGGCGTTGTACCCTGACGACTCCCTCTCTCATGTGAGCCTGGGCCGGACATACTTGCAGATGGGGCGGACGCCGGATGCGCTGGCGGAGTACAAAGAGGCGCTCCGGATCGATCCCAAATCCGTTCTCGCTTACGGGAATCTGGCAGGCACCTACTTGTATCAGATGGGCGACGTCCCCTCAGCTCTGCCCCTGTGTCAGAAAATCCTGGAACTTGATCCCGGAAACGCCTGGGCGCAGGACTGCCTGGGCTGGTCATACTTTGCGAAGAACGAGCTTCCACAGGCGCAAGCCGCATTCGAGAAGGCGGTAGCGGCCAATCCGCAGGGAATCCTATCCCGCTACCGGTTGGCGCACACGCACCGTTTGCAAGGCCACTATCAGCAGGCCATCGAAACGCTGCAACAAGTCCAGAAGGTCGATCCCAGCGAAACCTCGGTGTTTTACGACATGGGAGTGGTATATGAGCGGATGGGAGATCGCCAGAAAGCGCACGAGTCATTCACCCGCTATCGCCACGAGGTGGAAACGCACGAAAAAAAGACGTTGCATGAGCCGGGCACACAACTGGACCTGGCCGCAACCTCCGCGCACCTTGGGGAAACCGATCGCGCCCGGCAAATGCTGCGCAAGGCCATGGCGAAGGCGCCCCAGCTTCACCTGGAGGCGGCCTTTGTGCTCAGCCTTCTCGACGAGAAGAAAGAAGCGGTCGACCAACTGGAGCTAGCGATCCAGAACGGGTACACTAATTACATCTGGCTGAAGATGCACCCGGACCTGCAGCCCTTGCATGGGTATCCGGCGTTTGAGAAGTTGATGGTGAGGTAATAAAGACGTAGCTCGTGATTTTGGCTACAGCGGCTCTCTCAGAGTCCCTGAACTCGACCATGAAGGGCGACGCCTGGAGAACGCCTGGAGCCCCTCGAGCCGGCGAAGCGATTACGGACGTGAAACCGCACCAGCAGTCACGATTCTAGCCGGTTGTCAAAACCTCTCACTTATCTATCCTGTTATCAATGACTTGAATCGAGTCGACCTCGTCTACGTCCTACATTCGCCTCGAAAGAGAAGCGAAAGTTGCGAATTCGTGTACACGGTAACGCGACCGGCAGATCTTGGGTTCACGTCAGCCTCTGATCGCTTTACTATAAGTCACTTATTTGCAATGGGATAGGGGGTCACTGAGCAAGGACTGGGGTACGCCCCGGGAGTCCCTGGGCCCGGTTTGCCAAGTCCGCCTGGCCACGCCTGATGCCGAACCGGTCCGTTTGGTGCAATAGTCTCCGTTCGTAACTCGTTGATTCAAATAGAGTACTGGCCTCACGTGAGACCCGTGTCCTAGAAAAAAGGGATCGGAAAGGGATCGAAAGGGATCCTACAAGTACAGTCGGGTCGGGAAGTTGAGGGCCGCGGTTGGAGGCGACAGCGGTTTGGTGGGCGGAATTCTTTTTACGTTGTAACTCCTGAGTCGTGTACCAAATATATTCGCGAGAGCCCGCCTCCCCCCTCTCTCTCTCTCTCTCTCTTCCACATCATCTTAGGTACCACACCGCAACCATGTGAATGGAGCTGTCCGGATTCTCAGTTGCAAGCGACGCAATATGTCGGTCATCCCAAGACAAAAGAGGAGACTTTTTTATGGCTTCCCTTGCGGACGTTCTGGTCAGACAGTTGTTGATACTTGGACCTTCCGCCGGTGAGATCATACTTGAACGACGAACCTGACTGAGTCTGCCGGATATACTTGAGCAACATCATCATCGTGGGCAAGTCCACTCGGGCGGCGAGTTTGCTCCTGACGGCGGCTTTCTGCCAGAAGTGAATGGTCACGACCACGTTTTCCAGATGCGTCGGTGCAAAGCACCGATACCCAACTTCCCATACTGAGCTGTCTAATGTTACCCGGTGGAGTCTTGAGGTCGTGCCCGCAAGCCGACACGGAAAACCACGCCGTCCTCGACGCACGAAAGCCTCTAGCCGATCAGCAAGCGCGCCAGAAACGATGATTCACGATTTTACGTCGCCGAAAAAAGCTAGGGCGCAAAGATGGATCGATCACGGGCAAACAACTCTTTGTTGATTCAGGGCAACGATCGTCTTCTCGGATAGTCCGGGCTGAAGACGAGCATACAACACCGAATATGTGTCCATGTTTTCTCCTTCTTTGCCGGGGCTACCCGTGACAGACACAAGCACCGTCCCGTCGGTTTTGTAGTAGGTGTCTTGCGAGCGGTTGGCGGCGAAGGCGTGCGCCTTCTTGAACTCTGGCAGGTGAGCGTCATACCAGGCGAGGGTTGCATTCACTTTGGAGTCGTAAACCGAGTAGAAATCAACCTGCATTTTGCTTTTACAGACTTGCGATTCCGGCAACCGAGTAGGCTCATTACCCAAGTGGAGTCGGGAATCTGTGGCGGGATAGAGAGGAAGTCCCGTTAATGGGTCCGTAGTGAGCAACTTCGTTCCACCCCTGGCGGTAAACACGAAGCTCAAAATAAGGATTGCCACGAAGCCGCCCAAACAAGAGATAGTTCTCATGTACCCAAGAGACTCCCAGACCGGGTCCATGACGTTCTGTTCCGTCGCCTGCTCGGAGGGCCGTGGGGCAAACGATACACTGATGCGCTGCGCGAGAACCTCGCCAGTCGGTGCTTGTGTTCGTGTTCCGGCTGAAGGATGGCGCGGTTGTTCTTGCGTCAAAGCTAACGCAGCACGGCACGCGGCTGCGACCCTCATAGTTGCAAAGCGCAAGATCTTCTTCTCAATATCCATTTCCATTGCAGCCTCCGTGTTTCGTTAGAGCCATCTTTTCTGAGTGCAGTTTTCGGGTTAGGGAAGACACTTGATCTCGATGCGAAGATCGGGATTCGCGACCGGTGCGTCGAGAATCTCAACGGAATGCATCGGTTCCGGCTTCATCCAGTTCACGGCCCAGGTCCCGGGATGGATGGGGACTTCCGTGCTGGGAATGTCCTTCACAGTGCCGTCCGCGCGGTGATAGCGCACATGTGGCGACCTGCCGCCGGTATCCCAGCTCACCAGTAAACTCGGCCAGTGATGATGATGCATGGGCACAGTCGTGTTGGGCGACACCGAAACTTCCAGCACGCGTACGAACGCGTTTTCGAAGATCACCTTGTGACTTTTCGGAGCGGCCTGCACCGCGTCGAATCCGTCGGGGAAACTGGATTTGTCTTGTCCGTAGACAGTGAAATGCAAGATGAAGAGCCCTAGTAGAAGCGCGTTCGTCGCCAAAAGCACTCGTCGTTTCCGGATTTGCGCAAAGCATCTCGATTCGTTCATGACTTGTCCCTCATGGATCGCCAGGGCTAAGCGTCATCGTTTACGTACGGCCGCCGGCGCTGCCGCGCCAGAGACCTTGGCTTGCGGGCTGGGTGCTGCAGCCTCACATCGCCGTGAAGATCTTGTTGCAAAGGGCGCCTAGTTTCTCCGGTGTCGCGCCCGCGCTATGGCCGGGACCGACGACCCCGATGTCGCAGAGCAGGTTGTTCTTCTCCGCGTTGATCTCCTTGAGCGTCGACTGCCACACCGCCCGTTCGCCGACGCCCGATACGTTGGTCACCGGCATGGGCATCTTCCCCGCAGCCCAGGTATCCACCGTTGTTCGCCCGAGGCCCGGGCGCAGCGAGATCGTCAGCGTGGTGAAGTCCGCCGTGGTGAACACGCAAGACTGCGCATCGCCCGGCAGAGCCTTTTCCGACGCGACCGGCTCGCCCAGGATCTCGGCTGCGTCGGCCGACGTCACCAGTTTCCGGTCGCACGCGTTGCCGGCGGGAATGCTGGCAGCGGCGTTCCCCACGCCCTGCGATGCAGCGGCGCCTGTGTTCGACGCGGGCTTTGAACAGGCGCCTAAGACCAGAAGCAGGATGAGCGGGAAGCAGGCTAGGCGGGACATCGGTTTCTCCAGTGTTCGGAACGCGTGGACAGGATAGCTAGCTTTCATGATGTTTCCTTTCAGATGAAGTGTTAACAGTTACATGAACATTTCTATTCAAGGGACAGTTCCACTCGACGATTGCGCGCCCACCCTTCGGCGTCATTTGTCTCGATCGCGCAGAGTTCCCGCGATGTTGACCGCCTTCGTACCATCGATCAGTGGCAAACTATCTTTCCTTGTGTCACAGCAGTGATCGTTTTCTCGGAGATGCCCGGCTGATACCGTTCATAGGCGACGGAATATGCATCCGCGTTTTCTCCCTCTGCTCCTGGAACTCCCGTCACAATAACCACAATCGTTCCGTCCGGTTTGTAGAAGACAATCTGCGATCTCCCGGATTCATATCCCTGAACCGTCTTGAAGCCGGAAAGATGTGAGGAATACCACGCAACCGCCGCATCCACTTTAGTCTTGTAGATAGGGTAGTAGAAATCGCCTTGCATCTTGCTTTTGCAGACCTGGCCGTCGGGCATTTTTGTGGGTTCGTTGCCCACAAGCATGCCGCCCACACGCTTGCCCGAATCCGTGGCGGGAATTAGCGGAAGGCCGGTCAGCGGGTCATTTGTAAGTACCTTCCCCTGGCCGGTTGCGTTTGCGAGACAAAGGACGAACATCGTTGCTGCTAGAAAAACGGCTTTCATTGAGATTCTCCAGTTGAAAATGTGAACTTGCCGTAAGCTTTTCGGGGCAGTGGTCTCGTGTCACGCATTTGTCCCTCACGCTGGTCTACAGCGCGTCTGCGATTTCCTTGGCCAGAGGCTTCACGGCGTCCGTATTGCACGGGCAGGCGATGAACATGATGCGGACGAAATTCTTTCCCTTGCGCATCGTGATTATTCCGTCCGCCGACACAAACGCCTGATCGCCGATACCAGGCAGTCCTTCCTGGACTCCCATAACGCCGAGCACCTTGGCGTTCAGGCGCATCTGTTCCTCCGCCGCGTTCTGATCGACCGAAAACGAGAACACCGGCACTTCGCCGGAAGTGTCTTGCTCCGATGCCGGCTGTTCGCTCTGAAATGCCTTGAACATGCCTCCCGTAAACTTCTGGATCGTTTGTTGCGTCTGTTTGTCCGCGCCGCGGGCGGCCATCATTGCGGTGGCGTGCTTTGCGAGCATGTCCGCCTTATCACCCTTCGCGATGTAAGAACACGAATTGTCCCCAGGCTGCGTGCGGGCGATCTCGACCCCTACCGCGCGGCCGACGTCTTCTTTGCGCAACAGGCTGCAAGCGTCGATCCCGCCTGCATTTCCCGAGCCTGTTCCGCCGCTCGACGAATCCGGGCTGGCGGAACTTGGGCTTGATCCAAGAATGCTCCCTGCTTCCTCATGAATCTTTTGACTGATTCGGTGGGCGGCGTAATAAAGACCTCCGACCGCGAGTGCGCCACCAACGAAGACGACTACGACCGCCGCGATCCCAAGCTTGGCCAGCGGACTCATCTTCTTGTTGGCGACCAGGGGCGGAACGGTTGCGGATGCCGGCGCGGCAACCGGGGCCGGGACGGCTTCCGGCGCTGCTGTTCCTGCATTTTGTTGTACCGGCTGCGGCGGCGCGGGAGTCGTTAATTGACGCAGGTCCGCGCCGCACTTTACGCAGAATCGGCCCGTCAGCGGCGTTCCGCATTCTGTACAAAAGTTGGTCATACTCAACCTCCCCAGCATTGGTCCTTACAAGAGAAATCATTGGAAAATGCTTTCGCTCACATTGGTGGTTTCACATTGCTGTACTCGTAGCGTGCCGATAGGTGGCTCTTCCCCATCGCACCACCGTAGTCCACATCAACTTCTTTCCGTAACGCGCGGCCAGTCGTCTTGGAAATCCACATCTGCCCGTCTTCTTTTGCATTTTCCGTTTCACGGCGCATGGAATAAACCGCAGCGGGTTCGCCGTTGACGGATTCATTCCGCAGGAATTGGCATGTAGCTTTGCTGTTCGTGCGGTTTTTCATTTCTTGCTCCAACACATCATTCGGGGTTACGGGGCTAAGCATCCACTTGCCCTTCACGATCATGTAACTCTTTCCTTGGACATAGATGGTCTCGGTGCTGCGTGCTTTGCCATTCAGGACTCCCGTGGAATAACTATGGCTGGGGGTCGTGACAATTTTTGTGATGGCATCGAACACCGGCTGGCAGGAGTCAGCCGCCATGGCATAATGCGAAGCCATCGAGGCAGGTATTAACAACATGCAAATGAAAAAAGCATTTCGAAACATCGCGATTCTCCTTCCAGGACAGATTCCCCGATTGTCGATATGGGTAACTTAAGTTACGGCTCGACCTTGTACAACGTGACCATTCCCGCATCCATGTGGTCGTCGATGTGGCAATGGAACATCCAAATCCCGGGATTGTCGGGGACCATGTCCACGGTCTCCATTTGTGCCTGCATGAGGGGAACGACATCGGTACGTTTGCCGTCGTGCAAAACCACGTTGCCGTGCCAGTGGGGCGTGTGCACGCTGAACTGCTCTCCGAGTGCGACCAGATACCAGCGGACACGCTCGCCTTTCTTCATCGTCATCATCGGGCCGGTGCCGTAGATGTAGCCGTTAATGGCAAATTTGGCGTTGGCGACGGTGAATCCCGAACCGACACCGGAGAAGTTGCCTTCGTTATCGACCGGCGCGAATTCGAGCTTCTTCACGCCCTTCGGATCGGTTGTGAACGTTTGGGTGTTGTGGTCGAGATACCAGCTCACGTTCTCGTCGAATAGCAGATACAGGCAGACGAATTCACGATCCACATCCTTCGGTTTGCCATTGGCATCTCCCATGCCGCGTCGCGTGATGATCATGGCACCCACCAACCCGCTCTCAACATCTTTCAACTCGTTCGTGTGGGAGTGATAAAGCCAGACGATCGAGCTAGGGTCGTTCGGTCCGGGTCCAGCGCGCTCCGGAACCTCCCACGTGTACATGTGAGTCTTGCCGGGAGGAACCGCATCGTCCTCTTTGTCGGTTCCGGAAGTGCCATCGTCGTACGGCGCTCCTTCCGAGTCTTTTCGGTAGAAGACGCCATGCGGATGCATGCTGTACGGACGTGTAGCGTTGTTCTTGAAAAGAATGCGGATCGTGTCACCGACCTCGGCTCGCAGGATCGGGCCAAGAATTCCCGTGTGCTCCCACTCCCGGGGTCGTGGCTTGAGCCGGGTGAACGTGTCGTCTGTGTATTCGCGGTACAGGGCCTTGCGATAAACGGTTCCAATCCGGTGCGGCCCCCGTTCAGTGAATACCGTCGAGTAGCCCTCAAACTTCATGCCCATCATCTTGTTGACACCGCCCGGGGCATAGTCCCAGTCCACCTCGTCCGCGGCAACGTAATACGTGCGAACTTTCGCAGTCTGCGTCTGCCCGAAACAAGCGGGAATGGCCAACAGGATTACGACGATTAGGATTCGTTTCATCATGATCTTCCTTACCCCTCGAGTGACGTCCCCAGGTGGAAGTTGGCATCCCCCCGATGCCACTTCCCCCTGAGGCTTGTAGGCAGCCTTCCGAACTGGTGGTCGCGCGAATCGCTGCCCTGCGAGCATCAATCTGCAGGGACTGGGTCATCGGGTCAATGAAACTGTCCTTTAAACGTGCTTTAACTGATAAGTGTCAGGTTTCTATAGGCTTAGACCCTCTTCTTAACGGGGCTGTGCTACCA
Organism: uncultured Acidobacteriaceae bacterium; assembly: GCA_963791515.1. Taxonomy (GTDB): domain Bacteria; phylum Acidobacteriota; class Terriglobia; order Terriglobales; family Acidobacteriaceae; genus Sulfotelmatobacter. The sequence continues at coordinate 2,595 of CAWBSS010000005.1, read as the reverse complement.
TCTGTGACCAAAGGGAAGCGCGTGTCGCCTGGGGAACCTCACAAGAAGACCGTATACAGGTTTGGTCCGTTCCAGCTTGATACCAGTAAGGCCACGCTCACTCGCAACAGCAACCAGCTGAAGTTGCAAGATCTGCCCTACCGCCTGCTCGCAATTCTGGTGGAGAAACCAGGAGAGATCGTCTCCCGCGAAGAGGTGCGCCAACGCCTTTGGCCCCAAAACACCTTCGTGGAGTTCGATAACAGCTTGGGAGTCGCGATCCGGAAGATCCGTGATGCCCTCGGGGACAATGCGGACGCACCCTGTTATGTGGAAACGGTGCCGCGGCGAGGCTACCGGTTTTTGGCGCCGGTCACTACGGTCACAGAGTCAGAGGATCCGGTCCGCCCCGTCACACCTGAGCCTTTAAGACCGCCGATTTCGTCGCTCAGCTCAGAAAAACACTCTGCCATCTCAGGCCGGAGGTTGCGTTACATAGCAATTGCCGCATTCATTGTGCTTGTGATCGGTGGTACCGCGTATCGATTCCGTCCTTCGCGGACCAGGATAGAAAATAAGACTGCGGCCGAGACCAACCTTCCTCCGGTACACGTTCGACGATCCGTAGCCGTGATGGGTTTTCGCAATCTGCCTGGACGTCCCGAGGACAACTGGCTCTCGCCGGCCTTTGCGGAAATGCTCAGTACCGAGCTCGCCGCTGATAGCGCCTTACGTATGGTCTCGGGTGAGGACGTGGCGCGCGCAAAACGAGAGCTCCCACTGAGCGACGAAGACAGCCTGGCGAAAGAGACCCTTGAACGGCTCCATACCAATCCTGGAGCAGACGTGGTCGTACTTGGCTCATATACGCCGTTGCCGGGAAAAGGAGAGAGGCGGATTCGTCTGGACGTTCGGGTCCAAGACACCGAACGCGGCGAGACGATTGCCGAGCGAGCTTTTGTGGGGAATGAAGGCAACCTTTTCGAACTTGTAGGTCAGGCCGGGGCGTCTCTTCGGAACAGCTTGGGAGGCACATCAATTTCAGAAGAAGCTTTCGCGCAGACGAGAGCTGCCTTACCGGTGAAGCAGCTGGCGGTAAAGCTCTACACGGAAGGTCGGTCTCGTCTCTGGGCATTCGACTTTGTCCACTCCCGAGATCTGCTTGTCCAGGCGATAGCGGTCGAACCGGATTTTCCTCTAGCACATTCCGCTTTGTCCGATGCATGGCATCATCTCGGATACGACTTGAAGGCTCGCGACGAGGCTGAGCATGCGCGCGCGCTTTCTGAACATCTAAGCTTAGAAGAACGTCTCCAAATTGAAGGTCAGTACTATTCGTCGCTGCAGGATACAAACAAAGCGATTGAGGTGTACCGGAAGCTTTTTGCCCAGTTTCCGGACAACCTGAATTACGGACTTCGGTTGGCCGACGAGCAACGCCGTGTGAACTCTGAAGATGCGCTGAAAACCGTGGCCGCCCTGCGGCGCCTGCCTAGTCCAGCTGCTGACGATCCACGGATCGACATGATTGAATCACGTGCTTGGATAAATAACGACTATGCGAAAGCGCAAGCAGCGGGGCGGCGTGCGGTTGAAAAGGGCACTGCACAGGGTGCTCATTTGCTCGTCGCACGCGCCTATGGAATCCTTTGCGAGACCCTTGGGAATGGCTCTTCCACCGAGCAGGCCATTCGAGACTGCCAGAATGCTCGCCAGAGCTATGCAGCGGCCGGCGATCGCAACAACGAAGCCCGCACACTCAGTGACTTTGCCGGACTCTACTATCAACTGGGCCAGATCGATCGGGCGGAGAGCATGTTTCGAGAGGCCCTAAGAATGTTCCGCGAGATCGGCGCCATTGATGGAATCACAACGGTTTCCAGTAATCTTGGCGATGTCTTTCTGGCCCGCGGGAATCTCGCCAGCGCAGAGCATGCCCTTTCCGACGCTCTTCCCGGTTACAAAGAAATGGGAGATAAGGACGGCATCGCTCTTACGCTAAACGATCTTGGGGAAGTCGCTCGGCGTCGAGGAGAGCTTGACAAGGCCTTAACAACCTTCGAGCAAGCCAAGACTGTAGCTCAGGAAGCTGATGACAAAAGTGCTGTCGCATATGTCCTTTCTGGAAGAGGAGACGTTCTCACCGATCGCGGTGATTTGGTCGCTGCCCGGAAGTCTTACGAGGAAGCACTGGCGATACGCAAACAAACTGGCGAGAAACAAACGGCGGCTGAAACTGAACTTGCGCTTGCGCACCTGGCAATTGAAGAAGGGCGGAGCTCAGACGCCGAAACTGTGATCCGTACATGCAAAGAACAGTTTCATCAAGATCAACAGGCCGACGACGAATTGGCCGCCAGCATTGTGCTGATCGATGCCCTGCTGGCCGAATCCAAGCTTCCTGAAGCCGAGTCTGAGGCGGGAAAGGCTAAATCACTGGCCGATAAAAGTGCGAACACACTACTCCGTTTGCAGTTCGAAATGATGTCTGGTCGCGTGCAAGACTTGTCAGGGCATTTCCCAGCGGCGAGCGCGCAACTACAGAAGACACTTCAAAGCGCTCATTCTCATCAGCTGTTGGAGCTTGAGTTCGAGACGCGGCTAGCCATGGCGGAG